>NZ_JSEO01000005.1 GCF_001624705.1 Marinomonas sp. SBI8L
TCAATTTTTTTGTAGTCATTCGAACATCAATTGAATAAACAATTAACAACTCGAACAACTTGCTGAAGTCTCTAGCGAGTGCCCACACAAATTATCTGATTAACTATTTTAAAGAGCGTCTGACTTACTAAACAATGTTTTGTTTGTAGTTGCTTACTTGGTAAGCTGTCGGTGTAGTCTTGTTTGCTACCCCGTGTCAGTGGATGCGTATAATATACATCTCAGATTTTATGGCAAGCGCTTTTTACTATTTTTCTGAATTAATTCAAATAAATAGCCACAAGCCATACGTTTGATTACTTATCAAACAATTTAGCCAGCAAAGCTAGCCTTTATGTACATTTATTAAGCTAAACAGCAAAGTCTTAAACAAGCTACCACCCCAATCAAACTCAAGCAAACAAACAAAGTATCAACCCAATGGAATTCGCCCATAAAAAAAGGGAGCCTGAGCTCCCTTTTTTAAATTGGCCGTAAAAGCCTGCTATAAAGGCAGGCTAGCTAAGAAAACTCAGCAACCAAATAATTAACCACCTACATAACTAAGCATAACACCCGCTGCTACTGCAGATCCGATTACACCCGCTACGTTTGGCCCCATGGCGTGCATAAGCAGGAAGTTTTGCTTATTCGCTTCCAGACCAACTTTGTTCGCAACACGAGCAGCCATTGGAACAGCGGATACCCCTGCTGCACCAATCAATGGGTTTATATCGTGCGCAGAGAACTTGTTCAATGCTTTAGCCATCAACACACCTGTTGCAGTACCGATAGAGAAGGCAACCAAACCAAGAGACAGGATCCCTAAAGTTTCAACATTTAAAAAGTCTTCAGCACTTAACTTAGAACCAACACCTAAACCTAACATAATAGTTACTACGTTAATCAAAGCATTTTGTGCTGTGTCACTCAGACGATCAACAACACCAGACTCTTTCATTAGGTTACCAAAGCAGAACATGCCTAATAGTGGTGCCGCTGATGGTAAGAACGCCGCAGCCAAAACTGTCACTACAATTGGGAAGACAATCTTTTCAGTTTTAGTAACATGACGTAGCTGAACCATTTTGATCGCACGTTCTTCTTGAGTAGTAAGCGCTCTCATTATAGGTGGCTGAATCAGAGGCACCAATGCCATATATGAGTATGCCGCTACGGCAATAGCTCCTAATAAATCAGGTGCCAATCGACTAGCAACAAAGATAGCTGTAGGGCCATCTGCTCCACCGATAATCCCGATAGCTGCGGCATCAGCGAGAGTAAAGTCCATGATACCAAATGCACCAAGCATTACTGCACCAATTACCGTTGCAAAGATACCAAATTGTGCCGCCGCCCCTAAAAGAAGTGTTTTTGGGTTAGCCAGCATAGGACCGAAATCAGTCATGGCACCAACACCCATAAAGATGAGCAAGGGGAACAAACCTGTCTCAATACCACCATGATAAATGTAGTATTGTAGACCACCTGGAGTAACCAAATGCCCTGCTGCATCATACACTGGCGCTGACATAAAGCCGGCACCAGGAATGTTAACAAGAATGGCTCCGATACCAATTGGCAATAAAAGCAAAGGTTCAAAACCTTTCTTTATGGCGAGGTATACCAACAAAAGTCCCACCGCCATCATAACCGCTTGACCAAATTCAAGCTGGTAGATACCTGTATCGTGATACAGGTTGAGTAATTTACTTTCCATTCTAACGAAACCTCTACAGAGTAACTAAGGTTTGACCCACTTGAACAGAGTCACCTTCTTTAACTTGGATATTCCCAATAACACCGCTCTTAGGTGCAGAGACTTCAGTCTCCATTTTCATTGCCTCTAGGATGAAGATAGTTTCACCTTCCTCAACCTGTTGACCTGGAGATACTAGGATTTTAAAGATATTACCCGCAAGTGGTGCGGGAACAGGTTCACCTGAAGCAGCTGGGGCAGCAGCTACTGGAGCAGCCGCAGTTGGTGCAGCACCTGTTGGCTGAATATTTGTCACATCACCACCATCGGCAACTTGAACAACATATTCCTGACCACCAACACTTACAGTGTAAACACTTGCCTCACCAGGAGTAGCAGATGGTGCAGATGTAACCTCAGGCTCAGTACCAGGAACTGGCTCAAATGCATCTGGATTATCACGATTTTCAATAAACTTCAGACCAATTTGAGGGAATAGAGCATAAGTTAGAACATCATCAATTTGCTCACCAGAAAGCTTCAAGCCCTTCTCTTTTGCAATATCTTCAAGTTCTGTTGTTAACTTATCCATTTCAGCTTCAAGCAAATCAGCTGGACGACAAGTAATTGCTTCAGCACCATCCAATACTCGAGTTTGTAGCTCAGCATTAAACTCAGAAGGAGCTGCACCATATTCACCTTTAAGAATACCTGCAGTTTCTTTCGAAATTGATTTATAACGCTCCCCAGTTAAAACATTCAGTACTGCTTGAGTACCTACAATTTGTGATGTTGGCGTTACAAGAGGAATCAATCCAAGATCTTCACGTACACGCGGAATTTCAGCCAGTACATCATCAAACTTGTCTGCAGCACCCTGCTCTTTAAGCTGTGACTCCATGTTAGTTAACATGCCACCAGGAACTTGAGCAATTAGGATACGAGAGTCTGTACCACGTAGAGAACCCTCAAACTTAGCGTACTTCTTACGAACATCACGGAAGTAAGCTGCAATTTCTTCAAGTAAGCCAAGGTCTAAACCTGTATCACGATCAGTACCTTGAAGCGCAGCAACAACTGACTCAGTCGCACTATGCCCATAAGTCATCGACATAGAAGAGATTGCTGTATCAACACGGTCGATGCCAGCTTCTATAGATTTAAGGATTGTCATATCTGACAAACCAGAAGTAGCATGTGCATGCAGCTGAACTTCTAAATCTGTTTGCGCTTTCAGCAGTGACACCAATTCAAATGCATCATAAGGCGTCAAGATACCTGACATATCTTTGATCGCGATAGATTCAGCACCCATGTCTTCTAGTTGTTTCGCATAATCAACCCAGTTCTGAGTAGTATGAACACGACTCTTTGTATAAGAGATAGTACCCTGCGCATGTTTTCCCATACCTTTAACTGCTTTAATTGCAGTTTCTAGGTTACGTGGATCGTTCATGGCATCAAAGATACGGAACACATCTACGCCATTTGTAGCTGCACGCTCAACAAATTTATTAACTACGTCATCTGCGTAGTGGCGATAGCCCAACAAGTTTTGACCACGTAGCAACATTTGCTGTGGTGTATTTGGCATGGCTTTTTTCAATTCACGAATACGATCCCATGGATCTTCGCCAATGAAACGAATGCAGGAGTCGAACGTAGCGCCGCCCCAAGATTCAAGCGACCAATAACCTACTTGATCCAACTTTTCTGCAATCGGTAACATATCATCGATACGTAGACGTGTTGCAAATAAAGATTGATGAGCATCGCGAAGCACAACATCAGTAATGCCAAGAGGTTGCTTGCTTGTTGTCATAATTTCAGCCTCTAAAAATGGTGTAGATAGTTAAGTTAGAATTATATTATTGTGATTTAGCTCTGTGCTGATGAATTGCCGCAGTTATGACTGCAGTCAATGTCGCATCAACAGTACCAGCAGGTGCTGGCGTAGGAGCTGCAAATTTCTTAGCTTGAACCTCAGGCTCAGCTTCAGGAAAATACTTATTTAACAAAGACGACATATAAGTAGTCGCAACAATCAGAATCACTAGAAATGTGAATACAAATCCCATTCCTAAAATCATCAATCCTAAACCGTCTTCAACTAATGTGTTCATTTTATCCCCCTGGCTAAAGGTTAATCATCTTGCTTGAAGTCCACTTATGTGATCATATTCACACCAGCAGCAGACTACTTGTATTTGGTTGTGTTCATTTTTACCACAAACCAGAACAGTTTCATATTTTTTTTGCATAACAGTTTGGTTATTTGTGATACACACACGACTCAATACCCCAATTCCGCCCCAAAACAGCTCAAAAAACACCCAGCCTCGACTAGCAGTAGCACCAATGGAAGGCATTATGGAACATACCATGCGCCAACTTTTGTCTAAAATCGGCGGAATGGACTACTTTGTATCTGAATTTGTGCGGGTAACTCAATATCCAGTACCAGCACACACATTCACCAGAATGGTGCCGGAAAACATCCATCAAGCCCATACGGCCTATGACCACCCAGTACACACCCAACTGCTTGGTAGCAACCCTGAAACTATGGCTTCAAGCGCACTTAATGCCATTCAATCAGGTGCAACACATATAGATATCAACTTTGGCTGTCCTGCAAAAAGAGTAAACGGTCACGGCGGAGGCTCCTTCTTATTACAAAGCCCCGATAATCTATATGAGATTGTCAGCGCAATCAGAACAGCACTTCCCGAACACATCCCTCTTTCAGCAAAAATCAGATTAGGTTTTGAAGATGAAAGCCTACTTTTTGAAAACGTAGATGCCATAGAAAAAGCAGGTGCTACCAAACTTGTAATACATGGGCGCACTAAGAAGGATGGCTACAAGCCGCCTGCTCGCTGGGAAAAAATAGGCCAAATCAAATCGAGAACAAACATGCATCTTGTTGCCAACGGAGACATCAAGTGCATCAAGTCTTTACTTGCCTGTCAGGCTATCACTGGCTGTGATGAATTTATGATAGGCAGAGGGGTATTAGAAAACCCTTTTGTTTTCCAAGAAATCAGACAAGCACTCTCAGGCCTTGTTCCTATAGACTATAGCCAACAACTACCTGAACTGTTCGAAAGCTACTACAAGTTACTAGATGGCCATTATGATGAAGTCCCTAAGCTCGGCAGACTAAAACAATGGTGCGGCAGCTTAAGAAAACATTTCCCTGTTATTGAGCAAAACCTGAAACCTCTCAGACAAAGCCATTCTGCTAGCGAGTTCTTCCAACAAGTAGAAAACTACATCAAATAGCATTAACCAGCCAAGGATGGCTATCTAGCCCTCACCCTATCAGATAAACATCGCTATCTCTATCCGGCCCAACTCACCCCAAGATCAAAACCTAGAAATCACAAAGTTATGGCTTGTGACCACTCAAATAGAAAGACAACTGACAGGCACAGAATAAAAGGCCGGCAAAGGAAAACAGGAAAACAGGAAAACAGGAAAACAGGAAAACAGGAAAACAGGAAAACAGGAAAACAGTTTTGTTGAGCTTGAGAAAAAGAAAATACTTTTAAAAAGAAAGAATGGTGCATCCGGGAGGATTCGAACCTCCGACCGCTCGGTTCGTAGCCGAGTACTCTATCCAGCTGAGCTACGGATGCAGTAATCTTTTTTGTAAATTGCTAAGTTTACGAGGTGGGGAGTAAATGGTGCATCCGGGAGGATTCGAACCTCCGACCGCTCGGTTCGTAGCCGAGTACTCTATCCAGCTGAGCTACGGATGCACAACAGAAACTTACCTATAATCTAGAACTGGATTTTCTAGAAGAACTTCATCATTTTAAATGGTGCATCCGGGAGGATTCGAACCTCCGACCGCTCGGTTCGTAGCCGAGTACTCTATCCAGCTGAGCTACGGATGCATCAGAAAAAATGGCGGAGAGTGAGGGATTCGAACCCTCGATGAGTGTTAACCCATACTCCCTTAGCAGGGGAGCGCCTTCGGCCACTCGGCCAACTCTCCGTTACACGCACAAGAGAAATAAAAAACTTCTCCGTAACAAGTGCGGCGTAGTATATATTGCTATTCTAAGATGTAAAGACTTTTTTTAAATTAATCTTCAACTTCTTGTTCATCTTGCTCTTTTTGGATGCGAAGGTAGATTTCTTCACGGTGAACAGACACATCTTTTGGGGCGTTAATGCCGATGCGTACCTGATTACCTTTAACACCAAGCACAGTTACAGAGACTTCATCACCAACCATTAGAGTTTCACCAACACGGCGCGTAAGTATAAGCATAGGTTTCTCCTTTAATATCCTTTAGTGAAGCGATTTTGAGGAAATCACCTCGTTTCTTTGTAAGAAATGACTTACAAAGCGAATTGTAGCGTCTAGATGAAAAATACGCCAATATTTTCACCTAGACTTTTTGCTTATACTTAATTTCGCCTCTGATACCGACTATTCAGCTTCAGCTTTAACGCCTGTTCCGCTTAATTCGAAAGAAGAGTGAAGTGAACGTACAGCCAACTCCATATATTTCTCATCGATAATGACAGAGACTTTAATCTCAGATGTAGAGATCAACTGAATATTAATAGACTCATCAGCTAACGCTTTAAACATAGTACTCGCTACACCAGCATGAGAGCGCATACCAACACCAACAATAGACACTTTCGCTATTTTAGCATCACCTACAACACCACGTGCACCAAGCTCAGCTTGAATAGCTTGCAGGATCTCCATCGCTTGATCAAATTCATTGCGATGTACAGTAAAGGTAAAATCTGTTGTTCCATCTGCTGAGACATTCTGAACAATCATATCTACTTCGATGTTTGCATCACTAATAGGTACCAAGATTTTAGAGGCTATACCTGGAATGTCTGGCACACCTTGTAAGGTTAATTTAGCTTCATCTCGGTTAAACGCAATTCCAGAAACAGCTGGTTGTTCCATATCTTCATTCCCCTCAGTTGTAATCAATGTGCCTTCACCTTCAGTAAAACTAGAAAGTACACGTAAAGGCACTTGATACTTACCAGCAAATTCAACAGAACGAATTTGTAGAATTTTTGAGCCCAAGCTCGCCATTTCTAACATTTCTTCGAACGTAATCTTATTTAAACGACGAGCACTATCTACAACTCGAGGATCAGTCGTGTATACGCCATCAACATCAGTATAAATTTGGCATTCATCCGCTTTCAAAGCAGCAGCCAAGGCAACACCTGTTGTATCAGAACCACCACGACCAAGGGTAGTGATATTGCCAAACTCATCCGCCCCTTGGAAACCAGCAACCACAACAACACGGCCCGCATCTAAATCCGTACGCATAGCCTCTGTATCAATTTCTTGAATACGAGCCTTACCATGTGCACTATCAGTAGTAATACGCACTTGAGAGCCCGTATAAGAACGAGCATCAAGAGCACGATTTTTTAATGCCATAGACAGTAAAGCAATAGTGACTTGCTCACCTGTCGATAACAGCACATCCATCTCTCTTTGATCAGGCACTTCTTGCATACTCTTAGCTAAAGCGACCAAACGATTTGTTTCGCCACTCATAGCTGAGACAACAACAACTACATCATCACCTTGCTCACGGTGCCTTTGCACTCGATCAGCTACGGCCTCGATACGCTCTACAGAGCCTACCGATGTGCCGCCATATTTTTGAACTAACAACGCCATAGTTTTTTATTTAAACCCACATTATTTGCCTTAACGGCTTTTTTACAATTTACTCACGACCCAAGGCTGAACAGATTCTAACGCCTCTGGCAAACCTGCTGGATTATTACCCCCAGCTTGTGCCATATCTGGTCGACCGCCCCCACGACCGTCAACCAAAGGTGCTACCATCTTAATTAGATCGCCAGCTTTCACCTTTTTCGTCAACTCTTTAGTAACACCTGCTATCAGACTTACTTTTGAATCATTCACACTAGCAAGCAGTACAACACCAGACTCTAGTTTGCTCTTCAACTCATCTAGCATGTCACGCAATGCTTTTGGATCCTCAACATCAACCTGAGCAACCAATAGCTTACCGCCTTCGATATCAACTGCTTGAGAGGCTAAATCAGAACCAGCTTGAGCAGCCAACTTAGCTTTAATTACATCAAGCTCTTTTTGTAGTGCTCGATTCTGATCCGAAAGCGCAGTCACTTTCTCGATCATATTGTCTTTATTACCTTTAACCAAAGCTGCCACTTGCTGTACTGACTTATCGGTTGCACGGGTATAATCAATAGCTACCTTACCTGTGATAGCTTCAATACGACGTACGCCAGCAGCTATACCGCTTTCTGCAACTATTTTGAATAAACCAATATCACCGGTACGCTTAACATGAGTACCACCACAAAGCTCAACAGAATAATCGCTACCCATTGTCAATACACGCACTTGGCTATCATACTTTTCACCAAACAAGGCCATAGCGCCTTTGGCTTTTGCACTTTCGATATCCATTACTTCAGTAACAACTTCATGGTTAAGGCGAATTTGCTCATTCACCATGTCTTCGACTTGTTCTATTTCTGCTGCTGTAACACCTTCAAAATGAGAGAAGTCAAAACGTAAACGCTCAGCATCGCACAAAGAGCCTTTTTGATGAACATGATCACCAACAACACGGCGCAATGCTTCATGCATCAAATGAGTAGCAGAGTGGTTTAACCCAGTTGCAGCTCGCAGACTGGCATCAACAGCAGCAGTCAAGGTATCGCCCACACTCACACTACCTTCACGCAATTCACCATGATGAAGGTGCGTTTTGCCCTGTTTTGTAGTATTGGTAACACTGAAAGCACCATTACCACGAAGCCAACCTTGGTCACCAACTTGGCCACCAGACTCACCATAGAAAGGAGTTTGTTTTAGAACGATAATGCCAGACTGGCCAGCAGTTAGTGTTTCAACTTTTTCACCACCTAGAATAAGCGCTTCTACAACACAATCACTTACCAAAGCGTTATAACCTGTGAAGTCTGTATCACCTGCTTCAATTGTGCCTGACATATCCATAGTAAATTGGCTTGCGGAACGAGCGCGATTACGCTGTTCTTCCATTGCTTTCTCAAAACCTTCATCATCTATATCAAGGTTTCGCTCACGAGCAACATCATTCGTTAAATCGGCAGGAAAACCGTAGGTATCGTATAGCTTAAAGACAGTTTCACCTGAGATTGTTTTCTTATCCCCAAGCTCAGCAATTGCCTCATCAAGGATACGCATACCTTGCTCAAGTGTTTTTGCGAACTGCTCTTCTTCTTTAAGCAAAATAGCTTGGATACGGTCTGCAAGTTTCGCTAATTCAGGGTAGGCATCACCCATTTCAACAACCAGAGCAGAAACAAGCGTATTAAAGAAAGCTTGCTTTTGACCTAGCTTGTGTCCGTGACGAATCGCACGACGAACAATACGTCTTAACACATAACCACGACCTTCATTAGAAGGCACTATGCCATCAACAATCATAAAGCAGCATGAACGGATATGGTCAGCAATTACACGCAGTGACTGAGCTTCTAAATCATCAGTTCCAACAGCTTTAGCTGCAGCTTTAATCAGGTTTTGGAACATGTCAATTTCGTAGTTACTATGCACACCCTGCAAGATAGCAGCGATACGCTCTAAGCCCATACCAGTATCAATGGAAGGCTTAGCTAATGGATTCATATTGCCATCTGCATCACGGTTAAACTGCATGAAAACCACATTCCAGATTTCAATAAATCTATCGCCATCTTCTTCTGGGGAACCTGGAGGCCCACCCCAAATATGCTCACCATGATCATAAAAAATTTCAGTACAAGGACCACAAGGGCCTGTATCACCCATCTGCCAGAAATTATCTGAGGCGTAACGAGCACCTTTATTGTCACCAATACGTATGATTCGATC
The DNA here is from genome assembly GCF_001624705.1 of Marinomonas sp. SBI8L. Taxonomy (GTDB): domain Bacteria; phylum Pseudomonadota; class Gammaproteobacteria; order Pseudomonadales; family Marinomonadaceae; genus Marinomonas. Next base: position 9,582 of record NZ_JSEO01000005.1, read on the forward strand.
TTCTGGCACTCCGATTTTTTGAGCCCAGATATCCCATGCTTCATCATCATCAGCATATACAGTGACAAGTAGTTTTTCAGTTGGCAGCTTTAAGACAGAAGTTAGAAACTCCCAAGCATATTTAATCGCATCTTCTTTAAAGTAATCACCAAAACTGAAATTACCCAGCATTTCAAAAAAAGTATGATGACGAGCGGTATAACCTACATTTTCTAGGTCATTATGTTTACCACCGGCACGCACACAACGCTGAGAACTTGTTGCTCGTGTGTAGGAACGATCATCAGTACCTAGGAAAACATCTTTAAATTGAACCATACCCGCGTTGGTGAACAACAGGGTCGGATCATTTCCTGGGATTAATGAACTTGAGTCAACAACTTGGTGCTGTTTACTCTCGAAATATTTTAGAAATGACTGGCGTAGCTCTGAACTCTTCATTTTCAGGGGAGACTCTATATTGTTTCTTGGGCGATAAATTTAGTTTTCTCTGACTTTATACAGAGAAAAAGTTAAGACAGAAAAGCACAAAATAGTACACGGAAAATACAGTGCTTTTCAAAAGAAACTGAGTGTTTTTGCGTTTTTTTTCATTTATTGCGCTTTTCAGAGCAATAACAGGAAAGAACGACTTAAAAAGGCAGGTTTTTCAGATAAAAAGTCTGACTCACTTTTACCTAAAAGAGAGCCAGACAGAAGAAGTGGTGTTATTTATGATATTGACGCTTCGCTCTACCCGTCATTCGAGTAACAAGCTCGTAAGCAATCGTCGATGAATGGGCTGCAACTTTTTCTACAGGGTTACCTTCCCCCCAAAGAATTACCTCATCACCAACTTGAGTTTGAGGCAAAGAAGTCACATCTAACGTAATCATATCCATAGAAACACGCCCAGATATACAGCAAGGATTTTGCTTAACTAAAACAGGCGTTTGATGGTCAGCCATACGAGGATAGCCATCACCATACCCGACTGCCACTGTAGCAATTTTACTTTGCCCTTTTGCAACATATGCTCTGGCGTAACCTACGGCTTCACCATCAGCAATATCTCTAAGGGAGATAACTTGGCTCGTGAGTGTCATCGCAGGCTTTAGGCCTAAGGTTTGCGCACTAATTTCATCAAAAGGAGAAATACCATAAAGCATAATACCTGGTCGGATCCAACCGCCCTCTGGCAATGCCCATTTAAGTATCGCTGCCGAATTCGCCACACTAACTTCTAGCTCAGAAAAAGCGTCATGAGTTTGTTTAAACACATCTAATTGCTCGTGTGTTGCTGGACTATTAAGATCATCAGCACTTGAGAAGTGCGTCATCAAAACCAACTCACCTATTCTTTCACAAGACTTCAATTGGGCAACATAAGGCGCAATAGCACTTGGTTGTACACCAAGACGGTGCATACCAGAATCCAATTTAAGAAAAACCTTACCTAGCTTAACGCCAGAACTTAAAAAGCCCTCTAGTTGGATTTCATTTTCTATTGCCACCCAGAAATCATAATCTTCACAAACTTGCCATTCAGAAGCTTCGAAAACGCCTTCTAATAAAAGGATAGGTGATCTGACATTTGCTTCTCGTAATTCGAGGGCTTCTTCAATTGCCGCGACAGCAAATGCATCAACAGAGTCATCCAAATACTGAGCGACTTGAGCAGCACCATGTCCATAAGCATTGGCTTTCACAACAGCAAAAGCTTTAGCATTAGGCTGTAATTTTTTAGCTAAGTCATAGTTATGCTTTATCGCAGCAAGATTAATATGCGCCGTTAATGGCCTAGCCATCTTTCACCTCATTAATGAACAGGATTACAATCAAAGTAGACAAAACTATTTTCACATATATTTTGCAGTCATATAATCTCAATATCTTCAACTTTAAAGATGAATAAATTACAAAAAGATATAAATAAAGAAAATTAAACCAAACGGTGAGATTTTAATTTTCCATTTCTAATGTAACATTCTAATCAAATTAATCTGAGCTAAAAGCAACAATGGATATTCAGGTACAAATTAGAGAGTCAGCACTACACATGCTGGCGCGAAGAGAGCAAAGTCAGTCTGAACTAAGACAAAAGCTTCTCTCACGTTTTAAAGAAAACAGTGAAGAGATAGAAGAAGTTTTGCATAAATTAATTCAAGACAACTATCAGAGCGATCAAAGGTTTTGCGAGTCATATATTCGCTATAAACAACAAAGTGGTTATGGAAAAATACGCATATTAGGTGAAATCAAACAAAAAGGGGTAGAGCAGAGCATCATAACCCAAAGTTTTGAAGAAGCAGACTTTGATTGGTTCGAATCAGCTTTTAAGGTCAAACTCAGTAAGTTTGGCGCTCAAATTAGCAAGGATTATCTGACTAAAGCCAAACAATATCGCTATTTACAATATAGGGGCTTTACATCAGATCAGATCAACTATGCCATTCAAGAAGATATAAATGAGGTTTAACCAGGAGATAGTTAACTACCTCCCCTCACAACAAGGAAGATAAGAATTTATCTTCCATTTCAGCATATTCTTGTTTCATTTTTATCACGCGTTCATCAATTTCAGCAATTTTTTTCTGTAAGTCTGCTGCTTCAGTGGTACCAGCATTATTTCTTTCGAACTCTTTTCGCATAGTATTTATTTCAGCTTCTAACTCAGTGTTTGCCTCTTCTAGCTGAATTGAGTCTTGCCTATCAATTGATTCAACCCTTTGGCTTTGTTGCATCACATACTCAGATAATTCAGCAAGCCTAGTTTGCAGCTCCGCACTCTTTTTTTGCTCTGCTTCCAGCTCAAACTCAAGCATTTCCACAAACATCTCAGACTCACTCATCATAAGCTTAAATGCCGTGACTTTCTCAGCTAACTCATTTGCATAAGCTTGTGACTCATCATTTAATGGCGCGGCATCCAGCTGCTTCTCCATATTATTTAAACTGATTTGTTTCTGAGAAAAGATAGATTGCATATTCGCCATCTCACTTTCTTGTGATTGGCTAACCAACTGCAGCTCATAATCTTTTTCATTCACTAGTCGATCGTGTTTCTGTGCATCTTGACTCAACTTAGCTTTAACCATTTGTAAGCTTTCTAGTTTTAACTCTAAACGAGTGAGTATCTGCTTTTTATCAGACAGACTTTTTTCTAGTTTCACCACGATAATGTCATAATCAATTTTGTATTTGCTCGACTCTTGCTGCTCTTTTGTCTCTTTTACAATCGCTTTTAGTTCATTAATCGTATTTGCTTGATATTCTGCAACCGCTTTTAACTCTTCTATTTTATCGCCAAACTCATTCTGCAATGGCGCAATAAAGTCATCCAGTTCACTACTATTTAAAAAGAGCTCGAGCGCCAATTGATACTCTTCAGAAGTGTTATCAGGCGCCTCTTTCAACTCTCGGAGCTTAGCCCTAATCGTGTTTTCAAGTTGATATACTTGAACCAACTCAACCCGCATCTCTGAAAGCTTTAAATCGACCTCAGGCTCAACTTCTAATTCAGACTTGATACGATCAAACTTTTCATTCAACTCAGCATTCACACTCATCTTAGACATAAGGAGTTGATTTTTGTGCTCTATGTCTTTATCAATGGCCTGTGCCAAGCTTCTTTGTGCCGCAATTTTTTTAACGAGTGATTCCAGCATTTCAGAAAACCCACTCTCTTGCGTAAGAGGAATAAACTCCTCAAGCTTTTGATCTATTTCATGCACACTTACATCTTTATTCACTAGCTGAGTTTCTAAGCTTAAGAACAACTCCCAACAATCTAGTATCGCCACCTTTAACCTATCTTGTTCAACCAAAGATTGCCTTAACTCATTGACGATAACCTTTTGCTGCTCCAGTAAAGCCAAAACATTTGCTTGCGTTTGTAATTTTGTCTCCGCAGGCTTTGATTCAGTCACAAGATTATCAGTTTCTGAGTTAGTATCACTTTCTTGTGTATTCTTTCCTTGGTTTTTCTTGGCTGCGATATAGCTCCACAAGGCATAAATAAAAAAGCCCGCCGATAGCAATAACAAAACGCCTAAAACAATAATCAATGTTGTCATTTAAAACCCAATAAAAATTAAGGAGTATTAAACTAGTGTTTCAAATTAATAGCTTAACTAGATTTAAAATAGATCATACAGAAATAAAACACACCTTCTTAAAACCATTCAAGTCTGATAACAAATAAAAACAGATAAGCAAAAAAAAGGTCGCACTAGGCGACCTTTTTTAACAAACTCAATAGAAAGGCTATAGCTTAAGCAAATCACCCTCTTCTTCTTTTGAGTCTTCGGTTTCAGCTGGTAGATCTTTTGGCAATAGTTGCTCGCGAATCTTACCTTCAATTTCAGTCGCGATTTCTGGATTATCAGAAAGGAATTGAGCAGCATTAGCTTTACCCTGCCCAATTTTGCTACCGTTATATGCGTACCAAGCACCAGACTTATCAACAAAGCCTTGTTTAACACCCAAGTCAATAATCTCGCCCATGCGGTAGATACCCGCACCGTACATAATTTGGAATTCAGTTTGCTTAAATGGCGGCGCGATTTTGTTTTTAACGACTTTCACGCGGGTTTCATTACCCACCACTTCGTCACCTTGCTTAACACTGCCGATACGGCGAATATCAAGGCGAACAGAACTATAGAACTTAAGCGCATTACCGCCTGTTGTTGTTTCTGGAGAACCAAACATAACACCGATTTTCATACGGATTTGGTTAATGAAAACAACAAGGCAGTTAGCATTTTTAATTGAGCCAGTAAGCTTACGCATAGCTTGAGAAAGCAAACGTGCTTGTACACCAACCGATGAGCTACCCATTTCGCCTTCAATCTCAGACTTAGGTACCAAGGCTGCAACAGAATCGACAATCACAACATCAACACTGTTAGAACGTACTAGCATGTCAACGATTTCAAGTGCTTGCTCACCCGTATCAGGCTGAGAGATTAAAAGGTCAGAAATATTTACACCCAGCTTTTCAGCATAACTTGGATCTAGTGCATGCTCGGCATCGATAAAAGCACAGGTTTTACCTTGCTTTTGTGCTTCGGCAATAACACTCAAAGTTAGCGTTGTTTTACCTGAAGATTCTGGACCATAGATTTCGCAAATACGACCGAAAGGCAAACCACCAGCACCTAGTGCAATGTCCAAGCCTAGAGAACCAGTAGAAACAGTCTCAATGTCTAATTTCGCACCTTCACCCATCTTCATGATGGCGCCTTTACCAAACTGACGTTCGATTTGTGAGAGCGCTGCGTCTAACGCTTTTTTCTTGCTATCAGCTATAGATGACATGTTTAAAACCTTTCGAATATTTGAGTAATTTTGTTATGCTGAACTCTAACGCTTTTTTTTCAGGACTTCAACAAAACACTGTACAAAAAAACAGTATTTTTATTTAAGTCTTATTTTGCGTCATTTTCTAGCGACAATAGACCTTGAATCGCGTTTAACAAAGTCAGTTCACGCACTGCGTTTCGATCCCCTGCAAACTGGAAACGCTGCACTAACGCACTTTTTCCTTGGTTAACCATTTCCTTGGTTAACCAACCGATATAAACCGTCCCCACTGGCTTCTCATCACTGCCACCACCAGGGCCTGCAACCCCACTTACAGCCACACTGACATCGGCACCGTAATTGAGTGCTCCTAAACACATTTGTGCGACCACTTCTTTTGAGACCGCACCAAAATTCTGCAAACTTTGTGCTGTCACCTTAAGCATTCTTTCTTTAGCAAGATTGTCATAACTAATGAGACCACCAAAAAACCAAGCAGAACTCCCTGCCATTTGTGTGCAACTCGCACCTATCAAACCGCCGGTACAAGACTCAGCTGTAATTAACATTTTTTTCTGAGAAGAAAGATGCGCTGCTAGCTTTGCAACTAATCGCTCTATATCCTGCCCTGTCTCTTTAATTTCCTGCAATTTTCACCTCTCATTAATGAAGTTTTAGAATGCTAAAACAAGCGCTTAAACCTATTCGTCTTTTGCCGTAGAATAACGCCCTAATTTAAGGATAACAATCGAGCGATTTACACCATGAGTCAAGCGGCAAAAGATAACCACACCCCTATGATGCGTCAATATTTTGGGCTCAAATCACAACACCCAAATGAATTACTCTTTTATCGTATGGGTGATTTTTATGAAATCTTTTATGACGACGCTAAAAAAGCCGCTCATCTGTTAGATATTACGCTGACATCAAGAGGCCACTCTGGTGGGCAACCTATCCCTATGGCAGGTATCCCTTACCACGCTGCAGAGAACTATATTGCTCGATTAGTTCGCATGGGAGAATCCGTTGTTGTCTGCGAACAAGTCGGAGACCCTGCCACCAGCAAAGGGCCTGTTGAACGCCAAGTTGCTCGCATAGTAACTCCAGGTACTTTAAGTGACGAAGCATTCCTTGAAGAAAGAAAAGAAAACCTACTTGTTTCCATCGCTTATTTATCTCAAAAGCAAGGCGACATTTACGGCTTTTCTTACTTAGACATGGCCAGTGGACGCTTCTCTGTTTTTGAAGTTGAAGGAGTAGATGCCTTTGACAGTGAACTACAACGTTTAGCACCAACAGAAATATTAGTATCCGAAGACTTCCCTAATCGAAATCTTATCACTTTAGAAAAAGGGGTGCGCGAATTAGGCCCTTGGCACTTTGACTATGAATCTTGCTATCGCCAATTAATTCAACAGTTCGATACTAAAGACCTAACAGGGTTTGGTTGTGAAGAACTCGGTGCCGCTATCGCTGCTGCCGGTGCGCTACTGCAATACGCAAAAGACACACAACGCTCTGCTCTGCCTCATATTCAAGCCATCACACTTGAACACAAGGACGAAAGCGTACAAATAGATGGTGCGACTCGACGCAACCTTGAAATAGATTTAAACCTTTCAGGTAGCACTAGCAACACACTAACATCCGTACTGGATCGCTGCTCTTCTCCTATGGGCAGCCGACTCTTAAAGCGTTGGTTACATCAGCCTAGCCGCAACTTGAATATTATTAATGCCAGACAAGATGCAGTGCAAAGTTTATTAAATCAATACACTTATGATTTGATCAAACCTGAGCTAAAAGAGGCGGGTGATATTGAGCGTATCCTTGCTCGTGTTGCACTTGGTTCAGCAAGACCAAGAGACCTTTTAAGGTTACGTTTTGCTCTTGAAGCGATCCCTAAAATCAAACAGTTAATCTCACCGATTGAAGATGTGAGGCTAAATGAGCTCAACCAACAGCTTGCACCGCTTCCAGAATTGACCCAAGAGCTTGCGGTGGCCTTAGTTGAGAACCCGCCTTCTGTTGTCCGTGATGGTGGTATTTTTGCCAAAGGTTATGATGGCGAACTAGATGAATTACAAGCACTGTCAACGAACGCAACTGACTACCTTGCAGAACTTGAGCAAAGAGAAAAAGACCGCACAGGTATCAACTCACTCAAAGTCGGCTTCAATCGTGTCCATGGTTACTATATTGAAATCAGCCGTCTACATTCAGATCAAGCACCTGTTGATTATGTACGTCGCCAGACATTAAAAAATGCTGAACGCTTTATCACACCTGAGCTTAAGACCTTTGAAGACAAAGCACTTAGCGCTAAATCCAAAGCATTAGCACGAGAGAAAATGCTTTATGAGAAGCTACTCAATACAATTAACCTTGAGCTAATTAAATTACAAACAAGCAGTAATGCATTATCTGAATTAGATGTACTGGCTAACTTTGCAGAACGAGCAGAGCGCCATAGATATGTTCGCCCAGTGCTGGCTGACAAACCCGGTATCGAAATCATTGAAGGACGACATCCAGTCGTTGAGTCAGTCATTACCGAGCCTTTCATTCCAAACGACTTGGTCATGCACCCTAAGCGTTCATTATTAATGATTACAGGTCCAAACATGGGTGGTAAATCCACCTATATGAGACAGATTGCACTTATCACTTTGCTTGCCCACACGGGTTGCTTTGTCCCTGCAGAAGCGGCGAACCTTTCTTTAGTTGACCGTATCTTTACTCGTATGGGCTCCTCTGATGACTTAGCCGGTGGCCGCTCGACCTTCATGGTAGAAATGACGGAAACAGCTAACATACTCAACAATGCGACACCGAAAAGCCTTGTCCTCATGGATGAAGTTGGTCGAGGCACAAGCACCTTCGATGGTTTATCTTTAGCTTGGTCAGCGGTTGATCATCTAGCTAATCAGGTGAAGTGTAATGTGCTATTTGCGACTCACTACTTCGAATTGACTCTTCTTGCGGACGAGCTTAAAAATGCAGCCAATGTCCACCTGACAGCGACTGAGTACGAAGATTCTATTGTCTTCCTGCATAAGGTACATGACGGTGCAGCAAACCAGAGCTATGGACTGCAAGTGGCACAGCTAGCCGGCGTACCAAGAGGTGTCATTCAAGCCGCGAAAGACAAACTAGCTGAGCTGGAAGCCTCCAGTCAGGATACAACAAATTCAACTAAAACCAGTATTCAAACGCCAAAAGCACATTACACTCAAGCGGCACAAGAACCAGCACCAATGCAGGCAGATTTGTTTGGTTCATCCCTAGATCAAGAGGTAAAAGATAAGCTAACAAATATTGATCTAGATGAGACAACACCCAAGCAAGCACTAGATGCGCTATACGAACTAAAAGAACTCATTTAAAAGCCAGCATATAAGTAGATTTAATTAAGGTTAGATATATTTTAAATGGATATCATCTTGCCGCTTAGCTAGCTTAGCAACTAGAATACGAGCAATTTTATTTTAGCGGTAATTTTGCTTACCCACTTGAAGGAGATAGCTTATGGCTTTCGTCGTAACTGATAACTGTATCCGTTGTAAATACACCGACTGTGTAGAGGTTTGTCCAGTAGATTGTTTTTATGAAGGCCCAAACTTTCTTGCCATCAACCCTGACGAATGTATTGACTGCGCCCTATGTGAACCAGAATGCCCAGCATCCGCTATTTTCTCAGAAGATGAGCTACCAGAAGATCAAGAGCACTTTGTCGAACTAAACGCAGATCTTGCTAACGTTTGGCCTAACATCACAGAAAAGAAAGATGCGCTAGAAGATGCTGCAACCTGGGATGGCGTTGAAGATAAGCTAGAACATTTAGAGAAGTAAAAGCTTAAAGTAAGTCTAAACCATTAGACTTACTTTTCTCTAGGCAAAAAAAAGGCAGCCTATGCTGCCCTATTTTTCACTCACATCCTGTTAAGCGACTCATCCAATGAGCTGAAATTCCTTTTCGTCATCATCCGTGACTATTAATCTTTCCTAGATCCTAACCGACACTCTTTGTCGATTAGTTCAAATCCTTTGACAGATTCCGTTCAACTGATTACTTCCTGTAATCTTTCTCCCATCATCCTCGATACATCCTGTACCTTGCAGTCCTTGCTTCCGTCTCATTCCATGAGTTTCCGTTTGGATGTCTTTAATTTACCATCAAATAGCTAAGATTCAAGTTCTTAATAACATCAAATAAATCAATATAAAACCATATTTTTCAATAGCTTACATATCAATTACAGACATTTATCACCAACACCTACAAAACAACAAGATATTTCCTACATAGATGTAGGCGATCTCTTACAAATTATTCGATTTATTTTTAAATTTTCTGATTAACAAACCTTGCCCTGATTATTTTCTCGGTAAATTAAAGCAAAAGTCAGACATTGCTGATTGTCAGCAAGGAAAATTCAGGCACAAAAAAGGGCAGCTTAATGCTGCCCTATTTTCACTCTTATTCCATTAAGTCACTCATTCAATGAGTGGAAATCCATTTGATTATCGTTCGTGATTTAAACCTATCCTGGCTTCTAATTTACATCGATGTAAAATTAGCTATCAAATCCGTTCGACCGATTCCCTTCGACTGATCACAAATCCCTGTGATTGACTCCTAAAAGCCCTAAATACATCCTGTATTCAGCAATCCTTACTTCCACTTCATTCCATGAGTTTCCCTTTGGGTGTCTTTAATGTAACAGCATTTTAGCAAGTTGCAATTTTTCAAAGAGATAGTAAAAATAAATATTTTCATTATTTTTCAATAAGTTAAAAATAAATTACAAGATAAAAACCTCAACACCTACAAAACAAAAAGAAATGGCCTACAAATATGTAGGCCATTTCTCACAAAAAAGCAGTTTCAAACAAAAGTTAAAAATCTAAATCGTACTCAAGAAATCATCAACCCAAGAAATGGCTTCTAAATAAGTTTCTTTCAGCGTTTCTTGTGGTACTGTCCCCGTTACTTGATGCCCTTTGGAATATTGCTCAATTTGGGTCAAGGTTAACCCTATCTTGCCACTTCTATTCACTATCGCACTCGCAAGCTCACCTGGCAAAGGTAAGGAGGCGAGAACATCAGGTAAGTCCATCCCCATGCACACATCTATCATGGATAGCATACCGGCAAGAAAATATTTATCTTGATTTGCGTATCCCATTTTCACTGCAAACAACTCAGCGTGCTTAGCTCGAATTAAAACCTGTTGCAGCAATGCATGCCTATCACCAACCATTTCAGACATAAGTAACAGGCTAGTTAATGCTTTTAATTGTTCAGCACCCACCAGCACAATCGCAAGCTTAACACTGTCTACTGAGGCGATGAGCCCTGTAACGGGGGAGTTTAAATACTTTAAAAGCTTGTGAACTAGACCAACATCTTGGCTCACGATACGATCTAGCTCGTCCACTGAAAGCTCATTACTTTTAAGTAACTCAGCCATCAGTTGTAACAAGGTCATACTATTCACTTTGACCGCTTTACGCTCTATGGTTTGTGGTTTCTCAAAAAAGTATCCTTGAAAGAAGTCCACATCTAACATGCGACAGAAATTAAACTCGTCCCAAGTCTCTACCTTGCAGGCAATCACTTTTATATCGAAATTTCTAAAGGCTTCTAGTTCAGTAATAAATGCTTCCCGCCCTAGTGCTTGTAGGTCTAGCTTCACAAAACTTGCAAGCTCTATAAATGGCGTCAATTTGGCTTCAAAGCGTAAATCATCTAACGCTATGTCATAACCTGAATTTTTCCACTTTCTTAAGGAAGCAAGTAAAACCGCATCAAAGTTAGAGTTATCTAATACTTCAATCACAACTTGTTCACGGTCTAATGGTACGCCACTTGGGTTTAACAAATAGGTTCTAGGGAAGTTTACAAAGGCCTTGCCCGAACCCACCAAATTAGACATACCAATTTCAAGTAAGGCCGTTGAGACCACTTGTGCGGTTGCACTGACATCATCAAAAATTTCAGCGTCCGTTGCTGTACCGCTACCACGATACAAAAGCTCGTAACCATAAATAGATTGCTTCGCGTCTAGAATAGGCTGACGGGCAAGCGTAACAAGAGTGTAAATATCGAACCTATTTTCCATAATTCATCTGGCCAAAATAAAGAATACATAGCTAGTGTCGCCCGATTCCCAAGAAATTGCCATTGGGTGTTACAAATAAACTTGGTAACATGCTTAACCTTAAAAGATACAAAAGTACCATGTGGGGTTAACATGCCAGTATATCGTTCAAAAACTACTACCTCCGGCCGTAATATGGCCGGAGCTCGCGCCTTATGGCGTGCCACCGGAATGACAGATGAAGATTTTCATAAACCTATCATTGCGGTAGCCAATTCATTCACTCAATTTGTACCAGGTCATGTCCATTTAAAAGACATGGGGCAGCTGGTAGCACGTGAAATTGAAAAAGCTGGCGGCGTTGCAAAAGAATTTAATACCATTGCTGTGGACGATGGTATTGCTATGGGTCATGACGGCATGCTGTACAGCTTACCTTCTCGCGACTTAATTGCTGACTCTGTTGAGTACATGGTTAATGCCCATTGTGCTGATGCGCTAGTCTGTATTTCGAACTGTGACAAAATCACACCCGGCATGTTAATGGCTGCAATGCGCCTTGATATTCCTGTTATTTTTGTATCAGGCGGCCCAATGGAAGCAGGTAAAACCAAGCTTTCAGAACATAAACTAGACCTTGTTGATGCTATGGTTATCGCTGTGGACGATAACGCAACGGATGAACAAGTTGCTGAATACGAGCGCTCTGCTTGCCCTACCTGTGGTTCTTGCTCAGGTATGTTTACAGCTAACTCTATGAACTGTTTGACCGAAGCAATGGGCCTAAGCCTACCAGGTAATGGCACCATGCTAGCCACTCACGCTGATCGTAAAGAGTTATTCTTAGAAGCGGGTCGACGTATTGTTGATATTACTAAACGCTTTTACGAGCAAGATGAAGCTCATTGGTCACCAAGAGCCATTGCCTCTTACGAAGCTTTTGAAAACTGTATGACACTTGATATTGCCATGGGTGGATCGTCAAACACCATCTTGCATTTATTGGCTATTGCTCATGAAGCAGGTGTTGATTTTACGATGGAAGACATCGACCGTTTATCTCGTAAAATCCCTCAATTCTGTAAAGTGGCACCTAACTCACCTAAATACCACATTGAAGACGTACATAGAGCTGGCGGTATTTTTGGGATTTTGGGTGAAATTGACCGTGCAGGCTTATTACATAACCAAGTACACACAGTTCACGCACCAACTATGACAGAAGCCCTAGAAAACTGGGACATAATGCGTAAGCCAACGCCAGAAGTCATGGAGTTTTATAAAGCAGGTCCTGCAGGCATTCCTACTCAAACAGCATTTAGCCAAGCAACACGTTGGCCTTCTGTTGACGGAGACCGTGAAGCTGGCTGTATCCGTAACATTGAGAATGCTTACTCTCAAGAAGGCGGCCTTGCGGTACTAACAGGTAATATCGCCTTGAACGGCTGCATCGTTAAAAGTGCTGGGGTTGATGAGTCTTGCCTCGTATTTGAAGGTCCAGCTCACATCACGGAATCTCAAGATGAAGCTGTGAGCAACATACTCGCAGATGAAGTAAAAGCGGGTGATGTTGTAATCGTACGTTACGAAGGACCTCGTGGTGGCCCAGGCATGCAAGAAATGCTTTATCCAACCTCTTACATTAAGTCTAAAGGCTTAGGTAAAGCCTGTGCACTGCTAACTGACGGTCGCTTCTCTGGTGGTACATCAGGCCTATCTATTGGTCACGTATCCCCAGAAGCAGCATCAGGTGGTGCCATTGGTTTGGTTGAGAACGGTGACATTATCCGCATTGATATCCCTAACCGTACTATCAATGTCTTACTGTCTGATGAAGAGCTTGCTGAACGTCGTGCTGCGATGGAAGCCAAGGGTGCAAACGCTTGGAAACCAGAGAAAGTAAGACCACGTAAAGTAACGCCAGCCCTGAAAGTCTATGCTCATTTTGCAACCAGCGCGGATAAAGGCGCGGTTCGTAATCTTGACTTGATAGATGGCGAATCAATGTAGCCAAAGTATTTGGATTGCTTTTATCTAAACGCCATCCATTTAGTTCAAGGCACAGACAATAAACCAACACTATTAGGAGACTAATTGTGTTGGTGACTATCGCTACTGGCTATTTCTCAATAAAATAGCGTATCAGTAGACACCAAGGCCGTGGGGTGATCCCACGGCCTTTTTATTTAGAGAGCCATTATGCTTAGCTATCGCCATATTTATCATGCAGGCAATCATGCCGACATTTTGAAACACCTTGTTGTGAGCCAAATTTGCCATCATTTAACCGCGAAAGAATCACCTTTCTTTTATCTTGATACTCATGCTGGGATTGGCCAATACGCATTAGACTCTCAGCAAGCCCAAATGAACAAAGAGTTCAAGACAGGGATCTCGCAGTTACTTGAGCTTAAAAACCCACCAGAAAGCATCAAGCGTTTTCTGAAAATTGTTAAAGAGATGAACCCAACAACTAACCTTAAACTTTACCCAGGCAGCCCTAAGGTCGTTGAAGCTTACACCCGTCAAAAAGATAAGATGCACCTGTGTGAGTTACATCCAAAGGATCACCCAACCTTAGCCGCTTTATTTCCAAACAAACGTCGCGCTAATGTTGAAAAAGGGAATGGATTCGCAGCAGTTAAAGCCATGCTACCACCACCGCAAAAGCGTGGATTGGTTTTAATGGACCCTCCTTACGAGGTCAAAGAAGATTATAAAACGGTCGTTAAAGCCCTAGTTGAAGGTCATCAACGCTTTGCCCATGGCACTTATGCTATTTGGTACCCAGTACTTTCACGCAAGCAAGCTGATGGACTCATCAATTCAGTACAAAGAACAAAAATTCGTAATACGCTTTTACTCGAATTAAATATCCGTGACGACAATGCGGACAAAGGCATGAATGGCAGCGGTATGATAATCGTTAATCCACCATGGAAACTAGAGAGTGAAGCGCAAGAGTTTTTGCCTGTATTAAAAGAACTTTTACAAGAAGACAGAAAATCAAGTTTTCAGCTACGCTGGATTACACCAGAATAATAATCAACAAGTGTTAACACAAATGGCGTAGACTTGAGAAAAAGTTTACCGTAAAACCAAAAAAGCATTAGTCTTAATAAATATGACTAATGCTATTCAGGGACAGGTTAGTTGCAACCTAAAATAAAAGTGGAGTAGAAAATGTCAGCCGATAATCGTTTTTTTCAAAATGCCTTTAAGCTCATGCCAACATCTGCTTTTATTTTGCATAAAACCAGTGGCGACATTCTTGAACATAACCAAGCTTTTGCAGATGTTTTTAACAAGCAAGAGCATGACTTACCCACTAACTGGCTCAGCCTCAGTCAAAATACTCAAACTAAGGATCAGTGGCAAAGCTTTAGCAAGACAATGCAAAGTGACAAAGCGGCCCGTTGTTGTGACACCTTCCTATTAGGCGAGAAAGAAATAAAGTCAGAGCTGCATTTTCAAGAGCTAGATGAAGATCACTTTCTGGTTTGTTTATACAGCGCTGAACACCTAGACCTTGCTAGCGCAGAAAACTCATTGTTAAAACTCGCCTTATCTGAGTCCTCATCTGGGCTTTGGGTATGGGATATAGAAACCGATGCAGTAGAGTGTTCAGAGTCATTATGTGATTTGATAGGCTGCTCGGTTCAATCCAGCCCAAAATCAACAGCCACTTGGCATTGCTTGGTACACCCTGAAGATTTAGCGAACCTCAAACAAATTGTCGAACAACATATTGCAGAAGCCAGCAAAAACTACGAAGCCAGCTATCGGATATTACAAGGCAATGGCAATTATCTTTGGGTCAAAGAAAGAGGCCTAATTTATGCCGTCAACAGTGATAACAGTATCGCTAAGACTGTCGGTTTTATTGAGGATATAAGCTCTCAGAAGAAGCTAGAGAAGCATTTACGTCGACAAGCAACCTTTGATGACTTAACAGGACTACTTACTCACAGCGCGGCGACGACACACTTTAAAAAGCAATTGGGCTTAGCAAAACGCCAGTACACGCCATTAACCATGGTAAAAATCAACCTCAATGCGGATGGCGCGCTTAGCCAACTCATTTACGAAGATAAGAATCAAATCATAAAAATGGCGGCAAAAGATCTTTATCGAAATATTCGTGAGGGAGACATTTTAGCCAGAGTTGCCTCTGATAAATTGTTACTGCTACTTCCTAACACTAACGTCAAAGATGCAAAGCAAATGCTGGATGAGGCAATAAACTCTGTTCATAGCCTGAATTTCACTAAGAAAGATGGTGATTCACATTCACTTTCTATCTGTGCTGGCGTCGCAACCTTCCCCGAAGACGGTGAAACGATTGAAGAGCTAGCAGAAAGTGCTAACAATGCGGTTGAAGCTTATGCCAATGATGACACTATTTTAGAGTTAAAATAGAAATAAAATTTAGACATAAAAAATGCACTTAAAAGTGCATTTTTTATTTGGAAAGAAGATAGACCTAATCTCAGTCTTTCGCTTGATAAATACTGAAACGATAGTCATAAGGGTTATGGCCAGATGCTTCAAAATCTTCATGACCTACTTCATCATACAAAGACCAATCAAGCTCTGGGAAGTAAGCATCCCCCTCAACATCAGCCAATACATGAGTAATGTATAAACGATCAGCTTCCACTAAGGCTTGCTTGTATATTTCAGCGCCACCAATCACCATAACTTCTTCATGACCTTCAACCAAGGCAATACTTTCCCCTAGTTCAATCGCTTGCTCTAACGATGTTACAACATCTATCGCATCATTCTCACCAACACCCTGATAATCAGCTTGTCTGGTAATCACAATATTACGACGACCAGGCAATGGCTTACCAATAGATTCGTAAGTTTTACGCCCCATAATAATAGGCTTACCCATGGTCACTTTTTTGAAGTACTTAAGGTCATTCGGTAAGTGCCAAGGCAAGCTATTATTAATGCCAATGACATTGTTTTGTGCCATAGCAACAATTAAGGATAACATTCATTTACCTCACTTATTCAGGGTAATATTTAAATCGCAATAGGTGCAGGAATATGAGGCTCTGGGTCATAATCTAGGATTTCAAAGTCTTCAAACTTATAATCAAAAATCGACTCAGGCTTCCTATGAATTTTCAGCTTTGGCAATGCTTTAGGGGTACGCTGAACTTGAATTTTAGCCTGCTCTATATGATTGCTATATAAATGACAATCACCAATTGAGATCACTATTTCACCCACTTCCATATCACATTGCTGCGCTATCATATGCGTCAAGAACGCCAGAGACGCGGTGTTATAAGGGTTACCTAAAAACAAGTCGTTACTACGGATGTACAGTGAAGCACTTAGTTTGTTATCACAGACATAAAATTGATAGAGCACATGACAAGGTGGTAACGCCATTCGCCCTTCTGCCGCATTTACATCAGGGGCTTTAGATTCATCAGGTAAACAAGCAACATTCCAACCATTAATAATATGACGACGGCTATTAGGGTTACTTTTCAAACCTTTAATTAATTCAGAAACCTGATCATATTCTTTTCCATCATGACCTTTCCAAGAACGCCACTGGGCACCATAAACAGGACCAAGTTCACCTTCTTCTGTTGCCCACTCATCCCAAATAGTCACGCCATTCTCTGTCAGATACTGAATATTTGTTTCGCCTTTTAAAAACCATAAAAGCTCATGCAAGATACTACGTATATGCAGCTTTTTAGTCGTTAATAAAGGAAAACCTTCTGCTAAGTCATAACGAACTTGACGGCCAAAAACGCTATAGGTACCTGTGCCAGTGCGGTCACCCTTAAACTGTCCATTTTCGAGGACATCATTAAGAAGTTGAATATAAGGAAGCATATTTATTACCTATGTTTTGATCTTTTATGCGGCGCATCATATAGGGGCGAGAAGCCCCTTTCAACGCTTATTTTTTTGTTGCTAAAGGCTGGCTGATTTGCTGTTTTTGCAAGCTATAAATAATCAAAGCTAAACCAGCCAGTACCATGGGTACTGAAAGTAATTGTCCTTGCGTCAACCAACCAAAAGCGATGTAGCCAATATGAGAGTCTGGTTCACGGAAAAACTCAACAAAGATTCTAAATAAGCCATAAAAGGCTAGAAAGCTTGCCGAAACTAAATAGCGAGGCTTAGGCGTTCGGGAAATTAACCAAAGTATTGAGAAGAGTAAAACACCTTCTAAAGCAAACTGGTATAACTGAGAAGGGTGCCTAGCAAGCTGAAGAGGGTCAGTTGGAAAAATCATCGCCCAAGACACATCTGTTTGACGTCCCCATAACTCACCACCAATAAAATTACCTAATCGGCCAGTCCCTAAGCCAATAGGAACTAATGGAGCAAGGAAATCCATGACATCAACAAAGTGCTTCTTGTATTTACGAGCAAACAGCACCATAGCGAGAATGACACCAATTAAGCCTCCATGGAAAGACATGCCGCCTTCCCATACTCGTAGAATACTTAAAGGCTCGGCTAATAATCGGTCAAACTGATAGAAAAAGGCATAACCAATTCTGCCTCCAAGGATAACCCCCATGGCGCCGTAAAATATCATGTCACTGACTTGTTCTTGACTCCAAGCGCCTTCAGAACGTTTCGCACGATAGTTACCCAACACATAAGCGCCGGCAAAACCTATGAGGTACATGATGCCATACCAATGCACAGCAAGTGGTCCAATCTCAATTGCAACTGGGTCAATATTTGGGTAGTCGATCATAAATTATCTACTTAATAAGAAGCGTTTTTAGTTAATTTTGTGTTCTGGATAAGAGCCTTAATTAAGAATTAGGTTCATTAATCTCATGACTCAATCTTAATTATTTACTGGATTTACTCTTACTTGGACGCACTAAACGCTCTATATTCGCTTCTCGCATTAAACGGTTCATTGTCTGCACTACCGCATCAGCATGAGCTAAGCTAATCACTTGCTCCAACATGAGCTGAGCTTGCTCTTCTGTGATATTACGTATCACGGCTTTTACTTTAGGCAAGCTGGTCGCACTCATGGATAGAATGTCATAACCCATCGCCATTAATAAAATGGCCCCCATTGGATCACCCGCCATTTCTCCACAGACACTTAAACTAATAGATTCATGTTGAGCTTCTATTACAATATTCAACAATGCTCTTAAAACAGCCGGGTGGAAACTATTATATAAATCTGCAACTCTAGGGTTGTTTCTATCAACAGCTAACAAATATTGAGTTAAATCGTTACTTCCCACCGACATAAAATCTACCAAAGAAGCGAGTTGCTTAACTTGGTAAACGGCCGCTGGTACTTCGATCATCACCCCAACTTCGGGCATTTTTACATCATAACCTTCTTCTTTTATTTCAGCATAAGCACGACGAACTAAAGCCAAAGCATCTTCAACTTCTGCGACATTCGAAATCATAGGCAATAAAATTTTAAGATTATGTAAGCCAGAACTGGCTTTAATCATGGCTCGAATTTGCGCCAAGAAAATCTCTAGATGATCTAGGGTAACTCGAATACCACGCCAACCTAAGAATGGGTTTTCTTCATTAATAGGAAAATAAGGCAAGGCCTTATCTCCACCAATATCCAGAGTACGTACAGTCACTGGCGCTGGAGCAAAACCTTCAAGTTGTTGGCGGTAAATAGCAACCTGCTCAGCTTCAGTAGGAAAACGTTCGCGTACCATAAATGGTACTTCTGTACGATAAAGGCCAATGCCTTCTGCTCCACGATCCAAGGAGCGCCAGATATCCGCAGATAAACCTGTGTTAACAAAAAGAGATAAGCGATGTCCATCACAGGTTTCGCAAGGTAAATCTTTAAGGGTAAGGTATTCTTCCTCTAGGGCTTTTTCTTCATCAACAATTTGCTGGAAGCTTTCAATGAGAGTGTCAGATGGGTAGGTAAATACCTGACCTTGATAACCATCAATAATCATATCGACGTTTTCAAGTTGAGTATAAGGTAAATCCAAAGCCCCCATGACGGTAGGTATTCCCATGGCACGCGCTAAAATCGCCACATGAGAGTTACCTGACCCCATAACAGAAACTAAACCTTTAATTTTATCAAGCGGCACTTCCCCTAACATGGAAGCCGTCAACTCTTCTCCTACAATAATGGCGGATTCGCTAAAACGATCAGCAAGATTGGGAGCATTTTCCTGTAAATGCGACAGAATACGTCGCCCTAAATCACGTAAGTCAGACGCTCTTTCTCTTAAGTAAGGGTCATCCATACGATCAAAGTGGGAAATATGGAATTGGATAACTTCACGTAAAGCACCCTGAGCCCAATTGCCCCCTCGAACCTTTTGCTCTATTTCGTAAGCAAGGGCATTGTCGTCTAGCATTTTCAGGTAAACATCAAACAAGGCTTTTTCATCACTTGAAAGATGCTTAGAAAGTCTATTCCCTGCTTTTTTGATGTCTTTTCGAACAGCTAATAAAGCGGCATTAAAAGCACTTAATTCAGCCTCAATGTCATCAATCTTGCGATCCGGTATAACATTAAGATCCGCAGGCGGATACACAACAATTGCTTTAGCAATGGCAACACCAGAGCTTCCAGCAATCCCTTTATATCTAAGATCACCCTCTGGCTTCGCATTTGAGTTTAAGCTTGTCATAGCCCCAGTTGCTTCAGCATGCGCAATAACACCTGCTAACTGAGCCGACAAGGTAATTAAAAAGGCTTCTTCACCTTCATCAAAGCGACGCTTATCTTCATGCTGCACAACCAATACACCAAGTACTTGGCGATGGTGAATGATAGGAACACCTAGGAAGGATTGATATCTCTCTTCCCCTGTACCTTTCAAATAATGAAACGAAGGGTGAGAGTGGGCATCTTCTAAGTTAACAGGCTCAGCACGACGCCCAACTAAACTAACAAGACCTTCATCAGGTTTAAGACTTGCTTGTCCCGCTACCTCGGAGTTTAAGCCCCGAGTTGCCATCAAAATATAATCTTGAGAGTTAGGATCAACTAGGTAGATAGAGCAAACTTCGGCGCGCATAGCGCGTCGTACACGACGAACAATGATGTCCAGTGCAGCAGGCAGCGACTGAGCCGCTGTTACTTCCTGTGTAATACGTCTGAGCAAACCTAGCATAGCTTTCCTTACAAGCAAAAATCCGTTAGGCCACGGATTTATCGAGTTTCTTTAACCTTTTATGAGCGTTAGGAATAAGCTCTTTTAGCGCCCGTCGATACACATCTTTTTTAAATGCCACAACTTGCCCTAAAGGGTACCAATAACTAACCCAGCGCCAACCGTCGAACTCTGGACAGTCTGCTGAATCTACACATACACAAGCATCAGCACAGCGTATGGATAACAAATACCACTTTTGTTTCTGGCCGATACAAAGCGGCTTACTATTGTGCCTCAACATACGTTTTGGCAAACGGTAACGTAACCAACCTCGGGTTTTCCCGATGATTTCTACTTGATGAGGCTCTAACCCCACCTCTTCTTTGAGTTCACGAAAAAGCGCCTCTTCCGGCGTTTCATCATGCTTAATCCCACCTTGTGGAAACTGCCAAGCATTTTGTCCAATTCGTCGAGCCCAAAGAAGTTGGCCACGCTCGTTCATCAGTATGATGCCCACATTCGGTCTATATCCGTCCGCATCAATCACGAGCTATTACCTTTTAAAATCGTTCTTTCGAAAGTTAAAATAAATTACGCCATTGTTCCATATTTCCCCCTTCTTCACAAATCGAACCGCTGTTAATTATTCTCACTAAAGGTATACTTTCAGGCAAAATCATGTATTGAGGAAGTCCTGTGACACTGGCAATTTTTGATCTAGACGGCACCCTACTCTCGGGTGATAGTGACTACAATTGGGGGCAGTTTTTAGTAGAAGAAGGCATAGTTGATGCTGATACATATAAAACAGCTAATGATAAATTCTATCAAGATTACCTATCAGGTGGCCTAGATATTCATGAATACTTAGCCTTTAGCTTAGCCCCATTAACCCAATTCAATCAGGCTCAACTTGAAGATTTACATAATGCCTTTATGGCTAAAAAGATCATGCCTATGATGCAAGAAAAAGCCCTAAAGCTGGTTCAAGAGCATAAAGAAAAAGGCCATTTCTTGATGATAATCACGGCCACTAATGAATTTGTAACAGGCCCGATCAGTCAATATTTTGGTATGGATCACCTTATTGCACCTATGCCAGAGATCATCGAAGATCGCTATACGGGTAAAGTCACGGGGATTCCAAGCTTTCAGGAAGGCAAAGTTACAAGGTTAAATGCTTGGCTTAAAGAAACAGGCCATACGCTGGAAGGCAGCTATTTTTATAGTGATTCTCATAACGATCTACCTCTGCTCGAATTGGTTAGCCAGCCGATTGTTGTTGATGGTGATGACAAACTTAGCCAGCTTGCTGAACAAAGAAACTGGCAACACATTTCGTTACGAGATTAATATCAATAACATATAAAAAGGCAGCCTAAGCTGCCTTTTTATATGTTACGCCTGACTATCAAAGCCCCATATTATTATGGACACGATAGAAAAGTGCTTTTAGGTATTCTGTCTCTTCAATTGATGCATGAACTGGATGATCTGGCGCTTGAGTTCCACGATAAATTAGCTGAGAAAAACGTTCTAGTGAACGAGAGTTACTACGAACAATCTCATGTAATTTCTCTTCTTTTAAATGCATTGAGCAAGATGCCGTCACCAAGGTGCCGCCTTTTGCTACCAAACGCATCGCAAGCTGATTTGCTCTGTAGTAGGCACTCTCACCTGATTTAGTATCTTTACGACGAGTAATAAAAGCTGGCGGATCTATCACAACCACATCAAACCTTTGTTTATCATCAATCAGAGATTGCATAGACTCGAAAGCATCCCCTTGCATCAAGTTAGCATTACCTTCGTACTGGTTCATCGTCAGATTACTTTCTACATGACCTAATGCTTTTTCAGAAGCGTCAATAAAGGTCACATCAGTCGCACCAGCAGAAGCCGCCTGCACACCCCATCCACCGACATAAGAAAATACATCTAGCACACGTTTCCCAGGGCTAAAGGTTTGCAAGGTTTTGCGGTTCTCTCTGTGATCATAGAACCAACCTGTTTTTTGGCCGTCCCAAACAGGCGCTTCAAACAAAACATCATTTTCTTGCAGGTAAACAACTTCAGGCACGGTGCCAAAGGCTTCTTCTACATAAGAGTTTAGACCCTCCACATCGCGCATCTTGCCATCATTTTTCATCAAGATAGCTGAAGGTTTAATCACTTCTTGCAAGGCTGTCACTATCTCTTCTTTAATGCGTTCCATACCAGCCGTCGAAATTTGTACCACTAAAATATCAGCAAAACGATCAACAACTAGACCTGAAAGGCCATCAGAATCGCCAAAAACAAGACGATAATATGGGGCTGGGTAAACAGACTCTCTCAATGACAAAGCAATTTTTAAGCGATGCACAACTAGAGACTTATCCATAGGCGATTTAAGGTCACGACTAATCAAACGGCCACAAATCAAGGTACTTGGATTAATCATAGCTATTCCTAATGGCTTGCCATTAGCTGCTTCGACTACTACCTGATCACCAGCGGTAAACTGTTTCAAAGGCGTAGCATCTGTATTTACTTCATTACTGTAAATCCATTGATGGCCTGCTCTTAAACGTCTGTCCGCTTGGCCTTTTAGTCGTATTACACTCAAAATAATCATCCACGAAAGAGAAAAAAGCATTATAATTACTGGGCTAGATTTTGCTATGATTTTGCGGCATTCTAATCGTTTTCGTACGATTAATTTTCTATTATTCTTTGCTGCGCCCATTTTGTAGCGTTTTCATACTGACATTATCCTGTAAATTTTATCGAGTAGTCATGTCTTCCGACCTAAGCACAGACCAATTAAAACGTGTACTCCAAGGCATCACCATACCACCACAACCTCAGGTGATGGTCGATCTTCATATGGAACAAGCCATGCCAGAGCCTGACATGGATAGAATCGCCCAAATTATTTCACAAGATGTTGGCCTTTCCGCTGCCATGCTGAAATTTGTAAACTCAGCATTTTTTGGTTTACAAAGAAAAATCACCTCTATTAAGCAAGCCGTTATGATGCTTGGTATTAATAGTGTGGCGAATATCATCAATGCATTAGCGGTTAAAAGTGAGCTTTCAGATGACTCTATCGCTTCGTTACACAGCTTTTGGGACAATGCCATGGATGTGGCGGCAGTCTGCTCAAGTATCGCTAAACAAATTGGCTTTAAGTATCAAGATGAATGTTATGCATTAGGCCTTTTTCATAATGCTGGTATTCCTCTTATGATGCAGCGTTTCAAAGGTTATCAGCCAGTATTAGAAGAAGGTTATAACGATCCAGACTTCCAACTGACTAACCTAGAAAACAAACACTTCAAGACAAACCACTCTGTAATAGGTTATTACCTTGCTAAATCTTGGGGCCTACCTAAGACCTGCTCCCATGTAATCGCTCATCAACACAGACTTGAAAAGCTTTTTGGCGAACGTATTGCTGGTGATACAAAAACGCTAACCTTTGCGTCTATCTTAAAAATGGCAGAACATATTTGCAGCACTTATAAACTAGTAGGTAATGCACAATTTGACCATGAATGGGAGAAAGTCGGCCATTATTGCCTAGAGCATTTAGAGTTAACCCCATATGACTTTGAAGGGATTATTGAAGTTTGCCATGAGCAAGGTGTTGGCGTTAGTTAACCTAAACTTGGCAAAGCAGATGTATCAAATATAAAAAAAGGAAGCTAATACGCTTCCTTTTTTTGCTTTTTTACATACTTTAAATCGAACTAAGACTCTCTTGGAAATAACACCAAATGGTCCAAATGCACAGACAAACCAATTGACTGACCAACACAATGATTATGGTGCGAAGATGCAAAGCAATATACGACTTTGCCCGACGCTAAACGCACTCTATATAAAAAGTGAGAACCTCTAAACCACTTACTGACTATCTCCCCCATAAACTCACTATCATCATCATGCAGGATATCATCAGGGCGAATTAACAAGTCAATCTCTTCATCTGCTTTAAAGCCATGATCGGTTTTACCTTTGATTTCACCTAAATCTGAAACCACACAGTTTGAGCCACACACTTTTGAAGGTAACAGATCCCCATGTCCGATAAAGCTCGCAACAAATCTTGTCGCTGGCTTATGGTAAATCTGATAAGCCGTATCTAATTGATGAATTTGTCCTTCACTCATGACAGCAATCTGATCAGCCATCGCAAAGGCTTCCATTTGATCATGAGAAACTAAAATCGCGCTCATTTTTTCAGCTAAGAGAATTGCCCTTACATCAGGCACTAACTCTTCTCTTAACTTGGCATCCAAACCAGAAAAGGGCTCGTCCATTAACAAGAGTTTAGGTTTAGGCGCCATAGCACGTGCCAGTGCAATACGCTGTTGTTGACCACCCGACAGAGAACTTGGATACCTAGTTTCAAATCCACTCAAGCCAACTAATTTTAATAAGTGCTCTGTACGCTGCTGACGCTCGGATTTACTCCAATGCTGAATACCAAATTCAATATTCTGACTAATGGTTAAGTGTGGAAATAAAGCGACATCTTGAAACACCATGCCGATATTTCTTTGCTCAGGGTTAATCAAAGAACCTGGCTCAGATAACACCTTACCATCTAATTCTATCGTCCCTGCAGAGACTTGCTCAAAGCCCGCAATAGCTCTTAACAAAGTTGACTTACCACAGCCACTCGGCCCCAACAAACAGCCAATTTGCCCAGCGACTAGCTTAAAGTTAACGCCTTGAATAATGGCCTTATCATCATAGGAAACAGATACATTCTTAATATCTAAATCTGTCAACATATGAGCAGGTGGTAATGAAGTCATATCTCTCACTTAAAACGTACTCAAGGTTAATGTGCTTGACCTGAGCCAATCGAACGACTCAGAAGAATAACAGGAACTAAACCCACCAACACTATCATTAAGGAAGCAGGTGCAGCATCAGCTAATCGCTCATCTGAGGCAAGCTCAAACGCCCTAACAGCCAAAGTATTAAAGTTGAACGGCCTTAATATTAAAGTGGCTGGTAGCTCTTTCAATACATCAACAAAGACAATCAATAATGCCGTTAATACCGAACTCTTCATCAAAGGTAGATGTATTTTACGTAACACATCCATAGGCTTATAACCTAAAGAGCGTCCCGCAGCATCTAAACTAGGGGTAATTTTACCCAACCCACTTTGAACAGCACCAAGCGAAACTGCCATAAATCGAACAGTATAAGCGAATAAAAGCGCAAACAAGGTACCGGATAGAATCAGACCAAATCTCACCTCGAATACCTCTTGAACCCAAGCGATAATCTTATGATCTAACCATGCAAATGGGATAATAATGCCAATTGCGATAATAGTACCCGGCAAAGCGTATCCTAACCCAGCGACAGTAACAGAAGCTTGCACCGCTTTACGCTTATTCAAACGGCTTGCATAAGCTAATATAAGTGCTAAAACTACCGCAATCAATGCGGCTAACGCAGCAAGATACAAGGAGTTCCAAGCCAGTTGAATAAATGAAGAATCTATTCCTTCTGAACTAAAAATAGCCCAGTAAGTTAGCTGCAATCCCGGCACAATAAAACCTAAAAAGACAGGTAAAAAGCACACCAGCGCTGCGAGTACACCTTGCTTCTTATTCAACTCAATTTTACGGTTAGATGCCTTACGAATACCTGAAGAGTGATAACTAATACGGCGTCTTGAATAGCGTTCTAACAAAATAAGGCAAGTAACGAATAACAAGAGCACTGAGGCTAATTGAGATGCCGCAGCCGCATCACCAAAACCATTAAAGGTACGCATAATACCCGTGGTAAAACTGGCGACCCCAAAGTATTTAACCGTGCCGTAATCGGCTAAGGTTTCCATCAAGGCTAGTGTCACACCTGCAACAATGGCAGGTCTTGCTAAAGGTAAGGCGAGCTTAAAAAACGAGCGAGTATGGCTATACCCTAAAGAGCGGCTTACTTCTAATGTATTTGCCGATTGTTCTAAAAATGCAGCCCGAGACATGAGATAAACATAGGGATAAAGCACAAGTGATAACATCACAATTGCACCGGGCAGAGAACGCACTTCGAAAAACCAATACTCCCCGTAAGATAAACCTGTTAGATCACGAATGAGGGTTTGAACAGGGCCAGCAAAATCTAATAAACCAGTATAGGTATAAGCAATAATATAAGCTGGTACTGCCAAGGGTAATAGCAAAGCCCAAGCTAGCCATTTATGCCCAGGAAAACGACACACACTTGTTAACCAAGCGGTTGGTACACCTAGCAAAAGGCTGCCTGCACCGACACCCAACATTAATAATAAGGAACTAGAAATATAGTCAGTTAGGACAGTATCAATAAGATGCTGCCAAACATTGGCTTGACCTGTGAGGACATTGGTCAAGATAACCAAAACAGGCAAAGCCAACAGAAGTGCAACCGCAACAGAAATAAGCATCAACCAATTTGGTCGAAATAAGGTCATTCTTTTGGCCAAATCCAACATCATTCCTTTCTACTTATTCTGTTTAGTTAAAGCATTAAATACAGAGTAGCAGGTTACTTCCAACCCGCTGCATCCATAATTTTAACCGCCTCTAAATTATTATCACCCAACTTTGTTAGGCTAATTTTATCCGTTCTAAAGTCACCGAAGCTTGCTAGATTTACAGGAGGTGCAATACCATCAACAACTGGATATTCGTTGTTCACATCTGCGTACCAAGTTTGGGCTTCATTAGATAATAAAAATTCAATTAATTTAATTGCGCTGTCTTTATTGACTGATGCTGCAGTAATACCCGCACCACTCACATTCATATGTACACCACGATCTGATTCTGCTTGGTTAGCCCAAAACACACCAACTTTTTCTGCCACTAATTGATCTAATGCATTATCACTCTTCATCATACGACCAAAGTAATAAGTGTTAGCAATGGTTACATCACAAACGCCTGTGGCTACAGCTTTCAATAAGTCTGTATCACCACCAAAAGGAGGTCGAGCCAAATTAGCCATCAAACCTTTCACCCACTCTTGGGTCGCCTTTGCGCCATTCACTTCTATCATAGAAGCAACCAAAGATTGATTATAGATATTTCCTGATGAGCGGACACAAATACGGCCTTTCCACTCACTATCTGCTAACGCTTCATAACTAGATAGCTGCTCAGGTGTCACTTTATCTTTAGCATAAAAAATAGTGCGTGAGCGCTGTGACAAGCTGTACCAGTAATCATCACTATCACGCAGATGCTCAGGAACGAGCTCATCTATTTTTGCAGTTTGAAACGGCTGTAATACACCCGCTTTTTTTGCTCTATGTAAACGACCGGCATCTACAGTAATAAATATATCCGCAGGGCTATATTCACCTTCAACTTGTAAACGTCTTAATAAAGCATCGGCAGAACCTGTAATTAAGTTGACTGCGACACCTGATTCCTCTTCGAAACGATCAAGCATAGGTTTGATTAGAGCTTCTTTACGAGCGGAGTAAACATTCACTTCTTCGTCAGCTATAACAGGTAAAGATAGGCCTGAAGCTAAAATAAAAGACAAGATAGAAGAAAGCTTTAAATGAGGACGAGCAAGTTTGGTAACAAGTGTTTTAGAATTAAAATTTAACATATAAAGTGTCGCCGTATTTATCCTGATAAAAAATCTTGAAAATATTAAATTGATTATAAATGAAATCAATTACCATTTATATTTAAACCCTACGCTTTTCTAATACCACCTTCAGTTTTTTAACCACTAATTGACAAGGTTCAATACATAGAAAGCGAGCTGATTGCAAAAAAGGCAATAGATACAAAGCAAGTAGAGAATTATGATTCTTTCCTGTATTCGAGCCCAATCCAAATTTAAGCGTTTGAGTTGGATCGGAATGATGCAAGCTCTTAAACCACTTATCCCAACAGGCTAACACGACACCAAAATTCTTATCCCAATGCTCTCTCGCCACAGAGTGATGAATTTGATGTTGAGCAGGCGAAATTAAAACTTTCTCAAGCCAATGAGGGTAACAAAGCATCACATTCGAATGACGCAAATTAGCCCCTAGAAGATTAAAAGCAAAAATCACGACATTCACACCCAATACCATGTAAATATCCACTTGATTAGGGAATAAATAAAAGAACAAGGCAATTGAAAAGCCTTGGCTTAACGTTGAACGTAAAGAGAAGAGCACAGACTCTACTGGATGCGTTCTAAACACAGTAAAAGGATTTAGCTCTGTTGCGGAATGATGTACCTGATGAAAAGCCCATAAAAATTGCCATTTGTGCATCAATCTATGCAGATAAAATCGACAAAAGTCATCTAACACAAACTGAAAAATCGTGAAGCAGAGCACGACCAACCAGGTTGGCCAAATATTCGCCTCAAGTTTATCAGGCATTAACCAATGCCATTGCTCAAACAACCAGATAGCAACCAGCATCTTAGCTAATAAAAAAGGTGAGATTAACTTAAGAACAAAGGCATTAATGACTAAGGTTTTATAGTCAGCAAATGCAGTTGCTGATAGCCAAACTTTGGCCTGAAAGACATGACGCAGAGCGTTTTTTATGGAAAGCTTACTAAAAAGGGTTAAACATAAAATCGCTATAATGAAAGCACTTACTAAATAAGCTAATGACACTCTCTTTTGAGGGCTAATTAGACCCCCAAAAAGTGTTTGCCAATACTCATTCCAGAATACTTCCATTACAGCATAATCTCATACTCTCTTAGTTAGCCTTAAATAGACTAACTAAGATAAACAACTAATGGCTATTAGTCGTTTTCGATAGAAGTTGAAGAGCTAAGTTTAGCTGCTAACTCATCCATACCCGCAAGAACATCATTTGAACGAGCTTTCAGGTTAAAGCGCTCAGCCAATAGCAACTGAATCTTCATCATGTGTAATTTGTACTCTTCCATTGAAATGCTTGAAGACTGTACAAACTCACCTTTAACATTACGAGCAATCACTTGTGTATCACCAAGCAATACTGGGCTAAAACCAGTTAAGCGATTCAATTTAACCGCTGTTTCACCTAGATCTTCACCGCCAACTTGTAATGCCATAGCAAAACCTTTTAGCTCACCCCAATGTTTTGCATAAGCACGGTATGCTTTAGTCACATCACCATTTGCTTCTTGGATTACACTTAACTTATCAAGGTCTTTATACACAGAACCAGCATATTTAAACGCAGCTTCTGCAATCACTTGCTGCCAGTTTACGCGAATAGTATTCACATAATCATTTAGCTTAGCCATCTGAGCTTGGTCAAGTTTAGTACCCTGAGCGTCATGAATTAATGCACGGCCATCGTAGAATGCACTAACGATGTTATTTAGGTAGTTAGTTTTGCCTGATTTATCAGAACCGGCAGCATAGTATGCGTGCGCATAAACCATTTCGGTTTTAAGATCGACAACACCATCTTTGTTATAATCAGCTGCTGAGAAATACTTAGGGTCTTTCTTAGCAATACCGTACAAACTTTTAGCATCTAGTGTTAGAGCGTGAGCTGGTGCACCGAAATAACCAAAAGCTTCATCCCAATAATGCTCTTTTGCAGAGTATGCAGCCCCTTCTTTGTAAGCTTTATCATTGGTTTTTTTGCTGTTATTTAGTTTTTCGTCTAAATAGCCATCTACAGCTTGGTTATAGAAAACCGCCCCCATGGTGAATTTAGAAATTAGCTGAGTATAGTCGTAGCCATTTACAGGATCAAAACCACCTTTCACCTTAGCGGCTTTAGCTATCATATCTTCTAGCACTTCTTGACCAGTCATATTACCTGGCCAAGCAGTTACAGCACCTTTATAAGCCTTTGAAGATAGATTCTTGCCTTTAGAGATTTCACCAACAGTAGTTTGCTTAATTGCAAAACCCTCTTTAGATACAGGGTCTAAAATGGCTCTGTCAGCATCCTTTGCTTCAAAATAAAGCGCTAATTTAGCGGCTTGATCAGCATCCTGCTTACCTTGTCCTTTAGAAATAGTCTTTTTTAAAGAATTATGGATAACGTGTCTCGCAGCTTGACCGCTATAAGACACAGATGAAGTTGCACTACCTTGGTAACCTGCAACAGTCACTGGAAATTCGTTATAGACTTCACCGGCGAAAACAGCACTAGAACCGATAGAAGTAACAAGTGTAGCAAGAGCAAAAGGTTTGAATGACATGATGGCCTCTGACACAAAGAATTAAATGTACTTACTCAACAAGTTAGCGATGAGAAAAGTGAACCGCCATAAAGTAGCGCATCCATAATGAAAATGCTAGTCGTTATCATTTCTGTTTAATAAAATTTCACTTAAAGCTTACAAAAGTCACACAACCACTTTTCATATAATTGACAGTTATTTTGCAAGAAAATCACATATCAGCCCAGTGCCAAACTAATGATATGATTTTTAACAAGTCTTTGATTATTCATCCAGCCCATTCCCTTATTTCGAGCAAAAACAGCTAAAGGGTATTGTGTTTCATATAAGCGCTTAAAAAATTCCATACTGGCAGACATACGGATATTGTCAGACATTCTGGCTCTTTGGTATCGCCTTAACACTCTGTCATTAGATAAGGATTCGCCTCTTTCCTTTGCTTTACTCAAAACATCAACCAAAGCGCCAGCATCCGCAAAACCTAAATTTGCACCTTGGCCTGCGAGAGGGTGTATGGTGTGAGCCGCATCACCAATTAACGCAACACCAGACTGTGCATATTGCAAAGCATGCCTTTGCCTTAAAGGAATAGAAATAGGCTTACTAATGAGACTTAACACCTCAAACTCATTCGAGATTGCATAATTCAAACGCTGACAAAACATCTCTGGACTGAGTAATAATAAGGCTTCTGCTTCATTGGGAGGAACAGACCAAACAATTGATGCAAAATGACGGCCTTCAAAATTAGGCATAGGCAATATTGCTAAAATGCCTTCTTCACCAAAACTTTGCCATGCGGTATTTTCATGACTTTTATTTAGCTCAATTGTCGCGACAATCGCGTTATGTTGATAATCCCATTCTTTCGTCTCAATTTGTGCTTGAGCGCGCATTAAAGAATTTGCACCATCCGCGGCGATTAATAACTGTCCAGATATGGTTTTCCCATCGTCTAAACTTACCTGCACACCCAATTCGTGTTTTTGATACTGACTAACAGAAGCGGCATAAAAACAATCAACCTGTTTATGATGGCTTTCTAACTGGGTTAGCAAAGCTTGATTCAGCACCTGATTTTCAACTAGGTGACCGAGTTCCCTTAAATGTACATCATCACAACTAAAAGCAATTTCACCTGTACCTAGCCCATCCCAAACTTTCATTTGGTGATAGGGAGTCAAACGTTTAGCATCCATTAACTGCCAAGCACCACTCTTTTCGATAAGTGCTTGAGAATGACGTGAGATGGCGCTGACCCTAGAATCATAATAAGGAAACTCGGATAATTGGCACTGACCATTTCCTTTATCCACCAGTGCTACGATAAAGCCCTGCTGGGCAAGAAGGTTTGCAGCTAGAGCTCCGACCATGCCAGCCCCGACCAAAATTACGTCATAAGACTTTTTCATTATCTCACCTTATTAAATTGTTACTCGCCAGCTCATTCAAATTCGTATGGTGGGCTTATGTACATCCAGCCCCATTGCTGCACGGGCAAAGCTTCCCTTAGCAAGTGGACAGTGATCTAGCGCTAAATTAACTAAATTACGAGAAAAACGAATAGGAAGGTTTTGAGCAGCAAAAACAGATACTAAACCATGACTAGCCGTTTGAATGCGTTTGGCATCTTTATCTTGCTCAATAGCGAATTGATTTAAGTTTGAAAGCGCCCCGATATCTGCACCCTTAGCTAGACTCGACAAGACATTATGGGCAAGTAATGCAACACCTCTTAAAGCAAGATTAAACCCTTGACCTGCAACTGGGTGAAGTGTGTAAGCCGCATTACCTAAGATAGCCAAACGGGAGCGAACAAACTCATTGGCTTTTTGTATTTTGAGCGGGTAATAGGTTCTTTCTCCAACCGCTTTAAAACGGCCTAATCTATGCCCGAATTCAGCCTGTAATTCAGATAAAAAGTCCGCGTCAGACAGAGCCATTCTCTCATCTAAGGATGACATAGATGTAGTCCAGACAAGCGCTGATCTGTCTCTTCCATGAAAATTAGGCAAAGGTAACATGGCAATCGGACCTTCTTTAGCAAAACGCTCATAAGCCCAACCTTGATGAGGCTTTTGCAACTCAATATTGGCAATAAGTGCTGCTTGATCATACGTTTTTACTTGATGAGTCAAGTCCAACTGTTTGGCTAAGTCAGAACGACCACCATCACACATAACAACCAATTTAACTTGATAGTCAGCAGCAACACCAGAGTCCAAATCTAAAACACTTGCCTGATAATAGTCAGCTTTGGCATTTAAATTCGTTACTTTAGCGGGAGACAGTATTTGTACATTAGAAAAGGCTTTTAATTGTGAATAAAGCTGTGTACCTAGGCCTTTGTTATCCACAACGTAACCCATAGCCTCAACATCATAGTCAGTAGCATGGAGCCGAGACATTCCAAACTGCCTCTTTTCTGATGTATGAATATGTTGGATAGGTGCTACCAGATTGGCTAAATGAGGCCAAATTCCCATATCAGCAAAAATATTCGCACTGGATTTACTTAAGACTGTCGACCTATCATCAAAGCTTGGCTGAGATTCCGATGAAGCCTCTATAGACTCCACCATACAAATGTTTAACTCTCGGTTATGACTTGCTAAAGCTAGCGCAAAGGATGCGCCCACTAGGCCACCACCAACAATTAAGATATCTGCTGTCATTAGGCCAATCTCCTACCCAATTTATTCAATTTTAAAATTAGTGCTTCTGCATCAAGGCTTCAATTTCATCAATATCACGAACAAGCCCGTGAGTCAGAATAACAGGGCCAGATTCAGACACTAGTACATCATCTTCAATACGTATACCAATGCCACGCCACTTTTCATCAACTTGCATATTGCCCTTTGAGACATACAAACCAGGCTCTACTGTAACTACCATACCTGGAACAAGTGGACGTGATTCAGCTTCAACTTTATAAGCCCCTACATCATGTACATCCATGCCAATCCAATGGCCGGTATTATGCATATAAAAATCGCGATAGGCTTTATCCTCTATCACGCTTTCTAATTCACCTTGCAGTAGCCCAAGCTCAATCAGGCCTTGGCTTAATACACGCACAGCTACATCATGAAAGTCGGTGTATTTAGAGCCTACAACGACAGCATCAATCGCTTCTTTTTGCGCTTTTAATACTAGATTATAGAGTGCTGCTTGTGGCTCAGAGAACTTACCATTGGCAGGGAAGGTGCGAGTAATATCAGACGCATAAAACCCTAGCTCACAACCCGCATCAATTAAGACTAGATCACCATCCTTGATCTCTGCGTTATTTTCTATGTAATGCAAGGTACAAGCATTACTACCAGAAGCAACAATATTATTGTAAGCGGGCGTTCTTGAGCCTGATTTCATAAAGCAATAATTCAGCTCAGCTTCTAGCTCATATTCCTTCATACCAGGTTTCACAGTTTGCATAGCTAACCGATGTGCTTTGACACTGATTTGTGCAGCCTTTTCCATTAAGGCAATTTCTTCAGCGTCCTTGATCAAACGCATCTCACCTAGAAGACTTGCTAACTGATTAAACTGAGCAGGGGCTTGCGCACCTTGCCTTACTTTCTTAGCCAAGGTTTGTTGCCAGCTTACTATTTGCTGCTGTAAAACATCATCAGAGAAATCAAACCAAACTGACTGACTACCATCTAATAAGCTAATGATTTGCTCATCCATATCGTCTAAAGGGAAAGCCTTATCAAACGCAAAGTTTTCAACAGCACCTTGAACCCCATGACGAAATCCATCCCATTGTTCCTTCTCAGGATCTTTTGGTAGATTAAATAAGATAGATTGTGTTTTGTTAATCAATACGTAAGCACCAGGCTCTGCATAACCAGTCAAATAAAAGAAATGGCTATTCGGTCGAAATTCAAAATCACAATCACTGTTACGAGCACATAACTCACCTGCACGCACAATGGCAACAAATCCTTCTGGTAATTTTGCTTGTAATAATTGACGACGAGCTTGGAAGTTGGCAATCGGCAAATTCATTTTCACCTCTCAAATTAGATGGATAATAGAAACAATAAAAAGCAGCATTTATTTGCTGCTATACACTAAGTTCAATTTAGACTTAATGTATCTTTGTTTGATTATTTTTATCTTGCGGCTGCACTTCATGGTGCTCTGAATACAGCATCATGGCAGACAGTCTGGCATATTCAATCAGCTCAGTAAGGTCTTTCTCATTGTCATTACTGTCTTCTAACTCACGCATCTCACCTTTCATACCAGATAGGTTGGCAAAATCACGCAATACTTGTGTCGTATCATCAGACAAATTCTGTTTTTGCCCTGACAAGCCATAACCCGCTAAGAAGCCATGCGCCCATTCTGCCAAAGTAACACCACGATCACTTAGACTTGAATCTTCATCTGCTATAACAGGGTCCAATGCATACTCGCCATTGGCAAATAATGCTTGAGTTGCGGTATAGAGCTCGACAATGGCATCTCGACTTGCTTCTTCCTTCCAACTTTCAATATCACAAAACTCAACCACCATAGCGATCCAATCTTCTAATAATAAAGTCACACCAGAGGCGAGATAACCACATAATTGACCATGCAATTCTGCTGGTGAAGCCCCAATAGACTCAGTTACAAACACATCCGCAATAAGATCAAAATCTAATGCATCTTTAAGCATTTCAGTCGACATGAAAACCCCTAACCCTTAACTGTTATTAATTCGATAAGTAAAACCTATGCTTACTTACAAGTAAGCCGCACTTTTGATGCGGCTTAGCTATATTTCTAATCTTATTACTCTATATGGCATCAATTTGATGAATTGCAATCATCATAACAACCACAAAGAGAGAGCAACTCGCCTATAAGCGCTCCCTCTTTCGCTGATTTAATTATTTAACTGCTTTAAACCAGACTCAAGCGTTTGCAAGATAAGTGTATTAATTGTCATTGGACCAACGCCACCAGGAACTGGAGTATAAGCAGAAACTCTATCAACTAAAGGTCCTAGTTCGATATCACCAATACCACCTGGGTGATAACCTGCATCAACAACAACAGCGCCATCCTTGATCCAATCAGCTTTAATAAGCTCAGGCTTACCAACAGCACCAACAATGACATCGGCTTGTTTCACAAAGCTAGGTAGATCTTGAGTACGAGAATGACAAATTGTCACTGTCGCATTTGCATTGAGCATCATCATAGCCATAGGTTTACCTAAAATTGGGCTACGACCAACAACGACAACATGCTTACCAGCTAAATCAATATCATAATGCTCTAATAAGCGCATGATGCCAGCAGGTGTTGCAGAACCGTATGCAGGCTCTTGCATCGCCATGCGACCAAAGCCTAGGCAGGTCACGCCATCAACATCTTTATGCGCAGCAATTTCATCGAAGCATAGACGCTCATTAATTTGAGGTGGAACAGGGTGTTGTAACAAAATGCCATGTACATCTGAGTTTTCATTCAGCTCTTTGATAGTAGCAAGAAGCTGGTTTGTAGACGTCTCTTCAGGCAGCTCAATTGCCATAGAGTCCATTCCAACTCGGCGACAAGCGTTACCTTTCATCTTAACGTAAGTTGCTGACGCAGGATCGCCACCAACCAAAATTGTCGCCAAGATAGGGGTTCCACCAGTACGTTTCTTAAGCTCAGTAACTTGAGCTTTTAGACGGGTTTCGGTTTCTTCAGCACATAATTTGCCATCAAGAACCAATGCAGTCATGAATTAACTCCAACAGTAAGTAGATCGTGATTTAGGGTAAGCTATTGTACCTTAGAATCGGCTCGAATAGGCAGCTTACTGCATAATCAAACAGATATTCCTTAGGAATTATTGTCAGACCTCAAATCAATAGATTGTTAAACTGCCTCTATATAATCCACTAACAATTGAATATTACGCTGCCCTCTAAATTCATTGATGTCCAACTTGAATACAACTCGGGCCTGCTCAGTATTATTAGGCCAAAGCGTTAAGTCGATAAAGAAAACGATAGCATCTAACAACAAGCCTTCATTTGGCTCCCTTAGCAAGAGCTTCAAATGTTTTTGCCCTACAATTCTCTGTTGAATAACATCAAACACACCATCAAAGACAGGCTCAGGAAACATCTGCCCCCATGGCCCACATTGACGAATCATTTCAGCAAAACTTAGGCTAAAGTCTTCTGCTCTTAACGCACCATCAGTCAATAAACAATCTTCGAGATCACTAGGACTAACTAGCTCAGTCACCACGGCATCAAAAGCTTGCGCAAATTCCGTATAATGCTTCTCTTTAATACTCATTCCAGCAGCCATAGCGTGACCACCAAACTTACTCAATAAATGAGGATGTCGTTTTGCCAATAAATCTAAAGCATCACGTATATGTAAACCAGGAATAGAACGTGCTGAGCCTTTTATTTCTTCATCATCCACTTTGGCAAAGGCGATCACAGGTCGATAACACTTATCCTTCATACGCGATGCTAGAATACCAATCACGCCTTGATGCCAAGTTTCATCGTAAAAGCACATACCATTCGGTAAATCTTGCTCATCGGCTACAATTTTTTCGAGCACAAATTCAGCCTGCTGCTTCATTTCAGACTCTATGTCTTTACGCTCGCGATTAAGCTGATCCAGCTCTTGCGCCAAACGCTTTGCCTGCTGAACATTAGAAGTCAACAAGCAAGCTATCCCTAGAGACATATCATCCAAACGCCCTGCCGCATTCAATCTTGGCCCGACTGCAAACCCCAAATCCGATGCTTTAATTTGACTCACATCGCGATTAGCAACCTCTAATAAAGCCAATATACCAGGGCGTGCGTGACCCGCTTGAATACGCTGTAAGCCTTGCTTTACCAAAATACGATTATTCGCATCTAACGGCACCACATCTGCTACCGTTCCTAAAGCAACTAAATCTAAATAATCTGCCATTCGAGGCTCTGGGATATGTTGTAATTCAAACCAGCGACGCGCCTTAAGCTCTGCGCGAAGCCCACTCATCACATAAAAGATAACACCGACACCTGCCATCGCTTTACTATCAAAACCGCACCCATGTTGATTGGGGTTTACGATAGCATCTGCCTCTGGTAACTCATCGCCCGGCAAATGGTGATCTGTAACCACCACTTTGATGCCATATGATTTGGCGACTTTCACCCCTTCAATACTTGAAATACCGTTATCCACAGTCACTAACACAGCAGGCTGACTTTCTTGAGCTACTTCAACTATTTCTGGCGTCAATCCATAGCCATATTCAAATCGGTTTGGCACTAAAAATTCTGGATCAATAGCCCCCATAGCTTGCATAGCTAAAACCCCTAAACTAGTACTTGTCGCACCATCTGCATCAAAGTCACCTACGATTAGAATTTTTTCACCAGCTTCAATTGCATCTGCCAAAATAGTTACCGCAGGTATGAGCCCCATTAACTCATTAGGCCTTAATAAGCTGGCCAATCGATATTCCAGCTCTGATTCATTAGTAATATTTCGTGTCTGTAAGATACGCTGCATAGTCAAAGGAATCGCTGAAGAGAAGCTTTGATGACTTTCCAGAACTGGTCTGTGTAGTATTTTCTTACTCATTTAATACTCCTCTAAAAAACGATTGTCTTTGGTTAGCTTTAATTGCCATCAGGTTAAGCAGGGTAGAGTCTGGATAATAAAACAGGCACAGCAGTTTCTACTTTCAAAATACGCTCACCAAGGTGTACACTTTTAAAGCCTGCTTCGTGCCATTTACTCACTTCAAACTCATTCCAACCACCCTCTGGCCCTATGGCGAGAATACTTTCTTGAGTGAGGTTAATCGGACAATCATCTGCTTGATAAGGGTGGGCTAATAAAGCTAACTTACCGGCCATCTCTCTGGGTAATAGGTCTTCAACATAAGGCCTAAAACGGGTCATCATTTGCAACTCTGGCAAGTGAGTATCTCGCGCCTGCTCTAATCCCTCTAGCAAGATACGCTGTAAGTTATCAGCCTTTAATACAGGTGATTGCCAATAACTTTTCTCTACTTTAGCTGAATTCAACAGGATAATTTTTTTTACCCCCATAGCACTGATATTCAACAAAGTACGCTTGAGCATATTGGGACGTGGCAGCGCTAAAACTAAGGTAAGTGGCAAAGGTTTTGGGGCTTGCTGCGTTAAATGGATAATCTCAACCTCACCAAACCCTTCACTATTCTCCCCTAAATATTTCGCTTCCCCCATAAGCCCATTAATAATACCGACTCGTAATTTGTCGCCAGATTCAGCTTTAATCACCTTATTTAGGTGTTCTGCTTGACGAGAATCGAGCTGATAACGATGGGCATCAATTGCCTGCGTAGGGTCTAACAAAATGATATTCATAACTGTGTCATTATCTTTAAGAAAGTAACAAAAGGGGATGTTTCGTTTTAGTAAGGCATTAAAAAAGGCCTTACTCGAATGGAGTAAGGCCTTTATAAAACATTTAATTAAATGTTTTTAGTAACAAAAGCTTGTACATCTTCAAGGCTATTATCTAGCACTTCATAAGCTTCTTCACGCTCAAACAAATCAGCCATATGGTCTGGCAGTTTAGGTGACTCACAACCTGCCTTTTCAACCGCTTCAGGGAATTTAACTGGATGAGCTGTTGCCAAAGTGATCATAGGCACAGACTTATCTTTCCAGCAATGACGTGCCGCATCTAAGCCAATTGCTGTATGAGGATCTAGTAGGTATTGAGTATCATCAAATACTTGTTTGATAACCTCACAAGTACGTGCATCATCAACTTTGTAGCTGTCGAAGTTTGACTTAACAAAAGACCAAGCTTCATCACTTAGCGACACATCACCTTGATTAAAGCGAGCCATCAGATCTTTAATAGACTCACCATCACGACCATGAGCATCAAACAATAAACGCTCAAAGTTACTTGAAACCATGATATCCATACTTGGCGATAAGGTAACATTCAAAGACTGACGACTCATGTCATTTTCAGCAATAACACGGTGCAGAATATCGTTTTGGTTAGTCGCAACCACAAGCTGATCAACAGGCAAACCCATTTGCTTAGCAAGGTAACCCGCAAAAATATCACCAAAGTTACCTGTCGGTACCGAGAAAGACACTTTACGATGAGGCCCACCAACAGATAAAGCCGAGGAGAAGTAATAAACAATCTGAGCCATAATACGCGCCCAGTTGATTGAGTTTACCGCGCCAAGTTTACCGCCATTCAAGAAAGACTGATCAGCAAAACTGTTTTTAACCATGCCCTGACAATCATCAAAATTACCCTTCACAGCAATATTGAAAACATTATCATCGATAACACTTGTCATTTGACGGCGCTGGACATCAGAAACACGCTGATAAGGATGCAAAATAAAGATTTTAAGGTGATCAGAATGACGACAACCTTCAATCGCAGCAGATCCTGTATCACCAGAGGTAGCACCAAGGATAACCAATTCTTCTTTACGTTGACTTAGTACATAATCCATCAAGCGGCCAAGTAACTGCAAAGCAAAATCTTTAAATGCCAAAGTTGGGCCACGGAACAACTCTAATACCCATTCGTTGTTATCCGTCTGCACCATAGGCGCAACCGCTTTATGATCAAAACCTGCATAGGCTTCATCAATCATACGACGAAATTCATCATCTGGAATTTCACCTGCAACAAAAGGAGACATCACCTTAAATGCAAGCTCTTGGTAACTAAGGTCAGCCCAAGAAGCAATTTCTTCTTGGCTAAATTTTGGTAATTCTTCTGGCACATACAAGCCGCCATCATTAGCAAGTCCCGCTAATAAAACATCACCAAATGACAGTGCTGGTGCATCTCCACGAGTGGATATGTATTTCATAATCTTTTCTCTATAAAACTAAACTGACAATTCACTTGGTAACTTAAGCTAAGCTCTCAACACGAATACGCTGAACTTTACCCGCCACATCAGGCAAGGCTTCGATTGCTGCAATCGCCGCATTCATATTTGATTCTTTCACTGTGTGAGTCATTACAACAAGCGAAACAAGTTCAATATCATCACGCTCACGCTGAATAACAGACTCAATGCTGATGCCGTTTTCTGATAAAAGCTGAGTAATGTTCGCTAGAACACCTGCTCTATCCTGAATTGTCATATTTAAGAAATAACCACATTCCACTTCTGAAATTGGCAGAACTTTTAGGTCAGATAAAGCATTTGCTTGGAAAGCCAAATGTGGAACACGATTATCAGGATCAGCCGTTAATGTACGAGCCACATCGATCACATCAGCCACAACAGAAGACCCTGTTGGTAAAGCACCTGCACCTGCACCATAAGTCAAAGTAGGTCCGACAGCATCGCCTTGGACCATAACAGCATTCATTACGCCATTTACATTAGCTAATAACTGCTTTTTAGAGATCAAAGTTGGATGCACTCTCAGTTCAACACCTTTTTGAGTGCGACGAGCAATACCAAGGTGCTTAATGTAATACCCTAGTTCGCTTGCAAAGCTCACATCCTGTGCTGTGATCTGGCTAATACCTTCAGTGTAAGTGCGTTCGAATTGCAGAGGAATACCAAAAGCAATGGAAGCAAGGATAGTCAGTTTGTGTGCAGCATCAATACCTTCAACATCAAAAGTTGGATCCGCTTCGGCATAACCTAGCGCTTGTGCTTCAGCTAGTACATCATCAAATGCACGACCTTTCTCACTCATTTCAGTCATGATGAAGTTACCAGTACCATTGATGATACCAGCTAACCAGTCAATACGATTGGCAGACAAGCCTTCACGTACTGTTTTAATAATTGGCATGCCGCCAGCGACAGCAGCCTCAAAAGCAACCATTACACCTTTAGCTTGTGCTTTTTCAAAGATTTCATTGCCATATTCTGCAATCAAAGCTTTGTTAGCTGTTACCACATGTTTGCCATTTTCAATCGCAGTTAATACCAAGTCTTTTGCTACCGTGGTTCCACCGATTAACTCAATCACAATATCGATTTCTGGATTGTTCGCTACATCAAAAATATCACGGGTAATATTTACACCAGAAGTATCAACAGAAGCATTATCACGACGAGCACCCACTTGCTCAATCTCAATGCTACGGCCAACACGTCGTGTAATTTCTTCTGCGTTGTTACGAAGGATGTTAAAACTTCCGGAACCCACAGTTCCCAACCCACAAATTCCGACTTTTACCGGTTTCAAAATAGTACCCCACAGTGCTAACGTTATTTAGATGCGTCATTGCACATCTATGATAAAAAATTGAATCTATTATAACGCCAGAAGCAGACAAAGCCAGCGTTCTAATCAGGCAGTTTGTCTGACTAAAACGCTTAATTCATCTTGGCATGAATGGCTTTCATAGAAAGGAAGAAAAAGAGAGGGCTATAAGCCCAATTTAGCCGCTAACTCTGCCGCTGGTAGATAACCTGGGATAAATTCACCCGTACTTAAAACTAGGCTTGGAGTTCCACGCACACCAATAGACTGACCTAAACCATATTGCTTAGCGATTGGGTTTTCACAGTTATTTTGTGGCACTTTATGACCAGATTTAGCACGCGTCATCCATTCGTTAGGATCGTCAGAACACCAAATACTTACCATTTGTTGGTAAGGCTCAGAACCGATACCTGCACGAGGGAAAGCTAAATATCGAATAGTAATACCCATTTCATTTAATTCAGGCACTTCTTTATGCAGCATACGACAGTAACCACATGAAATATCAGTGAACACAGTTACATGCGCTTTCTCTTCACCTTGTGCTGGGTAAATTACCATTTCGTTTTGTGGTAAAACTTCTATCTGAGCCAGTTTAGCTTCTTCAGTTTCATTTACCAGACCCTCTGGTTCCACACGATAAAGGTCACCAACAATAAAGTATTGCCCATTCGGCGTTGCATGAAGAACAGGGCCAGAGTCTAGCTGGACGGTATACATGCCAGATTTCTCATGAACTTCAATCGATTTAATTTGATATTGAGGCAGGCTTTTACTGATATTATTTTTTATATTCGAAATGGCATTACTTATATCACTCTCTGCTGACAAAGCATGCATTGATTGCAACAAAACA
Source organism: Marinomonas sp. SBI8L (assembly GCF_001624705.1). Taxonomy (GTDB): domain Bacteria; phylum Pseudomonadota; class Gammaproteobacteria; order Pseudomonadales; family Marinomonadaceae; genus Marinomonas. The sequence goes on from NZ_JSEO01000005.1 coordinate 52,324, forward strand.
CTCAGAACAAGCGTTTGTTTAATGAAACCTAACATTTTCTTCATGAAAACCTCTAAATCCAAACATCCGAAAGATGCTTATTAGGCCATGAATCTATGTAAAAGTTCCATAAAAAAAGGCGACCTAGGTCGCCTTTTTTAAAGAGATTAGCGTTTAGCCAATTTCTCTTTGATACGAGCAGACTTACCAGAACGTTCACGTAGGTAGTAAATCTTCGCTTGACGAACATCACCGCGACGTTTCACTTCGATGCTCTCAACGATTGGGCTGTACGTTTGGAACGCACGCTCTACACCGATACCGTTCGAAATTTTACGAACAGTGAATGCAGAGTTAAGACCACGGTTACGTTTTGCGATTACAACACCTTCATAGGCCTGTAGACGCTCACGTGTACCTTCTTTAACTTTAACTTGAACAACTACAGTGTCACCAGGTCCGAAGGCTGGGACTTCTTTAGTCATTTGTGCTGATTCAATTTGCTGAATCACTTTATTTTTGTTGCTCATGGATTTGACTCCCAATGATTTGGTTTCTCGTCTGGCTGAGAACATCTTCCCAGCCCAACGAGTTCACGTTTCCTACTCTGCCGAGGTTGAATCTTCAGTCTCGTGAATAAACTCTTTCAACAACTTCTGCTGTTCCTTGTCCAACTCAAGGTTTTGCAAAAGGTCTGGCCGGCGTTGCCAAGTTCTTCCGAGCTTCTGCTTTAAACGCCAACGTCTTATCTCCTCATGGTTTCCACTAAGCAGTACCGGCGGAACAGGCGCCTCATTTAGTACCTCGGGACGAGTATAGTGTGGACAATCTAGCAATCCATCTGAAAAAGAATCTTCTTCAGCTGACGCCATTTTACCTAACACTCCTGGAACCATGCGAAACACAGAATCCATTAACACCATTGCTGGCAACTCACCACCGCTTAGAACAAAGTCACCGACTGACCACTCTTCATCAATCTCAGATTGAATTAAACGTTCGTCAACACCTTCATAACGCCCAGCTACCAGAACAAGTTCTGCTTGTTTAGCTAGGTATTGCACGCCTTCCTGTGTCAGCGTACGCCCTTGAGGGGACAGAAAAATTACTTTTGCGTTTGGACTAACACTACGTGCTGCCGCAATCGCATCTTTGAGAGGCTGAACTTTCATCAGCATCCCTGGACCACCACCATAAGGCCTGTCATCGACAGTCTTATGCTTGTCATGGGTAAAATCACGCGGATTAAAGAAGTTAATATCTACCAAACCTGATTTAACTGCTCTGCCCGTTACACCATGCTGGGTAATGGCCTGAAACATCTCAGGAAATAGAGAAATAACACTAATCTGCACTTAATACCTCGAGTCTGCGTTTAAAACTCTGGATCCCAATTAACCAGCATTTGCTCTTGTTTCAAATCTACATTTAAAACATACATATCTGGTACATAAGGAATCAATCGCTCCTCACGATCAAGACTACCTTCACAAGCACGAACAACAAGCACATCATTAGCGCCTGTTTCCATCATTTGAGCAACCTTACCTAAGAGGACACCCTCTTCAGTGATCACTTTAAGACCTTCTAACTGACTCCAGTAATAATCACCTTCATCAAGATCAGGAAGATCTTGTGCTTCGATATAGATATCCAAGCCACAAATCTCTTTAACAAGATCGCGATCTGTATATCCTTTAACCGCAGCAACCAAACCACGACCCTGAAGTCGCCCTTGATTTAACTCTATTGCTTGCCACCCTGTACGGGTTTTAAGCCACCAATGAGAATATTTAAAAATGCCCTCAATTGGATCAGTGTGTGAATAAATCTTCACCCACCCTTTTACACCGTATACAGAAGTAATGCGTCCGACAGCAAGCGGTTGCTCTGGAGCGGCTGCTTGTTTAATCGCAGACATAGTTACCTCAATAATTAAGCGGCTTTTTTAGCATCTTTAACTAACTGAGCAACACGATCAGAAAGCTGAGCACCAAGACCAACCCAATGGTCAACGCGATCTAAATCGATGCGTAGGCGTTCTTCTTGACCGCGAGCAACAGGGTTAAAGAAACCAAGACGCTCGATGTAACGACCATCACGTGCACGACGGCTATCAGCCACGTTCAAGTGATAGAAAGGACGCTTCTTAGAGCCTCCACGAGAAAGACGAATAGTTACCATAATCGGTTCCTTATTGCTTAACGAAAACTCTTCTTGATTCACCCAAAATTAGGTCGGAATTCAAGAAGGCGGCATATTCTAGTCGATTCGACAGAAAAACAAAAGAGGCATCTGCATTTGAAGCTGAATATTTTATCATCAGCCGCAACAAGATGGAGGTTTGAACTGAGGATCCCTTTTATAACAAGCTTTTGGAATAAAAAGACATAAAAAAACGGCCACTTAAAAAAGCAGCCGTTTTCTTGTAATACAACACGAATAAAGGTTTTCGCAGGTATTTTACATTTTTGGCATGCCACCACCAGGAAAACCACCCGGCATCATACTACCCATACCACGCATCATCTTCTTCATGCCTGACTTAGAGCTAAACTTCTTCATCATTTTTTGCATTTGTTTATGCTGTTTCAATAGTCGATTCAAATCTTGAATCTGCAATCCAGCACCCGCTGAGATACGTTTTTTACGAGAGCCATTAATAACATCTGGGTTACGACGCTCTTGCGCAGTCATGGAATTAATTAAAGCTTCCATTTGCACAAACATTTTATCATTAACCTTGTCTTGGATATTGGCCATTTGACCACCCATCCCAGGCAACTTATCTAGCATGGCACCCATGCCACCCATGTTTTTCATTTGCTGCAATTGCTCTTTAAAGTCTTCTAAGTCGAAGCCTTTACCTTTCTGCAATTTGCCCGCTAGCTTTTCAGCCTTGGTTTTATCAATTTTCTGCTCAGCTTCCTCAATTAAGGAAAGCATGTCACCCATACCTAGGATACGAGAAGCAAGACGATCTGGGTGGAAAGGCTCAAGGGCTTCCGTTTTCTCACCCACACCTAAGAATTTAATTGGTTTACCGGTAATATGACGTACAGATAAAGCAGCACCACCACGTGCATCACCGTCTGTTTTCGTCAACACAACACCGGTTAAAGGCAGCACATCACCAAAGGCTTTAGCCGTATTCGCAGCATCTTGACCTGTCATTGCATCAACAACAAACAAGGTTTCAACTGGATCGATAGCTGCATGAAGGGCTTTAATCTCAGCCATCATTTCTTCATCGACTGCTAATCGACCCGCAGTATCAAGAATCAAGACATCTTTATGGGACTTACGCGCTTCATCAATGGCGTTATTTGCAATATCAATTGGCTTTTGCGTTGCTTCACTCTCGATGAAGTCCACACCAATTTCATTAGCCAAGGTTTGTAACTGCTTGATCGCCGCTGGACGATATACGTCAGCACTCACAACCGCGACAGATTTTTTATGGCGCTCTTTTAAATAACGAGCCAGTTTTGCTGCAGAGGTTGTTTTACCCGCACCTTGCAAACCCGCTAACAAAATCACTGCTGGCGGCTTAGCTTTCAGGTTAAGCTCATCATTCGCTTCACCCATAACCTTCTCAAGTTCCTGTTTAACAATTTTCAGGAACACTTGACCAGGACTTAAACTTTTTGAAACCTCAGTTCCAACAGCCCTTTCTTTTACACTATCTATAAAAGCCTTTACGACAGGTAAAGCAACGTCGGCTTCTAATAGCGCCATACGCACTTCGCGTAATACTTCCTTGATATTATCTTCTGTTAACTTTGCCCGTCCTCGGATACGATCTAGCGAGGAGGTCAATCGATTCGATAAATTGTCGAACATGTTAGCCTCAAAATGTTGCTCTGTGAGGAAAAAACCAAGTATATGGTTTATCCAAGATGAAATTGGCCCTATTATAACGGATAAATGGGTTACACCCTATACCTTTACTCTTTGGATATAAGAGATTCATGATTCAGCTAACACTTTGGCTCGCCACATTTTCAACTTTTGCCGCTGGTGCAATGTATTACAAGCGCCCTGAAAGTAAAAGGTCTCAATTTTTAGGAGCGGCATCCATTGCCACTCACGTCTATGCCTTGTCTGTTTTATTTTTAAACAAGGATGGCTTCGATTTTTTACTGATAGGAATGCTAATAGCACTAATAGGCAATACTGTATTATGGTTCAGTAACCGTAACAAAGATTTATCCTTACTATTGTGCGTGGCTTACCCTTTAGCAGCCCTAGTGATTGCCCTCAATGCAATTCAACCTTGGCAATTAGAGCCTTTCCACATTCACTCGTTAGGCACTTCGGCACATATTCTCATCGCCGCGGTTGCTTATAGCCTTTTCACCGCAGCGTGTGGTGTTGGCATTTTATTAGCATTACAAGAGTATCAACTTAAACATCATAAGCTGCGCCAACTACTAAGAGTGCCTCCTTTACAGGTACTTGAAAGACTCATGTTTGAGTTTATTTGGTGCGCCTTTATTCTACTCACTATTACGATAATCACTGGCTTTTATTTTATCGATGATATGTTCGCTCAAAAACTAGTCCACAAAACCTTCTTTACTATTGCATCTTGGCTCGTCTTTTTAGGCCTTTTGGTAGGAAGACACTGGGCTGGATGGCGCGGACAACTATCAGTAAAGCTAACGATAAGTGGCTTTATTTTGCTTATGCTTGGCTACTTCGGAAGCAGCATAGTGCTGCAATTCATTCTCACCAAGTAAATTTAGTTGTTTAGGGGTTTGACAGGGACTATTGAACAACTAATAATCCACTTATCAAATTAACTGAGGTCAACCCTTTTTGAACGACATACCCTTAAGTATTCTTTTCGGAATACTCTTCTTCTTGATTTTGTTTTCTGCCTTTTTCTCAAGCTCTGAAACAGGCATGCTTTCAATAAACAAATACCGTTTAAAAAACCTGGTTAAAAACAAGAACAAGTCAGCTAAAAAAGTTAGCCAATTACTTGAACGACCTGACCGCCTTATCGGCGTTATTTTAATTGGTAACAACTTTGTTAACATCCTAGCTTCTGCAATTGCCACTGTAATTGCTGTACGTATTTGGGGTGATGCTGGTGTCGCTATCGCAACCGCCTCACTCACACTCGTCATTCTCATTTTCGCCGAAGTCACACCTAAGACAATGGCAACGATCCACCCTGAGAAAATAGCCTTTCCCGCTTCTTGGGCCTTATCAGTATTATTAAAGCTACTCTACCCATTAGTTGTATTAGTTAACTTTATTTCAAACGGCCTACTACGCATATTGGGCGTTCAAGCGAATCAAAACAGTAATGACAAATTGAGCACGGAAGAGCTTAGAACCATAGTAAATGAAGCTAATGGGCTTATTCCACCCGCTCACCAAGAGATGCTCATTTCGATTCTAGACTTGGAGAAAGTATCAGTAGAAGACATCATGGTGCCACGTAACGAAGTAGTCGGAATTGATATTGAAGACTCCATTGACGAGATCATTACTCAAATTTGCAGCACGCGTCATACACGTATGCCGGTATATAATGGCGAAATAAATAAGGTAATCGGCATTCTTCACGCAAGGCATGCCGCTATGTTTTTACGCGACCCTAACCCGTCCAAAGCCGCCCTACTAAAAGCGACCGTTGAACCTTACTTTATCCCAGAAAGCACGTCACTGAACACAGTGTTACTTAACTTCCAAAAGCAGCACCAACAAATGGGACTAGTGGTAGATGAGTACGGAGATGTACAAGGTATTGCGGCTCTTGAAGATGTTCTCGAAGAAATTGTTGGTGAGTTCACCCAACCCACTCAAGATGAAGAAGACGAAATAGTCTCTCAAGATGACGGTTCTTTTCGCATTGATGGCTCAATCCATATACGCGAAATCAACAAAACATTGGATTGGTCCTTACCAACTGATGGCCCGAAAACACTTAATGGCCTAATCATAGAAACACTGGAATTTATTCCAGAAAACCAGATGAGTCTAAAAGTGGGTGACTATATTATTGAAATCCAAGAAATAGAAGACAAAGTCGTTAAATACGCCAGGCTACTTAAACACATTTAATCAGCAAATGGATACGGCGAGAGAAGCTTAATACTATGACACAGAAAAAGCGTTTTTGCCCACAATGTGGCACTCAGGTTAACTTCTCTATTCCCGATGGTGACAATAGACCAAGAGCAGTTTGTCCAGCATGCCACCACATTGATTACGACAATCCAAGATTAATCACAGGCACCATCCCTATCTACCAAGGGAAAATTCTACTTTGCCGACGAGACATAGAGCCAAGACGGGGCTATTGGACACTTCCAGCAGGCTTCATGGAAAACCAGGAATCCACTAGTAGCGGCGCCTTAAGGGAGACACTAGAAGAATGCGGCTCTCATGCAATATGCAGACAAGCCTTTAGTATGATCAGCATACCTCAAATAGATCAGGTACATCTTTTCTATCTCGCTGATTTACCAAAAGCTGATTTTCATACCACTGAAGAAAGCTCAGAAGTTGCGCTATTTGACATCAAAGACATTCCCTGGAAAGAGTTGGCTTTCAACAGTATAACTCGCACTTTAAAGCTCTACCTTGAGGATGTAGAAAAAGGCAGCTTTGGCTTTCACGAAGAAACCCTTATGATAGATTTCTTGCCGCCACTTAAAACCTTTTAAGACTCTACTTTGATCAGGTGGTACGCCACCTCTTCAAAAGGGTGAGCTGCTTTTAATGCCTTTATCGCAACTTCCTTAAGAGACAATTCCAATACCATCTCGACTCGATATTCAGCTAAGGTTTCCAACTCACCTTTCACTCCAATAAAAGGGTTCGCATTTGCATTAGGCCGAAACTGCCCTTGCCCCTTCACTTGCCAACAACAGGCTTCATAGTCTCCAATTGCCCCCGCACCAACATCAAACAAAGCCTCTTTCACTTCTTCAAGATGAGATTCAGGCACATAAAAGACAAGAGAGTACATAACTTATTTTCCTAGGTTCATTTATTTACTCAAAGCAGTAAAGACTGCTCAGGCTTACTTGGTAAGCTAAGTCTTGGGGCATAAGCAGGCAATAACGCTGCTATTTTTTGCTCAAGGGTTTCAGCTAGCAAAGGCGCTGCAACATTATCAGACGAGTGAACAAATACATAAGGTTCACGCCCTTCCTGTAGCCACTGCACTAACTTTTTAGCCCACTGATCAAGATAAGCATCATTTAGAGGTAGGTCTGGATGCCCAATAAACCTCACCATAGGATTCTGACCAGTTGCAACGGGATGACATGGAACCCTTGGCTTTTTCTTCTGAGCATCTAACAGGCTCTCACAATAAGCTTCTGTCGAAAATACAGGGCGAGAATCCATAATAACGCGATCATGTTGATTTCCAGATAACAACCTAAGAAAACCAGTCTCTTCTTCAGATTTATTAAAAAAAGCTTGATTACGAACCTCAACTGACAAAGATGTAGGTAAATTCCAAGCTCGACATAGAGCTTCAATTTTAGAAAAGTAAAGAGGGGATACTTCTTCGGGAAACTGCATCATACAAGGACCCAACTTGGTAGAAAACGGCCTTAATAATTCACAGAAGTTAGTAAGACTATTAACCACTTGACCCTCATCAGAAACACCAAGTCGATGCGTAATGGATTGAGGTAATTTAAATGCAAAACGAAAATTATCAGGCACCTGATCAAACCAAACTTGCAGTTGATCTTGTGTTAAATCAGCATAAAAACTACTCCCGACCTCAACCGTATCAAAGAACTTTGCATATTCACTTAAGCGCCGATTACTTGCACCTTGATGCGAATATAACCAAGCCACCCAAGCTGGGTGCTGCCATTGCGCCATACCAAAGCGTAATTGCATTACAGGATTGCCTTATACTCTATTTTTTCGATCGTATAATTCACTAGGCCAGTTGCCAACTTAAGTTCAATTTCATCGCCTTCTTGTTTTTTCAACAAGGCTTTTGCCATAGGCGAATCGATACTTATATAACTAGCATCGTGATCTAACTCATCAGGACCAACAATACGAAAAAACTTAATATTTTCATCATCATCTTCTAGTGTCACCCAAGCACCAAAATAAACACTAGACTGATCTTCAGGCAACCTATCCACCACAGTAAAAGCCTCAAGACGCTTCTCTAAATAGCGCACCCTTCTATCAATTTCTCTTAGCTGCTTTTTCCCATAAATATATTCAGCATTTTCTGACCTATCCCCTTGAGCTGCAGCTTCACGTACACTTTCTGTCACCTGAGGGCGCTTCTCTTTCCATAGATACTTCAATTCTGCAGTCAGTTTTTGCGCTCCTTCTTTCGTAATATAAGCAGATTTAGGTGGCATAGGCGGGCGATATCGAGACATGAAAACTTCCAGAATTTAGACAAACATTAATTAAACTAACAATAACTCAAGCAAACAGCTTTAATCACTAATCCCTTTTAATAAGTTAGCTAATGCTTGCTTGCCCTCAGAGCTAAATCGCATACATGCCTTACCATTAACCATTACACTTTCCCTTGAGCAATCCTCATCTATTTCAATGCAAGCTAAACGAAGCACCTCTAAATCTTCTGAGGTAAGGTTAATGGCACCAATAAATAAGTACCAGTCAGTGCAAGGAAGGTCTCCAGCAATTGCGTGCTGTAGCAAAAAACAACAGTAACTATTATCAACTCGATAATAGGGCATGCTGGATCTAAACTTATAAAAGAAGTAAAAAACTAAGGAAAATAAACTAAAGACAATAAGAACAAGTCCTACAAAGGCGAACATCTATCCCCCTAATTCTTTGAAACTACTTCAAAGGATACTCAAGCAGAGCAACTTTAGCTTGCTCTAACTCATCTTGATATCGCGCTTCACACTTCATCATTTCCATTCTAAATTTTCTACGTGCATCCTTGGGTAGGTTATTCCAACCGTCATGAGTCGGAATATGCTCAGTTTCTGCATACACTTTATAAAAAACACCAATGATTTCATGCTCAGATAAATCAAGGCTCAACTGATCCAACAAGGTTTTCACCCTTATACTTGCTTCCATCCAACCTAAATCTTCAGACCCAACCACCTTAAGCAAGACATGAATACTTTCGATTCGTTTTTTACGGCCTTCCAAGATATTTCTTTCAGCCTCCTGCATCTCTAATTTGCGCTTATTATCTAATTTAAGCTGACGAGAAATAACCAAGGCAAGCGCCACAATAACAATAACACCAACAACAATGGCAAGAATAAAACTAGTAGTAGACATATTAGCCTCAAGAAAGGGTGATACAGGCACCAAGCGCCTTTTAAAGGCGATATTATGAGGTAATCAAGAGAATCCGACAATCTAGAAAACAAGAATTAAAACAGGGAAGGGAATTAGAATTCAATTTTATTAATCAAACAATTCATTTGATCACAAACTGAATTCTAATTTTGAAATAAGACGTTAAGGCTTGATCACTTAACTTCCTTTTTATATTTTTTATATCCGACATAACCAAAACCAGCAAAAAATGCCACCATTAGTCCAACAATAATCAAACCTGAAACAACAACAGAGTCTAAAAACATAACTGCTCTCCTTAATAATTAAGAGCAATTATGTGCCTATCCTCTAAACAGTTAATGACATAAATCAATTGTTTTTTTGACCAAAGAGGCATCCGAGCGCTTTCTTGATTTAAATCAGAAAACCTCACAAGAGCAAATCAGACGTAAGGAACCTGCGATTAAGTCACCTCTTCTCAATCTGCTCTTTTGAGGCATATGGGGAAAAAGCACTGATCAAGGCACTACTGTTACGTAATCTAGATGCCTTTCGAGAAACGACAATACAGGGTGTTACTTTTTCTGAAATGCCGAGTAGGCATTATTTAAAGACCCGAAGGGCATGATCTAAAACACCTATCTTTAGGTTGTGGACCTTATCAATAGAATTACTATGAAATTGCGATCCTTACCATAAATCTAACGGCTTTTATCCACACGCTAAAACGGGAGAACTTATTCACAGGTTCATTAATTAATTGCCAGTACTTTTTGCATCCAGCGAGAAATATCAACGACCTGCTCTGGGCACACAGAATGCGGCATAGGATAAGATGCTTTTTCAACCTGATAACCTTTTGCTTCTAACTCGCCATGCGCTCGAACAGCTAATTCATAAGGAACTACAGGGTCTTGAGTACCATGATGAATAAGCAGAGGCGCCTGCCCATTTATAGAGTCTGTCGCCATTGGGATCAAATTAGCATCAGCCAAATAAGTCGATAAAGCCATCACACCAGCAAGTTTATACTTACCCAACAAACCAACCTGATAAGCAATTACTCCACCTTGTGAAAAACCCGCCACTAAAATACGCTCTGAAGAAATACCAGCGTCTATTTGCTGTTCAATCAATTGAGTAACCTGCACTACAGACTCATCAATATTTGCCATATCCACTTTACGCTCCAGTGACATCTCTATAATGTCGTACCAAGCCCGCATCGGCATACCACCATTAATCGTTACAAGGCGCATTGGCGCATGCGGAAAGATAAAACGTATAGCAGCACTCTGAGGTAAATTCAAAGAAGGTACAATTGCTTTAAAGTCATTACCATCTGCCCCTAAACCATGTAACCAGATCACAGCTGCATCCGCTTGCTGACTTGTTTCTAACGTTAAAAACTCAAGCTTTTTAGACAAGGTAAGTCTCCATAAAACAATAAAAAAGGCTATCGAACAAAGCTCGATAGCCTAGCATAATTTACTTTAAAACCCTCTAAGCAATAAAAAAGTTTTAGTGATGAGTAGGAAAACGCACCTTAGTCACTGTTTGCTTTTCATCAAGCTTGAGCAATACATCCACCTTATCAGGCATTACAGACATCATATGCTTAGTAAGTCGCTCATAATATTGCATAAAAGACTTAAGCTCATCATCAGACATAACAGTGAGATCTATTTTATTTAAACCATCACCATGAATATCGAGTAAGTGCTCTTCCAGCAACCTCTCTTGCTTATTACGCCAATCATAAACAACCTCATAATTAGGTGCCTGCATCCATAACATCAACTCAATACGCGCAAACAGTTGCTTATAATCCTCCTCTAAATACTGATTCACTTGCTGACGCCAAATACCTTCAGCATCCATTTCAGTTTCAAGCTGATTAATAGGATCCACTAAAGATTGCTTTTGTTCCGGCATACCGACACACCAACCTTCAAACAAAATGACATCAATTGGCCCTTCAACCTCCTGCCAATCTTTAACATGACGCCTTTCATCCGTGGATTTATCAAAACAAGGCAAGCGCATCACCTCACCAGCTTTAAGGTTTGCCAATCTGTCTAAAATATTATTTATCAAAGCTAAATCATGTGTACCAGGCACACCACGAGTCATGAACATAGAATGTACATCACGAGCCATATGCTCACGCTCTACTCGCGTCTTATAAAAATCATCAATACTTAATACTATGGTTTTTTTATCATACGCCTTATATAAAACGTGGCTCAGCACTGTTGTAAATACAGTTTTTCCGCACCCCTGCACACCGCCCATACCTATTATTAAAGGATGAGATCTTGGTTGGGCAAGCTGGGCAATCCAGTGGGCAAAAGGTAAATATAAATCCTCCAAGTGATCACTAAGAGAAACATCTGCGTATAAAGACTTTAAGGTTTGCTCAACGTCAAAACGCAATCTATGAATGAGAGAAGCTTGATCAGTGGTAAAAACACTTTGCTGCAACTGGTTCCAGGTTAAGGCCTGTATATTCATCATCAACCACCTCCTAAAGGTTAGGGACAGCACGATTAACCAACACCCATTCAAATCCAGTTAACAAAAAATTTAAAGTTAATTTATAAAATCAAAAGCTTAGACAAATAAATCAAATCCAAACCTATTATCAAATCTTATGATTAAGACAAATGAACTTCAGGGTGTGTTCGTATCATCCTTGATAAACTATAGACGCTCTCTTCTTTTTTCCCAGTTTTTTGAGACAAGCTCAGTTAGAATAGACACTGATATTTAAAACTAAAACAAGGTCAACTGCCTTTCTGAAACCGCTTTTAATCTATACCCCACGCCGATCAACCTTACTGGCATCTGACGCCTTGCATAAGCCTCCACTAAAAGGTCAGTAAAAAAAGCAAGCTCGTCACCTGCAACATAAGCAGTTTCAATTGTCGTTTGCTGAAAATCAGAGAATTTAAGTTTTAGATAATACTTAGCAAATTGTGCTATCCCTTTTTTGTTTTTTATTCGCCGCGCCAATTCAAGCAATAAGTCTGGCAATTTAGCCTCACAAGCAGCAACGCCTTTTAAATCCTCAGCAAAGGTTGTTTCCACTGAAATGCTTTTACGCACAGAGTGGCTTTTAACTGGCCTTTCATCAATGCCATAAGAAAGTTGCTGCAAACGATATGCCCAGCTACCAAACTGCTGAGACAACAAAAGGTAATCTACTTTTTGTAGATCATCACAAGTTTCTACTTTTAGTTTTGACAATTTTTCTTGGGTCACCCGACCCACTCCATGGATACACTTTACTGGGATTGAACGAACAAAGTCCTCCTGCTTACTTGGCTCAACAACAAACTGGCCATTAGGCTTATTCCAATCACTAGCCACTTTTGCCAAAAACTTATTTACAGCAATGCCTGCCGACACAGTTATCCCTACTGTTTCATATATTCGCTGACGAATTTCTTCCGCAATTAAGGTGGCACTACCATAACAGTGGTTGCAATCTGTCACATCTAGATACGCTTCATCTAAAGACAGTGGCTCAATTTTCAAAGTGTAATCCCGAAAGATGGCATGCATCTGCCGCGATGCGAGGCGATATTTTTCCATATTGCCTCTTATCAAAACTAAATTGGGACATAAACTTACCGCCTTAGCGGAAGACATAGCAGAACGAACACCATATTCCCTTGCCGCATAATTTGCTGTGGCTATCACCCCTCTGGCATTTGCTTGTCCGCCTATTGCCAAAGGAACCTCTCTAAGTGCCGGGTCATCACGCATTTCCACCGCAGCAAAGAAGCAGTCTGCATCTATATGTATAATTTTACGCATAGAAACACCATTTAACTGTATATTTATACAGCATTATGAAAGAGCACCTACAAAAATTCAAGCCAGCAAAAAAGTAATACTCTTTCATACATACTGACACACAGCAGAAGCACCTGTAAGACAAGCAGTATCAAGAGTTCACCATTTAAAATTAATTAGGCATAATTAATGCATTAGGGTAAAAACAAATTTAAACATTAAGTGTTGTGGCTAACAAAAATTAAGGTCACTCAGATTAAAAGCACTAATTAGGAGAAGAGAATGAGATCTAGTCTGCTCTATGCGGCATTAATCGGTACCTGTGTTATCTTGGCAGGCTGTCGAGTATCGAGCGCTGGCTCATGTTCAGGCATAGCTCCATGTAATGCCAGCAACCCATCACCCGCTGCAACAAATAACTTTGCTCAACCAACATATTCAAATAGTGGTTTTGCATCAGCACAAGTACCACAGCAAATTGTAGTACAACAAGCGCCGCAGCCAATTGTAATTAGTGCAACAGGCTATGCCGCGCCTATGGTGAGTAAAAAGTTATCTCGCCCACAAATCAGATTACTGACTTTACGCGGCTCAAAAGTCGATGCTTACCGAAACTTATCTGAACGTGTTTACGGCCTTAAATTAAGAGGCTCAAGTTCCCTAAGAAGCATGATGACAGCTCACGATGAATTACAAACCTTTGTTGATGCCTACCTAATGGGTGCCAAAGTTGTTTCCCAAAGAGAACTAGAAGATGGCAGCTTTGAAACCATTGTAGAAATGGCACTACAAGAAAACTTCCAGCAATGTGTTCAAAACCCAGCAACCATTTCCAGCAACCCTGCATGTCAAATGGGCTATAGCAATTTGAATAATGGCATTAGCCAATATCAAAGCCAAACCAGCCCTCAAGTGAGATCAACGACGACCAACTTTTATTCTGTTGAGTAGTCCACTCCATGTTTAAAAAGATTATTGCGACCAGCTTTTTGATCTACTCCCAGCTTGCTTCCTCACAAATGATTGAAGCAACTGGGCAAGCCATCATCTACAACGAAGATTTAGCGGATGCCAGGTACAGAGCAACTGAGCAAGCATTAAAACAAGCCGTCTTACAAGCAAACGCTAGGGTCATTAGCGAAGACACTCTCACCAATGGAGAAGTTGAGTCAGCAAGTTCTGTGCGAGGAACGGGGATCACCCAAAGCACAAACATTATTAAAGAAGAGCGCAAAAATGACATACTCACCGTTGTTGTTGCAGCTGAAGTCACCCCTGAACACATATGTAGTAATGGCGCGACAAACCTTTACAGAAAGTCTGTTGGTGTCACCAGCTTTGCTTTACAAACACCACAACAAGCTAATCTAGGTTCGATTCACAACGTCCCTAGACTCATGCCAAGAGATCTCGTAAACGAAATAAACAAACAAGGCTTCTTGCATGCTTTAGCAGCCACCAACATACAAATTTACCCAGACCTTATAAATGCTCCTACCTCCACCAACCCAGATGGCTCTCTAACTGATGTCGCCCGCATTGGCGAAGACTTAGGAGTACAATATGTTGTCACGGGCGTCATTAGAGACATAGGCCCAGTTAACGAACTTGAACCAAATAAAGCCAATGTCTTCAAGAACTTCAAGCACGAAGAAAACAAAACCAGCGGCCTTCGCAACCTAGCTATCGACCTATATCTATATGATGGCTTTAGTGGCGCCCTGCTTTTTGAGCAAAGCTACTTTGAAACTGGCGAATGGGATTTAGATAAATCGATACGCACAGGTTATGGCAGCCCTAGATTTAAAAATACAAATTTTGGAAAAATAGCACAACAAGTCCTGTGGCAAGCTGCACTAGATACCAGCTCTCGACTTCGCTGCCAGCCATTTATGGCAAATATTTTTCGCACTGAAGGAAATAGGGTTCATATAAACGCAGGCTCTATAGCAGGCGTAAAGTTGAACGATACATTTGGCATTTATCGCCGCTACGAAGTATTCAATCAACTACAAAACCCACTCACCCAGCTAAATAACGCCAACATCAATATCACCATAAAACAAGTTCAACCGAACTTTTCCATTGGTGAGCTCAATATTGACGCTCGAATACTAAATGTTCAGCAGCAAGACGTTGTTATTGCTTGGTAAATCAATACAATCAAACCTACAACCATTAAAAAATTCGCAAGGGAAAAAACATGAACAACGAATTACTACATCATCTTGAGCAACGCATTAACCAAGCGGTAGATGAAATCAGCGTATTACGCCAAAAAATTGCACAATTAGAAGCTCAAAACACCCAACTAAGCGAAGATAATAACGAACTAGAGCAAAAAGTTTATAGCCATCAAGAACAGCAAAACAGCTGGGAAACTTCTATCAACAAAATGCTAAATAACCTCAATCAGTTGGACGGCACAGAATGATTAAATACCTAATTACTAGCGCATTAGTATTCGCAGCCTTTTCGGCCCAAGCTGAAGGAATAGTATTTACCGGTGATGAAGTACTTCAAGAAGAAAGTACAGAAGAGATTCCAGGCATTAACAACCCAATTGTTGATACCAACCCTCAAAACATGCAGCCTTTAACGCAACCAATTCAAGGCCAGCCAATACAGTTACAACCTTACGCCCAACCTATAGACGGCTTTTATACACAAGACCCAGCGGCCACCCCTTTTGGCGCAGCAGAGGGTGGCGCCGATCAAGCAGGCACCATGTCTAACCTTGTTGCCTACGAGTCACGCATTACTGGTCCAAGCAATTCAGACACAAATATTATTATTAATGTTGGCCAAGAGATGGTGACACCAACCAATTTCTCTTTTTACGGCGGCTTAAGTCTGGTCATGAGAGATAGTTTCGATTTATCACTAAACGCCGGCGCCCGTGCATATAGCCAAGGCGCAATTGTCATGTTTGATGGCGCACCTGTTTATGCCTATGGCGGTGCAGGCATAATGCTTTTAGGTGATACCAGCCTTTATCCTGAAGTTGGTGTTCGTTTACTCCCTTCTGATAATACTCGCCTAGATATTTACCTAAGAGCCTACACAGGATCAGGTGGCACTTATGGCGATCACGTTACATTTGGTTTAGCACTTAGCTTTTAGATGAAAAAACTAATATTTCTAACTCTTAGCTGTCTTGGTTTTTATCTTTATATACAGATACAAAACAACCCGACGATAGAAATAGTCGAGCCAACACCAGAACAACTAAAACAGATGTATGGTTTAACGGGAGTTAAGGCAACTCCCTTGCCCCCTTTGCAATAATCAGGCTTTCATGTATGGATCAACTAATCACGCAACTAGAGCAAAAAATTAGCTCCCTTGTTAATCAACTAAACTCAGCCAAACAAGAGATTAGTCAATTACGCTCTCAGCTAGCGCAAGAGCCACAACAGACATCCGCTGTTGACCCGCTTATCACAAGCATGGAAGGACTTCCTGCTGCTGACCAACTTCAGCTTTACATTGCAGACTCACTTGACCTTTCTGAACCAAACCAAAGCAAACCAACACTAGACAATGAAGAACAGCTCAGCTTCGACTTAGGCAGCAAAAACCTGATTCACGATCTATTTGCCGATGCCGATGCCGATGCCGATGCCGATGCCGATGCCGATGCCGATGCAGACAGATCTTCCAACACAAACAACCAACAACGTAATAAAAATCAGAAAAACAACCTACGTCTAGTAAAATTGTTAGAGAGTCGCTATCCAAAAGCATTTAACTGGAGTAACCCAAAACCTCTAAAAATAGGCATAGATCAAGACATCACTCTGGATGAGGAGTTGACTAGAAGCAAACTAAAACGCGCCCTAGCAGCCTACACTCGCTCAAACCGATACAAAAAATGCCTGAAAAAGACGTCAGATCGAATAGGCTTAGATGGACAACCAATCAAGCCAAACAAGGGCAAGAATAACCAAGCTCAAAAAATTCAAAATGAGCCAACAAAAACACCTAATACCTCATCAAAAACAGCCAATGATAATGATGAATATCAAGACCTTAGCTCAGAAGAACGCATGAAACTCAAGCTTGCAAAACTGACCGGTAATAAATTTTAAAAATAGTTGTTTTTTTTGTTTACAAGGCTGGTGTGGATCTATATTATTCACTCCGCACTTGTGGAGGGGTTCCCGAGTGGCCAAAGGGAGCAGACTGTAAATCTGCCACGAAAGTTTCGGTGGTTCGAATCCACCTCCCTCCACCATTTCTCTTTTTTAAAGCATTGCTTTAATATCTCAGCTAATTCCTTAGCAAACAAAACACCTTAGAATACACTCAAAAATATCAAGAACAAAACCACCCTATCAAAGTACACAAAACTTATCTCAAGCAATTTCACCCCTCTTTACCTCGATAAAAACCAACAACAAACCCAAGAAAAAACCACAAACAAAACTCAAACTAACACACTCAAAAACACATTAAATCCTCTAAAGAATTGCACACAACAGCACAAGCCAGATTTCAGACTCAGCACTTTAGGAATTAGGAATTAGGAATTAGGAATTAGGAATTAGGAATTAGGAATTAGGAATTAGGAATTAGGAATTAGGAATTAGGAATTAGGAATTAGGAATTAGGAATTAGGAATTAGGAATTAGGAATTAGGAATTAGGAATTAGGAATTAGGAATTAGGAATTAGGAATTAGGAATTAGGAATTAGGAATTAGGAATTCTAAAAATACAGGAAAGTAAGAGGCTATCAAGAAAGAAATTATAATAAGTAAGTGGTGGGTCGTACTGGATTCGAACCAGTGACCAATTGATTAAAAGTCAACTGCTCTACCAACTGAGCTAACGACCCGCTCAAAAATTATTTTTTGGAATTCGATGGTCGGAGTAGAGGGATTCGAACCCCCGACATCCTGCTCCCAAAGCAGGCGCGCTACCAGACTGCGCTATACTCCGAATGGCTCCTCGAACTGGACTCGAACCAGTGACCCAATGATTAACAGTCATTTGCTCTACCAACTGAGCTATCGAGGAATTACCGAATTCTGGATGAAATGTAGCTAACTGATTTTGTTGCGCATTTCTAAATGAGATAGTTGGTGGGTCGTACTGGATTCGAACCAGTGACCAATTGATTAAAAGTCAACTGCTCTACCAACTGAGCTAACGACCCAACTATCATCTGTAATGGGGTGGACGATGGGGCTTGAACCCACGACCGCCGGAATCACAATCCGGAGCTCTACCAACTGAGCTACGCCCACCATTACAAGGTGATGACGATAAATTAATGGTCGGAGTAGAGGGATTCGAACCCCCGACATCCTGCTCCCAAAGCAGGCGCGCTACCAGACTGCGCTATACTCCGAATGGCTCCTCGAACTGGACTCGAACCAGTGACCCAATGATTAACAGTCATTTGCTCTACCAACTGAGCTATCGAGGAATTACCGAATTCTGGATGAAATGTAGCTAACTGATTTTGTTGCGCATTTCTAAATGAGATAGTTGGTGGGTCGTACTGGATTCGAACCAGTGACCAATTGATTAAAAGTCAACTGCTCTACCAACTGAGCTAACGACCCAACTATCATCTGTAATGGGGTGGACGATGGGGCTTGAACCCACGACCGCCGGAATCACAATCCGGAGCTCTACCAACTGAGCTACGCCCACCATTACAAGGTGATGACGATAAATTAATGGTCGGAGTAGAGGGATTCGAACCCCCGACATCCTGCTCCCAAAGCAGGCGCGCTACCAGACTGCGCTATACTCCGAATGGCTCCTCGAACTGGACTCGAACCAGTGACCCAATGATTAACAGTCATTTGCTCTACCAACTGAGCTATCGAGGAACTAATAATTTATCTTGCTTCACAACAATTTATCTCAAGGAGATAAATGGCGGAGGAGGAGAGATTCGAACTCTCGGTAGGCTATTAACCTACGCCAGTTTTCAAGACTGGTGCATTAAACCGCTCTGCCACCCCTCCGTTGTGGAGCGAGGTGTATATTACGGATTTCAAACGCTCATGCAACTGTTTTTTTAAAAAAAAGTGAATTATTTAGTTTAAATAGCCCTGTTTTGCCTTTGCACGTATCCAAACGTTAGAAAACCAGTGATATTGACCACTTTTTGTACTTGGCATGGTGCAATTGATACGGCCTCGACCATATTTAAACGCTTGTTCTGCAACAACCTTTACTTTTGTTGCTGATGACCATTCCAATTTAGCCTGCCCTTGCCCAGAAACATAACAAGCCAATTCTTTAAGACGGTATTTACCTGCCTTAAATTCTAAATCAAGCGAAACAGCTTCTTTACCCGCAAAGTCGCCACCATTTTGGAATGAGACTAGTGGCATAGGCAAAGATGCTAATTTAGTCTTCAAACCACCCAGCTTGGCATAAGCACCTGATGCAGGAAATCTCGGTAAGTTTGAAAAGTCAGAATCTTTATTTACAACGCCTGACTGCTGGCCAAAACCAATCATGTCAATTTGCTTCAAATACTGTCTTAACCAAGCATTAGACTCACCATAGGGATAAGCTAACATATTCGGACTTTCACCCAACTCTGCGATCAACCTAGATTCCACATAATCAATTTCTTTACGCATCCTTTTTTGCCATTCTTCAGGGGTTTCTTTTTTCACTAGACGCAACATATAAGGATGGCTGTCGGTATGGTTAGCAAAACTTGCACCTGAACGCTGCATTTCTCGCATATTATCCCAACTCAAGAAGTTCTTATTTTTTTGTCTAACAGGCTGGGTATTAATAAAGATAGTAAAAGGAAAGCCCTTCTCTTTTAATATAGGGAACCCTGATTGGTAAATATTTAAATAAGCATCATCAAAGGTAATAGCCACTGATTTTTCTGGCAACGCGATACCTTGCTTAATATCTGACAGAGCTTTAGCTAAATCGATCACTTGAAAACCTGCATCATCAAGATAATCCATATGCTCTTGGAACTGAGCCGGTGTCACTGAAGTCGAAAACGGTGTCTTTTCTCCCACATGATGATATTGCAGGATAGGTAAGTGATCTTGAGCAGCAAGCCCACCAGAACCCAAGCCTATTGCTAGAGAGGATAAAGCGAGAGAAATTGATTTTTTCATAATAAAGACACCTTAATATAACTTGGGCCACATACTACGTAACTGTGCAGAGTTTCACCAGTCTTGCTATCTATCCACTTAAAACCTTAATAGTGAGCCCGCTTAATAATCTTGCCATTCAACCCTCAACTGTTATGCCCATTTTGCTATGTCACTGCATCTGTTTGAAGCGGATAAAGCAGCTTACACTAATTAAATACTTTCAATAGATGAGGAGACACACGATGAAAAAACAGGACTTTTTCTCAAACTTAGCCAATCAATTAGAGCAACTTAAAAAACAAGGCCTCTATAAAGAAGAGCGAATGTTAATGTCACCTCAGGCTAGCCAAATTCTAGGACAAGAAAAACAGCCACTTATTAACCTATGTGCTAACAATTATCTTGGCCTTGCCAGTGATGAGAGTGTAATCACAGCAGCGCACAAAGCATTAGACGAGCATGGTTATGGCATGGCGTCTGTGCGCTTTATTTGCGGCACTCAAGACATTCACAAAACACTTGAGAATAAACTTAGTAACTTTTTAGGTATGGAAGACACCATACTCTACTCTTCATGTTTTGATGCTAACGGTGGTTTATTTGAGACCTTACTAACAGCAGAAGATGCGGTAATTAGCGATGCGTTAAATCACGCCAGCATTATCGATGGCGTTCGACTTTGTAAAGCAAAGCGCTATCGCTACAAGAACAATGATATGGCAGACCTAGAGCAACAATTAATAAGTGCAGATCAAGCCGGTGTCAAAACCAAGCTAATCGTCACTGATGGCGTTTTCTCTATGGATGGCATAATCGCCAATTTAAAAGCTGTATGTGACCTTGCTGACAAATATGAAGCCCTAGTTATGGTAGACGACTCTCATGCGGTAGGTTTCTTAGGGGAGAACGGAAAAGGCAGCCATGAATACTGTGACGTCATGGGCCGCGTCGACATCATCACTGGCACCCTAGGTAAAGCACTAGGTGGGGCCTCTGGTGGTTACACTAGTGCCTCTAAAGATATTGTCACTTGGTTACGTCAGCGCTCTCGTCCTTATTTATTCTCCAACTCACTTGCACCTGTGATTGTCGCAACCAGTTTACATATTCTGGAAACGATCGAGAAAAGTGGTCAAGCTCGACAGCAACTTGCTGCTAATAGCCAACACTTCCGCAAACGTATGACAGAAATCGGCTTCACGCTAACACCCGGTGATCACCCTATTATCCCAATCATGCTTGGGGATGCTAAGTTGGCTCAAGATATGGCTGCTGAAATGTTTAAACGTGGTGTCTATGTTACTGGCTTCTCTTACCCTGTGGTCCCTATGGAGCAAGCCAGAATCCGTACTCAGATGTCTGCTAAAATGACAATAGCAGAGCTAGATATTGCCATAGATGCTTTTGAGCAAGTTGGCCGAGAACTCAAAATTTTAGGATAAAAATAAAGATGAAAACCTTAGCCAAAACACAAAATAAGCCTGGCATTTGGATGACTGAGTCAGAAAAGCCACAATGTGGGCACAATGATGTCCTCATTAAAATCAAAAAAACGGCAATTTGTGGTACAGATATGCACATTTATCACTGGGATGATTGGGCTCAAAGCACCATCCCTGTACCTATGACAGTTGGCCATGAGTTTGTGGGTGAAATCGCAGAAATTGGCCCTGAAGTATCCGGTTTTAATATTGGCGATAGAGTTTCAGGTGAGGGGCATATTACCTGTGGCCATTGTCGAAATTGTCGCGCAGGCCGTCGCCATCTTTGTCGTGAAACGGTAGGCGTCGGCGTTAATCGCACTGGCGCTTTTGCTGAGTATCTGGTTATTCCTGCTAGTAATGCTTTTAAAATTCCGGATGGAGTCTCTGATGATATGGCATCAATCCTAGACCCTTTTGGCAACGCTGTGCACACAGCCTTGTCTTTTGATCTCGTCGGTGAAGATGTTCTTATCACAGGTGCAGGACCAATTGGCGCAATGGCAGCAGCAATCTGCCGTCATGTAGGTGCTCGCAATGTGGTGATTACAGATGTCAATGACTACAGACTATCGCTTGCCAAAGAGTTAGGCGCTACTCGCACCGTCAATGTCAGCAAAGAAGCCCTTAGTGATGTCATGTTAGATTTAGGTATGACAGAGGGATTTGATGTCGGCTTAGAAATGTCTGGTAACGGACAGGCTCTTAACGGCATGCTTGAAGTTCTCAATCATGGCGGCAATATCGCCATGCTAGGTATTCCAAGCAAAGATACTGTCATTGACTGGAACCAGGTCATTTTCAAAGGCCTTAATATCAAAGGCATTTATGGCCGAGAAATGTTTGAAACCTGGTATAAGATGGTAGCCATGCTGCAATCAGGATTGGATATTAGCCCCATCATTACCCATCACTATAAGATCCAAGATTTTCAGGCTGGCTTTGATGCAATGGCATCTGGTAAGTCAGGAAAAATAATCTTAGACTGGCAGTAGTTTGAGCAAGAAAGATTGAGGCTATACCCGCCTCAATCGTTTCGAATACTGCACGCTAAGGAAGATTTAATGTTAGAGATAGGCACCCAGACTCACCCTAGCCCACACCAAGACGCTATTTTTTTATTACTCCACAAAGGCAATGTACTCATTAGCCAATCCGAACACGAAGCAGGCCAAGAAAAGTACCAACACACCCTTTACGACTTCCAACCCGATGCTAGCACTAACGCTGTATATTGTGGCCAATGGCAACAGCAAGATCTGTTTGTCTGCCTTTTAACTAAGGTACCAAAAGGCTTTTTAGAAATAGATCTAAGAGAGCTACTATTTAATCAGGACGAAGCTGGCTATCTACTTATTAGCCGTGCTAGACAACTCGCCACCTGGGACAAAGACCACCAATACTGCTCACGCTGCAGCACCCCATTAAAAAACAAACATGATAGAGAGCACACCAAGATTTGCCCTAAGTGCAATCACAGAAGCTATCCTAGAATATCCCCCTGCATCATAGTATCCATAAGGAAGGGCGATAGTATTTTATTAGCTCGTGGCATGATGTCTCCACCTGGTCGTTATTCCAATATTGCAGGTTTTGTTGAGGCTGGAGAAACGCTAGAACAAGCGGTTGCTCGCGAAGTAGAAGAAGAGGTTGGCATCAGGGTTAAGAATGTCACTTATCACTCTAGTCAACCTTGGTCTTTTCCTCACCAATTAATGACAGGTTTCTTAGCTGAATATGATTCAGGAGAGATCACACCTGCCCCAGGTGAAATTGATGAGGCAGACTGGTTTGAAATAGATGCCCTACCCGAGATTCCATCGACAGCTACCATATCAGGGCAAATCATTGTCGATCATATCAAACACATAAAGTCTGAAAAAAAGAGCTAAAAGAAGCAATTTATTCTCAACCCTTGCTCATCTATAATGCTGGCGCACTTCGACAGCATTATAGAGACAAGGTATGGACCAAATACTAAAAGAAATTCAATCTCTTGCTTTGCCACTAATAGGGCAAGGTAAAGTAGCGGATTACATCCCCGCTCTCGCCAAAGTACCTGCTGAGCAGTTTGGTATTGCCATTTACAGTAACAAAGGTGAGCTATTCACCATTGGCGACGCACACACAAACTTTTCAATCCAAAGCATCTCTAAAGTATTTAGCCTCACCCTAGCCATGAAGCATTATGGCCAAGACATGTGGAATAAAGTTGGACGCGAACCTTCTGGTCAACCTTTCAACTCTCTAGTGCAGCTTGAATACGAATCAGGCGTTCCAAGAAACCCTTTCATCAATGCTGGCGCACTCGTTGTAAGTGATATGAACCAATCTCGCTTTGTATCTCCCCATTACGCTATGAAAACCTTTGTACGCCGTCTATCTGGTAACCAAGAAGTTCAATCCGATCATAAGGTCGCTAATTCGGAGTATGAATTCCGCTCTCGCAATGCTGCTATGGCTTATCTTATGAAATCATTCGACAACTTTGATAATGATGTGGAAGAAGTACTCAGAAGCTATTTTAGTAATTGTGCCATACGCATGAGTTGCGTTGACCTTGCTAAGGCATTTAGCTTCTTAGCTAACAAGGGTTATTGCCGCCACAGTGGTGAGCAAGTTCTGACTGAGCAAGAAACTAAACAAGTCAACGCCCTGATGGCAACAAGCGGACTTTATGATGAAGCTGGCAATTTTGCTTATCGTGTTGGTTTACCAGGAAAAAGCGGTGTCGGTGGCGGCATAGTGGCCATAGTACCTGACCAATTTTCTGTCTGTGTTTGGTCACCAGAACTAAATAAAGCAGGAAACTCCTTAGCAGGCATGGCAGTACTAGAAACCCTATCGCAAAAAATTGGCTGGTCTGTTTTTTAATCGCTTTAGTGGGTTAAAAATTAACGCCAAGTAAAAAGGCCCCAAGGATAAACTTGGGGCCTTTTCTTTATCTCATTTTACATTTTAAGTAATGACTTTATAACAAGGGATATATTCTGTGCCTGGTAGTTTCATACGTTGCTGCTCAACAAAGGCTTTAAGTAAAGCATCCAATTTAGCCAGCAAAGCCTTATCGCCATGAATTTCAAACGGCCCATGAGCCTTAATGTATGCCACACCTTGCGCCTTAACATTACCCGCCACAATTGAAGAGAAAGCTCGTCGTAAATTTGCAGCTAAATCATGCAACTCCTGATCAAAGTGCAAATTCAACGCTGCTACCTTTTCATGTGTTGGTTCAAATGGATGCTGGAATGCCTCAGGTATAAACAGTTTCCAATTATAATAAAAAGCATCATGATGCTTCTTACGAAAACCTCTTACATCTTCCATCTGCTCTTTCATGGTACGGGCTACAGCAACAGGATCATCAATAATGATTTGATATTTATCCTGCGCTTCCTTACCTAAAACAGTGCCGATAAATTCATCTATTTGCTCAAAATAAGCCGCGCTTTCTTTTGGTCCAGTAAACACTAACGGGAAAGGAACTTCTTTATTATTTGGGTGCAATAAAATACCTAATAAGTATAGAATTTCTTCAGCGGTACCTGCACCACCTGGAAACACAATAATACCGTGCCCAGCTCGCACAAAGGCTTCAAGACGTTTTTCAATATCAGGCAGAATCACCAACTGATTCACAATAGGATTAGGCGATTCAGCCGCAATAATACCCGGCTCAGTTAAACCTAAATAAACACCATCCGTTAAACGCTGTTTAGTATGCGCTATGGCCGCACCTTTCATTGGCCCTTTCATAGCACCTGGTCCACAGCCAGTACAGATATTAAGCTCTCTTAAGCCCAGCTCGTGCCCAACAACTTTAGTGTAATCATACTCATGACGTGCAATTGAGTGACCACCCCAACAAACAATCAGATCTGGCTCAGGGGAACGCCTAAAAACGTTAGCATTACGTAGTAGGTTAAATACTGTATTGGTGATCTTATCCGATGAGGCATTCTCAAGGGAGCTCTCAAGATCATATTCATGGTGAGTAAAAATAATGTCTCTTAAAACACAAAAGAGCATTTCACGAACGCTTTGTATCATTTTACCATCAACAAACGCGCTACTTGGAGCATTGAGCAACTGTAGTTTTACACCACGTTCTTGCTGAACAATTGAAATTTGAAAGTCATGAAACTCCTCTAATACCGCCTGAGGGTCATCAGAGTCACTACCACAATTTAGTATGGCTAAAGAACAACGACGAAATAGCTCATGGAGTTGGCTCGAATCTTCGGATATACGAGCAATTTCATCTTGAGATAACATTTCCAATGCGCCTTTAGGTGCTACTAGCGCATCAACACGATCTTCATACTGCATGATCGTCCTCCTTACTCTTCCTAAGTTATTGTCTTTGCTTTATTAATACTGGTTCCCTTTTATCTAATTATCAAGCTAAGTGCACTTTTCTTAACATAAAAAAGGGCTTTAGATTAATCTAAAGCCCTTTTTAAAACATAACAGAATGTTATTAATTAGTGTCGTATATCAGACATCGTCTGGTAACTTCACTGGATTTGGCCCTAAATAGCGGTTCTGACGTTTTTCAACTTGTTTGAAAATCGCGATTACTACCATACTGATTGCCAAATAAATCACACCAGCAGCCAAGAAAATCTCAATCGGCGTATAGGTTCTCGCTATGATAGTTCGCGCCATTCCCGTTAAATCGAGAATAGTAATGGTACTTGCTAGCGCACTACCTTTAAGCATCAGAATGATCTCGTTACCGTAAGCAGGCAAAACAATACCGAAAGCTCTTGGCAGCAAGATACGACGATACATTTGCACCTTAGTCATACCGACAACTTTACAGGCTTCAACCTCACCCACTGGAATGGCTTGAATTGCACCACGAAATATTTCGGCTGTATAAGCTGAAGTATTAAGGGTAAATGCAATAATGGCACACCAGAAAGGTTCTCTTAAAATAGGCCACAAGAAGCTTTCTCGAACCACTTCAAACTGTGAAGCGCCGTAATAGACCAAGAATATTTGCACTAATAAAGGCGTTCCTCGAAAGAAGAAAATATAGGCAAATGGCAAACCACTAACAAGTGGATTTTTAGAGATTCTAGCCAAAGCAATAGGCAAAGCGAATATACCGCCTAACACCACTGATAAAGCAATTAACTGCAGACTAACCCAGGTTCCCTGCATTAATTTTGGAAAGTACTCAACAACTACTGAGAAATCCATCTTAAGCCCTCTTTATACCGCGATTCGCGCGTTTTTCTAAGAAATAGACAACTCCCATAGAAACTATGGTCAGGCCTAGATAGAGAACAGCCGCAGCTGAATAGAATAAAAATGGCTCTTTGGTACTGCTCACCGCTATGTTTGCCTTACGCATAATGTCATCAAGTCCAACGACAGATACTAATGCCGTATCTTTTAGCAAGACTAAAAACAAGTTACCAAGGCCAGGTAAAGCCATACGCCAAACTTGCGGTAAAATAATACGATAGAAGGTACGAACTCGCCCCATTCCTAAAGCAACAGCCGCTTCATTTTGCCCCTTAGGAATAGACTGTAAGGCCCCACGAAACACTTCAGTAGCATAAGCACCAAAGGTTAAACCTAAAGCGGTAACACCTGCCGCAAAAGGACCAATTTCTATGTATTCATCGTAGCCAAATAAACCCGCTACAGCCATAAGCACAGTGGTGGCGCCAAAATAAATAATGAGGACAGTTAGCAGTTCAGGAATACCACGAATAATGGTGGTATAACCATTCGCAATCCACTGTAATGTCTTGACTGAAGACAGTTTTGCAGACGCTCCAAGTAAGCCCAATACTAGTCCAACTGCGAGTGAGGCTAGCGACAATTCAACAGTAACAGCTGCACCAATGAGTAACTGGTTTCCGAATCCGGATAGATCAATCATATTTTGTTCTCAGGTCGATCTCTGAATATTCGAGATGTACAAGGAAACGAAGGCTCAAACTCCTAGGTTCGAGCCTTCTAACACCATCTTATTTATACGTTAAACGGATAAATTAATAGATAGAGAACGGGAAGTATTTAGCGTTGATTTTCTGGTAAGTACCATCAGCTAAAATTTCATCCAAAGCTTTGTTTAGCTTGTCTTTCAGCTTATCGCCTTTACGTACAGCAATCGCGATATTGTCTTCTTTTAAGAATGCATCACCCTTAAATTCAAACTTATCGCCGTTACCTGATGTTTTCAACCAATCAAAAGTAGGTAGCTCATCAGATAAAACAACATCTAGACGACCAGCAACAAGGTCAAGATAAACATTGTCTTGGTTATCGTAGAATTTCAAAGTAGCTAGATCAGCAAAGTTGTCTTCTAGGTACTGAGCACCTAGTGTTGCACGCTGTGCACCGATTACTTTACCTTTAAGATCTGCAACATTAAACGCTTCACCTTTAAGACCTAGGAAGCGCAGGCCACCAGAGTAGTATTTATTAGTGAAATCAACCACTTTCAAACGCTCTTCTGTAATGGACATAGAAGCGATGATAGCATCGAATTTACGTACTTTAAGACCAGGAATAAGACCATCCCAATCCTGAGTAACTACTTCACAATCTGCTTTCATTTTTGCACAAAGTGCCCAAGCAACATCAACGTCAAAACCCTGTGGTTTACCAGCTGAATCAATGAAGTTAAATGGCGCCCAAGCACCTTCTGTCGCAAGGCGAACTTTATCGGCAGCAACACTTGATACAGAAGTAAGAGCAGCACCTAATACTAGTGCTGAGCCTAGAGCAAGTTTTTTAAGTTTCATGATTTAACCCTTTTAATGATTGTAATTATTTTATTTTATCAAACTCTAAAGAAATAACTTCTTCAAATTTGTATGTCTGTTGAAATTTAAAAAGTACTTGAAATAAACGCCTTACAACGTTCTGATTCTGGCGCTTCAAATACTTTTTGTGGCGTCCCTTTTTCTTCAACTAGACCTTGGTGTAAGAACACCACTTCACTAGATACCTCTTTCGCAAAGTTCATTTCGTGCGTCACAATTAACATGGTGCGGCCTTCATCAGCCAAACCACGCATAACACCCAAAACCTCTCCCACTAACTCAGGGTCAAGCGCTGATGTTGGCTCATCAAACAAAATAACCTGAGGGTCCATTGCCAAGGTACGAGCAATCGCAACACGTTGCTGCTGGCCACCTGACAACTGACTTGGATACATATGTTTCTTGTCAGCGATGCCGACTTTGTTTAACAGGTGCTCGCAATATTCGAGCACTTCTTTTTTCGGTCGCTTAAGGACATTTAGAGGCCCTTCCATCACATTTTCTAAAATTGTCATGTGAGGCCAAAGATTAAAGCTTTGAAACACGAAACCGACCTGCTGTCTCATACGAGTAAGCTGACCCATATCTGTAGGATACAGATCTGGTCCCTTACCATGCTCTAAGCCAAGTTTTTCACCATTGAAAAGAATTTCGCCCTTAGTTGGGTTTTCCAATAGGTTGATACAGCGCAAAAAGGTACTTTTGCCGGATCCACTAGAGCCCAAAATTGAAATAACGTCGCCATCATAGGCCTTTAATGAAATACCTTTTAAGACTTCGGCATCGCCAAAGGTTTTATGAATATCATTCAGCTCTAGCGCTGGGACTTTTGACATGTGTTATACCCTTTTCTCGAATGAGTTATTATTCTTAAGAGACTCGTATCAAGTTTCTTGTATTTATAGTTATTAGTTATATATCTTTTTTCTAATTTGAAATATTTGCGCCATGATCATCTATTCGGGCCAGATTTCAAAACTTTTTTTGCCATAATTGGCGCTTTTTCCTGTCAACCGACTCATTTACACGCTCTGTAGGTACAGATTGCTTACGCTCTTCTCTTGGCGTTAAGTCAAAAAACCCCTTGTACGTTGTACTGAAATGAGGAGCAGATGAAAAACCACATTCAGTTCCCACTTGCACAATTGGTTTATCTGTTTGGGTGAGTAACTGTTTGGCGTGATTTAATCTCAATTCTAAATAATATCGCGATGGTACGTTATTCAAGTTATTTTTAAAGAGCCTTTCTAAATGCCTTCTTGAAACACCCACGTGAAAAGCAATGTCATCTGGCGATAAGGGCTCTTGAATATTAGCCTCCATCAACTGCACAGCCTCAACCAATTTGGGCTGACTGGTACCCAGTCGAATTTGCAATGGAATACGTTGCGGATCTTCATTAGTTCTTATGCGCTCACAAACAAACTGCTCAGAAATGCTACCAGCAAGTTTCATTCCATGTTGTTTGCCTATGAGAAATAACATCATATCCATAGAGGCGGTACCGCCACTACAGGTAAACCTATCTCTATCAACTTCAAAAAGGTGATTTGATACTATGGTATTAGGGAAGGTTTCTCTTAGGTTGGTGATGCTCCACCAATGAATTGTCGCTCGATAGCCATCTAGAAGGCCAGCCTGTGCGAGTAAATAACTCCCTGTACAAATACCACCAAGCGCTATTTTACGTTTGGAAAGACGTTTTAGCCAAGCCTCTAACATTAAATTTTCTTCTGGCATGGCTGGAGATGCACCACAAATAAACACAGCATCAAGATCAGATGGTGCATCAGATAAAACATAATCTGCAACTGTCACCGCACCTACACTCGAAACAACCTCTTTGCATTTTGCGTCAGATAAATTTTGTCCTGTGGTTTTGTCGCGAGATGGCCCCTGATCGGCACTGATTGTACAGAAGCGATAAAGATCTTTACCACTAATCCAATTAGCCATATGTAGGGTCTCAATAGCCGAAGAAAAGGCGAGCATTGAAAAGTGTGGTAGTAATAAAAAACCATACTTTTGAGGCTTGCCACTTGCCTGCATGAGTTCTCTTGATGCAAAACCGCGCTCGTACAAATTATTATCCTGTGATAAGTGCGTTTATTAGTGTTTTATTTCCGATAGAATGGATAACAAAGGGTTTTTGAATAGGGTTCAAGCCTTATTTACTATCCTTGTCCCAATTCAAGAACAAAATGTCGCTAATCTGAAATTTAACACCTTTCGAAGGAGGAAAGTTTTATTAATAATCGATAATAGTCCTGAAACAACGCTTTTTCATTCTTATAACTACAATTAGCATTAAAAGAACACCACTCTCGAGGATGAGTTCCAAATGACGCATAACCAAAAGACAGAGTTAATTAATCGAGTCAAACTAGAACTAAAGGAAAATCATTCAGCCAAAGAAGCTGAAAACCTTGTTCATCTCGCACAATTATACTTTCAGGATTCCCTCACTGAAGATATGGTCAGTGAGCCAATTGAAAATTTATATGGCACCATTCTTTGCCTTTGGGATTTTATAAAACAACGAAAATCGAACACTCCTACAATTCGTGTTTACAACCCAAATTACGAAGAGCATAGCTGGCACTCAACCCATACAGTTATTGAAATCCTAACTGATGACATGCCATTCTTAGTTTCATCTTTGAATATGGCTATTGCGCGTCTTGGCCATACTATTCACAAAACTTCACATCCTTTGTTAAACCTAGCTCGTAACAAAAGCGGTGAAGTCACAGGCCTACTTGAAAAGTCAGAAAGCGCTAATAACGAATCTTTGATGCGTTTTGAAATTGACCGTCAATCTGACTCAAGCACATTTGAAGCCACTGCTTCTGCCTTGCTAAATACCTTAGCTGATGTAAAAAACACAGTTGATGATTGGCCAGCCATGCAAGATCGCATGAAAGAAATCATTGCAGAGTCGACAAAAGTTAAACATTTGAAAAACGACCCTGAGCACAAAGAAAATATTGATTTCTTACGTTGGATTGCCAACAACCACTTCACTTTTATTGGTTTTCGCTCTTACGACCTTGAAGTTAAAGGTGACGCAGCACATTTAAGTTTAGTGCCTAACTCAGGTTTAGGTACTTTCCGCGAAAATAAAAAAGAAAAATCGAAGAAGCATATCGTTCTTAACGAGAAGCTTACTAAGCTTGCCGTAAACAACACCAACCTTCTGGTTCTAACTAAGTCTACTGCACTTTCGACAGTTCACCGTCCAGCTCACTTAGATTACCTAGGCATCAAACGCTTCAATGCTAAAGGTGAAGTCATTGGTGAATGGCGTTTCTTTGGTCTTTATTCTTCTGCTGCCTATGTTGCTCGTTTGCAAGATATTCCGCTACTCAGTAAGAAGCTAGAGAAAATTGTGAAGAGTACTGAGCTTCACCCTGATAGCCACAAAGGTAAAAACCTTAAGCACATTCTTAACAGCTATCCACGTGATGAGATGCTACAAGCATCTGCAGAAGAACTGAAAGAAACTATCCTTGATATCTTGGCAATTCAAGAGCGTCGTCAGTTACGCCTGTTCTTACGTAAAGATCTTTACGGCCGCTTTATCAATGCCATCGTTTACGTTCCACGTGATAGATACAACACAGAGCTAAGATACAAGCTGCAAGAAATCCTAATGGAATCTTGTGACGGTACTAGCGCAGAGTTCAACGTACAGTTCTCTCAAATGGTATTGGCTCGTGTTAACTTCACGATTCAAACCACGAAAGATAACGACCTTGACCTTGTGATTGAAAATGAAATTCAGCGCAAGATGCAAGACGCGATGAGTTCATGGGATGACAAATTACTTGATGCACTTCATACATACCATGGTGAAGAAGCAGGTAACCAGCTGTTCCATAAGTATGCTCCGCACTTGCCAGCCGCATACCGTGAAGACTTTTCTCACAACACAGCAGTACTTGATATTGAACGCCTAGATACTTTGACAGAGGAAGGCGCAATTGCCACTCACCTGTATCGTCAGGTCGGTCAGAGAAAAGGCGCTCATTTCTTTAAAGTATACGGTACGGGTACTTCTCTTGTTCTTTCTGATGTATTGCCTATCTTGGAATGCATGGGTCTTCGTGTATTAGAAGCGAGACCATACGAACTAGATCAACAAGAAACCAATACTTGGGTCGTTGAGTTTGCCATCTCTGTTGATGAAAACATCAACCTAGAACAAAAAGCACAACGTGAAGCTTTCCAGGATGCTTTTAACCAGATTATTAAGCGTCGTGTTGAAAATGATAGATTCAACGCACTTGTACTTGAAGCCTCTCTAACTTGGCGTCAAGTTACCATGCTACGTGCAATCACTAAGTACTTGATTCAATTACAAGTACCTTTCTCTCTGTCTTATATGCAACAGACTCTTGAGAAAAACTCTAGTATTGCTCGTCTTCTGGTTCAATTGTTCGAGCAGAAGTTCAATCCAGCGCTAGATGCTAACCGTGACGCTAAGTGCGAGAAGCTTCAAGAGAAGATTGAAGAAGCACTAGATCAAGTAGCTAACCTAGATGAAGACAGAATCTTGAAGCACTTCTTGTCTGTTATTCACGCTATGTTGCGTACTAACTTCTACCAAGCAGACGAAAATGGCGCGATTAAAGATTATGTATCCTTCAAACTGGATCCAAATCAAATTCCAGCGGTTCCATTACCTCGTCCTAAGTTTGAGATCTTTGTCTACGCACCTTGGGTTGAAGGTGTCCACATGCGCGGCGGTAAAGTTGCTCGTGGTGGTTTACGTTGGTCTGACCGTATGGAAGACTTCCGTACCGAAGTACTAGGCCTAGTAAAAGCACAAATGGTTAAAAACGCCGTTATCGTACCAGCAGGTGCGAAAGGTGGTTTCGTTGCTAAGCAACTTAAGAAGTTTGCTTCACGTGATGAAGTACAAGCTGAAGTTATTCGCTGTTACACCACTTTCATCAGTGGTCTTCTAGATATCACAGATAACTTGGTACAAAACCAAATTGTTCCACCAACATCTGTACAGCGCTTTGACGAAGATGACCCGTACCTGGTTGTTGCAGCCGATAAAGGTACAGCGACCTTCTCTGACCTTGCAAACAGCATTTCTGAGAAATACGGTTTCTGGTTAGGCGATGCATTTGCATCAGGTGGTTCTAATGGTTACGACCATAAGAAAATGGGTATCACAGCTCGCGGTGCTTGGGAGTCGGTTAAACGTCAGTTCCAAGAAACAGGTCTAGATTGCCAAAACACTGACTTTACTGTTGTTGGTATCGGTGACATGGCTGGTGACGTATTTGGTAATGGTATGTTGCTATCTAAGCACATTCGCCTAGTTGCGGCCTTTAACCATATGCATATCTTCATTGACCCGACACCAGATTCTGCAACTTCTTTTGTAGAGCGTCAGCGCATGTTCAACTTGCCTCGTTCTTCTTGGGAAGATTACAACAAGGAATTGATTTCTAAAGGCGGTGGTATCTTCAACCGTTCTGCTAAATCAATCCCATTGAATGCAGACATACGTAAAGCCCTAAGCATCGAAGGCAATGTTAAAGCCATGGCACCTATGGACTTAATCTCTGCCATCCTGAAATCTAAAGTAGACCTACTTTGGAACGGTGGTATCGGTACTTATGTTAAGTCTGAAAACGAAACGCATGCAGAAGTAGGCGATAGCGGTAACAACGCATTACGTGTAAACGGTAACGAGCTACGCTGTCGCGTTGTAGGTGAAGGCGGTAACTTAGGTCTTACTCAACTTGGCCGTATCGAGTTTGCACAAAGCGGCGGTCTAATGAGCACTGACGCTATTGATAACTCAGCAGGTGTTGATAGCTCTGACCACGAAGTAAATATTAAGATCTTGCTTAACCGTATTGTCGAAGATGGCGATATGACAGAGAAGCAACGTAATAAGCTACTGGCTGAAATGACAGATGAGGTTGGCGCACTTGTTCTGCACCATAACCAAGGTCAAAGCCATGTACTGTCACTTGCTAACTCTCAAGCGGTAGAAAGAGTTGCTGACCACCAACGTCTAATGATGTCATTAGTACGTGAAGGTCGCCTAAATAGAGAAATCGAGTTCTTGCCAAGTGTTTCTAAGATTAAGAAACGCATGAACCAAGGCCAAGGCCTAACTCGCCCTGAGATTTCTGTTCTTTTGGCTTACTCTAAAATCAAGCTATCTGAGCAATTGGTTGATGATGGTATTGGTGAAGATGCGGATTTGGTAAAAGAAATCCACGCTTACTTCCCGAAACCACTGACAGAGCGTTTTGGCGAGCACATGGCAAGCCACCCGCTAGCACAGGAAATTGTTGCAGGTCATGTTACTAATAACATTGGTAACCGTATGGGCCCAACTTTCAGTACTTATGTACAGGAAGAAACAAGTGCTTCTGCGCTAAACCTAGTACGAGCTTACATGGCCGCAGAGAATATTTTCTCTATCCCAGCACTTTGGGATGCGATCAATGAGCTGGACTTTAAGATTGATAACGCACTGCAATCTAAACTTCTAATCAGTGTTCAAGCCTTACTTGAAAAAGCAACGCTTTGGTTACTACGTAACACACGTGAAGAACTTTCGATTCAGAAGCTAACTGACACTTATCGTCCAGGTGTTGAAATTATTCGCCAGCAAATTGATTCTATCTTGACGCAAACAAGCCAAGATCACTTGCAAAGCGTAGTAAGCGATTTAACTGCACAAGGCATTCCTGAAGTAATTGCACAGCAAGTGGCTGGCCTTCAGTACCACTTCTACGGACTAGACATTATCCGTGTTGCTGCAAATACGCAGAAAGAAGTGATTGATGTAGCACAAACTTATTTTGCCCTAGAAATGAACTTAGACCTACATTGGCTACGTAACAGTGTTCATAACCTGAATACTGATGATGTTTGGCAGCGTAAGGCTAAATCTGGACTAGGTGACGAAATCGACAATAGCTTAAGAACACTAACTCAAGAAGTTATCCAGTCTAGTACTGATATTAATGACCTTGGTGCGCGCCTAGAACATTGGCACGAGCTGAACGGTGATAATATCAAGCACTATCAGGTGACCTTTAACGAAATTAAAGCGGAAACTGAACTGACACTAGCAATGGTATCAGTGGCAATCCGGGAGTTAAGAAACTTAATCTAAAACTGACTGGGCCACCGGACTTCCGGTGGCCAATTTTACGAGGTAAATAAAGTGACTGAACAAGTAACGAGAGCAACATTTGACGAAGTAATGGTACCAAACTATGCACCTTCCGCTGTCATCCCAGTGCGTGGTGAGGGCTCTCGAGTGTGGGATACTGAAAACAATGAATACATTGATTTTGCAGGCGGCATTGCAGTAACAGCATTGGGCCATTCACATCCGAAACTCGTTGACGTTATGCGTCAACAGGCGGGTCAAATTTGGCACCTTGCAAACGTAATGACTAACGAACCAGCACTGCGTTTAGCTAAAAAACTAACTGAAAAAACTTTCGCTGACAGAGTCTTCTTCTGTAACAGTGGTGGTGAAGCGAATGAAGCGGCATTTAAACTAGTACGTCGTTATGCTTTTGACCACTATGGCGAGCAAAAACACGAAATCATTGCTTTTAATAAGTCTTTCCATGGCCGTACACTTTTCACAGTATCTGTCGGTGGCCAAGCTAAATATAAAGAAGGTTTCGAACCAACTCCAGGCGGCATTAGCCACTGTGATTACAACAACATTGATCAACTAAAAGCACTTATTTCTGATCGCACTTGTGCTGTTGTAATGGAACCAATTCAAGGTGAAGGCGGAATTATCCCTGCTGACGTTGAGTTTGCTAAACAAGTACGTGAATTATGTGATGAGCACAACGCACTATTAGTATTTGATGAAGTGCAATCAGGTGTTGGCCGTACGGGTACTTTCTTCGCTTACGAGCAACTAGGTGTTAA
This sequence comes from Marinomonas sp. SBI8L, assembly GCF_001624705.1. Lineage (GTDB taxonomy): Bacteria > Pseudomonadota > Gammaproteobacteria > Pseudomonadales > Marinomonadaceae > Marinomonas. The sequence continues at coordinate 88,688 of NZ_JSEO01000005.1, forward strand.
GCCAGATGTACTAACTTCTGCAAAAGCATTAGGTAACGGTTTCCCTGTTGGCGCTATGTTAGCAACTGAAAAAGCAGCTAAGAGCTTAGCATTTGGTACTCACGGTAGTACTTATGGCGGTAACCCTATGGCATGCGCTATTGCTGAAGCAGTTATCGATATCGTAGATACTCCAGAAGTATTAGAGGGTGTTGAGAAGCGTCGTCAGCTATTCGTTGAAGGCCTTAACGCCATCAATGAAAAACACAACCTTTTCAAAGAAGTTCGCGGCATGGGTCTTCTAGTTGGCGCTGAAGTTGTTGATGCTTATGCAGGTAAAGCCGCACTATTCATTAAAGCGGCAGCAAAAGAAGGTCTGTTCATTCTTGTTGCAGGTCCAAATGTTGTCCGTTTTGCACCTTCTCTAATTATCCCAGAAGAAGATATTAAAGAAGGTCTAGCAAGATTCGAAAAAGCCGTTGCTGCTGTAATTGCAGAAAACGCTTAATTTTTCGAACCTAAATAAAAACCCAATCTGTTTTGCAGGTTGGGTTTTTTATTAACTAAAATTCCTCCTCACTGACGTTTTATTGCAGCAGGGAAACTCCTTGTATGACAATAAAGTATGTTAGGCTTAAATCATCATTATTTCACCTTATCAATAAGAGAGACTCATGGGCATTTTTTCTGGCATTAAAAATCTATTCAGTGGATCTGGCGAAGCAGAAGTAAAAGCAGAAGAAGCAGTCGAGTATAAAGGCTTCAACATCATTCCGGCGCCAATGTCAGAAGGTGGTCAATATCGCGTTGCTGCGACAATTACTCAAACCGTCAGTGAAGATGAAGTTAAAACTCACAACTTCATTCGTTCAGATCTGATTCCAAACAGAGATGAATGTATTAGCATTACATTACGCAAAGCTAAAATGATGATAGACCAACAGGGTGATCGCATTTTTAGCTAATCATCAAATAAGGTACAAAACATATTCTGTCTATAAGTGAGCAATTTATGGATGTAGATCTAAGACAAGCAAACCTCATTGTCAGTGAAGAAGATGATATTTTGGGCTCAGACTTTAAGGCCATTACCCTTAAGCCAGCTGAGCAGCAAATTTGTACCTTAATCCATTATCAAGCTCAGGCTAATATAGAACCCGCTGGAATTGCCCTTCTTTATGTTCACGGTTATACGGATTACTTTTATCAAGCAGGGTTAGCTGAGTTTTTCGCAGAACTTGGTTGTGACTTTTATGCAGTGGATCTGCACGGTTATGGCAGATCTATCCGCCCTTTCCAAGCTGACCACAATAAAAACCAGTTTTCGAACTATTATCACGACCTAGATGCCTGCCTTAATACAATGGCAGCAAAAGGCGTAAAACGTTGTGTTATTCTTGGTCATTCCACTGGTGGGCTTATTGTTAGCCGTTATCTATCAAACGAATATTCATCAAGATCAGATTCAATTAACATAATAGGCCTTATACTCAACAGCCCATTTTTAAGCCTGCCTATGCCATTAAACGAAGAAAAGTGGCGCTTACCCTTATATAACTTCATTAGTAAAGCATTGACTCACATAAGCCTTCCAGCAAAAACGGCAACACCTTATGCTCAAACCTTACATGAAAGCCTAGCTGGCGAATGGGGCTACAGGTTGGATTGGAAGCCTAGCCAAGGCTCCCCACTATCTTTTAATTGGGTGCATAAAATCATTCAAGAACAAGCGCTTTGCTTACAAACCCAGTGCGATATTCCAACTTTATTGTGCCGCTCTTCAAAAAGCACTTATAAAAGCCCAAATGTGGCAGAGATTAAGCAAGGAGATGGCGTGTTAGATGTTGAGAACATGGAAGCAAAAGCAAAATGTATTTTTACAGAACTAGACATAGCGATTATAGACAAGGGTTTTCATGACATTTATTTATCACCAATTGATGTTCGATTAACTTATTTAGACAAAATTAAACACTGGTTAACTTTCAATTTCATTAAATTTGAAAAATGAGCTGAGTTGTAAATAAACTCAAGCAAGCACCTTTATTTCCAGTTAAACTAAAGTTATCTGATTGTTTTGTATTATTTAATTTATAGGCATAATGAGTTTTACTTTTTTACTCTCTAGCCACTACTAAACATTCATTATTGTTACGGGACCCCTATAATGCATTGCTTAAAGTATTTTTTTACCCTAGCTAGCTTGATGTTATTCAGCCAGCTAAGTATGGCTAATGAGCGAGACTTTTGGCTAGTTGACGAATTTATCGAGATGAACCCTGCACAAGAGCCAATTAGCCAATCTTTCTCTGAATTAGTCCGAAAACCCGCTATTCCTCTGAGTGTCCCCCCACTGAAACCAGTCAAAATTGCCGTGGTTTATCCTGCAAATCAAATATCTGATTACTGGTTGAGAAGCATACGATCTTTTGAAGCTCGCCTAAAAGAGCTCGACATTCCGTATGAAATACAATCCTTCTTAACTCAAACAACCAATAACAACTCCCTTAATGAGCAAGCTAAAGAGATCTTAACCGCCGTAAATTCAGGCGCAGATTACCTAATCCTGACCCTGTATAAGAAGCAACACAAATCCATCATAGAACGCCTTATCTCTGATAAAAAAACAAAAGTTATTTTGCAGAATATCACCACACCCATTAAGGATTGGGACAACCAGCAACCTTTCTTATATGTTGGCTTTGACCATGTAAAAGGCACACAACTTCTTTCTAATTGGTACCAAGATCAAAAGTTACATAGCAATGAATATGGCTTACTCCATTTCCCGAAAGGCTATATTAGCCAAGTAAGAGGTGACAGTTTCGCGCAATATACAGGAGTAAATTCTGACTACAAGTTAGTTAGCAGTTACTATACAGATTCTACTAGGAAAAATTCTTACTCTAACGCAATAAACCTACTTGAAGAGCACAACAACCTTGGCTTTATTTATGCGAGCTCTACCGACATCGCTCTAGGTGTCAGTGATGCAATTTCGGAAAAAGGATTACAAAATAAAGTATTGGTGAATGGCTGGGGTGGCGGAAGCGCTGAGTTAGCTGCCATAGAAAAAGGTAAATTAGACGTAACTGTCATGCGTATGAACGACGATAATGGCGTTGCTATGGCAGAAGCAATTAAACTAGATTTAGGCGGTAATGAAGAAAAGGTGCCCGTGATTTACAGTGGTGATTATGTTGTTGTTACAAAAGAGTCTAGTCCTGCTAAAATTCAATCACTCAAACAACAAGCGTTTCGCTATTCAGGCGTCGATGACAAATAGGCAACATTAGGAAGAAACTAATGAACAAGGTTCGTTCTCTCTACAAGGTACCTTTATTTGTTGCTATTTCAACTATCATGTTGATTTTGTTTATGGCGGCGGCTGCCATTCAAGTTCGTTCTGTTTCTCGTATTGCCGATACGATAATTGATAAGGAAGTTTCAAGCTTCACCCGTCAAACTCACACCAGCTTACAACTCTTCTTCGATAACGTCTTACAGCGTAACCAGCTTTTATTGCAAAGCTCTGCTGTTAACTTTCAGCTATTAAAATCATTAGAAGACAATGATTCATTAGCTATCATGCAAAACCTCAACTCTCTTTATAACTCAGAACCTAATTCTGGTATGGAACTACTGTTTATTATCAGCCCAACCAATCAAGTTCTTTATGATGCCAGCTCCCCTTTCTTTAGTGATGAGCAGAGCCTAAGTGAGTTAAGCCAAACACCCACCAACATGTATAAATGGCGACTTGTTCCTATGAACATGGCTAGCAAGCAACAAGTCATTTTATTTAAAAAAGAAGCTTTAATTTCGCCTAAGAGTGGGAAAATTTTAGGCTATTTAGCAGGCGGTATCGTATTAAGTGGCCGTATTGCCATGCTTAACCAAGCTAGAAGCTATGTGGATATCGACAGTGTTGCCCTAAGGTACAATAATGAAATTCTTGCAGAAAGCACCAAGGGTAGCTTGATCATCCGCGATCATGTCAATGCCTTATTGACACCTAAAGCTCAAACAGAAGAAGAGCTTGCAGAATTGAAACCACAACTTAGCAAGTATAAAAATCACTTTGTTGGTCGTTATCCTATTATCATAGCCAACCTAGAATCTGAGTTAGAATTTATTACCCTTTTATCAAGCTCTTCCTTTGACACCTTAAATACAGAATATAAGTATCAAGCGAGCTTTCTCTTAATCACCCTCTTTACCTTTGCCATTGTTGCCTCACTGATTGTGATTGGCATAGCAATCAGGCCTTTAATGCAGATTATTGCCGCCGCTCGACAAGCCATTGATAAAAATGAAGCCATGCAAACACAGACAAGTGTGATTAAAGAATATGATGAGCTAGGTGGCACATTAAGTCAGTTGATTGAATCCTCCAGCACTCAAAAGCACGAGCTCAACCACCTAAACAAACAACTAAAACAAAACGTAAAAGAGTTAGAGCAATCTAATAAAGAGTTAGACAATATTACTTATATTGCCTCCCATGACCTCAAGTCACCTCTAAGAGGGATTAGCCTGCTAACCCAATGGTTAAGCCATGAGTTAGGCAATAAATTACGCCCAGAAGCTAGTGATAAGATTCAGCTTTTAAGTCAAAGAGTAAATAGCATGGAAGCCATCTTAGAGCGCATGCTAGGTTATTCTAAAGTAGGTAAAAAAGGCCACGAACTCGCCCCTGTTGATAGTAAAAAACTCTGCCAAAGCGTTTTCTCGAATGCGCAGCATGATAAAGAAAACAGCTTAACTTTAAATGGTGACTTCCCTATTTTCACCACCTACCGTACGCCATTTGAGCAAGTTATGCGCCACTTGATTGATAATGCGCTCAAGCATAACCCTTCACCTAAGGCACAGGTCAGTATCGAAGTCGAAGAACAAGAAGGTTATTACCACTTCAAGATTTCAGACAATGGCCCTGGCATATCAGCACCATTGCAAGCGGCAATACAATCTAACGAAACGCTGAACGATACCCCGCAATTATTGAATATAGGTATTGGCTTAAATATGGCGAAAAAAATCACTCGCCTTTATGAGGGTAAACTCACCATTATCTTAAGCAATGAAAGAGGCACCTCTATTCTCTTTACTTGGCCAGCGAGACCTTCGGCACTTAATATAAATTAACTGCCACCTTTTATTAGCACAGCATCTAACCAAGCAATAGGAAAAATACGCTTTAAAAACGCCATCAAGTAGGTAGGAAAAGTCACAAAGTACCTAGCTTTTGGCTTATCCGACTCAAGTGCATGAATCAGTTTTTTCACCACAGCGTCCGATGGTAAGGTGAAGCTAGAATTAGACTTTGAGGCACTTAACCGGCTCATAGCCGCTTCATAACCTTCCTTGTGTCGGCTCGCTTTAATATCAACATTATCTTTTAGCGCAATTAAAGCATTCGCTCGAAAAGCGGTTTCAATTGGGCCAGGTTCAATGAGCGAAACCTTTACTTGTGTGCCTTTCAACTCCAATCTCAAAGTATCCGTTAGCCCTTCTAAGGCAAATTTAGACGCGTTATAAGCCCCTCTAAATGGCATAGCAACCAAGCCTAATACAGAACTGTTTTGTACAATGCGTCCCTCCCCTTGCTCTAACATATGCTTTACTGCCAAGCCTGTTAGGGTATGTGTACCAAAGACATTCGTTTCAAACTGCAAGCGCAGCGCGTGAGTTGTTAAGTCTTCCACTGCACCTGGTTGTCCATAAGCGCCATTATTAAAAACGGCATCTAATTTACCACCAGCAATCTCAAGCGTTTTTTCAAACCCTGATTCAGTTGAAGCATCGTCAGACAAGTCCAGCTGAATCACATGTTTTAAACCTAATGATTCAAGCGTATTAATATCTTTAAACTGACGACAGGAGGCTATGACTAACCAACCTCTATCTTGCAAAGTTTGCGCGGCGCACAAACCAATCCCAGTCGAACACCCCGTAATTAAAATTGATTTTTGCATGACATGCCTTAGTAAAAAAGTTGGCCATAGCTTACCTGAATACCTTCTCTAAATGCCAAAACAAAAAAGCCCTGTCAAGTCATGATAGGGCTTTAAGCGATAAACCTATGTAATTACAAAACTAGCTTAATGCTTTAGCATGATGTTCAAGATGATCATCAATAAAGCTTGCTATAAAAAAGTAGCTGTGATCATAACCCACTTGATGACGCATCGTCAGAGGATGGTTATTCACATCACAGGCAAGCTCTAGAGCATCCGGTTTTAATTGCTCAGCAAGGAAGTCATCGGCATCACCTTGGTCTACCAAGATGGCTAGCTTCTCTTCTGCCTGACTAATCAAAAGACTCGCATCCCATTCTTCCCAAAGCTTTTCATCGTGTCCTAAATACCCAGTGAAAGCCTTTTTTCCCCAAGGGCATTGAGTCGGATTACTAATAGGTGCAAAAGCAGAAACCGATTGGTAAGCGCCCGGATTCTTCAAAGCGCAAACTAAAGCACCATGCCCACCCATAGAGTGACCACTGATTGATTTCTTATCCGTTACCGGGAAGTTTGCTTGAATAACCTGAGGTAGCTCAGACACAACATAATCATACATATGATAAGTCTGGTCATAAGGCGCTTGAGTAGCATTAAGGTAAAAACCTGCGGCACTGCCAAAGTCATAGCTTTCATGTTCACCAGGGTAATCACTGCCCCTTGGGCTAGTATCGGGACACACTATGGCTAAGCCTAATTTAGCAGCAAGACGCTGAGCGCCGGATTTTTGCATGAAGTTTTCATCATTACAGGTAAGGCCAGATAACCAATAAAGCACAGGTACCTTACTTGTCTCAGCTTGAGGCGGTAAATAAATGGCAAAAATCATATCACCTTTTACCGACTCACTTTGATGGCGATAACGTTTTATCCAACCACCATAAGATTTTGTACTAGAGAGCAGTTCTGGTTGACTCATGTTATTTTCCTTTAGTAAAAATGATCCATAAAAAGCAAAGCCCTACAAAAAAGTAGGGCTTAGATGTTATTTATCAAATAAAATAACAGAACGAATACTCTTACCTTCATGCATCAAATCAAATGCATGGTTAATGTCTTCAAGACCCATAGTGTGAGTAATGAAAGGATCGATTTCTATTTCGCCTTTCATGTATTGCTCTACATAACCTGGTAATTGACTACGACCTTTCACACCACCAAAAGCAGAACCTTTCCATACTCGACCTGTTACCAGTTGGAATGGGCGGGTAGAGATTTCTTCCCCTGCGCCAGCAACACCAATAACAATCGATTCACCCCAGCCTTTATGGCAGCACTCAAGTGCTTGACGCATCACTTGAACATTACCGATACACTCAAAAGAGTAATCCACACCACCATCCGTCATATCAACAATCACCTGCTGAATTGGATCAGAGAAGTCTTTTGGATTAACAAAATCAGTTGCACCGAATTGCTTCGCCATTTCAAATTTTGATTCATTAGTGTCAATCGCAATGATACGAGCAGCATTCGCCATACGCGCACCTTGAATAACAGATAGACCGATACCACCAAGACCAAATACAGCCACCGTTGAGCCCGGCTCAACCTTAGCTGTATTCAAAACTGCACCAATACCTGTTGTGATACCACAACCTAACAGACACACTTTCTCAAGAGGCGCATCCACATGGATTTTTGCTAAAGAAATTTCTGGCACAACGCTGTACTCAGAGAAAGTTGATGTACCCATGTAGTGATAAAGTGTTTTGCCGCCAATACTAAAACGGCTAGTGCCATCAGGCATCAGACCTTTACCTTGTGTCTCACGTACTGCCTGACACAAGTTAGTCTTACCAGACAAGCAGAACTTACACTTACCACATTCAGCTGTGTAAAGCGGGATAACATGATCACCAGGCTTAAGTGTTGTTACGCCTGCACCAACCTCTTCTACAATACCCGCACCTTCGTGGCCTAATACACTAGGAAAAATACCTTCTGGATCAGCACCAGACAGAGTAAAAGCATCTGTATGACAAACACCCGTTGCTACCATACGGACGAGCACTTCACCCGCTTTTGGTCCTTGAACATCGATTTCATCAATAACAAGTGGTTGGCCTGCTTGCCATGCAATTGCAGCACGAGATTTCATGTAAACTCCAAAAAGTTATCTATTTAATTAAATAAGTCACAAAAGCCAGCACACAGGCTGAGTACTTTTGTCATTGCTTAATACAGAGTGTAGCCCTATTTAATTAATAAGATAATGACACAAGAAGTAAGTTATTATTGCTGTACAGCAACAATCGAAAGAGATGATTATGAAACATTGGGATGGAATAGAAGCTTTTGTCGAAGTCGTACGTCAAGGTAGCTTCTCTGCGGCGGCCGAAAAACTCCACGTATCAGCGTCACATATTAGCCGCTTAGTTTCTCAATTAGAGAAGCGTCTTGATTCAACGCTCTTATTTCGTACGACCCGAAGTATTCGACTGAGTGAAGCAGGCTCTCTCTATTACCAACAATGTAGCCAATTACTCGACTCCATTGATAGTGCCGAAGAGATGGTAACTAGTTTAAACCAATCGCCTGTCGGGCATCTTCGTATCAGTTGCGCCACTACCTTTGGCGAACGCTTTATTGCCCCCAGGGTAAATGATTTTTTACTCACCCACCCAAAAATTCAATTAGATTTGCACCTAACAAATCGTGAGGTAGACCTGATTGATGAAGGCTATGACCTTGCAATTCGCTTAGGCACATTAAAAAGCTCCAGCTTACTCGCCAGACGCCTATGCGATCGAGTGGAACATGTATGCGCCTCGGCTCATTACATCGCCCGTTACGGCATGCCTCATACCTTATCTGAATTGAGTAAACACCAATGTTTACAAGGTTCTAAAGACGTATGGACCTTTATGCAGGATAAACAAAAGCGAGAAGTCAAAATCAACGCCAATTGGCGCAGCAACTCAGGCCCAGCATTACTAGATGCTACGCTCAAAGGTTTAGGAATCGCTCAACTGCCCGATTATTATGTAGCGTCATACATAGCCAGTGGTGAACTCATCCCGATATTAAGCCAGTATCAATACCCTTATACAGGCGTATGGCTGGTTTATCCCAAAGCTCGCCAACAATCTCCTAAGTTAAAGCTACTCTGTGATCATTTAATCGACTCCTTCCGTACAGGCGCTAACGAATCGCCTATAACAATGAATGGATGAAAGATTACTTCATCTGCTAGAATCCAGCCCATTAGACAGTGCAGAATAAAGTAAGGTAGAAAAAACAATGATTTCAGAAACAGATTTGATACGCATCGCGCGCGAAACCATGCCTTTTGGCAAGTATCAAGGTAAGCTGATTATTGATGTACCAGAAGAATATTTAATCTGGCTTAAGAATAAAGGTTGGCCAGAAGGCAAACTAGGTAACTGGCTAGAACTCGCTTTAGAAGTAAAAGTTAACGGCCTTGAATCTCTCGTTGAACCACTCAGAGAAAAGCCTAAGACACCCAAGAAAAAGCCACCAGCACAATTTAAATTTGATTAACGAGCCAGTCGCTTTATTGCATTGTCGTATTTGTGCGGCCTTGATAGCCCATCGTTTTATCAATAGACCCCAAGCTTTCAGTTTGGGGTAAATCATCTGCTTCAGCAAACTCAACAAACCTTTGTTCGATAAAATCCTTTTCGACAATTGTCTGTCTCAATCTCTGCTCTAGCACCTTGGTTTTAGCTTCTAAGCGAACTTTATGATTTTTAAGTTCAGTCATCATTTTTTGTTCTTCGCTTGGTTGCTGAGATACCTCTTTTAGAGGCGCACTCATGCTTTTAGCCAGTTCTGGGGATTGTTTCATCACAGTTTGAAGTTGCTTAACTATCTTAGCATTCTGATTATTCGCATCATTCAAACGGTTTTGAAGCTGGTTAATTTCCTGATCTTGCAGCTTCATTTTTTGCATCATAATCTTAGTCTGGCCACGATACTTAGCAAAAGATTCTTCGGTTGCGACTAGGTTTGCACCACTTTTACTACCAAGATCTGCAGCATCTTGAAGGTACTGAATTTCTTTATCATTATCTTCTATATTAACGTCCAATATCTTATTTGCAGTTTTTAAACCGTTAATAATATATAAGCAGTACAAAACCAGACCACAGCTTAAAATAACAGCCGCTTCAAGGATTAAGATTAAAATAGTGTCTGTCAAAAATCTCTCCTCGTTAAGGTCTAAGATATTACAAAAGAAAACATAAGGATAAAATGCCCAAATGATGTAAGCAATAGAGTACACTTAAATAGAGCAGAAAGTACAATTGAGCTGACATAAAGCGCCTAAACTCCACTCGAAATGCACTTTATGATAGAAAAAACCAAGTTATAATAAGATTTCTAGATAGATATATACCCATTCAATTTCTTAATTTTCTTAGGTAATTATATTGAAAGTACTAATCATTGATGACAGTAGAGCCGTTCAACTCATCATTCGAAGAGCACTTGAAAAAGGCAATATAGAAAACCTAGAAACTAAGCTTGCCAGCTCAGGCATTCAAGCATTAGCCATTTTAGAAGACTGGCACCCAGACCTTGTTCTATCTGATTTACATATGCCAAAAATGTCAGGTATAGAATTATTAACCGAAATAAATAGGCAAATGCTTAAATTAAATGTCGGCTTAATTACTACAGAAACGGATGACTCACGCTTAAGAAAGGTAAAACAATGTGGGGTTAAGTTTATTATCAATAAACCCTTTAATGACACTGAGCTGCTTCAAAAAATTAAATTGTTTTTACCAACAGATAAACCGCTACTGGCTACACCTGAAATGCCGGCGCAAAAAACCAATATCAAACTGGATAAGAACACCTTAAATCTACCTGAAGAAACTGAATTAGAAGATGCTTTAGCAGAAGTCTTTTTTAGGGATGTAAGAGTGACAACAAAAAGCTTTGAGAAATATGAATCTCAACAATACCCCTACCTTCTTGGCATGATGACACCTTTAGGCAAAGACCAAGTGAAAGCCATTTGCATACTAAAGCAGCCTGCTATTAAACAGATCAGCACAGTATTTTCGAGCTTACACCCAGGAGCATTAAATAGTCAGCAGGATAGAGCATTACTCTGCGATCATTTTTTTCGTGTGTTAGATAAGTTTATTATGCCAAGTGGCAGCATAGAATCCTTAGTGTTTAAAAAATCTAATCTCATCACTAAGCCTTTCGCTAAAATTGATGGTTTTTATCGCACCAAAAAGGAAAAGAAAAAAGATTATCTTATCGAAATTAAGGGCTTTGAATCCTTCGTTGTTACCCTAATAGCGGCCTAAGCGGTAAGTGTTAACAAACTTTCATTTCATCTCTTTTTTAAAAACTTCTCCACATACCAACAAGTCGCCGTAATTTGATAATCTTGCGCTTTAGCCCAGCTTAAACCGGCTCTGACCAATTGTTCAGCAATGCCTTTCCCTCTTAATGCTGGAGGAACAAAAGTGCTTTTAAAATCAATAACCTGCTTTAGGTTTGCCGGATCATCTAAAAACACATACTCAAGTAGGGCTATTTCGCCATCTTGCTCAATTCGAAAACATTGAGCTTGTTCGTCATGTTGCATAAATATCGCCTTTTTAATGGGCTGTGAGTAAGTGGACACTTTATCCACAAACGCCTCTAAATCATAGCTTTTGCTTTAAGGCGCTAAGATTAAGTCACCTCTTCCCAGTCTGCTCTTTTAAAGTGTATGGGGGAAAAACGTCAATCAAGATGTCACTTTGCGTTTATTAATAGTTTCCTTAGACATAAAAAAAGCCTCAAAAGAGGCTTATTTGGTCAGGATACGCATCAACTTAGTGATGATGTCCACCTACACCGTGTGCATGACCGTGAGCAATTTCGTCTTCTGTTGCATCGCGCACATCAACCACCTCAACAGAAAAAGTAAGATCTTTACCTGCTAACGGATGATTTAAATCTACAGTCGCATGCTTAAGACCCGCTTTAACCACGGTTACTTGGCGTTGACCTTTATCTGTTTGAACAATTGCAGTCATACCTACTTTCCAACGCTTAGCACCTTGTAAGTGTTTGATTGGCACTTGTTGCTGATGATCTTCTTTACGTTCACCATAAGCATCTGCTGCGGCAACTGTTACTTCAAACTCATCACCAGCTGCTTTGCCTTCCATCGCAGCCTGTAGACCAGGGATAATATTGCTGTGCCCATGTAGGTATGCAAGTGGATCATTGCCAGCAGATGTTTCAATTAGCGCATCGCCTTCACGTAGTGTGTAGTGAAATTGCACTACTGTATTGTCCTTGATAGACATTTTTTTTCCTCAATCATGTTCTGTTGCACCATTATCGTCCCTTTTCTCTAGAGAAGCCATAATTAGAGGCTCTCTTTTATTCGAACACTGACAAACAAGCTTTATTTTCAATTTCAGCTAGACAAATCAAAAAATAATACTGTATATTTGTACAGTATTATTTTATCTGAGGTGAATCATGCCTGTAATTATTAAATATGTTGTTGAACGTGATGGAATAGAAAAAATGACTTTTGCATCCAAAGCTGAAGCAGACGCTTACGATAAACTGTTAGATACTGCAGATGATATCTCTCAACTCCTAACAGATAGCCGACTTATCGAAAAAGATAGTCAAATTGATGCCCTGTCCATGTATCTTGCTCAAAATAAAGAGCAGCTATTACAAGCACTTGGTAGCAAGCGTAAAGCTAAAACAAGTACAAAACCAAACCAAACACATGAAAGCCAGATCCCTCTAGAAGCTGCGTCTAATTCTCAAGATTTGGAAGATCTCGTGATTGAAAAGGACGATGATCAGGTTGATGAACTCTCCTTAGATATGGACCAAGACGACAATATCGAAGATTTAATCGATGAAGAACTAATTGATGCGGCTTAAATGCATGCCTCTACAAAAAGCATGTCTCAGCCAATTAGCTTTACACTAATTGGCTGTCTTACCATACTTTCTAACATATTCGTTCTATAAAGTAATGGCCTTCTAGATTGGCAATTGCCATAACCAGTACAAATAAATAAGACTCAGACTTAGCATGATAACAAGGCGTTTTCTTACCGTCTTTCTCACTGCTTTTGTTTCTTGATCAAAACCAGACTGGTCTGCATAAGGCCCTGATGAAATTGGCTTTTTACCATTAAACATGGCTTTGATTAAACGCTCTTTTAACGCTAACTCATGGACCAAAACTGCAAGCAAATGACAGGCGACTAAAGCCAGTAAGATATCGGCTAATTCAGCATGCCAATCGGCTAACCACTCCTGTAAATCCTCACTGACCCATTCATACATGGGGCCATACCAAAACACTTCATCAGAGTTAACCAGCCCTGATACTATTTGAAGCACCAAGCTTATAAGCAGTACTAGCACCATAATGCCACCCAAAGGGTTATGACCCAAATAATGGGGAGCTTGTCCTTTTACAAGCTGCTTGGCGTAATAATAGATATTTTTTGGTGCTGTTAAGAACATAGAAAATCGAGCGAGCTTTGCTCCCCAGAAACCATAGAGGAGTCGTGTTATCAGCGCAGCTGATAGTAAGTAGCCCATATAAAAATGCCATTGCATATAATCTTCTTCTGATTTACCCGTCACTACCAAACCGGTGAACAGTAAAACCATAAGCCAATGGTTCAGTCTAATATAAAGATCCCAAGCTTTAATCTCTTTCATGATTGATTATCATCTCACCTTAAGAAACTCGTTCTAAATTCTCATTCCTGTGAGGAATCCGAACTATTCTATTTATTCCTTTTACTTTTCTTTCCTGTCTCATTAAGTTAGCAGGCATTGGCGTTGCGTATTTGAGCACGCCCTGCAATTTAAGTTCAAGCTTCTAATCAACTCTATTAAGGAAACAGCTTTATGTGGATAGCGTTTACCCTGCTCGCCGCTTGGTTTCAATCGATGCGCACCGCCTACCAAAATTCCTTATCAAAGCAAGAAGGCACCTTACATGCTACCTTAGCAAGATCCTTATTCGGCCTTCCTTTTGTACTTGTTTATGGCGGCTTTTGCTATTTTCTCTTTGGCCCTTTAACCACTGAGATTAGCCAAATTTTTTACCTAATTGCAGGCCTTGGTGCGCTAGCTCAGATCCTAGCAACCTATTTAATGCTGTATCTTTTCAAACAAGCCAGCTTTACCAGTGGTACCTTGTTTGCCAAAACAGAAGCCTTATTGGCCGCCCTACTTGCTGCGGCTTTTTTAGGTGATAAACTTTCTTGGGGTGCTTGGTTAGCCATCGCCATAGGCGTTATTGGTATCGGAGTTTTAAGCTTTAAACATAGTCATAAGAAAATGCAGCTATTAGATAAAGCCAGTCTATTAGGGCTCGCCTCAGGTTTTTGTTTTGCCCTTACTTCTGTCAGTGCAGGTTATGCCAGTAGCATGCTAGAAGGCCCAGTCTTTACTCGTGCAGCCTTCACCTTAGCCTATGTACTCGCTCTGCAATCGGTCTTATTGTGGGGGATTCAAATTTACCAAACTAAAAGCCTCTTTATTCCTTTTAAAAAAGCCTTTCTACTCAGTAACAAGGTGGGTTGTTTAAGTGCCCTAGGTTCGATTGGCTGGTTTACCGCATTCTCCTTAATCAACCCTGCGCTGGTGAAAACCTTGGGGCAAATTGAGGTAATAGGCACACTTTATTATTCGAAGTACCGTTTTAAGGAAGCCTTATCAAAACAAGAGTGGATAGGCGGCAGCTTAATTATTCTAAGCGTTATTATCGTTGCACTCTTAGGCTAGGGAGGTTACGAATCAGTCCTCCGCCACAGCCTGCGGATAAAAGCGGCTAGGCTCCCAAGGGAACGCCCTTTAAATACACTCCTTATCAAGATATAGAAGTGGGAGAGCTTATAGATAGCCTCCCCATTTGCCACCAAGTTAGCCTTTTTACTCAGAATAGCGTAACGTAAAAAGGTGAACAGCAACTCAGTTAATACAAAACTGTTTAATTCTTAGGCAATCGCCTTTGCTGGTAACGCTTCGACACAAATTTGCCCCTATCAAACAACATTAGAGTAAGGCCCCATATACTAAACTTTTATACAGACTAATTGATAACAGTTGTACACCAAAGAAAGTTAAGTTTTTATCTTAGCAATTAGAGGAAACAGGCATGTTACTAATTTGGATAATAGCTATTATTACCGCCCTAGTTTTGATCTATATGATTACCGTAAAAGGGCATTACCAAGTTGAGCGCACCGTACTTATCAAAGCGCCAATTAACAAAGTGTACGATCGTATTCGCAGTGTCAAAAGCTGGCATCAATGGAGCCCTTGGCTACATCATGACCAAGACCCTAGCCTAAAATATCAAGGCAAGTTGGGGGAAGTCGGTTCAAGTTTGATCTGGCATGGTCCTTATATAGGTCATGGTACTTTAACCTTAGTTTCTCAAGTTACTCCCTATTCGCTCATTTTCGAGCTCAAACAAAAGCGCTATATCTCAACTCTCACCAGTATCGAGTTCCAACTTGAAGAAACCGAATCTGGCACCCAACTTCATTGGTCAATGACGACAAGATTGCCTTATCTATTTAGCTTTTTCCTTGGCAAAAGACAGACACAATTTAACAAGGATTATGATATTGCCCTTGCTCGTTTATCAGGGCAGCTCAGTCATATGAATGAGCCTAAATTTGAGTTTTTAGGGATTCAACCCTTACCTCCTATCGAAGCCGTAACCCGTCCTTTTTCTGGCTCAACACCTGAAATTTTCGAACAAATGGAAATTGGTTACAGCGAGCTCCATTCCCAACTTGGTCCAAACAATTGCCCTAATGGTGCGATTTTCGCTCAATATGATCAGGCAGAACCAGAACACAACTTTTTTTGTGGAAAAATTGGTATCCCTATTCAGAATCTCGATATTTGTGAATGTCACCCTGAATTGGTCCGAAACTATGGGGATTTCTTTTCGCTACGTTTTACTGGGTCTTACGAGCAACTCTCTTATGCTTGGCATGTGGCAATCAAACACAGCCGAATTCATCACTATAAATGGGACAAAAGCCGACCTCATTTTGAAGTGTTTCAAACAGGCCCACATAATAACAGCGACCCTAGTCATTTTATTACCGAGTTATACTTACCAATAAAATAAGAAAAAGGTCGCAAATAGATAAAGGCCACTAGATTTCTTTTCCCACCCCTTCGCTTGTTGACTCAAACAAGGTACATTGGCAGCTCATTGACGAATGAGTCTGTTCAATGCAATAGCAAAACTATTGTTAACATCAGTTATGTAGGGAAATTCCATGCCTAAGCTTTATTCTCAACACCTAGAGATACTTGTCACTCGTTATCGTAAAGTCATGAAAACCTTCGACCTTGACTCAATTATTATCAGTAGTGGTCACAAAACCTACTACTTCCAAGATGACTATAGTCATACTTTCCACCCCTTTTCTGGGGCACAACAATGGTTACCATTTAGTTTATGCAGTGATGTTTACATCCTCATAAACGAACAAGATAAGCCCTTATTATTTTGGCCAAAAAGGGATGATTTTTGGCATTCTGATAACAGCTTACCTGAAGGTGATTGGTCCGGTTTATGGCAAACTATAGAAGCGAGAGTGGATTACGACATTCTGGCACATCTTGGTAAAAAGCACGCTTGGGTTGGCCCAAAACCAGACCATATAAATCTAGCGTTTTCACAACAAGCCGAGCTTGAAGCAGCGATTAACTATCAAAAAGCCTATAAAACAGACTTTGAAATAGACGCAATTTATCAAGCTAACTTAACTGCAGCAGCCGGTCACAAAGCAGCAGAAAAGGCTTTCATTCAGGGTAAGAGTGAATTAGCGATTTATCACGACTATTTGAATGCTAGCAACCAAGGCTCTGTGAATGAACCTTATCCAGGTATTGTCGCCCTTAATCAAAATGCAGCCATACTGCATTATGATGTGAAATCTCATCAAAGCATTAAGAAAAGCAATACCCTTCTAATCGATGCGGGTGCTAACCAATCTGGTTATGCCAGTGATATCACTCGTACTTTCACCCAAGACACAGGGTTATTTAAAGCCATGCTAGACAGTATGGAAAGCCTACAACTTAGCTTATGCGAGCATGCCATTGCAGGCGTTGACTTTAATGACCTACACCAAGAGTGTGTTATAGGTGTGGCGAAGATTTTACATGAGCACAAGCTTTGTCGCTTAAGCGTGGAAGAGCAGTTAGAAAAACGTATTCCGCAGGTCTTCTTCCCCCATGGCTTAGGGCACTTACTTGGCTTGCAAGTGCATGATTTAGGCGGCCATCAGGTGAATGAGTCAGGTAAGATTAAATCACCCGCTAAACAGGCTCCTTTCTTACGCTTAACCCGTGTATTGGAAGAAAATATGGTGATAACCATAGAGCCAGGCCTCTACTTTATTCCTATGTTGCTGGAAAAAATGATTGCTGAGGTTGAAGACCATGGTTGTGATCTTGAACTGATCGAAAGCCTGAAACCTTTCGGTGGCATTCGTATAGAGGATAATTTAGTCATAGGTAAAACAAGTACACGCAACTTAAGTCGCGAAGCCTTTGCCAGTCTTGACTAAACGCTAGACTAGACTTTATTAGCAATAATTAAACCTAGCTATGTAAGACATAAGATTAAAAACACCCCATGTACCTATGCAATACATGGGGTGTTTTTTATTGAATCTAAAGGCTAGAGTTCCGGGTAAAACTGGGCTTGTGACTCTTGTAAAATCCACTGACTAAAGATTTCAGCACTTGGATGTAAATATTGATGTATGGATGAAGTGAGAAAGAAAGCTTCCGAGGTTTCTATTTTCTCTTCGAAAGGCGCGATCAATTTGCCACTGGCAATCATATCAGCAACAAGAGAGGTTCTGCCTAAAGCGATACCTTGGCCCAATACTGCCATTTCTAATGCAGAGATTAAGGTATCAAACTGAATACCATCACTGGCATCACCATAATAAGCACCAGTTTGGTCTAACCAATAGCCCCAACCTTCTTCATATCCAATGACATGCAATAGGGTTTTCTCTGCTAATAAATCAATTGGGGCAGGTTCGTCATCGACCTTAATAAAGTCTGGGCTACACACAGGGAAAAGCTCATCCCAAGTCAATCTGTCTGACTTAAGTCCGGGCCAAACACCATGTCCATAACGTATATCTAGGTCAGTATCTTTATTTTTTTCATCTAGCCAAATATTACTGGTAAAGCGAATTTTAATATCTGGGTATTGTTCATAAAAACGTGACAATCTTGGAGCTAGCCAGGTAGTAAAAAACACAAGATTAACTCGCACAGTTAACTGGCGACTTTGACCTTTACCAAATAACTCATCGGTTGCGGCAGCTAAACGGCCAATGGCTTCATGTACCGCTGGCATATAAGCAAGACCAGCGTCAGTCAAAGCCAACCCTCTGGGCAAGCGTTTAAATAAACTGGTACCAAGTTGAGATTCTAATCCTTTCACCTGCTGACTAATTGCAGCTTGGGTTAGGTTTAACTCATGGGCAGCCTGAGTAAAATTCAGGTGTCGTGCGGATGCTTCGAATGAACGTAGCCAATTCAGTGGCGGTAATCTTTTTTTCATGTTTTTAAACTCAACATAGTTACCAGTAACACATTTCAAAATCCGACAAACATCCTTTTATGCCTCAAGTCCGTCTGTCAAAATTTCCCTATCATATTGATACTAGTATATTTTTATTGTCGATATTATTTTGTCATAAAAACAAAAGCCACAACTCTTGTTTCAAGAGTCATGGCTTAGGAAGCTAATTAGCAAAATTAGCTTCAATGCTTAATAAAAAGCTTATTTCATTGTTGGCATAGAGAACTCAACACCTTCCCTAATACCAGCAGAAGGCCAACGCTGTGTCACTGTCTTACGTTTAGTGTAAAAACGAACTGCATCAGGACCATAAGCATGTAGATCACCAAACAAAGAACGCTTCCAACCACCAAAACTATGGTAAGCAACAGGTACAGGTAGCGGTACGTTAATACCCACCATGCCCACTTGGATATTATCAGAGAAGTAACGTGCTGCTTCACCATCACGGGTAAAGATACAAGTACCATTACCGTATTCATGAGCGTCAATTAAATCCATCGCCGCTTGCATGCTATCAACACGGACAACTTGTAATACAGGGCCAAAAATCTCTTCTTGATAGCTTTGCATCTCAGGAGTGACATTGTCGATCAAAGTACCGCCAACAAAGAAACCGTTTTCATAACCAGCCACTTGAGGATCACGACCATCAACGACTAATTTAGCACCTTGCTCTTGTGCACTATTGATATAACCAACAACCTTCTCTTTATGAGCTTGAGTGATCACAGGGCCAAAGTCGTTGTTAGCATCAGAGAAAGCACCCACTTTTAGGCCTTTCATCGCCGCTTGCATCTTCTCAACCAAGGCATCTGCAGCAGCATCACCTACGGCAACAGCAACAGAAAGCGCCATACAACGTTCACCAGAAGAGCCAAATGCTGCACCAACAAGTTGGTTAACTGCGTTATCCATGTCTGCATCAGGCATTACAATTGCGTGGTTTTTAGCGCCACCTAGTGCTTGGCAACGTTTACCATTGGCATTAGCTGTTGCATAAATGTATTCAGCAATCGGTGTAGAACCCACAAAGCTTACCGCTTTAATACGGTCATCATGCAACAAGGTATCGACCGCTTCTTTATCACCATTTACTACGTTCATAACGCCATCTGGCAAGCCAGCTTCTTGTAGCAATTGCGCGATAAACAGAGTCGAACTTGGATCACGCTCAGACGGCTTAAGAATAAAGCAGTTACCGCAAACCAGCGCCATAGGGAACATCCATAATGGCACCATAGCTGGGAAGTTGAATGGGGTGATACCCGCAACGACACCTAGCGGTTGGAACTCACTCCAAGAATCTATGTTAGGGCCCACATTTTTACTGTGTTCACCTTTTAGTAATTCTGGTGCGCCACAAGCGTATTCAACGTTTTCAATACCACGTTGCAATTCACCAGCTGCATCATGGCTGATCTTGCCATGCTCTTCACCTATCATTCTGCAGATAGTCTCAGCGTGCTCTTCTAGTAGGGCCTTGAACTTAAACATGATGCGCGCACGTTTAATCGGTGGCGTATTGCGCCAAGCTGGAAAAGCCGCTTCTGCTGTTGCGATAGCTTCTTCTACTGTTGCTTTAGAAGCAAGGTCAACCTGCTTGCTCACTTCACCAGTAGATGGGTTATATACTGCTTGCTGGCGAGTACCTTCTACAAAAAGGTTACCATTAATCAACTGACCAACTGTGTTCATTGCTTTTTCCTCAAACCAAAATGTCGGTGTAATTTTTGTTTTCACACCTTGTTAGAATAAAAAACACCCTATGCCGAGGGTTTGGCATAGGGCCAATAGCATTAACTTTTAAAACTTATATCGCCTAAAGGCTTACCACCAAAGTTGCTTATAAAGCTCAATCACTTCATCTGCACTTGGCACTCTTGGGTTATTGTTTGGTGAGCCAGAAGCCAGCGCTTGATCTGCCATAGTCTCTAATAGACCCATGAACTCTTCCCTATCGATACCAAATTGCTCTGGTGTTGGCACTTTAAGCTCATCATTTAACGCTCTTAGCTCAGCTAACAACTTTTTGTTTGCTGTCACATCATCATCTTGCTCAGTCGCAACACCCATAGCACGAGAACATTGAGCATAACGTTCAACCGCAGCAGGAATCGAGTATTCAGTCACAGTTGGTAGTAGCATGGCATTAGATAATCCATGAGGAACATGGAAAGCAGCACCAATTGGGCGACTCATACCATGAACAAGCGCAACCGAAGCATTCGAGAAAGCAACACCGGCAAGAGTCGAACCTAACATTATTTCTTCACGGGCCTTTTTATCACCACCATCATGATAAACACGACGTAAGTTAGGCGCGATTAAACGCATCGCCTCAAGCGCTTGCGAGTCACTGTATAAGCTGGCTTTTTTACTCACATAAGCTTCCATCGCGTGAGTAAGCGCATCTATACCTGTATCCGCTGTGATACGAGCAGGTAAAGATAGCGTTAATGTGTAATCAACCAAGGCAGCAACAGGCATAAAACCTATTCCCATGCAGAGCATTTTCTCGTCTGTTTTCTCATCAGTGATGATGGTGACTTTAGTCACTTCAGAACCCGTACCTGCTGTCGTCGGAATCGCTACGATAGGTAATCCAGATTCAGTCACTACACGTGGAAACTTATAGTCACGCATCTCGCCACCAAACTTACCCAGAATACTCATAGCTTTAGCGCTATCAATTGGGCTACCGCCACCGAGAGCAATAATACTGTCGTAGTCACCCTCTTGGATGCGCTTAACACCTGCTTGAATAGAAGCAACGGTTGGCTCAGGTACAGTGTCATCGAAGATGTCAGCTTGCATATCTTGTTCAGCCAAAACAGCCTGAATTTTTTCAGCATAGCCTAATTGCACCATCATCTTATCTGTGATGATTAAAGGATGACGACAGCCTAAACTTGCCAAAATATTTGGCGTAGCATGACTCGCATTTTCGCCAACTTGTAACATGCGCGGAAGAATAATTTGAGTAGACATATCGTCTCCTTAACAATTAAAACCTTATGGACCACTAATATGATTAACGTATTTCTTTATTCGCTAGCCTTTGCCTTCATCAGGGTCAAGCTAGCTCAATCTAACTAAGCGTCGTTATTCAGCGCTTTTAGCACGAGGTGTATATTTCAGTTCTTTGCCTGGAAGTGCTTCTGCTCTCAATGACTTTATCAAGCCGTAAGTGGCCAAAATCACGATAAAGGAGAAAGGCAATGCCGCCACAATAGAGGCCGTTTGCAAAGCTTTTAAACCACCGGCATAAAGTAGAACCGCTGCAACAGCACCAATAGCAAAGCCCCAGAAGACACGATATTTAGCTGGTGGTTGCTCATCACCCATAGAGATCAGAGTACAAATTACCAAGGTGGCAGAGTCAGCAGATGTGACAAAATAGGTAATCAACATCAGAGTACAAATGCCCGAAATCGCCAGCGTAATAAAGCTGCCCGCATCCATTGCTTCAATGGTGGTAAATAGAGCCATAGTTGTATCTGCATTTACCGCTTCTGTGATACCACCTGCGCCAAACAACTCGATGAACATAGCGGTATTACCAAAGATGGTGATCCAAAATGCAGCCAGTGCAGTTGGTGCAACCAAAACACCTAGTACGAATTCACGAATAGTACGACCTTTAGAGATACGTGCGATGAAGACACCACAGAAAGGCGCCCAAGCAATCCACCATCCCCAATAGAAGATAGTCCACCAACCTTGCCATTGACCTTCTGGATCAGGATCTACCCATAAACCTAGTTCAACCGCGTGGAAAAGGTAATCACCCACATTAGTAAAGAAAGCACCCAGTACATAGGCGGTAGGGCCAAAGATGATAAATAACACAAGCACCAAGATAGTAAGGTGCATGTTCAATTCGCTTAAAATACGAATCCCTTTATTCAAACCTGTCAAAACAGATGCAGTAGCAATAATAGAAAGCACAGCAATCAAGATGATTTGATTTGACGTTGAGATATCAATGCCCACTAGATAAGAAAGGCCAGCATTCATCTGTTGCGCACCTAGACCTAGAGAAGTTGCAATACCAAATACTGTACCGAAAACGGCTAGTAAATCCGCCGCGTGACCAATCGGACCATAGATACGATCGCCAAAAATTGGGTACAAGCTTGAACGAATAGAAAGCGGCAAACCTTTACGATAAGAGAAGTAAGCTAAGATCAAACCGATAACAGCAAACAAGCCCCAACCATGTAATCCCCAGTGGAAAATAGAGATACGCATTGCCACTTGCGCCGCTTCAACCGTTTGTTGCTGCGCTTCATTAATAAGTGGGTTGCTTTGGAAATGGTAAATAGGCTCAGCGATACTCCAGAATAGAATACCGATACCAATACCAGCGCCAAATAACATGGAGAACCAAGCAAAATTAGTAAACTCAGGTCTGTCTGTATCCTTACCTAGGCGGATATCCCCATATCGGCTGAAAGTCAGCCATACCGCAAAGAATAAGAAGAAACTAATCAGACCGATATAGTACCAAGCAAGTTCAGAAGCAATAAAACCCTTAGCGGCAGAGTAGATTGAGCTCGCATTTTCAGGATCTATAACGGTGAAAAGTACAAATGCCATTACAAGAATAGCTGAGCCGACTGCCATTATTGGGTGAGCACCCGCAAACAATCCAGCCTTAGGTAATACATATGATTTAGTATTCATAGGGTTTGACCCCCATTTTTGCGAGCGAGTCCCTGCGTTAACCTGATATCCATCATCAGCTCCCAATATGACTGGGATAGGATGAGATTGGTTTTACTCTTATTATTCATAATTCAATTCTCACTTCTTGTTCTTATTGTGATCTTTTAAGACAACTCCCTCACCTAAACCTAAGCGGCTTTTTCGACAGTGAAGTCATGCTGTAAATTGATTCGGAAGTCATTGTTATGAATCCTCACGAAACTGAGAAGCAATAAAAAAACATGCTAAGACCCCAAAAAATTTATAGCTCGATTTTTAATCAGTAACTTACGCCCTCTATTAGTAGAAAAATTCACCTAGCCATAAAAAAAATGATATCTCAGGTCATTTTTTTATTGCTGGTTCGCTAATTAATTCACTCCTAACATGCCCTTCAACGATGCTCTGGGCACGCCCATCTCTGCAATTGGCATCGTAAAACCTAAATACGACCGGCATCACCGGTATAACAAAAACAAATGATTCCAGCCCCAACACACGAACTTGGACGTGCTGGAACTAGGTTAATTAGGAAAAGTTGATATGAACAAAAATAATCAATTGCCTTTGGCGGGTGTTCGAGTTGCTGACTTCGGACAACAAATTGCTGGGCCTGCTGTCGCCATGGTATTAGCGGATTTAGGTGCGACTGTCGTTCGCATCGATCCACCACAAGGGCCTAGCTGGCAACATCCAGCTAACGCCATTTTAAATCGTAACAAGTCTTACTTACGCCTAGATCTCAAAACAGAAGAAGGCCTTGAGCAAGCACTAAATTTGATTGCTAACGTTGATGTGGTGATTGAAAGCTTCCGCCCTGACGTTATGAAAAAGCTAGGTGTAGACTTCGCTGCACTACGTCAACAAAGACCAGATTTAATTACCCTTTCTATTCCAGGTTTTGCCAGCAATGACGAACTACGTCGTGACTGGAAAGCCACTGAAGCCGTGGTTGCTGCAACCTCAGGAGCCTACACAGATATGGGCTTCAACCGTGTTCTTATGGGGGTTAACCCAAGCTTTTCACCTTTACCACTAGGCTCTTCTTACGCAACATCCCTTGCTGCAAGCTCTGTTGTACTCGCACTTTTTGAACGTGAAAAAACGGGCCGTGGTGATCAAATCGAAGTACCAGTGGCAGCCGCGCTAATGGAAGGTCTATCTTACAATTCTTACGTGATAGATCAGCTACCAGAACGCTACAAAACTATGCGTGAATTAGAGATAGAGCACCGTAAAGAAAACAATATCGAAATGGATCTTAGCTACGAAGATCTACAAGAATATTTAGACCCTTTCTACCGTACTTATGTCTGTGCCGATGGCCGTATGTTCTACTGCGTTTGCCCGTCTCACCGCAATCACGCCAAGCGTGCACTACAAGCATTAGGAATCTATGACGAGCTAATGGCTGAAGGCCTACCTGACGTTAAAGATCTACATATGCCATTAGCAGAATGGGAAGGCGAAACCTCTATTGGTGTCTATCCACTTCCTAAAAAATGGGCAGATATTATTTCTGAGAAGATGAAAAAAGCCTTCTTGCAGAAAACCTCTGACGAATGGGGTGTTATCTTTGGTGAAGGGCAGATCCCTGGCGCACCACACCGCACCACAAAAGAGTGGGTAAACAGCGAATACTCAAACGAATCCGGTCTTATTGTTGAAGTAAATGATCCAGAATTCGGCACCATGAAACAACCAGGCCCTATTGCTTGGTTAGAAAACGAAGCCGAAGCCATGCTGACACCAAGACCAAGAAAAGACGTCTCTTATACAGACGCACTTGCAGAACTAACACAGTGCGCACAAGAATACGAATCAACGCGTCCACAAGGGCAAGACATTCAAGCGGCAACAGGTGAAGGTTGGCTAAAAGACCTGCGTATTCTGGATTTAACTAACGTCATCGCAGGCCCACACTCTACAGCTTTCTTAGCGCGTTTTGGTGCTACTATCACCAAACTTGACCCAGTTACACCTTTGTATGACCCATTAATCGGCACACTTTTCACCTTCCAAACAGGGGTTGGTAAACAAAGTGCTTTAGTTGATATCATAACGGATGAAGGCAGAAGCATCTTCGAACAGCTAGTTAAAAATGTCGATATGGTGGTAATTAACGCACCTGAGCGCCAAATGATACCGCTAGGTTTAGACCAAGAAACACTTCTAGCCATTAATCCAGACGTTCTTTTCTGCCGTCTTGATTGTTTTGGTGCTCCACGCACAGGAAGCAAAAAGAATTACATTGGCTATGATGACATCATTCAAGCAAACAGTGGCATTATGAGTCGCTTCGGTCGTCCTGAAACACCGGAAGAACACGCTCACCTAGGTACACTGGATGTAAACTGTGGTTTTGCTGCTGCGCTAGGCATGGCTGTCTCCCTTTTCCATAAACAAAGGACAGGTAAAGTCAGTCGTTCAAGAACATCTCTTTCTGCTGTGACTAACTTGGCACAAATTCCATTTGCTTTTGATTATGAAGGTCGCGGTGAGTTTGATGAACCATCAGGTCGTGAAGCACTCGGTAACAATGCTTTATCTCATTTCTATCAAACCAGTAATGGCTGGATTTTCCTTGATTCAAACCAAGGTGAAATAGAGAAACTTAATCAAATTGAAGGACTAGAAGGCATTATCCAAAGCCAAGATAAAGCTGACTTCATCAAACAAAGCCTAGTAAAAGCACCAACCTCTTACTGGGTCGATGTTTTCATCAAAGCAGACATTGCCGCTGCTGAGCCTATGGCGATCGAAAACTTAAGAGAAGACAATAGCCGCGTAGCAGACAATAAAGTAGGAACAGATAAAGGAAGCTTTGCTTTTTCTATCTACCCAGATCACCCAAGTGGTCATTGCATCACTCAAATTGATCAGTACTCAATCCGTCCGACTGAGTCAAAAATCTTGGCGGCAACACCGACTGAGGCTTTTGGTCATTCAACCAGAGAAGTATTGGCTGATTTAGGTTATAAAGCAGACGAAATTGAATCTATGTTGGAACGTAAAATTGCAGGTTTAGGTTGGGGTAAAGAATTCTTACCAAGCTAAAGCTAATGTAAATCTCACAAAAGGTTAGGCTCTTTAATTAGACCTAACCTTTTTTTGTATTTTAAGAAAATACATTAGCTTACAAGTTTAAGAAAAATTTAAGCTAAGTTGGACTATTATTCTTTATAACACAGAGAATATTGTTACATTTTGGTGCGTTTTTCAGCAAAGAAACTGAATCTCGCACTAAGCCAATGAAATCAATCAATAACAGAGTTTATAGCCTATTTTTTTGTTACTAAAACCGGTAACTAAAAAACAATTAGTTACTTAATTAAGATTTGTTTTGCAATGGTTAACTAATATAGTCACTTTGAAATTACCCATTAAAAAACAATTACATTTTTACCTGTCCCTGGAGACCCAATGACTATTAAAACGCGATTTTTAATTGCCCTCATTGCCAGTGTTTTATTACCTGTTACCATTATTTCTGCGCTTGTAATTAATAATGTTAGAGATAATGCACTTGAAACATTTCAAAACAATAGCCAAGCTGAAATTGCCCATATAGATACGGCTTTTAGTCTTTATTTAAATGGCCTAGCAGAAGACGCCAGCTATCTCGCTAACAGTGAAACCATACGTAACCTCGATACTAGTGTGGCCACTTATATGGGCAAACCTTCTGGCATGATGACACCAGATCAAAATTCAGAAGTGGAACAAGCCGCTTATCAAATGATGAAAGAGTTTGGTGAATCTCATCCTGATCTTGCTTATGTTTATTTAGGTATGGGGCATGGTGGTTATATCCAATGGCCAATTGGTACCAATGGAGAAGATTATGACCCAAGAGTACGCCCTTGGTATCAAGTATCTGTAAACTCTAACACCCCTGTTCGCGTGCCAGCTTATGCCGACCTTCAAACTAATACGCCTTTACAGGATTATCTCGTTAGATTCGAAGGCAAAAACGGTGCTTTTGGCGCTATTGGTGTGGACGTAACTCTTGGCAAACTAACTGACATGGTCAAGTCCGTTAAGTTTGGTCAAGAAGGCTATGTCATGCTGATTGAAGACACAGGTAAGGTACTTGCTGACCCTTCAAACCCAGAGAACAACTTTAAAGAGCTGACTGAAGTTAGCGCTTCCCATAAAACCCTTGCTGACAATGCATACGGCCTTTCTCATGTTGAGTTTGAAGGCGAGACTTGGTTTGCCAATAAATATGAGTCACCTGCTTTAGGCTGGAAGTTTATTGGTCTGGTACCAGCAAGCGAAGTGTATGCAAGTGCCAACAGCCTAACCCAATACATTATTATGATTGCCATCGTGATGGCGATTATCTTTACCCTTATTGGTTATGCCATTGTTGCCGTTGTTGCTAAACCTATGGCCATCATTACTAATGGCTTAGAAGATATTGCTTCTGGTGAAGGGGATCTTACCCGCCGTCTTGATATTGAATCTCAAGATGAGTCTGGCCACATGGCTAATGCCTTTAACCGCTTTGTGGAATCCATCAGCATCTTGGTTGGCAAGATTAAGAACTCAAGCCAAGGGGTTAAAGATATTGCACAACAATCTCGTGACCTTTCAACTCAATTGCATGATGTGGTGACACATCAAGTAAGTGCAACAGATATGGTATCGACCGCCTTTAACGAGATGGTAGCTACCGCAAACGAAGTTGCAACTAACTGTACTCAAGCTGCAGCGGCTGCGGATACTAGCCAAAAGCATGTTCAAGAAGGTAATCAGCTTATCCAGAAAACGGTGGATTCAGTTGGCCACTTAGAAACCGCTTTGAACGAATCTAACTCTGCGATGACAGTTCTGTCAGAAGAGTCGCAAAACATTACCACTATTTTGGATACTATTCGTGGCATTGCAGAGCAGACTAACTTACTTGCTCTTAACGCCGCCATTGAGGCAGCGCGCGCCGGTGAACAAGGTCGTGGATTTGCCGTGGTAGCCGATGAAGTAAGAACCTTAGCAGGCCGTACAGCAGAATCAACCGAAGAGATTGATCGTTTGTTGAGTCGCCTTCGAGGCCAAACTGAAAATGTGGCGGGCAAACTATCTGCCAGTATTAACCATGCATCCGAGACAGTTGAATCGACTCAAAAAACCAACACTGTGTTTGAAGCCATCATGGAATCTGTCGTTACCATACGTGATATGACAACTCAGATTGCAGCATCGGCAGAAGAACAACACCTAGTAGGTGAAGAGATCAACCGTAATATCATTGATATTCATGACGGAGCGACCAATGCTAAAGGCCTATCTGAGAATGTTGAAGAAACCGCAGAGCAGCTAACCGTATTGGCAACAGATCTTGAAAAGCTTGTTAGTGAGTTTAAATCTAACCACTAAGTAAGACAATTAAGATAAAAATTAAGCCCACTTGATATTTTCTCGTGGGCTTTTTATTGAATATAACTCAGTTAACTCTATATTTTCGCCCCATCACATCCGTAAAAATCAACAAAAAGACATTTAATTCAAGCCTCCCATTGATCTCCAGCTTTGTAACAAGACGTGAACACAACAGCCTGCATTTTCACCATTTTTTAGAGAAAGTCAGATCTAAATCACAGACTATGTAACTTTAGGTTAATTTACAGTAATTGAATGTATATGATTTTTGCCTAAACTCGCAAAATACAGTATCTTTGTTGGTTAATAAAAGGCTCAAGGCCTCTAATTTAAAGCATTTCAACTTATGTTTAGGAAGGTAAATAGCTCACTCCTCCTAGTATTTGGCGACACATTAACTAAGAGAATTTCATTTTGCATCTAATAAGTAGATATTTTAAATATTTTACGGTTTGCCTAATATTACTCTTAAGCTTTTCAACCCATGCGAATACTCGAGCTAAAAATATTCTCATTATTTTATCTTACTCTACAGATTTCCCTTCGTACCCTAGTATTACTAAAGCCTTTAGCCAATCTTTAAGCCAACATAATCTCAGCTACGAATATTTAAACAGTAAGAACAATTGGTCTCACGATTATCAGGCTTTAATGGGAGATTTCTTATCTAAAAAACAAGCGCTCTCAAATGAAAAAATCGACCTTATCATTAGTGTCGATGACAATGCCTTAGACTTTGTGAGAAAGAACCACACCAGCCTATATCAAGATATCCCTGTTGTTTTTATGGGAGTAAATGATGTTAGCAAGCTCAATTGGGCGAAAGATCAAACCTTCTTTACGGGCTTTTACGAAGCGCCTTCATTTAAAGAAAACCTACTTTATGCTCAAGGTTTATTCCCTGATAGTAATACCATACACCTGATAAACGATGCTTCGACAAGTAGCCGTGCCAATACCAAACAACTAATAAAAGCGGCCAGTTCACTCAACCTAGACAAACACTTAAATCTAATATCACTTGAAGACCTAAACTGGAAACAATTCGAACAAAGCCTCGCCTTATTACCCGAAAATGAACCCATTGTTTTAGTCTCAGTCTTTGTTGATAAAAATGGTGAAAGAAAAAGCTATTTTCAGGGCTTAAACAGCATTATTGATAACAGTGACTCTCCCATCATCACCTTTTGGTCACATGGGCTAGGTAAAGGGATTTTAGGCGGGCATATGATTAATCCGGCCAAGCATGCCCAAGCTGCTGCCGATTATGCAAAAGTCATCTTAGAGGGTAACAGCCTGTCCTTACTCCCTATTATTTATAACAGCCCTAATAGCAACGAATTTGATTTAAAACAGCTCGATAAACACCAAATAGAGTTATCTCAATTACCTGCGGACACCAGCTTTATCAACCCAACAAAGTCTTTACTTAATAATCTTTGGGTCATTATCTTACTCATCAGCATTATTGTGATTTGTCTAATCGTTGCTGTTACCTATCTTACCTTACAGGTACGTCGACGCACCCAAGCAGAGGCAGACTTGCTACAGGAAAAGGCCCTACTAGCTGGCATCATAAATACCATCCCAGATCATATTGTTTATAAAGATAAAGACTACCGTTACCAGGTTTCCAATTCAGCATTTGAGAACTTTGTACAACTATCAAAGAGTAAGTTAATCGGCCATACAGACCATGACCTATTTGAAAACAAGATTATCTCCTTGTTCCACCCTATGGATAGCAAGGTAGTACAAACAGGCAAGGAATTACGCTGCACCGAATATATAGCGCTTGAACAAGGTGACAGTGCTATTTTGGATATTATCAAAACCCCTTTTTACAATAATAAGGGCGTACTCACTGGCATTATCAGCATTGCGAGGGATATTTCTCAATCCTATAAACAACAAGAAGAAAACAGACTATTAGCGACCTTTTTTAAACAGTCCTCTGAAGGCATGGTCATTGTTAGCAAACGGGGACGGATTTTAACGGTTAACCCAGCACTCATTAGCATGACGGGCTTTAGTGCAGAACAACTGATAGGCAGCAGCTTTCGTAAAGTGCTAGCAAACTCTTCCTATAAAGCCTATCGCAATATGAGTATCGATCTGAAGAATGTCGGTAAGTGGCAAGGTGAAATGGAATACATTACCTTAACCCAGCAATCTCAGCCTGGCTGGGTCATAGCGACCAGTGTATTAGACGAAATGGGGCAAATCAGCCACTTTGTTGCCTCTTTCTCAGACATTAGCAAGCTAAAACGTTCTCAAAGTAAATTACAACATTTGGCTCATCACGACTCCTTAACCGGCCTGCCAAACAGAACCTTCTTAACTCAAAAACTTTCCGGCATGATCAGCCAAGCAAGAAAGAACGAAAAACAGCTTGCCGTCGCCTTTTTAGACCTAGATAGATTCAAAAATATCAACGACACCTTAGGTCATATGTTTGGCGACAAGCTACTAAGGGTTATTGCCAGACGCATGTATAACCAACTAGAAGAAAATGAAGTTGTCGCTCGAATTGGCGGTGATGAATTTATCTTAATCCTAGACCCAAGTGATGGCTTGGAAGCCCTAGGGACCAGACTAGATCTGCTCAATCAAAAGATCCAAGAAATGGTTTACCTAGATGGCAAAGAAATCATGACTTGCGCCAGTATTGGTGTCAGCCTTTATCCACAAGATGGCACCAGCTCAGAGCTATTATTCCAGCATGCAGACACCGCCCTATACAGCGCCAAAGAAGCGGGCCGTGCTATGCATAAATTTTATGCCAGTGCTTTGACAATACAAGCACAAGAAAGACTGACAATTGAGAGTCACCTAGCTAAGGCTCTCGAATATAAAGAAATGACCTTGGCTTACCAGCCAATCTATGACTTTAGACAACAGAAGTTTGTGAAGGTAGAAGCCCTTCTACGTTGGCAAACACCTAAGCTTGGGCAGGTTTCACCAGACAAGTTCATTCCTATCGCAGAAGAAACTGGCGGCATTCTCAACATAGGTAACTGGGTATTAGAAACGGCCTGTCGCACCATGGTGCAATGGCAGCAAAGAAGTTGTCAGATACAAAGAATTGCGGTCAATGTCTCGCGCATTCAAATCGCACGACAAAACATGTTTGAGACAGTTAAAGAGATTCTGCAACAAACTAAGTGTAAGCCTCAATGGATAGAAATTGAGGTTACGGAAAGTGCCATCATGAACTTATCAAAAGATGGGCTTAAGCAACTTACTCAGTTAAAAGAGTTCGGAGTGTCTATCTCTATCGATGACTTTGGCACTGGCCAATCTTCTCTCTCATCCCTGAAGACCTTGCCCGTAAGCACCTTAAAAATTGATAAATCCTTTGTGCAAGATATGCCAGAGAATAACAATGATGTGGAAATCGCACGCCTAATTCTACAAATGTCCAAGGTCTTAAATGTGAGATCTGTGGCGGAAGGGGTAGAAACAGCAGAACAAGCGCAGGTGCTTAAAAACATGGGCTGTGATCTTTGCCAAGGTTACTTATTCAGCAAGCCGCTCACCGAAGAAGCGTTAGCCGCTTTTATTAATCATCCCAGTTGGCTACAGGAAAAAGCCATTCAAGCGGTGTCTGAAAACCTAGATTACTCTTACTGATATTTTCATCTTTTCTCTAAATAGAAGGCCCTTAATGGGCTTTCTATTTATCTTTCCCTCATTACAATGCTTTAACCGCAACAGTCTAATCACAATAGCCATCAGCAAGGGATATCAAAGATCGCTAATTTCGATCAGCACACCTTCACCTTTGCGCAAGTGGTAACGCGTGTTCTTATCCATAATCAAGAAACTATCCTTAGGCATAATCAAATCTTTCGCCCCTTGATCGACTGAGATATTCGATACCTGATTCGCATAAAAATAAGTTTGTTGGCCGGGCTTACTCAAAGCATCACATGGGGCATATAAAGCCTGAACAAGTGCTTTGGTATCAGAGCGTCGCACCATGATGTTTAAGTCTTCAATAGGCCCATCGAGCAACTCTGAGGTAGTCATATCACCACCATAAAAAGTCGCTATATCCAAATCATGCAATAAGTCATCATGGGTCACATGGCCTTGCTCTGATTGATGCTCTAAACGCATTCCCTTACCTGCTATCAAGACTAGATGACGCTCTAAACCTGAGAAGTCCGAAAATACACCCGAGTCAGAGACAGCCGCCTGACTAATACGAAATTTCACGCCTTTCTCATCTTCAAGCTTAAGCAGCTCTAAGGTTTCACCCTTGCCATTTTTCCAAGGCATACGGTGAAATTGCGCCTGAATAATCAATGTTTCTTGAGACATAAATGAGTTCCTATTTAACGCCTATTTAGTTAAAAAGTCGTTTTAACAAGGCGGTAAATTCAAGGTTTGATTGGGCTTCAGCCTGATGTTTAAAATCATTGATGACCTGATTACCCGCCACATACACATGACGAATCAGGTTCTCATTAGTAGCAAATAACCAGCGATTAAGCAGGTCTTCATTCTTACTTGCTGAAATAAAAGGATGGCGATTATCCAACACCATAAAGTCTGCTCTATTGCCTATTTCTAGCCCTAAATTTACCTGACAAGCTTGATTACCCCCTTGTCTAGCCGCTTGAAACAGGTAATCCCCCACATGGTGCTCACCCTCTTTATAAAGACGATTACGCTGCTCGTCTCTAAAGCGTTGGCTATATTCCAATGTTCTCAGCTCTTCCACTAAAGAGAGGCTAACATGGCTATCTGAACCTATACCCCAACGTCCACCTTGAGCGATATAGTCCACCCCAGGGAAAATACCATCACCTAAATTGGCTTCTGTTGTTGGACATAAGCCAGCTACAGCGCCAGATTTTGCTATGGCTGTTACTTCATTTTGATCAAGATGAGTCGCATGTACTAAACACCAACGCTCATCCAAACCTATCTCATTAGCAAGCCACTGCACAGGGCGCTGGCCACTAAAATTAATACTGTCTCGCACTTCTTTTTGCTGCTCAGCAATATGAATATGGATAGGCATTGTCTTATTAGAAGCCCGACCCAATTCGGCCAACACCTCTTGAATTTGTCCTTGAGTCACGGCACGAAGAGAGTGAAAGCAAACCCCCATCTTATGCAATTTATGGCCAGCTAGAGAGTCTTGGCTTGCTTGATGTAAAGCCAAATACTGCTCTGTACTATTAATAAAACGGGCTTGACCTTCATTTGGCGCTTGGCCACCAAAGCCAGAATGGCTATAAAGTACTGGCAATAGGGTGACACCAAGCCCTGCTTGATCACCAGCCCGAGCTAGCTGTAATCCCATTTCATTTAACTGATGATAGGTCTGCCCTTTTGGGTCATGGTGCAAATAATTAAACTCTGCCACCTGGGTGTAACCTACCTTCAACATATCAATATAAAGCTGAGTCGCAATAATGCGCACATCATCAGGGGTGAGTTTATGTACCATCTTGTACATAAGGTCACGCCAGCTCCAAAAACTGTCATTGGGGTTCAAGCTCACTTCTGCCATACCCGCCATAGCGCGCTGAAAAGCATGGGAATGAAGGTTTGCTAGGCTAGGTAAAGTGGGACCAGAAAGCAGAGTCGCACCTTCTGGGTTCGCATCACTACTTAGGCTCTGAATCAGGCCATTTTCTACTTCAATTCGGACATTTGTTTTCCAACCTTGGGGAAATAAAGCCTGTTCGGCAAAGTAGACTTGGCGTGTCATCAGGGTCTCCAGCATCAATTTATGAGTCGTTTTCAGTGTAGCGGAAACAAACTTGTCTATACAAGTATAATTTTACCCTATACCAGTTTTTAAATATCTGGGTATAATTCAAGCTAACATATTCATTCGCACAGCTTTTACGCAATTACTAAGGTTTAAACATGGTCGATACCGCCACCAGCATGATGGACAGCTTATCTAAGACAATCGAAGATTCGCCCGCACCTATTTATGCCAGAGTTAAGCAGGCTATCTGCCAAAAGATTAATAGCGGCGAATGGCAGGCTGACCAAAGGGTTCCCTCTGAATCAGAAATGGTAAAAGCGCTGAGTGTTAGCCGCATGACAGTGAACCGTGCCCTGCGTGAACTCACGGACGAAGGCATACTGGTAAGGCAACAAGGTGTCGGCACCTTTGTGGCACAAAAAAAGGCTCATTCAGCACTATTTGAAGTGCATAACATTGCCGATGAAATCGCTGCCCGTGGCCACACACATAAGGCGCAACTCATTGAAATAACACGCGCTAAAGCCAATATGGAAGAGGCGATGAACCTAGGAGTACGCACTAATCACAGTATTTTTCGCGCCACTATTTTGCACTTTGAGAATGAACTTCCTATTCAGATAGAAGAAAGGGTCGTTAACGCCAGTTTAGCGCCAGACTATGATAAACAAGACTTCCAACTGAATACGGCTTACGATTACCTTATGAAAGTAGCCCCAATGACAGAAGGTGAGCACCTAGTTGAAGCTGTCATAGCAACCCCATCTGAGTGTGAGTTATTAGGTATCAATGCCAGTGAACCTTGCTTGCAAATTAAGCGTCGCACCTGGTCAAAAGATAAACTTGTCACCACTGCTAGACTTTTATCTCCTGGCTCCCGTTTCCAATTATTCGGTCATTTTGGTCGCTAAGCGTATTTTAAGCGGTTAAATTTCTCTTACTAATCAGGCATTTGAATCCCTTATATTAAGCAACAAAAGACAAGCAAGATTATTCAGTCTTGCTTTTTTTTCGCTTTTTTTTAAGAGAGGGTATTGCGCTCTCTAGGCTTTGCTCTTATTGTTTATAACAACTTGTATAGACATGTATGTAGGTGAGATAAAAATGACTGAACAAAATCGCTTTCGTGCTGGCACTGTTAAAGCAGCAACAGGAACAGAACTAACCGCTAAATCTTGGCTAACTGAAGCGCCTATGCGCATGTTAATGAACAACCTAGATCCTGAGGTTGCTGAAAACCCAGAAGAACTGGTTGTTTACGGCGGCATTGGCCGTGCAGCTCGCAACTGGGAGTGCTATGACAAGATTGTTGAGTCACTCACCGATCTAGAAGAAGATCAAACCTTACTTGTACAGTCAGGTAAGCCTGTTGGTGTTTTCCAAACACACAAAAATGCCCCTAGAGTGCTGATTGCAAACTCAAACCTAGTACCACACTGGGCAAACTGGGAGCATTTCAACGAGCTAGATGCCAAAGGTTTGGCTATGTATGGCCAAATGACAGCTGGCTCTTGGATCTATATTGGTAGCCAAGGCATAGTCCAAGGGACTTACGAGACGTTTGTTGAAGCGGGTCGTCAACACTACAATGGCGAACTTGCAGGCCGTTGGGTTCTGACCGCAGGTCTTGGTGGCATGGGTGGCGCTCAGCCATTGGCCGCAACCCTAGCAGGCGCTTGCTCTCTTAATATCGAATGCCAACAAAGCCGTATCGACTTCCGTCTAAACACTCGTTACCTAGATGAGCAAGCAACAGATCTAGACGACGCACTTGCTCGCATCAAAAAATACACAGACTTAGGCGAAGCTCGCTCTATTGGTTTATGTGCCAATGCGGCTGATGTACTGCCTGAACTTGTTCGTCGTGGTGTTCGCCCTGACATGGTGACAGACCAAACCTCAGCCCATGACCCACTAAACGGTTACCTGCCACAAAACATGAGCTGGGAAACTTACCGTGAACAAGCGGTTAGCGCACCAGAAGCAACCGTAAAAGCGGCGAAAGTCTCTATGGCTGAACACGTTAAAGCCATGCTTGCTTTCCAAGAAATGGGCATTCCTACTTTTGACTATGGTAACAACATCCGCCAAATGGCTTTGGAAGAAGGGGTAGATAATGCCTTTGATTTCCCTGGTTTTGTTCCTGCTTATATTCGCCCTCTTTTCTGTCGTGGTGTTGGTCCTTTCCGTTGGGCAGCACTGTCTGGTAACCCAGAAGACATCTATAAGACAGATGCTAAGGTAAAAGAATTAATTGCTGATGATGCTCATCTTCATAACTGGTTAGACATGGCCCGCGAGCGTATTCAGTTCCAAGGCTTACCAGCACGTATTTGTTGGGTAGGTCTTGGTCAAAGAGCAAAACTCGGGCTAGCCTTTAATGAAATGGTACGCTCTGGTGAATTATCAGCACCGGTTGTTATCGGTCGTGATCACCTAGATTCTGGCTCAGTTGCCAGCCCTAACCGTGAAACTGAAGCCATGCAGGATGGTTCAGATGCCGTATCTGATTGGCCACTATTGAATGCTCTATTAAACACAGCATCTGGTGCAACTTGGGTTTCTTTACACCATGGTGGTGGCGTAGGCATGGGCTTCTCACAACACTCAGGCATGGTAATCGTGGCTGACGGTAGTGATGATGCAGCAGAACGTATTGCTCGTGTACTCACCAATGATCCGGGTACAGGTGTTATGCGCCACGCAGATGCAGGCTACGATATCGCCATCAACTGCGCCAAAGAACAAGGCTTGAACCTACCTATGGTTGAAGCAACACAAACAAATAAAACAAAATAATAAACCTTGCGGAGAAGCAAATTCATGTTTGAATTTACCCTAATTCCAGGAAAGATCACCCTGGCAGACCTACGCCAGATCAGCCGTCGCCACGTCAAGATTACCCTTGACCAAAGCGCTGTTGCAGACATTCACGCCAGCACTCAGGTTGTGAATGATGTAATCGCTGAAGACCGCACTGTTTATGGTATCAATACTGGGTTTGGTCTATTGGCCAATACCCGTATTGCCGCCGAAGACTTAGAAGAACTACAACGCAGTATTGTCCTATCCCATGCCGCTGGCATTGGCGAGCTAATGGACGATGCGACGGTCAAAATGATCATGGCGCTTAAGGTGAATAGCCTAGCGCGTGGTTTCTCTGGTATTCGTTTATCTGTGATTGAAGCCCTTATCACCCTGATCAACAAAGAAGTTTACCCATGCATTCCACAAAAAGGTTCTGTGGGCGCATCGGGTGACTTAGCGCCTTTGGCTCATATGAGCGCTGTATTATTAGGTGAAGGCCAAGCTCGCTATAAAGGTGAAGTCTTGTCAGGCCAAGCTGCCCTTGCCATTGCAGGTCTAGAGCCAATTACCTTGGCACCAAAAGAAGGTCTAGCATTGCTTAATGGTACTCAAGCATCAACAGCCTTTGCATTAGAAGGTTTGTTCCATGCAGAAGACCTATACGCGTCTGCCATTGTGTGTGGTTCCCTGTCTGTTGAAGCAGCCCTAGGTAGCCGTCGTCCATTCGACGATAGAATCCATCAAGTGCGTGGCCACCAAACACAAATTGATGCCGCTGCGGCTTATCGTCATCTACTGACTGATCG
Organism: Marinomonas sp. SBI8L; assembly: GCF_001624705.1. Lineage (GTDB taxonomy): Bacteria > Pseudomonadota > Gammaproteobacteria > Pseudomonadales > Marinomonadaceae > Marinomonas. The sequence goes on from NZ_JSEO01000005.1 coordinate 126,737, forward strand.
CAGTGATTTGGGCGAATCTCATGTTGGTTGCGAGAAAGTACAAGACCCTTATTCACTTCGTTGCCAGCCACAAGTGATGGGAGCCTGCCTAGACCAGATCCGTAATTCAGCAAACACACTTTTGGTTGAAGCTAACTCGGTATCCGATAACCCATTAGTCTTTGCAGCTGAAGGGGACATCATTTCTGGTGGTAACTTCCACGCAGAACCTGTGGCATTTGCAGCGGATAACCTAGCCCTAGCAATTTCTGAAATCGGCAGTTTGTCAGAACGTCGTATGGCACTTCTGATCGACAGCAGCTTGAGCAAGCTACCCCCTTTCCTTGTTGATAATGGCGGTGTTAACTCTGGCTTTATGATTGCTCAAGTCACCGCAGCAGCGCTTGCCAGTGAAAACAAAACCTTTGCTCATCCAGGCTCTGTAGATAGTTTACCAACATCCGCTAACCAAGAAGACCATGTTTCTATGGCAACCTTTGCGGCACGTCGCCTAAAAGATATGTCAGAAAATACCCGTGGTATCTTGGCCGTTGAAATTCTGTCTGCAGCACAAGGCCTAGACTTCCGTGCACCACTTAAGTCCACTGAATTACTTGAGCAGGCGAAAGCAGAATTAAGAGCCCGTGTGCCTTTTTATGATAAAGACAGATACTTTGCGGCTGACATTGAAAAAGCCAATGACCTACTAGCAGAAGCGGTACACAATAGCTTGATGCCAGCAGGTCTACTACCAAGCTGTGGCCCGACACCTGCAAATGCCTAGGCTATGCATAAACAGTGTCATTAGGGCGAAGTAATACCCAGCCCAGCTAGCAAAAAAATAGGCCAGACTTTTAAAGTACTGGCCTATCTTTTTATAACAGGCCTCAACATTAGGCCTAACAATAACAACAAGGGGTTGTCATGACTCAGGCATTCAAATTCGATTCTCTTTGGCATGGTTTTCACCTTACCACCATGCATCAAGGCCAGTATCACAACATAGAAGACGCTGCGATTGGCGTCGTCGGTGAACACATAGCTTGGATAGGAAAGCATGCCGACCTCACAGATTACAGCAGTGATGAGAGCCATGATCTCGGTGGTGGTTGGGTCACACCCGGCTTAATAGATTGCCATACTCATCTCGTCTTTGGTGGTAATCGCGCCAATGAATTCGAGCAAAGACTCAACGGTGTCAGCTACCAAGACATCGCAGCCCAAGGTGGTGGTATCGCCTCTTCGGTAAAATCTACCCGAGAAGAAAGCCACCAAGAATTGTTTGAAAGTGGCAAACGCCGTCTTATTTCCCTGTTAAAAGATGGAGTCACTAGCCTAGAAATTAAGTCAGGTTATGGTCTTTCCCTAGAACATGAAGTGAAGATGTTGGAAGTCGCTAAAGAACTTGCAGAAGCCTTCCCCGTTGATATCAAAACCACCTGTCTCGCAGCCCATGCGTTACCACCGGAATACAAAGGCCGCAGTGATGATTACATAGAGCACTTATGTTCAGAAGTCCTGCCTAAAATCGCAGAATTAGGCATAGCCGATGCGGTTGATGCATTTTGTGAAGGCATAGGCTTTAATCCAGCTCAGGTTGAGAAATACTTCAAAGTTGCTCAAGCGTTAGGCTTACCCGTAAAACTCCATGCGGAGCAACTCTCTTCCCTAGGTGGCACCACATTGGCAGCGCGTTATCAGGCATTATCTGCGGATCATCTAGAGTTTATTACTGAAGATGATGTGGCCGCCATGGCAGAATCAGGCACAGTCGCTGTCATTTTACCCGGCGCTTATTTCACCCTCAAAGAAACACAAAAGCCGCCAATTGATTTATTACGCCGTTACAAAGTCCCTATGGCAATCGCCACAGATGCAAACCCAGGCACTTCACCAGCCCTGTCTTTGCGCCTTATGATGAATATGGCCTGCACCCTGTTTGGTCTCACACCAGAAGAAGCCCTCGCCGGCACAACCATACATGCGGCTAAGGCACTTGGTTTAGCAGAAAGTCATGGCGAACTTGCTGTGGGCAAACTGGCTGACTTTGTTTGCTGGGATGTGGAGAGCCCTGGTGAGCTAAGTTATTGGTTAGGTGGTAACCTGATGAAATCTCGCATTAAATCTGGAGCCCTTGCTAATGTCTAAGATTGCTAACCCCTTTAACTTTCATCAAGGCGAAAGCCCTATCTTGGTGAGCATGCCTCACTCTGGACTTGCCTTGTTAGATCATATGCAAGAGACCTTAAGCGAAGCGGCTAAACCTTTACCTGATACTGACTGGTATATCCCTGAGCTTTACGACTTTCTGGCCGAATTAGATGTCACTGTGATCAGTGCAAACTACTCACGCTATGTGGTGGACCTAAACCGTCCAGTGGATGACAAACCTTTATACAGCACTAAAACAACAGGCCTTTTTCCTGATATTTTATTTGCTGATGAACCCGTCTTTTTACAAGGTAAAAACCACACAGATAGTTTAAAGGCGCAAATCAAAGAGGATATTTGGCAAGCCTATCACGGTAAAATTGCTAAAGAGCTTGAACGCATAAAAGCCAAGTTTGGTTATGCTATTTTGTTTGATGCACACAGTATTGCGGCACAAGTGCCCATGCTATTTGAAGGCACCTTGCCTGACTTTAACTTTGGTAATAATGATGGTGCCGCTTGCGATGTAAGGCTTTTGACTCAGCTAGATGAGATCATTGCTGAAACAGACTATAGCCATGTCGCTAATGGTCGCTTTAAAGGAGGCTATATTACTCGCTCCTTTGGTCAGCCAGAACAAGGTATTCACGCAATTCAATTGGAACTATCTCAAGCAACCTACCTAGATGATGCGCTTTTCAAAGAAGGGATTTACCAACTGGATGAAGAGAAGAAAAAGAAAGTCAGCTCAGTACTAAAGCTACTGATCGAGTACTTACTAACTCAGAACAAACCTTAATTTGCATTTTAACTCCTACATGATTCTTAGATATTCATATAGGAGTTATGTTAAAGCTATAGATTACATTTAAAGAAGTGGACTGTAATGTTATAAATAGGTACAAATATATTAATCTGGCAAAGACAATAATGACAATTCATAACAAGGTGATTTCATGAATACCCTTAACATATCGCACCTTGCCAAAATAAAGATAAAAGGGTTCAAATCTATACTAAGTCAAGAGCTAGAGTTTGGCCCTTTGTCCATTTTAATTGGCGCAAACGGTGCAGGTAAATCTAATCTCATATCACTTTTCACATTCTTAAGACACCTTTCAGAAGGTAAATTACAAAACTACGTTGAACAAAATGGCTTCGCTAGCAACTTTTTCCATTTTGGGCCGAAGCATACAAATAGAATTCACTTAGATATTAAAATTGGAGCTAACTCTTATAATGCTGATTTAGAGTATGCCCCTTACTTCGACTCTCTTACTTTTTCTCAGGAACATTGTACTTACGAAGGATCTAAAAAAACTTTTTCTATAAAGGGCTCAAAAGGTGAAAGCGGTCTATTACCAGGGAGCAATGTTGACAGTGAATATGTGAGTAAATATACCAGAGCATATTTGAATCAATGTAGAGTTTATCACTTCCACGACACAGGCCCAACAGCCGCATTTAAACGAGCTTCAGATTTAAATGCTATAGATTACTTATACTCAGATGCGGGTAACATTGCAGCATTTCTTTATTATCTTAAAAATTCCTCAGACAGTGATTGTATAAAAAGTTATCGAAAGATAATAAAAGCGATTCAAACTGTTGCCCCTTTTTTCCATGATTTTTACCTCGAGCCATTAGGACCAGAGGGAAATAAGAAAATCATTTTAAAATGGATCCATAAAGAACACGAGGACCCATTTTCAGCAAATCAGCTATCTGACGGAACAGCTCGCTTTATTTGTATGGTTACTCTTTTTCTTCAACCTGAATTTTTCCGCCCTAAAACAATTGTTTTAGATGAACCAGAACTAGGCTTACACCCAGCTTCTCTAGAAGTACTTGCAGATATTGTTAAACATACCTCAAAAAGCTGTCAGGTCATTTGTTCAACTCAATCTGTTACTTTTGCAAATCAATTTGCTCCTGAAAACTTCATTGTTGTTGATCAAAAAAAAGGGGTCTCAAGTTATAAACGGCTCAATCCAAAAGACTTAGAAGCATGGCTAGAAGAGTATGATATGGGAGATATTTGGAATAAAAATCTAATCGGGGGACGTCCTGAATGGTAAGGCTTGCAATTTCTGTTGAAGGAACAACAGAAGAAAAATTCGTGTCTCAAGTATTAATGCCTTATTTAATGTCGCACAATATTTACGCTACACCGATATCTCTAAAAGGAAACGTAAGCATTGATCGTATTGCTAATGAGATAAATAAACTCGCGCACAACTATGATTATGTAACGTCATTATATGATTTTTATGGCTTTAAAAGGAAAGAAGTTCAGGAAACAAAACAATCTCTAGAGAACAGAATTAAAGCCTCCATCAATCCTGATATTGCACATAAAGTCATACCCTACGTGCAGATGTATGAGTTTGAAGGAATTTTATTTTCCTGCCCCCAAACATTATCAATTGAGCTCATAGATGAGACACTTGAACATTGGGCAAATAACATTCTAAAAGAATTTAATTATAATCCTGAAGCAATTAACAATTCACCTCAAACAGCCCCATCTAAACGCCTAGAAAAAGATACTGATTATAGCAAAGTCATTGATGGCCCAAATATTGCCGAAGCTATAGGCGTTAATAAACTAAGAGAAATGTGCTCTGGCTTTGATGCTTGGATAGCATCTTTAGAAAATATAAAAGCTTGATCAAGGAAAAAAGAAAGTCAGCCCACAACTTAAACGCCTCATAGAAGCCTTAATTGCTGTGGGCCAACCCTAGAGCAAAGAATATTGGAAACCTTTCAAGAGAGGGATTCAAAAGAGCTCAGGCTTTTGAACTTTTTCTTGAAGGCCACCCCAATAAAAAGGGAACGCTCTCATTAGCAGGTCCTGCTAAAACTTTTAAACGGGCTTAACCTCCATCAAAGCGAGATTAAACCTATAAAACTAACCAAGCCTTACAACACTGGGGAGAATAAGAGACTTGTCCCCTGCATCATGATGACTCCCATAACACAAATAAAACTCGCTGCCCCAAGCTTTAAAATGAGCTCTCGCCAATGAGAACCTTTGCTTGCAGGCTTTAAAAAGCGACGCAACAAAGCACCGCCCTTAATAGACACAAATGCTAAGAAAGAGATGGCCGCGCCAGTCCCCATGCCCATAGCAATAGCCCCTATCATCCCTAACCAATAAATCCCTAATGATTTAGCAAAAATCAGCACGAGTAAGGCGCCACTACAAGGGCGAATACCTATGCTCAAGACAATACCAAGATAGTCTTTAAGGTTTTTTGCCTGATCAATATCATCAGGGCTTGCATGATGTTTATGGCCGCAACCACAGGCATGGTCATGCTCATGGCTATGATCGTGATCCTGGCTATGGCTGTGACTATGCTCGTCATGACTATGGTCATGGCTGTGATCATGTTCATGGCTGTGATCATGTTCATGACTGTGTTCATGGTTATGGGCTTTAGCGTTCGCTTTTTGCTTGAGAAAGTCTCGAATACTTTTCCAAGCCAGATGCAAACCCAATAAAATCATGGCCACAAAACTCGCATCTATCAGATAACTCGCCTTGCTATTTACCTCTCGCATACTTGTCTCTAAGACAAATAGCAATGCACTTACTAAAACGATCGCCACCAACGCCTGCAACAAGGCAGCACTGATAGAGAGTATTAAACTGGTTTTCACTTTCGTCGGGTGAGTACTTAAATAACTCACCATAATCACCTTGCCATGCCCAGGCCCTATGGCATGTAAAAAGCCATAACTGATACTGGCTGCAGACACATAAAACACAGCTTTTAATGGGTGTTCATGGGCCAAGCTAAGTAGCTGGCTAATACTGCGTGTTAGGTCTCTTTGCCAAGCTTGTAACTCAATAAATACATAGGGCATTAAAGGCCATACATAGAGATAAAAGCCACTGGCTAAAAGCAGTCCTAAACAGGCTAAAACATAAGGATAAAAGCGGGTCATACCATCACCCTTTTAGGCTGTCCTTTACCTACCCAATGGGTAAACATTTCACTCATCCTTTTCGTTACAGGATTGATAATCATGATGACGTTATTGACACGCAATCTGACTTTCTTGTGCAAAAACCGCCCCTAGCGTTAGGTCAGGGCTAGCATCTATCGGCATAGCCCAAGCTTGACTGATTTGCTCCATACTTGGCTCAGATTCCACTACCTGCCTTTTACACACACTGCTTAGAGCATCACTAAGCTGTAGGTCATTAGCGCTAGGCCAAGACATCTCAATGAAATAACTTGGATCAAACACCTGAATCCCCAATTCGCCTTGATCTAGCAACAAAGGTTCGTCAAAACCCAGATAAAAACTAAACACGACATCTATGCCATCTAGGGTGACTCGCTCTAAACTGGCATCTAAATTAGCTAAAACTTCTTTATTCCAACTCACTTGGGTAAAAAAAGAGTCACGCTTTAAATTATCAATCAGTCCTTTGGCGACCTGCTCAAGGCTGGTGACCTGTTCCTGCTTTTCTAAGTTTTTACCTTCTAAAAGATAAACCGATGTCATGGGATCAAAGCGCCAAACCATATTGATGCCGTAGACCTTTTTATCTTCGCCATCAACATAGGTTTGAACATCTATCCAAGCGTGAGGGTGGGCGTGTGCATATAAGGACATTAAGCCAAATACCAGAGGTAAAAAAACTAACTTAATTACTGATGACATACGCCTACCCTTTTGTTTTACGCTGAATTATTTCTTTCCCTTGTTATGGCTCAGCATTAATTGCTAAGCGCTTTAACTAGGGTACTTATATTATGTTCCATCATTTTAATATAAGTTCCTGCAGCTTGGTTAGGGCTAGACAAAGCATCGGCATAAAGCTCACCACCAATCTTGGCACCCGTTTCACGGGCAATCTGCTCAATTAGGCGAGAGTTAGAAACTTTCTCAACAAATACCGCTTGAATATCATCTTTGCGGATTTGCTTGATGATTTTCACCACGTCAGCTGCTGAAGCTTCTGCTTCTGTGCTCATACCTTGAGGGGCAGTAAAGTTAAAACCATACTCACGGGCCAGATAACCAAAAGCATCGTGTGAGGTAATCACATTGCGCTTATTCTCAGGCACTTGGCTCATTTTTTGAGCTAGGTCTTTCTCAAGGGCTTTAAGCGCCTTCACATAGTCCTTAGCATTTTGGTTGAATTCAGCCGCATGTTCAGGTGCCAGCTTAACGAGTGCTGCGCGAATATTCTCAACATACACAAGTACGTTAGTCACACTGTGCCAAGCATGTGGATCGAATTCCCCATGGTGATGATGGTGCTCATCTGCGTGGTGCGCTTCTTCATCGTCATGATGTTCTTCTTCATCATGGTGACCATCTTCGTCATGATGACCTTTTTCATCATGGTGCTCGTCTTCATCGTGATGACCTTCTTCATCATGATGCTCGTCTTCGTCATGATGCTCGTCTTCGTCGTGATGGCCTGCTTCTTCGTGGTGCTCATCTTCTTCACCAAGGTGAATCAGGTTTACTCCGTCAGTCGCAGCAATTTTGACACCTTTAAAACCAGCTGATTGCTCTAGTCGTTCCATCCAGCCTTCAAATCCTAGGCCATTTACAACCAATAAATCCGCTTCAGCCACAGCTTGAGCATCCATTGGCGAAGGTTGATAAACATGGGCATCACCATTAGCTTCAACCAAGTTAGTGAGACTAATATGCTCACCACCGACTTCTTGCACTAGGTCATTTAAGACACTAAAGCTGGTCACAACTTTAAGTTCAGCGGCCAAACCTAATGTCGGGATAGACAAGAGAGCAGACGCGAAAACATTTACCAGATATCTGGATTTCATGAGCACAGATCCTTATTAATAGAGGGTTGGGCCGGCCTTGCTAACACAGAGCAAAACAAGCCATTTAACGGGCTAAATAAAATTGAAAAGAGATAACAGATCACCAAAACAAGCACTATGCTTGGGCTAGTCGGCAAACCAAAATGGAAAGAAAGCAATAAGCCCGCCCAGCATGAGAGCGCACTCATTCCAATCGAAAGTAAAATAATCGGCTCTAAACGACGGGCCCAAAAACGAGCAATACAAGCAGGCAATATCATTAATCCCACCGCCATTAAGGTGCCAAGTGCGTGGAAACCAGCAACTAAATTGGCAACCACTAAAAACATGAAGGCTAGGTGAGCCCAATTACCGCTTTTACCAAAACTGGCTAAATAATCTGGATCTAACGAGCCAAGCACCAAGGGTCGATAAATAATCGCCAATACCACAAGGCTCACCACACAAGTCAGCTGTAATAGAATCAAAGCCACATTATCAAGGGCCAATGCGGTACCAAATAACACATGCAAAAGGTCGATGTTACTGCCCTTAGCCGAGATCAAAATCACACCTAATGCCAGAGAGCCTAAATAGAAGGCGGCTAACGTACTGTCTTCACTTGAATTAGTTTTAAGGGCTGTGGCACTGGATAACATGGCCACCAAAAGTCCTGCCATAAGACCACCCAGTGTCATGGCGATCACAGACAAACCACACAACAAATAAGCTATTGCGGCGCCTGGCAATATGGCGTGCGCCATGGCATCACCGGTCAAACTCAAGCGACGTAACATCAAAAACACACCAATAGGCGCGGACCCAATAGATAAGGTCACACATCCTAATAAGGCTCTAGCCATAAATTGATAATCTGTAAAAGGTGCAACTAACAATGTATTCAGGTTGAATGGAAACAGGTCAAGCATGATCTAAAAGGTCCAACCTCGAATCTGTCGTCACTTCTAATGGTGCTTGCTCTATCGCATTGTCATTCGATGCGTCTAACAGGGACTTACTATTACCCTGCAATAGACCACTCGGATGGAATAACAAACACTGATCAAAATGCTGTTTCACCAATTCAAGATCATGAATGGCAGCCACTATGGTTGCCCCTTGTTCTTGGCAATATTTAAGTTGTTCTAGCAAAACAGAAATGGTGGCTTCATCCACGCCATTAAAAGGCTCATCAAGCAATAACAATTTACTGGGTTGCAGCAACATGCGAGCAAACAAAGCCCTTTGCATCTGACCGCCTGACAGCTCACTCAGATGCACCTTGGTCATATCGCTCAAGCCCACTCTTTCTATGGCCTCATGCACTTCTTTGTCATAGTTTCGCATTGAGCGCCACCAGCCTGTCTGAGTCCAAAGGCCAGTGCTTACAAATTCTTTTAGATCAATCGGAAAGCCTTTTTCAATTCGCGCCTGTTGCGGTAAATAAGCAATATCATGGGAACGCACTACATCTAATTTCACACTACCACTTAGGGGTTTTACTAAACCCATAATGGTTTTAAGCAGGGTAGATTTACCCGAACCATTTAAGCCCACCAAGGCCAGCACATCTGAGTACTGTACTTCTACATTGATATCAGTCGCTAATGGGCTTTGAGCTTGATAACCAATGCTCAAGCCCTCCAAAGTGATCATGGCAGACATAATTTATAACAACCCAACATTTAAAAGGATGAGAACTAGGCTTAATAAAGCGAGCGGAACAAAGCGCGCAACAAAGCCAAGAGAGTAAAAAGGCATAATTTAATCATTCTAATTATTTACGTTATGATATAACATATCATTCAAGGTTTTATAAAGTAAACAATTAAAGTGACGCCCTTGCAGTAAGTCGCGACCAAAACAGCCATGCAAAGGCCTCAAAGTGAATAGATAAAATATTTAGGAGATACCTTGATCGATCAACTGCCTGATGTTGCACACACTCAAGTTAACAGTCAGCAACCCAAAATAAATTGGGTTGGCATGGACGACATTTATCTGCCTATTAGCTTAGAAGAAGCCGGAAAACAGCTACCTAGCCAAGCATGTGCCAGCATAGCGGTTGATCTACCCGGTGGAGAAAATGCAGCTAAGGGCATTCATATGTCACGCCTTTACTTTCTACTGAATGAACTCGCCCAGCAGCCACTCAAACCAGAAACGCTGAAACATTGTTTAGAGCAAGTACTGGCAAGCCACAGTGATTTGGACTCAAGTGTCGTTAGAATAGAACTTGCCTTTGACCTATTATGGCAACGCCCAGCACTGGTTAGTGGGAGCCCAGCGGGATGGCGTGCTTACCCTATGGTATTAAGCGCACAACTGAGTAAAGACTCGGGCTTTAGCTTGTCGTTACAAGCTGAGTTCCAATACTCGTCAACTTGCCCTTGTTCTGCCGCCCTTGTCAGAGAGACTTTGTCCAACCAGTTTAGCCAAAACTTTGCAGATCAAGAATCTATTCCGACTCAAGAAGTTGCGCAATGGCTTAAACAAAATGGCACCCTAGCGACACCTCATAGCCAACGCAGTTTAGCGCTTATCACCTTGCCACTTAACGAAGCAGCAGGCGCCTTCAATCTTGTAGCCTTGATCGAAGAAGTTGAAACTATTATCGCCACACCTGTGCAAACCAGTGTCAAACGAGCGGATGAACTTGCCTTCGCCGAACTCAATGGCAGCAATCTGATTTTTGTTGAAGATATCAGCCGTAAACTCGGCAAGGTATTAAAAGAAAAATATGAAGCGGTAGAAATTCAAGTAAGACACTTGGAAAGCCTACACGCCCATAACGCCTTTGCTCAGGTTTTACCTGATGTGAGCCAATCAGGTCTTAGGCCGCAATTTAAACAGGGTCCAAAATAAGAGGTTTCTCTAAGCAATACCTAAAAAGCCAGAGAATAGATAAGCAACCGCTAAGCAATCGCTAAAAAACAGATAACGAATAGATAAACAAAAGTTATCAGGGCTCAGGTACAATGAGCCCGTTTTTTAGTAGAGGTCATTTAACCAAGGCCGTTTAACAGTGCTATCTAAAAGAAGTTGTCTAAAAGAGGAAGGGTTAACGTGAGCGTGACACATTCAGACTATAAGGACATAGTGGCAAGTGCAGCCAACCGCTGTAAAGATTCAGGCGGACGCCTAACCGTAAAAAGGGAAGAGATTTTAAAAGTCCTACTTGCCAGCAAAATACCTTTATCAGCCTACGAAGTATTAGACCTTTATAAAGAGCAAACCCAAGAATCCATGCCGCCTATGTCGGTTTATCGCATTCTTGAGTTTCTAGAACAGCAAGAGCTTATTCACAGGCTTGGCTCACAAAATAAATTTATTGCCTGCTCCCATATAAAACAAGACTGCGCCCACCAAGTCTCTCAGTTTCTCATTTGTCGTAACTGCCAAAGCGTGAAAGAAGTCAGCATAGCCCAAGCCCTAGTCAAAGAGCTTAATGAGCAAGTCAAAGAAGCTGACTATCAACTACTCAGCCCCCAGCTTGAATTAGATTGTATTTGCAGCACTTGTCTGAAGGAAAAAAGTCTTAAGGAAGAAAGGCTAAAAGAAGAAAACCTCAAGCAGAAAGACTAAAGAATAAAAACCTAAAAAATAAAAAAGAGAGTGCTGAAAGCGAATAGCGCCCAACACTTTCTTACTTCTCTTAAATTATTTACCCTTATCTCATTCTCTCTACTAGCTCGCCAGCATAGCCCGCACTCGCGCCACAGGCCTTTCATCAATCAAAACATGGATCACAGCGGTTAATAAGGCGATGCCAGCGGCCATCCACCAAACCACATCGTAAGAGCCGGTCGCATCATAAAGATAACCACCCAACCAAACACCACTGAATGAACCTAACTGATGGCTCAAGAAGACGATGCCATACAACATGCCCATATATTTAAGACCAAACATCTGCGCCACCAAACCAGAAGTGGGCGGTACCGTCGCCAACCATAAAAGCCCAGTGACAATCGAGAAGGCATACACATTCATAGCCGTCATAGGCAGCAACATGAAGGCGGCAATGGATATTGCACGCAAAGCATAAATATAGGTCAGCAACATTTTCTTAGAATATTTGCCCGACCAAGAACCAGATAACAAACAGCCAAAGATATTAAATAAACCAATCAAGGCCAGACTTGCCACCGCAATACTTTCGTCAAAACCTTGGTCGGTTAAAAAGGCAGGCATATGTACCGTGATAAACGCGAGCTGGAAACCACAGACAAAAAAGCCAATCACTAACCACCAATAATGGGCATGTTGGCTCGCCTCTTTTAAGGCTTCAGACATGGTTTGTTTGTCTTGATCATCCGTACTTTGCTCTGATGTTTTAATACCCTTAAAGGTAAAGGCCAAAAGCACCATCATGAAGGCCGAAGCTGCCATTAGTAGAAGCGCCGTGCTCCAGCCATACGCTTCGATAAAACCTTGTGCCACAGGAATCACTAACAGTTGTCCAGCAGATCCAGCTGCACTACCTAAACCTAAGGCGAAAGCACGTTTTTCAGGGCTCACCATTCGCGCCATAGCCGGTAATACCACACCAAAGCCAGTGGCTGCGATCCCCATCCCCATCAAAAGGCCTGCGCCTAGATTAAGCCCAAAGACACCATCGGCATTAGCGGTGACATACAAGCCCAAAGCATAAACAAGGGCACCGATCACCACAGCTTTTACCGTGCCATATTTATCCGCAAAGGCACCGGCAATTGGCTGAAACAGCCCCCAACAGAGGTTTTGCAGAGCAAGAGAGAAGGCAAATACTTCTCGGCCATATTGAAATTCGGTAGAAATCGGGGCCATAAAAAAGCCCATGGAAGAGCGCAAACCAAAGTTAAGCGCTAATAAGATGCAAGCAAATGCAATGGCAAAGCTAATGAGTTTTACTGGGGTCGACATAACGTATCCTGAGTTTATCTATACCTATACCAGCCATTGCTTAAGGGCAAATATCTGGCTTATCTTTTAGAGTTCAGTTTCTAATCACTCTAATTTCAAGAGACTCTACTTTCTAATGCTTCTTTTTTCTAACAGCATGGCTAAAGAGTACAGATAAACTTAAGGATAAAAGTCGTCAAACTTGAACGGTTTCTGCTTGGTAAGCTATCTCCCCATCAATCCAAGTTTGCTGTACAAAAAGGTCATCATCTAGCGCCACAAGACTAGCACGATATCCAACTTGAATGCGGCCAAATTCTTCATCTAAACCTAAAAATTCAGCCGGCCTTAGGGATGCCATTTGCAAGGCACTGGCTTCATCAAGACCGATCAGTTTTACCGCATTACGTACCGCGCTAGCCATATCAAGATCAGACCCTGCTAGGGTGCCGTCTTCTGTCGTTACTTTACCCTGATGACGTATCACCTTTTTACCTAATAACGCCATTTCGCTGGCTTCATAACCCACACTTTGAATCGCATCTGTGACCAGCATGACTCGCTCGCTACCTTTAGCCGCAAGCGCTACTTTCATCACAGCAGGATGCACATGGTGACCATCGGCAATCAAACCACACCAGGTATCATGACCTGTTTGCAGGGCAGCACCTACAACACCCGGCTCACGAGACGTTAGCCCACTCATAGCATTGAATAAATGGGTAAAACCACGGGCACCGTTATTGACCGCTGCCATAGCTTCTTCATAGGTTGCCGCCGAATGACCAATACAAACAATGGCATCTTGGGCCACCAGCCAACTCACAAAGTCCGCAGGTACTTGCTCTGGCGCTAAGGTCACCATTAACTTACCCGATTCAGGCAAACTCAATAATGATGCGACCTTGTCTTCCGTAGGCGAACGCAGCTTACCTTCGTCATGCACGCCTTTTCGTACAGGATTCAAATAAGGGCCTTCATAATGTATACCCAGAATACCCGGCATCTCGCTTTCTATCGCTTGATTAATCACCTTATGGGCAGCAGACATGATACTAAAATCATCTGAGATTAAAGTCGGCATCATGGCCACTGTGCCATATTGGGCGTGCACCTGAATCATAGTATTTAGAGAAACCAAACTAGGCTCATGATTAAACAAGGCACCGCCACCACCATTAACATGCACATCAATAAAACCCGGTACTAACTTATCTACCTCAATACCATCAAGGTCAATGCCATCATCCTGACTTGCTCTTGGGGAAATGCGTTTAATTCTTTGCCCTTCAATTTCAACCACTTGATGCTTTAACCAGCGCTCCCCATCAAACAGCTTATTTACTAAGAATCGTGTCATACTGCACTCCTCCCTATCTTATGCCTTGCCATATAAATGGCACCATCCATTGCATCACCTTCCGCTTCGACCAAATAATTCAGGTACTGCTTAGGTAAATAAGCTTTTAAAGCAGTAGACACACCGCCTGTTAACACGACTTTTTCAGCCCCTTTCGCCAACAAACAATCAAGATAACGATTGGCCCAAAGGCTATGCTCTTGCACTATGGCTAAGGCAACCTCATCGCCATTGGCCGCATGTCTAAACACTAATGGCGCATACACCCCATATTCTCTGGGTAAGGGTTGGCGATTAAGGAACAAAACATATTGAGAGGCATCATCTGAAAACATTTGGTTAATTTCTTGCGTCAATGAAGACTCTCTACCAATGCCATCCAAGGCCGCTAATGAGGCTTCCAATGCCGACAAACCAATACGTGCGCCACTGCCCTGATCAGACACAGGAAATCCCCAGCCACCTATGACATCAAATTCACCATCATGATAATTAAGCCCACAGCTGCCCGTACCAAAAATCAGCAGGCCGCCATTCTTTCCTGAGAACGCGCCTAAACAAGCAGTATGGGCATCACTTAACAGGTAAACCGCCGCAAAAGGATGAGCCTGAGACAAAACAATATCTTGCTCTAATGCTTGATTCGCTCCCGCTAAACCTAGGCCCAGATGCACTCTTGAATAATCAGATTCTTTTAAATCCGCTTGGTCACAGGCTTGTTGGCAAGCATCCATAATATTTTGCCACGCAGCCTGAATCCCAATTCTTGGATTAGCAGAGCCAGACACGCCTTCTCCTAGAAAGCAGCCATCACTATTTACCAAGCGCGCGCGACAATGGGTGCCGCCCCCATCAACGCCTAAATACAAACTGCTATTCATGTGTTTTTCCCAATTCAGATTGTGCTAGCCTGTCTTTCGTTAAAGTACTCTTTGCTAACAGGTCTTGCTGCTTCTCACTCCATTGATAATATTCTTTCAGACTTAATTCAGCCGCAGCCGCTTCATCAATGATGACAGTCACATTGGTATGTTGTTGCAAAGCACTGGCAGGCACCATGGCAGAGAGAGGACCTTCTACCATTGCCTTTATCGCACTGGCTTTATTCTCACCCGTTGCCAATAAGAGTATGTCTTTCGCTTCTAGAATCGTGCCGATTCCCATGGTTAAAGCAAGATAAGGCTGAAATTCACCCTCAGCAAAAAAGCGTTTATTCGCCTCGACTGTCGATTGCGATAAGGTCTTTACCCGAGTACGAGAAGCGAGGCTGGAGCTAGGTTCATTAAAACCAATATGACCATTGATACCAATCCCTAATATTTGCAGATCAATTCCCCCTGCTGCTGCAATCTGTGCTTCATAGTCAGCCGCACTTTTCACTAGCTCAGATTTGGTAGCCAGATTCGCTGCTGGCACCTGAGTATTGTCTGGCTGTATATCAAGCAGCTCAAACAAATGATGATTCATAAAATAGCGATAACTCTGATTATGCTCAGCACTGATACCTATGTACTCATCAAGGTTAAAGCTTTGAACCTGCTTAAAACTTAACTCTGCCTTCTGGTAACGGTTTATTAACTCTCTATATAAGGCCAGAGGTGTCGACCCTGTCGCCAAACCCAACACACTATTTGCCTTTATTGATATCTGTTGAGCCAGACGATCAGCAGCATACTGGGCTACTTTTTTGGCATTAGGCAAAATAATAATTCGCATACCTATCTCCAATTAATTTAGATACCAATATAAGTCCATTTTGAGCAAAAGGCCAAATTTTTTTCATTTTTATCGGTTATTTATTTGCCAACAAGCACGATTGGTGCTAATTTTTACCCGAAGTTAGATACCAAACATATACCAATAAAAACAAAAAACTCAGGTTTAAACCTAAAAATTGGAGCGTTAGCCATGTTAAAAGCTAGACCCGTTACCCTACTAAAACAGAGCGCCATAAGCCTAACTTTGGTTGCAGCCACTATCACAAGCGTACAGGCAAGCGGCAGTTTGTCGATTGAAAGTTGGCGTAGTGATGATGCCAATATTTGGAGCGATGTGATCCTTCCGGCTTTTAACCAATCACACCCAGATATCAAGGTTCACTTTGCACCAACACCACCAGCAGAGTACAACTCAGCACTACAAGCCAAACTGCAAGCGGGTACAGCGGGTGACTTGATTACCTGTCGCCCATTCGATACCTCATTAAGCCTTTATCAAAATGGTCATCTTGAAAACCTAGCAGGTCTGGATGGTTTAAATGAGTTCTCTGATGTATCAAAAAGTGCTTGGGTAACAGATGATGGTAAAGAGCAATTCTGCTTACCACTTGCCTCAGTTATTCACGGCTTTATCTATAACAAAGCCATCTTTAAAGAGCTCGACCTAAAAGTACCCGCGACTCAAGATGAGTTTTATAAGGTGCTAGATACCATTAAATCTGAAAGCCGTTATATTCCACTTTCTATGGGGACCGCAGACCAATGGGAAGCAGCAACCATGGGCTTTCAAAATGTCGGCCCTAACTTCTGGAAAGGAGAAGATGGCCGTAAAGCCTTAATCTCAGGCGAAGGCAAGCTAACGGATAAGGCGTATCTTGAAACTTGGCAAGAGCTGGCGAAATGGAAGGACTATTTAGGCCGTGGTTATCAGGCACAAAAGTATTCTGACTCGCAAAACCTCTTTACCCTAGAACGTGCTGCTATCTACCCAGCTGGTTCTTGGGATATCCAAACCTTTAACGATCAGGCTGAATTCGAATTTGGTGCTTTCCCACCTCCAGTCGTAAAAGCAGGCGATGCTTGTTACATCAGTGACCACACGGATATTGGTATTGGTATCAATGCCAATTCAGATAATAAAGAAGCTGCCAAAGCCCTATTAAACTGGATGGCATCAGCAGAGTTTGCCAACTTGTTTGCGAATGCAGTACCTGGCTTCTTCCCATTATCTAACCACAAGGTTGCGATCAATGATCCGGTTGCCCAAGAGTTTGTCAGCTGGAGAGACCAGTGTAACTCGACCATACGTAACTCTTACCAGATTCTATCTCGTGGTACACCAAACCTTGAGAATGCCCTATGGAATGTCAGCGCTCAGGTGATTAATGGCACCATGAGCCCAGAGGCGGCAGCGAAAAAAGCACAGGATGGCTTGCAAGCATGGTACGCACCACAGCAATAAGATCGACTCAGTAATACAATAACAATGACGGAAAACCCCTAAGGTTTTCCGTCAATATGAGACAGGCGTATGACCTTACCGAAATCAAAATCTACCCCAGAGTCGGCCGTAGAAAAAAAACCTATCCCTTGGCATATTGTTTTTTTTCTAGGGCCTGCCCTTCTGATATACCTAACTTTTAGCGTATATCCCTTACTAGACACCCTTATTCTCAGTCTTTATGACGAACAAAAAGGGCAAAGTAGTTTTGTTGGATTACAAAACTTTATCACGCTTATCAGTGACGATAATTGGTCATCCGCGTTTTGGAATGCCCTGGCTAACAACTTCCAATTCTTTATCATCCACATGTTGGTACAGAACCCTATTGGTCTGTTATTAGCGGTTTTATTAAGCTCGCCTAAGTTAAGATTTTCAGGCAGCTATCGCACCTTTATCTTTATGCCAACCATGTTATCTGTAGTCATAATCGGCTTTGTTTGGCAGCTATTATTAAGCCCAATTTGGGGGATTTCTGAGAACTTCCTCTATCACCTTGGTTTAGACCATTATTTTGATGCTTGGTTAGGTAAAGAAAGCTCAGCCCTTATTACCTTAAGCTTCATCTCTGTTTGGCAATTTGTCGGTATCCCTATGATGCTTATTTATGCCACCTTATTAAACATTCCAGATGACATAGTGGATGCCAGTGTGGTGGATGGGGCTAACCCAATGCAGACCTTCTGGTACATCAAACTGCCATTGATTTTGCCGACTATCGCTATGGTGTCCATTTTGACATTTGTTGCCAACTTCAACGCATTTGAGCTCATTTATGCGGTAAAAGGCGCATTAGCTGGCCCTAACTTCTCGACAGATTTGATGGGAACCTTCTTCTATCGCACCTTCTTTGGTTTCCAATTACAAGAAGGCAGCGCCACCATGGGTGCCGCCGTAGCGACCTTGATGTTCCTCATTATTTTGGTTGGCATCATGCTCTTCCTTTTCTTTGTTCAACGTCGCATTCAGCGCTTCCAATTTTAAGGTGACCATGATGATCTCAGCATTTAAAAACTTTAATTTGGGGCGTTCAGTCCCTAAGAGTGTTGCCATTCATGGAGTCTTAATGGCCTACACTGTGATTGCCCTGTTTCCTATCTTGGTGGTGATAATTAACGCCTTTAAGGAACGTCGTGCCATCTTCCGTGACCCACTAGCTATGCCGACTATGGACAGCTTCACCTTAGTGGGCTTTGAGCAGGTATTACTGCGTTCAGACTTTGGCCTTTATTCATGGAATAGCCTAGTGGTGACTCTGCTTGCGGTTGGTCTAGTGCTTTTACTAGGCGCCATGGCGGCTTGGGCGTTAACCGAATATAAGTTTCGCACTAACCTCTTGATTACCTTCTTGTTTGCCATGGGCATTATGATCCCGATCCGATTAGGTACCGTGAGTATTTTACGCCTTATGGTGGATTTGAATTTGGTCAATACGCTCACCGCGCTGGTGCTCGTCTATATCGCCCAAGGTTTGCCCTTAGCAGTTTATATACTGTCCGAATTTATTCGCACCATACCCAAAGAGCTAAAAGAAGCCGCCCGTTGCGATGCGGTGAGTGAATACAAGATATTCTTCTGCATCATCTTGCCTTTGCTAAAACCTGCTATGGCGACTGTGGCCGTGTTTACCATGATTCCCATTTGGAACGACCTTTGGTTCCCGCTCATTCTGGCACCAGGGGAAGAGACACGCACCATCACCCTAGGAGTACAACAGTTTGTAGGCCAATACGTGACAGATTGGAACTCAGTATTATCTGCACTCACCATGGCCATAGTGCCTGTGCTCGTGCTCTATACCATTTTTTCTCGACAGCTAATCCGCGGCTTAACCAGCGGAGCGGTCAAATAACGCAAACTTTTTCATTTTAACTTTGACCGTTGGAGACTAACTCATGGCAAGTGTAAAACTCGATAATATTCAAAAACGATTTGGTGATGTGCAAGTACTACACGGCATAGATCTAGACATTAAAGACGGCGAATTCGTGGTACTCATTGGCGAATCAGGCTGTGGTAAATCCACCCTATTACGCCTACTTTCTGGCTTGGAAGAAATAACAGAAGGCGACCTGCATATCGATGGGCAAAGGGTGAATCACCAATCCCCAGCCCAGCGTGGCATCGCCATGGTATTCCAGTCTTATGCGCTTTATCCGCATATGAGTGTGTATAAAAACATGGCCTTTGGCCTCAAGATTGCCGGACAAGATAAACAAGCCGTAAAACTAAAGGTAGAAGAAGCCGCCAAGAAACTAAAAATAGATCACCTACTAGAACGCCTCCCAAGGGAGCTATCCGGCGGACAAAGACAAAGGGTTGCCATTGGCCGTGCCATAGTACGTGATCCTAAGGTGTTTTTATTTGATGAACCCCTGTCTAACCTTGATGCTTCATTAAGGGTTAAAACCCGAGTTGAGCTGGGTAAACTGCATCAAGAACTTAACGCTACTATTGTTTATGTTACCCATGATCAGGTTGAAGCCATGACCTTAGGCGATAAAATAGTCGTAATGAATCAAGGACGTATAGAGCAAGCTGGCACACCACTTTCGCTCTATCACCATCCTAAAACTGAGTTTGTTGCAGGCTTTATTGGCTCCCCTAAGATGAACTTTATCTCGGCTCAGGTCACATCAATTGAATCAGATTCTGTACAACTTATGTTAGAATCCGGCCCGACAATTCGTGCCGCTATCGACGGCCAAACGCTGAAACTCGCCGACAAGGTGAAACTAGGCGTGCGACCAGAACATTTTGTACTAGCCACAGATGAAGAAAATCAATTCCAAGGTAGAGTATCACTAGTCGAAAACCTAGGTGAGCTTGCTTATGTCTATGTGAATACAGGCCAAAATGCTGAATCAGATATTGTCATTAAGCTAGATGGCGATTGCCAGTATCAAGCTGGCGATAGTATTCGTTTTGCCGTCGCCGCAGCAGATACCTACTTATTTGATAAAGCAGGTATGGCCTTGCCAAGGCTTAACAAAGCATAAGCGTTAAAAAGAAAAATGGTCATCCCTTAGCAAAGTGTTAAGGGCAAACCACTGTTAGTAACCCGTTTAGGAAGTCAGAGTATGAGTCAACATCGCGTAAATTTACTTTTCGGCCTTGGAGATGACTTAAAAAAGACAGGTGTCCCCCTGTATATGCAATTGAAGAAGGTGATTCAATCATCGATTCAAGAAGCCAGAGTACACCCAGGTGATGCGCTCCCTCCTGAACGGGACCTAGCAAAATACCTAGATGTTTCACGTGTAACCGTAAGACGTGCCATAGATGAGCTAGTTAAAGAAGATGTGCTCACCCAAAGACAAGGAGCAGGCACCTTTGTTAGCGATCGCGTCGAGCAGCCGTTAAACCACCTGCGTAGTTTTACCGAAATCATGAAAGACAGAGGCAAAAGCATTTCGACCAAATGGATTGATAGATCCCTTGGTATGCCTCAGCCAGAAGAGTGCCAAGCCCTGAAACTCGATGATAATGAAGAAGTGGTTCGCTTTTACCGCCTTCGTATCGCCGACGGTAAACCTATGGGATTAGAACTAGCCACCATTCCAAGTCGCTACATACTTAACCCTTTTGCGATGGAAGGCTCTTTATACGACTTGCTACAACAGCAAAACTGCCGACCGACCCGCGCATTCCAACGCTTACGCGCCATCAGCATAGATGAACAGCGTGCTCAGCTACTCGAAATCAACCCACATGATGCCGCCCTTTACATCGAACGAACCGGGGTTAACGCCGAAGGCACACCGGTAGAGTTTACCCGTTCTTGGTTCCCGGGTGATTGTTATGACTTTGTCGCAGAAATTCACGCCACAGTTTAGTTTTTGCTTCGCTCGAACTTTGAGTCAGACTCGTTCTCATGCTTTGTATGAGAACGAGTAGAAAACTCATTTTAAATTTCTTATTAAAACTTTTCAATTTCATCATTAAACCTTCGCCATAAAGGCTTTAATTGATGCTTAATCGTTTTGCTATTCATTTTTTTAGCAGCCCTGAGTCCATAAGTAATGAAGTTTCTACCACCAAAGTGCGTATATCGACTATAAAGCTTGCGTTTATAAAGAGACTCTCTAGATAAGCCTTTATTATCCCTTATAGCATTATATTTTTTCATTGTTTTCTTAGCTAAACTAACGCCTCTTTTCATCTTTTCAGAATACCTAGCCAAAGATGATGATCGTATATAAATGTTTTCTCCATCAAAAATAAAGCCAAGATATTGCAACATTTGATCAGCTTTTAATTGCCTGTTTTCATATTTAAACGTCCGCAATTCGGTTTTATCAGTGTTAATTGATAACCCTAGTTCTTTAACTTTTTCCTGTGCAATTCCTGCGACTTCATCCCTTAACTCAGTGGGTACTATAAATAACATGTCATCACAATAACGATAATATTCACCGCCACACTCATCTACATAGTTTTTCATTTTGATATCAAAATCGAACATATATATGTTCGAAAGCAAGGCACTTATTGGAGATCCTTGAGGGATACCAAACGGAGCTTTATGAGGTACAATTAAATTGCCTTTACGAACAATATCTCTAAACTCTTTTGCAGTACATACACGTTTTCTACCATTTTTAGGGTTATTAATTGAGATTTCGAATTTCTCATAAAGATCTAGTTTATTTACAGTTGAAAATTTTGTAATAGATTTATAGACGTTAAAGTGATCTGCAGGAAGTTTTGAAGAGTTTAATAGACTTGCCCAACTATCTTTCAAAAACTTGTGATTTAATGTGTCAAAAAACTTTGAAAAATCAAGTGCGACAGCACTGCACTCTCCAGATTTTTTTATTTTTTCAAAAGCATCGTAAGCAAAATCAATATTACTTTTACCGAGCCCTCTAAAAGCTAAAATTGAATTTTCTAAGCCTGAATTTCTAATTTTATCTTCATATTTTTTGCTAAGAATTTTTGTGTAATAAGCATAAATATGACTATCCATATGAGATGAATATGCAATAGGGCGTTCTTTAAACGATATATTTAATTCGTTAGTTATTTTGTCTTTATTAATTTTTTTTGATTTGACTGTATAATTAATAAAAGGGTAGAAGGCATGTCTAGCGACGATATCAGGATTTGTAACAACAGCTACAGCTTTCTTATAACCTACAGGAAGGTCAAAATGAAGATATCCCCTACTACGAAACCATTTGGGAGGAACTGAAGGCATTTATTTTCCCTAGCAAAACCGAGGCAGACTTAGAACTGTGGCAATTCCCTACGCCTTACCCCGGCTTAACCAAGTTGTTAAGACAACCATCAAGCCCGAAGACTCAGCCACGTCATGTTAGATATGAATTATACTGTAACTATAACTTTGGAGACATCTGTGACGACTCTATTCAATGTATTGCTGTCATTCTTCTCAGTTAGCTTGCTTGGCTTTCCGATTAGACTTGACAACCTGTTAAGTTCCTTTTAATCAATTACTTAAAGCAACTATTAAAAGCAAAAAAATGATATCACCTCAATTAACAAAACTCAAAACCTTCTTAAGACAAAACTTAATTGTTAGGATATCTCGATAAAATTTTATACACTATTTCTCCAGAGACTCTAATGATTTAGAAATCAACTCCTCAAGGTGATTCCACTCACTCTCACTGAATGGAAAACCAGATGTTATAGCCACCAACAGATCAATAGTTTCAGTTACTACCAACTTATGATTAAGTGGTAAGTTCTCTGCAAGCAGGTTTAAGTTCTGCACTTCTTGATATAAGTCTATGTTTATAGACATTCCCTTAATGTTACTTACATCATACTGATATTGAGTGACTCCATCCTGTATGACTTTTTGAGGGTTATAGAATCGGTAGTTTTTCACTACCATTTTTATAGTTGAGAGTAGTTTATGGCTTCGCTTAATGGCCAGCCGCCTTTCTCTCACTTTTCTCAACACACTTGGAGAAACACCTAAAACTAAAGCAACTACAACAGCAAGAAAAGTTGACAGTGCATTCACAATACTAAGTTTGGTTTGAAGGTCCATTCTAATCCTTACTGAACTTTAATTAAATAAAATGCCGCAATTAGGTGCTGAGAAAAATAAGATGTAATCAGAGTTTCTGATACCTCTAGCGGGCTCTTTTATATAATTTTCATATTAGATTGACTCAATTATTTGTTTTATTTTTTGTTGTTCCTGCTGGAGTATTTCTCTAGTGACCTTTGCTGCTGTGCATGATTCATCATTGACTTCAAAGAATAGAAAGACATTAACAAGTAAAGCTAAACATTGAGATGGACTGAAATGCTCTTCAGGAGTTTTGTATTTTCCGAACTCTGTACTTTTATTGTGTACCCAGTGTCGCCTCACGGTGTTTAATGCTTTTAGTTGGTGGTAAAGATCATTTTCTGTCACGTTGGATTGACCTAGATAGTTTTCAGCAAGGTATTCAAACCTTGAGACTGGAGAGGATTGCTTCTCAGCCTTATTTTTTGATTCTTTCTCAAGAATATAATCGTAATAGAATGCTTCAAGAGCCATTGCAGTAAAAGTTTGGGAAATCAACCAGCGTCCGCTCCAGTTAGGGCAATCAATATCAATTTGATCGGTTGGTATCTCATTTGGTGTATATTTTTGTACCAAATATTTAAAATCTTCGGCCCACTCATAAGCTTGCAGTACAACAATACGAAGAATTTTCCCAAGCCCTGTGGCCCTTACTTGAACTAGCTGTCCGTTTACTTCTTTAAGCATAAAATACCTAATTTCCTGAGTGAGTGCTTATCACATAACAATTTAGGCTCACTGCACAGCAAAGCCATGATGATAGGCCCCCTTTGAGTGGCCGCTTTATTTTACAAAGGAAGTTTGATCTTTCATGATATGACCTCCCTGTTTTATACGATATTTAATAGGCTCTTCTTGAACCTAAGGTTGGCAAATAATACTCCTTCTTTGAGTAAATTTCTTTCTCAAGACTTTCTCTTCTTCATTTCTTATTTCTAGCGACTCAACAACCCCAACCACCCGCTCTTACTCTTCCCTCTCAAGTGAAAAACTAGCAACTAAGCTTAACTTAGGTATTATGTGCGCCTCGTAAAACTGATGTCGCTTTTTTCATCAAAAATGTCGTATTAGTTTTAAAAAATGGCGGTTAATTCCCCTAATCTGGTTATGACTGAACGGGTTTCAGTCTTATATAACGATCGCTAGTTATTCTGAGGAAGAGCATGGAAATAATTAATTTTCTATTTCAAAACCAAGAACTACTGCTTAAGTTAACGATTGAGCATATTTCCTTGGTCGCTGTCGCAGTGGGACTGGCTACTGTCACGGGTGTACCTATCGGTATCGCCATCACTCAAAATGAAAAAATGGCCAATATAGTCCTCTATATTGCTTCCATCATAATCACGATTCCATCTATTGCCTTGTTCGGTTTGATGATCCCAATATTGTCCGTTATCGGCCAAGGGATAGGCTATCTGCCTGCTGTGATTGCGGTTCTGCTTTATTCGCAACTACCTATTATTCGCAATACCTATACGGCGATAAACAATGTTGATCCTGCCTTGAGAGAAGCCGCTCGCGGTATCGGCATGAACCCTATGCAGCGTTTAAGAATGGTCGAAATCCCCTTAGCGACGCCTGTCATTATGGCGGGTATTCGTATCGCTGTGGTGATGAACATAGGGGTTATGGCCATTGCCTCTTATATCGGTGCTGGCGGTCTAGGCGTATTGATTAGCCGAGGCATATCACAGAGTGATCCAAGACAGCTTATTGCCGGTGCTATCGCCGTTAGTGTGTTGGCGATTATCGCTGATTACTCCCTCATGTTTTTACAGAAGAAGCTGACACCAAGAGAGAGTGCCCAAGCCTAATCCCTGACTTCATCGCTTATTGAGATTAAATAAAATGATAAAAATAGATAATTTAACCAAGATATTTGACACCCCTAACGGCCCAGTAACCGCCGCGAACAATATTCAAATGGAAGTCCCTGAAGGGGAAATTTGTGTCCTGCTTGGCCCTTCTGGTTGCGGTAAAACCACCACACTTAAGATGATCAACCGTATCGTGCCGCCCACATCAGGCAAGGTTTACATCAATGGTGAAGACACGACTGGCCTAGACACGGTTAGCCTGCGTCGCAACATAGGTTATGTCATCCAACAAATTGGTCTCTTCCCTAATATGACGATCGAAGAGAACATCGCCATCGTCCCTAAGCTTTTAGGTTGGGAAGCCAGCCGCTATAAAAAACGTGCCGCTGAGCTTTTAGACATGGTGGCACTGGACCCGTCCGTTTTCCTAAAACGTTACCCCAAAGAGCTGTCTGGTGGCCAACAACAACGTATTGGTGTCGCCCGCGCTTTGGCTGCTGATCCGCCAGTTATGCTAATGGACGAGCCCTTTGGCGCTATCGACCCGATCAACCGAGAAGTGATTCAAGACGAATTTTTGAAGATGCAAAAAGTCTTGAAGAAAACCATCATGTTTGTGAGCCACGACATAGATGAAGCGGTAAAAATGTCGAACCGTATCGCTATTTTCAAAGACGGTGAGCTGATCCAATACGATACTCCCGACGATATCTTGGCTCACCCGAAAGACGACTTTGTGAAAAACTTTGTGGGTGATGACAGAGCTCTAAAACGCTTACGTCTAGTTAATGTTGAGCAAGTAATGGAGCCGCCTATTTATGTGTCACAAGCCGACAGCTTGAGTGATGCTTTTAACAAGATGGAAGCCTGTGGTTATTACCATGCCATCACGCTGGTCAATAAGGCGAAACAACCTATTGGTTTTGTCAGCAAAGAAGCAACTCAAACAAGGCAAGGGCAATGTGGCGAGCACTACCTTGGACTTAAATCCATTATCAGTGTTGATGATGACTTGAGAAAAGTCGCATCAAAAATGTTTACCCATGACATCACTTGGATGCCTTGTGTCGACAAAGAAGGCCGCATGGTTGGGCAAATTACCCAAAGAGGCATTACTCATTATCTAGGGGCGACTTACCGTCGTGATGGTTACCAAGCCAGCGCAGAGCAAGCCCCTCTGGGTGATGACCTTGCCACTGCGATCAAAGCCTAAGAGGTGCCACAGATGAAACAGACAGCTATGAAACAGCTATCTATGAAAAGGTATGGCTACTTCTTTGGCATCTTGATCGCCTTTTGGCTTGGTTCGGTATTTGAAGCCAATGCGATTTTCGAAGAGCTTTGGGAGTATCAAGAAGATGTGGTTTACCTTATCGGTCAGCATATCGAAATGGTCTTGATCTCTGGAATTATTGCGATTGCCTTGGCGATTCCTATCGGCATTATTTTAAGCCGCCCAAGGTTTGCCAAGGTGGCTGAGTCTGCCATGCAATTGCTCAATATTGGTACCACCATTCCGACATTGGCCATCCTTGCCTTAGCCATGAGCTTTTTAGGGATAGGCACACTACCAGCCATTTTTGGTCTGTGTATCGCCTCTTTATTGCCCATAGTGCGCAACACTTATATCGGTTTAAACGAAGTCCCTGCACACCTTAAAGAAGCCGCTGCTGGCATAGGTATGACAGCCAGCCAAATGCTCATCAAGGTTGAGATACCCAATGCCTTGTTTGTCATCTTTGCCGGTATTCGTACCGCCTTGGCAATCAATGTGGGTACAGCACCATTGGCTTTCTTAATCGGTGGTGGTGGCCTAGGTGAGCTTATCTTTACCGGTATCGACCTAGATGAACCCTTCATGATGCTAGCAGGCGCCATACCGGTTGCCATGCTCGCTGTACTTGTCGATGTGCTAATTGCAGCCATCGCCTTTTTGATCGTACCAAGAGGAGTAAATCCCTTAAGACGTTAGTCACTAGGCGGCTGCCATTAGAGGATTGCTATCAAGCATTTCGATTAGCCTTCTCTATTAAATAGCCGCCTCACACTTATCAATTAAGAAAAGTAAAACAACAAAAAAACAAACGAGGATAGAGTCCATGTTGAAAATCGTAAAAAAACTTGCCCTAACCCTAGCGCTGCCTGTTTTGGCTGCAAGCTCGATTAACGCATCTGAGATTGTCATTGGTGGTAAAAACTTTACCGAGCAACAACTTCTCACTGAGATCACCACCCAATACCTAGAGATCAAAGGATTTGATGTGGAAAAGCGTGCTGGCATGGGCAGTACTGTGCTGCGTAAAGCACAGGAAAATGGTCAAGTGGATCTTTACTGGGAATACACAGGCACCTCTTTGTTGAACTACAACAAGTTCAAAGGCAAGTTAAACCCTGATGAGGTTTATCAAAAGGTAAAAGAACTAGACGCGAAAAAAGGTCTGGTTTGGTTAAACGCTTCTTCTGCTAACAATACTTATGCCCTAGCGATGCGTAAAACCGATGCAGACAAGGCTGGCATTCAAAGCTTGAGCGACCTTGCTGATGCGGTAAACGGTGATGCAGGCTTGAAGATTGCGGTAAACGCTGAATTCTATGCCCGTGATGACGGCTTTAAACCTCTGCAAAAAGCCTATGGTTTTAAGATGAAGCGTAAAGACATCAAACGCATGGACTCAGGCCTTACCTACACGGCACTAAAAGAAGAGCAAGTCGATATTGCCTTGGTATTTGCTACAGATGGCCGTATCCAAGCTTTTAACTTTGTAACCTTAGCAGATGATAAAAACTACTTCCCTAACTATGCCCTAACCCCAGTTATTCGTGCGGATACGCTAGCGGCTAACCCAACACTAGAAGGCCTTTTAAACCAGCTTTCTGGCATGATTGACGACAACATTATGCGTGACCTAAACGCGCGTGTTGATGTGCTACGTATGCCAATCGAGCAAACTGCAAAAGAGTTCTTAGCAGGTGTTGGCATTCAATAAGCGCTTTTATCAGTGCTAAAGAAAGCTAAAGCGAAACGCTAAAAAAGAAAGAGAAAAGAGCTCTGCATTAGCCAGCCTTAATAGGCTAATGCAGAGGTTTAACCACACTCTGCCAAAGCTCGCGTTTAATAAGATAAGCGCGAAAACGGAGTTCTTTTTATGACACATCTTCTTATCATCGAAGGCAATAGCCCTGAGTTATTAGAGAAAATGGCGCAAGCAGATCAACTGAGTGATTCACAATCTTACTCGGCCGCGTTACAGGCTTGCCAACCAGACTTGAGCATAGATTTTTTCCAACCATATCATGCTGATTCAGATCTCACCACGCTCTCTCTTAGTCAATATGATGGAGTGGTTTTTACCGGCTCTAGCGTTAACTGGTCTGTGGATGAACCAGAAGCAGCACCTTTAAGAGAGACCATGAAAAAAGTCTTTGCCAATGGCATTCCTACCCTAGGTTCTTGCAACGGCATGCAGCTCGGGGCTGTGGTACTAGGTGGTGAAGTAGCCAGCTCTCCTAATGGTAGAGAGTTGGGCATGGCGAAAAACATTAAGCTGACTGATGCAGGTGCCAAACACCCGATTCATCAAGGCCGCGAAGATGATTATGCCTGTAGCTGTGTCCATAGGGATGAAGTATCTAAATTGCCACCTGGCGCCATACTCACAGCAGGGAATCAACACTCCCCCGTGCAAGCCTTTGTCTATGAAAGAGACGGCATTCAGTTTTGGGGTATGCAATATCACCCAGAGTTAAGCCCAGAGCGCATTGCCGAACTCGTCGCAGGAGAAGGTTTGTTTAATACCGACCCAGAACTTGCTGAGCACCTAAACAAGGTGGCACAAGACAGTGAAAGCGAATCAGTCGCTGCTTTGGGAATCAAGTCTTCAGATCTTGCGCCTAAGATGCGTATGCGAGAAATAGATAACTGGCTCAAGATGATCCAGCCCCGTCGCTAAAAAGCATAGACAAAAAGACCTAGTCCAAAAACTCAATCAAACTGAAAGATTTAAAAGTGTATTCCTATGGAACAGATTAATCAGTTCATCCATACCTTAAGATTCGAAGACCTAAGTCAGCCTCTTATTAAACAAGCCAGTGATTGTTTGATTGATTTACTTGGGGTTGCTGCAGCAGGCCATGACACCAAGCTGGCCAAAATCATGGAAGCCTTTGTCAGTGATCAAATGGCAGGTTCTGTGCCCCTGCTGTTTTCTGATAAAAATGCCAGTGTCAGTGGTGCTAGCCTCTTTGGCGCAAGCTTAATTGACAGTATCGATGCCCATGACGGCCAAGTCTTAACCAAGGGTCATGTGGGTGTAGCTATCTTACCGCCTTTGCTAGCGCTCATCTCTGACGAGATCGAAAAAGGCCAAACCCTTGATGGCAAGGAACTGATTACCAGTTTGGTAATAGGCTATGAAGTGGCCACCCGTGCGGGTATCGCCCTACATGCCACGGCGTTGGATTATCACACCTCCGGGGCTTGGAACAGTATTGGTGTCGCGGCAGTCAGCGCCAGATTACTAAAGCTGGATCAAAACCAAACCCGCGAAGCCTTAGGGATTGCTGAGTTTCATGGCCCAAGAAGCCAAATGATGCGCTGTATTGATTACCCAACCATGGTCAAAGATGGCTCTGGTTGGGGCGCATTAGCTGGGATAACCAGTAGCCTCTTAGCCAAGGCAAACTTTACTGGCGCACCAGCAATCACCTTAGATGCAGATACCCTATCAAACTCACCAGAGCAAGCACACGCTGTCGCCGAAATATGGCAAGATATTGGCAGTCGCTGGTACATAGAAGAGCAATATTTCAAGGCTTATCCTGTGTGTCGTTGGGCACAACCTGCGGTAGAAGCAGTGCGCGCGATACAAGCAGAAACCCCTTTAGATCACACTCAGGTTGAAAGCATAGAAATCGTCTCCTTCCATCAGGCTAAACGCCTGCATGTGACTAATCCCAGTACCACAGAACAAGCGCAATATAGCCTGCCCTTCTCGGTTGCTTCGGCTATTATGGATAACGAGGTTAGTCCAGAATCCATTAGCGAAACTGACCTTGGTCTCTTTAACCCAGAGCGAATTGCCTTGAGTGAAAAGGTACAAATCAGTGAGAGTGATGACTATAACGCTGTGTTCCCAGCCGAGCGTTGGGCCCATGCCATTATCACTTTAAAAAATGGAGAAAGGCTAACGTCACCCGGCTCAATTGCCAAAGGTAATCCAGAAAATCCGCTTACTGAGCAAGAGATAAAAGAGAAGTTCTTCAGGCTATCAAGTACTCGCCTTAGTTCTGATCAGCAGTCTCTTATCTTTAGCATGTGTGACAATATGGCCGCCCTTGACCACAAGCAATTAAAGCAATTCCTAAGCTTACTCAGAGTTAGCTAAGTTCACTCACAGCTAACTAAGCTTGTCTTGGCTCTGTATTAAGCAATACGGAGCCAAGACATGGTTTCTAATCACCTCTTATTCTTCATTTAGAGTCGAATCATGATCCCTAAGTTGTCTAATATCACGCCTACCCAGTCTCTCTATCTAAGTTTTATTGAGCGCCTAAACGCCGATGGCTTTGCTGGTGAGACTAACCCTGACTATGCCAACCGCGTGGTGTTATCCACAGACAACTCCATCTACCAAGTCTTACCTCAAGGTGTTATTTACCCCAAGTCTATAGCTGACATTCAATTATTGACTCGCCTTTCCCACCTTGAAGAATTTCAATCCATTGTCTTAAGTCCACGAGGCGGCGGTACGGGTACTAACGGTCAGTCATTAACCGATGGTTTGATTGTGGATTTATCTAAGCACATGAATCAAGTGCTTGAAATTAATGCCGAAGAAGGCTGGGCCAGAGTCCAAACCGGGGTGGTAAAAGATCAGTTAAATGTAGCAGTAAAAGAACATGGACTTTTCTTTGCACCAGAACTCTCCACCAGTAACCGTGCGACCATAGGCGGCATGATAAATACGGATGCCAGCGGTCAAGGCTCTGTCATGTACGGTAAAACCCGTGATCATGTCCTTTCTCTTAATACCGTATTACTTGATGGCACACTTCTTAGCTCAGGCCCTATCTCTGATGAGAAGCTGGCTAAAGAGAAACAGCGTGAAGATTATGCGGGTCATATACATCGTGTGGTGGACGATGCCTTTAACCACAACCAAGTAAAAATCGATGAAGTTTTCCCTGAGTTAAACCGTTGCCTTACGGGTTACGACTTAGCTCACATACGCGATGAAAACAAAGCCTTCAACCTAAACTCGGTACTTTGTGGTTCTGAAGGCACCCTAGGTTTTATTGTAGAAGCCAAAGTTAACCTACTTAAAATCCCAACCTTCGCCACCTTAGTCAACATTCGTTATGACAGTTTTGAGGGTTCGTTACGTCACGCTAAGGATCTGCTAAACGCGGCGCCCACTTCAATTGAAACGGTAGACTCTCGCGTACTTGGTCTTGCTAAAGACGACATCATTTGGCACTCAGTGGCTGCTTTCTTCCCTGATGAAAGTGGAGATAATGCGGGTAAAGAGCTTCAAGGGGTGAATCTGGTCGAGTACACAGGTAACGACCAAACTGAAGTAGACAATCGAATTAAAGTCCTGACGGATTTATTAGATGCCGCGCTCGGTGAGCCTAATAGCAAGATACTGGGCTACACCTTGGCCCAAGGCCATGAGAATGTGAAAAAGATCTGGGCCATGCGCAAAAAGTCGGTTGGCCTTTTAGGTAATGCCAAAGGCGAAGGTCGCCCGATTCCCTTTGTTGAAGACACGGCAGTACCGCCCGAAAACTTAGCTGACTTCATTATGGAGTTTCGTGCCGTACTCGACGCCCATGACTTAAGCTACGGCATGTTCGGCCATGTTGATGCCGGGGTTTTACATGTACGTCCTGCTATCGACATGAAAGATGAAAAGAACGAAAGCTTGATTCGTGACATCACAGATAAAGTGGTTGCCCTTACCCAAAAATATGACGGTCTTTTATGGGGTGAACACGGTAAAGGGGTGCGCTCTGAATACGCGACCGAATTCTTTGGTGAGCTTTACCCTGTGATTCAACAGGTAAAAGGCGCGTTTGATCCACATAACCAGTTAAACCCAGGCAAAATCGCCACCCCATTTGAGCTAGCTAAAGCAAAGGGCACCGAAAAAGGAGCCGAGCTTCTTAAAATTGATCAAGTGCCGATGAGAGGCCAGTTTGATCGACAGATCCCTTTGGTTAACCGCGATCAATTCCAAGCTGGCATGTACTGTAATGGTAATGGCGCTTGTTATAACTTTGACCCTAACGATGCCATGTGCCCTTCTTACAAAGGGACACGCGAGCGTATTCATTCACCAAAAGGCCGTGCGTCTTTAATGCGTGAATGGCTAAGGGGCATGAGTGAGCAAGGAGTCGACACTCAAGCTGTCAGTGACAAGATAAAAGACTCTGGTTATCTAGTGAGTTTCATATCTAGTTTCTTCCCACGCCTGAACAACACCTTGAAAAAGCGTCGCGGTGACTATGACTTCTCCAACGAAGTGCATGAGTCCATGATGGGTTGTCTCGCTTGTAAATCTTGCGTAGGCCAATGCCCAATTAAGGTCGATGTGCCTGAGTTTAGAGCCAAGTTCCTAGAGATCTATTACTCTCGCTATTTGCGCCCCGTAAAAGATTATGTGGTGGGCTCGATGGAATATATTATGCCGACCTTAGCCAAGTACCCAAACCCTTATAACTGGATGATGGAGCAAGCTTGGATCAATCGCTTGAGCGCTAACTATTTAGGCATCACAGATAGCCCGACCCTGTCTAAGCTCAATATCAAAAAAGAGATGGATAAGCGTGGCATTCGCTTCGCGACGCCTAACAATCTCAAGTCGATTGGCCTAGATAAAAGACACTCCTTTGGGAAAGGCAAGGCCGTCATCATAGTTCAAGATGCTTTTACCAGTTATTTTGAGACTCAACTGGTATTGGACACCATGGAGCTACTGACACGTTTAGGCTTCCAGGCCTTCTTAGCACCTTATAAACCTAACGGTAAGCCCTTGCATGTACATGGTTTCTTCAAGGCGTTTGAGAAAGCAGCGAATAAAAATCTAGACATGTTAGAAGAGTTAGCGGCTTATAAGATTCCATTTGTGGGGGTCGATCCATCCATGACCTTAAGCTTCCGCTCAGAATATCCAAAAGTCATTGGCGATAAACGCGAAATTCCAACCGTGAACTTGCTACAAGAATGGTTAGCAGAACAAAGTGAGCACCTTTCTTCCCTTAATCTTAAGCGCCAACCTTTTGCTAATAGCAATGAAACTTATCACTTGTTGGCCCACTGTACGGAAAAAACCAATGCGGCAGGCTCTATCCAAGATTGGGTTAAGGTTTTCTCTTTACTGGGTTTAGACTTAAAAATTGAAAATGTCGGTTGTTGTGGTATGGCAGGCACCTATGGCCATGAAACAGCAAACCTGCAAACCTCAAAAGGTATTTATGAGCTGTCTTGGAAAGGCAAGATAAATGACAAAACCTTGCAAGATCGCATTGTGGCAACAGGCTATTCTTGTCGTAGTCAGGTGAAACGCTTTGATCAAAAAGCCCTGCTTCACCCTTTACAAGCATTATTAAAACACTTGAATAAACGCCAAGCCTAACTCGGCTTGGCACGCTCTTCTCTTGGAGTGCAATTGAACTGTTTGCGATAACAGCGTGAAAAGTAAGACGTGGAGCTAAAACCACAGGCGGTGCTAATTTGTAACATGGATAGATTTGATTGCAGCACCAAATGACGTGCTCGCTCTAGACGTAATTGCAAATAATGGTTGGCGGGCGTGCTAGATAAAAAGGTTTTAAATAAGCGTTCCATCTGGCGCACAGACAAGCCCACAAGATCACCAATTTCTTTGCATGTCAGCACCTCTTCAATATTGCTGCGCATCAGCTCTAAGGCTTTTAACAATCTTGGGTGATGAGCATGGTGGCGTAACTGTAAATCCATCCTTTGTTTTTCATAGGCGGGTCGAATCGCTGGGTGAATACATTGTTCTGCCACATCTTTCGCCAGTGTTTCCCCATGCTTTAAAGCAATCAGCTGTAGCATCAAATCTAGCCCAGCCAACCCGCCAGAACAGGTCATCACATCTCGGTCTATTTCATAAAGCTCACCTGTTACCTGCAAGTCAGGAAACTGCTCAGAAAGGCTTTCTTTATTCTCCCAATGTATGGTGCATTTTTGTTGTTTAAGAATCCCTGCTTGAGCAAGCAAAAGGCTGCCTGTTGAAGTCGAGCCTAAATTCACTTTTTGACGTTTTAAACCTCTTAACCAGCTAAACAAAGCTGCATCATTTGCTTCTTGTGCGCCTATGCCTGCGACCACAAAAAGTGTGTCTAAGTCTGTCACATCATCTTGCTGTCGTGTGGGTGCGACGGGCAAACCATTACTGGCAAAAACCGCTTTATTTTGGTGGCAATAAAAGTCCCAGGAATAGAGTGTTTGTCCACTAATGCGGTTCGCCATACGCAGAGGATCGACTACAGCAGCGAGGGAGATCATGGAAAAATCTGGCACTAAAAAAAAGCCAAAATGCTCAATACTTTTACTGCTTTTCTCTAGCATAAATTCACCCATGAACAATCAATTCAAAAAACTTAATCAAAGTAAAAATACAGACAATAAGTCGCATTTATCACCAATAATGTCGCATTATTTTCATTTATTGCAAGTTTTTTTCGCCATCATACTAATCACAGTCTGGCTGCATTCGCTTCTTTTTACCTGTTAGTGAAGGCTCTATCTGTCCTTATTTACACTATTTAAAACTTGGGAGTTTTACTTCATGATCGAACAAAAAGTTTCTTTTCACAGCGATGGTCTTGTCCTAGATGGCGCCTTCTTTACTGACGAATCAAATAACAATCCAGCACTGCCAATTGTGATCGTTTGCTCTGGCTTTACTGGCCAAAAAAACATCCACCCAGAGCGTTATGCCCGTGCTTGGACTAAAAAAGGTTTCACTGTTTTCGGTTTTGATTATCGTGGTTTTGGCGATTCACAAGGCGAACGTGAGCGCGTTATTTTAGAAGAACAAGTTCGTGATATAGCCAATGCTGTTGCTATCGTTTCTGAACGTGCCCAAGCTGAAAATCGTAAGGTTTTTGTTGCAGGTTGGGGCATGGCTGGCGGCCTAATTCTAGATGCGCTACGTATCTGTGAAGGTCAAATTGACGGCCTAGTTTCAATGAACGGCTTTTTCAATTCAGTACGTGTACAGAAAGCTCTACGTGGCGAGCACGGTTGGAAAGCATTCAAAGCTTTCATGGCCGAAGAACGTCTACGCCTAGCGAAAGGCGGCGAGAAGAAAGGTATAGATCCTTTTGAAATTTACCCGCTTGATCCAGTAAGCCGTGAATACGTGTTCACAGAACTTGTTAAAGCACCTGGCTATGGTGTGACATCTGATTTTGATTTCGCTGACTCTCTGATTAGCTTTAACCCAGAAGCTAACCTAGACGAGCGTTTCTCAAACATTCCATTATTGATCGCTCATGGTGCTGAAAACGACCTGCACCCAGTGACAGAAGCAAAATCACTTTATGCGGCTTACCCAGGCCCTAAATCTTTGTTCTTGCTAGCGAATGGTGGACACACTGAGTGGATGCTTGATGAAGACGAAAGATTCATTGAGTTCTCAACTCACATAGCTAACTGGATTGCTGAGCAGCACTAAGCGCTCACCACATCCTCTTGCTTTTTAAGGGTCTCTTTCTGTTAGCTTAATGCCCTCAGAAAAAGGCCCTGTTTTTTATTAGATGCTTAGCGCCACATTAAGCCTAAAATGGCCTTAAGCATAACCTTCAAGGTGATCGTTAAAATGAAAGAGACTGACAATCAAAATACTCAATTCACACTGCCTTTATGTGATGCCCCTGACCCTTTTATTACCAAGCCAGATTTTGACCTACCTCTGGGTTCTATTGATTGTCATGCCCATGTCTTTGGTCCACTAGATAAATACGACTACACAGAGAACAGAAGCTATACACCACCTGATGCGCCAGTAGGCGCTTACTTACACATGCATAGCCAATTATCCATTAGCCATGGTGTATTAGTACAACCGAGTGTGTACGGCACAGATAACAGCCTACAAACCGACACACTGAATTACTTACGAAAGCTAGGTAAAGACTACAAGGGTATTGCCGTTGTCGATGCCAATATTAGCGATGAAGAGTTAGACAAACTTGCCTTATCTGGCCATGTGGGTGTGCGCATGAATCTACTCTTTAAAGGTGGAATAGAATGGGACGATGTGTGCCATTTAGCCGAGCGCCTCGCCAAACGCAACTGGCATCTACAGTTCTTAATTGATATCGCGAATTTTGATGGTTTCGCCGACAAGATACGCCAACTCCCCGTGCCTGTGGTGATAGATCACATGGGGCATATGGACACAAGTTTGGGGCTAGATCACCCTGCTTTTCAAGACTTATTAAGCCTATTAGAAGAAGGCCGAGTTTGGGTTAAACTCTCAGGCGCTTATCGTACCAGCACCCAAGCCTGCACCCCTTTTAGCGATGTAACCCCTTTTGCCCAAGCACTAGTTAATGCCAATACCAAGCAATGTGTTTGGGGTTCAGATTGGCCTCATCCTCACTTTGATAAAGCCATGCCAAACACCACAGATTTGTTAAACGAACTCGTGCAATGGGTGCCTGATGAAAGCCTACGCAAGCAAATTTTAGTGGATAACCCAAAGCGCCTTTATCAGTTTGATTAAGCCAATAGGGATAAGATAAGCGCCTCATGTTGGGGGCGCTTTGCGACTAGTTTTGTCATCTCATCTTGGGCGAATTCAGCCCGTATGATCAGACCTTCAATAAAGGTGAGTAGCATTTCTGCTTTTTCCTCTATATCTGCCAAGCTGTGATCCAAGGCACCCTGTATTAACTGACCTAACCAAGCTTTATGATCTAAGGCTATCTGGCTGATTTTTCTGTTATTTTGTTTAAACTCAGACAGGGCGTGCATGAACATACAACCCTGAAAATGATCGGACATAAACCAAACATAATGCCAATCTAAGATGGCTAATAAGCGTTGGTAGCTGGCCATTTCAGCATCCAGTTTAGCCTCTGCCATGGCTTGATTAGCCGCATTTACCTTATCAAATAACCCTTCTTCAAAACGTTGATGACGCCTCTCTAGTACCGCTTCTATCAAGCCATCTTTACCACCAAAGTGGCGGTAAATCGTCGTTTTAGAAACACCTGCTGTGTCTCGAATCAAATCAACCCCCACAGCCGTATAACCTTGCTGATTAAATAAGGATTCAGCGCAATCTAAAATGTCGTGTTTGGTGCTCATGTTTTTCCCTAGGGTTTGCTCAGGTTTTCAGCTAACTCTTTTAAGTCTTGATAAAATGGTACAGATCTGTACAGTTGCATATAGTACAGATCTGTATCATAGCATACAGGTCTTAAAAATAATTGTTAGTGTGCTTATTCAAAGCACACACGGTGAGGTGCAAAGATGGGGAGATTCTCAGGGGGTGGCAAGCTAGTTCCAAAGCCAGATGCAAAAGCCATTGCGACAGGTTTTATCGGTGGTTTTGTGGGTATATTAAGCCTAGCCTTACTTACAAGTTGGTCTGGCTATCCACTACTTATGGCGCCTTTTGGCGCAACCTGCGTCATTCTATTTACCGTCGCCGCAGCACCTTTTGCACAACCCAGAAATGTCATAGGCGGTCACTTTATCAGTGCTTTAGTAGGCTTAGTTGCTCTTTACTTTTTTGGCCAAGGCCCTATTGTGATGGCGTTCGCGGTGGCAACTGCCATTGCAGCCATGCAGTTTTTTCGAGCAGTACATCCACCCGCTGGGGCAAACCCTTTGGTCATTTTAATGGCAGGCAGTGCAGGTTTTGATTTTCTATTATTACCGGTTTTATTAGGCAGTATTGTTTTGGTAGGTGTGGCAGCTGTGATCAACAATGCTAAAGCAGATGCCAAATGGCCGCTTTATTGGATAGGCAAAGACTAAAAAGCCCTAAGGAAAACGAAAATAGTTATTCATCATACTGTCTCATCTGCTTTCTATCTGGCGCCAGATAAGCAGTATGATGAATAAGGTTTTCAATCATTGAAAACTAACGCGGAACGGAAAAGAGGAAATCAATCACGAGTCCTAAGCTAAGAGGCGTATAATCCTCTCTGCTTCAGCCTGTATAAAAGGCATGACCTTTTGCATAAAGTACATCTTGTCGAACTTGTTAGGCTCTTCATTCATCAGGCGTCTGAGGTTCTCACCTGTCACCATACGAAGTGATGTCCCTATATTAAATTTAGACACTCTGGTTTGCTTAAGCTTTAGAATATCTTCTTCTTTAATACCTGTAGTGCCATGAATCACCAGAGGAATATCGCCCACTAAACCGGCAATTTCTTCAAGCCTAGGGTAATCAATCACTGAGTCTGGTGTGGTTAGCCTGTGAACATTACCCACAGCAACCGCCATGGCATCTAAGCCACTTTCATTGGCATAGGCTGCTGCCTCTTCTGGTACTGTGCTGATAGATTTTATATGGTCACGACCCTCGTTATAGGCAACCGACCCTATCTCACCTTCGACACTCACACCCATGGCATGCGCAACCTGCACTACTTGCTTGGTACGGCGAATATTCTCTTCTAGCGGAAGCTGAGAGCCATCAAACATGACAGAAGAAAAACCATGGTGAATAGCCTGATACACTATCTCTTCTTCATAGGTATGATCCAAATGCACACACACCTTGGCAGAGCTATTATGGGCAAGAGAAAGCAGCATTTTAGCCAGTGCTTCCACTCCCATAAAATCGACCATGTCCTTATTTGCCGCCAGAATGACCGGACGCTTTAAGGTTTCGGCCGCAGCAACAATGGCACGGCCTTCTTCGTATCCAAATACATTGCAGCAAGGAATGGCAGAACTCCCATTCGCTGCATCTGGCAAAATATCATTCAAGCTAACTAGCATGTTTTACTCCATTACTTGAATTTGCTGATCATGTCCTTGATACCAGGGATAGTATGTATCTGATATTCATGGTGCGGATCAAAGTGTTGAATGAGAGACTTAGAGTGTTCGCCCACTATGATGGTGAAGTAATACATTTCATAACCAGGCGCGGCAACACAAGGGTGGTAGCCCTTATCAATAGCAATCACACTGCGGTTTTTAATATGGTAAACAGGGCCAATATCGTCTTCGTGCTCATATAGGAATTGGGCACCAAAACCTTGATCAGGATTAAAACGGAACTGATACACTTCTTCGTAGCGAGTTTCTTTTGGTAGACGCTCTGTATCGTGTTTATGAGCAGGGAAACCAGACCAGCCGCCTGCGCCGACGGTAAAGAGTTCGCTCACTAGCAAACGTCCTCTTTGACCCGCATTTTTCTGCCCTAGGATGTGCTTAATTTTACGGTGTGTTTTGGTGTCGTCACTGCCGTACTGCACTTGGTCGCTGTCTTCTGGTTTCACTTCAAATGGCTCAAGGGTTTCTTCAAACTTACCACCAGCAACCATGATGTCAGCATTCTCAGACACACAGGTAATCACAACCGTCGCACCTAATGGCGCATAAACCGCCGCAGGGTTACCATCCCAGACATTTTTACGTTTGCCGATGTTATCAAACACTTCGTCATTCACCTTGATGCTACAAGTGCCGCCCGCAAGTACGACAGCTGTCTCATATTCATCTAACTGATAAGTGTGACTTTCACCTTGTTCTAAAAACACCTGATTAAAATAAATCAGTGGTGTGGTGTCGTCATTCACATCAATAATTGGTTTGTTCTCATTGTTATAAGCAGCAATATGCTTTCCCATAATTCTTATCCTTCCAGAGTATTCGTTTATAATTTTTTATAGTCTTTTTTACGCCAAGCTGTGGTTAACAGAGCCCGCTAGGCTGCAACATTTCTTTGTTCGATAAAGTCCAATAGTTCTTGTTTGGTTGGCATAGCATCTGTACAGGTTTTACGAGAGACATTAATCGCAGCGGCAGCCGAACCCAGCTTCACACCATTTTCCAAGGTATCCCCTTGAAGCAGTGAATACAGCAGTGCTCCGGCAAAGGAGTCACCCGCGCCAAAAGGCTTTTTCACTTCAACTGGGAATATACCCTGTGCGAAGTACTCGCCGTCTCGTGTGTACACCTTGGATCCAAATTCACCGGCCTTAATAATGACCACTTGAGTTGATCCAGTGAGATAGCGCTGTGCTGTCTTGTCATCGTCTTTATTGCCTTGATCGACAAGGTGCTCCATCACATCAAACTCTTCACGGTTGCCTATGACTATGTCTGACATGGATGCAACCAACTGATAGTAGGTCGCTGAATCTTCTGGCGACGCCCAAGAGTAAGCACGGTAATCCACATCCAACACCACTTTTGTGCCAGCGGCTTTAGCATATTGAATTGCCACTAAACAGGCTTCGCGAGAAGGACTAGATGACAAGGCCGTCCCCG
Source organism: Marinomonas sp. SBI8L (assembly GCF_001624705.1). Classification (GTDB taxonomy): domain Bacteria; phylum Pseudomonadota; class Gammaproteobacteria; order Pseudomonadales; family Marinomonadaceae; genus Marinomonas. The sequence continues at coordinate 167,493 of NZ_JSEO01000005.1, forward strand.
TCACTAACAAGACTTTGGCACTGGCAATATAAGACTGGCTTACTTGCTCTGCGGTAAGAGATAAGTCCGCCGCATTATGACGATAGATCACCACTTCACAGTCTTTTGCCTTCATTTCGGTAATGGCCAAACTGGTACGTGTGCCGGAGGCATCCAGCACAACACCGCTTGTATCCACCCCTTCGCGGTTTAGGTAATCGCATACATATCGACCTAAACCATCGTCAGAAACACAAGAAATCAAACCGGGTTTCGCCCCTAAGCGAGCCAAGGCCACAGCGATATTGGCAGGAGAACCACCCACATGCTTGTCGAAGCCAGAGACATCAAGGAAGTCGGCATTCTCCTCCTTGGCATAGAGGTCGACACCGGCACGACCAAGGCAGATCACATCGATCGGCCTATCTTGAGGAAAGTTAAAATCCATCATGCAAAATCAACCCATTTAGCATTGTCATCGGCTGATTCAACACAACGTTCTAAGAGTTGAACCCCTTCGATACCCGCATCAATATCTGGGTACCAGGTGTTATTCACTGTTTCTAAATCACCCGCATTCATGGCTTTCATGACAATGCCAAAACGGCTATAGAGGTTGGCCCAAGACTCAAAGAAGCCTTCAGGGTGACCACCACCAATACGGTTGCTGCTCACCGCAAGATCATCATTATGTAGATAGCCCATACCACGCTCTAATACGCGAGCTGGTTCGCCTTGTACTTCATAGCTAAGCTGGTTTGGTCTTTCATCCCACCATTCAATACTGGCCTTTTCGCCTATCACACGTATCTTCTGCTGGTGCATAGAACCCGCATTTACACCACTTGCCCAAAGTGTGCCCACAGCACCATTGGTAAAGCGCATCATGACATGAGCATTGTCTTCTAGCGGCGCACGAGATTTCACAAAGCTTTGACGAGTACAGCACAAAGAATCGACCGTTAATCCCGCCATTAATTGGGCTAGGTAGAAGGCATGCGTACCCACATCACCCAAAACATAAGTCGGGCCAGAGACTTCTGGGTTCATGCGCCATTTAGCACCCGGATCATTCTTCTCCACTTCGGTAGCATGAAAGCCATGGGCGAACTGCATATTGATAACGCGAATTTCACCCAGATCACCACGTTGAATCATCTCTTTCGCCTGATGAATCATTTGGAAACCCGTGTAACCGTACATAACGCCAAAGATGCGGTTATGCTGGCTTGCTATCTCTTTAAGCTCTTGGGCTTCTGCCACGGTAAAGGTCACAGGTTTTTCACAAACCACATGTAAGCCAGCTAACAAAGCGGCTTTAGAAATAGCGTAGTGAGTGCCATTTGGCGTTGCGATAGAGACAGCTTGGATACCATCTTCACGTTTGGCTTCTGCCTCAAACATGACTTGGTAATCCGCATAACAACGGTCTGCATCCAGCCCCAAATTAATACCGAAATCACGGCAACGATCCGCATCTATATCAAAAGCACCGGCAACCAATTTAAAGTGACCATCACGGCTAGCACCGGATCTGTGGGCATAACCGATTTGTGATCCACGACCACCACCGACCATGGCCCAACGTAACGCTTCTGCTTTATTTATTTCTTCACTAAACATTGTCACTTCCTCTTACACGCCAGGACGTTGATGTGTACGCCCTGCACTAAAATCTGATACGGCTTTTTCGGTTCTTTCATCGCGAGTCACTTCTGGTAAACCCACTTCCCACCAGCAATCACAGCTAGACCATTTGGTAGAGTCGATATCAACCACGATAACTGACGTTCTATCGGCGGCTTTGGCACGGGCAAAGGCCGCATCAAAGTCTTGCATAGAGCCGACTTTTTCACTGATAGCGCCTTGGGCTTCTGCATGTTTAGCAAAATCCACTCGGGCAAATTCTGTCTCTGGATTCTCACGACGACAGTCTTTTAATAGGTTATTGAAGGACTCATTACCTGTGTTGTTTTGCAACTTGTTAATCACGGCAAAACCTGCGTTATCACAGACAACAATGATCATCTTGTGGCCTGATAAAACCGAGCTGTAGATGTCTGAGTTAAGTATCATGTAAGAGCCATCGCCCACCATGACCACCACATCATTGTCTGGGTTCGCAATTTTCGCGCCCCAGCCACCCGCAATTTCATACCCCATGCAAGAGAAACCAAATTCGATATCAAACTTGCCAATCTGCTTGCTCTGCCAGTTCATGTTTAGCTCAGCAGGTAATCCACCTGCCGCCGTCAATACGGTATCGCCCGCTTCAGATAAACGGTTCACGGCACCGATAACCTGTGCATAAGAGGCCATTTCATCCCCAACCACCGCCATTCTGTCATTACAAAGGGCTTTCCAATCATCAGCATGTTTTTTAGCTTGGCTTGACCAATCACTCGAACCTTGCCAATCCGCTAACAAGTGGCTGATCTTAGTCATGGTGACCTTGGCATCGGCGATAATCGGCATGGATAAGTGTTTGATCGCATCATGTCGACCCACATTGATGCTGATAATTTTAAGATCAGGGTTTCTAAACACAGACCAAGAACCTGTGGTGAAATCCTGTAAACGCGTCCCTATCGCCACAACCACATCCGCATGGGCTGCTAGATAGTTGGCAGAGTTAGAACCCGTTACCCCAATTGGACCACCGTTTAATGGGTTGTCTTGCAACATGGTGGCGCGCCCAGCAATGGTTTCTATCACTGGCACATTATGCTTTTCTGCAAATTGTGCTAGTTCATCGGTCGCATGCGAGTAATGCACACCGCCACCACTGATAATTAAAGGACGCTCTGCATGGCTCAGTAACTTAACCGCCTCTTCTAGGTCGCGCAGTTCAGGTTCAGGGCGACGAATTCTATGCACTTTTTCTGCGAAGAATTGCTCTGGGTAGTCATAAGCCACACCTTGAATATCTTGCGGTAAACCGATAAATACCGGGCCGCAATCTGCTGGGTCCAACAAGGTATCAAGAGCTTGTGGCAAGGTTTGCAAGATTTGAGCTGGGTGGATAATCCTGTCCCAATAGCGAGTCACGGCTTTGAAAGCATCATTCGCTGTGGTCGATGGATTATGAAAATGCTCAGTTTGCTGCAACACAGGATCAGGCAAACGGCTCACATAGGCATCCCCTGCGAACATCAACAAAGGCAGTCTGTTGGTGTGAGCAATACCTGCTGCGGTAATCATATTGGTCGCACCCGGGCCAATAGATGCTGAGGCGATACCAATTTTTTGACGCTTATTGGCTTTAGCATAAGCCACAGCCGCCATGGCCATAGATTGCTCATTCTGACCACGCCAAGTCGGCAGCTCGTCTTCAGCATTCTTTAACTGCTGGCCTAAACAGGTCACATTACCGTGTCCAAATATGGCAAAAGAACAGCCAAATAAAGGCTCAACCTGTCCATTGATTTCAATTTTCTGTGCAACTAAATACTTCACTAATGCTTCGGCGAGTGTAAGGCGAACCGTTTTCATATCATGTCTCTTTTCAATATTAATAAGGTCTGGACTGAGCCCAAATTAAAGTTAAGCCACTAAGCTTTTTTACGTTTTTGTGCATCTAATAACACGGCACTGATAATGATCATGCCCTTGATAATCTGCTGCCAGTAAGGATCAACACCCATCATATTTAGGCCCTTGTTCATCACACCGATAATCAAAGCACCGACAATACACATACCAACTGAACCCACTCCACCGGCTAAAGAAGTACCACCGATAACGGCGGCGGCTATGGCATCTAGCTCCCACATGTTGCCGAACGTTGGGTTACCTGCATAAGCTCGTGACGCCAACATAGCCCCTGCTAAACCTGCTAGAGCACCTGCTAAAACATAGACTTTGACTAAAGTAATCTCGACATTGACACCACAAATTCTGGCAGTTTTAACATTTCCGCCTATGGCAAATACATGACGACCAAAGGTCATACGGCTCATCATGACGTGACACACAACGGCCACTAGCACATAGATGATTACCAAGCCAGGAATACCAAATACTGTGCCATCACCAATGGAAGTAAAAGCATCTGAGCTTGCATCAACAGGGCGACCATCACTGAATAGTTGCGCCATACCACGGGCCATTGTCATCATGCCTAAAGTGGCGATGAAGGGTGGTATACGTCCATATGCGGTAATCGAACCATTAATAAGTCCACAGACACTGCCAACAAATAAAGCGGCACCAAAGGCAAAAATGGTCATGCCATAACCTTCTGACCCTGTGACTATGCTTGCTCCGACAACAGAGGCTAACGCCACGATAGAGCCACCAGATAAGTCAATGCCCCCTGTGACAATGGCAAAGGTCACCCCTATGGCGATAATACCGAACATGGAAACCTGCTCTAAAATAGAGAGCACGTTACGAACAGAGGCAAAGCCATCTATTTTTAAAGATAAGGCAACAAACAAAAGCACCAAGATAATGAGCATGCCGTATTTGTTGAGAAATTCTGTGTAATTGGTTTTTGCTAAACGTTTATTTGCTAGAGAATCCATTAGGCAACCCCTTCTATGCGCAAGTCTGATGTGTCTATTGTTTGTTCGCTTGGTACTTCACCACCTGCGGCCATTTCTAAAATAACTTCTTGTGTAGCTTGTTCTCTGTCCACTATGCCTATCTCACGCCCTTCAGCCATGACCATGATGCGATCACTCAAAGACAAGAGTTCTAGCATTTCAGAAGAGACAATAATGATGGCTTTACCCAGTCTAGCCAGCTCAACAATAAGCTTATAAATTTCGGCCTTGGCGCCCACATCTATCCCTTTAGTTGGCTCATCTAAAATCAGCACCTCAGGTTCAAGTAGTAGCCAGCGAGCAATCAAAACCTTCTGCTGATTACCACCCGACAAATTGTCGATAATGGTATCTACCGTGGGTGTTTTGATGCGCAATTGCTTCTTCATGTCTTCAGCCACATGGGAAGCCAGCTCATCAGAAATCAAACCGGATTGAATATAAGGACCAAGCTCAGGCATGATCATGTTGTCGGTAACACTCATATTGAGCATCAGGCCTGTAAGCTTTCTATCTTCTGTGACAAAACCAATGCGCTGCTTAATGGCATCCATAGGTTTATAAATTTCGACTCTTTTGCCGTGTAGATAAATATCACCCGATTGAGCCGCTTTATAACCAAAGATGGCTTCTACCACTTCGCTTCGGCCTGCACCAACCAAGCCTGCAATACCAAAGACTTCGCCTTTTTTCACATCAAAGCTGATGTCTTCAAATTTGCCTGGCAAAGACAAGTTATTTACCTCTAATAGGGTTTCACCGATTTCGACTCGTTCACGCTCAAACATCTCATCCATTTCACGGCCAACCATCATATTGATTAGCTCTTCTTTGGTGATATCTGAGGTTTGTTTAGTGCCAATATATTCCCCATCTCGAATGACAGATACTTCATCGGACAGCTCGAATACTTCCCCTAATTTATGGGAGATATAGATAATAGAGATGCCTCTTTCTTGCACCTTACGCACTATCTTATAAAGCTGTTGTACCTCTGATTCGGTTAGAGCTGTGGTTGGCTCATCCATGATGATGAGTTTGGCGTCATAAGAAACAGCCGTTGCTATGGCTAATAATTGCGCTTTAGCCACTGACACATCTTGCATCAAGGTTTCCACTTTCATGGGAATACCTAATTCATCTAGGACCTTAGCGGTTTCCTTATTCATGGCTTGATGATCCATCAAAAAGCCTTTTCTTAACTCGCGGCCAAGAAAAAAGTTTGCCGCCACAGATAAGTTACCTGAAGGGCTGATTTCTTGAGGTACCATGGCCAATCCAGTGCGAATCGCATCAATCGGCACCTTAGGGGTAAAAGGCTGGCCATCAAATAAGATTTCGCCACCTTCGTCTGGTGTGTATAGGCCGTACAAAATTTTCATTAAGGTTGATTTGCCTGCTCCGTTTTCACCCATGAGTGCATGGATGCTGCCTTTACGGATTGTCAGGTTGACTTGATCAAGCGCTTTGACTCCAGGAAAAGTCTTACTCACATTGATCATTTCTAAAATGCTGTCGGAGTTAGTCATAAGCAATATTATTTTTATTGGTGTCAGTCATTTTAAATAGAGGGCGACCTCTGTAACCGCCCTCTACTCTTTGGTACATCTCTTACTTAGGGAAGCTCACGCTTACCTATTACTGCTTAGCAGCGTATTTCATTAGGTATTCCATTTTTTTGTCTTCTGCGACTAACTCAAAATCAATCCAGTTCATTTTCTGAACTTGCTGACCCATCGCTAGCTTGTACGCAATCTCAGCACCACCGTAGCCTTGGCCACGTGCGCTTTGGAAAACCGTTGAGTCTAACCCTGAACCTAGGTATTCAAGGGCATCAGGAGTGGCATCAACACCAGAGATGATCATGTCAGCATCGGTTTTACCGGCTTTACGTGCGGCAAGGAGTGCACCAATCGCCATTTCATCATTGTTGGCTACGATGACATTAATTTCAGGATGCGCTTGCAATAAATCTTCTACAATCTGCAAGGCTTTAGCTCTATCCCAGCGGCCTTCTTGTTCAGCAACCACCTTGATATTGGAATATTTTTCGAAAACTTGTTTGTTACCAGCAGTACGCTGTATCTGTGCTTCATGACCTAAAGCACCTAATAAGATAGCCACATTACCTTGCTTGCCATCTAGCATGCCTGCCACACTTTCACCCTGGATAATGCCAGCTTGAATAGATTCAGAACCTACATAAGCGTCGACTTTACGCATGGTTTGTTCACTTGGTAAACGGTTAACTATGACAAGAGGAATGCCAGCGCGATTTGCTTTTTTAGAGATAGGCTTAACAATGGCAACATCGGTTGGTACTACGAGTAAGGAGTTAACACCCGCGTCAATAAAGTTATCCACGTCATTTAGCATCTTACTTGGATCTTCATTGGCGTCTGTCATTTTGATTTCAACATCAGCATGTTTATCATCAAACTCATTCACACCTTCGAACAAGTAACTCATCCATTTATCTGCGAAAGATGGCATAGGCGCACCAATCACCAGAGAGTCAGCAAGTGCGATATTTGAAGCGGAACAAATGACGGCGGCAGCTAATAAGGTTTTTTTTATCATTTTTATTTCATCCTATATTGAGTCTCAACAAGTGGAAGCCGATGAAGTCAGTACACCAGCCTGATCACTCTTTAATCAGACTATCAATATGATTTTATTTTTGCAAGCGCTTGCAAAAACATTTTTAAAACTTATTATGAATGAGATCAAACATGGGCAACAATGGGATGAAAAAGCATGAAGTTAGAAATCGGTAACGCGCCTTGTTCTTGGGGAGTTGAGCAGGCAGACAATCCCGAGAACCCACACTGGCATAAGGTATTGGATGAAAATAAAGCGGCAGGATTTAAAGGCATAGAATTAGGGCCTGTTGGTTTCTTCCCAGAAGACCCAAGCATTTTAGGTGACGCCTTGGCGACTCGTGAGCTGCAATTAACCGCCGGTGTTGTTTACCGACCTTTTCATGATCCGAACGCATTTGAAGAGGTATTAGATGCCGCCCACCGTACTTTTAAAGCACTGGTTTCCCACGGCGCTAAGACAGGGGTTTTAATCGACTCTATTTCTGCTGAACGGGCTCTCACCTCAGGCAGGCCAGAAGAATCAAGGCGTCTAACCGGTAAAGACTGGTCGTCCATGATGGATAGAATCGATACCATAGCTAAAATTGGCAGCCTAGAATACGGTCTTGATATTTGCCTACATGGCCATGCAGCTGGCTTTATCGAATACCAAGACGAGATAGAAAACACCCTAGACAGCATTGATGAAAAGCACCTGTCTTTGTGCATAGACACAGGCCATTGCCTATTCGCAGGCTTTGATCCAATTGCCTTTTATCTAAAACACCAAGAACGTACTCATTATCTGCATTTCAAGGATACGGACCCTGACGTTAAAGCCAGAGTGATTCGCGACAGAGTCAATTTTTATCAGGCCATTAAAGAAGGTTTATTCTGTAATTTAGGTAAAGGAGAGTGTGATTTTAAAACCTTATTTGAGGTGATGGATAAAGCCAATTTCTCCGGTTGGGCAACCGTCGAACAAGAATGCGATCCACTTGCTGATGCCAGCCTAAAAGATGCCAAAAATAATTACCATTTTCTTGAGAGCATAAGAAACAGCTAAATTAGTCGTTCATTCTTTAACCACTTAAAATTTGATTTCAATAACACTCATTTTGGAAATGTTGTACAATTGTGGACTTTATACGAGTATTTGCATGGAAATGCGTCTAAATGGGGTGAACTAGCTAATGTCAGAAGATAGATTTAAACATGTAACTCAAAAGGAGGTTGCAGAAAAAGCTGGTGTTTCATTATCCGCTGTATCCCGCGCATTTACCGATGGTGCAAGTGTTTCCGCTAAGACCAAAGAGAAGATAGAAAAAGCAGCCAAAGCATTAGGCTATAAACCAAATATTTTGGCGCAATCTCTCATGACAAATCGCACTAAGCTGATTGGCATAGTGTCGAGTAATTTCGAAAATCCCGCCTTTATTGAGGTCTTTGATCTCATCACCCGTGAATTACAAGCCAAAGGCTATCGTTCCTTATTAGAGAATCTGACTGAGAAATGTGAACCTGAGGCAGTACTCGATCGTTTATTACAATACCGAGTAGATGGGGTGCTCTTTATCTCCTCTGTTTTGCCAACCATTTTTGCAGAAGTTTGCGCCAAGGCGAAATTGCCAGCAGCCATTATGTTTGGTCGCGCGAATACCAATGGCCCTATCAATGTGGTTACCGCAGACAACTCGGGTGGTGGTAAATTAGGCGCTGAATTATTGCTAGAAAAAGGCTACCAAAGAATCGCCTTTTTAGGTGGGCCAGAAGATGCCACGACAACCATAGACAGAAAGCAAAGTGTGATAGACACCTTGAAAGCGCAAGGCCATGAACTCGTCGCTATCGAGCACTGTAGCTCATACTCTTATGAGGCAGGTCGTCAAAAATCCCTTGAGCTATTAAGCAAGAATACAGACATAGATGCGATTTTCTGTGGGGATGACATTCTTGCCATTGCCACCTTAGATACGGTTAGAGACTTAGGTAAAAAATGCCCAGAAGAAATTGGTGTTTTAGGCTTTAACGATATTCTGATGGCGTCTTGGGGAGCCTACAACCTGAGTACGGTACAACAGCCAATCCAGCAAATGGTACTTGCCGCAGTGGATATTATTATCTCCCGCATAGAGAACCCTGAGTTAGGTACTGAGACCCGCTTACTCCCTTGTAAACTGGTCGAAAGAGGCACACTCGCTTCCTAGCTCGTATGCCTTTTACCATTAAATTGAGCCTTAAAGCACTACCCAATCTCCGTTATTGTCCCGCGATTTAATCGCTGCCTGCACAAACTTCACCCCTTGTGCACCCTCTTCAATCGTAGGAAACGAATAAGCCAAAGGATGGGCTTCCACCCCAGTTGCTTTCGCAATAACCACCTCAGCCAAATCCGTATAAAGATTCGCAAAAGCCTCGCGATACCCTTCAGGATGACCAATTGCAATGCGGCTAACGCGATTCGCGGCATCCGTCAAACCAACACCACCTTTTTGCAGTATTTTAGTCCCCTGATCTAGGCTTCTTACCATGAGCTGGTTGGGCTGCTCTTGATGCCATTCAATGCCACCTTTGCTACCAAAGACACGAATATAAAGACCATGATCAGCCCCAGCGGCGGCTTGGGTAATATAAAAACGACCTCTGGCATTATTTGAATAGCGGGTCAGAATACCGGCATAATCATCAGCTTCTCGCCCGGGTACTAGACTTGTGACATCGGCACTTAATTCACTCGGTTCCATACCAGTCACAAATGAGGCGAGGTGATAACAGTGAGTGGCAATGTCTCCCAATATCAAAGACGGTCCCGCTATCTCTGGATCCATATGCCAATTGGTATTGTCTAATTCAGAAGGTGTCAGTTCAGCCAAATGACCTTGCACATAATCACATTGCACCATGCGGATTTCACCCAGTTCGCCAGACTCAATCAAGGCTTTTGCCTCACGTACCATGGGATAACCTGAATAGCCGTAAGCGACACAGCAAGCAAGTTTGCTTTGTTGCACTCGCTCCACCAGATCCATAGCCTGATCAAGTTCATTGGTTAACGGCTTTTCACACATGATATGAAAACCATGCTCTATGGCTAAGCAGGCAATTTCATAATGGCTATTATTGGGCGTCATGATAGCGATCACATCAACCTTATCTTCCCTTTCGGCTTCTGCTCGTATCATTTGCTCTGGGTTTGCATAACCACGAGCTATACCTAGCTCTTTGGCACTCGCAATGGATTTATCTGGGTTAGATGAGAAGACACCAGCCACCACTTCGTAATACTCTTCTAGCGTGGCAGCACCGCGATGCACTATGCCGATAAAAGAGCCTGGGCCACCACCAATAACACCTAATCTTAATTTACGTCCTAACGCATTAATCACAGGATTTACAGCCATAAAACAACCTCAATACTTCATCATTAATAAGCAATAGACACAGCTAAAAGAGCCATTTTTCAATGGCTCTTTTACATCAGGCCTTACGCCATAACGTTTGCGTTAATAAAGTCTAAACTCTGCTTAGCATTTTCAAGTGAGCTATTATCCTTGTTTGGATCAACATCTTGCTCGACGGTAATCCAACCTTGGTAATCTATCTTTTCTAGGGTGCTTTTCACTTGAGAGAAGTCCACACAACCTTGGCCTAGTGGGCAAAATACACCATCACCAATGGCTGTATAGAAGTCAATATTATTGGCAGTGACGACCTCAAGAACAGACTTGTTAATGTCCTTAAAGTGCAGGTATTCAACTCTGTCTTGATAGGTTTCAATCAGTTCAGACGGATTAATACCCGCATAAACACAATGACCTGTATCCACACATAAACCCACTAGATCTTTATCCAGCTCAGCCATGGCTCTATCCACTTCGTCACGGTATTCAATAAAAGTACCCGCATGTGGATGCAAAACAGGAATGATATTGTATTCACGACAAACAAGGGCCAGCTCACGAATGGTTGTCATCATCTCATTCCAAGCATCATCAGGCAGACGATAAGCCGTTTCAATCTGACCGGCTTGATCGGTACGTGGGGAAGAAACATGGTCAATCACTACCACATATTTAGCATCTTGGGCCTGTAGCAACTTACAAGTAGCGTGAGTGTATTCAAGGATTTCAGCACGTTTGGCTGGGTCATGCAGGTGTTTAAAGATGGTTCCCGCAATAAGTCCAAGGCCATTATCCTGCAGGCTAGTTGCCAGCTCAGTTTTATCCGTTGGTAAATAGCCTAAAGGGCCAAGTTCTGTGGCTTTATAACCCGCCTGAGAGATTTCAGATAACACGGTTTGCCAAGAAGGGTTGCTTGGGTTGTCAGCAAATTCGATACCCCAAGAACAAGGTGCATTGGATAATTGAAGTTTCATTATTTTTATACTTCCTACACATAGGTTGATTGAAAGACTAGAAACACATTAATGCAAGCGCTTGCAATAATCAATATACAAGACCTAAATTAGTGTTCATAAAAGCAACAAAACGACAAATATCAAGCTTAGGCCCTATTGTTCTTTTAGCGTCAAATCCCCCTCTCAAGAAAACCCTTAGCGACTAAAACCTATCTAAATTCACTGAGTTACTGGATGAATTTTCACCAAAATTGTCGCAAATAGTTTGAAGCTTGTCGTGATAACGAAAGATTTTGGCGGCATGGCCCCTTGTCCAAATATCTAAGTGGGTAAGATAAAAACACTCACGCATTATTCGAACAGGCTGAGAATAGTGACTTGAAGTATTCTAAAAATAATAAATAGGAAGCTACCTATGAAACAAAAGACTACCACCCCAGTCACAATCCCCAGTTTAGGCGTTGCCCTAATTCCTATTGTGCTCACAATAGGTTTACTCGGCATTCAACTCTTCTACTATGATGACTTCACTCCTCATATTGCCCTTGCTATTGGTTTTGCCATTACCGCCATTGTTGGCTGGTCGCAGGGTTCCCGTTGGAAAGACATAGAGTCAGGCGCTTTTCATGTATTACACGTTGCCATGCCTTCAATCGCGACCTTAATCGTCGTGGGTATGTTAGTCAGTACTTGGATCGCCAGTGGTACAGTACCTACCCTGATCTACTATGGTCTTGAGTTAATTGACCCGCAATGGTTCTTAGCTGCTAGCATGCTCTTATGTGCCGTGGTTTCTGTGTCTATCGGGACAAGTTGGACCACAGTCGGTACTGTCGGTTTGGCACTTATCGGTATAGGTTCCGCCTTTGAAATTCCGGTTTACTGGACAGCCGGTGCGGTTGTCTCTGGTGCATTTTTTGGGGATAAGATCTCTCCACTTTCTGATACCACCAACTTGGCTGCAGCAGTGACTGAAACGAATGTGTTCAACCACATTAAAAACATGATGCCGACCACCATTCCTTCCATGATTATCGCCTTTGTGATCTATCTTTTTGTGGGTGGCTCAAGTGTGTCTGATCTATCTCAACTAGAGCAGATCAACAGCTTCAAACAAGGTTTGGCAGATAATTTTGATATTGGCTTCTTACCACTCTTACCTTTGGTTGTTGTGATGACTTTGGCCTTCTTTAAAGTCTCGCCAATTCCAGCGCTTTTTGCGGGTTTTATTCTAGGTGGCGTTATCGCGGCGGCGAATTATGGTTACAACTTCAATGAAATTCTGACCTATGCTCATAGCGGCTTTAAGATAGATACAGGCACAGATTCATTAAATAGCCTATTGAACCGTGGTGGTGTGACCTCCATGACTTGGGTAATCACCTTGATGATGTTTGCCCTCGCCTTTGGTGGTGCACTCGAACGTACTGGCTGTCTTGAGTCTGTTGTTGGTGCCATTATGCGGACGACTAAGAGTTTCAAAGGTCTGCAAACTAATGCGATTTTGACCTCGGTTGCGACTAACGTGGTATCAGGTGATGTTTACCTTTCTATCGCCTTGCCGGGCCGTATGTATGGACCAGAATACAACAAACTAGGTTATAGCCGTCTTAACTTATCTCGCGCTATTGAAGAAGGCGGCACCTTGGTTTCACCTTTGATTCCTTGGAACGCTGGTGGTGCTTTTGTAATGGGAGCGCTAGGTTTAAGTGTGGCAGGAGGCGATTATTCTGCTCTACTCTATATTCCTTTAGCTTTTGCCTGCTGGTTATCCCCTGCTATTGGCATTCTCTATGCGCAAACAGGCTGGTTCTGTAAAACAGCAGAAGCCGAAGAGAGTGAAACGAATACCCAAGCACAACAAAGCACTAGTAATAAAATAGAAAACCCAGCTTAATTAGCGTTTTCTTATACAAACAAAAACCAGCCCCTATCTTTTTTAGGGTGGTAGGGGCTGATCTTGTACCTCGTTTCGATACCTTTGAGTATTGAACCGGGGTTTTATACCTTTATTGATCCAGCAATATTGCGCCATTGAATATTGGATCACCTTGCCTAATACTTATTTGCTAAGGAGAAATTAACGATGCAAATGCAATCACAAACGCCGCCAAAGACCTTTACCTATGGCTTTGTATTAGTCGAAGACTTCTCCCTATTGCCTATGACTTCGGCCATAGAAGCCATGCGTATGGCGAATCAAATATTAGGCTTTAAAGCCTATTCTTGGTACACAATCACCCATAATGGCGCACCGGTAAAAGCTAGCGACAGTATTAGTATTTCTGCCGATTTTGACTTCAGTTCCAGCTTCAATCAGTTTGATACCATCTTTGTGTGTGCAGGCATAAATGTCGTCAAACAGGCTAACCCTAAACTGGTTCAATTTCTCACTCGTATTGAGCAAAAACACCAAAAACTCACCCTAGGCTCCCTTTGCACTGGCACTTATTTATTGGCCCATGCAGACCTGATTAAACAGTCTCGCTGCACCATACAATGGGACCATATGGAGATGTTCTGTGAAGCTTATCCGTCACTGAATATCGAAAGCTCTTTATTTGTAATTGATGACAAGCGTATCACTTGCGCAGGCGGTACCGCCGCGCTGGATATGATGCTCAATATTATTCGTAATGACTTTGGTCGAGACGTGAGTACTCAGATAGGTGAGGTCTTTCTTGCGGACCGTATTCGTAGTGAAAATGAACGCCAAAAAATCCCGCTACAGGCGTCGCTTGGTAGTAGCCATGAATCCCTAATTAACGCCGTCAGTTTGATGGAAGCCAATACCGAAGAAGTGATAGATTTGGATTCAATCTCAGACTATATCAATGTCTCTCGTCGTCAATTAGAACGCCTTTTTAACAAGCATTTGAAAGACACACCGTCTCGATATTATTTAAAAATTCGCCTCAATAAGGCCCATAGATTACTGACTCAAACCAGTATGTCGATTACCGATGTGGGCATTTCCTGCGGTTTCTCTACTACACCTCATTTTAGTAAGAGTTATCGTGACTTTTTTGGCATCTCACCCAGTAACGAGCGAATTCAGCAATAGATAGACTGACTCAAAACATGAAAAAGGGCACCAACAAGCGCCCTTTTTTGTGAGTACTCTTAGCACTCTATGATTAGTTAACGAAAGGCGAGATCCCTTGGCCAAAGGGCGATTTCTGGGAAATTCATTAACAGTACAGTCACAGCAAATAAGATGAATAAGAAAGGGTGAATCCCTCTTATCACATCCATAAAAGGCCGTCTAAACACAGCCACTGCGGTGAATATGTTGCAGCCAAAAGGCGGTGTTGCTGCCCCTATGGCAACCTGCAAGGTAATCATGACACCAATTAAAACCGGATCTAGGCCAGTGGCTTTTACTAAAGGTGCAAAGATAGGTACCAGAATCAGGATAACCACGATGGAATCTACAAACATGCAGCCAATAAAAAAGGCCAGATTAATGGCAATTAAGGTAGCGACGACACCCGCCCCTTCTAAACCCAAAGAGGCAATAACCTGCTGCGGAATTTGGGCATAAGATAGCACCCAAGAGAAGGCAGCACCTGCGGCAATCAGGATAAAGACAACAGAGGTCACGGCACTGGTCGAAAGCGCAATGTCTCTCGCATCTTTCACATTAATCGAGCGGAATACGCATAACTCTAGAATCAAGGCATAAAGCACGCACACAGAAGCCGCTTCAGTTGGACTGAAAATACCACCATAAATCCCGCCTACCACTATCACAGGGAAGCCCGCTGGCCAGATAGCACGACGTAATGAGAAAAGACGCTCTGACCAAGTCGCTTTGGCTTCTACCGGAATATTGTGTCGCTTGGCGTACCAAATGCAATAAATGGAGAAGAGGACAATTATGAGTAACCCTGGCCCAAGACCTGCGATAAATAATTCAGAGATGGATGTCCCTGAAATTACCCCATAAATTATCATGCCGATCGAAGGGGGAATCAGGTAAGCCAAATCCGCCGCATTGATAATCAAACCTATGGAAAAAGAATCGTTATAACCCGCTTTCAACATTCTTGGACGCATGGCACCACCCACAGCAACCACGGTTGCTTGCGTCGAACCACATACAGCGCCAAACATGGCGCAGGCGGCGGTAACAGAGACAGCAAGACCACCACGGAAGTGCCCCATAAAGCGCATAACCACATCGATCAAACGATCAGCCGAATGGCCTCGGGTAATGATTTCTGCGGCAAGAATAAACATGGGCACAGCAATCAAAGAAGAAGGTTTCACACCACCTATCATCTGCTGAATCAGTAGCTGTAAACTCAGGTCTGGATAATAGATAAAGAAAGCGATAATAGCCGCACAAAGCAGTGGCATCATCATAGGAAAGCCGGCAAGTAATAACACCAGCATGACACTTAACATTACTAAAGTCATAGTCTTGGCTCCTGAGGTGATGCCTGATTAAGGTTAATATTGTCGGCGGTTTCTGCAGGTGTTAATTGCGCATTCTCTATCATGTCCTTGATATCTGCATCTTCATATTCGTCCACCACACTAAATGAAATAAATACCTTAGGATCCTTATGATCTAGGTTTTTAATCGCCGTTAAAAAGTATTGGATTGAGGCTAATAACAAACCAAGCGCAACCCACATATAGGTAAGATAAAGAGGAACTTGCAGGGCAGGAGTAACCCAACCTCGTTGTGCAATTTTAAGAACATATTCAAGAGCAGACCAAGCCAGAAGCAGCATAACAATGGCTGTCACTAAAGCAATCAAAACCATTAAGAGCTTACGTTTGGCCGCTGGCAAAATATCGTAAAAGGCGGACATACGGATATGTTTACCTTGTCGTGTGATATAGCCAAGCCCCATAAAAGTGATGATAACGATGAGGAACTGATTCAGTTCGTCGGAGAAATATAAGCTCTGGTTAAAGAGATAACGTCCAAAGACATTGGCGATTGAATTAGTGGCCATGGCAACGATGGAAACAGTCAAAATCAAGCTTTCAACCTTACCTATGATGTTGTCTAAACCCGTTAATACTCGCCCAAAAAAGGAATTTGCTTGAGGCATAATGCACCTCCTTAAATCAACAGACTCTTGATCCCCAAATAGCACCTTGAGGAAAAGAGAAAAGACCTGACTTTGTTAAAGCACTAACAAGTGACAATTTACAAAAAGCAGGGAAATGAAAACAGGCACCCGGTTTGACCCTAGGTGCCTGATAATTTAGTTAAAGGTTTTTGCTTTCGTTCAACAGGTTAGTCAGTAGCTCCTGGCCACGAGCTCCCACTATGTCACTAAAGGCAGAGTGAGTAGCACTACTTCTTTGACGAAATACCGCTTGCTCTTCTGGGGTTAACTTAACGAACTCAATTTCAGGTTTAGCGGCTTTGATTTTGGCCAGTTTTTCCTGATTGAAGCGCAATACCACATCATCAATAAAGCCACGCATTTCAGCCATAGTTTCACTAATTAAGGTTTTCTTTGCAGGGGAAAGCGTGTCGTACCAATCACTACCAGAAATAATGCTGGTCACCAGCTCTTGCTCGCCAGCCCAAATCATATAATCCGTTACTTCATAGAACTTCATTTCTTCGATTGTCGGTACTGGGTTGATCTGCCCATCAACAATTTTCAACTGCAGCGCGCCATAAACTTCACCAAATGGCAGCGGTGTCGGGCTAGCACCTAGATCTTCATAGGCTTTTAACAAGATAGGCGACACCATAACTCGCATCTTGAAATTATCCAGATCATCCGGTTTGCGTACTTCTTTATTGGTTGTCCACACCTGCGGCCCCTCTGAATACATGGTGTGTAACTTAAGGCCTCTATTGTTAAAGTCGTTACCTAGCTCGTCATAAATAACCTTGCTTGAGCTCAACATGGATGAGATAGCACTGGAATCAGAAGGCAGTGCGTAAGGTAATAAGAAAAGTTGAGACTCAGGTACGATAGTGCCTAGGTTACCCACTGAGACATTGGAAAAGTGCACCACGCCATAAGAGGTTTGCTCAATCAGCTGAGTTGGTGAGCCTAAAGAGCCTAGCGGAAAGACATTAACCGTGATTTCCCCATCGGTTTTTAATTCAATTTTACGTTTAAATTCTTGCGCATAAGCATCCATGATTGAGCCTGGAATTTCCTCAATCGCAAACTTCCATTCTTCTGCCTGCAGCAAACTGGTCATACTCATGACACTTGCTGCCAATACTAACTTTTTCAAAGTTTTGTTTAATTTAAGCATTTTATAAAACCTCGTTATTCGCACTTATTATTGTTTTGAAAAACCACACCCATAAAAGGTGTTGGAAAAGGTTACAAATCATTCGATTCCAAATTAGTATTGCAAAGGAAGTTATATTAAAAAATATAAAAGATATTATGTTTACATCACAAAAACTAAAGTATCTTAAAGTCAGTTTCCCGCTTCAATAAACTTGGAGAAAGCAGATGACACAGTATTCAATGAAACATATGCATACCTTCTGTACCGTCGTAGAGTGTGGTGGCTTTGTTAGCGCCCAAGCCGCACTCGGTATGAGCCAGCCAGCAATAAGTACCCATATTCGAGACTTTGAAATACGCCTAGGGTTTCAGCTTTGTTTGAGAGGAAGAAGTGGCTTTAATCTCACAGAAAAAGGTGAACTGGTTTACGCCAGATGTCGCACCATGCTCAATAACGTCTCTGACTTTGAAGCAGACCTTGGCGAGTTAAGAAACAAACTAACAGGCACATTGCGCCTTGGTTTGATAGATAGCACCATTAGCAATCCAAGCTTTCCTATCAATAAAGCCATTCAACGCTTTTTCGAACGGGATAATGATGTGTCTATCAAGCTTGAAATACTCACACCAGAAGACTTAGAAAGAGATTTATTAAATGGTCATATCCATGTGGGTATTGGCCCTTTTCAGCGCCGCGACAACACCTTAAGTTATCAATTATTAGATAAAGAAGAGCATGGTTTTTATTGTGGTAAGAACCACCCTTTATTTGCTTTACCCAGTGAAGAGATGAGTTGGGAAACATTACAAGCTTACCCAGTCTCAACCAGAGCCTACTTGCAGCAAACTGATTTACCCGGCATTCAAAACAAAGCCTATGTCTCAAACATGGAAGCCCAAGCTATCTTAATTACCAGTGGCCAGTTTATGGGTTACCTACCGGATCACTATGCTAAAACCTGGGTCGAAAAAGGCGAGATGCGTGCCATTGATCATCTTAATCTAGAGCATGAATCCCCCTTTTATCTAGCAATGAGAGCCTCCTCTTCGGTACAGAATATTGTCAAAGTCTTAGTACAAGACATTCAAGACGTACTACAAGAAGGTAAAAATTAAACATAAAATTTTATGATATAAGCATAATAACTTTCGTATTTTTTAATAAAAACTTCTTTGCAATACTGATTTCGACAACCTCACACAGACAATAAATAACGAGGTTCGAGTGACAGCATTTGCTGAATAGGAGTTTATAAAATGAGTAATAACACATACGAAAGTGGCCGCTTAAATCTACCTTTTGTTGGCTTTTGTACTTTTGCTAAAAGCCCA
Organism: Marinomonas sp. SBI8L; assembly: GCF_001624705.1. GTDB lineage: Bacteria > Pseudomonadota > Gammaproteobacteria > Pseudomonadales > Marinomonadaceae > Marinomonas. The sequence continues at coordinate 186,517 of NZ_JSEO01000005.1, forward strand.
ACCTGCGAAGACTGGGACAAGATACAGGCCGATGTTGCCTTTATGGGCGCGCCTTTTGACTGCGGAACCCAATGGCGCTCTGGCGCGAGAATGGGACCAAGATCTGTTCGTGAAGCATCAACCCTCTTCTCTTTTGGTCATGGTGGTGCTTATTCTTATGAAGAAGACATCATGTACTTAGAAGGCGTCAAAATTGTTGATATTGGCGATGCTGACATGGTGCATACCGACACAGTAAAGAGTCATGCCAATATCGAATACGGTGTCAAAAAGATGCTTGAAGCCGGTGTATTACCTGTCACAGTCGGCGGTGACCATTCGGTCAATGCACCTTGTATCAAGGCCTTCGAGAAATTTGCCGATAAAGGGCCTATCCATATTATCCAGATAGATGCTCACTTGGACTTTGTCGATGAACGCCACGGCGTAAGATACGGCCATGGTAACCCTATGCGTCGTGCCTCAGAGCAAAGCTACATTAGCGGTATGACTCAGTTAGGCATACGTAATGTGTCTTCTTCGAATAAAAAAGACCACAAACTCGCTGAAGAAGCCGGCTCTACTATCCTATCGGTAAGAGATGTTCGTCGCCTTGGTTTAGAAGGTGTGATGAAGCTTATCCCCAAAGATGTAAGCTACTATATCACCATTGATATTGATGGTTTTGACCCGTCTATTGCCCCTGGCACAGGCACACCAAGCCATGGTGGTTTCCAATATTATGAAGTGATGGAAGTACTGCAACAGGTTGCTATGCAAGGCGATGTTGTGGGTATCGACCTATGTGAAGTGGCACCAGATTATGACCAGACTGGCACCACCAGCATTTTAGCGGCACAAGTTCTTTTGAACCTACTAGGCTATATCTTCCATGCTCGTAGCTTAAAAGATAACAGCAGCGACAGCTAAAAAAGCAGTACTTAGCGTTTTTCAAACGCCCTTCTACAAACACCTCCAGATAAATTTATTAACGCATGCCAACGGGTAACCCAACCTAAGGCATGCGCTTTTTTTCTTAGCAGACACTTTTAAGCACCCCTTTTAAGTTCAGCTTTTTAATTTATCCAAACTCCATAAAAAAACGGACCTGATCGGCCCGTTTTTTATTTCCTTTTTTAAAGACTAAACAATATTTCTCGGTGCAAAAGAGAAACTTCTGAACTTTTTTTTATACACAGAGTCACCAATCTTCCTGATATTAGCCACGCCCATTTTGTAGTTATAGTTACCACTAATTTGGTCTACAACTCTGGCTGTTAGTGAGTTAGATGGTTGTTTCATATCTATCATATTAGCGTAGAGCACACCTTTTTTGGTACAAGGGGTGACGATAGCTACCGCTGTCACTGCCGCCTTATCAAGCTGAATATGGCCTGCCTCTAACAGCTGGTTAAACTGAAAATCATCGCCTTCAACACCTAAGATAGTATCTTTAAAGCTCGGTACTCGATCTGAATACATCATCACCTGATCACCCGATTCAATCCCCCGTTTCTTAGCGTCATCAGGGTGTATTTCGACCCAGTTTTCAGGCCAACGTTGAGCCGTATAAGCGCGGCGCTCCACATCATCAAAGCCTGATTGCCAAATCTCATTCACGCGGCCATTAGAGAACCAAAGCTCGTCCCCTTTGGGTTTGATCCAAGCATAGAAGTCACTAAAGAGGCCCCACGGATGCTTCTGCATATTAATTTTGCCCGTTTGAGAGTTGAAACCTGTGAGCTGCTTCTTGAGCACGTTAGCCCCTTGCGGCCCATCAGTGAGACCCTTTTCAGCTAAGGTTTCTGCACTCATTTGGGTGTCATGCAAACGCTTAGTACCCACCAGCTTTTTGGTGTCATAGTTATAGAAAACTGGGCCTTGTATGCCTTCTGTTCCATACTCTTTTAGCTTTTGATGTAGAGTTTTACCTTCTGCATGGGCGGCCACTTTAATCATATTAAAGTCTTTACGGCTGCCACGGCTAAAGCGTGATGCTTCTTCTGCCACCTCATTTGAGTTCTGCCAATCAAAGCCATCAAAACCCATACGTTTAGAGAGCTGAGCAATAATCCACCAGTCAGGTTTCGCATGGCCAGGCGCATCATTAAACTTTTGATAAAGACGCAAACGGCGCTCGCCATTGGCACGCATTAAGTCTTCTTCTCCCCAAGTTGCCGCAGGGAAAACAATATCAGCAAACTTAGCGCCAATCGGATCTCGCAAATAGATATCCTGATTCACAACCACCATGCCGCCAGAATCAGCACGGGCTTTTAGGGTGTCGATAATCTCTTGCTTGTCATAGCTATAAACCTGATGAGGGTTGGCCACTGTCAGCTCCCAAAATTTCTTTTGTAAGCCTTGGGAACCACACATGGCTTGAATCCAAGTGGTACCTATTACATGGGTAAAACGAGTATGACCTGAGAATAAATACCTATCCGTATCTAAGGCACGACGGCGACGTCCCGGCACTTTCTCTGGCGACTTATTTCGCGGTAATTTACCACCAGATTGCCCACCACGTTGGTGACCACCAAAGCGGCCCACCACTTGCCCTTCTCGACCACCAGCACCCACTAAGGTTGCTAGGGTTGAAATTGCATTGGTATTGCCTGTGTTGTTAGACCAGTAAAAGCCTTTTTCGATGCCGATTGAGGTTTTAGGGCGTTTGCCATTAATAGGTTTAGCCAACATCTCAGCCGCTTGATAAAGCTTTTTAACCTCTATGCCAGCCATGTTTGCCGCATAGTCTGGGGCATACTCAGCTTGGGCTAGATTCCACTTTTTGTAGTCTTCATAACCATTGGTTTGAAACTTGCCCCAAGTCGTACGCCATTGCCATGGTGTGTTTCGAGTACCTTGCCCAAACCCTGAGTTAGATTCCCATTTGCTGTTTACCCAGTTCTCTATCCAATCTTTATCCTGCCAATCGTTCTGCATTATGATGCGAGCAATAGCACCAACGACTAAGGTATCTGAGCCCGGATTAACATCTAGGTGCAGCCCTCCATGCTTTTTCATATAGGCTATGCCCGCCGTTTCTCTAGGATTAAGAATGACGGTTTTCATGCCCCTTTGAATGGCCGGCATTATGTACTGGGTAAAGATAATGGTTTTGGTTTCATATGGGTCAGTACCACATATCATCAAGGTATCTGCCGCCCCCCAATCGTCATAACTTGGTCCAAAGTTATCAAAGCCCGCATCTCTAAAGCCTGGGGTTGAAGTCACATCTGAGGGAGTGTCATGGAAACTAAAGTTCGCCGTATTCACATGACGCAAGGCATACTTGGTAATGGCGTAAGTGTTCTCAATGTATTGATAAGAGTAGGTTTTCACCCCATAGGCATTAGTACCATGGGTATCAATCACATGCTGGCCAACAGCGGCGGCTATGTCTAAAGCAAACTCCCACGTCACAGGCTGTAAGCTGCCACCAATACGAACCAAAGGTTGCGTTAATCTGTCTCTAGTCCCTGTGGATGGGTTATAAACTTTTTTCGCTAATAGGCCACCTCGCATGGAAGAGTCACCCATTTTATTCACCACAGTGGCGTCCTTATCAGGCACAACTATGATGTTGTGGGGCTTGCCCTTATGCATCACCACATTATGTTGGCTAGGTGCCACCCAAGCCTGTAAAGGCGCGGTAGGAAAATCCAAATCAAAGGCATTTTCACTGGCTTTCATGCCTCCATTCGCCATTTCTAAAGGCCAGCGATACACCTTATAACCACAGGCAACAACACAATAATCACAAGCGGTAGTAATCACTTCGGCTTGTTTTGGCGGTAGAGGTGCATGATCTTCTGGAATATAAAATTGAGTTGTCATGGTTAAGCTCCTGCAACTGCGATTAGGTTGTCAGATCGGCCAAATAACAGGCCCATGATGCCAACGGCATATAACAGATCGCCTTCTTGCTCTAATAAGACTTGAGGCAAACTCTCATAGGCTTGGCCTGACACGATGATGCCGTGACGGCGCAAATCAAAGGTCGAGAGGTGAAATGGACATTGGCCAATCACTCTATGCTCATCTCTGACTTTGTATTGATTATCTAAAGGACCACCTTGGTGGGTACACATCATGGAAAAGGCCACCACATCTTTGTTTTGGCCTATGCCGCCACCGCCTTCAACCCCCATACGCACTAACATGGCACGAGAGTTCGGGCCTTCATCTGGATAGTTGAAATACAATGGCTGATTGACTTTTAGCTGGCTTAACTTACCCACTAATTGTCTTGGGTAAGAAGTTACTTTTGCCTGTACTTGCTGAGCTTGTGCGGTACCTGGATACAAGGTGAGAGAAACCAAGCTCGCACCACCTACCGCAACCCCAGAGGTCATTAAGAATTTACGTCTGCTCATCATACATTGGGTATGTTCAGCTGGGCTTTGCTTAGCTTTATCAAGCTGGCTTGAGTCTCTTGTTTGGTCAAGACTTGTTTGATCAAGATTGGTCAGGTCATCTTTCATTTTATTGCCTCCAGCAAAGCTTGTTTGGTAAAGAGAGGTTTTGACTCAGGGATAGCTGGGTAATCCATTACCAGCTTGTCACCACTAAAACTGTCTAGGAAAGCCAGCAAATCGGCTTTTTCAGACTTACTCAAATTAAGCGGTTTGATTAGCTTAGATTTAGTTTGAGGGAAGCCAGTCGTGCGCCCATCTTTGCTAATGCCTCCCTTGTTATAAAAATCGATCACATCTGCCAAGCTAGTGATCACCCCGTTGTGCATGTATGGGGCTGTGTACTTGGTATAACGCAGACTAGGTGTTCGAAACTTACCTTTCATATCCGCACGTTTACCCCTGAAATAAACACCTGGGTCAGCCTTCTCTGTACGGTATTGTTTCTCTGTGGAACCTTTCGCATAAAGCTCATAGCGAAAGGTGATTTGCGCCATGGCTTCCTGCTCCCAGCGCTTATTGGTTGGTACGCCTATGTTGTAATACTTCTCATCACTGGCAAGGGCACCGTTATGACAGGCAATACAATTTGCCTTACCTTCAAACAGTTTTTTGCCTTTCAACTGCTGTGTCGTTAAAGCAGACTTATCCCCTAGCAAGTAATTATCTAGCGGTGTATCGGTTTGAATTAAGGTGCGTTCAAAAGCGCCAATGGCTTTCCAGGCATTACTGATTTTTGGATAGTTATCACCAAAAACTTGTTTAAAGCCCTCAACATATTCAGGCACAAGCGCGAGCCTTGCTTCCATCAGATCGTCTTCGCCATTACCCGCGACAGAGCCTTTGGCAGCACTCTTGGCTTGAGCTTCTAACGAGTTACTAGAACCTGCCCAAAAGAGTTTAGAGTAATAGGCTGAATTGATTAGAGTCTGGCTATTACGCCAATGCACTGTGTTTGGATAACCTAACGATAAGTCTGTTGGAAAATCCCAACCTGTATCAGGCAAGTGACAAGCAACACAAGGAGAGGACTCATCTCCTCCTAAGCGACCATCGAAAAATAACAACTTACCTAATTCAACTTTTTCTGCTGTGGTTGGATTATCAAGAGGCGTTGGTACTGCCCCTAAAGGTGCTAGAGGCAAATAGCTTTTATCACCTAAAACCACAGGCGATAATTTGGCTGCCACGGCATCCGCTTTTGCCGCCCTTTTCATTTCTGCTTGAGCATCAAAACTCGGCATAGGCGTATCCGCAAGCGCCAAAGGTGAGTTAAAACTGGCTGCGGTTGCCAACAAACTCAGGCTCACTCGGATAAATAAGTTCGGTTTAGCTTTCATAAGTCCCTCCTTAGTTTTTGGCCTTTAACCAATTTTTGGTTGGCTGATATTGGTAGTCATTTTTAGTCCAAACATGCTGTTCACTGGTCAGTGGTTTGGAAGATAAAGACTCTAAAAAGGCAACCAAGGCTTGCTCTTCCTGGCTCGTCAAATTAAGGGGCTTAAGTCGGCTGTCCTTATTGGAATCTTGCCCGCCACCTTGGTTATAAAAAGCAACGACATCCGCGAGGGAATCCATCACACCGTTATGCATATAAGGCGCTGTGTGGGTGAGTTCACGCAGACTTGGGGTAACAAACTTGCCCATATCTGAACCGTCTATCTTGTGGCTTTGTACATGTGCGCCCACATCACGTTTGAGGTTCATGTAGTTCTCATTGCCCATAAACATATTAAAGGCGATAAAGGTTTCGTGACGCTCTGGGTCCAAGAAGATCTCTAGGTTCTCTTTTACCCCTGTGTTATAGGCCTTACCGTCAGTAAGAAGCGGTCCATTATGACAAGCCGTACAACCCGCTTTTCCTTTGAAAAGCTGAAGTCCTTGCTCGGCTTGCGCTGATAACTGGTCTTTGTCATAGGGGCTGGCGTTAGAGCTTAAGATTTTGAGATATTCAGGAATGGCTTTACGTACCGAACCATTAGAAGGCTCCCCATAACCTGCTTTTTTAAACATGGCTACATAGATAGGATCTTGTTTGATACGCTCCTGCATTAGCCTCATATCCATGTTCATCAACCAATCTTCTGTGATCATTTCCCGTGTTACATCATTAAGATTGGTGCCTAAGCGCCCATCATGAAACCACACTTCTTTTAAGCTGGTATTAATCAGAGAAGGCACATTCCGAAAGCCTTTGCTGCCAGTGTAAGCTGGGGCTAAAGGGGCGGGATAACTAAAACCTGATTCAGGTTGGTGGCACGTCGAACAAGCTAATAAAGCATCGCCAGATAAACGTTTATCAAAAAATAATCTTTTACCTAACTCAGCTTTCGCCTTATCAATTTTCACCTCAGGCAGGGGGCCAAAATCCATCTTATCTTGGGCCATCAAGGGCAATGAGGACAAAGAGACTCCGAGCAAAGTCGGTACTAGCAGTCGCATCTTCATGGTTAGCTCCTTTAACAGGGACATCAAATAAGTTTTTACTCACAATTTAGAGAAAAACTTGGCTGTGATATCCCTAAGGCATTTTCTATACCAAGAGTTTAAAAGCCCTCTAACCCTTGATTTATCTCGCTTTAAGCAATCCCTTTAATTTCTAACACAGATAAGATTTAACACTTTGTGCAATTTCTCTTTGATACTTTTAACGAAACATTCAATTTCCTGACGAGGCTTTTTAAAGCGCTTGCTACAAGGGCTAACCTTGATTCAAAACAAGAAAAGAAAACGCTAAATACGCTATTGATAGGCTTAGATCGACACTCACAATCAAAATAAAATTATTCAAGATATGTCATCGCTAGGAGCACATATGTCATCTCAGCAATATCCCGTCAGCCACCAAGAAGCCTATCAAGCATTGGTGAACTTGCTTGAACAGGGAGACGAAGCCCAATCTTGCTACAGTGCAAAAGCCATCGCTGAGGCTCAATACCAAGAAGCCCTGCCCCAACTGAACCAATGTCTTTACCACCCAGATACGGACGTTGTCATAGATGCGACCAAAGCCTTGGGGGATTTAGGTTTAGGTGATGTTTCCAGCCTCATTGATGTGGCTAAGAACCACCCAGACGGGGATGCTAGGCACGAAGCCCTTATAACCTTAAGCAAGCAGACTCTGCTTAATGATGCCTCTCATCCTGAAAAACAACGCATCATAGATTTATTTGAAGCCATGGCAAAAGGCCGTGTACCGGATGATGCATGGGGGATGACAAATGACTGGGACGAATGGTGGGATCTACAACTGCTAGCGGTTCAACTCTTTGCACAAGTCGCCACCACAGATGCCATTCCTCTGTTTAAAGAGTTACTGGCGACAGACCCAGAACCTGAACTTGAGATGGCGCTTTATAATGCCTTAGCCCAATTAGATCTCGAATATTGTCAGAGTTTATTAGAAGCCTCTCCTAGCTTGACCCAAGCAAGAAAAATCACCAAGGCGATTAGCCTTAACCCAAGCCCTAAAGCCAATGTATTGCTCTTTAAGCAAATGAATCAAAGCCAAGATGTTGAAATCAAAATCATTGGTATCAAGGCGCTCGCCCAACGAAATAGCAAAGACTATCAATGGGACCTTGCGAACCAGCTTTGCGATAATAGCAACAGGGTACAAACCTGTGCGCTTGAAGCGCTCAAACAATTGGATGTATTGGACGATATCAGCCTTGCTAATTTAGAGTCTCTCGCACAAAGAGAGCAAAGCCATAATTTGTCGAGCTTGTTGGGATTAATCGATCAACATCCACAACAAGTTAGCTCCAGCTTTTTAGATTGGTTAACCAGCCTGATACAACATAAGTCCCATACTTTAACCTTAGGTGCGGCCCGTATCCTCGCCCATAAAGCGGGCAAAGCTGAAGCTTATCAAACCGCTTTTGAACGCAGCTTAGAACTAGCAAAGAACCCAGAAACGCCTATCGCCATTCGCATAGAGTTTATCCATTTACTGGGCCAGTTTCAGGCAAGCTCAGCCCCCTTATTAACTGAGTTTCGTACCTTATTAGATGAAAAACATCATGACGTCATGATTCGCCAAGCCTGCTTTGAAGCCATCAGACACTTTGCTCACCTGCCTTCTTATCAAACCTTTTTAGAGTCTCAAGTACTCAGCTCAAACCCTGATAATCAACGAATCCCTCTGGATACGGACAAAGCAAACAACTCGGAAGAAGCTGATAACACCAAAAAAAGCCTGTGCCAGCAAAAAGAGGAGGAAGACAACAAGATTCAAGTGTCCTCCACTTTAGCAGCGATTGCGCAAAGTAATCAGGCAAATCTCTCTCAGCTTAATCCGGCACAAAGAGGCCAAGATCACGAACGCAATATCAATAATATGTTGCTTGAGCTAGAAGAAGACTTTAACGATTATAGCGATATCGTTTCTGGGCACTTCCAAGCCTCAGGTAAGTTAGATCTAAACCGTCGAAAAATTGCCAAACGCACTCAAATCTCAAATCAGATTCTTGCCATTCGAAGCCTAGCAAAATGTCCTTATGATTTTGCCGCGCCCTTGTTAATTGAAGCCCTAACGGGCGCTGACCCCGAATTACAAATTGAGCTGTTTAATACCATGGCTCGCCTTGGAGAAAAGCAAGGGACCAGCTTGTTAAAAAACACCTTTGCGGCTTTGGCAAATGTTATGTATCAAGGGGACAGTTTGACAAAACAGGCCGCTACTCGGTTATTGGGCCAGCTGAGAAGTCGCCAGTCCCTCACCCTCATTTTGCTAGGCATAGAAGATGAGGATGAACATGTGCGCATTTGCAGCCTACAGGCGCTCAAACTGCATATGGATGTTAAGCCTTCGGCGCTACTTCCTTTACTTGAAATACAGCGCAGCCTACAAACTTGTTTAGCCGACTCTGCTGGTGGCGTGAGGAAATTAGCCCTGCCTTTACTCGCCCGCCTGGAACAAGAAGAGGATGTCGTAAGTTTAATTGAGTGCGCTATTCACGATGAAGAAAGCCAAAGTATCGCGGCTAAAAATCTAGATTTTGCTAAGGAGAAAAGCCTGAGTTTACTGGCTAAGAAGTTGCCTGAACTTGAGAATCAGGAGCAGTATCTGGCGATTCAATTAACCGGACAATTACTGGCTCGTTAAAGGTTAGCCCTCTTAAACTTGCCGAAAGTTTGATATGAAACATAAGCCCAGCTAATTCTAGCTGGGTTTTCTTTGCCCCATCACAAAATAATGTGAAGCTTGGATCTTGAGAATAATAAGGGATATTTTCAACATGCTTCAGCTTAATCTAGGCGCCTCTAAAGGCCCATTCAAATCCTTTTATTCGACTTACTTTAGCTGCTTTCATGGAGATAAAAGCGCCCTAGCCAGATTCTCACTTTATTTCATTTTTGCCAGTCTTATCATCACTCTCTCCCTATTGAGCCATTATTATCTCAGTGTCAGTAACGAACAAAAGTACGCTCTGCACAAGGAGAAAGTCACAGTTGAACTCATCCAACAGACTTTAGCTGATAACTTGGAAAATATGGCGGCCGATGCGAAAAATTTTGCCTTTATTAGCCGCTCATTAATGACGCTGACCGCCCCAGATAGGCAGCAATTATTAAACCAGTACTTTTTACAATTCAGTCAAAACCAAAGTGATTACAGCCAAATCAGGTTTCTAGATCAGACAGGAAAAGAGCAGGTTCGCATTAACCATATTGGTAATACATTTGAGGTAGTAGAAAAGCCGGCTTTGCAGGACAAATCTCAACGTTATTACTTTCAGAAAAGCCTGACACTCAAGCAAGGTGAGGTATACATTTCCCCCCTTGATCAAAATATGGAAGCAGGTAAATTAGAACGCCCAAGCGCTCCAACCATACGAGTGAGCGCGCCAGTTTATGATGGTGACCAACTAGCTGGCGTCATAGTACTGAATTACCGCGCTCTCCCTCTGATCAAACAGTTATTACGTTTATCCCCCTACTTTCTTAACCAGCTTTATATTATCAATAGTGAAGCAGCGGCTATGGTGCAACCTCTTAATCGAACAGAGTTTAACGGGCAATCTCTGCCTAATGCTAGCCTTGATCTCAACCCAAATTTACTCAGTTTTATCGATATTAATGGCGCTAAAAATGAGTTTCTTTTTAATACGTCACAGCACCCTCCCAGCAATATCCAGAACCTATTAAACAAGCAAACAAGCGGCCGCTTGGTTAACGCCGATGCTTACCTCACCTTCGCCACCAGCATGGCACCAGATAACAAGCCTTGGCATCTAGTTTCATCGTTTTCAAAACTGTATTTTAAGCAAATACGTATGCAGTTTTTCCAGCAATACCTCATCTTTTATCTCTTACTTTATAGTCTGGCTTTCTGTGCTTGCCTCTACATAGTTTTTAGCCAAAGTCGCCATCTTGCAAAAGACAAACAAAGAGCCTACGAGCAGCAGTTTCGTCAAGTGTTAGAACAAATCCAATTGTTGGCCGTGAGTCTGGATCAGAAAGGTCGCGTGGTATTTTGCAACGATCTTTTCTTAGAACGCATGGGCTATGAGAAAAAAGAGGTGATAGGGCAAGATTGGGTACGTCTTTTCATTCCATTAGAACTAAGGGAACAGGTACAAACCTCCCTGCAAAACACGCTTGTATCAGGTCATCATCAAGCCAGTATTAAAGATGTGATTCAAGACAAGTATGGGCAAGTGCATCTCTTATCTTGGACCACCACTTTTTTACAGAAGCCAACGGCTTCAGAGCACATCAATCAAGCGCCATTAGGCCTTCTCACTCTAGTGGGAGAAGACATCACCCAGCAAGAGCAAGCTCAAGCCCAGCTATTACAGCTAAACCATGCGGTGGAACAGAGCCAAAATAGCGTCATGATCACAGACCTAACTGGCAAGATCATTTATGTGAACCCAACTTTTTGTGAGGTAACAGGCTATCAAGAGTCTCAAGTCTTAGGGATTAGTCCTAAGTTCTTACAGTCTGGTGAAATGAAAAATGCGGATTATGATGCCCTATGGCAAGCACTGCTAGCAGGTAATGAGTGGCGAGGGGAATTACATAATAAGAAAAAAGATGGCTCTCTATTTTGGGAAAGAGCGGTCATCTCACCTGTCAAAGACGCACAAGGCAACAACCTCTATTACGTGGGAGTAAAGCAGGACATCAGCCAAGAAAAGGCGCTTGCACAAGCCCTTGAACAAGAAACGAATCAACGCCTGCAACACGAAAAACTCGCCGCCATAGGCAAGGTGGTAAGCATGATAGCCCATGACCTTAGGAACCCACTTAGCTCTATCAAGATGGTGCTGCAAATGTACCAGAGAAAAAACCAAGATGAGTTATGCCAAATTTCCCTCCAACAAGTGGCTTATATGGAAGCCATATTGGCTGACTTATTAACCTATTCAAAGCCTGAAAAGCACCAAGCCCAATGGCTAGACTTTAATAAGCTGGTTAATCAGGTACTCATGCCTCAAGAGCGTTTAGCAAGAGAGCATAAGGTTGCCATCACATTAGAGCTGACACCTAACTTACCGACTCTATTTGCTGATCCAACCAAGTTAAAACAGGCAATACAAAACCTAATGACTAATGGCACCCAAGCCGCAGCCTTAAGCTCTGGGCATAGGCTGGTGAGAATTAAGAGCCATTTACTTCTACTGGACCAACCTCTGTATGAGCTTGATGAGAATTTAATTGATCAAGGTATGACTTCAGACTTAACTCAACAAGACCAAGCCAAGCAGGCTTATCTCATGTTGAGCATTTTTAACACGGGTAAGCCAATTGAGAGCGACATAATCACACAAGCTTTCGAGCCCTTTTTCACCACTAAAGCCAGTGGTACAGGGCTAGGTTTGGCCATTGTTAAAGGCATTCTTGATCTACACCAAGGCTTGATCAAGATACGCCCTATCTTAACTAAGCAGCCTATGGGTGAAGAAGGAACACAGGTATGTATTGCCCTTCCCACTCACATGGCGCCCCTTAATTCACAAAATTCAAAGCAGGGAAGCTATGAGCAAGTTACTCATATGTGATGACGACAAGGGCATACGACGTACCCTACAACTTCATTTAGAATCACAAGGTCATGAGGTTGAAACCAGTGCCGATGCCAGCAGCGGCATCAGTTTGGCACAAGACTATCAACCGGATGTCATCATCTTAGATATATGCATGCAAGGCTTGTCTGGCATTGAAGCGCTTCCTCGCTTTAAGCAAGTCAGCCCCACTAGCCGCATCATAATGATTACTGCTTTTCAGGATATGCAAAGCACTATCAGCGCCATGCAAAACGGTGCCGATGAATATCTGCATAAGCCCATAGATTTAGATGAATTTGATCAGGCAATTAATACCGCCTTGGCTCAGCATCTGGCCCAACTTAATCAAGACAAACTTGAAACCCTGAGCGTGCCTGATAACTTTGGCAATTCTATGGTTGGGTCATCCAATGCCATGAAGCAGGTTTATAAAACCATAGGTAAAATCGCCCACACTCGGGCCAGCGTGTTAATTACGGGAGAATCTGGTACAGGTAAAGAAATGGTCGCCCGTGCCATACACCAAGCGGGTATGTCAGAGGGTGCCCCTTTTGTTGCGTTAAATTGCGCCGCTTTAGTGGATAACTTGTTAGAGTCTGAGCTTTTTGGCCATAAACGCGGGGCTTTCACTGGCGCTGTCTCTGATCAAGCGGGTAAGTTTGCGTTAGCCCAAGGTGGCACCTTATTTTTAGACGAAGTGGGCGAGCTTTCCGCGCAAATACAAGCCAAGCTACTGCGTGTTCTACAAGAGAAAACCTACACACCACTTGGTAGTAAAACTGAATACCAGGCGGATGTGCGTATCATCTCAGCGACCAATTTAAACTTCGATCAGGCCATAAAAGAGAAACGCTTTAGAGAGGATTTATACTACCGCCTACAAGTGGTTCAAATTGAATTGCCCTCTCTGCTTGAGCGCAAAGAAGATTTAAAAGAACTTGTTCCTGCCCTGTTATATCGAGCCAATAGGGAACTAGGTAAAAAAATAAGCAAGATAACTAAAAGCGCTATGGATCTACTCACAGACTACCATTGGCCTGGCAATGTGCGAGAGCTTGAAAACACCCTAATCAAGGCCGTTGCCCTGTGCCCTAGTGAGCTACTTACGGAAGATTTGTTTATCGATATAGAACAGAAACTCAGACAAAAACGCGAACATAAACAAGATGACACACTGTCAGAAAATACTTACCAAGCTCACCCAGATACGCAAGACAGTAGCTTGCAGCAGATAGAATACACTCATGTGAAACAGGTACTCTCTCAGGTAAATAATCACAAGGGCAAGGCTTGTGAAATACTGCAAATTAGCCGTCCAAGATTACAGCGAATCCTTGAAAGAGAAGAATAAGAAGAAATGTGAAATACAGAAAGGATAAAAGAAATAACCTTGCTTATTTAGGGCAGCAAATAGAGCAAGGCCATCTCTTTAATAGCGTGTTTTTTGATTCAGTGTCTTTGATGAAAAGCTTTTGCTTAGGCTTGAATCAAGATAGCGCGAAAATCATTTACATTCGTTCTAGTAGGCCCAGTCACGATTAAGGCATCTAAAGCGTCAAAGAAGCTATAACCATCATTATTTTCTAAATAGGCTCTAGGGTTCAACTGCTTGCTCAAAGCCTTGTCATAGGTGTTAGCCAGCATGATAGCGCCGGCATTATCTTCAGACCCGTCGATTCCGTCCGTATCACAAGCAATCGCAGATACGCCTTTTTTGCCTTTAAGGTCTAAGGTAAGCGCTAATAAAAATTCCGCATTACGACCACCACGGCCACGGCCTTTTACCGTTACCGTGGTTTCGCCACCAGAGATAATGACACAAGGTGGTTTGATTGGCTGAGCATAATGTAAGACTTGTCTAGCAATCCCTCCATGCACTTTAGCAACATCACTGGATTCACCTTCAAGATCGCCTAAAATCAAAGGCGTAATACCCTGAGATAAAGCAAACTCTGCGGCTGCATCTAAAGACATTTGCGGGGTACTGATAATCTCAAAGCTATTGCGCTTAGGTAAGTGTCGATAATCCAGTTTATCTTGTTGTTCAAGGTAAGCCGTCACAGCACTGGAAACATGAATGTTATAGCGCGCTAGCACCTCAAGTGCCGCTTCGATACTGGTGTCATCTTCCACTGTCGGACCGGAAGCAATCACACTAGGAGAGTCTCCTGGCACATCAGAAATAGCGAAGGTATGAACAGTCGCAGGGGCACAATGTAGCGCTAAACGGCCACCTTTAACTTGAGAGAGTTTTTTACGTACACAGTTAATTTCATCAATGCTGGCACCCGAGTAAAGAAGCTGCTTATTAATGCGCTTCTTCTCTTTTAAATCGATGCCATCAGCAGGTAAAACTAATAATGCAGAGCCACCGCCAGAGACAAGAAAGATAACTCTATCTTCTGGTTTAAGGTCTGCCACTAGAGCCAAGATTCTGCGTGCTACTTCTTGCCCAGCATCATCTGGTACAGGATGAGCGGCTTCAACCACTTCAACGATTTTGGTAGGGCAACCATGCTGATAAGGCGTTACCACTAAGCCTTCAACCTGCCCTTCAAAGTAGTTTTCAGCAATTGCCGCCATCGCCGCAGCACCTTTACCCGCACCTAATATGATGGTTCTGCCCTGACTGGTTTTATCTAAACTTGATAAGGCCGAAGCCAAGTGTGTATCAGGGTGGGCTGTTTTCACTGCCTGATTAAATAACGCCTTTAAAAAACTCTCTGGATTTACCACTTTCTTACCTACTAGCGATATAAAAAAGCCCCAACCGCGATTGGTCAGGGCCTTTGGTCAAGGTCAAACTAACCAATGAAGAGCAATTGCCGCTGTCCAAGAGAAGTTTGAACCACCACAACCTTCACCTGTTTCTGGGTCAAAATACTCCCAGTAACCTGATTGCTCAATAATAGAACGAGACGCCTGTTGTAATAATGCTGCTACATCATGATGACCGTAATGAGATAAGCCATCGGCAATCATCCAGTTAATGTGCAACCAAGAAGGGCCACGCCAGTAACGTTTGGCATCAAACACGGCTTCGCCAGGATAAGTCGAAGCCAAGCCTTTTGGCCCTTTTTCTAACCAAAGCTTGATCTCCTCAGCCATAATGCTAGCTTGCTCTGGGGTCGCACTATGACCATAAAGAGGCATAAAGCCTGCTGAGGTTTTTACTGGAATAGGTGCATTCTCAGCATAATCTTTATTCAAAAATTGATGTCTTTCTGCATCCCACAAAGCCTGAATTTGTACATCAGCTTTATTAGCACCACGAATGATTTCATCTAGATTAACTGGCTCAGTAGCCAAGCCATTTAGGTGTATTAAGTCTTTCGTCGCTCTTTGTAAAACCGAGTTTAAGCTCACATCCTTTGTATGGAAGGGGCATTCATCATGGATCGTCTGATAGTCAAACTTCTTATCTTTAAAAAAGTCCACTAGGTAAACATATCTATCGTATTCAGCTTTAACAGGACGCTGGTTGCTATCAACATGGCTTAAATCGCGTCTTTGATAACTACGAGTCGCTTGTGGTACTCGCTCTAAGATATCGTCCCAGGCAGGGCTATTATCCATGCCAGATTCCCATGGGTGATAGCTTGATACTAGACCGGTTGACTCTGGATCACGCTCACGGTACCACCATAGGTGATAACGGATTAGACCAGGTAGCAGCGTGTCTAATTTTGCTTGAGCCAAGTCTTTATCCTGACTTTGCTCATAAATCATACGGACCATAGTCGCTAATAATGGCGGTTGTGAAATAGAGGTACTTGGCGGGTTACCAACAACACCCCATTGGTCTGGCCCTGGAAAGTAATCATCTGAATCTTGATGGAATACAACATGAGGCACCATGCCATTTTCCCACTGGCCTTTAAACAAGGTTTCAAACTCAGCCCATGCCCTTTTCTCATCAATGTGCAACCAGCCTAATGCTGTGATGCCAGCATCCCAGTTCCATTGGAAAGGATACAAACCTTTCGTTGGTACTGTATAACCGCCAAGGTCATTTTCTTTAAGGACGCGCTTAGCTTCGCTAATTAACTGCTCAGTTTGACTCATAGAATGATCTTCCCACTTTCTGTATACCAACGTTTCTTATCGTCTTTAGGTTGTAAATAAAGGGTATTGCCACTTTCCACATCGATTTCATTGGCAATGTTTACCCGAAAAAGCTGGCCATTTAATTCAGCAGAAAGCTGCTGGTGAGAACCCAGCCTCTCTTTGGTTAGTACCTTGATTGGCCAGTAATTATCTTGAGCTATGGTAGAGACGTTAAAATCTTCTGGACGAATGCCTAGCTGAGTCGCACCTGCTGGCACATCGCCAATTTGAAATTCAGGTGAGATAAAGTTCATCGGCGGGTTACCAATAAAGCTACCTACATATTCTGTCGCTGGATTTGTGTAAATTTCATCGGGTAGATCATATTGATCAATACGACCGGCATTCATGACAGCGATTCGATCGGCCAAACTCATGGCTTCTACCTGATCATGGGTAACATAAACCGTGGTGGTTTTTGATGCCGCCAAAACAGATTTAAGCTCGGCACGCATCTGCAAACGTAAAAGTGCATCTAGGTTAGATAAAGGCTCATCCATCAAGAGAACATCAGGTTCTACTGCAAGAGCACGGGCCACAGCAACACGCTGCCTTTGGCCACCGGATAGTTGGCCAGAATAACGTTCAAGCAGGTGATCTATGTGCATAAGTGATGCAAACTTTTCAACATTGGCTTTTACTTTGGCCTCTGGTGCTTTTTTCATTCTCAGACCAAATGCAATGTTTTCAAACACTGTCATGTGAGGAAAAACCGCATAGTTCTGGAACACCATAGCTACATTTCGTGCTTTAGGAGGCAGGTGAGAAACGACACGATCACCGATTTTTATCGTGCCTGTGTCTTGGCTCTCAAGCCCTGCAATAATGCGCAACAGGGTGGATTTACCACAACCAGACGGGCCTAATAGAACGGTAAATTCCTGATGCTTAATCTCAAGTGATACCGACTTTAATATATGCGCATCACCGAAGGATTTTTTAACATTTTCAATTGCTATTGCTGTCATAAGTCATTCCTAAAAATACATATCAATATGGTAAAAAGCGGTTCATTTAGCGGTTTGCGATCCCCCACATACTGAATAAATACTTTCTAACAACGAATAAGAAGAGAATGGCCGGTACGATCAAAATCAGCCCCCCTGCGAACTTCACTTCTGCGGGAGAGGAAGACAAACTTTGTACCAAGAAAGCCGTCAGTGTTTGGTTATTGATGGTCAATACCGCCGCGGCGAACACCTCATTCCAAGAAATAACAAAGGCAAAGACAGCAGACGCAGTCAGACCCGGTAGCGCCAAAGGCATAACGACTTTGACAAACGCTTGCCAGCGGTTACAACCTAATACCCAAGCCGCCTCTTCAAGCTCAACGGGAATCCCCATAAACAAACTTGAAGTAATCAAAACGGCAAATGGCAAGGCCAAAGCGGCGTGTACCAGAGATAAACCAAACAAGGTGTCATCAAGGCCAATATTGATAAAAATAACGGCCAGAGGTAATGCCAGCAAAGGCATAGGGAAAGCACGGGTTAATAGGATAAGTAACCTAAATGTGTTCTTTCCGCGAAACTCAAAACGAGCCAAGGCATAACCCGCAGGTGTACCTAATCCAATCGAAATCACCATGGTGAAAACGGCAGCGATCAAGGAGTTCTTTAAGGCATCTAGCACACCGTAGTAGTTCATAAAGAAGGCCATGGTTTCCATGTCGAACTCAGGCACAAATGCCTTTGGCCAACCATTTACCACTTCAGCAGAACTTAATGCGCTAACAACCAAGAGGTAAATCGGAAATACTATCCAAGACACCATAAAAGCAGTGCCACTGATAAATAACCAACGCCAAGCTTTTTTGCGTTTATTTGCGGCAAGCATTTCTTTTTCTAACAATGCATCTTGCTCAAACTGGCTCATACTTGGGCCTCCTTAGGCACATGTAATACTTTTAGATAAAACAAAGTGAAAACAATCGATAAGCCCAAAATCACCACAGCATAAGCGGCAGCAGCACCCGCATCTCGATATTCAAACGCCCAGTTGAAGGCTTCACCCATCAAGACAGGCATATTGGTTCCGCCTAGTAGCATGACAACGGCAAAGACTTCGAAGGCTAACAAGGTCCGTAGAATCAAAGCCGTTTGTAGACTAGGTCTTAATAGAGGTAGGGTTACTTTCCATAAACGCACCCAGGCATTAGCACCAAAGATTTCTGCTGCTTCATAGTATTCTTTCGGAATCAGACCAATACCGGAAACAATGATGACTAGCAGAATCGCTGTCGCACGCCAGATTTCGGCAAACACTATGGCGGCAAAGATAGCCACAGGATTATTGTAGTTAAGCCAACTCTCTGGCCCATCAATAATACCAACAGAGAATAAGAAACTATTCAGGAAACCGTTCTGATCAAGCAAGGCTAACCAAACGATACCCGCCGCCAAATCTGAAATACCAAGCGGGATGGTCCAGATATAAAGTACGGTATCGCGTCCCTTTTTCATCTTAGAGATCATTAAAGACATACCAACCGCCATACATAGCTGAGTCGGTACTACCACTAATGCAAGGATCAGGGTATTGCTTAATGAAGGTAAGAAATTAAAGTCATTAAAAATGGTATCGAAGTTTGCCAAACCTAGCTCACCATCACTGGTGGTGAAGGCCTGTAAAAAGACTTCGATAAAAGGGTAAATAAAGAAAGCGAGTAAAAATAAGATACTCGGAGCAATCAGCAAATAAGGGTATGTCTTACTATTCATAGGGCATCCTGAAATCTATTTAAACACTTAAGGAAGGTGCAAAAAGTCCTTCCCGCCTCAACATGAGGAGAAAACAATTTAAATGTGAGACGAGAATCGCAACTTACTTAAGAAATCAGTTAACTGGACATACACCATTACTTGGCTTGTCTGGTGCCCAGCAAGGTGCGTTGGCACTTACCATGATGGTTTTCAAGACTGTCGCCTGACGATCAAGGATCTTGTCTATGTTGGCATTACGCAAAACGATTTGTTGGAAGGTATCTTTATAGGTTTTACTAAACTTACCACTTAGATCACCTAAACCAACAGGAAGCATAGATGGCAAGGCATCTGGTGAACCCGCTTGAGTGGCAATCGCTTTACCTGCAATTCTTACATTGGCAGGCAGGTCAGCCGGTAGCTCAACGTCAGCGATAGGATAGAAACCGGTTGCTCTAAGGGTTCTGATTTGCACTTCTGGCTCAGACAGGTACTTAATCAATTCAGCAGAAGCCGCTCTATCTGGCGTTCCTTTAGGAATCGCTAGACCTGCAATAACAGGCATGAAACCACGGCCAGCTTTAGCAGAAGGGGCTGGGAAAGCGATAAAGTCATCTGGCCTTTGGTCAAATGCATCTTTTAAACGTGCGGTATGATCGAAGGCAATCCAAACTTCTTCAGTCAGTAACGGCTCTTGCATCAAGTTATAAGCCGTTGATCTTGGGTTAACATCTTGCCAAAGATCACGGAACCATTGCCACATAGCTTTAGCATCGTCGCCACGGAAATCAGTCACAACAGAGTTAGTAAATGAAGGGTATAAATAACCTTGTAAGAAGCGGTGCATCAGGCCTTTTTCACCCGCAGGAAAACCAAGTTTCGCTTTACCTGTTGCTTCTTTAATATTAGCAGCCCAAGTCGCAAGCTCATCATAGGTTAAAGCGTTAACATCAGCCCCTTTTGGTAAATAAGGTAGGGCTTTTTTGTTCGCCGCCATTATGTAGGTTGCTTGCATCCAAGGGATATATTTTTGTTCGCTAGCGCCCAACTTACCCAGTTCACTCATGGTGTTGTTGGCTTTAATTTTTGGCACGCTGGCTAGTACATCATCAATGGAATCTAGTGATCCTTGGATTTGAGGGAACTGGCCATGCAGTGCACCTAATACACCCAAAGAAACTGAGTTGGAACGAGATTCAGCTTCGATACGAGAAAAGAATGGCCCGGCTTCTTGTGGAAGGAATTTCACGTCACCATCAAAATTGATGAGTACATCATTTCGCATGGCATCCGCTTCTTTCAAGGGATTGGCTTGAGTCGAATAAAAAACGACCTCACTTGCCGAAGCAATGGAAGATCCTAATAAGATTGGCAAAATTATTTTTTTTATCATTTTTAAAGTCCTATCATTTCTTTAAATCGCACAAGCGACTTTTTAAAGGCCCTAACTCAGGTTAAAGCCAGATTCAGACTAGCCATCAGGCGAAAATGCTTGATTGCTGGTTTGGCGTTCTACTAATTCGTAATTGATTAACTTATTTCTCGGAATAAAAATCTGACCATTCAATTCCGATTGCAAAATTTTAATAATGGCCTGGCTATGATCATCCAGAGAAGTTCTCAAAGTAGAGATAGTTGGATCCCCTAAATGTGAGAGGGGAAGATCATCACAACCAATAATTTGAATATCTTTACAAGGATCAATACCAAGCTCTTTCGCCGCTTTAACCACCTGATGAGCAATCACATCTGAGGCACAAACAAAGCCTGTCGGCGCCTTGTCCGCTTTTAATAAATCTAAGGCGACTTGGTAAGGGATCTCATCATTCATTTCCATGGTATGTATGCTTGATTCTAATCCAGCACGTGCAATCGCATCTTCATACCCTTCCACTCGCAAGTGAGAAGTAAACATTCTTTCTGGCAAGTTCAATAAGGTGATTCTTTGATGACCTTTATCAATCAAGCTTTGTGTCGCAAGGTCAAAACCTGCTCTGGCATCTGTATCTATCCAGTTATGATCATCAGAACATTGAGTACGACCATGGGTAACAAATGGCACTTTTTGCTCTTTTAATAACTCGACCCTAGCGTCATCCATGCGAGACCTAAGAACGACAAAAGCATCTACTCTCTGACTATCAATAAAGCGTTGGTATGTTGCCAGCTCCTTCTCCCCTTCTGGGGCATAGGAAACAATTAAATCTAAATTCGGATTGTGTGCGTAAAGAGATTGACCAAAGTGCAATAAAAAATGGCTCAAGAAGTGATCTCGCATGTCTCCATAGGAAACAGGCAATAAAATACCAATTGCATCGCTTTTACCCGTCACTAATCTACGGGCCGCTAAGTTCGGCACATAACCCAAGAGATCTGCGGCTTCTTGAATTTGCTGACGAGTTTGCGCATTCACATCATTGTATCCAGACAACGCCCTAGACACGGTTGTTACTGAAATATTCAAATGCTGTGCAATTGATTTTAATGTGGCTTTCTTCTTTTTCTTTTCCATCTCAACCTCTTTCGTTTCAAATCAATCCGAAACGATTTGGATAAATATAAACCAAAACGTTTCGGATGTTCAATATTTTTTTCTAACTCGCACCAAAAAGATGCTCTTCGATGCTAGATTTTGGTTCGTTCATCACCTGTATTTTATGCTCAAAATATCGCTTCTCTCGTATTAAAAATACGCGTCAAAATTGACTTAAAGCCAAGTATTCAGTGACTCTAAGACATAGAAATCATCATGAGTAACAAGCAGTTAATTCAGAAGAGTAAGATAGCAGATTCAAGCCAGATGAATAAGGGCAAGGAGAGAAATAACACTAGCTTGACTGAAAGGCATTTTGCGGTCATTTTCAGCTTTAGACTATTAAATTATACGAAGAGATATTTTAGCTATATCTGCAACAAAGTAAGCAAAAAAGTACTTTTTTATCATCCTAAAACCAGGCTAAGCGGTTTAGAAAAAACCCTATTCAGCCAACAAAAAGTACATTTTTTGCTATAAAAGAGTGCAAACCTATTGCCACACTTTAGCAACAGATTGAGCGAATACATCAAAGCTATTTGGTGCTATCTGAGTCAAATTAGCCACTTCGTTTGTCACATTGTTTTCAGACCCTTGCGAAATGCCTGTATCCATTTTAGCTAATGCTTGAGCGTAAATTTGAGCCATGCCGTTATGCTCAAAGCGCTCTATTAAAGCACTCTCCGAGAGTTTTACATGCATTATTTGCTTACCACTTACCTTTGAAATGATCATTGCGACTTCATCATAAGTCAACGCACGTGGGCCAGTTAAAATCAGATCACGGTTCAAAGCTTCATCACTGATTAAAGCCTCCACCGCAACATTTGCAATGTCGTTCACATCAATAAAAGGCACTCTCCCATCACCTGTCGCTGAATAAAAACAACAGTCATCATTAATCGTATACAGGTGCTGTTGTTCAGAAAAGTTTTGCATAAACCATGTAGGCCTTAAAACAGCCCACTCAGGCGCAACGTCTTCGAGATAAGCATGCACGGCTCCCATCATGACACCACCTTTAGGCAAAGATGAAGCACTTAGTAAAACAAAGCGCTTGACGCCATAAGCAAGCATATAGTCAATAAAAGGTTTCATAGCCTCTAATGGCTCTGGTTCATTCGCAGGGGCAAGTAGATAGACACTCTGCACACCTTCCACAGCCTCAGCAAACGTTCGATCATCGTACCAATCAAACTGAACACTTTGCGCTCCTTTAAAAGCGCTATTTGAGCGGGAAGCAACTCGTACATCTTGATCTAATGCGATAAGGCGTTGCGCTATCCTGCTACCTGTTTTTCCTGTTCCCCCTGTCACTAATACTGTCATTTTAAATCACCTCCAATATCACTTAGTTCGCTTACATCACCCAATGCAGAAGCTACGATGAGTGGGTTCCAGTAATCCTGATAACGTTTAATTCTGCCTTGTTCCAAGGTAATGACAGAAATGTAGCTTTGATCGTATGGATTACCTGTTTTGACCCCTACTCCTTTACAGGTAAATTCAATAATGACGGTATTTTCATTTAACGTATGATGAACTAATGGCTCACCCATAGATTCAAACTGAATCAAACTCGCGACCTTTGTGAGATAACGCTCTAAGTCAGAGCGCCCATTTATACGCTTGATACAGCCTTCATGGGCATATGGGAATTCCATTTCAATATCATCAGACACCATATCCAAAAAATGGTTAGCGCTTGGGTCTAACTTGGTACCCAATGCTTTTTTCAGCATGCTAGAAAAGCCATCTATGACTTGCTCAGTATGTTTCATTTTATTCCCCTTGCATTACGTCGGAACGATTGCGTATCATTGAATTAAATAAACTATAGTGAATTTACGATGGAACGCAAGAGTATCGATGATAAAAAACGAAAACTAAGTGGTGCAGCGCTAAAACAAGAGTCCGTTACGTTAGCCATAGAAAAAGCACTATTCGAAGAATGGGTAGAGAAAGGTTATGCCTCTATTTCACTTGAATCTGTCGCGAAAAGAGCGGGTGTCGGTAAAGCAGCCATCTATAGACGCTGGCCTTCAAAATTCGAGTTGGTCACTGAGTTAGTCAATAAAGTAGGTACTGACCTCATATACATCCCCGACACGGGAAGTTTAAAAGAAGATATTTTTCAGTTACTTAAGCAACTTAGACGTTTACTGAGACATAGGAAGATTAAACGAATCCTACCTGATTTACATGCTGAAATGGGACGTAACCCAACCCTCACACAAGCGATAAGAGGCAATGTACAAATACAAAGAAGGCAAAGTGGTGAAACGCTCATTCAAAGAGCGATCGAGCGCAATGAGATTAGCCAAGATACTAATATTGAGATGATATTAGACTTACTCGGCAGCATGATTTATTGGCGCATGATAATCACCAAGAATCGTGCAAATACCCAATATTTACATGAGCTGACTGAATTAATTCTAAAGGTATTAAAAAAGTAAACGCTGGGAAAAGGTTGTATCTAAGAAAATGGCACGCCCGAGAGGATTCGAACCTCCGGCCTTCGCCTCCGGAGGGCGACGCTCTATCCAGCTGAGCTACGGGCGCATGGTGCAGTTAAACTCTAAATGAGAATGAGCTTAAGTGCAGGGTATTTTAATGAAATATCTAATAGTTACCAGAACTTATTCAGTCATTTCTCAAATGAGTGGCTGCTTATGAGAAGCACCACTCATTTTGGCTAGGTTTGTTATTTCATTCAGTTTTTAACCCGTATAGCTTAGCGTCCACTTGATAATGTCTGCAGCAACCATAGCGCCGGAGTGACGTGCGATTTCTTTGCCACCTTTAAAAATAATCAAGGTCGGAATACTACGAATATTCAACTGAGCACCTAGCTGTTGCTCGGCTTCTGTATTCACTTTAGCAAGACGAACCTTAGGCTCTAATTGACCTGCAGCCTGCTCAAATTGCGGCCCCATCATTTTACAAGGACCACACCAGGGCGCCCAAAAATCCACGAGTACAGGCACATCGTTACGCTGTAAATGTTTTTGGTAATTTTCTGCGGTTAAATCAATAGGCTTAGCATTAAAGATAGGAGTCTGGCACTTACCGCATTTTGGAGAGTCAGCAAGGCGTGAGCTTGGAATACGGTTGACGGCTAAGCACGCTTGGCACACTAGATGTGTAGAATCAGTCATGGTTAATTTTATCGCCTAATAAGGTACAAAGGGTTGAGAGATCCATTTAACCTTAAAGCTCTGGCTAAAAACAGCCCAGTTTAAACGGCTAGGTTTGAGCACTTAATCCACAACTTCCACTTCACCTTCAATCGTTTGTGTAACTTTTTTGCTCTGGGCAGTCGACGTACCTTGCTCAACCGAATCAAGTGAGTAACCCAAAGCAAAGCTTGCTTCGAAGTCATTGAGTGCTTTCGGTTTAGAGAAGAAATAACCCTGCATATTTGGACAACCCATATCAGCTAACTGGTTCGCCTGATGCTCACTTTCTATGCCTTCTGCAACTATGTGAAGGTCTAAATCTTTCGCCATCGCCACTATGTTTTTAAGCAGCAGTCTGTCCCTTTCACTGTCATCAAATCGAGCAATAAAACTTTGGTCAATTTTTAAGATATCAATTGGCATTCGGGCAATGTGACTCAAGCTTGAGAAGCCAGTACCAAAGTCATCTAGCGCAATGCGATAACCTGCTTTACGCAATTTATAAATGCGATCTACAGACGCATCATTAATTAATACGTTTTCTGTCACTTCTAAGATGAGATTATTCATCAGGCTAGGTTTTTGTTCGGCTAATGCCACAAGCTCATTAGTTAACGCTGAGTTTTTAAGTTGATGGGGAGAAAGGTTTACATTGATGCAGACCTCTTCTCCAAAGATGCGCTTAACCTCTTCAAGATCAGACAGTGCTTGCTTTATCACCCATAAACCAATCTGGTTTATCAAGCCCATCTCTTCTGCCACAGTGATAAATTTATCTGGCCCAACCCAGCCTTTAGAAGCAGATTGCCAACGAATCAGCGCCTCAACGCTCATAATACGCTTTTGACCAGGGTTCACCACGGGCTGATAATTCAAACTAAATTCATCATGATCATAGGCATAGCGTAATGCGCTTTCCATCTCATACCTTTCGACCCCTTGGTTTTCCATTTCAGGGCGATAGCACACGCAATCAATCGACTGCTTATGCTTAGCTTCGTACATGGCAAGGTCAGCACGTTTTATCAAGGTCATGGTATCTGTACCATCTTTTGGATAAACCGCGATACCGGCACTGGCAGCACAATGGAAATCTCTATTTTGAATTCTGATAGAGGCAAAGATCTCTTTATGTAGAAAGTTAATTCGTGACAATAACTGTTGGCCAGGGATAAAGAGTAAAAACTCATCACCACCAAAACGAGCTAAACGCTCGTTTGGTTCTAACAGTGAGTTCATTCTCTCCGACAAGCCAATTAGCAGGGCATCACCCACATCATGTCCAAAGGTATCATTAATGAGTTTGAAGCCATTTAGGTCAAATAAGACAAGATAGAACTGATCTACATAAGGCGATTTAATTGAGTCTTCGATGGAGCCCATCGCTGAATAACGATTAGGTAACTTGGTTAGCCAGTCATGACTAGCTCTTTCTGAGAGTGAGCGCTTCACATTTTCTTGCTCTGTGGCATCCTCAATAACCGCGACCCATTTTGTTTGAGACGCTTCAGATTCAACCCGAGTTAGATGCCATTTAAAATAGAGTTCTTCTGGTTCTTGCTGTCGGCCACGCAAACTCTTGGTTACCAAGATAAAGTCTTTATCCCCATGACTGTCAAAACGTTCTAATAAGGGGTCAAACTCATTACATTGGCGGCTACCTGCATACATAGCTAAAGCGGATAAGTGGCTATGTTGTATTTGCTCTTCTGTGACTTGGAAGAATTCCTGACAACGCTGCGAATAAGACAGAATCTGAATATCTTGATCAAACTCAATAATACCGACAGAGGCGCTGTTTAGGATGAGATCCTGTTTTTGATAAGCCAGTATCAATTGCTGTTCTGTGACGGATAAATGCTTGGCGGTATTTTTTTGCTGCTTGAGAATCTGTCTGATACTGTCATCAAGTTGATGAATAGAAAGCTGTTTACCCTTGTCTGAGGACTTGTTTGAAAACTCAGCCAATAAGCTCGCCATTGGGTTCATTATGATAAAACGCGCAAACATCCAAAGCAGAAAGCAAGACACCATAAGGCCTATCAGGATTAGCGTAATATCACTCACCAGATCATGCAGAGCGGCTTGGTAGCCTTTTTCACTTGGTAAAGCGACCCAAAATGTCAGAGACAATTCTGAGTTCTCATTGGCTCTAATAAGGTTACGTTGGGCAAAAATATAATGGTTGTCTGATATATCAACACTTTGCAAGGCGCCATCAAGTAGGTCGTAATCTTGCTTGTAAGATGCTTGATATTGCTTGGGTAGCTCATCACCTTCACTCGGCGCGAACTCCCCGTAACTTGCCACTACCTTATTGCTTTCATCGGTAATAAAGGCAAGAACTTGGCCATTTGTTTTTTCAAATTCGGCTAAGCTTTCCTGCCACCATGAAAAGGACATGGAGCCAACAGCAACCCCCAAGAGGTCATTGCCTTTTTTATCTTCAATGGGGTAGGCCATGTGGATATGCAGCTCGTGATCAATCCCATCTCGGTCTAAATTACTGATGGTGAGATTACGATAACGAATGGCATTTTCAAAATAAGGTTTGTTAGCTGAAAAATTAAGGTCACCATCTAAACTGGCACTACAAATTAGCTCACCAGTTGGAGTAGGTACACCAATACTGGTAAAAATAGGGATAAGATGAAGTTGCCGTTCGAGCAGTACCTTACAGCCAGAGTAATGTGGGTTTTGAATTTCGGGGAACTGACTTAACTCTGTCAGAAAGTACTTAGCCTGCTGTATTTTGGCGGTTTGCTGCACGATAAGTTGATCGGCAAAGAAGTTAGCATCGCCATTAAGGCTTTGTAAATGAGACTGATAAGTACGCCAAACATTATTAAATGAAAGAATAACTCCAGGTAATACACAAACTAATAATGCGAGTAATATTTTTTTACTTACCTTAGAGTTTAGCTGCACTTATTGGGTCTCCTACCGCTTAAAAGATGCATTACATTAGCAAAGTTAATATCCCATATGCAATTAAGCTAATCCTTGTTCAGCTCAATCATGTTCAAAACTATCAAAGTCACTGCAAATTTAAAACAATAAAAAATCACCAAAAAGTGATGACAGTTTATTTATCCTATTTGTTTGATCTCAAACCTCACTTAATTAATTTTCTGTGCCCTTCATACAGTTCAAATCCAATTCCTCAAGGGGTTTAGGCCTAGCATACAAATAACCCTGCATATGGAAACAACCAAACTCAATTAGCTGATTTGCTTGGTCACTATATTCCACACCTTCAGCAATAATTTTTAATTCCAAATCTCGCGCCATGGTAATAATATTTTTTAACAATATAAGGTCTCGATCAGAATGTTTGGATTGTGAAATAAAACTTTGATCTATTTTCAGAATATGAATTGGCATCTTGGCAATATGGCTCAAACTTGAGAAGCCTGTACCAAAATCATCCAAGGCAATCTTGTAACCTAATATTTGCAACTGTCTTAAGCAAAGCACAGCCTCTTCATCAACCAGGGTGCTTTCGGTAATTTCTAAGATTAAAGAGTTCACCTTCTCTTCTTGCTCAGCAAGTGTCGTCAGCCTTTCAATTAAAATGGCATCTTTTAATTGATGAGGCGAAAGGTTCATATTGATGCAAACCTTCTCACCATAAATCTGTTTAAGCTGAGGCAAATCTTCCAGAACCTGCTCAAGGACAAAGTGACCAATCAGGTTGATATAACCAGATTCTTCTGCAATAGGAATAAAGACAGCAGGTGAGATGGTTCCCTGGCTTAATGAGTGCCAACGAATTAAAGCCTCGACACTCAGAATTTCATTATTTGTCGGATTCACCACAGGTTGATAATGTAGCTTAAACTCGTTATTGGATAAGGCATAACGGATCGCACTTTCAATTTCATAGCGCTTGATACTTTTTTTCTCTAGCTCAGTATCATAATAAACACTGTCATTTTTGGTACTTTGCTTCGCTTCATACATGGCTAAATCAGCACAACGAATCAAACCAAGGGCATCATTGCCATTTTTAGGATAAACCGAAATACCTGCGCTGGCGCTACAGTTAAAGGTACGCTCCATGACTTCAATCGGTTCAAAAAAGCAATGCTGTAAAAACTGGATACGATTGATTGCTTGTCGTCTTGGTAGGTAGAGCAAAAATTCGTCTCCCCCTAAACGACCTATATGTTCATCATCAAGTAGTAAGCTTTCCATCCGTTGAGATAAGGCAATAATGAGCGCATCACCTACATCATGGCCAAAGCTATCATTAATAAGTTTGAAGCCATTTAAATCAAATAAAGCCAAGGTAAAACCAGTGTTTGAATCTCGCCTGATAGCGTCATCTATCATCTTCATAATGGCATAGCGATTTGGCAACTTGGTTAGCCAGTCCGTGGAGGCTCTTTCTGCTAAGTTTTCCTGCTTGAGTTGATGCTCTGTCATGTCTTCAACCACAGCAACCCAGTGGGCTTCAGAACCTTCAAAGTTCACTCGACTGATCGCCCATTTAAAGTACATGGTGCTAGCATCACTGTATTGAGTCATTTTACGATCAGTGCGACTAATCACTTCGATGACATCTTTATTCTGCTCTTCTAAAGCTTGATAAATAGATTGGAAATCATTCACCTGATAAAAATAAGTTAATTCATTTAAAGCATCTAGGTGACAATTTTTAATATCTTTTTCTAAAACACGATAATAAGACTGACAACGACGACTAAATGATAAAACATTTAACGCTTTATCTAATTCCACGATACCAACTGAAACGCTTTTTAAGATCATATCTTGCTTATGATAAGCCTGAATAAGTTCCTGCTCAGTAGAGGATAAGTTCTGCTTAGTTTGCTGCTGCCTTAACGCAATTTGTTTAATACTTTCATCCAGATCTTCTATCCCCATAATTGAAGAGTGAGAATTTGTGCCGGAATCAAATTCGTCTAATAAAGACGAAACAGGACGGATAAATAAAAACTTGGCCGAGAAAACGAGAATAAGACCTGACACAAGCAAGCCAATCATTATGATTAAAACACTTTTTATAAACGCACCTTTGGCCTCTTGATAAGCCTGCTGTTTAGGTAATGCCACCCAAAAGGCTAAAGATAAATCCTGATTAGCATTTCCCCTAACAAACTGTTTTTCGACTAAAACAAAGTCCTTATTGAAGTCTGAATCCGGATTAAAAGTTTGGCCTAATAATGGGGATCTCTCCCCAAAACGCGCGATAACATTTCCGCCTTTATCAGTAATAAAGCTCATCAGATTTTCATGATTGGCATCATTTAACAGGTTTTGCCACCACTCAAAAGGTAAAACCCCAACCACTAGACGAGTAATTTCACCGGATGTTTTATCAAATACTGGCTGAGCAAGGTTAATACTTAAAGCATGGGTTGCCCTGTCTTCTATTAACTTACTAATAGAGAAACTTGCTTGCTGAATGGCTTTTTGAATATAAGGCCTGTCTTTTACATTCACCACTCGATTTAAAGGTGTGCCATTACAGGTTAATTCGCCTGTTACCAGAGGCGAGCCTATATTGGAAAATAGATCGTTTAACTCAACTTGCTGAGCTAAAAAGTTTTGGCAGGTTTGAGTATGGCCAGAAAGAATCTCAGGAGTGTTCGCTAATGACTTTAAATAGCTTTCAGCACGGTTAATCTGCTGACGCTGGAGGTTCATCATCTGTTCCGCAAAGAAATCCGTGTCACCCCTTAGTTTTGATAGCTGTGTGTTATAGGTATTCCACACATTATTGAAGGAGATAAAAATGCTTGGCAGAAGGCAAAGTAAGGCTGCCAATATAACTTTTTGATTGAGTGTACTTAAAAAAGATGACATATATCGCCTTTCGACTACTTAAAACGAAACATGGTTCAGTATTTTTATAACACTGGTGTCAGCTTCTCCCTAAGCAAATCCCTGTAACAAAAGGTAATGAGATAAGATAAAATAGATGGAATGATTCTCATTTCCGTTATACATTAATAATAGCTGAGAATTCAGATACTTTTCTTTGATATATGACCTCTTTTGCACAAATCTAATACAGGCTTTATTCCAAGCAGATCATTTTATCGCTATACTTGCCTCCGTTTATGTACCTATAAATACATTATTTCTTAAGTACACTATTTCTGATTGAGGGAAACCATTGTGAGTTTGTTAACCAATTTTCTTAGCCGCAAGGTCTTAGCTTTGCTAAGTGTTGCGACCTTCTCTGCTCTTTTAAGCTCAACTGTTAGCGCTTACGGCCAAAGTTCAGAAGAAATTGCAGCACGTATTACCCCTATTGGCCAAGTTTGTATTGCTGGTGAAGAATGTGAAGTTGCTTCTGCAGCGGCTGCAGGTGGTTCTGACGGCCCACGTGATGGTGAATCTATTTACGGTACTTTCTGCGTAGCTTGTCACTCTATCGGTGTAGCTGGCGCGCCTAAATTCGGTTCTGCTGATGACTGGGCTCCTCGTGTAGCTAAAGGTGAAGCATCTCTACTAAGCAACGCGTTAAACGGTCTTAATGCCATGCCAGCTCGTGGTACATGTGCTGACTGTAGCGATGACGAAATCAAAAGTGCAATTGATTACATGTTAGAAAATAACTAGTAAGCAATCACTGAATAAAAAAGGAGGCTTAGGCTTCCTTTTTTATTGCCTGAAAAACACCAAATCACAACGTACTACTCCTTCCCTTCGTAGCTCTCACCTCGTTCGTTACCCAGCATTGTATTCACAACTCTATACAATCCATCGCTATTTATCCTATGAACAGGCAAGCGTTACAAAGCAGCTAATGTCGACATACCCCTCTCCAGCTCAAATTAAAGTTTGAGATTTGAGCATAAAAAAACCCGCTACCTAAAAAGACAGCGGGTTTTGTGAGAGCTTGTTTGTCGTGAGCTAATGCTTACTTCTTGATGTCATCAAAGAAGTTTTTCACACCGTCAAACCAAGACTTTTGCTTAGGTGAATGAGAGTGCTCTTCACCATCAGACATAGTGTCTTCCAACTCTTTTAACAATTCTTTTTGACGTTCAGTCAGTTTAACGGGGGTTTCCACTGTCACACGACAGATCAAATCACCAACAGCGCCACCACGAACAGGCTTAACGCCTTTGTTACGTAGACGGAACAACTTACCTGTTTGACACTCAGGCGTTACTTTAAGGCGCACACGGCCATCTAAAGTAGGAACATCAATTTCGCCACCTAATGCAGCCGTTGCAAAGCTAATTGGCACGTCACAATGCAAGTTTGCACCATCACGTTCGAAGATAGCATGCTGTCTTACCGAAACCTGTACAAACAAGTCGCCAGACGGTGCCCCATGATCCCCCGCTTCACCTTCACCTGATAAACGAATACGGTCACCTGTATCCACACCAGCAGGAATCTTAACAGACAGAGTCTTGTACTCTTGTACACGACCTTGACCACGACAACTAGTACAAGGATCAGAGATAACCTGACCTTGACCATGACAGGTAGGACAAGTCTGTTGTACAGAGAAGAAGCCTTGCGACATGCGCACTTGGCCTTGACCATTACAGGTCTGACACGTCTTAGGTTTAGTACCTTTCTTAGCACCAGTACCGTCACATGGCTTACAATCAACTAGTGTTGGAATGCGAATCTTTTCTTCACAACCCCAAACAGCTTGCTCAAGATCAAGCTCAAGCGTGTATCTTAAATCAGAACCACGACGTGCTCGGCTTCCACCACCACCTTGACCGCCAAAAATGTCGCCAAAGACATCACCAAAGATATCGCTGAAGCCTCCTTGACCACCGCCACCGAATCCACCTTGGCCGCTTACACCTTCATGACCGAAGCGGTCATAGGCATCACGTTTTTCTTCCGAAGATAAGATTTCATAAGCTTCAGCAATCTCTTTAAATTTTTCGAGTGCTTCTTCGTTATCTGGGTTTTTATCTGGGTGGTACTTGTTAGCTAAGGAGCGATATTTCTTCTTTATCTCCTTTTTATCTGCGCCACGCTCGACGCCAAGCACCTCATAATAGTCTCTTTTGCTCATAACAGGATTTCCTGGGCAGTAAGGTCAATCATTAACATTTTGAGAGAAGTTAAAACAGCAAAACACGGTAACAGGACCGTGTTTTGCAAAAGCGCGATTTAGTCCTTAAAAGGTCTAGTATCAGGCTTATTTTTTCTCGTCTTTAACTTCTTCAAATTCAGCATCTACAGCATCGTCTTGAGGCTGAGCGGCTTCTTCTGCGCCAGCTGCACCAGCTGCTGCTTCATTAGCTTGTGCACTTTCGTACATTTTTTGAGCCAAAGAACCAGATACTTCAGTCAAAGCAGTTGTTTTCGCTTCGATTTCGTCTTTGTCGTTAGCAGTCAATGCTTCTTCAAGATCAGCAATGGCTTTCTCGATTGCTTCTTTTTCTTCTGCAGTTGCTTGGTCGCCAGCATCAGTCAAAGTTTTACGAGTTGCGTGGATCATTCCGTCAGCTGTGTTGCGAACTTGTACAAGCTCTTCGAACTTGCGATCTTCTTCAGCATTCGCTTCAGCGTCTTGAACCATTTGTTCTACTTCTTCATCACTTAGACCAGAAGAGGCTTTGATGACGATAGATTGCTCTTTACCAGTTGCTTTATCTTTAGCAGATACACTCAAGATACCGTTGGCATCGATGTCGAAGCTAACTTCGATTTGAGGCACACCACGTGGCGCTGGTGGAATCTCAGCCAAGTCAAAACGACCTAGAGATTTGTTTTGCGCTGCTTGTTTACGCTCACCCTGTACTGCGTGGATAGTTACCGCGCTTTGGTTGTCTTCTGCTGTTGAGAAAACTTGAGATTTCTTAGTTGGGATAGTTGTGTTCTTCTCGATTAGAGCAGTCATCACGCCACCCATAGTCTCGATACCCAAAGATAGTGGTGTTACGTCTAGTAGTAGAACGTCTTTAACATCACCCGCTAGTACCGCACCTTGGATAGAAGCACCCATAGCAACCGCTTCGTCAGGGTTCACGTCTTTACGTGGCTCTTTACCGAAGTATTCAGTTACTTTAGTTTGTACCAATGGCATACGTGTTTGACCACCAACCAAGATAACTTCGTCGATTTCAGACGCTTCTAAGTCAGCATCTTTAAGCGCTTGGCGAACTGGAGCAAGAGAGTTAACAACTAGCTCTTCAACTAGAGACTCAAGCTTAGAACGAGTTAGCTTAACGTTTAAGTGCTTAGGACCTGTTGCATCAGCAGTGATGTAAGGTAGGTTAACTTCTGTTTGAGTTGCAGAAGAAAGCTCAACTTTTGCTTTTTCACCCGCTTCTTTCAAACGTTGTAGCGCTAGTGGATCGTTGTGTAGATCGATGCCAGACTGCTTTTTGAACTCGTCTGCCAAGAACTCGATAACACGCATATCGAAATCTTCACCACCTAGGAAAGTATCACCATTTGTTGCCAATACTTCGAATTGCTTCTCGCCATCAACATCAGCGATTTCGATGATAGAGATATCGAAAGTACCACCACCTAAGTCGTATACAGCGATAGTAGAATCACCTGTGCTCTTGTCTAGGCCGTAAGCCAAAGCAGCAGCAGTTGGTTCGTTGATAATACGTTTAACTTCTAGACCAGCAATTTTACCAGCATCTTTAGTTGCTTGACGCTGAGAGTCGTTGAAGTAAGCAGGTACAGTGATTACTGCTTCTGATACGCCTTCACCTAGGAAGTCTTCTGCTGTTTTCTTCATTTTTTTCAAAACTTCAGCAGAGATTTGTGGTGGCGCTTTCGCTTCACCTTTCGCTTCAACCCAAGCGTCGCCGTTTTCAGCCGCTAGAATTTTGTAAGGCACCATAGAGATGTCTTTTTGAACGACGTCATCTTTAAAACGACGACCGATCAAACGCTTAACAGCGAAAAGTGTATTTGTTGGGTTTGTTACCGCTTGACGTTTTGCAGACTGACCCACTAATACTTCGCCGTCTTCAGCGTAAGCCACAATTGATGGGGTAGTACGATCGCCTTCAGCGTTTTCGATTACACGTGCAGTGCCGTTGTCTAGAACAGATACACAAGAGTTTGTTGTTCCTAAGTCGATACCAATGATTTTGCCCATGGTTTGTCTTCTCCAGTAAAATTTTTAAATTCAGTTGTTCGTTGTTAATTCTGTATTTGGGTACGCTTTAGAGCATTTCAAGCAAATACTGTCATTTTTTTGACAGTTTTTTATGCCGCGCTAGAAACCACTACCATAGCTGGACGAATTAAGCGTCCATGTAGGGTATAACCCTTCTGGATTACGTCCATTACAGTGTTTGGTTCCATCTCAGGATTCGGCACCATAGTCATAGCTTGGTGGAATTCTGGGTTGAAAGGTTCGCCATGTGGATCAAGTGCGATCACTTCAAAGCGCGTTAGTGTTTCTTGAAGAGATTTAAGCGTTAGTTCAACACCTTCACGCATTGCATCGTTATCGCTATCCGCAGATGCCAAAGCACGCTCTAGGTTATCTGCAACAGTGATAATGTCTTTTGCAAATTTCTCTAAGCCAAACTTATGTGCTTTTTGTACATCTTGCTCGGCACGGCGACGTACGTTTTGTGCGTCAGCATGTGAACGTAATGCTGCTTCTTTATATTCTTCAACTTTTGCTAACGCTGCGACTAGTTCAGCATTCTCTTCTTGGACGTTTTCTACTTGGTCTTCTTGTAAGACTTCGTCTAATTCTGCTGCTGTTTCTAGCACGCCTTCTTGGGCTTGATTATCTACTTCACCGCTCACGTTCTGCTCCGTATATAAAGATGAATTACTAAAATAAATGCTCTAATTTCACTTCCAAATAACAGAAGTTTTTTTAATCTGAAAGCTATATGGGGTCGTTCAAAAAGCTTTCAATAGTAAAACCGCATAAATTTTAGGGAGAAATGAACTTATTTTAATTTTTACTTCTCTTGGCAAAAAAACAAAAACTACTGTATAAATACACATGCTTTGTACAAATTTAATGCAGAAATCTGAAATTCAAGGCCAAAATCCGCCTAACCGACCCGCTTTAAACAAGGAGAGACCCATGTTAACCAGTATTGCGATTAAAAATTTTGCCATTGTTGAGTCTCTAGAATTAGAACTAAAGCAGGGCATGACGGTAATTTCAGGGGAAACAGGTGCGGGTAAATCTATTATGGTTGATGCCCTATCACTTTGCTTGGGTGCACGCACAGACAGCCGCGTAGTTAGGCATGGTGAAAACAAGGCAGACATAAGTGCAACATTCGACATTCAAGCCTATCCAAATGTGATTAACTGGCTAGAAGAGCATGACTTAGAAACAGGTGCATCCGATCACGACCAACATTGCATACTACGTCGCGTTGTAACGAAAGAAGGTCGCTCTAAGTCTTATATTAATGGCCGACCTTGTTCTCTAACTGATCTTAAATTTGTCAGTTCTCAACTTATTAATATTCATGGCCAACATGAGCATCAATCTCTTTTGAAAAAATCTGCCCAACGTCTACAGGTAGATGAATTCGGCAAACTCACAGGACTTACTCAAAAAGTAAAGCAGGCTTATCAGGATTGGCGTGCCTTAAAAGAAGAGTTAGCCGAGCGTCAAAACCGTTCTAGCGATCAAGAAGCGCGTATTCAGCTATTGTCTTATCAACAGCAAGAAATGGATCAACTAGCATTAAAAGAGAAAGAAATTGAAGAACTAGAAGAAGAGCAAGCCTTCTTATCCAACATAGCCGAAGCACAGCAAGAATCTTACCTTGCCTTGCAGATTCTCAGTGAACATGACACCAACAATGTACGCAGCATGCTACATCAAGCCCTGCAAAGCGCCACCAAGATACAACCCACTCCTGAAACATTAGCAACATCTATAGAACTAATGAACGAAGCCATTATTCAAGTAGAAGAAGCCAGTGACAGTTTGCAGTCTTATCAAGACACTCTAGAACAAGACCCTAGCCGTTTAATGGAAGTGGAATTGCGTTTAACGCTTATTTATGACACAGCGAGAAAGCACAAGGTATTACCAGAGCAATTGCTGCAACTCGCGGCTGATATCAAGTTTGAATTAGACAAGCTAAACGGTAATGGCGATAACCTAGAACAATTGCAAGAAAGAGAAGAGCAGGCTTATCAAAGCCTCACTAATCTCGCCACCTTACTCACAGAAAAACGTATTAAGGCAAAAGACAAGCTCGCTAAACAAGTAGAAGGGCAGATACGAGGACTCGGCATGCCCCATGCTCGCTTCCATATTGATTGTCGCCCTCTTGAACAAGTCAGCGCTAATGGCTTTGAAGAAATCGAATACATGATAGCTTCCAACCCAGGCCAACCAGCACAAGCTATTCGTAAAGTCGCCTCTGGTGGTGAGCTGTCACGTATCAGCTTAGGTATACAGGTTGTTACCGCTCAAACCTCGACCATACCCACTCTGATCTTTGATGAGGTCGATGTGGGTATCAGTGGCGGTGTCGCCGAAGTGGTCGGTCGTATGCTACGCGCTGTTGGCGCCCGTGGACAGGTATTCTGCGTGACTCACCTTGCCCAAGTTGCCGCTCAAGGAAACCAACACCTCATGGTCAGTAAACAAGTAAGAGACAAACAAACCAGCTCTCAAGTACAACAACTTAGAGAAAATCAAAGAGCCACAGAAATAGCCCGACTACTTGGCGGTATTGAGCTTACAGAACAAACGCTCGCTCACGCCAGAGAAATGCTCAACAATGTCCAGCTGCAATAGTAGAAGCCCAGCTTTCTACAAACAGCAAACAAAGCACACCTTTCATAGCATTCACTGACACCCCTTTTCAGTGAATGCTTTCTTTTTCCTGTTCACTAAACCTCATCACACATTTACCTTCTTCCTACCTTGCACAATAACGAATCAGTTTAATTGATGACCTAGTCACCCAGCCCTGCTGGCACCATGAGCGACGCTAAGACGAATCAAGTTTAAACAAAAAGGTGCCTCACTTATCCTTCGCCCTACACTGGCGCAACGATCGAAGCTAAGTCGAATCAGGTTTCAACAAAAGGTTCCTCACTTACCCTACACTGGCGCAATGAGCGAAGCTAAGACGAGGCAAACGCCAACGAAAAAGCGGAGTTTATAATTATAAATGAGCATTTTGAGGAAGTGTTTAACGAAGTATTAGCAAGCTCATAAGCCAGAGAGTATTTTGAGGAGACGTTTGACAATGTACAGCGAGCTCATAAGCCAGAAAGCAAAAAGCCCCAGAAGAGAGCATCTTCTGAGGCTTTTAATGAGTCCTCATCCGCCATCTGCCCAACGGCGAACAAGCTCAATCCTTTGACTGGCGCACTATATTCTTAACTTAACGCTTTACCTGGGTATAACTAGTGAACTTATCCCCAAGTTAAAAGACTAAGACCTAGTCTTTAGGGCGTACATAAAGTACTAGGTTATGATCTTCGATTTCATAACCATGCTCTGCAGCAATTTCTTTTTGGCGTTTTTCAATAATAGGATCGTAAAATTCAATGACTTTACCTGAATCCATGCACACCATATGGTCGTGGTGCTCGCCTTTGGCGATTTCAAAAACAGCTGTGCCTGCTTCAAAATGATGACGCACAACAAGGCCTGCATTCTCAAATTGGGTCAATACACGGTAAACAGTGGCAAGACCCACATCTTCGCCTTGTTCCAACAAGGTACGGTAAACATCGTCCGCACTCATGTGGCGCTCACCTGCGCTTTCCAAAATTTGCAAAATCTTTACCCTAGGCAGGGTGACTTTGAGTCCGGCTTTCTTTAATTCTTGATTTTCGCTAGTCATAGGTAATTCTCTATTCGAACCTTATTTGCATTTACTTTATCATTACTACATCTAAATTAGGATCATTCAAATGAATAAATTTTTTATCGTATTAATTAGTATTTTTAGTTTGACTGCTTGTGGGCTACTTCCACCTGCCTACAAGGTACCTGTTGCCCAAGGTAATGTACTAGAGTTACAACAAGTCAATCAGTTAGAACTTGGCATGACAGAGTCACAAGTAAAATACTTGGTTGGGTCACCCATGATACGAGACCTCTACAAGCCTAACGAATGGTTATATGTTTTTAGTGTCATCGACGCCAACGAAACAACCATTGAAAGTGAAGTCACAGAACTTGTTTTGTTCTTTGATCAAGGCAGACTTATTGAGATACAAGGCCTTTAAGTTACCAGCCTCTTGCTTTGGGTTGGGCTTGCTTAGCCTAACCCTAGATGCAGTCTCATCCAACTTTCTTACCAAGCCTACTCAAGAGGCTAGTTCTTCTTAGCTAACTTGCCAGTGTTTTAAGAGAATAAGTCTCACTATCACTGCCAACCTCTTAAGCTTATTACTATTCCGAACCTTTCGCTGCGCGGTTTGCTCTGGCTCTTTTCGGGTCAACCGTTAACTCACGGTAAATCTCAACACGCTCACCTTGCTTAATTTCTTGTTCTTCTGGTTTGCGCACTGCTTTACCAAAAATTCCTAGCTTAGCATTAGCTTTATCTAGCTCAGGAAAAAAGGTTTCAATGTTAGACTGCATTACCACATCCTTAACGGATGTTCCCTCTTCTACGTCTAATACCACGATCTTTTGTTTGTCTGGCATGG
Organism: Marinomonas sp. SBI8L; assembly: GCF_001624705.1. GTDB lineage: Bacteria > Pseudomonadota > Gammaproteobacteria > Pseudomonadales > Marinomonadaceae > Marinomonas. The sequence goes on from NZ_JSEO01000005.1 coordinate 226,042, forward strand.
CATAAGCCACTTCCACACGAAGCATAGTTTTATTCACCGTATACCACCTTTGCACGCTTACTAAAGGAATCTACCATGGAGCCTGCCACTTGGCTAAAAACACCACCAAAAGCAAACTTCAGCATGCCGCTTAATTCAAAATCGATTGTGAGGGATATTTTGCAATTGCCTTCTGACAAGTCACTAAAATGCCATACCCCATGTAACTTTTTAAAAGGCCCCTTTACCAAGTTCATTTCAATACGCTCATTTTTAACTAAGACATTGCGAGTCGTGAAACTTTGTTTAACTGGGCCTTTACTGACTTCAAGAGAAGCCACTATTTCTTCTTCTGTTTGTGAAATCACACTGGCGCTATTACAGCCAGGTAAAAACAAAGGATAAGCCTGAACATCATTTACTAGGTCGAACATTTGCTCGGCCGTAAAAGCGACATAGGCTGATCTTTCAATACGGGTCACACTCAAGCTCCTAACCAACCAGTTACCGCGATCAAAAGCATAGCCGGCAAGCTGATATATTTAAGGGTCACATACCACCAAGCAAAATGCTTAGCATTACGGGTAATTAACTCTTTCTCCCACATATTTTGCGGAATAAACCAAGCGACTAGCACGGTCAATAAAATGGCGCTCACAGGTAAGAGCACTAAGCTGGTTAGCGCATCTAATAATTCGAATAAATTCATGTCCATTAGGGTGTAATGAGACCAATCATTAAATGACAGGATAACAGCAAGGCCTAAAAACCAAGCAGCCGTGACTGACAAGGTTGCTGCTTTGAACCTATCCATAGAAAAACGTTCATGTAGCCAAGCAATAAAGAGCTCTAGCATTGAGATAGCGGATGTTAGCGCTGCGATAATCATCAAGGTGAAGAACAAACCACCTAATAACTGCCCGCCTTGAATGGCACCAAATACGATAGGTAAGGAAACAAAGGTCAAACTCGGGCCAGATGCCACATTCAATTCATAGGAGAAGACCAGCGGGAAGATAATAAGGCCGGCTAACAGGGCAACCAATAGGTCTAATCCAACCACGATAGAACATGCGCGAGCAATCGACATGTGTTTGCTCATATAAGCGCCATAGGCAAACATGGCACCCATACCGACACTTAAGCTAAAGAAAGCATGTCCAACCGCCGCCAACACCACATCAAAAGTGATATCAGACCATTTCCAACCAAACAAGAAATCCATGGTTTGCGGTACATCACCCACTTGTAGAGAGTAAAAAGACAAGGTGATAAGCAGAATAACCAAAACAGGCAAAAGGAATTTAACGAGCTTAGCCAAGCCTCGGGTTACAGATTGGCCCACAGCCAAAATAACCAGCACTAAAAAGACACTATTCCAAATCGCCATTTCTTCTGGCTTGGCTAGCATCTCGTCAAAAATAAATTGAGATTTAGGCAAGGTAATGTCATTAAACTCGCCCGTAATCGCACGCCTGAAATAAGAGACGCACCAACCAGCGATAACACTGTAAAAACTGAAAACTAAAAAGCCCACCACACCTGCAAGCCAAGGTAAGCCGACCCAAGCTTTGGCGACGATATGTCTTTCACTTAGATCATTAACAGTATCGATTGGGTTAGATCTTACCGTACGCCCCAATGCCACTTCGGCAATCAAGACAGGTAAACCTACTAACAAGAGGCATAAGATATAGACAAACAAAAAGGCACCACCACCATTTTCACCCATCATATAAGGAAACTTCCACAAGTTCCCTAAACCAACAGCCGAACCCGCTGCGGCAAAGATAAACACCCATGGGCTCGCCCAAATACCTTGAAGACACCGATTTTTCGGCATAACACCTGCTCTTTTACAGAAATACAAACATCATAAAATAAATGCCAGTTTCAGCATACACACTCAGTATAAGCAACAAAAACCCAGCGATTAGTGAGCCGAACCATAAAAAACAGATTCGAGCGCGAATTCTCTAACATTAATGACTTGAGCTCAAGAAAAGCATAGGATTTTCCCAATTTCGACCGTATAATTTCTCGCCATGAGTAAAGCAAAGAAGAAATCCAACACCAGCGGCACTATTGCCTTAAATAAAAGGGCCCGCCACGACTACTTCATCGAGCAAAAGTTCGAGGCAGGAATCTGCCTGACTGGCTGGGAAGTGAAGAGTCTTCGCGCAGGGAAAGCACAGCTAGTCGACTCGCACGTATTTTTACGCAATGGCGAAGCTTGGCTGCTTAACACACTAATCACACCTTTAATGACAGCCTCTACCCATGTTGTGTGCGAACCGACACGTGATAGAAAGCTATTATTGAACAAAAAAGAAATCGACAAGCTTATCCAAGTAACAGAGCAAAAAGGTAAAGCCTGTGTGGCCACCGCCCTGTACTGGAAAGGTAACCACATTAAAGTCGAAATTGCTCTGGCAACAGGTAAGAAAGACATAGACAAGCGTGATACTACCCGTGACCGTGACTGGGCTCGTGATAAAGAACGCATGATGAAACACAGCACACGCTAAGCAAGCATCTTGCTGATTCATCAACCCGCTTTGTCCTAGGCTTAGCGGGTTTTGTTTTTTTTAGTGCTCTTAAAAAACTCTGAAGCGCGCAAGCGTGTTAAGGAAGAGCAAGAAAGCGCACAAAAAGAATGCGTAAGAAGCAAGGAAACCGACTAAAAAGCATACAGAAGCCCTCCAACCAGCCCTTAAGTCCAAAAAGAAAACTAGCGAAATCAAATAGATTCCGTTAAAATTCGCCCATCTTTGGGGACGACATGGTTTCGACGCCGGTTACAAACCCTGAGGTGCATGTCGAGAGTGATGCGTGATCTCGTAAATCCCCCGCATCAAATATATAGTCGCAAACGACGAAAACTACGCTTTAGCAGCCTAAACCCCTGCTAGTGTGCTGCCCTCCGGTTGCTTGTAGCCTGAGACTCCGCAGTATCATAAATTACGAGATGCTAACCGATGCCCCGCCTAGGGATAAGGTTCTAAGATCAAGTAGGCTCGCCGTTAATACCCTGTCCTTCGGGCGGTTAATGGTCAAAAAATAGAAGAGACTATGCATGTAGAGCCGATGGCAGAGGATTGGCGGACGCGGGTTCGATCCCCGCCGTCTCCACCACTTAAGCGGTTGATTTTTAAGGATTTTTAAGACTTAAAAATAAGCCCGACACACATTCGACACACCGAGTGTGTAAAAAAAGGAACCTATCGGTTCCTTTTTTTATGGATAATTCTGAGATGATGTTATGGATAACAATGATAGAAAAATAAGTTTTTTTGTAAAACTCTTAGAGTACTCAGGAACTATAATTGTAATTGGATTAATTGCCGCATGGTTTTTTTCCATCAACTCTTTTAATGCTTACTTTGATAACTTTCTTATAGATGCATCTCAACTTGTTTCAAATGGTATAATTTGGCAATTTGCCTCACAAAAGCTCCTAAGGCTAATGAACCTAAGCATTTTTATCATGCTGGTAGCTGTTTGCTTAATAATTATATTGAGAAACTGGAGAAAGTCATGGATTCCACCAAACCAAACTCCACTACCCAAAATAAGAATCAAATCTAAACCAAATACTATTATCAATGTTCTCTTAACATTACTCTCTACTTGTATTGCATTATTACTAATTATAATACTGCTACTGCTACTTGGTGAAGTAGGAAGATTACGAGCCAAAATAGATCAGGAAAGATTTAACAACAACAAGATCATTCCACAAAAAATAGCCATCGATAAGGCAAACAATATAATTGATTGTGTCTCATTACTCGGCTCTTTCGATAAATATACGTTTGTTATTTATCAAGATAGGAAAACAGAGCTAATAAAAAGCGATAGAATTTTATCGATCCAACCAATGTTCAAACTTCCCCAACCACAAGAGGAATCAATTCCCATATCACAAGGATTAAATACAGGAAAGTGCAGTAAAAAAGAAGCTAAATTCTTAATTAGAGATGGTGTGGCTTGGACATTAATAAAGTTTGTATTAGCTCCAAAAGGTTCATAATAAAATCATTTGAGATCCTCTAATCTCTTTATGCGTACATGATAATTCCAGAGAATATAGCTTAGTAATATAACTGAGCTATTAGCCCCTGTTCCAGTGAGTTGATTAAGCATTTCCAAATCCATTAATTCACCAATTCGACCGCTTGCTCACCCACAGTGTTACCTGCCTGAGTTGCTACTGGTGCAGGTACACCAACATAAATCAATGCACTAGTAACAGCAGCACTCGCTATAAACTTAACTAACTTTCCCGTAAAAAACTTTTTCATATTATTCCTTAAAATGATTTTGAATTTCGCCAGCCTGAACGGCTGTTTTCCAACGTTGATATTGTTCGTCATTCATATTGTCCATTTTGTGACGATATTTAGAGTCAAACTCATCAAGCGTTAATGCACTGCTAACATAGTCAGAGGCTTGCTCTAAGTAATATTCACCCAAGAACACTGAAGCTTCCCCGACTTCCTTAGTTGTCTCTATCACTTCGGTGGCGGCTTTACGTGCTGATTGATAAAGCACAAAGCCGCCAACCGCCGCTACACCAAGCAGAATGTAAAACTGCTTGTTATTAAACGCTGCCATCAGGCCACGTCTCCCCAGATTTCAGAAACATAATTTTGCGTTTCAGTTGGGGCATTTTTAAGCCATTTAGAACCGTGTTCTTTCATTGCGTTATTTACCGCAGTCGGCCCCCAGTTATAAGCTGCTAATGCAGTTTCCCAAGAGTTAAAACGTTCATTCAAGCTCGTTAGATATTGAGCTGCATAATGAATGCTTTCGATTGGGTTTCTAGGATCAACATTCTTATGCCAGCGCGGGACAATTTGCGCTATACCAACAGCACCCGCACCACTTACCGTTTCGCCAGTAATAATATCCTGACGATATCGGCTCTCTTGGTAGAGCAAACGCGCTAACAGGTACTTAGGCATGTTATGACGATACTCAGCCGCCATAATGTCAGCTAGATAAGGCTCAGCACTGCTCGGAGGTGTCCATTTTGTTCTAGTCATAAAATAGAGGGCAACGGCGGCAAGGCTACCGATCATTACCCACTTTCCCCCTTTCATTACTCGGCTGTTTCAGTTGGTTCAACGACTTCGACATCTAAATCAAAGCGCAAGGTAAGGCAGTCGATAATATCGACAGGGTTAGTGGTGCCGCGCTCGTAAGTACGCACCAGAACACCACTTTCATTTGCTTCAGAAACTAATGAAATAGTCTTTTCACCGTTAGCATTTTCTTTGATTGTTGATTGCCAGCCTTCAGAAGCTAGACCAACAACACCGCTTACTTGATATACACCTAGTTCAATTTTTGATGCTGTGATTTGTGCTTGAGTAGCGTCTTTAATGGAGCCGTCAGCTTTTAAATTAATTGCCGCAGTTGTTCTTAGAGTTGCCATTTTCATTCCTTAAAAATTGATTAGTTATTAGGCGGTTTTGATAAAACCATTAGCATCCACAATGGTGTTTTTTGTCGATAGCAACTCACTTGGGTAATTAACACCGTTACGTTTTGAAACCGCGTAAGTTTTACCGCTCCAAGAGATAAACAGCATAACGGCTGAAGAAGTAGCACTACCCGACATAAACATTCCTACGCCATTAGTTTCATTCGTACCTTCCATTCCAATTTGAGTAGCATTTTCTATTGAACCGCCCCCTGTACCGATCAACTGATAAATCCCATCGGGTCGCTGATCCATTAACTCACCTGACGAAACTGATCCATTTGCTAGATTTGAAACGATTTCTACATTGACTTGTTTCGCTTCTTCAAACTTCTGATCAATCTTTTGATCTAGTGCTTCTAGATCATTTTTTACCGACTGCTTCCCTACTTTCATTTGATTACCTCTGTAATTAAAATATTGTCTGCTGCCACCGCCATACACGGCACGACACCAGTAAAATTGTTAAATGTGATGTACTCGCCTGAGTTGAGCGGGATACCGCCAACGGTAACGACACCTGTGTTTTCTTCTGCCGCTAATATGGTGATATCACGGCGATTTTCATTCGCTTGAATGGTGAAGCTTTCACCCGCTGAAAATGTCTTTTGACTGGTTGCCAAACTTGAAGCGGGTTGTTCTTCAGTGCTTAAGGTTTCCGTTATTTCACGGATATTTACCACGCCAGTAATTTGAGTTTTTAATGTCTCTGTAATTTCGCGGATATTCACCACATTCGTGATCTGAGTTTTTAGCGTTTCTGTGATCTGTCGAATGTTAAAAACCGAGCTCATCAAAGCACCAAGCTTTTCAACAATGGGCGCGTGGATGTCTTCAGGATTTAGCATTTGTGTTTTGACTGTTTCACGGATGCCTAACACTTCTGTTAGTTGCCCATCCCCAGCCATGTACAACTTGCCTAAGCCTGTTTTAATGACAAAATCACCTGTCGCATTAGTGGCATTTCTTACCGTGAAATTTCTAAATTGGTCATTAGATTGATACACCTCGTTTACATCCAAGTGATGAGGCTCACCATCTATTTCAATCTCAATTTCACCCGCACCACTGACATAACCGATATACTGCCCAGTCGCTGAAACATCCCAACGTTCACCCGCTTTTAGCCTAAGTTCATGTTTCATTTTTTAGACCTCGCTAAAAAAGCAAAGCCCACAACCGCCGCAGCACTAACACCACCAACCACATACAACACCTTCAAATTATTCTCAGCCATTAAGTTCTGACCATTTGTTGAAACCGCCGCTGCCATACGCTCTACACGATCAGCATTAGCAGCACTTTCTCTAACGACTAAAGCCGCCGCGCTATTTGCTTCTTCCACAGCCATTTTTGACGATGAAGACCAAGCACTGCCCACTTCATCAACTGCATATTTGGCAGTATTTTGAATACTCAAATTCGCATCTTTTGCCATGCTAACAACATGATCCATGCTCGCTAGATTGACGGCTTGATTACTTGTGATAGCTTGGCTAGCAACAGTTAAACCCGCTTGCACCGCTCCATGGTCAGTCGTGGTTACAGTGTTACCATTTCCCGCAATAACAGCTTGGCCTTGCACGCCCTGAAGGTTGTAATTAGTTGTGTTATTAGTCGTTGAGTTAGAGCTGTTTCCCTTACCCATGCCCACCTCCTAGCGACAGACGGTAAACACGCTCAACTTCTTCCCCTGCAAAGCCATACATTTGATACAAACGATGAATTGCAGGTTCGGTAGTGTGGTAACGAATCGTTTTAAAGCCTTGTTTGATAGCTGCATTTTTTAATGCAAAACCTGCTTCACGCATTCCCTTGCCACCCACATAACAAATGACTAACTCACTTCCATGGGCTGCTACTTCTCCCCGAGTAACAGCCCAAACATCAACATTGCTCCCTGTGATGTGGTGAAGTTGTTCAATTCCTTTTTCAACATTTGAGCGTGTTATATCAGCCCATTCACCACATGCACCGCGCAACTTATCAGGTGTGTTTTCATCCCAAGCACAGCGAGTAATTTCAATCATTTCGCCCCCTTAAAAATGAATAACGCACCTAATGCAACAGCACCAACAACCGCCCATGGCACCCAAGCCTGTGAAGCAGCAGAACTAGCCGCAGGGTTGTAATTACCAAAGACAGTTCCACCTACTTGGTTATTACCGCCACGGTTACTTGATGATGCACCCGCATCAATCGAGCCGCCGCCCATGTCTAAGCCGCCCATACTTCCTATTGCAGCAGCACTAGCAGGATCCATTATTTACCCCCTTTGGATACAAAGATGAGCGTTCCCAGAGCAACAACAGTACCGCCGCCAATCGCTAGCCATTTACCGTATTTATCCATAAAACTTGCGTTAGCAGCATTGGCCGCATCAGCTTGATTTTGTACTGCATTGGTTGCAGCAGTTGCGTTGTATTTCACAGCACTAGCGGTGGCTGTTTGAGTTGGCATGTTTGCCGAGTTATCAGGTTCATGAGAGACGCGCTCAACTTCTCGCTCAGCATAACCATCCACTAAATCAATAGATCTAGAAGTTACTTTTTCTGTTATGTCATCCCACCAACTACTCATTAGCCCACCTGCGCATCAACATCAGCCAAGATATCAATCGTCTGGTTATCAGAGTCGTGATAGAGCTTGAACTGGAGTGAGTCATAAGAGGTGTTTAACGCATCAGACATAAAGCCAGAGCCGACAGGGTTAAAAATGAAATAACCGTCTTGTGGTGCTAAGTCGTATTCCGATTGCTGGATAAACTCGATAACATCGCGCTCGATTTCCATGCGCTTAACCACGGTTCCACCTTTTCGAGCTTCCATCTCGATTTTTGAAACATCACCCTTGATGTACAAAGTTCGCAGTTTTGGCCCGCGTAAAAGCTTGTCAAAAACAATAGTGCCTTTGCTCACATTGTTGATGGTATGACGCTCGAAACGGCGCTCATTCACTCGCACTTTTTGGGCTAGAGCAGGATTACCACCATCAAAAATAATATTGCCAGCACCATCTCGTTGAATGGACAAAGGCGAAGCGAATTTTGCATTAGCGCGAAGGTAGTAATCATTGCTAGCAGGCAAAGCAGACGACAAACGAACACGTAATTCATGAGCATCATTTGCATGGCTCGGACGCTCTAAACTGTCTTGCCCTGGCAATGTATTCGCGGAAATATCAGCGATGTGAAATGGAATGATATTTTCAATAACAGCGCGTTTGTTATGTCGCTCCATCATCAAAATTTCATCAGCAGATAATGAAAAAGGCACGTCCGAACCATTTGCAAGTTCAATTGCTTCAATGTATTCAGGCGGGATATTTGTCATTAACAAGAAGGTTCTAAAAACCGTGTTTGCTGGTAGCGTTAAAGACAAGCGTTTGCCTTTTTGAAGCTCACCTGAAAACGGGTTTAATTCTTCATACATATGGCGCATGGATTAACCCCCCGTTACTACAGCAGCGACTTTTTTACCCGTCTTGCCTGATTTCTTCACGGCATAAACCGCAGTACCAAAAGCAATTAAGCCAACGGCAACAGATGTAACTGTTTTCCAGTCAACAGAGCTTTTGACCTTAGTAAGTGTTTGATTCAATGTTTTTCCCCTGTGGAAACGTTTATGTAATTTGCAGGGGAACTGTAGAGGGTTGGATACTATCGCTGTCAACGGGGGGAAAAGTGGTCTGATAGTATCCGTATACTATTCGATACTATGGGATAGTATCGAATTAGCTAAAAAAAGATGAAAAAACATCACCCGATATACTTGAACTTAACTTTTTCAGTGTCGTTTCCCTCCATTTTGTAAAAGTTAAGAGGCTCAAGAGCACCCATTTTTTGAGGTGCAAGCCCTGTTTGGCGCTTAATATAGTGCTGATCATTAGCTTTCTGGATGCCAATATAAGTAACGCCAGCCTGAGTAATAAACGCCTTTGGTACTTCTTGCACTCGCTGAGTGCCCACAGTAAGTATGCCCCCATACTTTCGCGCCCTGCGCCAAACCTTGCCCGTCCACTTTGGCATAGTCTGTTTAAGGCCTACATCTGCGGCTTCTTCCACAATTACATCAAGCAGTTTAGTACCATCAAGCGCGGCCCATATTGCCATCATAAACCATTCAAAAGTGGCTTCGTCATCATCCCCCGCCCAACCAATACGACCACCCTTAGCCATGACGCCTTGCAAGGCTTTTAAAAAGGCTTGTTTGTCTGTGAAGTGCTTACAATTATGGTCTTTGTCAGGGTCCCAAAAAGCCGCCCTTTTAGACGACTTAATCAGGTTCATAATGGCCTGAGTTTTACCCCCGCCAGTGATGGCGGTGATAAAACGGTGAGCATTAGGTAAGGCTTTATTAGCGTTCTTGGCCAAGTTCGCCCCCTTGCGCTTTTTCAGCTTCTTCCTGTGCGGCTTCAAGAGCTAAAATGTGAGAAGAACGCGCCGCCATGATAGCCGCACCAACATACAGCCCTGCTTTGATTTCTGGCTTTTCCATAAAGTCATCAACCCAATCAGGCATAGATTCACCATACTTTTCAGCAAGTGGAACCAAGGCCTCTTTGCCTTCTTCGATTTTCTCCTCTGGCACAGTAGCAGCAGGGTAAACTTTAGAAAGTGACCACCAAAGACCACTATTAAAACGGCCAGCCAGACGATCAGCACGGGCTAAACGTTCCGCTTCATCTTCTTCGGACTCAGCATTCTCTAATGCTTGCTCTTGCGCGGCTTCTTCTTCAGCTTCAGTAATAAGTGAATCAAGGCTTAAACTATCTTCATCGTCTAATAGTTCGTCTGTGTGTACGTCCATTTCATCAATCATGCTTAACCCCTCGCTTTTAGTAATTCGGAACCTATCGCAGCCGCGCCGATAGTAGCGACCAATACACTCAAGCCCACCCATGGGCTAAAGTTGCTATATTTCTGCTTAGATTTAATAGTCTCGCGCCTTACCGTTGCTGGCTTTGCGGCGGGTTCTGGTGTTGGCTCTTGGATAGGTTCCATACTATTCGCGGTACTATCAGGAATAGTAACGGGTTTAGTATCAACAACAGGCTCAACAGTATCCGCACCATAGGCCGCGACAGTCTTACTATCTTGATAGTGTCCCACTGGTTTCATTGTCTCTCTCCAATGAGCTTGGATAGTCTTACCAGCACGTTGATCCACACCACAGTGACTACAACGCACCTGTAAAAAGTCCCCTTTGCGCTTGGTTTGCTCAACATAAGAACAACGGCCACACTGACAAACAAGCTCACCAATTACGACTGCTTTACTAGTGTTTTTCATTGGCTTTTAAATCCTTTAATTCATCCACAACAGCAGTTAGCACCGCATAAGCTAAACGGGTGCTTTGTTCTGCTAATTCAACTTTCTTACCCATAGCGAAGCCGCCCAACGTTTCATTGGTTCTAATATTCTTCCCTATTTGAGCAAGTCCCTTTTCTATCTTTTCAATACGATCCATTTTGATTTCCTTATGTATGTTTAATGATAATTTGGGGGGCTAAAATTGCCCCCCGTACAGTTATTGACACGAGTCCTAGGGAACGGCTGCGCCGCTCCTAAAAGCGAAGAGCTAGAACAAGAGCCAACCCGCTGAATCGTCCACTCATACATACGTGTAGGTAGAAACTCAGCGACAACAGAAACAAGCCCTTTCACTTTTGTCGTGGGCTCGCCAAATTGGTTACTTTCACCTTGCTCATAAAATGGTCTTAAAGCTTGCTGCTTACCTATGCCCATTAGCTCGGTGTAACGCTTCCAGTCGTTAGTCTTGGCAGCGTTATAAATATCAATGAAGGTTTTAGGTATTGAGTCTTTTAAGCGTCGAATTTCACGCCAGACTGTCACAGATGAAGAGCCTAAAAATTGAAATTGTCTGATACCGTGACGGCTTTTCCATGCCTGAGTACGTTCCGCAGTTTTAACAAGGTCGAGACCTGTTTCGTCATCAATGCCTACGCTTTGTCCGTTTGCGTCTACGCCGTCGATATTCTTAGCGATGTATTTAACAACGTAAGCAATAGCACCGCCTTTTTCAGGGTCTAAGAACTTCTTATCAAAGCGGCTTTCACTTGCGCCTGATTCGTCCCCGTCTACCTCAAAAGCATACTTTTCAGCAATCTCTAAAAACCTATCGCTCTGCTTGCTATCTATAAAAATAATGAGGTGCCAGTGAGGTGTGCCGTCATGGTGAGGTTCAACAGCTCTTAAGCCATAGAAGTGAATAGATTCACGCTTACAAGCCGCTCTGATTTTTGCCCACTGCTTGTTTAAATACATTTGAGCATCTCTAGGAGAAGGGCACCCAAAGTCGTAAAACTTTTTGTTCCTATGACCTGTTTTTTTGTGAACAGCATGATATTTAGACGGGCATGTCATAGTTAGAAACCAACCGATATGACCACATTGCACAGCCAAGTATTGAAGCCCTTTAATTCTTACTGCTAGTTCTGCTTTGGTATGAGCAGGGTTTGAAATGCTCTTAGCTGCTAGCTCAGATAATAAGAAGGTTTGTTCATGCTGGTTAACCGCTTCATAGCTTTCGAGAAAAGCACGGTTCATTTGCTTTTGCTTACGAAAGCGATTGATACCCCAGCGGGAAACATAGGGAGATTCTTGATTGCAGACTTGGCCACATTCACGGCGAATGTTTTCAACCACACGGTAATGGCGTTTAGCCTGTCTTATCCACCATTCTGGGGTGCACATACGAAGCATAAGCGCATGCACTGAATCGTCATCGTCCCATTTATCAAACAGGGCATTAACTGACTCAGCTTCACGCTTGATGAAATCGAAGAAGTGTTCAAACTGGCCGACTAATAAACCCTTAGCTGACATTTCAAAACGACGGCTTTTTTCATTTGCCCACGTTGTTAATTTGTCGCCTGTTAAATCAGTTATCCATTCCTCGCAAAACTTAAGACGATTAACAACAGTATTTAACCAAGCCATAGCAGTTTCTTGGTTGTCTCGTTTCTGCCTGCGTTCTGCCTCTTTGAGAACACAGTTACGCATTCCGGTTTGATCTACGCGAGCAATAAGCTTAAAGCGGTCAATGGCACCACGTAACCAAGAGTTCGAAGCAACATAACCTTTCTTTTGGTCTAACTCGTCAAGACGCGAGTGTAAAAAGCCCACGTCTTGAGGGCTTACACCGTCTAAAAGATCGGCACGCCATTTAAGGCAATCAGGGGTTGGAGTAGTTTGAATCATGTTGACCACCTAACAAAAGAAGGGATCAACGAGCCATTTACGGACAATCTTTATTTCACGATCATCCATCAACTTAACGCATTCAATAAAATCAAAATCAGCGTAATCGGAATTACCCATCCAGACAGAGATAAAAAAGCGAAACAAAGCTGACTCTTTTTTATCTGCCATCTTAAGTTCACTTGTCACTGACTTAGGCTTCATACTGCCTTCTTTCTCATCCCAGAACCTTTTCAGTTCTGGGGCAAGATCAAGCATCTTAAAAAAACGTTTTTCATTTTCGTGGTTAAACATGTCACTTCCTTTGTTTTTAACGCGTCCATTATTTCCAAGCGGGGGTATCTAAAACCTTTTGAGTTTCAGCTAAGACATTGACAAAAAGCTTGCCTCTAGGTGAGTGCTGAAAACGTGAAATATGACCATCATAAAGAGCCTCTCTAACTTCCCTTTCAGTCATCTTTGTTCTATTAGCCCATTCCTTAGGTGTGCAGTAAGGCGCTTCCACTTCAATTAGGACTCCATCTTTAGTCCTAATCTTCATGTTTTGTGGAGTAACGTCTGGTTTTGTATCTTTCATATTCTTATACTTCCCTGATATGTAGTGTTTTATACCGATATTTAACTTTTTATCCCTTTTGGGAATCTTATTTGGGAATCCTAGATAAAATAAATTCTTTAGTCAAGAAAAGGATTCCCAAATTTATATATTTAAGGACGTTATATGGAAATTGATGCAGTTAAGATAATTGAGCGCATGCTTATCGCTACTGATTGTAAGAACCCTGCTGAGCTTGCAAGGCTTTTACAAACTGGGCCAGCAACTGTAGCCAATTGGAAGAAAAGAAATATGGCTCCTTATAAAGAGATATATAATATTTCTCGTCAATTTGGATTTTCAATGGACTGGATTCTGACAGGCAAAGGCGAACCCAAAGAAGGAAAAATTCAAGTAGTTTCAGAAGATGACGGCTATTTTCATGTACCTCAATACAGTATCGAAGCGAGTGCAGGACAAGGCACGCTGATCGAAGCAGAAACAATCGACCAGCACCTATCTTTTAAAGAGTCTTGGTTGCGTCGATCAGGCATCAATCCTACAGACCTTATTGCCATGTATGCCCGTGGCGATTCCATGGAGCCAACCATCTACAGCGGTGACTCTCTTGTAATAGATAAAACCATGAACTCTGTAACAAGTGACGGCGGGATTTATGTCATCAACTACGATGGTGAATTGTTTGTTAAGCGTGTTCAAAAACAACTAAACGGCACAGTGGCCATTACCTCAGACAACAAAAATTATGGGGATATTGTTATCCCATCATCCGACCTAAACACATTGCGCATAATTGGCCGTGTCGTGTGGTCTGGGCATCCGATGATTTAAAAATAGAGGGAAGGGATTCATGAATCAGGTTATTAATTGGGTAAACTATTGTTTTAGAAGTATTTTACTATGCATTACTTATTTTTTTAGTTGGTTAAAAGGTTTTTATAAACGCCATTACAATTTATCAACTATTGGCATATTAGGTACTTTTGGTTATTTCAGCTTTTTATATCAGACTCTAGGATTTGAAACAATTACATGGATGAAAGGTGCTAAAAACTTTAATGAAGTAGGAGACTTTCTTGCTGGCGTATTTGGCCCTGTAGCTTTCTTTTGGCTAATTATCGGCTATCAAATGCAGCACTCGGAGCTAAGGCTTAATAGAAAAAGTTTAGAAAAGCAGGCAGATGAGCTGGAATATTCAAGGAAAGCCTTAGAATTACAGGTTAATGAATTTAAGCAAAACGTTGAACTTACTAAAGATAATTTCAATTTTCAAAAAGAGATTCACAATAAAAAAGAAGCCACTCTAGAGCGAAGTAAAAAGCCTTACTTTGATAAAGTAGAAGCTAAGCTAAATGGTAATTCAATAATAATTATTAGCATTAGAAATATAGGTGGTGATATAAGAAATATAGAAACAATAGATAAAGAAAAAAACATGCCAACAAATGAGACTATTGACTCATGCAATAAGTTTCAAACTATTACTTTACTAACAAATATCAAAATTAATATTGATGAATATAAAAATAAAGCCAAAAATATTGGAGATTTAAATAAAGACGACAGAACTACACTTTTCCCAGATTATGAAGTTCATTATTTAGATAAAGATTTAATTAAATGGAAAGTCAATATTTCTATTTCGATTTATCTAGATGTTTCTGGGGTTTATTTCGTCGCATATTTCTCAATGTTAAATGGTGAACTTAATGTCAAAAGAGTTAATGCATGACCATTAAAAGAGTCCCAACTGGTTATGAAGTCCGTTTTCGAGTTGCTGGCCGTGGTAGTCGAACATACAAGCGCATATTCCCCACTAAGGGAGAATGCGACAGGTTCGAACGCCATACTATTGCCCAGTACGAGACTAACTCTGATTCTAAACCTTGGTTAGAAAAGCCTAAAGATATGCGCCGTGTGTCTGAACTGGTCGAGCTTTGGGATAACTCCCATGGTCACTTTTTACGTGATGGTACTCGCCGTAAAGCTAAGTTATTAAGCATGGCGGAAATGCTCGGAGACCCCGCAGGCTCTAACCTTACCAAGTTAGACTACACTCGCTGGCGCGCCACTCGATCAAAGGACGGTATCAGCCCAAAAACGTTAAATAATGAATTAGGTTATCTCTCATCCATGTTTAACGTGCTGATCAAAGCCGAAGAGATCCACTATCCTAACCCACTTGTTAATATTGATAATGTGAAAGTGCCAGAAAATGAACTGGCCTTTCTCACCCATGATCAGATAAACGAGCTACTAGACGAAACGAAAAAATGCGATAACCCGCACGTTTACCTGATCACTAAAATATCATTATCGACAGGGGCTAGATGGAGCGAAGCAGAAGGGCTAACCGTGCAAAGAGTACGTAATAAGAAGGTGCATTTTACCGACACCAAGAGCGGAAAAAACAGAAGCGTACCTATCACTGAAGCGCTTTATAATGAGATAAAAGAACACGCCAAAGGCACCAAGGGGAACCAGATATTTACAGCCTCTATATCCAGCTTTCGACGCGCCCTTAAACGCACTACAATCGAACTACCCAAAGGCCAAGCCGCCCACGTATTGCGTCATACCTTTGCCAGCCATTTCATGATGAATGGAGGCAACATACTGACTTTACAAAAGGTACTTGGCCACAGTGATATTAAAATGACAATGCGATACTCTCACCTATCGCCCGACTTTCTGGAAGAAGCCACAAGGCTGAATCCACTATCAGAAACAGCTAGGAAATAACATGGAAGAAAACGGAACTTTTATAGCTTTAATAACGATAAATTTAGGCGGTGTAGGGTTATTAACTACTTATATCTTAGCTAACTACTTTTTTTACACTGATAGAATTAATGATCTTAGAATCACTATAGAGTCTGAGTTTGGAAGTTTAAAAACAAAACTATCTGAATATAAAATTTTTGATCATATGAAATCTGAAGAATCGGATCATGGTGAAGATTACATTTCAAATTTACATAGAAAGCATGCAGAACTAAGTCGTTCATTAATAGTAGAAAAACCTTCAGAATCAGAAATCATTGAAATGGAACTTGAGTTCATTAACTTATTAGAAACTGGCTCTATTTTTCTAAAATTCATTAACATTAATTCAATAGAGAAGCTTCCCTTAACAACAAACAAAGATATAAAAAACCTTAAAAAAGAATTCGAATCAATAATATTAAACTTTGAAAACTTTCAATATTATTTCAATATTATCACTAAAGACTTCAAAAAAGATTATGACAATTTCATAAGAAAAAGTACGGAGCCAGATACTGTTTACAAAAAAGAATTCAATGATATGCGAACAATCATAAACCGAACATTGCAGGAAACAAGAGCTAAATTAATACCTGAATTTGAAGCTTTGGTGGAAAAAACAAATAAATTTAATTTTTTATATGACAGCCAAGATAGTAAGATTAATTTTCAACACATATATTACTGCATTCAATTATCAGCGTTATTTGGAATATTACTTCCTTTAATATGTATCAACACTCTTCCTTATAATACTTCTCTATTTGATAGTAGTTATGATTTTTCGAATTTAGCAGCAGCATTGCTTTCTTTTATATCATTACTTCCATATGCGATCATTTTAAGCAAGCTACGAAGCTTCATTAAAGTAAAATAGACACACATCCGACACACACTAGATGGAAAATAAGGTAAAAGAAGGCAATAGAACCCTAAAAACATGTCTTATATATCAGTAACTTACTGATTTTATTGAATTTAACATAAGGTTCGATCCCCGCCGTCTCCACCACTTAAGTGGTTGATTTTCGAATGGTTTATTGAAAATCGATTGTAATGTTGACCAGAATTTAACTAGTTAATTCTGACAACACAAAAGAAGTCGCTTATTAGCGGCTTTTTTTTATACCTGAGATTTATCTCTTTTAGCTGTTTAGCTGTTTAGCTGTTTAGCTGTTTAGCTGTTTAGCTGTTTAGCTGTTTAGCTAACTAGAACCTAAAGTCCTGATGTAAATTACCCCAATGCTGCTTTAGTTTTTCTTTATGCTCTTCTCTCATAGGTAAATCTTGCATCGCTTGAGGCCAGAGTTGTTTGGCTTTTTGCAAGGTGTCATCTAAGTGAGGCTTAATTAAACGCCAAGGTATGTCCGATTTTTCAGATGTGCATCACCATTAGCAAGCAGTATATTAACAAGCAGTCGTCTCGCAAATTGCTGAACATCAGCAATCGCATTACCTGAAAAGTTATAAAGCACGCGCGCTATTTGCTCATAATTACCCGCTTTGTATTTTTCATGGGGATACTTAACCAAAATTTGAGCAAAGTCTTCCATATGTACACGCTCATCCTGTCTATCAGTTAGCAGCGTATTTCGGTCAAAGCGTTTAATTGCAAAAGCGAATTTTTCATTGGGTAAATTGATTTGTGGAAGATTATCAAGTTTATCGAGCTCAACCAGCTTCATATCAGGTACATCAACACCGACAAGTGACGTTAACATCATTGCCGTATATTCATTTAATGGCACATCCTTATGTTTGGTCGAAGGGGTTTTAATAATCCAATCACCCAATGCATCACCTTGGGATAAGTTATAGCGACCATCCTTTTCTTTCATGGAAAACTTCATCTGTACACCAGCAAGTGAGAACTTATTCTCACGACCTTGCATGGCAAAAAAGTCTTGCTCAAATGCGACTGCTTTCGCATTTTTATGTTTGGATAATAGACTGTCAGGCACCTCATCTGGCGTCATAGGCCTTGCGACTATAGCACCCGGTAAATCATCACCAAGATAAGATAGAATCTGAAACTCATTATCAGGGTGAATTTTCAATCCCTGAGCAATTAACTCTCTCAATGCACCTTCAGGTAATAAGTTGGACAGAATGGGATAAAGGCGCTGATTTTTAGCATGGCCTTCTGATAAGAATGGTTCAGAGCGAGGAAAGTCAGGGTGAGTTGTTAAACTAAATGTTGGACGATTTGGATTATGCTTAAACTCATCAGCAAAGCTCAATACATTGAGACCGTTTTGATAACCAGCCACATAACCAACTAGCTCACCCTGAAAAGTAAGCTCTAGCACATTCATGTTATTGCTCATGAGTCGTCCCCTAACAACCCTTGCCATGGATCATCAGATAAGGTTTTTTCGCCTTTATCTTGCATATTAATTGGCTCGGCGTTAATCGCTCCCGCCTTTGACGATTCTGCTTCGTTTAACACAGCAAGTACCGCATTGCGCTTTTCCTTAGGGATGAGCATCAGCTCACTATTAAAACCTTTTGCGATAAGCTCTAAAGTATCGAGTCGAGGGTTCCCTTTGGACTCTAAGCGTTGATATTGCTGCCTAGATACACCCACACGTAGCAGCATATCTGTTTGCTTTAATCCTAGGGCTAAACGCCTTTCTTTGAGTTGCTCTAATAGTGACTTAATCATAGTAAACACATAAGTTGCTTTTTTAATATAATGAAACATATTAGTTGCTTTAAACTAATACAACAACATATGAGTTGCTTTTTATAAACTTAGACTTAAAAAGCAATTCATAGGTTGCTTATTTTTAAAGTAAGACACTTTCAATTAGTTGGCGCAGTTACTAAAACCGCGCCAATTAAACTTATAAACAACCTCTTTAACACATGAAATTTAGTCTATAAAATCTAATAAATAAGCTTTCAAAACAATAATTTGGTGAATTGATATTCAAGAGTGAGAGGCGTATAAATAGCCCTAATCGAGAGAGAAAAAAGAAGGGATAGAAAGTGAAGGAAACGCACGATGAACCTACATGAACTTAAGCAAGATTTAACTTCCTCGCAAGCTATCACCTCAGATAACAAATATTATGGTGATATTGTCATTCCATCATCCGACCTAAACACACTTCGCATAATCGGCCGCGTTGTGTGGTCAAGGCATCCGATTATGTAAATCTTACAGAGAAATTAGCTCTAAAAATCATTATTAAAGTAAAAAAGCTAAACCAAAATTAATTAAAAGGAAATTAAAATGAAAGAACAGGACTCTAAATATCACAACATTTCTGAACAAAATTTAATATTAGAATATAAAGAATATGCGTTTAAATCTCTAACTTTTACTCAAATTCAAATCAACATAACTAACCTTGGTGAAACTATATCTTCTTTTTATCTTGAGCTTAAAAATAAAGGCTGTGGTGATATTATAACAATGGATATTATTGATTCATTAGAAAAAGGTACAACACACCCTTTAGTCTTGGACGTTAGCGATAGCGTTGAGAGAAGCCATGAAAAAGACTATGAACTTATTGCAACCTTTTTAGATAAAAACAACATGCAACAATAATCATGAGGCACTCTAAGGTAAATGATAAAAGTCCTTATACATTCGATACGATTACAGCATAAAAAAATAGGATTCTTGTGATAGGAGGTAAAAAGTAGGTACAGATACCATTCATTTCAAAAAGGCCATCAATAGATTGGCAGCTAATCGACACTATTGATCCTTCACAAAATGAAAAGCCCCATCCAAAGGACGAGGCTTTTCTCCGATAAACGGCTGCTAATGTAGTGGCTTGAAACAGTGGTCATCTACAAGCTGTATCAATTATACTAATTAAAGCAACTACCACTGTCAACCAAGGATGGTCAAGACAATGCCGAGCACAATTTCATACACAGCTCTTTCAACTGTACTTCCAAGCCAACGGCTTTCAACATACAAAAAAGTGTTCCAGACAAGAACACCTGTAGAACTTCACGGTGCCTATATATGGTCAGTAAAAGTGGCTGCAAGCTTGCAACCTTTACTAAGTACATTAGAAGTGGCTCTGAGAAACGCTATCCATAACAGTGCAACAAAAACCATTGCACCCGACTGGTATGACAAACTTCATACGAAGAAAAGAAAGAGTTGGAAGTTAGAAAAAAGAGACCAAGATAATATTAACTGGCATAAATCAGAAATCGTAAGAGTAAAAAAGAAGCTCGGCAAAAAGAGCACCCCTAAAGGGTTAACAAGACACGATTTACTTGTGGCTAAAATGGATTTCGGTTTTTGGGATAACTTATTAAGAGAGTGCTTTTCAATTAATGGTAATAATCAAGCGCTCTGGCCACAATGCATCCCTATGGTTTTTCCAAACTTACCTAAAGGACAAACCAATTCAACCATCCAACACCATATCTCTTCTTTACGTGAAGTAAGGAATGACATCGCCCATAACTCACCCATTTGGAAACACAAAAGTGTCGTCGATCAACAATCAGCTATAAAATATATTAATCAGAAAATTGATAAAATTATTGAAGTAACTCGATGGCTTTCGTCAGAAAAAGTTAACTGGCTTGACGTTCATTCTTTACTATCAGACGCAAGACGTGTGTCCTCCATGAGCTATCTTCTTTTGTGCCAAAGAAAAGAAATGCATGAACTAGCAGAACCCTATAATCATTATAAACGAGCATTGCGTAGCCGTTTAAAGCAACTTAATAACGATAGTTTTAATATTATTGAAAAAGCCAATGGCGATCTTTTTATGGTAACTAAAGTCACCTCCTAACTTATGAAGCAGACAACTTCTATCTAGAGAACCTGTTATTTTAATAGCCAAAACCACCTTAATAGGTGGTTTTTTTATGCCTGCAATTTATCCCTTTCCTAATAAGCCTTCAGTCTCACTATTTGAGACTCTGACTAACAAGTCTTGACGCTATCCATGCTGTTTTGCTTCCCTTAGTTTATTTTGCAAATGTTATGTTATAACATTTCTTTAATTCCGTTTTTCTCATAAACCGATTTTTAGCCAGAGTATCCTATGACACATCCAAAAAAATTGCCTGTAACCGTTTTATCCGGTTTTCTAGGGGCAGGAAAGACCACGGTACTTAGCCATATTTTAAATAATCGCCAAGGTAAGAAGGTAGCGGTTATCGTGAATGATATGAGTGAGATCAATATCGATGCCAACATCATTCAAAACGAAGTCTCGTTAAATCGCAGCGAAGAAAAGCTGGTTGAGATGAGCAATGGTTGTATCTGCTGCACCCTGCGTGAAGACTTATTATTAGAAGTGACTGAGCTTGCCAAAGATGGTCGCTTTGACTACTTGGTAATCGAATCCACAGGCATTTCCGAGCCTTTACCTGTAGCTGAGACCTTCACCTTTGCGGATGAAGACGGTGTGTCTCTTTCTGATGTGGCGACCCTAGATACTATGGTCACTGTAGTCGATGCGGTTAACTTTATGAAGGATTACGAAGAAGCCCAGTATCTGCAAGATAAAGGCGAATCCTTAGGTGAAGATGATGATCGCAGTGTCGCGGACTTGTTGGTTGAACAGGTAGAGTTTGCCGACATTATCTTGGTGAGTAAATCAGACCTTGTCTCCAGCGAGAACATGAAGAAGCTTAAGGCGATTCTGAAATCGCTCAATACTTTTGCCGAAGTCGTCCCTATTGAAAACGGCCAAGTGGACATTGAAAAAGTATTGGAAACTGGCCTATTTAACTTCGAACGTGCGCAACAAGCACCAGGTTGGTTGATAGAAATGCGCGGTGAGCATGTACCAGAAACTGAAGAATATGGTATTGGAAGCTTTAGTTATGTAGCCCGCCGCCCTTTCCATCCTGAAAAATTTTATAACTTCCTACACAACACGAAAGACTACGGTAAGTTACTGCGTTCTAAAGGGTATTTCTGGTTGGCAACACGCCCTGAGTTTGCTGGCCAATGGAGCCAAGCTGGCGGTATCGCTCGTTATGGGTTTGCTGGCATGTTTTGGAAGGCGGTACCTAAGTCTAACTGGCCAACAGACGAAGCTAGCCTAGCAGCCATTAATGAGCACTGGTGTGAACCTTTTGGTGATATGCGCCAAGAGCTGGCTTTTATTGGCCAAGGTTTGAACCAAACAGCCATGATCACAGCGCTAGATAACTGCTTATTATCTGATGATGAGATAGTCGAAGGTAAAGCGTATTGGGCCAGTTTAAAAGACCCTTTCCCAGCTTGGGAGGAGAATTAATGAGCGCATTAGCCTTAAAAAGCCGTGAAGATGAGTACCTTGAAGAAAATCTTATCGACGAGCAAGCACAAGAAAACGCACTAAAGGAACAAGTGCAAGGCAAATTCATTGTCGGGCAAGCGCCAGACATACTGACAGAAGTCTACCAGCAAGATACCAACATGGTGGTTTGGCAAAGGGATTCAGATGCAGCACTGCAACAAGCGATTGATGCTTTTCTGAGTGAGAAAGATGGCTATAAACGTAATATGGCAATCACACCAGAACTCGCCTTAGACACGATACATAAAGCCTTGGGTAATACGGATGATGTCTTACCATTGAGTCAGAATATTGCTGAACTTGTTGAGATGTTCTGCTGCTTATTTGATTTGGAAAGAGCTGGGTTACGTTTAACCATTTTGGATAGCGCCATGTGCCCTAGATTCCATGTAGATAGAGTGCCTTGCCGCTTGGTAACGACTTATAAGGGTGTTGCAACTCAGTGGTTGCCTCATAGCTTAATTAACCGTTCTGCCTTGGGTGTAAGAGCGGTTAAAGATGCCCGTGACCAATCTGGCCTTTATCAAAGCCAAGAAGATATTCAGCAGTTAACAGAGGGTGATGTTGCCCTGTTAAAGGGCGAGTTATGGCCGGGTAATGAAAATGCAGGGCTAGTACATAGATCACCTGCGGTGGAAATCGGTGAAAAACGTTTGTTACTCACTCTCGATTTTCTCGACTAACTGGTTTGGCTAATCACTAAAGCTTTGTTGCCAACCCCTTTGTCATATTCATCATGATGTGACACCAAGATAAAAGCAGATAAGGTTTTTGCTTTTATCTTGGCTTTAGCCAGAAAACCTCCTTCAAAAATGCTATGCTGCTGACAAGTTTTTAAAGCAAGTTTATAGGTACTGATTATGTCTAAAAGTTTCGAAGCCCAAGGAACAATCCACAGCATAGGCGCAACGACTGAATACGGTCAAAACGGTTTTACCAAGCGTGAGTTTGTGATCCAGCTAACGGGCGAAGGTGAGAATCCAGCTTACCCAAATTATGTTGCCTTAGAGTTGATTAAAGACAAGTGTGCCTTGATGGATCAATACCAGATTGGTGATGAAATTAATGTACATTTCAATCTAAATGGCCGTCTTTGGGCTGCTCAAGGTAAGCCAGAAAAGTGCTTCACTAGCCTACAAGCTTGGCGTATCGAAGCGCCTGGTGGTCAAGGTTTTAACCCAAACCAAGGCCAAGATTACATCCAGAATGCTAGCCAAGATAATGGCTTTCAAGCTTACGACCAAAACCAAGATCAAGGCTATAACTCAAACACAGGTAATGGTTACTCAGATTCAGACGTGCCTTTCTAACGACGCACGCTTGTCTAAACCATCATAATGTCTTTGTCATTTACGGTTTACTCGTTCATTAAAAACTAAGCGGACCGTAAATGCTCAAAGAACACTTCTAGAATAACTCACTAATGACACATCCTTGATAAAGAACATCTGAGCCTGCGCCTAATGAAGGCAATTTCAATGGTTCGATATTAGACTTTATCGATTATAGAGAGATCAGCATGTCTTATTTAGCGCCCTCTGAATTTACCAAAAAAATGGTCGATGCGGGCGAATCTAAAGTCCTAATGTCCACCCGAGATACCATTATCCGCGCCTTTATGGCGGGAGCCATCTTGGCGCTAGCCGCCATTTTCGCCATTAGTATTGCGGTACAAACAGGGCAGTTTTTACTTGGTGCTTTGCTCTTCCCTGTTGGTTTTTGCATGCTTTACCTTATGGGGTTCGACCTGTTAACAGGCGTCTTTGTTTTAGCGCCGCTTGCCTTACTTGATAAACGTAAAGGCATCACAGCAAAAGGGGTGTTACGTAATTGGGGCTTGGTTTTTATTGGTAATTTTGCGGGCGCCTTAACTGTCGCTTTTTTGATGGCCTATATATTCACCTATGGCTTTAACATAGAACCAGGACCAGTTGGTGATAAAGCCGCCAGTATTGGCGAGGCTCGAACCCTAGGTTATGCCGAACATGGTTTTGCAGGTTGGATGACTATCTTTATTCGCGGCATGTTATGCAACTGGATGGTGTCTCTAGGCGTTGTTGGCGCCATGATATCCACCAATGTCAGTGGTAAGGTGATCGCCATGTGGATGCCTATCTTCCTTTTCTTTTACATGGGTTTTGAGCATTCAGTGGTCAACATGTTTTTGTTTCCCTTTGGCTTAATTATGGGTGGTGACTTTTCATTTATGGATTATATTATCTGGAATGAGTTGCCGACTGTTTTGGGTAACCTTGTCGGTGGCTTGGCCTTTACTGGCCTTACCCTTTATACCACGCATGTGAAGACTGCGGCCAATCGACAGATTTAACCTTAACTTCCCCTTTCCTCGCCGCTTTTACTTTATCCGTCTTTCTCATCTTTTATCTTGGCCTAACCTTATAAAGTTAGGCCAAGATGATATGAACTAGCATATTTAAAGCCTTTAGCTATAAACCGGATGCGGCATTAAAAGATCGGCAAAGGCTTCTTCAATTTCTGGGAAGTCAAAATGAAACCCTGCTTCAATCAGCTTCTCTGGCACCACTCTTTGGCTATCTAACAATAAGGCCGACGCCTCACCCATAACGACTTTTAAAATCGCCTTTGGCATCGGCAAGTAAGCTCTCTTATCCAATATATGAGCTAGCTCTTCGGTAAATTGATAGTTAGTGACAGCATGAGGGCTGGTAAGGTTGAACGGCCCTTCACAGTTTTTATGACTTAGTAAAAAGGACATAGCATTTATCATGTCATGAATATGTATCCATGGCATAAACTGCTGACCATCCCCAATTTTGCCCCCAAGGTTACATTTGAAAATAGGTAGCATCTTACCTAGTGCACCACCTTTCCCATCCAGAACGATACCCGTACGTAGATTCACTACCCGAGTATGCTCGGAGGCTTCTTGAGAGATTTTCTCCCAACGCTGACACAGGCGACTGGCAAAGTCCTTAGAGAAGGTCGTTTGAGTTTCTGGCAGGAATCTATCATAGTGATTACCATAAATACCCACTGCTGAGCCGCTTAAAAAAACCTCCGGTGGGTTATCACTCTGAGCAAACAGCTTCACTAATTTATCCGTTGTATGCCAACGGCTTTGGCAAATCATACCTTTTTGCCTTTGTGACCAACGTTTGTCTATGATGGGCTCGCCAGCAAGATTGATAACAGCATCAAATTCGTTCAGGTCAGACAGCTTGGATAAATCATTAATGATCTTGGTTTGTGGCGGTAAGTCCTGCTTTGCTTGATAGGGCGATCGCGTAAAAACGGTATATTCATGCTGTTCGAATTCATTAATAAATCGAGAACCTATTAGGCCGGTTCCACCTGTCATTAAGATTTTCATATTGCACCTCTTAAAAGGCATGCCCAATCAAGATGTCGGCTAGCCTTTTGCTGAATAATTTACGTCCTTGCTGAAGTCCTATCCTTACCTTTTTCAGGCTTGAAACTCTCGTGAGAGCGCTATTTTTTTAGCAGATATTGGCCAAATTCTGACAAAGCAGAAAACACCTGATGGTCTCCCGTTACTTGAGAAATTATAGCTGCTGTACCACAGATAACTAAGTTTTCATCCTCTACAAGGGCCTTTTGCGCTAAGGCGGTTTGATCATCACGCCATAGGCCATCCTGATAAAAAACAGAGACATCTTTATCTGTGTTTTGACTGATTTCTACAAAGCTTTCTAAACTAATGCTTTGATTGATAAGTTGTACGTCATAGTGAGCATCATCTAGCTCCAAACATAAGAATAAGAGTGGCCAAATCGCCGTATTATCTCCATATGTCAGCATAAGGTTTTTTTGCTCTCCCTTACCTTTTGATTTATCTCCATGGCTATTTTTAAGACGCCTCAAGGTGTACGCCAATAACTCACTTTCAATAAAACTCGCTTGGGCCTGATTTTTAGCCGAATCTTTTTGTAATGTCAGCAACACAGGCTCAAACAAATTTTGACGACAAACAGACACAGGGTAATTTACAAAATAGTCAGCAATGAGATGTTCTAGCTGATGGGGGTGAAAGGTCTGACTAACCATGTTGATTTGAGTAATTGCATGCTGCCATAAGGTCATATCTTGTTTATCAGATAAGTCTGGCTCTTGTTTGAGCATGGCTTTTACCTTGCCTACTGACACACCTCTGGCTATCAAGGCTAAGATTTTTTCAACCCGTATCACATCTTGCTCACTGTATAACCTATGGCCTTTATCAGTTCGCTGAGGTGTTAATAAACCATAACGACGTTCCCATGCTCTTATTGTCACAGTATTCACTTGAGTTCTTGCACTCAATTCACGAATGGGAAACAGGTCATCAATGTTTACAGTGTCTTTCATAGGGTCTTTTTCTCTTGTTTAAGGGTCATCTTACTTCTAGATGATACAAGTCTAATTCTTGTACAAGTTTTATCTATACGCAAACCTTTTTTGTACAAGATATAAAAACAAAATTCGATTTGTTCGCTTTTCATACAAAAATAAATGGAACTTATCTGCCTATCCTTAGTTCAAATGAATTGTGATTTCGTAAACCTTAAGTGTTACCAAATAAAACAGGAGTTTGAACAATGTCCCCCCTCCGCCCTGAGAGCAAAGCCCAAATACATTTTCTCGTAACTGGTTTTAAAAGCCTCTCTTCTCCCCCTGTCATGTTGCTTTTCTTCCTTCTTGTGTATGCCCAAAGTTTTCTCGTAAATGCTGCCCCAAGTAAGGATCTTGATCCTAGATGGACAGCATTTTCTATCGACTCAAATATCTCGGTAGAACATAAAGCTTGGCAGCAGTTTTTAGATAAGTATCTGATTTTTGACGATAAAGATCAGTCATATATGTCTTATGGCAAAGTAAATCAGCGCGACAAGAAGGTGCTGAATGAGTACATCCAATACTTAGTTGAGTTAAACCCAAGTGAGCTGAGTAAAAAGCAGCAAATGGCCTATTGGATCAACCTCTACAATGCTAAAACTGTGTCTTTGATATTGGATAATTACCCTGTTAAGAGCATTCGAAAGCTGGGTAAGTCTTGGTTCAGCTCAGGTCCATGGGATGACAAGGTATTACTGATTAATGACATTGAAGTCTCTTTAAATGACATAGAACATAGGATTCTCAGACCCATTTATAATCAAGCCAGCCTGCATTATGCTCTCAATTGTGCCTCTATCAGTTGCCCTAATTTAAGTGCCACAGCTTATACCAGCTCTAATGCCCAAACTCAGTTGGCTGAAGGTGCGAGAAATTACATCAACCATGCAAGAGGAGTAAGCTTTGACGAGGATGGCGAACTTGTCCTATCCACTATTTATAAATGGTATAGAGAAGATTTTGGTGTCACTCGCCTGGATCTATTGACTCATCTCATTGGTTATTCTGACAAGGCCCTAGGTGATAAATTAAGAGCCTATAAAGGCTCTATCAGTTATGAATATGATTGGGATTTAAACGAGCTTAAGTAAGTCTTCTTGAACTTAAAAAGCGTACAAAATATTTTTTTGTACAAGTTTTTTCTTGCCTATTGTTCAAACTTGTACAAAAATTAGTTATATAAAATTAATTCTTGTACAAGTTTTTATACTTAGGAGTAGAAGATGACAGATTCCAACATCATTCCAACCTTGACCCTTGAACACCCACAAGAGCATGAGATTACTCTAGGTCTAAGCGCTTGCTTAGCAGGACATAATGTTCGCTTTAACGGCGGCCATACCCAATCAAAACTTTGCCTTAATACTTTGAGCGAGCATTTTAATTACATGACCTTTTGTCCTGAAGTCGCTGCGGGCTTTAGTACACCAAGACCAACCATGCGCTTACAAGAAGATGAAAACAAAGCAGTGAAGTTAAGCTATAGCACGGACCCAGATTCAGATGTTACTCAGCAGCTAGTCGATGGTTTTACCCCTGCACTAAACAGCTTTGACCAACTTGATGGTTACATCTTAATGAAAAACTCACCAAGCTGTGGCATGTCTCGTATCAAGGTATATCAGGAAAATGGCATGCCTAAGCGTGAGATGAGCCAAGGTTTATTTGCCGCAGCCTTGCAAGAAGCCTATCCTCTCATGCCAATTGAAGAAGAAGGCAGATTGAATGATGCCCACTTGTACGAAAATTTTATATTGAGGGTCTACGCGCATCACAATTTCCGTAAAGAAGTGCTGGAGCAACCTAGCTTAAATAATTTGATGCGTTTTCATGCCAGTTATAAGTACATTCTACTTTCTCAAAACCAAGTACTTTATAAGCAACTAGGGCAGCTGTTAGCCAATGCTAAAAAAGACCAACTCGCATCACTTGTGAATGAGTATTTTACTCTGTTTATGAAAGCATTATCGAGACCGGCCCCTAGAAAAGGCCATGTGAATACCTTATTCCATGTGTTTGGCTACTTTAAACGTCAGCTATCAAAAAGTGCTAAGCAAAGTATTTTAAGAACGATTAAGCAGTATCAAGCTGGGCAACTGCCCCTTGTTACACCTTTAACTCTGCTACAGCACTACATAGAACAATTTGGTAATGACTACTTACGCCAGCAAAGATACTTTGCACCTTACCCACAAACCTTAGGGCTTGCTAATCACGTTTAGTATCCAAGCTAAGCGACAGACAAGGTCATAACAAAGAAGATAGAAAAGAAAAAAGGCACTAGATTGGATCAATCTAGTGCCTTTTACATGAATAGGTATGTGTATTTAAGGAACCTGTGAATAAGTCCTCCCCCTCAGCGTATGGATAAAAGCGCCTAGATTTATGGCGAGGAGCGTAACTTAATAGTTATTCTATTGATAAGGCCCTCAACGTAAAGATAGGGCTTTTAAAACACGCCCTTTGGGTCTTTCAGAAAAAGCGCCACCCTGTGTTGTCCCTTTTCGAAAGGTGCCTACATTACGTCAAAGTGACGCCTTGCTTGACGCTTTTTCTGAAAAGACTGAAAAGAGGTGACTTAATCGCAGGTTCCTTAGCTAGTGCGTCGAGAAACGTCTAATAATAGAGTGCACATTACCCACGGTTTCTTCCAACTCAACCCCAGAAGCTAAAGTCTGTTCGGCAATACCTTTGGTGTGATTCGCCCCATTAGAGATATCAGTTACCTGTTGGTTGATGTGATCTGTCATGGCACTTTGCTCTTCAACCGAGGCTGAGATTTGCAATGTCATATCCAAAATTTCTTTCACTGCGCCATTAATTTGGTTTAGAGAAGAACGTGTTTCACCCACTATGCTGACACCTTGCTTGGCAACTTCTTCACCTTGCTGAGAAACCGTGACAGCACTTTGTGCTCGTGATGAAAGTACTTGAATAACTTCATGTATTTTCTCTGTGGATTCTCTGGTTTTAAGAGATAAAGACCGTACTTCATCCGCCACCACACTAAAGCCTCGGCCATGCTCGCCGGCTCTCGCAGCCTCAATGGCTGCATTTAATGCCAGTAAATTAGTTTGGTCAGCAATCATAGAAATGAGATCTGCCGCTTCGCCAATTTCTTCTGTGGATTGCGCTAACTCTTTAATGGTTATCGCGATGTCTTCTACGGATTGGCTAAGTTTATCTATGACTTGCAGTGCATCGGTTGCCAACTGACTCCCCGTATCAACATGCGTCAACGCGCCTTGGGCATTAACCGTATTGCTTTGCACTATATTGGTGATTTCTTCGATGGCGCTCGCCATTTGATCAATGGCACTGGCGACTTCTTGAGTGGCTGTGTTTTGCTGGTAAATGGCAACATTGGTTTGATTAACCTGATCTTTCGCTTCGTGGGCTATCTTGCCCAATCCTGCCGCTGAATCTTCTATACGAGTTAAAGAGGTGCGATTACGGGCAATTTCACAGGCAAAAGCCAATTTGGCTCTGGCTTGGTGACCGCTTTCATCAAAGTAGGTTTGCGCGACTAAAGCGTTGCTATAAGTACCTTGGTTCATGTCACATAATTGCTGCCACTGAGATTTAGCTTTAAGCCCCTGCCAAACGCTCGCGATCAAGGTTCCAGCAAGTGCAATGCCAGCCGCTCCTGTACCTGAAGTTGTATATAAAAGCCCAGCACTGGCCAAACCTGGCACTAGCATAGGTAAGCTTTTTGCCAATCCCATTTGTAGGCTGTGCAACAGGCTGCGAGCGGCTTTACCTTGACTTAATCTTTTATAAACTTTTGTCGCTCGAGCCTTTTCTGCTTCACTGGCATTAATACGAACGGACTCATAACCCACAACTTTATCGCCTTCGTAAACAGGCGTCACAAAGGCACTTACCCAATAATAATCACCATTTTTACGCTTATTCTTAACCAAGCCCATCCAGACTTTTCCCTCTTTAAGGGTACGCCACATTTCAGCAAAAGCAGCTTTAGGCATATCTGCATGACGAATTAGATTATGTGGTTGGCCTATCAATTCTTCTCTTTCATAACCGCTGACAGCAGCAAAAGCATCGTTACAATAAACGATATAGCCTTTTGTATCTGTGGCTGAAATAAGCCTATCTTGCTCAGAAAAGCGATATTCTTGTGGGGA
Source organism: Marinomonas sp. SBI8L (assembly GCF_001624705.1). Classification (GTDB taxonomy): domain Bacteria; phylum Pseudomonadota; class Gammaproteobacteria; order Pseudomonadales; family Marinomonadaceae; genus Marinomonas. Next base: position 256,853 of record NZ_JSEO01000005.1, read on the forward strand.
TTGAGCTGTCATCTATCTACCTGCAATTAAAATAATATCCATAATCAATTTCTGCGCTATCCATACTTAACTAAATAGTTGATTTGCTTGATTGTAATAGCGACAAAAGCCACTAGATCCACGACAAAGCGCTATTAAACTTATTGATATAACACAAAGAAATCGTCTTTATTTTTATAACTGGCGATTATATATGATGAAATATTAGCCACATAATTCACAAAATTTATAGTGAATGTCATACAGGTTTATCTAAATGATTTAGTTAAATCAGAAACACAATCCATGTGTATTTGTAGATAAATTAAGAAAGGATATTTATTTTTCTCTAATCAATTGATTGGATTTGGTGACGCATTCTATAAGCGTGCAATACATCAAAACCTGCGCCTTCATAAAAGCCCAGATTTTCTTTTAGCTTTGAAATTCTAGGGGCAGAGAAATCAATACAAGACCAGCCTTTTTGTTGCCCGTACTGCTTCACTTCTTCCATCAGTTTAGCCCCTATTCCAGTGGATCTGACAACAGGTGAAACATAGAACTCTTGGATCATGCCAACCTGCCCTCCTCCGTTGAGAGAGTAGGATTCACTTAGGGTAGCGACAGCAGAGAGTACGCCATCTACAAAGCCTAAAATGGCAAAATATTGGCCAGCTCTAATCATTTCATAACAACGATTAGAGGTGCTTTCTATATTAATATCAATGCGTTTTGTTTTGGTCAGATCACTTAATTCAATGGTTAATAAAATGACTAAGAGACCTATATTTTCTGCGTCTTCAGTCGTGGCAGGCCTAAAGTAAATCTTCCTATGATCCATAGTAAGCAGTCCTAACAGATAAACTAATGCGGATATAAGTACCTAAATAACAGGTATCTATTTGAGATATAAAAAGTCTGACAAAGGCAAGGAGGCTAATCAATAGTTTCGTTATTTTCCCGTCTTCTCACTACATTTTTTTACAGTTTCGCTTTATTAATCGACGCAAATAGACAGATTAATATTCTAAAAACGACAATTGTTGAAATAGTTCTAAATTCATAAAATTTTTTAGTCTCATTAAATAGGCTAGTTCAGTTTCACTTATTCAACAGCTTAATTTAGTTTCAATAAAATTTAATGCATAAAATATATATCAGTATTCGGGCACTAATTTTATAATTCTGGATCATAGTAAAAGTACAGTTTGTGAATTAATTAACAGTAAATGAGTATGTATGATTTTAACCGCTAAGATACGCAACATATTTAACCAAGTATTACCTACCTCTTTACTCGCTTTTTTGCTGTTACATGCAACGCCTTCTAAAGCAGATGTTTTTGCAGCAGCAGACGCGCCTATGGCTCCTAAAGCGGAGGTATCTTTACCTTTAGTGACCGACGCAAAACTCACTGAAAAGAGCATGCGCTTAGTTGACTATAAAGGTAAGACGCTATTAGTGGATTTTTGGGCATCTTGGTGTGGTCCTTGTCGTGCATCTTTCCCTTGGATGAACGAAATGCAGGCAAAATATCAGGACCAAGGTTTTGAAGTGGTGGCAATTAATCTGGATTTACGCCCTGAACTGGCACTTGGTTTCTTAACCAAGATTCCAGCGAACTTTCCCGTTTTACTTGATGAAGATGCTCAACTACCTGACGCTTTTAACGTAATAGGAATGCCCACCAGCTATTTAATCGACAAAGAAGGTCGCCTTAGAGCTCAACATGTCGGCTTCCAAGAAGCGAGAGTGGCAGAGTATGAAGCGGCAATACAAATGCTGTTAGCAGAATAATTCTTAGCAAAACAAGGACAAGCCGTTTAAAGCTTAAAACTGATGACTAAAAATACCGATATGTTTTATGCATATCGGTATTTTTTTGGCTAAGACACACTTTCTTGCTTGTTTTTTAACCAGAATAGACTATTAATCGACATTCTTTGGTTGTTTTTTAGTCAATTAGGTTCGATACTTAAAAAGTGTACCCTGAGGTTGCGTTATGGAAATTAACTCTTCATCAAGTTCAATGAATCAATATTTCTCACCTAGACAGCAGCCTAGTGAGAAGATAGCTTATGGTATCGGCCAAGCGAATCGAGACGAGGTGTCTCTGTCAGATAAGGCTAAGTTTATGCAGATGCGTGAACAAAATAGGCAGGATGACATTAGTTTGCTAAATGGTAACGAACCTGAAGACGAGCCTTCTGATGAGGCTATCCGTGTCACTAGTACAATAGGAAGAAATGCAGCAGCCGGCAATTACACCCGAGCTGAAGCGATGGAAATTTACCGCTCAATTCAAAATCTTCTTTAATCTCTACAAGCTATATAAGATATTTTTAAAAAGTGATCTTAACCATTCTAAGATCACTTTTTTGTGAGACTGACACTATTACTTGTCTTGCAGCTGCTCTTCTAGTTTCTTCATTCTTTCTTCTAGCTCAATCACACGGTCTCTGTATTTTGCCAACATAGCCGCTTGAATCTCGAAATCTTCACGGGAAACAAGGTCCATTTTGTCTAATGTCGATTTAGCAAGTTGCTGTACTTGAGCTTGGATTTCTTTGCTCGGTAACTTGCTAAGTTGTGAAGCGGTTTCCCCTAGGGTGCTTCCTACTTGCTTAATAAAATCATCGATCACGACCTTCTCCTTCATACCTTTAATTGTTCAAGCCTGTTATGCACAAGGTATTTTTCGCTTGTGCTAAGAATATGTGCATAAGTTTACCACTTATTCCCAAGTTAACGTCACTTTATCCTCTTATTAAACACTGCCCGATAAGTGTGCATATCTTAATATTCTGATGCTTTTCATGAGGTTAACCCTATTTTTTAAGTATTTTTAAAATACTAAATAACCCTTAGCACCAGATTAGAGCAGTGCTTTTTTTAAACGCCCCTATAACACCCAAGAATCCTAGTGAAGTTTTCATGATTTTCAAAAAGCAAAAGCAAAAACTTCGTAATATATTGAAAAACAACAAGTTTCTCAACATGGCACACATGTTGAATATAGACCATCAACATTTTCAGTCATCAAATCGAATTTTAAATAATAAAAAGGAGCGTGACGCTATGAAGCTTATCACCGCCATCATTAAACCATTCAAGTTAGACGATGTTCGCGAAGCATTATCTGATATCGGGGTTCAAGGTATCACAGTAACTGAAGTAAAAGGCTTCGGACGTCAAAAGGGCCATACAGAATTGTACCGAGGTGCAGAGTATGTTGTGGACTTCCTTCCTAAAGTAAAAATCGAACTCGCGATTTCCGACGACATTGTTGATCAAGTTGTTGAGTCCATCACTAATGCAGCCAACACAGGCAAGATTGGTGACGGCAAAATCTTCATTGTAAATCTAGAACAAGCTGTCCGTATTCGTACTGGCGAAACTGGCGAAGAAGCGGTTTAAACCGCCGCGCATCATCTTTAGCAGTCTTATATTAGCCTTTAGGGGGGCGAAACATGCAAGATCAAATATTTCATTTACAATATGCCATGGACACTTTTTACTTCTTAGTCTGTGGTGCACTCGTTATGTGGATGGCAGCAGGCTTTGCCATGTTAGAAGCAGGCCTAGTCCGCTCAAAAAACACCACAGAAATTCTAACTAAAAACGTCGCGTTATTTGCTATCTCTTGCATTATGTATCTGGTTTGCGGTTACGCCATCATGTACGGCGGCGACATATTCTTATCAGGTATTCAAAATGTAGATGTAGATGCCACACTAGGTGACTTCTCAGGCCGTGAAGATGGCTTTGAAGGCGGCTCTATCTACTCAGGCGCTTCTGACTTCTTCTTCCAAGTCGTATTCGTTGCAACCGCTATGTCAATTGTCTCTGGTGCTGTGGCTGAACGTATGAAGCTTTGGGCATTCCTCGCTTTCGCTGTTGTTATGACAGGTGTTATCTACCCTATGGAAGGTAACTGGACTTGGGGTGGCGGTTCTGTATTCGGTCTTTATAGCCTTGGCGACATCGGCTTCACTGACTTTGCAGGCTCAGGCATTGTACACATGGCAGGTGCTGCAGCAGCATTAGCGGGTGTATTGGTACTAGGCGCTCGTAAAGGTAAGTATGGCCCTAAAGGTGAAGTACGAGCGATTCCTGGTGCGAACCTACCACTTGCAACACTAGGTACATTCATCCTATGGATGGGTTGGTTCGGCTTTAACGGTGGTTCTGTACTTAAGCTTGGCGATATTGCGAGTGCAAACTCTGTTGCCATGGTTTTCCTTAATACCAATACAGCGGCTGCTGGTGGCGCTGTTGCAGCCATGTTACTAGCACGTATTTTATTCGGCAAAGCGGATTTAACCATGCTGTTAAACGGTGCATTAGCAGGTCTAGTTGCTATCACAGCCGGTCCTGATACTCCTACAGCACTCGGTGCAACCTTGATTGGTGCAGTCGGTGGTTTGATTGTTGTTGTCTCTATTCTGACGCTAGATAAGCTGAAAATTGATGATCCAGTTGGTGCTATCTCAGTTCACGGTGTAGCAGGTCTTTGGGGTCTTCTAGCAGTGCCTCTAACAAACGACGGCGTTACCTTTGGTGCTCAGCTAATTGGTGCAGCCACTATCTTCACTTGGGTATTTGGTACTAGCCTAGTGGTTTGGTTCGTTATCAAAGCGGTTATCGGTATCCGTGTCACAGAGGAAGAAGAATACGAAGGTGTTGATCTATCTGAATGTGGTATGGAAGCTTACCCAGAGTTCACAAAGAACTAATCGCTTCTCAAGTTAAGTCTCAACATGTGTTTAGAGTGACTCTGCCTCATTAGGGTTACTCTTCACAAAAGCACAAAGCACAAAGCACAAAAGTTAAAGCCCAGCTTTCATGGGTGGGCTTTAACCTCTCTTCTATTAGCTTTAAAACGTAGTTTTTCTTTTCCTTTTAATTACTTAGGACGTATTACTCATGCAAGTTAAAAACCTAATCACAAGTTTAACCTTAGTTGCTTCTAGTGTTTTTTCGATCAATGCATTAGCAAGCGATACCATCAAGGTCGGCGTACTTCACTCCTTATCTGGCACCATGGCTATCAGTGAAACCACGCTGAAAGACACAGTGCTCATGATGGTAGAAGAGCAAAATAAAAAAGGCGGTTTATTGGGTAAGAAGCTTGAAGCTGTGGTGGTAGACCCGGCTTCAAATTGGCCTTTATTTGCGGAGAAAGCACGCGAGCTTCTCACAGAAGCTGAAGTGGATGTCATCTTTGGTGGCTGGACTTCTGTTTCTCGAAAATCCGTATTACCTGTTATCGAAGAGCTAAATGGTTTGATGTTTTACCCGGTTCAATACGAAGGGGAAGAGTCCTCTAAAAATGTATTTTACACAGGCGCATCACCTAACCAGCAAGCCATTCCAGCCGTTAATTACTTGAAAGATGAATTGGAAGTTGAACGTTGGGTATTAGCTGGCACCGATTACGTTTACCCAAGAACCACTAACAAAATACTAGAAGCTTATTTGACTAGCCTTGGGGTTGCCAAAGAAGACATCATGATCAACTACACGCCATTTGGTCACTCTGATTGGCAGTCGATCGTGTCTGATATTAAGAAGTTTGGTAGCCAAGGTAAGAAAACCGCGGTTGTCTCCACTATCAATGGCGATGCCAACCTCCCTTTCTATAAAGAACTAGGTAATCAGGGCCTTAACTCAGAAGACATTCCGGTAGTGGCATTCTCCGTGGGTGAAGAAGAGCTTTCTGGCTTGGATACCACACCATTAGTAGGACACCTAGCCGCTTGGAACTACTTCCAAAGTGTCGAGACAGATTCTAACGATGAGTTTATCGAGCTTTGGCGTGCCTTCACGAAGAACCCAGAACGTGTCACCAACGACCCAATGGAAGCCACTTATATTGGCTTTAACATGTGGGCGAATGCCGTGACAGAAGCGGGCACAACAGATGTGAATGCAGTTGAACAAGCCATGATAGGCCAAGAAGCAAGTAACCTAACTGGGGGTACTGCGCTAATGAATAAAAACCATCATTTGAGCAAGCCCGTACTCATTGGTGAAATCCAAGATGATGGTCAATTTGAGGTTGTGTGGGAAACAGACAGTACCGTTGCAGGGGACGCATGGTCTGACTTTTTACCCGGCTCAAAAGATCTTATTTCCGACTGGACAGCCCCACTTAAGTGCGGCAATTACAATGTCCAAACTAAAACCTGCTCAGGTAAGACACTATAAATTTACCAACAGGCATGAGCAGTCATGATGCTGGCTAACGCCTAATTCATGCTTTTTAAGCCACAAGCCCTTAAACCACCATCTGCGGTGGGCTTGTGGCCTTTTTTACTCTCTTCACTTTTTCAAAGGAGTGATTTTTTGAAGCAGTTCCAGAACCTCATTTACGGTTTAATAGCCTGTTTTAGTTTTGCTTTTTTTTCAGTTTATGCCGTTGCCAATGATAGCCAATCTGCTAAGGCGAAATCAGACACTGAATTACTTGTCGCGTTAACCCAAGTAAAACTAAAACAAATGAACCCGCTGTTAGACCAAATTAAAAGTAGCCAAGCCCAAACCGCTCTCCCTATATTTAAAACCCTTTTAGAAGGACGCTTGTATTATGTTAGGTCAGGTAAACACCTGATCCAAATGCAAAAGATAGGGAAAGAAAAACACTATTTTGAATTAGAAAGCGCTACCGCCTTACCTCACTTAACGAAAAAACTTGTCAAAAAAGTCAAACTCAACAATAGCGTACGCCGTTATCTGAGAAGCGCGATTGCCGAACTTGAATTAAGCCATCCTGACGCAAAAATAAGAGCCGCGGCGCTACAGAGCTTATTAAGCAACCTAGAGACAAACCTACAAGTAACAATTGAGAAAAGACGAGCACTCGAAACAGACAACAAGGTCATCGACTTATTAGATGTTGCCCTTAACCTCTACCAACTCAAGCAATCTGAGTCAGCCGCACTGCAAATTAAAGCCATAGAACAACTCGCCTCACGCCTTGAAATCCCGGTTAAAAACCAACTCACAACAGTCGCTGAGACAAGCCCTGATCCGGCCGTTAAACAAGCTGCGTTTGATGCTCTAAAAGAAATAGAACATAGCACTAATCGATATGAACTCGTGGATCAGCTGTTTTTCGGCTTAAGTCTTGGTTCAGTACTCTTACTGGCCTCTATTGGTCTTGCCATTACCTTTGGTGTCATGGGTGTCATTAATATGGCCCATGGAGAAATGATCATGCTTGGGGCTTACACTACTTATGTGGTGCAGTTACTCATGCCAAACCATATCGATTATTCACTTTGGGTCGCTATTCCTGCGGCTTTCATGGTGTCGGGTTTAATGGGCGTCATTATAGAAAGGGGTGTTATACGCCACCTACATGGCCGACCTCTTGAAACCTTACTGGCTACCTTTGGTATTAGCCTTATTTTGCAACAGCTAGTGCGTTCTGTTTTTAGTCCGCTTAATAGACAAGTTTTTAGTCCCAGCTGGATGACTGGCTCATTAGAAATCAACCCGATTCTTTCGCTCACTCTCAACCGCTTATACATACTCGCATTTGCCTTAATTGTCTTCTTTGCCCTACTCACTCTACTACGCAAAACCTCCTTAGGTTTGAATGTGAGAGCGGTTTCTCAAAACCGTAATATGGCAAAAGCCATGGGCGTCAAAACGGGCTGGGTAGATGCCATGACCTTTGGCTTAGGCTCAGGCATTGCTGGCATTGCCGGAGTGGCCCTATCTCAACTGACCAACGTAGGCCCAAATTTAGGCCAAGCCTATATTATCGACTCCTTTATGGTGGTGGTCTTTGGTGGCGTAGGTAACTTATTTGGTACCTTAGTAGCGGCCTTCTCCTTAGGCATCGCGACCAAGTTTTTAGAGCCTGTGACAGGTGCTGTTTTAGCCGCCATTATTGTCTTGGTCTTTATCATCCTCTTTATTCAGAAGCGCCCTAAAGGTCTCTTCCCTCAAAAAGGGAGGGCAGCAGAATGACATTGATAAATACCTTATTTGGACAAGGTAAAAACAAGCTTGATTCACGCCAACAGCCAGGGCAAAAAACACTGCCTTTTGTCGCTATTCTCGTAATCAGCACCTTGTTAGCCTGTGGCGCTAACTTACTCTTACCAGAAAGCTCTGCTTTGTATGTGAGTACTCACACTATAACCTTGTTAGGTAAGTATTTATGCTATGCCATGCTGGCCTTAGCAGTGGATATTATCTGGGGTTATTGCGGTATTTTAAGTCTAGGTCATGGAGCCTTTTTTGCGCTTGGAGGTTATGCCATGGGGATGTACTTGATGCGCCAAATAGGTGATCGAGGTGTCTATGGTGACCCTGTCTTACCTGACTTTATGGTCTTTCTTGATTGGAAAACCTTACCTTGGTTTTGGCAAGGTATGGATCAGTTTTGGTTTGCCATCTTAATGGCCGTTGTCATTCCTGGGTTATTAGCCTTCATCTTTGGTTGGTTGGCATTTCGCTCCCGTGTGACAGGCGTGTATTTATCTATTATGACCCAAGCCCTGACTTATGCTTTGTTACTGGCATTCTTTAGAAATGAAATGGGCTTTGGTGGGAACAATGGCCTGACAGATTTTAAAGAAATTTTAGGCTTTGATTTACAAGCGGATTCAACCCGAGTATCTCTCTTTGCTATTACGGCCTTTTTGTTAGCCGTTATTTTCATCATTAGCCAATACTTAATGAACTCACGTATGGGCAAAGTCATTCTAGCGATACGTGATGGAGAAAGCCGAGCACGTTTTATTGGCTATCGAACTGAACGCTATAAAGTTTGGTTATTCGTTTATTCTGCCATTATTGCAGGCATAGCTGGAGCGCTTTATGTGCCACAGGTTGGCATTATCAACCCTGGGGAATTCTCGCCGATTAACTCGATCGAAATAGTGATTTGGGTGGCTGTCGGCGGTCGTGGCACCTTGATTGGCGCGATTATTGGTGCCCTTATTATCAACTATGCCAAAACCCGTTTTACTGCCCTTTTCCCTGAAGCTTGGTTATTCGCATTAGGTGGCTTGTTTGTTCTAGTCACGCTTTATTTGCCAAAAGGGCTCATGGGACTGTGGGAGACAATCCAAGCAAAAATCAACAAACCAGTACCAGAAGCAAAGGATGAAATGAAGACAGGAGTGTCATCATGAGCCAAAACAACGCCAACCAGTTTAGCGATTTAAAACGCTTTGAAGCCAAGTTGAACGCCCCTTTTCAGGCTATTCGCTCAGGCTTACGTCGAGATCAGGTCTGGCCTTTTCTCTTGCCTGATGAATCTAAGGTCAATATTGATAAGGACATCCTCCTTTACATCGAAGGGTTAAATCTAAGCTTTGATGGTTTTAAAGCCTTAAACGAACTCAACCTTTATATTAATAAAGGGGAGTTACGCTGCTTAATTGGCGCTAATGGCGCAGGTAAAAGCACCTTGATGGATGTCATTACAGGCAAAACGCAATGTGATTCTGGGCAAGTTTTCTTTGGCCAAAACATTGATCTGCTCAAACAGGATGAAGCCAGTATTGCCAATCTTGGTATAGGCCGTAAATTTCAAAAACCTACCGTGTTTGAACAACAAAGTGTGTTTGATAACTTAGAGCTTTCACTTAAAGCCAATAAGTCTGTGTTACCCACACTCTGGGCCAAACTCACGCCGTTACAGCTAGATAAAATACAACATGTACTCAGTATTATTGGTTTGTCTAAGCAAGCTTATCAGCTAGCAGGCGCGCTCTCTCACGGGCAAAAACAATGGTTAGAGATAGGTATGTTACTTGTCTCAGAGCCTAGGCTCTTGCTTGTAGATGAACCTGTAGCAGGTATGACACCGCAGGAAACCGAACGTACCGCTGAATTACTCACCTCATTAGCAGGCGAGCGAACCGTCATTGTGGTGGAGCATGATATGGAATTTGTGCGCAGTATTGCCAATAAAGTGACCGTATTACACCAAGGCAGCGTTTTGGCAGAAGGCAGCATGCAAGAAGTGCAATCTAACCCAGAAGTCATTGAAGTCTACCTAGGTGAAGAAGCTGCCACACCCACGCCACCAGCCACAAAGAAAACCATCTCTGCCCCTAACATCAGCAAAGTCAGCTTAATTAACAACAAGGAAGAAAAAGCATGATATCAATGCAAAATATCAATCAACATTATGCTTCAAGCCAGATTTTGTGGGACCTTAACCTAGAGATTAAAGCGGGCAGTATCACCTGTATCATGGGGCGAAATGGCGTAGGTAAAACCACCTTGCTTAAAGCCTTAATGGGATTATTGCCGATTAGTTCTGGTGAAATTTTATTAGGGGAGCAAGATAAACCTGAGGCATTACATACCAAAAGCGCCGAAAAAAGAGCCTTTTCAGGTATAGGTTATGTGCCCCAAGGTCGCGACATTTTCCCCATGTTAACAGTGGAAGAAAATCTCAAAATTGGCTTGCCAGTAAGAAAAGATAAACTTAAGCAGATTCCTGAAAAGATCTTCGAACTCTTCCCCGCTTTAAAGGACATGCTACACAGGCGTGGTGGTGATTTATCCGGTGGCCAGCAACAACAGCTCGCTATAGGCAGAGCCTTAGTTTTGGACCCAAAAGTACTGATTCTGGATGAACCTAACGAAGGGATTCAGCCTAATATTGTGCAGCAAATTGGTGATGTGATTTTAAAACTCAATCAAGAAGAAGGCTTGACGGTTATCCTAGTAGAACAAAAACTGGGATTTGCCCGCCGTGTGGGCCAAGAATTTAGACTCATGGAGAAAGGTCGCATTGTGTGTAGCGATAAGATGTCTGAGCTCAGTGATGACTTAATCAAACAGTATTTGGCGGTTTAAAATTCATTAACAGAGGTTGAATCAAAAAACAGACAACCTCTTCTAATTTTTAATTAAATTACTGTTTTTTTATACAGTTAATTGCTTATCAAATTCTTTTCCCTAAAATAGCCTTTCAAGAGGACAACTAGATATCCTGTGTCCGCCCGCGAATTTTATGGAGAACCAAGATGGCTAAAGCCAAAACTGCCTTTGTTTGCACTGAGTGCGGCACTGATTACGCTAAATGGCAGGGCCAATGCCAAGCCTGTAAAGCTTGGAACTCCTTATCTGAAATCAAGCTAACCTCTTCTAAGACGTCAGCTCGTGTCGCCGCCACACAGGATGCCAAACTCAGTGGCTATGCTGGTGCGACGACAGGGATTCAAGACCTTGCAGATATCGACTTAAGTGATGTGCCTAGATTCAGCTCTGGTGCCAGTGAATTTGACCGTGTACTAGGTGGCGGTTTAGTGCCAGGTGGTGTGGTGCTAATCGGTGGTCACCCAGGTGCTGGTAAAAGTACCCTGTTATTGCAAACCATGTGTTATCTAGCACAACAGCAAGCCGCTCTTTATGTAACAGGTGAGGAATCTCTACAGCAGGTTGCCATGCGTGCTAAACGTCTCGGACTGCCAACCCAAAACCTGAAAATGCTATCTGAAACCAATGTTGAATCCATCATGCAGGTGGCACAGCAGATGTTACCTAAAATAATCGTTATCGACTCGATTCAGGTGATGCACCTTGATGGGGTGGAATCAGCACCCGGTAGTGTCTCTCAAGTAAGAGAAAGCGCGGCCGTATTAACTCGATTCGCTAAACAAACTCAAACAGCGGTTTTGTTAGTAGGCCACGTAACCAAAGACGGCACCTTGGCAGGCCCGAAGGTACTTGAGCATATGGTGGATTGTTCTGTCTTATTAGAAGGTTCTGAAGACTCTCGTTTTAGAACCTTGCGCGGCATGAAGAACCGTTTTGGCGCGGTAAATGAGTTAGGTGTGTTTGCCATGTTAGAAAATGGCCTTAGAGAAGTAAAAAACCCAAGCTCTATTTTCTTGAACCGTTCTAAACAGCCAGCGGCAGGTAGCTTGGTAATGGTGGTTTGGGAGGGGACTCGCCCTCTTTTGGTTGAGCTGCAAGCCTTGGTTGATGATTCCGCCTTTAGTAACCCTAAACGCGTCACAGTCGGCTTTGATCACAATCGATTGGCCATGCTACTTGCTGTATTACACAAGCATGGAGGCCTATTAACCTCAGACCAAGATGTCTATTTAAACGTGGTTGGTGGCGTTAAAGTCATGGAAACCAGTGGTGACCTTGCTGCTATTGCTGCAGTTGTTTCTAGCTTTAGAGACCAAGCCTTACCTGACAATCTTGTAGTATTAGGTGAAGTAGGTTTATCTGGAGAAATTCGCCCAGTACCTTCAGGTCAGGAGCGTATTATCGAAGCCGCTAAACACGGCTTTATTAAAGCGGTTGTGCCTAAAGGGAATTGTCCGAAGAAGAAAATTGAGGGAATGGAAGTAATAGGCGTTGATAGGCTTTCAGAAGCACTAGATGCCATTTTCGAGCGCTAAGAAATAGCGTTACTCTTTTACAGGGACTTTTTCAGCTGCGTCTTTAGCGACAAACCCAAAAAGATCTCCCGATGGCTCAGCTTCTGGGCCATCATCCGCTAGCATACCATAAGGTAAACTGGCCTGAGATTCTGCCGCCAGCCTTTCTTGCTTTGCTTTGAGTAGCCTTTGCCATCTGTTCTTACACAAGGTCAGCACTTTGCGCTTATCTTCATCTGGCATTTCATGCCAATGAAAGCGTTCTTCTCGGCTTCGCAGGCAACCTTTGCAAAAGCCTTTATTGCTTGATTGGCAAATGCCTCGACAGGGACTTTGCACATGAAACAATTCTATCTGTTCCATTTTCGTCTCCTATTATTTTAATTTATCAGACGATCATTAAGCCGTGAAATGCGCTGCGCTAATCTGTAGCTAACTGGAAATCATAAATTTCTTCTGGTGACATAAAGTATATACGCTCAGCGGGGGCAGCATCTAAAGAAAACCAATAAAAGCGTTCAGGCACACCCATTTCTAGGTAAAAGTTCACATACGTCGCATGGATAGGGTCGGCAAGGTTCAGCTCTTCTGGTTCTATTCCTAGTTGGTCATACCATGAATGCACACCAACACCAGCACCCGGGCCTATATTACGTTTTACTCCACCTAAAAACAGATCAACACCACCAGAGAGCACATAGCCTGTCCTTGCAATCATGGTGTTTAGGCCTAAGCGGCGAATAAGTCGAGCAGCCTGCATAGTTGCTTCTTGGTCGATAGAGCCTGGAATATCTACCAAGACTAACGTTTGAATATTAGGGCTTTGGCGCACCATGTTACTCAGCTGTTCTGGTAAATCAGAGCCCAATACACCAGATATAAATGCCACATCCTTTTCAATATAAATTTCAAGTTGCGTATTATCTCGATTAGCTATCCCTGCCTTTTGGGTTGGTCCATCCATACCAGCACAACCCGCTAATACAAGCATGGCTAGCAAGAGGCTGATTTGCTTAAAACCAACAACAAATCGACGATAATTCATTCACTTAATCCTTTTCACAACTTTTAAAGGTGTCTTAACTAAGATATTGGATACTAGATTCATTCTAGTGTCGCGCTAAAGTAAAGCCTAATAAAAGAGCCATGTCATTAACATACATAAGAATAACCCCTAAGCTCCATAATAATTGCATGTTTATTAGGCTAGTTTGCGGGTGAACAGCATTTTACAGCTTAATATCTTAGGCACAAAAAAAACCATGCACTCATTAAAGAGTGTCATGGTTTGAGTTGATATAACGAACTAAGTCTCACTTTTCTCGTTTTTCTTAAGGGTTGACTAAGCGTTATCTCATTGTGAATCACGACCTAGGGGCTTTCGTGATTCACTATTAAGCCAATTCTAAGAAGGGAAAGAGAAATGCGCGCCTTCACGCACACCAGCCGAAGGCCAGCGCTGAGTAATGGTCTTACGCTTAGTATAAAAACGCACCGCATCAGGACCATAAGCGTGTAGATCACCAAACAAAGAACGCTTCCAACCGCCAAAACTATGGTAAGCCACTGGCACAGGTAGCGGCACATTGATACCTACCATGCCCACTTCGATGTTATCTGAGAAATAACGCGCCGCTTCGCCATCACGGGTAAAGATACAAGTACCATTGCCGTATTCATGATCGTCTATCATGTCCATGGCTTCTTGCATGCTATTCACACGCACTACTTGAAGCACAGGGCCGAAGATCTCTTCTTGATAGCTCTGCATTTCAGTGGTGACATTATCAATTAGGGTGCCACCGACAAAGAAGCCTTGGTCATAGCCTTCAACCGCCACATTACGACCATCGACAACCACTTTAGCGCCTTGTTCTTCAGCGCTAGAGATATAACCGCACACCTTCTCTTGATGTGCTTTAGTGATTACAGGGCCAAAATCATTATTGGCATCCGTTGCTGCACCGACTTTTAAGTTTTTCATGGCGTCTTGCATCTTAGTGACTAAAGCATCTGCCGCTTGGTCGCCGACAGCAACCGCAACAGATAAAGCCATGCAACGTTCGCCAGAAGAACCAAAAGCCGCGCCTAATAATTGGCTAACCACATTATCCATGTCTGCATCTGGCATCACGATAGCGTGGTTTTTCGCGCCGCCTAGTGCTTGGCAACGTTTACCATGTGCATTGGCTTGGGTATAAATGTATTCAGCAATTGGGGTAGAACCAACAAAACTCACCGCTTTTACGTCTTTGTGTTCAAGTAAGGTATCAACCGCTTCTTTATCACCGTTAACCACGTTAAACACACCATCAGGCAAACCCGCTTCTTGCAATAGTTGGCCAATATACAAGGTAGCGCTTGGGTCTCTTTCGGATGGTTTAAGTACAAAGGTATTACCGCAAACAAGTGCCATAGGGAACATCCATAAAGGCACCATCACAGGGAAGTTAAAAGGCGTAATACCGGCAACAACACCTAGCGGTTGAAACTCACTCCAAGAATCGATATTAGGACCAACATTCTTACTGTGTTCGCCTTTTAGTAACTCAGGTGCGCCACAGGCGTATTCAACATTCTCGATACCACGTTGCAACTCACCTGCTGCATCATGGGAGATCTTGCCATGCTCTTCACCGATCAAGGCACAGATAGTGTCTGCATTATCTTCTAGCAATTGCTTAAACTTAAACATGACTCTGGCACGTTTGATGGCAGGGGTATTACGCCATTCTGGATAAGCCGCTTTCGCTGCGGCAATCGCTTCTTCAACGGTTTCTTTACTTGCTAGCGCAACCTGCTTGCTAACTTCTCCAGAAGCTGGGTTATATACATCTTGAGTGCGTTTCGCATCATCACGTGACTTGCCATTAATTAAATGTCCGACCAAGCTCATTTGCTTCCCCTATATTTGAAGTGTCGTAAATACTGCTTTTGTGCATTGGTTACGACCGAATTAGAAATCTTATTGACAGACTTTGCCTGTCACAATAAATTAAATAAATTCTCATCTATTAAACCTTAGTTAAGCATTTGCTAACCATTTTATTGGACCAAATGCAGGGACAAGTTAGGTCAGCCTTGACTCTGCCCCATTAGGGTTTAATCCATAAAACAAGAATAAGGGGAGGCAAGGTGAAACAGTTTAAAGGGCAAGTCAGTGATGCAGATTTACGCTTATTGAGGATTTATAAAACCGTAGTGGAATCCGGCGGCTTTTCAGCCGCAGAAGTCGAACTCAATATAAGCCGAGCTGCAATTAGTATCTCTATGGCAGATTTAGAAACTCGCTTAGGCTTTCGTTTGTGTCAAAGAGGGCGCTCTGGCTTTTCCCTAACCGAAGAAGGCAGCAAGGTATATCAATACACCTTACAGCTCCTCTCCTCTATTGAAGACTTTAGAACCCAGATAAATGGCCTACATGAAAAGCTAAAAGGGGATCTCAACATAGGAATTACCGACAACCTAGTCACAATGCCACGCATGGTTATCACCAACTCGGTCAGTAATTTGAAACAAAAAGGACCAGATATAACCATTAATATCAGCATGATACCGCCAAATGACATAGAAAAAGGCGTTTTAGACGGTAGTTTGCACATAGGCATGGTGCCAGACCTTAGATTATTGGCCGGTTTGGAATATCTGCCCTTATACAGGGAAAACTCTCAATTATACTGTAGCAACAGCCACCCTTTGTTTGCCCTAGAAGACAAAGAAATCACCAAAGAAGATATTTTCAAACTCGACGCAGTCGTGCCTGCATATGCGCAAACCCCTGAAATTAAAGCAAAATTACAGCAACTCAATGCAACAGCAACAGCTACTGACAGGGAAGGCATTGCTTTTTTAATTCTCACAGGAAATTACATAGGTTATCTCCCAGATCATGTGGCAGATGTCTGGGTTAAAGACGGAAAAATGCGCTCCTTATTAGATTCACAATTCAACTTTGATACTGGATTCTCTGCAATTACTCGAAAAGGGGCATCAAGCAACCTAGTTTTAGAGACATATTTGTCAGAGTTAAAACTTGAAATAACCAACAAATTAAATTAAAAATCAATAAGTTAAAAGTACTCCAATAAACAGTTTGATCTTTGTCAGTCGAATATTAACAGCAAAGATATATGGTATTTTTTATCAATCCTTTGAGAGATATGAATTTTAAGACTATCATTCATATGCTTTCATATATTCTAATATGGAATATCTGGTTATAAAATTTCGCCAACTTAGACTTTGACAGTTGAACTTAGTTCACTTTAACAAGTACATTGGAGTACTGAATGACCTCTTCTTCTCTTAAATTATTTAGCACTGGCGCAATCCTAGCCACAAGCTTATTGATAAGTGCCTGCTCCCCAGAACAAGAAACCAACCAAGTAGCTGAAGCGGTTGTACGCCCAGTTAAATTGGTTACGGTAACCTCAAACCTAGCTGAAAACATTCGTAGCTTCCCAGCTGAATTAAAAGCAAGTAATGAGGCAGATTTAGCCTTTCGTGTTGGTGGTCAGCTAAATGAATTAGCCGTCACTTCAGGCCAAGAAGTTAAGAAAGGCCAACTACTCGCAGCACTTGACCCAACAGATTTCGAGCTAGACCTTGAGCTTGCTAAAGCGGATCACCGTTTTGCAAAATCCGAGTTTGATCGTAACAAAGCAACTTATGAGAAGAGAGTGAGCAGCCGTGCCAGCTATGAAGCAAGTCGCGCTAGCCTAGATCAAGCAGAGAACGCTTTGCAAAGAGCGAAAAACAACTTGGCATATACTCGCTTATACGCTCCTTTTGATGGCGTGATTGCCGATGTTGAAACTGAGAACTTCCAATATATCAGTGCCACTCAAAGTCTGATCCATATTCAAGACAACAAGACAATTGATCTTGAGTTCTTTATTCCTGAAAGCTTAATCGCAAATATTCAAGCAAGTGCGGTTAACTACAAACCTGATGTCATCATCAATGTGTTGAACGACAAGGTTTATAAAGCTCATTACAAGGAATACAACACCACGCCAGATGACGAAACCAAGACCTATGAAATCACCATGGGTATTGAGCGTGAAGCAGATGACTCAGCGAGATTATTACCCGGTATGACAGCTGATGTCGTGATCGACCTAGGCCTGCTGATTAACCAAACTCGTAATATTCTATTACCGGTTGAAGCCATTTTCGAAACCACAGCGGCAGGTGGTCAACCTGAACAGAAAGTATGGGTTTATGATGATGCCAACCAAAGAGCGGTAATGCGTAAAGTAGAAGTCGGCTCTCTACAGGGCGATCAGATTGTCATAATGTCTGGCCTTGAAGAAGGTGAGCAAGTTATTGCAGCAGGTGTTCACAGCCTGACCAGTGAAACTAAGGTTCGTCCTTGGGTTAGAGAGCGAGGTCTATAAGTGAATATCGCAGCTTATTTTATCGAACGTAAGGTCACCAGCTGGATGCTGACCCTGATCTTGCTTGTTGGGGGTGTGATTGCCTTCACAGGTTTAGGTCAGCTAGAAGATCCTGAATTCACTATCAAAGATGCGCTTATCATTACCCACTATCCGGGTGCATCACCAGAGCAGGTTGAAGAAGAAGTCACCTATCCTATTGAGATAGCACTGCAAAATTTAGCCTATGTGGATGAGATTAAATCCACCACAAAATCTGGCTATTCACAAGTCACGCTTACGATCAAAGAAACCTATCGTAAGCAAGAGCTAAAGCAGATTTGGGATGAAGTGCGTAAAACCGTTTCTGATATTGAAGGCAACTTCCCGACAGGTGTTACCACACCCGTTGTCGTAGATGACTTTGGTGATGTATACGGGGTTATGCTGGCGGTTAATGGTGAAGGCTATCCTTACAAGGATCTTGAAACCTACATAGATTATCTCAAACGTGAGCTTGTACTTGTCGATGGTGTGAGTAAAGTTCAGGTGGCTGGTGAGCAGAGTGAACAGATCACAATTGAGATTTCACGTACTCGCTTAGCAACTATGGGTATCGACCCTTCTAGCCTAGCAAACCTATTAAGCACACAAAATACTGTATCTAACGCAGGCTCTGTGCGTGTGGGTGACGAATATATTCGTATTAGCCCGACAGGTGAATTCCAAGACATTTCTGAGCTTGAGAACCTAATCGTTGGCACACCTACTTCTGGTGAAATGATTCGTCTAAGCGACATTGCCACCATTAAACGTGAATATGTAGACCCACAAACTAACCCAATTAACTTCAATGGCCATACCTCATTATTGTTAGGCATTTCATTTGCCTCTGGGGTAAACGTGGTTGAAGCGGGTAAATCTATCGAAGCACGTATCGATGAGCTGAAATACCAACAGCCTATTGGTATTAACCTAGATACGGTTTATTTCCAATCGAAAGAAGTAGAACGCTCTGTTAGTAACTTCCTACTTAACCTAGCCGAAGCTGTGGGTATCGTTGTCTTAGTACTGCTTGTATTTATGGGTATTAAGTCAGGCATTTTGATTGGTTTAATCTTGTTATTAACCATTTTAGGTACCTTTATCATAATGGAGTACTTCTCCATTAACCTACAACGTATCTCGCTTGGTGGTTTGATTATTGCCTTAGGTATGCTGGTGGATAACGCCATAGTGGTGACTGAGGGAGTCTTGATAGGCCTTAAACGTGGCATGTCTAAACTAGAAGCGGCTTCGTCTGTTGTAAACCAAACTAAATGGCCCCTGTTAGGCGCAACCATTATTGCGATTACAGCGTTTGCACCAATTGGTCTGTCGCCAGACTCTGTTGGTGAGTTTGTTGGCTCTCTTTTCTATGTACTCCTTATTTCGCTTTTCTTAAGTTGGGTGACAGCCGTTACGCTAACCCCATTCTTCTGCGACTTATTCTTTAAAGAAGAAATCAAAGAAGGTGAAGCGGAAGGCGAAGATCCATACAAGGGTGCTTTCTTTGTCGCTTATAAGTGGTTGTTAGATAAAGCATTGCACTATCGCTGGTTAACGGTTCTGCTTTTAATTGCAAGCTTAATGACAGCAGGTTGGGCCTTTCAATTCGTGAAGCAATCTTTCTTCCCACCTTCTACAACAGCTATGTTCTATCTAGATGTTGAGGGCCCTTCTGGTACTCATATTGATGCCAGCTATGAGCTAACAAAAAACATAGAACAGCGCCTATTGAAAGAAGATGGTGTTAGCACTATTACTTCGACTACAGGACAAGGCGTGCCACGCTTTATCCTGACATATAACCAAGAGCAGTCTAATTCTAGTTATGCACAATTCATTATTCGTACAGACAATGCCGAAGTCATTCCTGACTTAATTGAACGTACTTATTACATAATGAAAGATGAGTTCCCTGATGTTGAAGCTAAGCTACAACGCCTTGAACTCGGACCTGGCTCTGGTTCGAAAATTGAAGCTCGTATCACAGGCCCAGATCCAAAAGTGCTACGTAGCATCAGTGAGCAAATTAAAGAAATCTACCGTGCTGATGGTGGCCTTGAAAATATCAAGGATGACTGGCGTCAACGCACTAAAGTACTAAGACCTCAGTTTGATGAAGAACAAGCCCGTCGTCTTGGTATTAGTAAAGCCGACCTAGATCAGGTGCTACTAGCTAACTTTAACGGTTCACGTATTGGGCTCTATCGCGATGGTGCAGATATCTTGCCTATCGTACAAAAAGCGCCTGAGAATGAGCGTCGCTCAATTGATCAGATCCGTGATCTACAAATCTATAGCCCAGCCACTGGCGCTTACATCACGCTAACGAGCTTGGTGAAAGGCTTTGATGTGATTTGGGAAGATCCGATCATTAAGCGTCATGACCGTAAACGTACCATTACCGTTATGTCTGATAACAAGATATTAGGTGGCGAAACTGCCATGGCTGTATTTGGCCGTGTCCGTGCCCCAATAGAAGCAATTCCACTACCTCCAGGTTATACCCTAGAGTGGGGTGGCGAATATGAAAATAGTACCGATGCGCAAGCGAATATCTTTACCGCTTTACCTATGGGCTATCTATTCATGTTCATCATCACGGTGCTTCTGTTTAACTCGGTCCGTGTGCCGCTGGTTATTTGGTTCTGCGTGCCTCTAGCCTTAATTGGTGTGTCATCAGGCTTACTGGCGATGAATACAGCATTTGGCTTCATGTCTCTATTAGGCTTCTTGAGTCTCTCAGGCATGATTGTCAAAAACGGGATAGTCTTGGCCGACCAGATCAATGTGGAACTAGGCCAAGGCGTTGAAACCTATAAAGCGGTTTTCCATTCAGCCGTGAGTCGTGTTAGACCTGTTTGTATGGCAGCTATCACAACTATCTTGGGTATGATTCCGCTACTGTCCGACGCCTTCTTTGAAGGTATGGCTGTGGTTATCTCATTCGGTTTAGGCTTTGCCACTATTTTGACTCTGATTGCAGTCCCTGTTTTCTATGTCATGTTGTTCCGAGTGAAGTATCGTCCTATGAAAGAGCTTTAATCATCTGATTTAAGCGCTATATAAGACAGTCACTTTATTCTGACTGATATAGCCCAATAAGCATTCAATGACGGCTTATTGGGCTTCTTATATCCACCTATTATTGTCACCTTTTTAAAGCTGATTAATTTAAAGCTGAAACAAGAGAAAGCCATGCGTACTGATGAATTATTACAACTAGATATTAAACTCCTTGTCGCTTTTCATACCATTATTGAAGAAGGCAGCGTATCTAGAGCAGCAGAACGTCTAGGTGTCACTCAACCCGCCTTAAGTAAAAGTTTGCAGAAACTTCGCTCTGTTTTTAATGATGCACTTTTCTCTCGCCAAGCTTATGGTCTTAGCCCGACCGCCCGGGCATCTGAATTACATTTACAAATTGAACCGATACTGCATTCGCTTTCCTCTCTAACAAGCCCACCTAAGTTAGACTTATCTGAATTACACAGGCATTTTTGCCTGCATATTCACGAAAGTGTGCTTGCCAGTTTTATTGAGCCTCTGTTATCTGAAATATATAACGAAGCCCCCAATGTTAAGCTTTCCATTTCCAATTGGGGTACACAAAGTTTTTATGAGCTAAACCAGTCTACGGTTGATTTGGGCATAGGTATGATTAACGGCACCCCCAATAATGTGCGCTCAAAGTTAATTGGCCATATTGAAGGCTGTATCTTAATTAGCCGAACTCACCCTCTTTTCCATAAGGATAAGTTTGAAACGGAAGACTTAGTGAATTACCCGTTAGCTTCGCACCATATTCAGCGCCATGCTATGAGCCCTTCCATCACTCTACAAAAGTTACAGCAGCAAGGGTTTGATATCATGCCAAACCTAGAAACGGAGAGCTTGTTGGCCGCCATGAAGGCAATCAAAAATGGTATGACCTTGGTAACAGGTTATGCAACCGCCAATCTAATGATGGATTTTATGGCGAGCTCAGGTAGAGGAGATGATATTAAGCTCATGCCTCTTCCAGAAGACATAGTTAAGTTAGACCCATACGATAATCAGCACCCAGTGCAAATGTGTTGGCATGAAAGAAACAACAATGATTTGTCTCACAAATGGCTAAGAGAGAAAATTGCCAACCATATGAAGAACTCACCTTGGATGATTAACAAGCTGATAAAGCATATCTAACTAGGGAACCTGCGAATAAACCCTCCCACCTCAGCGTGTGGATAAAAGCCCCTATATTTATGATGAGGGACATTTAACAATTTATATAAAATTCGACTTACTGTTTCCCAAATGGCAACAGTAAGTTATCTCTTTTCTGGCTTATCCTACCTTACTAATCCACTTACAATTCACCTATTCAAACATAGGATGTAACAAGGTGAACAAAACATACTCTTACGCTACGATAGCGTTATTTTCGGGTGCCCTTCTAGCGCTCATGATCCAGTTAAATTCACAGCTTGCCTTACTCAATTCCCCCCTTGAGGCATCATGGATTGCTCATGGATTAGGGGCTTTTTGTGCATACGCTATATTGCTAATCATTGGCACAAAAAAGCTTAATGCAGGCGCAATAAAAGACGAAAAAGCTAAATGGTACAGTTACTTAGGTGGTTTGCCTGGCGCTATGACAGTCATGCTTGCAGCTGTTACTGTGAATTCCGAATTAGGCCTTGCTGGCACTTTATCCTTGGCCTTATTAGGGCAAATTCTATTTAGTTTAATAGTGGATAGTTTTGGCCTATTCAATAGCCCAAAAAGGCGGCTTGGTTGGCACGATGTAAAAGTAATTTTCCTCATTTTAAGCGGCAGTATGCTCATCATTTTTGCAGGTAATTCTTTATGAGTTTATTGATCCTCTTAGCCTTAACTAATGGTCTCTGCATTGGTTTAAGTCGCAGCCTCAATGGCCAATTAAGCCTACATAAAGGGCCATTTAAGGCATCATTTTATAACCATATTTTTGGCTTTCTATTTTTAAGCTTGATTCTTATTTGCCTAGATACTGAGTTGAGTAGCCTAACACCAGCATGGCACAAGGAAACCTGGTATTTATTTTTAGGCGGTGTCATTGGTGCTTTTTATGTGGCACTCAATAGTTATGTTTTAAATCAGCTAGGGGCGATGAAGGCGGCACTACTTGTCATTAGTGGGCAGATGGTGACGGGAGTATTATTAGATATTGTATTTAGTGCTAGTCTAGATAAGCTTTTCCCTTATGTTCTGCAAGGGCTAGGTATCATATTCATTATTTTGGGAGTGAGACTTTCTCAAAAAAAGCCGAAGGAGATAATTAAGGAACCTGCGAATAAGTCCTCCGCCTCAGCGTGTGGATAAAAGCCGCTAGATTTATGGCGAGGAGCGCAACTTAATAGTGATTCTATTGATAAGGTTCTCAACATAAAGATAGGGCTTTTAGACCACGCCCTTCGGGTCTTTGAAGAATACCTAAACGGCATTTCAGAAAAAGTAGCACCCTGTGTTGTCACTTCTCGAAAGGTACCTACATTACGTCAAAATAACTCCTTGCGTGATACGTTTTCCCATATACCTTAGAAGAGCAGACTGAGAAGAGGTGACTTAATCGCAGGTTCCTTAACAAGCGACATCCTTGTCACTCATAACAAGTTAATCTTGGCTCTCGTCTTCTAGCTCTCTAATCCAATGAAAGCGTGGTATCTCTTCACCACCCACTTCCACGCTTTCTACAAACATGGATAAAGGGCGAGCCCACCAACCATAATCACCATAAAGTGCCTGATAAATCACCAGTGACTCTTCTGTCTCACTGTGTTTTACCACCTTATCCACTTTATACTCGGCGCCTTTATAATGACGATAAATGCCTGCTTTAATCTCTGCACTCATGCTTTTCAATCTCTTCTAATTTATATTTCAGCAATTAATTATGTATTTAAGACAAAAAAAGTCCCTTTTTAAGAAAATTTTGTCGCAAAAACAAAATTAGCCATCTTCTTTACTTCAGCCATTTCATCAATAATAAAATAACTAATCTGCTCTTTTACCCTATTGATCTTGTTTTTCACAATAAGGAAAATTTATGTACCTAGTTCGTCCAGTCGACTTTGCTGATTTACCAGCATTAGAAAGATTAGCGCAACAAGCGGGTATTGGAATCACCAATTTTCCGGCTAATCGTGACAGACTCAATGACAAAATAGCGTCCTCACGTCGTTCTATGCAACAAGAGGTGGTACAACCGGGCGAAGAATCCTACTGCTTTGTGTTGGTAAACACCAGTAATGATGAAATTGTAGGTGTCTGCGGTATCGATGCCATGGTGGGAACAGATGCCCCATTTTACAGCTACCGTATTGACGAAGTTGTCCATGCCTCACCGCAATTACAAATCCACAATCGTATTCCGGCTCTCTTTTTATGCCACGACTATAGTGGAACAAGCCGCCTAGTCGCATTGATTGTTGACCAGCAGCACCAAACGCATGAAACCATGTCGCTTTTATCTCGTGCTCGTTTGCTTTTCATTGCACAACACCAAGAGCGTTTCACTTCCAAGCTATTTGTTGAGCTAAGAGGTGAAAGTGATCAAGCAGGCTACTCTCCATTTTGGGACTCACTAGGCAAGTACTTCTTTAGCATGGACTTTCAAAAAGCCGATTATTTATCCGGTGTGAGTAATAAACACTTCATCGCTGATCTAATGCCAAGATACCCAATTTATGTCCCTACCTTGCCAGATGCTGCACAGCAGGTAATAGGTGTTGTACATGAAGATTCAGAAAAAACTAGCGACATACTTTTAGAAGAAGGATTCAGCTTTAAAGGTTATGTGGACATTTTTGACGCCGGCCCAAGTGTTGAAGCAAGAGCTAGCGACTTAAGAACCATAAGTAACAGTCAGTCCACTGGCTTTAACACGGATGTCATAAAAAATGATTCATCCTTACACATAATAGCCAGTGGTGAACTAGAAGAATTCAAGGTAACTCTGGCAAACGCCAATTACCAAAAAGATACCGAGTCACTCTCTATCTCTTCAAAGGTGCAACAAACCTTGCAAATGAAGGAAGGAGATGAAGTGCACTGGGTACCGATTTAATAAAGTTTCTTTAGATAAAAAAATTTACCGAATCCCTTTTTAACCCATGATTAAATTTATAGAGGCCTAATCTTATGATGGTCATACGCCCAATCGCTAAAACAGAGCTAGATTCCCTATACCAGCTTGCAGATAAAACTGGTGTTGGTTTTACTTCTCTAGTACCTGATGAAGCGATTCTGAAAA
Organism: Marinomonas sp. SBI8L; assembly: GCF_001624705.1. GTDB lineage: Bacteria > Pseudomonadota > Gammaproteobacteria > Pseudomonadales > Marinomonadaceae > Marinomonas. The sequence goes on from NZ_JSEO01000005.1 coordinate 281,902, forward strand.
ATAAAATCGAAGTATCGAACCAATCATTTGCTAAAGAGACCATTGAAGGTCCAACAGACGAGAGTTACTTGTTTGTTCTAGAAGATACTGAAACTGGTGCTATCGTGGGTACCAGTGGACTGTTAGCAACCGTCGGCCTAGACGAGCCTTTCTACAGCTACCACCTAGGTAAACTGGTTCACTCTTCACGTGAACTTGGTGTGCACAACATAATGCCAACCTTGGTATTAAACAATGACTACACAGGTTTGAGTGAAATCTGCACCTTGTTTTTAGAAGAAGGCTACCGTCATTCTAAAAATGGCCAACTGCTATCTAAAGCACGCTTCTTGTTCTTAGCACAATTCCCTGAGCGCTTTACTAACAAGATTTTCGCCGAAATGCGTGGTGTCAGTGATGACGAAGGCCGCTCACCACTTTGGGAGTCTTTGGGTCGTCATTTCTTCTCCCTTGATTTTAAAAAGGCAGATGAGCTTACCTCACTAGGTAGCAAACAATTTATCGCTGAATTGATGCCAAGTAACCCAGTTTACACCGCTTTCTTAAGTCAAGAAGCGCAAGACTGCCTAGGCCAAGTACACCATAAAACAGCGCCTGCTTTACGTTTGCTACAGCAAGAAGGCTTCTGCTACGAGAACTATGTAGACATCTTTGATGGTGGCCCAACCGTTGAAGCCCATGTTCCAAACATTCGTGCTGTACGCGAGAGTCGTCTATGTCTAGCGACAATTACAGATGAAGCACAAGAAAAAGAAGGCACCTACTACCTAGTATCTAACTCTAAGTTAGCTGACTTCCGTTGTATTTTGATTCAACGCAACAGCACCCCTGGAAGCACACTAACACTGAGCCAAGAAGAAGCTGAACATCTATGTGTTAATAACAAAGAAGCCGTTCGTATTGTCGAGCTGTCTCCTGCTAAACCATAACAATTTATAAGGATTAAGATAATGACTATGAAACAAGAACACTTTATCAATGGCCAATGGGTTGCAGGTACAGGTAATGCTTTTCAATCGATTGATCCAGCCGATGCCAGCCTAGTATGGGAAGCAAAAGCAGCAGGTCCAGAACAAGTAGATGCAGCACTTAAAGCAGCCCGTAAAGCGTTTCCAGCATGGGCAAATTCAAGCCTTGAATACCGTTTAGATATCATTAAAAAATTTGCTGAGAAAGTAAAAGAGAACACAGACCTTTTGGCGACATTGATCAGCCGCGAAACAGGTAAGCCTTTTTGGGAAACAAAAACAGAAGTTGCGACAACCATAGGTAAAGTGGGTATTTCTGAGAAGTCTTACCACGAACGTACTGGCTCAAAAGAAACGGCTATGCCAGCAATCGGCGGTTCTAATGTAAGTGCTCACCTACGCCATAGACCACACGGTGTTGTTGCTGTATTTGGCCCTTACAACTTCCCTGCGCATCTGCCAAATGGTCATATCGTACCCGCTCTCATCGCTGGTAATACCATAGTGCTTAAGCCAAGTGAGCAGACACCAGCGGTGTCAGATTTGATCATCCAACTATGGCAATCTGCTGGCCTACCTGATGGCGTACTTAACCTAGTACAAGGTGAAAAAGAAACCAGTATTGCGCTAGCGAACCATGATGAGCTTGATGGCCTATTCTTCACAGGTAGCCCAGAAGTAGGACATATTCTACATAAAGCATATGCAGGTCACCCAGGTAAGATCCTAGCCTTAGAAATGGGTGGTAATAACCCACTGCTTGTATCTGATAAAACCCAAGACCTAGATGCTGTCATTCATGAAATCGTTCAGTCTGCTTTCCTATCTGCAGGCCAACGTTGTACTTGTGCACGTCGCCTTCTAGTACCAAACAATGCGCACGGTGAAGCAATTCTAGCTAAGCTAGTTGAGGTCACTAAAGGCTTGAAAATTGATCGTTTTGACGCTGAAGACCAACCTTTCATGGGGCCATTGGTTTCTGTTCAAGCGGCTGACAATATAGCGACAGCCTTTGCTCGTTTAGTTAGCCTTGGTGCTAGCACACTCTTAAAAGCTGAGCGTGGTGAAGAGAATACAGGCTTTATCTCTCCAGGTATTTTAGATGTCACTGAGCTTGCCGCTAAAGGTGAACTACCTGATGAAGAGTACTTCGGCCCGCTACTAACTGTTGTACGTTATGAGGATATGGATCAGGCAATGAGCTTAGCGAATGCCACTAAATTTGGTCTATCTGCCGGTATTTTGTCTGATGATAAAGCTGAATATGAGTGGTTCTTACAGCACTCTCGTGCTGGCATCATCAACTGGAACCGTCAAACAACAGGTGCTGCGGGTACTGCGCCATTTGGTGGAACGGGTGCCAGTGGTAACCACAGATCAAGTGCATATTATGCGGCTGATTACTGCTCTTACCCAGTTTCAAGTATTGAAGTAGATGCGCTGACCGTGCCAGAGAAACTTGTACCAGGCATTGCCCTTTAAGGGCAGTGCAGGTTTGACAGATAAGACATAACAAACAAGTGTTATTAAACACAGAAAAGAATTAAGCAAAGGTAATTAGCATGTCGGCAATTGAAGCAAATTTTGATGGTCTAGTGGGGCCAACTCACAACTATGGCGGTTTATCATTTGGTAATGTGGCCTCTTTAAACAATCAGGCTCAAGCCTCTAACCCAAAAGCGGCGGCTAAACAGGGCTTGGTAAAAATGAAAGCTTTGGCAGATATGGGCTTTGTTCAGGGTGTACTTGCTCCTCATGAACGACCTCATATTCCGACACTAAAATCACTTGGCTTTACAGGCACTGATGCTCAGATTTTGGCACAAGCAGCCAAAGAAGCGCCTCACCTATTAGCCGGTGTCAGTTCTGCCTCTTGCATGTGGACAGCCAATGCGGCAACGGTATCACCCAGTGCCGACAGCGCTGATGGTAGAATTCACTTTTCACCTGCAAACTTGGTGAACAAGTTCCACCGTGCTATTGAGCACCCTGTAACAGGCGCTATTTTGCAGGCGACTTTCCCTGGCGATAAGCACTTTGCTCACCACAAAGCCTTGCCTAGCATGGATCACTTTGGTGATGAAGGTGCCGCTAACCACACGCGTTTTTGTGATGAGTATGGCAATCAAGGGGTTGAGTTCTTTGTTTATGGTCAAGAAGCTTTCAATGCTGCAGCAGTAAAGCCAAGCCGCTTCCCTGCAAGACACACGCTTGAAGCGTCTCAAGCTGTGGTACGTCGCCACGGTTTAAATACGACAAATACTGTTTATGCTCAGCAAAACCCTGCTGTCATCGATGCGGGTGTATTCCACAATGACGTGATTGCTGTGGGTAACCGTAACGTGCACTTCTACCATGAAGAAGCCTTCCTTTCGAGCGCGCAAATGCGTCAAGATTTAGAAGCTGCGTGGGCAGGTAAAGCAGGCAAACTACACTTTGTTGAAGTAAAAAGCAGTGAAGTCAGTGTTGAAGACTGTGTTAAATCTTACCTATTTAATAGCCAGTTAATCAGCCGTGGTACTGACGATATGATTATTATCGTACCAGGTGAATGTCAAAACAATTCCAATGTTTGGGCTTACCTTGAAGCGTTAAAAGCAGGCCCTAGCCCAATTAACGAAGTACAAGTTTACGACCTTAAACAAAGTATGAGTAATGGTGGTGGTCCTGCATGTTTGCGTCTGCGTGTCGTTTTAAACGAAGCAGAAAGAGCGGCAGTCAATCAGTCTTGCTTGATGAATGACGATCTATTTAATCGTTTGAATACTTGGGTAGATAGTCATTATCGTGACAGTTTATTAGAAGCGGATCTTGCTGATCCTCAACTATTAATCGAAACACGTACCGCTTTAGATGAGCTCACTCAGATCATGCAACTTGGGTCTGTTTACGACTTCCAAAAAGCTTAATCTCGTTTTTCCTCTCATCAGAAAAGGCACAATTTCTAAGAAGTTGTGCCTTTTTTGTAGAAGTAATCATCCGATTGCATCGTATGAAACAGCACACAAATATCGGTATCTGAGGCAATATTAGGTGTCACTAATTCGGTAATAATACGTGCTACCTCTTCTTTCTGCTCTTGGGTGCGTTCGAACCATGAAACATCAAAAAATGGGTAAGCGGTACTCGCGCCACCAGCAGCTAAATAGGTGGTAGCTTGATACTCTAATGTGAAGTGTGAAGCGGGTATATTAAGATAATGAGAAATGGCTTTAATAAGAGGCTCAGAGATATACTCAAGATCCTCAAATGCCATTCCTCTAACACGTATATGGGGCATGAAATTCCTTTAATAGAGCCTTATTAGACTCTTACTTGATAGAGAAACAACACAATAAGTTAACTAATCGATATACTCAAATGAATGGGATTCAATCACACTGCCATTTTGCACTATATCAACCGCCCAAGTGCCATCAAAACCTGGCAATAAACGTTTACTTGACCAAACACGCCAGCGATCACCGCCAATATTGAACGGGATTTCAGCCATAACATCACCGTCTAATGTCCAACGGTGGACAACCTGATCACCAGACATATCTCTTAAATCTGTATAAAAATAAACCTTCTGAATACCACCATATTGAACTTGGATAGTAGGCCCAATCTTATCAATTGGTTCACGCTCAATAACATCATTAGTAAATTGCGCTCTCGCAATCGAAGCGGCCCAAGAAGGCATGGGTAGGGTTAATAACACACCACTCAACACCACAAGCTTTACGATTGTACGTAACATAATCAATCCTTTTGTAGAAGAAAAAAGAAGGTTAAAAAATGTCAAAGAAAAAGGGTAAGACCATTAGAATTTAAACCTAATAGCAGTTTAATCGTCTTGGTGAGTAGAAGTCTAGCTGAAAGATGCCTCATTTAGTCTCTTTTGTTTACACTCAGTTACGAGATCAAAAAATACAAGAAACTAAAGGAGGCTCTAAGAAAGTTTAAATATGCAGAATATTACGCGTTTCTATCCGCAAGAGGTGTTGAAAAGGTGTATTCCATATCCCAAGGAAAGCGAATCCAAGTATCTTGGCTCACTTCGGTCACAAAGGTATCAACCAGTGGTTTACCAGCAGGTTTAGCAAAAATAGTGGCAAAGTGTGCTTTTGGTAGCATCTCTCTCACCACTTGTGCAGTACGACCCGTATCCACTAGGTCGTCAATTAGCAGCATGCCTTCACCATCACCTTCAACCCCTTTCAAGATTGTCAGCTCACCTTGTTCGTTAGCTTCCTTACCAGAAGAGTCATAACTTGCGATACAAAGAGTATCGATTAGACGTACATCCAGTTCACGACAAATAATTGCAGCAGGCACTAAACCTCCTCGGGTAATGGCAATAATGCCTTTCCAAGGTCCTTGCTCTAATAAGCGCCAAGCCAATGCTCTAGCATTACGGTGTAGTTCATCCCAAGACACTGGGTAATCTTTTGAATACGGGTTCATGCTTAGCTCCTACCAATCTAGGTTGTCAATTAAGGGAAATAAGTTTTCATTTCACCTCATAAAATGAAGAGCGCATTCTACCCAATTGGCTGGCTAATTTGTATTCTTTTAAAGCCTCATTTGAGCTTTAACGGCAAGCCAGCGCAGACAAGCTCTACCTGTTCACTTAGGCGAGCTAACTCTTGATTTAATAAGCCAGCTTCATCACCAAAGCGTCGCGCCATGGAATTCATAGGCATAATGCCAGCACCTACCTCACTTGTAATACAAACAAGTTTCGCCTTGCTAGTATGAATCGCCTCTAAAAACGCGGACTTATGCTTATCAAAAGCAATATCATCTTCTAGGCAAATCAAGTTGGTTAGCCAGAGTGTCATGCATTCAATTAAAATCACCTTATTTTGATTTTCTGGAGCAAGTAGCACGGAAGCAAGATCAAAACTTTCCTCCACCAGCAACCAATGTTCAGGTCGGCTATTTTGATGCTTTTCAATGCGCTCCTGCATCCCCTTGTCTAGCGCTTGAGCCGTTGCTAGATAAACCACTTCTCTAGCTTCAGCATCTGCTAAATTTTGCGCTAAAATTTGTCCATGAGCGCTCTTGCCACTGCGCACACCACCAATGACTAAATACTTCACTCTACTTCCTCCACTTGGCTGGCACTTTGAGCTTGTCCATTTAATAAAGCTTGCTGAACACGCGTGTTAATTAAATCGAACTCAGCATCAGCTGGTAAGGCAAACCTTATCCAAGCATCACCCAAACGCACATGTATGGACAAAGCTTGTAACCACTCAAACAAGACCTCTGCTTCATCACTAAACAAGGTATAAAAAAGTTCACTTTGCTGCCAGCGAACGGGCAAAGATAGGGAGCTAAAGAACTGATTTATTAAAGGCTTAATCTCTTGTTCAAAGCGTTTGCTACGACTCGCTAAATCTCTACTAGCTTGTATTTGCCAAGCAACATCTTTAAGAGCTTGGCTTAGTAACCAAGCAGCAGGTGTCGCAATAGGCCAAGGACCAGTGACGGAAGCCAACCCTTTTAAAATTGACTGGCTAGCAAAACAAAAGCCGACTCTGGCTCCTGGCAAACCAAAAAACTTGCCCACTGAACGCAAAACAATCAAGCAAGCTGGCCATGCTTTATCTTGATAGTACGAAAGCAAACTCGCACCGACCACACCATCAATAAAAGCTTCATCAATAATGATATAGGATTCACGCACTTGTGCTGTTTCAATCAAGCTTAGTAATTCAGCTAAGGTTAATTTATTGGCACTTGGGTTATTAGGTTGAATCAAGACTAATACTTGCCAACTTTTTACAGCGAGATCCTGAGTATTATTGTAGGTATCTACTGCATACTGCCATTTAGTCCAAGCAAAGCCATGTTCTTGATAGCCTACCTCTGGCACTAGAATCTGAGTTTCTGTACGTGCATTAGCGGCAAATAATAAGCTAGGTAAAGCCTCAATCGCCTGTTGTGTACCAGCAATGGGCACAAAGTTATTCACACCATAATAACTTGCCGCCGCTTGGTTCAAACCATCAAGATCTGGTAACTCATGCCAAAGAGAAACAGGCACCTCAGGCACAGGCCAAGGGTGTCGATTTACCGCAGAGGATAGGTCTATCCAAGAGCTTTTAATATGTGAAGAGTCACCTAAAGAGCGACGAAGCGCCAAGAGATTACCACCATGTTTAGGCTTCTCTAAGCTCAGATCTAGTTCATTATTCATATCTTCTACTGACCAAAGGTCGAATTAAAACTTATAAGGGGAAAGCGATATTAAAAAAGCGCAATAAAGGCAACAAACAAAAACCAAAGGTAGAGGGTCTTATCAACCAGAGCGATAGATCTTGCAAGATCTTTAGCTTGAGGTGCTTGTCCTTTGCCTAAAACAGGGCGAGATTCAGTTTTACCAAAATAAACAGCCTCACCACCAACAGCCAAGCCTAAAGAAGCAGCGCCCGCCGCCATGACAGGGCCTGCATTAGGGCTTTTCCAACTGGCTTCTGGCGCGCTTGCCGCCTGCATTGCATTCGAGTATTTACCACACAAAGCATAGCTAAATACCACCAGCTTGGCGGGAATATAATTAAGCACATCATCTACTCTTGCAGCACACCAACCAAAATGTAATAGCTTACTTGTTTTGTAGCCCCACATGGCATCTAGGGTGTTAGCAAGGCGATACAAAATTGCCCCCGGCACGCCTAAAATCAAAAACCAAAAAATAGGAGCGAACACAGCATCACTGCCATTTTCTAAAACAGATTCAATGCCTGCTTTGGCTACTTGTTCTTCATTCAGTGTTTGAGTATCTCGACTCACAATATAAGAAACGGCAATACGTGCCTGCACTAGGTCTCCTTTCATCAAAGGCTTGGCAATAGCAAGTCCATGCTCCCTTAAGCTTTGCCAGCCAATGCTAAAGTAAACAATGACAACCGCTAAAGCATTTAGAATCAATGTCGGCAGTAGGTGCTCAAGCAGACTCCAAAGCAGTAATAAAGGCACCACAGCCAACAGCCAAGCAAAGACACCAAATAACCTTTGACTGAATACGGACCAACTTAGGGGTAATTGACACCAAGCTTGGCATTGATCAACCCAACGGCCAAAAGTAATAAGAGGATGCCAAGATTTTGGTTCGCCCAAAACTCGGTCAATGATAAGAGCAAGTAAGAGAATAATAGCGCTAGTAAAAAAGGTATCTGTCATCTTTCAATCTTAATAGACCCCTGTGCGATTCTTAAAATGGGTCATGGGAATAGGTGATTTTTTCAATCAGGAACATACGTTAGATGGTAGAATTCTACCACCTTATTACCCTGAATAGTGATTCAAAGATAATGACAGCATTTAGCCTAATGATTCAAGGCACTACCTCTGACGCAGGTAAAAGCACTCTTGCCACGGCCCTATGTCGTTTACTTAAACGCCGTAATCTCGCTATTGCGCCATTTAAGCCACAGAACATGGCGCTTAATAGTGCGGTCACTGCATCAGGCGGTGAGATAGGCCGTGCTCAGGCAGTTCAAGCCTATGCCGCTGGCATAGAACCTCATATTCATATGAATCCTATTCTGCTTAAACCAAATACAGACATAGGCGCTCAAGTCATTATTCAAGGTAAAGCCATAGGTAATATGAATGCGCGCTCTTACCATGACTACAAAGAGACAGCTAAAGTTGCTGCTCTAGATTCTTTTAAACGCCTTAGCGAAACCTATGACGGCATCATTATTGAAGGCGCAGGTAGTCCAGCAGAAATCAACCTAAGAGCCAAAGACATTGCCAATATGGGCTTTGCAGAAAGTGTGAACGCGCCTGTCATTATTATCGCCGATATTGATAAAGGCGGCGTTTTCGCTCACCTTGTTGGTACGCTCGCCCTACTCAGCCAAAGCGAACAAGACAGAGTCATCGGCTTTGTGATTAACCGCTTTCGTGGTGATGTGAGTTTACTGCAATCTGGCCTTGATTGGCTGGAAGAGCACACAGGCAAGCCTGTGTTAGGCGTCTTACCTTACCTCAAAGGTTTTCACCTAGAATCTGAAGATGCTGTCGCTGATTCTACCCCTGTTGAAAAACAAGCAACTAAATTAAAAGTCGTCATTCCTATCTACCCAAGAGTCAGTAACCATACTGATTGGGACGCTTTACGTTTGCACCCAGAGGTTGAAGTCATACTGGTTAAAGAAAACCAGCCCTTCCCTGCTGCTGACCTGATTATCTTACCTGGCTCTAAAAGCGTACAGTCAGATTTAGCTTATTTGAAACAACAGGGGTTTGAGCCTTATCTAAATCACCACTTAAGATATGGTGGCAAAGTGATTGGTATTTGTGGCGGCTATCAGATGCTAGGAGATTGCCTTAACGATGCACTTGCGTTGGAGAATCATACACCAACAACTAGCCAAGGTTTTGGCCTGATTCCCATGCAAACGGACTTATCTCCAGATAAACAACTGACACAACAAACAGCAAAGCTTGCTTGGGGAGAAAACGCTGCTATTACTGGTTATGAAATTCACGCTGGTGTTGCCTCTTTCACTCAAGAGCATCAGGCATTCTGTACTTTCGCATCCGGTGAAAACGAAGGTTATTTGGCCGATGACAATGCGATTATTGGCACCTACTTACATGGCCTGTTTGATCACCCAGAGGCATTAGCTGCTTTATTAAATTGGGCGGGGTTAGATGCCGCAGCCGCTTTTGATTACAATGAATATAAAAACAAAGAAATAGATAGGCTTGCAGATAGTTGTGAGGAGCACATGAATATTGATGCGCTTATCGATAAGGCCAAAGCATTTAAGCTTACTCTTTAGCCTCTCTCGCATTTTAGAAAATAGATACAAGTCAGGCTAAACATTCTATTGTTTAGCCAGATACATTTTATTTAAGGAACCTGCGATTAAGTAACCTCTTCTCAGTCTTTTCAGAAAAAGCGTCAAGCAAGGCGTCACTTTGATGTAATTTAGGCATTCTTCAAAGACCCGAAGGGCGTGATCTAAAAGCCCTATCTTTAAGTTGAGGGCCTTATCAATAGAATAACGATTAAGTTTCGCCCCTCGCCATAAATCTAGAGACTTTTATCCACACGCTGAGGCGAGTGGGCTTATTCACAGATTCCTTAAGCAACAACCCCTGCTTCTTCGTATTTTATCTTACGCTTCAATGCACGGTTAACGACAAAACGGAATCTCAGTATTAACAACAAAGACAAGAGCGCGAGACCTGAGCCTAGGCCGATATAAAACCCTCTTACATTCAATTCTGTCGCCCATGGGCTGAAGTGTGCTAACCAATAACCTAGCGGTAGGCAAAGCACAAATAATGAGATGGCAAAGGCGATCATGGAAAAGCGAGTATCCCTAAAGCCACGCAAACCACCGGTAAAGACGGTCTGTAGCATGTCGGCCACTTGATAAGCCGAGGAAATTATCAACAAGCCTGCAGCCATAGCAATAATATCAGGATCTGAGCTAAAGAAAGTTGGAATAGTTTCATTAAAGGTTTGAGTCACCACAAAGCAAATAAAGACATAGCTTAACCCTAAGCCAACAATCACTCGCATGCGTTTACGCACCCCTTCCACGCCCTCTTTTGATAATGATTTTGCTACCACTATCGCCGTCACAGCACTCATCGCCATTAACGGCGTGAAAAGCAAAGAAGTATAAGACATGATAATTTGCCCAGCACCAATGGCCAAATCCCCAAAGCTAGAGATTAACCAAGTCATTGACGAGAAAAGGCCAATCTCAAAGGAGAATGCAAGGCCTGCTGGTAAACCAACATTAAGTAAGATGCCAAACCTGAATAGGTATTTCGTTTTGATCTTGGTAAATAAGGTCTTAGGACTAAAAAACTTATCGTATACAAAGAACAAAGTAATACTGAAATAAATTGAGATAGTTGAAGCTAAAGCGGCACCCGCTGCTCCCATTTCAGGGAAGCCAAAGTTACCAAAAATAAAGAGATAGTTAAGCCCAGCATTCATTAACAAACCAATAGCTGCCGCAATCAAAGGAAAGTTAGGTCTACCCGCTGCTTCAAATAAGTTCTTATAACCAACAGTAAAAGCAAGAGCAGGAATCGCGGGCGCAAGTATCTGTAGATATTGAGCACTCACTCTTTGGGTTTCTTCTTCAGTTGCCATCATGATAGCGAAATACGGCAAGATGAAAGCCACAGTTAATGCTGCTAATAAACCAACGGTTAAACACACACCTAAGGTTTGCGACATGTAAATATTAACCATCTTCATTTGGCGACCATGAAGATGACGGGTTACTAATGGGGTTAGGCCAAAAGTGATGCCCATTAAGAAGCAACCCACAGGTGTCCACAAACTCGAGGCCAACCCTACGGCGGCCAAATGATAAGGGCTATAGTTCCCTAGCATGAGAGTGTCGACCATGCTTATAGACAATTCTAAAGTCAAGGTTAGTACCATTGGCATTAATAAATGCAGCACTTCTTTTAACACCGGCCAACGATCTAACATCACTTAATCCTTATAAATTTACGCCTATCAAGGTCATCCTGAAACGCCCTAAAAAGGGGCGTATTGAGATAATCGGGCCTAATGTATCACTTTATTTTAGGAATGGCAGCAGATCCTTTTCAATCTGCGCCACCTGATTTTCACTATATGATTTAGTGCTTGCTAAGCCATTGAAATAACATGAGAATTGCCGATCAGTTCGATTTTAGAAATTCACGCATGTAGCGACACGGACAGCAAAATGACAATACTCGTAACACTTGGCCCATTACTTTTAGCTCTACTAGCGGGTTATTGGCTAAAGATTCATTTTTTCTCAGAAAAATTTATCCAAACAAGCCTTACTTGGCTGACTTACCTTATTTTAGGCATGATAGGTTTTAGTATTGGAGCGTTAGAGAATTTACCTGAAAAATTGGTCACTGCGGGTGCCCAAGCTCTAGTCTTCTTCGCAGCGATTTCACTTCTGGCAATTACCGCCCTTTGGTATACAGGCAAACACTTTAACCCAAGTGAAAAATCACTTCATACTCAAGCAAAAGCTGAGGATGTGAAAATCAGTTTTGCGGTATTTTCTGATGCCATTAAAACCCTAGCCTTTGTATTGATTGGGCTTATCATTGGCATTTTTGCTTCTGACGGCTTAACTCATGTCGATACCATAGTGACTTATCTGCTTTACCTACTGCTCTTTTTAATCGGCCACCAGTTACAGCAAGGCAACTATCGGTTACGCAAACTTTTCTTAAATACCCAAGGTCTCATTATTGCGTTTACTACGGTAGCGACCACTCTTTTAGGCGGATTGATTGGCGCTTTAGCTCTGGATTTACCAGTCAGCCATGGTCTTGCTGTCGTGTCTGGCTTTGGCTGGTACAGCTTATCCGGCATACTCATCACAGGTCTTGGAAACCCGGTATTAGGAACCACTGCATTCTTATTGGATATAGGGCGTGAGATTCTAGCCTTACTCCTCATTCCAGTCTTTTGTCGCATTAACAGCCATGTTTCCGTTGGTTATTCAGGAGCCACCGCCATGGATTTTACACTGCCTATGTTAGGCAAGTTTCATGGGGCTGATATTATCCCGACAGCCATTGCAAGCGGCTTTATTATGAGTTTACTTGTGCCTATTCTCATTCCACTCTTTATGGGTCTTTAATTCCTCTACAACCTTTTATCTACAAAGAAAGCGCCAAATAAAAAACCGCTTTTAGATATTCTCTAAAAGCGGTTTTTTTAGATCTTTTGCTGGTGTTTAAAGTTGTGGTTTCTCTGGACGAGGTGCGTAAGCAAATACATCAGAGAAGCTAGCATCATGAGCAAGCCCTGCTTCTTCTAGTTTATCCAGTGTGCCATATACCATACCTGGCGAACCGCTCACATAAGCCACAGAACGACTTAGATCTGGGTTATCAGCAACAATCTTTTCATATAACCAGCCAGTTGTACCTTGCCAATCATTATCCGCTTCATTAGCAACCAGACTGATATTTTCTTTACTTTCAATCCAATCAACTAAAAAACTATCGTCCGGTGTACGCACACCCCAGTATAAAGACACCTTACCCTGATAATTTTGCTCAGTAAGAGCATCATACATACTCTTCATTTGCGCAAAACCAGTTCCACCAGCCACTAATAAAACTTGATCCACTGAATCCTGCAAAGCGCCGTTTTCGATATGACAATCACCACCTGGAATCTTAAGGCTCACTGTTTCATTATCTTTTAGATAAGAAATCACTTTAAACGCCAAAGACTCTTCATCTGCGACCAAAATATAAAGCTGTAAACTGGGTAGCTCATGGGCAGCACTGCCTATGGAGTAAGGGACACTTTCACCACTTGGCAAATGAATCATCAAATATTGCCCAGCAATAAAGCTATCAACAGGCACATCAAGGCTAACCTGATACACATTTTGGTTAATTAGCTCAACCTTGCTTACCTTTGCGATTACTTCGTTCACGCTATTACTCCGTTCTCTCGAGTCTGCCCTTCTGGGCTTATTTTTTAATTTTGCGTTGTGATGACTAGGTATAAGGCAAATTTACTTTGCAGATTTACCTGAAATCGCCTCTTCGATACCTAAAGAAGACCAAATATCATCTACTTTGTTTTTCACTTCCGATGTCATTTCAATGGGAACGCCCCACTCTCTATCGGTTTCACCCGGCCACTTGTTCGTCGCGTCCATCCCCATTTTGGAACCTAACCCAGAAACAGGTGAGGCAAAATCCAAATAGTCTATCGGGGTATTTTCAATCAAGGTGGTATCCCTTGCTGGGTCCATACGAGTGGTAATTGCCCAAATCACATCATTCCAATCTCTGGCATTAACGTCATCATCACAGACAATCACAAACTTGGTGTACATAAACTGACGCAAGAAAGACCAAACACCTAACATGACACGTTTAGCATGACCTGGATATTGCTTCTTCATGGTCACCACCGCCATACGATACGAACAGCCCTCAGGTGGTAAATAGAAATCGACAATTTCTGGAAACTGCTTTCTAAGTATAGGTACAAATACTTCATTTAAAGCAACACCCAAAATAGCGGGTTCATCAGGTGGACGCCCTGTATAAGTACTATGATAAATAGGATTCTTACGCTGAGTAATACGCTCTACCGTAAAGACAGGGAAGGTATCTTGCTCATTATAGTAACCCGTATGATCGCCAAAAGGCCCTTCGACAGCTTCATCATCTGGATAGATAAAGCCTTCCAATACGATTTCCGCACTGGCAGGTACTTGTAAATCATTACCAATACATTTGATAAGTTCTGTTTTACTGCCTCTTAACAAGCCAGCAAACGCATATTCAGACAAGGTATCTGGCACAGGTGTTACCGCGCCTAAAATAGTCGCTGGATCGGCTCCCAATACCACAGCGACAGGGAAAGGCTCACCTGAATGCTCCTGTTGCCACTCACGAAAATCTAATGCACCACCACGATGAGATAACCAGCGCATAATAAGGCGGTTTTTACCAATCAGCTGCTGGCGATAAATGCCCAGATTTTGACGTGATTTATGCGGACCTTTGGTAATTACTAACGGCCAAGTCACTAACGGCGCAGCATCACCAGGCCAGCAAGTTTGAATCGGTATCTTATTAAGGTCAACTTGGTCACCTTCGAGCACTTCTTGCTGACAAGGTGCTGATTTAACTACTTTTGGCCCCATGTTCATGACTTGCTTGAAAATAGGCAGTTTTTGCCAAGCGTCTTTCATGCCTTTTGGCGGCTCAGGCTCTTTCAAGAAAGCTAACAACTCACCGATTTCACGAAGTGCAGTAACAGACTCTTTTCCCATTCCCATAGCAACGCGTTTTGGCGTACCAAACAAGTTAGCCAATACAGGCATGTCATGACCTTTAGGGTTCTCAAATAACAAAGCAGGCCCTTCACTACGTAAGGTTCTATCACTGATCTCTGTCATTTCAAGATAAGGGTCAACTTCGGCTTGTATACGAATCAGCTCCCCTTTTTCCTCAAGGACAGCTATAAAGTCTCGAAGGTCTTTGTATTTCATGACGACTCTCTTAGGACATAGTTTCGCCTAGGTTATGGCCAAACTAAATAAAAAATGAGGCAAAAAAAACCACTATAAAAGTGGTTTTTTTAACTAGGGTTTAGGCTTATTTACCTTTACCCTTCATAGCATCAAAGAACTCATCATTGGTCTTGGTTACTTTCAGACGGTCAATCAAGAATTCAGTTGCGGCAACATCTTCCATCGGATTAAGCAGCTTACGCAAAATCCACATACGTTGTAGTTCGTCTTCAGATGTTAGTAAGTCTTCACGACGAGTACCAGAGCGACGGATGTTAATCGCAGGGAAAGTACGCTTTTCAGCAATCTTACGATCTAGGTGAAGTTCACAGTTACCTGTTCCTTTGAATTCCTCAAAGATAACTTCATCCATTTTAGAGCCAGTATCTACCAGAGCAGTCGCTATGATAGTTAAGCTACCACCTTCTTCGATATTACGAGCGGCACCAAAGAAACGCTTAGGACGTTCAAGAGCATTGGCATCAACACCACCTGTTAATACCTTACCAGATGAAGGAATGACAGTGTTGTAAGCACGGGCTAGACGAGTAATAGAGTCTAATAGGATAACGACATCACGTTTGTGTTCTACCAAACGTTTCGCTTTCTCTATAACCATTTCAGCCACTTGTACATGACGGCTTGGCGGCTCATCGAAAGTAGAAGCAACCACTTCGCCACGTACAGTACGTGACATTTCAGTTACTTCCTCAGGACGCTCATCGATAAGTAATACAATTAGGTGTGTTTCTGGGTTATTGCGGGTAATCGCATTAGCGATATTTTGTAGCATGAAGGTTTTACCTGCTTTTGGCGGAGAAACCACCAAGGCACGTTGCCCTTTACCCATTGGAGCAACAAGGTCAATGATTCGTGACGTGACATCTTCAGTAGAACCATTACCTGCTTCCATTACCAAACGCTGATCAGCGAATAGCGGCGTTAAGTTTTCAAAAAGAATTTTGTTACGAACGCTGTCAGGCTTATCAAAGTTAATTTCATTAACTTTTAGCAACGCAAAATAACGCTCGCCATCTTTAGGTGGACGAATCTTACCGGCAATTGTGTCACCTGTACGCAAGTTGAATCGGCGTATTTGGCTAGGTGATACATAAATATCATCAGGACCTGCTAAGTAAGAACTATCTGGTGAACGCAAGAAGCCAAAGCCATCTTGTAAGATTTCCAAGATACCATCGCCGTAAATGTCTTCGCCGCTTTTAGCGTGTCGCTTAAGAATAGCGAAAATAACATCTTGTTTACGGGATCGAGCAAGGTTATCTAACCCCATTTCAGCTGCGATGTTTAATAGTTCTTGTACTGATTTCTGTTTTAATTCGGTAAGGTTCATAAACGGATTTTTACGATTTCTAATTGAGGAAAATTGACAGGACTACTCTAATTTGACAATACGTTGATATATACATATTTAATCTTAATCAGGAAGCTTCTTAATAATAATTTGACCGAGACACAATTTCTGAAACAATGTTGAAAAATAGCGCGTAACGATTTGATTGGAACTCTTGTTCTCAAAGCCTATAACCTATTGCTTAAGCGCAATAAATAAAAGAAATAAACGCATTTGAATGATCAAGAACACACCTACTATAGTTGGTGTTATTGTTAAGGTCTATAGAAAAAAAATGGAAAAATCACTTTTTTGATCAATTTTTAGCAAATTTTACATTTTAAGCCTGTTAGACCGCGTTATTGAGTCCCTCAGGAGGAATTAAGCGTAACTAAAAGTCGCATAAATTCACTAAAACTATGCCCATAATTACGCAAATTCATGACTTATCAGCTCATCTAAGATAACCTGCACCTGTATTAACCAAGCACAATAAGGTTCCTTTTGCATGCAGTCACTTTTTCAACAACCTGCTCACAATCTTCCTTTTGAAAAAATTGCCGCGATCGATCTAGGCTCAAACAGCTTTCACATGGTCATAGCTCAAGTCACCCATGGACAACTCAGAGTCGTGGGAGAGTATGGAGAAAAAGTACAACTGGCTGCGGGTCTGCAAAATAATATTTTAGATGATGACTCCCAACAAAGGGGCTTAGCTTGCTTAACACGCTTTGCTCAAGTAATTGAGAACATGCCCTTAGGCTCAGTTCGAATCGTCGGCACCAATGCGCTTAGGGTTGCTAAGAACCGTTATGACTTTATTGGCGAAGCCATGGATATCATTCCACATCCTGTAGAAGTCATTGCGGGACGAGAAGAAGCCCGACTAATTTATGTGGGCGTTGCTAATACCATGGACCATGGGGAGCAAAAACGTTTAGTTGTCGATATAGGGGGCGGTAGTACAGAGTTCATTATAGGTAGTCAGCAAAAGCCTATCCTAACCGAAAGCTTGCATATGGGTTGTGTTGGTTTTAGGCAACGCTTCTTCAAAGATGGCAGCATTACTAAATCGAACTTCCAAAAAGCGGTGACAGCGGCAAGACTTGAAATGCTCAGTATTCAAGATGATTATCTTGAAGAAAACTGGGACCTAGCCATAGGTTCCTCCGGCACGATTAAAGCAGCTTTCAATATTATTAAGGAAAATAACTGGGGTAAAAAAGGCATTACACTCAAAGGCATCAAGATTATTCAAAAAGCACTATTTGATGCAGGCCATGCCGACAACCTTGATCTTGCAGGCCTTAAACCTGAACGTAAAACCACCTTTGCCGCCGGCCTTGCTATTTTGACAGCCGTATTTGAATGCTTTCAGATTAAAAGCATGGACTTATCCGTTGGCGCATTACGTGAAGGTGTACTCTTTGATGTGATGGGGCGCTACGCAGAGAAAGACATTCGCGAAACGACAGTTCAATACCTTTTAAACCAATACCACATAGATAAAGAGCAAGCGAAACTTGTTGCCCACACTGGCCTATCTGCTTTGGCTCAAGTAAAAGAAGATTGGCAAATAAACAGCATTTCTAGTGAGAACTTCTTACGCTGGTCAAGTTTGCTTCATGAGGTAGGTATGGGAATATCCCATAGTCGATACCACAAGCATGGGGCTTATATTATCAGTGAATCTGATTTACCGGGATTTTCTCAACAAGAGCAACAGGCATTAGCGAACTTAATTTTGCGCCACCGCCGCAAGTTTACTCAATCCTTAAATTACCGCTTTACTCGAAGAGACCAGCAGGAGTTAGATCACTTAGCTGTCTTACTTCGTTTTGCCATCAACCTTCACCATGACAGAAAAGAAGGTGATATGCCTATCTTTTCAATGAAGGCAAAAGATAACACCCTACACATAGAGTTCTTACCCGGCTGGCTTGAAGCGCGGCCATTAACTTACGCTAATTTACAGCTTGAAGCCGATTACCTATTAGCTAAGAACTTTACCCTTACCTTTAGTTAATAAAAAAGCTAGATACAAAAAGGCCGAGAATGATTCTCGGCCTTTTTATTCCAACGATTAAATAATCAAACTAGTCAGCCAAATTACTTAACAAGGTACGCTGTGCACTTCTGTACTCACCCTTACGAGGTTTATTAAGTTGGTATGAACCATCGTTTTGTAGCACCCAGCTTTGAGTATTATCCGTAATATAGGTTTCTAACTCTTTCTTAACACGTCTTGCTAGTTTTGGATCTTGAATAGGGAAAGCAACTTCAATTCGGTTATTCAAGTTTCTATCCATACCATCAGCACTTGATAGGTATACCAAAGGAGAACGGTTATTGTAGAAGTAATAAACCCTTGTATGCTCCAAGAATCGCCCAATAATTGAACGCACTCTGATATTGGAAGACACACCTTTGATACCTGGACGTAAGGTACAAATACCACGCACAATCAGGTCAATTTTAACCCCTGCTTGAGACGCTTTATAAAGCGCCTGCACTAGCCTTTGCTCGGTAAGCGAGTTCACTTTAATAATGATTCTAGATGGATTACCACTTCTCGCACTTTCAGCTTCTTTGGCAATCATATCCAGCAAACGGTCTCTTAACGTAAAAGGTGCGTGAAGAATTTTCTTCACTTTCAACTCTTTACTCATACCAGTTAACTGCTGGAATACCTTATGGATATCTTCACCAATATCGCTGTCACAGGTTAGCAAGCTATAGTCAGTATAAAGACGCGCATTACCAGCATGGTAGTTACCTGTTCCTAGGTGAACGTAGCGTCTTAAAACGCTGCCTTCACGACGTACTATCAATATCATCTTAGCGTGTGTTTTATGACGTACAACGCCATAAACAACAATGGCTCCAGCATCTTGAAGCCTACTTGCTAAGGCAAGGTTTTCCGCTTCATCAAATCGCGCCCTTAATTCGATAACTACTGTCACCTCTTTACCATTACGCGCAGCATCTACTAGCGCATTAGCAATAGGAGAGCGAGCACCAGTTCGGTAAAGAGTTTGACGAATGGCCACCACATTTGGGTCTTTCGCGGCATTACTTAAGAAATCAATCACTGGGGCGAAAGATTCATAAGGATGCATCAAGAGGTAATCTTTTTGCCTTATCGCCTCAAACATATCATCTCCTTTGGAGGTAGACAGTTTGCGTGGCAACCCTGGAGAGAATGGCGAGTACAGGAGATCAGGACGATCAACGAGATCAAGAACAGCGAGCAATCGACTTAAGTTAACAGGGCCATCAATCAAGTAAAGGTCATTTTCATGTAGATCAAACTGATCAAGCAAGGAGGTGATCACGCTTTTTGGACAGTTCTCAGCAACCTCTAAACGTACCGAGCTACCATAATGACGTGTTTGTAACTCAGTCCTTAAAGCACCTGCCAAATCTAAACCAATATCGTCTGAGTCAACTTCCAAGTCAGCATTACGTGTCAGACGGAATTGATAACTCCCTTTCACCGTCATGCCAGGGAAAAGCTGATCCGCATGGGCATGAATGATAGAAGATAAGAAAACTAAGTTATCACCATCTTCACTCACTTCTGCAGGCATTTTTACCAAACGCGGCAAAGAACTCGGTGCAGGCACGATAGCAAGACCATTCTCACGCCCAAAAGCATCTCGCCCTTCTAGTTCAACAACGAAGTTGAAGGTTTTATTAGCAAGACGAGGGAAAGGGTGAGCTGGGTCTAAGCCAATCGGACTAATAATAGGCAAGACATTTTCGCGGAAATACTTTTTAACCCAAGCCGCTTGTGACTCAGTCCATAAACTACGGCGTATAAAGTGAACATTATGTTCAGATAGTTTAGGAAAGATAATGTCATTTAAAATACGATACTGGCGACGAACTAGCTTATGGGCCTGATCACTGATTTGACGTAAAACTTCTTTTGGATAAAGGCCATCAGGACCGGTTTGTTCACGGCTAAATTCTAATTGGCTTTTTAGGCCTGCGACACGAATCTCAAAGAACTCATCCATATTGCTGCTAAAGATGCATAAGAACATTAGGCGATTTAATACAGGATGGTTCTCATCCATCGCCTGCTCAAGCACACGAGCATGGAAAGCAAGGTTGCTTAACTCTCGGTTAAAGTATAATTCCGAGTCATTTAAATCTATTTCTTCCGGTTTGCGTTTTTCGATCGCAACTTTTTTCTGATCCTGCGGTTGTTCTGGGATGGTTTCCAACGCAGGTTCATTTACTTCAACAACATCAGAAGCCGGAGCCTCTTTTTTTTCAGTCGGTTCCTTTTTATCTGATGTCTTTTTCTCTAATGTCTTTTTTTCTGGGACTTTTTTGTCTGCTACTTTCTTCTCAGTCACGCTTTTATCCACCAGCTTCTTATCTAGTATTGTCGTTGTATCTGGTGCAATTTTTCCTGCTAGGTCAGCCATGAGTTTTACTACCCCAATTCAACAAAGGTGCAATTGCTTAACTCTTTTTCTATATCAAAAAGAGTTTATTTTTTAAAACTACTCTTACCTGTATAACACAATTTTATGAAGTTAACGTACATCCTTGTGCTAACTCACATTTTTATTGCAAATTTATTCAAGCTTGAGCAGTTTCACACTCATGGTCGCAAGTTAAGATGACTTTTTGATTACCCCTTCAATAATCGCGCAACGTCTTTCGCAAAATAGGTCAAAATGCCATCTGCACCCGCTCGCTTAAAGGATAAAAGTGACTCCATCATGACGCTTTCTTTATCCAGCCAACCATTGGCAAATGCCGCCATTTGCATGGCGTATTCACCACTAACCTGATAAGCAAAGGTAGGGACAGCAAGCTCTGTCTTAACTCGACGCACAATATCCAAATAAGGCATACCAGGTTTGACCATCACCATATCCGCGCCTTCTTCTATGTCTAGCTGTACTTCACGAATAGCTTCATCAGAATTAGCGGGATCCATCTGGTAGTTAAACTTGTTACTTTTACCTAAATTACCACTAGAACCTACCGCATCACGGAAAGGGCCATAGTAAGCAGATGCATATTTAGCCGAATAAGCCATGATACGGGTATTGATAAAACCATTGGCTTCAAGCGCTTCACGAATAGCGCCAATTCGACCATCCATCATATCTGAAGGGGCAACAACATCAGCGCCGGCTTTAGCATGAGAAAGAGCCTGTTGAACTAACACCTCTGTGGTCACGTCATTTAAAACATAACCTGTGTCATCAATAATGCCGTCTTGACCATGAGTGGTAAAAGGGTCAAGGGCAACGTCAGTAATCACACCTAGATCAGGGAACGTCGACTTAAGTGCGCGAACCGCTCTCTGGGCTAAACCATCATCAGAATAGGCTTCTTCCGCTTCAAGCGACTTTTTCTCAGCGGGTACAACAGGGAACAAAGCAATAGCAGGCACGCCTAATTCAACAAGCTCAGCGGCTTCAAGTAAAAGCTGATCAAGAGATACTCGCTCTACACCCGGCATGGATGGTACGGTTTCTCGCTCGTTTTCACCTTCTATCACGAACATTGGATAGATTAGGTCATTCACTGTTACTTGGTTTTCCTGCATTAGGCGACGAGAAAAACTGTCTTTACGCATTCTGCGCATACGCACTAGAGGGAATGTCATTAGGTTGCTCCTTAAAAGCCTCTTAATTGAAATATCTTACTTAACTGAGAGACGCTTCCGCTTCTTCTAGGCTTTCTTGTGCCTCGAACCAAGCTTCTTCATTGTCTTCCAATTCTTTTTTCCATTTAGCCTCATCCGCTAACAAGGCCTGCAACTTATCTTTGTTCTTTGCCTCATAAAGCTCACCATCAGCCATTTTCTCACTGATATCATCGAGTTTCTCTTGTGCTTTATGCACGGCTTTTTCATGTTTCTCTATGAGTTTTCTCAGTGGTCTAAGTTGTTGCCTTAGCTCTGCGGCTTTACGCCTTTCTTCTTTCTTATCAACTTTCTCAAGATTAACACTGGCATTAGCTTTTTCTTGTTGGCGCCCAGCTAACTGTCGTTTTTGCAGCCAATCATAATAAGCAGCTAGATCACCATCAAACTCAGCGACCTGATTATCTGCCACCAAATAAAACTCATCCACAGTACTATTAAGTAGATGACGATCGTGAGATACCAATAAGATAGATCCTGGGAATTCTTGCAAGGCTTCAGTCAGCGCCTGGCGCATCTCTAAATCTAAGTGGTTAGTCGGTTCATCGAGAATCAATAAATTAGGCTTGGTCCAGGCAATTAGTGACAGAGCTAAGCGGGCTTTTTCTCCACCAGAAAAGTCACGCACTGTACGCAATGCATCATCACCGATAAAGCCAAAACCACCTAAATAACGACGTATGTCACTTTCTAGAGCTGTCGCAGTTAACCTTTGAATATGTAGTACTGGGCTGGCATCAAGGTCTAAGGCACTTAACTGATGTTGCGAGAAGTAGCCTATTTTTAGATTCTCTCCACATACCCTATCACCACTCAGCAAATCGAGTTCACCCACCAGTGACTTAATGAGTGTTGATTTACCGGCACCATTTGGCCCCAACAAACCGATACGCTGGCCATCTCGCAAATTGAAGTTACAATGCGGCAATTGAGATGTTGGGCCAGCCCCTTCCACTTGATAGCCTAAATCAGCTTCGACCAAATTCACTAACTGGGCAGAGGTTTTATCCGCTACAGGAATACTAAACTGGAACTGGGAATCAATATGAGCAGGGGCGATATCGCCCATTTTCTCCAGCATTTTTAAGCGACTTTGCGCCTGCTTAGCTTTTGTCGCCTTATATCTGAATCTATCTACATAGGTTTGCAAATGGGCTTTACGTGTTTGCTGGCGCTCATAGTTGGCTTGCTGTTGAGCCAGATGAGCGGCACGCTGACGCTCATAATCCGAGTAGTTCCCTTTATAAACAGTCAGCTTTTTCTGATAAAGATGAATAATGTGGGTCGTGATGGCATCTAAAAAATCCCTGTCATGGGAAATAAGAATGAGAGTGCCAGGGTATTGGCGTAGCCAAGACTCGAGCCACATCACCGCATCGAGATCCAAGTGGTTAGTTGGCTCATCAAGTAATAGCACATCAGAAGGGCACATAAGCGCTTTGGCAAGGTTCAAACGTATGCGCCAGCCACCAGAAAAGTCTGTTACTGGTTTCGCCATGTCTGCCATTTTAAAACCCAGTCCCTGCAACAAGGTTTCGGCTCTCGACCTTGAACTGTAACCATGAGCCGTCTCGAACTCACCTAACCAATGGGCATGAGCACTGGCATCATTTTTCTGTTCCGCTTGCTCTATCTTGGCTTCTATTTCTCTTAGCCATTCATCTCCATCAAGACAATAATCCAGTGCACTGCGATCAGTATCTGTCACTTCTTGCGCCATAAAGGCAATACGTCTTTGTTGAGGAAAGACCACTTCGCCAGTATCAGCATGAAGGTCACCACGCAACATGGCAAAAAGTGATGATTTACCTGCGCCATTAGCGCCAATCAAGCCTACTTTTTGGCCTTCATATATGGTCAAATCAGCCATTTCTAGCAGAAATTGACGGCCTCGCTGTAAACTTACTTGGGTAAACTGGATCATGTTTCAATTATTCTCTAGTCATGCAGTGCTGTGTTTTTACAGCAGTTAGATTATAAGGGTCATTACGCGCTGACTATTAGCTAAGATAAATAGCGCGAACTATAAGGTGTTCTATGTGTTCAGCTCATTCAAAAGCCATCACTAACCAAGCCTCAGAAGAAGAAGATTTTCACTTGTTGGAGAATGTATTTTGGCAATTTTCTCTCGATTTATATGTTAAACCTGAGGTTGCAAACTATTGCCTGGCTTTGCAAGACCAGCACAATATGCAGGTTAATCTTCTGCTTTATAGTATTTGGCTTAGTGCTGAAGGCTGCATTCTAGAGCCTCAACTCATAAAACAAAATAGCCAATTACAAAACTGGTTGAGTGAGATTATTCCTTCTATCAGGCTGGCACGAAAAAATGTTGGCGAAAATTCTAAACAAGACCCTCTTTATAAGCAATTAAAAGCCTGTGAACTTAAGGCAGAGCAAAAAGCACAAGCCATACTCTATGCAATAAAGCGCACCTATATCAGCGAGCTAACTCTTATTGAACAGAAAAATCATGGCGACGTTAAAGCTCTTCTTGAATTCAACTTAAGCCTTTGCTGGCAAGCATTCTCTGATTGTGGTGAAAAAAAACCTGAACCTAAGCTAATAAAAGAATTTAGCCAGTGGATGATTATGGATAGCGAGCGTAAAATAGAAGGTAAATTTAAACATTAAGTAATGAGACAAGTTTAAGCCTGCCTCCTTACAAGCTAAGGTAATACGACCGTGAACGACACAAGCCAACTCAGTGCGAATCAATTAAACGAAATACAACGCTTTTCTTTTGATAATACTAATGTACGCGGTGAGCGCGTTATTTTGAATCAAGCTTACCAAGAGATCATTCAACGCAAAAACTACCCTGCACCTCTAGAGAACCTATTAGGTGAATTTGTGGCAGCAATTGCACTTCTCAGAGACATTATCAAGATTGATGGCGTCCTTTCTCTACAAGCAAAGGGAGAAGGAGATCTATCCGCTATCATGGTGGAATGTGATGAGTTGCAAAACTTACGCGGCATTGCTCAGTGGCAAGATGGTGCAGCCTTCCCTGAGCAGATATCACTAAAAGAAACGTTAGCAGGCGGCTACCTTGTTATTACCATTACACCAACCAATGGCCGCAGATACCAAGGGGTTGTTGAACTAGTGGGTAACTCGCTTGCAGAATGCCTTGAGCAATACTTTACTCAATCCGAACAGTTACCTAGCCGCGTTTGGTTAGCCGCTGACGGTGCAAGCTGCGCAGGTCTATTTCTACAGAGATTACCTGCAGAACAAGCTAAAGAAGACGATGAAGATGCCTGGGAAAGATTCGTTCACTTGGCTTCAACCGTAAAAGATGACGAGCTTTTAAAGCTTGATACGCTTGAGCTTCTTCACCGCTTATATCATGAAGAAGAGTTACGCTTTTATGACGCTAAAGCAATGCAGTTCAATTGTTCTTGCTCTCGCCAAAGAACACTTGAAGCGTTAATTTCAATTGGTGCAGAGGAAATCAAAGAGATTTTATTAGAACAAGGCTCTATCAATATTGACTGCCAATTCTGCGCTGAGCATTACCAATTTTTAGAAGCAGATTTGGTCAATGTTCTAGGTGAGCACGCAAAAACTCACTAGTATTTGAAGCCAATTCAGAATACTTGCTAAATTAATCTAGGGGAAAAAGACTTTTTCCTAGGGAACCTGCGAATAAGTCCTCCCGCCTCAGCGTGTGGATAAAAGCGCCTAGGTTTATGGCGAGGGACGTAACTTAATAGTTATTCTATTGATAAGGCCCTCAACTTAAAGATAGGGCTTTTAGACCACGCCCTTCGGGTCTTTCAGAAAAAGCGCCACCCTGTGTTGTCCCTTTTCGAAAGGTGCCTACATTACGTCAAAGTGACGCCTTGCTTGACGCTTTTTCTGAAAAGACTGAGAAGAGGTGACTTAATCGCAGGTTCCCTAGATTAATTGACAAACTCCAACAAAGAAACCAAATCTCTCCAAGTAATTATTCCCACGAGACGCCCCTTATCTAAAACAGGTATACAAGATATACGTGCATTTAGCATCCACTCAACAACCTTGTTTAAAGAGTCATCTAGTGACACACAAATAGGTTGTCGTGTCATAACTTGATGAGCCGCTTTATCAAGGACATCAAGGTCTCTTGTCATCTCGGCTGCAGTATCTAAAAAAGGGCTCACTAACCTCAGAATATCTCTATCAGAAATAATACCCACTAGCTCCTCCCCATCTAATACTGGTAGATGGTGAAAGCCATGTTTTTCAAGCAAGCTTCTCACCTCCCCCAAACGCGTATCCATATCAACACTAATAGGAGCCGTCTTCATCACCTGAGCAATTGTTAAATTCTTCATTTGATATACTTCATCCTTTGATAATCGCTAGAAACATATATTTCACAAATAGCAAAAAAGAAAAATTAGTATCTAAACTTTGTTGCTAAAATACGTAAAATCTTAGTCAAAATCTGACATCTTCTGAGTTTTATCAAGATACTCAAGCTGATAATAAACATAACAGAGATAAATGCGCCTCATACCGATGTCTAACAAGACATTGATCATAAAATCCGTATAATTTAGTCCATCCACGCAACAGAAAGTTACATACTGGTCAAAACCTGACCTGAATTATCATACTGTTGAGAGAAGCAACTTTAAGTAAAATTATCCATTTTTACTCACAATAATAAGTACTAAAACGTACAAAATAGATGTTAAAGATTGCTCTCAATCCACCAAAATTGGCGATGAAATGGCGATACAGTAATGACCCAGAAATCTGTAGATGTACTATTAGTAGGGGCAGGTGCGATGAGCACAACCCTTGGCACGCTGCTAAAGCAGCTTGACCCTTCATTAAAAATCACATTGGTTGAACGTTTAGACAGTGTGGCACAAGAAAGTACGGATGGCTGGAATAACGCTGGCACAGGCCATGCGGCCTATTGCGAATTAAACTACACACCTGAAAACCAAGACGGTAGCGTCAGCACAAATAAAGCATTAGAAATTAACGCCGCATTTGAAGTGAGCTTACAATTTTGGTCTTACCTTGTTGAACAAGGTGTACTACCTGAAGCAAGCAAATTCATCAATTCAGTTCCGCACCAAAGTTTAGTCTGGGGCGAAAAGAACGTTAACTTTTTACGCACACGATACGCGGCGCTAAAAGAGCATCACTTATTTGCGGGTATGGAATACTCAGAAGACCCTGATGTTCTCGCTAAGTGGATGCCTCTTATCATGAAAGACCGCGATATCAATGAAGCCTGTGCGGCAACCCGTATTGCCCATGGCTCAGATGTCAACTTTGGCGCCTTAGCTCGTAACATGAGCCTTTTCCTTGATAATGATGAAAATGTCGATTTACTTCTTAGCACTAGTGTTACTGGTTTCTCTAAACAAGAAAACGGCAGCTGGAATGTAGATCTTGAAGATAAAAATCAAAAACATACTATTAACAGCAAATTTGTCTTCCTCGGTGCTGGTGGTGGGGCATTACCTCTTTTACAAATGTCAGGCATTGAAGAAAGTAAAGGTTATGGTGGCTTCCCTGTAAGTGGACAGTGGCTTGTATGTGATAAGCCTGAAATTGTTGAGCAACACTTTGCCAAAGTTTATGGAGCTGCACCTATAGGCGCACCGCCTATGTCTGTCCCTCATTTGGATACCCGCATTATTGATGGTAAAAAAGCCATTTTGTTTGGCCCTTTTGCTGGTTTTACCACTAAATTCTTGAAAAACGGTTCTTTCCTAGATTTACCAAAAAGCATCAAACTGAATAACCTTAAACAGATGCTTTCTGTAGGTAAAAATAACATGGACCTGACCCGCTACCTTGTCAGTGAAGTAAGGCAAACTCAAGCAGATAGAGTTGATGCTCTTAGAAGCTTTTACCCTAATGCCAAAGATGAAGATTGGGAGCTAGCCTATGCCGGGCAACGCGTTCAGATCATCAAGCAAGATAAAGAAACGGGCGGTGGTAAACTTGAGTTTGGTACCGAAGCGATTGCTTCGAGTGATGGTAGTCTAGCCGCTTTATTAGGTGCTTCTCCTGGTGCTTCAACCACAGTTAATACCATGATAGGCATTCTTGAACGTTGCTTTGCAGATAAGATGAGCAGCCCAGAATGGCAGGTTAAACTGAAAGAAATGGTACCTTCTTATGGCCAGTCCCTGATTCAAGATAAAGAGTTGCTGAAACAAGTAAGAAGCCGTACTCTTAGCACATTAAAGCTTGGTGACATGCCAGAAATTTAGCTCTAAGTTAACCCCATAAAATCAAACAAAGCCGCTTATATAGCGGCTTTGTTTTATAAAATTATTAGTAAAAAAATAAAGACAGGATACCTTTTATGACAATGTCATTTGCCCAACGCGCAGATCAAATTTGCGATCAATTAAGAGAAATTGAACATGCTACAGAAGATAGCGACACCCTATTTTTCTGCGCCTATCTATTAGGCTTATTAGGTGTGCATGGCGGTATTGATGCTCATGGTCAAACAGAGTTCGACGAAAACTTTGAAGCAGCTCTCAAAGATGCATTTGCTAATGAGAATATGAGTGAAGAAGATCAAGCTCAAATTCTTGCCCTTTGGAACAAGGTGATCGCTTAAGCTTCAAGGTGATAAACAAGTTTATTTTTAAATACACCTTGAATTATCTCTTAATGGGCCTCAGCTCTTATAAAGACTCTTAATTTTGTTAGTAAATGATTATTTTTTTGTAAAGTTAAAGATGCTGGTCTAGCATTTTGGAACTTTAAATCATTCTATTGATCTGACTGATAAACAAACACTAACATATTGATAACACCTTATTGAATGGAACGCTTTTATGAAAAAAACATTGATTGCAGCATTAACGCTATCTACATCACTAGCATTTGCTGCTGATACAGCTTATACCCCAGAAACAGAGTCACAAAAACTTGGTTATACCTTTGGCACCATGGTAGGCGCTCAATTAAGCATGGGTGTTGAGGATCTAGACATTGATTCTTTTATGAAAGGTTTCGAATCAGCCTATAAAGGTGAAACGCCAGCGATTCCTGAAGAAGAGCTAAAAGGTATTTTCCAAGCCTTCCAACAGCAAAAAATGGAAGAAGCACGTTTAGCTCAAGAAAAAGAAGCGGAACAAGCGAAGGCAGGCTCAGTTGAATGGTTAGCATCGATTGAAGCACAAGAAGGCATCATGAAAACTGACTCTGGTCTGCTTTATAAAGCAGTGACGGAAGGTACTGGCGAAAAACCAGTTGCAACCGATACAGTAAAAGTAAACTATGAAGGCTCATTAGCTAACGGCACCGTATTTGATAGTTCATACGAGCGTGGCGAGCCAATTAGCTTTCCTCTGAATCAAGTTATTCCTGGCTGGACCGAAGGTCTACAACTTATGTCAGTTGGTTCTAAGTACGAACTATACATCCCATCTGAGCTAGCATATGGGCCAGGCGGTACAGGCCCTATCCCACCACATTCAGCACTTAAGTTTGTTGTGGAGCTATTAGCGATCGAAACACCGGCAGTCGCTGAAGCTCAGTAAGCTTATTGTTTAAACAAAAAACCCACCATTTGGTGGGTTTTTTATTATCTATAAAATACCTAAAAGCTAAGCCATAATAAACTAAGCTATATTCCCCAGCTCTCGCTCTTCCCTTTCAGCCCAACGCGTAGCGGCCCAGAAAAACACTATAGGAAATGCGTACATCATTACACCTATATTATGCCCAAACATAACTTGCGTTAATGAAAAATCCATATAAGACATTGGAACCAATACTCCAGCCATAGCATAAGACTTAATTTTCCAATTATTAGAGTACTTTTTCATTTTACGTAAGAAAAGCTTTAAAGGTACAATATAAACTAAAATAAGAAAAAATAGACCTATTATCCCTCTCTTACTAAGTGCTTCAAAATATTCATTATGCGCATGACTATATTTAAGGGTTTTTTCTGATATTTTATTACTTTCTACCATCCTTTTCTTAATATCTAAGCTACCTTGATTACCAACACCTATGATTGGAGACTCTTCAAACATAACAAAAGCTGCTTTCCACATATCAAACCGATAACCTACAGGTGTCTCAGTTTTAACGCCTTGATGATATTGATAAATATTTTCTAACGCTAAATCTATTCTATTTTTTACACCTATATGAGGAGTAAAAATTGCAGTTAAAAAAACCACAGTAGATGCCAGAACGACTGTGTAAAGCACTCTTTTCCCGAGTAAATTACGAGATTGCCACACTAGAAAAAAACCAATAATTGGCAAAGCAACCCACCCCCCTCTAGTCCCGGATAAAATAGATACAGTCAAACCTAAAAAGCCAGCAAAAATAGCTAAAATCGTAAATTTGTATCGTTTCTCTGTAAAAAAATAAGTTGCGGATACAAAATTTATCAAGCCTAACATCATACCTATATTACCAAACATTATTGGGTTTTCTCCTCCATGAGCTCTATCAAGACCTAAAACTGCCTTTTCATAATATGCAACTATAAATGCACTAGCTGCACCAATTAATGAACCATACCAGAGCCAATGCTTTCTCTCAGAATGATTTAATAACAATAACAATACAGGTAAGGCAAGAATGAATCGAGATGGCCTATCTAAACGTCGAACCTCTCCATCGTCAAAATAAATCGCTGTAAAAAAGCTAATAGTATATAAACCAAAAGCAAGTAATATTAACCTATCTTCTCCATCAACTGTCCATTTATGATTCTTGAACACTATACTGAAAGATGACAAAAAAATAAGAAATATACCTAAATTATAACCATCCGGTAAACCAATTGATAAAGCTAAAGTTAAAGCTGCAAAAAACCATATCAAAGAAGAAAATTTTTTTTTCATTATGTGTCAATATCTCTAAAAATAACCTCTAACTTTATATGTTTTTTGAGGTTAGTACTTTTAAACTTTTTTCCTATCCATAATCTCATGCTTAAAACATATAAGAATACTGAAATAAAGCCTTCAATTAAGTAAAATAATAAGATGCCAATCTTTTATACCAAAAAGCCAGATTTATATCACTCAACCGTCACAGATTTAGCTAAATTTCGAGGCTGATCCACATCCGTGCCTTTAACTACAGCAACATGATAAGACAATAACTGCATTGGAATGGTATGAACGATTGGCTCTAGTATTTCAGGCACTTTTGGCACTTCTGTAAAGGTGATCGAGTCTTCGTTGTGCAGGTCCGTTGATCTATCAGCAAAGATAAACAATTCACCACCACGTGCACTAACTTCTTGAAGGTTAGATTTTAACTTATCCAATAAATTATTGTGAGGCACCATGGTGATAATTGGCATACTTTCATCAACTAACGCTAAAGGGCCGTGTTTTAATTCACCTGCGGGGTAAGCTTCAGCGTGAATGTAAGAGATCTCTTTAAGCTTCAATGCACCTTCAAGCGCAATCGGGAACATAGGTCCACGACCTAGAAATAAAGCATGATGTTTATTCGCAAACTTGTCCGCTACATTTTTAATATGTGAGTCTTGCATTAATGCAGCATCAACATGAGCCGGTAGATCACGCATCGCCTGAACAAGTTCAGCTTGCTTAGCTTCTGGAAGACCTTGCTCTACAGCAATGGCTACACTCGTGATTAGCAGAGCTGTCAGCTGAGTTGTGAATGCTTTTGTAGACGCCACACCAATTTCTGCGCCAGCATTAGTTAACAGTGTTAACGCAGATTCACGCACCAAGGTACTCGATGGCACATTACAGATTGCCAAAGTTGTGAGATAGCCTAGCTCTTTTGCCATACGAAGGGCAGCCAAAGTATCTGCCGTTTCACCAGATTGAGAAAGCGTTAAAAATAACGTATTTTTAGGCACAGCAACCTTGCGGTAACGATATTCACTTGCAACCTCAACCGTACAAGGAAGGCCAGCTAGATCTTCTATCCAATATTTTGCAACCATACCTGCATGATAACTTGTCCCACACGCAACGATATGAATGTTTTCAATATCTCTTAAAAAAGCAGAATCAGCACCAAAGCAACTAGTTAAGACTTTATCCTTACTGATACGCCCTTCAAGACATGCACTGATAACAGCAGGCTGCTCATAAATTTCTTTCATCATATAATGACGATACTCACCTTTATCAGTTGCATCGACATTATGATTAAACACATGAACAGGTCGTTCTTGTTGCTCACCGTTCACATTATAGATAACAACAGCCTCTCGGCTAGCATCCACTACATCACCCTCTTCAAGGAAGATGAACTGGTCAGTAACATGCAATAAAGCCAGCTGATCTGAAGCGACAAAATTTTCCTCAATACCAACACCAACAACGAGGGGACTACCTTTACGCGCAGCAATAAAGCGCTCTTTTTCAGCCTTATGAGTAACCGCGATCGCAAAGGCACCTTCTAGTTGAGACAATGCCGCTTGTACTGCTGATAAAAGGTCAAACTGATCCGCACGCTTAAGCTCAGCATGGATAAGGTGAACAATCACTTCCGTATCTGTCTCAGATTTAAATTGATAACCTTGCTCAATCAAGCCATTACGTAACACTTCATGGTTTTCAATGATACCGTTGTGAACAAGCGCCAAATCATCACTAGAAAAGTGAGGGTGAGCGTTCGCTTCTGTTGGCTTACCGTGAGTTGCCCAACGAGTATGAGCAATCCCGATTTGACCATCTAACGGGGTAGATTCAAACTTATCCTTTAAAGCCTGAACTTTACCCACAGCTCGGTGAGAATAAACACCGGTTTCATTATTAACCGCTACACCAGAAGAGTCATATCCTCTATATTCAAGACGACTCAAACCTTCAATTAAGATTTTTGAAACATTTCTTTTTGCTATTGCCGCAACAATTCCGCACATAATATTTTCCTTAACAACATCTTTAAACAAGATATGTTTAAAGCATGTTTAATCTTTTAATCATTCAATAAATATTATTTTTAAAATAATTTTCTTTTTAAAACCGTTCTTATGATTTCTTTTTAACAGGTTTTGGCCAGTTATCTTTATTTATCTGACGTGCTCTGGCAAAAGCTAATTGATCTTTATTAACTGTTTTTGTCACTGTTGATCCAGCAGCAATAGTCGCACCCTCACCAATTTCAACAGGGGCAACTAAAGAAGTGTTAGAGCCAACAAATACACCATCACCAATTTGAGTTAGCGACTTGTTAACACCATCATAGTTACAGGTTATCGTACCCGCCCCAACATTCACCTCTTCACCCATTTGGGTATCGCCTACATAACTAAGGTGACTAATTTTGCTGCCTTTTCCTATAACCGCTTTCTTTGTTTCTACAAAGTTTCCGATTTTGGCACCTTCTGCCAATTCGGAGCCAGGTCTTAGGCGAGCAAAAGGACCTAAATTACAGCTATCGCCTACCTGACTATTCTCAATCAAGGTATTAGAGTTAATAACAGTATTATCACCAATCACACAATTCTTAAGGTGGCAGTTGGCAGCGATAGAAACATTATCTCCAAGCTCAACATCACCTTCAAAGATACAATTAACATCGACTTGACAATCCATGCCTATTTTCAATTTTCCCCGCAGATCAAATCGAGCAGGGTCAACAAGCGTTAAGCCTTCAGCCATAAGCGTTTCTGCTTGATTTTTTTGCAGCTCTCTTTCTAACTGAGCCAATTGAATTTTGTCATTCACGCCAGACACTTCCGCTTCCGAGCTTGGATGTACAGTGACTATCTCAACACCATCTCGTGCCGCCATGGCGATAACATCTGTCAAATAATATTCACCTTGAGCGTTATTACAATTCAACTGAGATAACCAAGGAATGAGTTTTTGATTTGGCGCTAGCAAAATACCAGTATTCGCTTCTTTAATTTCTTGCTCAGTCTCAGAAGCATCCTTTTGCTCTACAATTGCCGTTACTTTGCCAGTTTCATTTCGCACAATGCGACCGTAACCTTGCGCACTCTCAAGAACGGCAGTTAATAACACCAAGGTATTTTCGTTTGCTAGCGATGCCATTTTTTGCAAAGTTTCAGAACGAATCAGTGGAACATCACCATATAAGGTCAACGTCATACCGTCTGGATCTAAACTATCAACAGCTCGCTTAACCGCATCGCCCGTTCCTTTTGGGTTATTCTGCCAAACTAAGTTAGCGCCAAAGCTCTGACACGCTTCTGCAACAGCATCACCTTGATGCCCAACAATAAGGTGTAAATTAACATTAGCAAGTGTCGTAGCCGTATCTAATACTCGTCTTATCATAGGTACACCCGCAATATTATGGAGCACCTTAGATTTATTCGACTTCATTCTACTGCCTTTGCCGGCAGCTAAGACTACGACATCCTGATTCATAAACACCCCAAAGAATTATTAACTTTCATTATTAATTTAATATTTTGCAATTAAACCTTGAGCGTTAAATCAAAACAACCCAAATTGTCATAAATAAAATGACAAGTAATTAACTATTTAACTTTTAAGGATATTAATAAATAACTCAGCGCTATTATTTTGCCCTTCTGGGTTTTCAATATGCGCATAGACAGGACAGGATAAAATAGAATCATTAATTAAGTTCAAGGAACACAACTTACTCGACACCAACTCACTTTCTACTTCACATAGAGGCAAATAGGCGTAACCCATTCCACTTTCAACCATAGCAATTGCAGCAGGGATATTGGCAACCTGAAAAGTATCATCGCTCATTAAATGGCTATCAATCACAATTTGTCGCTCGCGTTTCAAGTCTCTAGAGCAAACCCCATCAGATTGAAAAGCAAGCTTGTGAGTTTTTGAAACAACAGCAACCATCTCAAGCTTTAAAATAGAGGCAGATAAATCGCTTTCTGAGGCGTTAGTAGTTAGCTTAATACTCGTATGAGCACAATAAGGTTCGGGTTTTACTTTCGAAACAAGCTCTTCACTAAAGCTCAACCTTGTACCTGGAGACACTCTCTTAAATTCAGTAATAGCACGAAGAAGTAAAGAGTATGGGACACTGGGGCTAATATAAATATGTAGTTCATCACCCCAGTTTTGATTTAATGCATTAGCTAGATTCTCTAACTGCTCAGACTGCTGTAATAATGCACGTGAATGCTCCAGCAATATCAAGCCTCTATCCGTTAACTTAGCTTTTCGCCCTTCCATTTCAAGAATGGAAAAACCTAACTGTTGCTGCAGTTTAGTAACACTATAACTAATAGAGGACTGGCTTTTGTGTAGCACTTCAGCCGCTTGGGTAAACCCTCCAGCATCAACAACCGTGTGGAGAACTCGCCATTGTTCCAATGTTATTTTTGACATCTATCGCTCACCTTTTAAAGGAGAGTGAAGTTTAAAACCTATTGAGCTAAGGTAGCAACTATCGCCTGCGCGATCTCTTCAGGCTTTGAGTCATGATAAAGCAACTTAACCAATTCACTTTTCTTATCAATCAAGTAAAGTCTAGAGCTATGATCAACACTATAGCCCATCGCTGAATCCTCAAGCTCTACAATACGGTATACAGCACCGTATTGTTGAACGACTTTATCTATTTCCTTCTTCGTTCCTGTTACACCGACAAAACTTTCATTAAAGAAAGATACATAGTTAGACAGTATTGTAGGTGTATCTCGCTCAGGGTCTAAGCTGACAAACATCCCCTGTACTTGCTCTGCCTGCTCTGGCGTTAGCTGCTTCATTGCACGCGCGACATTAGTCAATGAAATAGGACAAACATCAGGACAATGAGTGAAGCCAAAAAACATAAGAACAAGCTTATCATCTCTAAAATCACTCAAGCTAACAGGTCCATCAGCACCCATCAAAGTAAATTCACCACCTAAAGATGAGAAAGCACTATTTGATCCACTTGCTTCTTTACCTTTAAACAATGCACTGCCAACACCAGCTAAAAGCGCCAAAGCCATTAAAATCACAATACTAGTCTTTTTATTTAACATTCCATGCTTTCCTTTAATATGGATTTAAACCTTATCTTTAGAGTCAGAGAGGCAATACTCAATTAATAACCACTTTCCTGCCTCATCTCAAACTCATATCTGGCTAAATAGTTATCACCACTTTCTTGCAACGTCATATCCAGTTGCCACAACATAACTTGAGTCGTGCAAAAAGGGATTCTGAGTAAACCTACCCATTTACCATCAACAAATTGAAGCTGTGTCTCGCTAATGCCCATATACATGGTCTTACCTTGAAGAAGAAAGTGCACACTCTCTAAATTATTTTGCTCACGCCCAGTAAGCTGCTTTGGCTCGACTTCAATTTGGATTGCTTGCCCTGCTGAAAAGTCATTCACAACAGAAACAAGGTAATCCTGCTGATCAATACTCACTTCACAAACATCTTGACCAAACTGACATGCATTGGTCGAAATTTTTGTTGCATTTTCAGTATCCGCCAACACGAATTCAGCAGCATTATTCGATATCCAATATAAAAGCGGTAATGCAACAACAGATATAAGTAAAAGAAACTTAGGTTTCATCTCAAAAAACAGCCCAGAAAATTTTCAAGTTAAAAAATAAACATACTAGTGATAACGCACAATAATCAGGTGACACATCATACAGAGACTAAGTTTGATTCTCACCAAATTATTCAATGACAAAAACAAATTATATTAAGTTCAAATCATTCGGTATAAATAGCAAATATTAAGGAAAGCAAAGAGCAGAAACATAAGTCGCTTTTATCATATTGTGTCTCACCTGAAACAGAGTACAATCAGCCAATCATTTTTATTGCCTTAAGGAACTTGCCTTGTCGACCTCTTTACACAATGCCTTACAAGCACTTTCTACATATTGCATTAACGAACAAGACGCCAGTACGCTTACCTTTCACCGTGGAATAGAGCGAGAAGCACTAAGAGTAAACAATAAAGATGGCCGTGTTTCACATAAACCACACCCAATATCTCTTGGCTCGGCACTCACTCACAAATCGGTGACAACAGACTACTCAGAAGCCTTGTTAGAGTTTATTACTAGCGTTCACCCTGACGTTGAAGGTGCACTAGAAGAGCTCGACAACATCCACTTATTTGTTAGCAAAGAATTAAAAAAAGAAGGCGAGTCACTTTGGCCAGCAAGTATGCCTGGGCTAATAGATGGCGATAAAGATGTACCTATTGCAGAGTATGGCAGCTCAAATTCAGGCCAATTAAAACACGCATACCGACAAGGACTTTCTTATCGCTATGGCCGTGTCATGCAATGTATTGCAGGCATGCACTATAACTTTTCTTTTGATGAAGACTTTTGGCGCTTCCTAAAAAGCTATAAAGAAGACAACCAAACCTCATCTACCGATTTCAAATCTGAGTCTTACTTCGCTTTAATCAGAAACTTCAGGCGCAGCTCTTGGTTACTCCCTCTTTTGTTCGGTGCATCTCCTGCAATCGACAAAAGTTTTTTACCAAATGGCCACAACAAACTAACAGAAACTAGCTCAGACACCCTTATTGGCGCTAATGCAACATCTTTAAGAATGAGTGATTTGGGCTACAGCAATGACGCCCAGGCGGATCTTTATGTTTGTTACAACGAAGTATCAACTTATATACAAACGATTCGAAATGCGATTCAAACACCGTATTCTGAATACGAAAAAATTGGCGTCAAGGTTGATAATAAATATCGCCAATTGAATTCCAACATTCTTCAAATTGAGAATGAATACTATAGCGACATTCGCCCTAAGCGAGTGGCCCAGTCCGGTGAACACCCAAGTGCTGCATTAAGAGATAAAGGGGTTGAATATATCGAAGTCAGAATAATGGACTTAGACCCTTTCTCTGCTATTGGTATGAGTAAAGATACTCTCTATTTCCTCGACACATACTTGGTTTATTGCATGTTACGCGGAGATGAGAAGTTCACTTCAGAAGAGTGTGAAGCACTTAGATCTCTTCAGCAAGAAACAGTCACTCAAGGGCGAGATCTTGATAAAGTCATTCGCTTCTTAGAAGGCCCTGCTAGCATTAAAAATCAAGCAGGCATGCTATTAGATGACATTTTAGAAGTCGCCAATACACTGACTAAGCTAACAGGAAATGCAGCCTATGTTAGCGCGGTTCAACAACAAATTGACAAGATAAATCGCAAGCAAACATTACCTTCAGATCAAATATCTAATTTATCAATAGAAGAAGGTAGTTATGCTAAAGCGATGTTAGCACTTGCGAACAAGCATCAAGCTAAATGGCAGGAAGAGTCTTTAAGCTCAGAAATTGAAAGCGAATTTCAGCAAGAATCTATTGCATCTATTCAGCGTCAAAAGCACATTGAAGAGAGTGACGAGCTAACTTTTGATGAGTTCTTACATGAGTATCTCAAACCTCAATAAGTTCAAGCCGAGATTGTATCTAAGAAAGCCATAAAGATTATGGCTTTCTTACCAAGCAGTTACTGAGTTACAAAGCTAGAGAAGAGCACATCTAAAATAGGTTCTTGGCCAGTTTCTTCTTTTAGCTTTTCGTTAAGTACATCAATCGCACCTTTACGAGACTCTTCTCTCGCGATAGCTCCCTTTAGCTGATTCGCTCTAAGCTCTGATAAGTAAATAACCAAACCATCTCTTACGATTGGCATATTTGCTTCGATAATGCCTGCACTCTGGGCGCCAGAGGCTCTAATGGTAATACTTGCCTTAATATATTTGAGTCGATTATTCTCCGTCGTATAATTCACAATAAAATCTGGTCTTAATTCAATATAAACTGGCATTGATGGGGAATCATTTTCAGCAAATGCACTCGAAGCTAATACCAAGCTTGAAATAAGTAGGGAAAAAACAATACGGAATAACATGAGCTCTCTCATTTAAAGTTAAATTGACAGTATACTAACTCCCTATCAGGAGTTTTGTCAGTAGTAATTAGTTTAATAATCTTTAAGGAATTGCAATGCCTAGCAAAGAAAACCAATTGACGTTTAAAGAATCGAGTCACAGCATTTTCAAATGGCTAACTCCAACAGCCTTTCATGGGCTTATCGCATTTACCTCCTTCGCATTACTAGGCGTTGCCTTTTATATGGAGTATGAGATGGGGCTTGAGCCTTGCCCGTTATGTATGCTGCAAAGGATTATGTTCTTAATCGTTGGCATAATTGCTTTAATTTCCTTCTTACATAAGTCTAGCTCAGCAATTAGATATTACGCTCTAGCCATCACAACTTTTTCTGTTTTAGGCGCTGCTTTGTCTATTAGACACCTATATCTACAAAACCTACCTGAAGATCAATTGCCTGCCTGCCTGCCTGGGCTAAGCTATATGGTCGAAGTATTTCCTTGGCAAGAAGTCATGAGCGCTATGATTATGGGTACAGGTGAATGCGGCGATGTTGTTTGGACATTTTTGGGCTTAAGCATTCCCGGTTGGACGCTAGTCGCATTTGCAGGAATTGCCATTATAAATTTTGTAATCTTTTGCAGCTTTAAGAAACGTTAAGCTGAGACTATTTACAATTCAAATTCCCCATCATCATTGCTTGCAGCCTAATGATGATGGGCATATGCTAGGAAGCGTTAGGACATGCGATATATCTCAAATGCCATATCCAAATGCCATAAATAAGAGATTTATCGCTAATGATATTAATCTCAAAATGGAGTCATACTCATGTTAGAAGGTTGTAAATCTGCACAAGAACGTTGGGGTGGCGTACACGACTTAATAGATCGCTGGTTAAATGCACGCCAGGCCCTCATTATTAACTTTGTCCAACTGAAGGAACGTGGCGAGTTCACACCTTTGGATACAAACAATATTCAAAAGGTATGCGAGCAGTTAATTGATTATATCTCAACAGGCCACTTTGAGGTTTATGAACAATTAGCAAAAGAAGCTGAAGCCTTTAACGATGATGGCGCTCTATTACTGCTAAAACAATTACTACCTGAAATTCAAGGCACAACCGAAGTTGTGGTTGAGTTTAATGATAAATTTGACACAAAAGAGCACTGCAATGAATTGCTTGGTGCACTTCCATTTTCTCTACAAGCTTTGAGCCTAGTTATGGCAGAAAGATTTAGCTTAGAAGATCGATTGATAGAAGAACTACATGAGGCCCATAGCGAGAAAAGTGCTTAATAAGATGTTGGTTAAATCCTTTTTGGTGTTTTCTTTTTCTACCTTGTTAATCGCCTGCTCATCTGGGGATGCCGTTAGCACCTCAGAATTAGCAAGCCAAGGACTTTACTCTGCTGACATTAGTGATGATGCAAAAACGTCACTAGTAGGCTCAATCCAGCATGGAGGCAGCTTATGGTCAGTCCAGAGTAACGAAAGGCGTTTCAATTGGAACCATGCAAAAGATGAGTTCACTCCTCTAATCAGTGTTGATATTGACCCTAGTGGTAGTTATGCAATTACAGGAGGAGCAAGAACATTAGTTCTTTGGAATACGGTGACAGGTAAATCTGAGGGTTTTTGGAACACACCTGGAGATATTAAGTCACTCATGGCGAATGAGAATGGTGACTTCGCCTTGGTAGGTATGGATGATCAAACTGCGCGCTACTTTGATGTTAAAAACGGAGGCATCAAACAAACCCTTAGAACAGGCGCCATCGTTCGTGCCGTCGCCTTAGATAAAGCAGGTGAAATTGCCGTTACAGGAGACGACAATTACAACGTCATACTATGGGACATCAAAACAGGTGAACAACGCCAGAAATGGCAGCTTTCAAATCGCATTGCATCTGTAGCCCTTTCATCAGATGGCAAATATGTTTTTGCTGCTGCACAGCTTGGCACAGCAAAAATTTGGTCAACAAGTTCAGGCGAAGTTGTCAGTGAAATAAGCACTGGCGGCCTAACATCTAGAAATATCACTTATGGTAAAGCAAAGTTTTCAGCTGATAATAGGCAATTATTAGTTGGCGGCATTAACAGTAGCGTAAAGTTATTAAGTGTATTAACAGGCGACACACTTAAATCTTGGACACTCAACAAAAAAGATAAATTAAGACCAACAGGTTCTTCAGTTCTTGCTGTCGCCTTCGGTTCTGGTGATAAGTATTATGCTATTGGCAGTAATGGCTTATTAAATATGCTTGATTAGAATGAATAACCTAAACCCTAATATCGCGCGCGTATTCTATATCCTTCCACCTTTACTCGGTTTAATATCTGTAGCTGCTGGAGCATTTGGCGCACATGCACTCCAGAACGCCTTACCAGACAAAAACATTGTCTGGTGGCAAACAGCGAGTGACTATCTGATGTATCACAGCCTAGCATCTCTTTTTACTTTATCTTTTTACACCAGTCTTCCCCAAATAAGGCACTGCTGCACCCTATTTAGTATCGGCAGCCTCTTATTCTGTGGCAGCCTCTTTTTTATGGCCCTCACAAGCAACAAATCTCTCGCTATTCTCACACCTATTGGCGGGCTTTTCTTTTTAGCAGGTTGGGGCTATATGATATGGCTCTTTTTAAGATTAAAAACCAAGACGACTAGCTAAACAGACCTATATTAAGCTAGGATTGCCCCTCATTTTAAATTTCCACCTATTGCATTAAAAATCATGACAGAACTCGACAAAAACCAAGAAAACAAACCCAATTTAGACGAAATTGAGCATAAAAGAACTATCCGTAGCTTTGTTGTTCGTGGCGGTAGAATGACCGAAGGTCAACAAAAAGCCTATGACGAAAACTGGGACTTTTATGGGCTTGATGTAGAAAATGGACTACTTAATTATCAAGATGTTTTTGGCCGTCAAGCAGACGTAGTAGTTGAAGTCGGGTTTGGCATGGGTAAATCCCTAGTCGAAATGGCAAAAAATGCTCCAGAAAAAGATTTCATTGGCATAGAGGTTCACCCACCAGGTGTTGCTAAGCTTATGATGACAGCCAAGGAAGAAGAAGTTAAAAACCTAAGAGTATATTGCCATGACGCAATAGAAGTGATGGCTCAATGTATCCCCAAAGCTTCTGTAAGCTGCTTTCAATTATTTTTTCCAGATCCTTGGCATAAAAAGAAACACAACAAACGTCGCATAGTACAAGCAAGCTTTGCCAACCAAATCGCTGAAATTTTAAGTGAGTCAGGTAATTTTCATATGGCAACCGACTGGGAACCTTATGCAGAACATATGATGGAAGTGATGGAAGCGCAAACAAACTACACCAATTCTGTTGGCGCAAATAAGTATCACCCAAGACCTGAGTGGCGTCCATTAACAAAGTTTGAGTTGCGTGGAGAAAAACTAGGGCATGGTGTTTGGGATTTAATCTACACCAAGAAATAACGAAACATTTAAATTGAGACAATTAAACTAATTGTCTCAATTTAATCAGATGAACTTAAAGTTCACAGCTCTCACGGCTATTACCAGCATCAAAGTATTCTTGGAATACTTTTGGTGTGCGGCCACGTCCAGTCCATAAATGCTCTTCGCCATTTACTTCCAAACGATATTTTGGCTCAACACTTTTACCTTTAGTTGCAATTGCTTTAGGTGCAGAAAGTGCAGCAATTTCATCAAGTGTTAATCCGCTTTGAGCAATAAGTTTTGCTAACTCTTCTGCTTTCTCAGTCCTTTGAGCCTCTTCAGCTTGTCGTAAGCTTTCCTCTTCCTTAAGCTTTTCTAGTGCATTAGAAAAACCAGAAATTAGATTTTCTAATTGGGCAATGGTTAATTCTTTAGCAGCAGCGCGTGCTTTTGCTTTATTGCCAGCAAGTTCAAGTAAAAGACTCATAATTATCCTCTGAATATAAAAAACGTGATAAATTAAATATAAGCACGTTACACATTAAAATCAAAATGCATTCTAAATTAAGAATTGCAAAAAATCTAATGTGTTTAATTATTTCATTTAAAAAACCGTATATATAATGTGCTTTAAAGTCATTTCATCCATTATTAAAGCCCGATTCATGAATCTATTCCTTTGAAATCATGCAAGAATAATGGATTTCTTATTTTTTTGTAAAAAGTTTGTAATGATAACTATTGGATTAAGTAATAAATGTTTAATTTAGAAAACCAACTAGCGAAAGAATTTAATATTTCTGTAAAAATTGTAAAAAACACACTTTCTCTGATTAATGAAGGTGCAAGCATTCCTTTTATTGCACGCTACAGAAAGGATCAAACTCAAGGTTTGAGTGATATTGATTTACGTAATTTCCAAATAAGACAAAAGCAATTACAAGAACTTGAAAACAATAAAATTAAATTAATAGAGAAGCTAACAAATAATAAACAACTAACAAGCGAATTAAAAAACAGCATTCAAGCAAGCCAAACAAAAAAACAACTTGAAGAAATTTACGCCCCCTACAAATCAACCAAACTGAGCGTATTTGAATTAGCAAGAAACCTAGATTTCGAAACACTGGCTTTAGAATCATGGAATCACTGGACATCCTGGAACGATGCAAAACTATTAGCACACACTAAGAATATTGATGAAAACATCTCTCTGGAAAACGCTAAGACACATATTATTAACCTGATCAGTGAACCTCTATTATTGACGCCAGATTTCATACAAGCCTGTGAAACCTATATTTATAATACGGGTATGATCAACAGCCGTGTTATTAGAGGAAAAAAGGAAGCAGGTGAAAAGTACCGTGATTACTTCGACTATAGCGAGGCAATTAAAAGCATCCCCTCTCACAGAGCTCTCGCTCTTTTTAGAGGCAAAAAAGAAGGTTTTATTAAACTAGCACTCAGTTTATCTACAAATGAAATACCCCGTTTGGCTATAAACTTTTTAAATAGTCTCAACTTAAAATACACAGTTCGACAAAATCGAACTTCTTTCATTCAAGAAGAGATTTTAAACCAGATATGGCTAACTAAAGTCCTCCCTAAAATAGAATCTAACCTATTGCTTCAATTGAAAGATAAAGCAGAAAATGAAGCATCTAATGTTTTTTCCCAGAACTTAAAAGCCTTATTAATGGCAGCGCCTGCTGGTAACAAAAGAATCATGGCACTTGACCCTGGATTCAAAAATGGTGTCAAAATAGCCGTCATTGATGAACAGGGAAACTTTCTAAAAGATGCTGTCATCTACCCCCACCCGCCGCAAAACAAAAAACATCAAAGTGAAGAAACATTAATAAATTTAATTAAAAATTTTAGGGTTAGCTTAATCGCACTAGGAAACGGTACAGCATCGAGAGAAACAGACAAATTTCTCAATGATTTAATTAAACGAGAAAATCTAGATGCTATATGTGTCACTGTCAGCGAGTCAGGAGCCTCTATATATTCTGCTTCAGAAATTGCTAGCAAAGAGTTTCCTGATTTAGATGTGACTATTAGAGGCGCAATATCTATTGCTAGACGCTTACAGGACCCCCTATCAGAGCTTATTAAAATTGATCCTGAATCAATTGGTGTA
This sequence comes from Marinomonas sp. SBI8L, assembly GCF_001624705.1. Taxonomy (GTDB): domain Bacteria; phylum Pseudomonadota; class Gammaproteobacteria; order Pseudomonadales; family Marinomonadaceae; genus Marinomonas. The sequence continues at coordinate 326,299 of NZ_JSEO01000005.1, forward strand.
GGACAGTATCAACACGATATAAAAACAAGTCGATTAAAAGAGGCGTTGAATATTGTTATTGAGGATTGTGTTAACAAAGTAGGCGTTGACCTAAACTCAGCTTCTGCAAGTTTGTTAGAGCATATCTCTGGCCTTAGCCCAAGCTTAGCCAATAATATTGTCACCTATAGAAATGCACATGGTAGCTTTACCAATAGGAGTGAGCTAAAGCAGGTTAAAGGCATAGGCAATAAGAGCTTTGAGCATTGTGCTGGTTTTCTAAGAATTCAAACCAGTAATAACCCACTGGATGCATCTGGCGTTCACCCAGAAAGCTACCCATTAGTGGCTGAAATCGCCACAAAACTTGGCTCTTCGGTAAAAGCATTAATCAGTAATACACAAGCCATCGACAAGATTAAATCACTGCGTAGTGAGTTCCCTCACATTGATAACTATACCTTTGAAGACATTCTTTTAGAGTTAGCCAAACCTGGAAGAGATCCTAGGCCTGAGTTTAAATACGCAAAATTTGACCAGGGAATAGAAAAGATTTCTGATCTAGTAGAAGGCAAGATTCTAGAAGGGGTTGCAACCAATATAGCGGCTTTTGGCGTTTTTGTTGACATTGGCGTACATCAGGATGGCTTAGTTCATATTTCACAACTAGCGAACCGCTTCGTAAAAGATCCTGCGAGCTTAGTGAAAGTTGGCGATATTTTAAAAGTGGAAGTGTTAGATGTGGACGAGAAACGAAAAAGAATTTCTTTAAAAGCCATAGGTCTATAACAACAAAACATGATCGGCTAATGATAAGCCGATCATGCCTGCAATAACTAAAGACGCATTTCTATGCCACGTTCAGCCATAAACTCTTTTGCTTCAGGAACAGTGTACTCCCCGAAGTGGAAGATACTTGCAGCAAGCACAGCATCCGCTTTACCTTGAATAACGCCATCAACGAGATGCTCTAGGTTACCTACACCACCAGAGGCGATCACAGGCACATGCACAGCTTCACTGATTGCTCTAGTAACACCTAGATCAAAACCGTTTTTAGTACCGTCTCTATCCATACTAGTTAGCAAAATTTCACCAGCGCCATAATCAACCATCTTCTTAGCCCACTCAACCGCATCTAAGCCAGTTGGCTTACGGCCACCATGGGTAAATATTTCCCATTTATCTTCTTCACCTTCTTGACTCACTTTTTTTGCATCAATTGCAACTACGATACATTGTGAACCAAAACGTTGGGCAGCTTCTCTTACAAATTCAGGATTAAACACTGCAGCAGTATTAATGCCAACCTTATCCGCTCCCGCATTCAGCATGCGACGAATGTCATCACAAGTGCGAATACCACCACCAACCGTCAAAGGAATAAATACCTGACTAGCGATGGCTTCAACCATATGAACAGTAGTCGCTCTATCATCTGAACTGGCAGTAATATCTAAAAAAGTAATCTCATCAGCACCTTGTTCATCATAACGCTTAGCGACCTCTACAGGGTCACCCGCATCACGAATATCAAGAAACTGAACCCCTTTGACCACACGGCCATTATCAACATCTAAACAAGGGATAATACGTTTTGCTAAGCCCATTTCGACTCCTCAACTCTTGCTGCCGTATATTCAGGCATAATTCAAAAACAAACTAAGGCTTGCCATCCCAGTTCAAAAAGTTCTTATAAAGCTGCAAACCATCTTTATGACTTTTTTCAGGGTGGAACTGAACTGCAAACACATTATCTCTTGCTAAAGCGACACAAAATTCATGGCCATAATCACAGGTCCCAGCCACTTCGCTTTTATCTTCTGGCACAACATAAAAACTGTGTACGAAGTAGAAACGTGCCTGATCAGGAATATCTTTCCATAAAGGGTGCGCAATACTTTGCTTAACCTGATTCCAACCCATGTGAGGAACTTTTAACTTACTGCCATCATAGTCTTTGTGCTCTTCACCGAAGAAAAGCGCATTGCCTGCAAAGTGATTTAAACAATCAACACCTTCATTCTCTTCACTATGAGACATAAGGGATTGAATCCCTACACAAATCGCTAGAAATGGCTTTTCTTTCATCGCCTTTTGGATGCTTGGCACCAAACCCGTGCTGTACATTTCACCAATACAATCACGAATCGCTCCAACGCCAGGTAATAACACTCTATCTGCAGCCTCAATAACGGCTGGATCACTTGTTACTATTACCTGTGTATTCTCGTCAGCAACATGCTCTAATGCTTTTGCTACCGAGTGTAGGTTTCCCATTCCGTAATCAATGACTGCAACTGTTTTGTTACTTGCTAGTGTCATTTTTATGCCCTCTGAGCCTTACGGCTTATAAACAACCTTTAGTAGATGGCATTTGACCTGCCATACGCTCATCAACTTCTAGCGCCATACGTAGAGCGCGACCAAACGCTTTAAATACTGTCTCAGCTTGGTGATGAGTATTCTTACCACGTAAGTTATCAAGGTGAAGTGTCACTTGAGCATGGTTAACGAATCCATGGAAAAACTCAGAGAAAAGATCAACATCAAAGCCGCCGACCGAGCCACGAGTAAAAGGCACGTGCATTTCTAGTCCAGCACGGCCTGAAAAGTCGATAACCACACGAGACAAGGCTTCATCTAATGGTACATAAGCATGTCCATAGCGCTTAATACCCTTTTTATCGCCAACAGCCTGATTAAAAGCTTGGCCTAGGGTAATGCCTAGATCTTCTACCGTGTGATGGGCATCAATATGTAAATCACCAACTGCATGGATATCCAAATCAATCAAACCATGTCGTGCAACTTGATCTAACATATGATCTAAAAAAGGCACACCTGTTTCACAGTTAAATTTACCTGTTCCATCTAGGTTAATACTTACCTTAATTTGTGTTTCAAGCGTATTACGCTCAACACTAGCGATCCGATCTGACATAGGAATTACTCTCCTGGCATTGTTGGTATTGGCTGAATCAATAAAAATAAAAGACTTCTCTCTAGACTCACTAAGAGGGTGCAACTCATACGGACTGACGTAACGAGTAAGCTGAACGACTTTCAAATTTGCATAGGATCTCGATTATATACTCAAAATGCCGCTAAAAGCAGTTATATAAAGGAATTAAACGGGAAATTAAACCAACTTTATTTGCATATATTAAGTTCTACTTTAAGGAAGCTATGAATAAGCACTCCCGTCTCAGCGTGTAGATAAAAGCCGCTAGATTTATGACGAGGGGCGAAACTTAATAGCTATTCTATTGATAAGGCCCTCAACGTAAATATAGGGCTTTTAGGTCACGCCCTCCGGGTCTTTGAAGAATACTTAAACGGCATATCAGAAAAAGCGTCATTCTGTGTTAGCTCTTCTCGAAATGTGCCTAGATTGCATCAACGTGATACCTTGTTTGACACTTTTTTTCCATATACCTTAAAAGAGGAGACTGAGAAGAGGAGACTGATTCGAAGTTTCCTTAAGCAAAGGTTATGGCAAGCTAATTACTAGTGATATCATGCCGCCACCTTTATTTAAGTGACACAAAAATGCAGCCTATCGATAATTTTGCAGACAGAGTTTTAACTTGGTTTGATCAACATGGACGCAAAGATCTTCCGTGGCAAATGGATAAAACGCCTTACCGGGTCTGGATTTCAGAAATTATGTTACAACAGACTCAAGTAGTGACTGTTATTCCCTATTATCAGAAATTCATGACAAGCTTTCCGGATGTATATCATCTTGCTGATGCCCCAGAAGATGAAGTGCTCGCTCACTGGAGTGGTTTAGGCTATTACGCTCGCGCCAGAAACCTTCATAAAGCAGCGAAAGTGCTGGCTAATGAGCTTGATGGCACTTTTCCGGCAAGCTTAGAAGGCGTATGTGAACTTTCAGGTATTGGTAGATCCACGGCTGCTGCAATTCTATCTATCTCTCGTAATGAGCAAACGGCTATTTTAGATGGCAATGTTAAAAGGGTTTTAGGTCGTTTCCATGCAATCGATACTTGGCCAGGTGAAAAGAAAACCGAAAATGCCATGTGGGAGCTAGCTGAGAGCTATATGCCGGCAAAACGTTGTGGCGATTACACTCAGGCCATGATGGATTTGGGTGCCACTCTCTGTACTCGCAGTAAGCCTCAATGTTTGCTCTGCCCTATCCAAGATGATTGCCAAGCCCTTGCCTCAGGTACACCAACAGATTACCCGATTAAAAAACCTAAAAAGAGTATTCCAACACGACAAACAGATATGTTGGTACTACAAAACCCGGATGGAAAAGTTTTGTTAGAAAAAAGACCAAGCACAGGTATTTGGGGTGGATTGTGGAGTTTGCCTGAAAGCCAAGATGAGGCCATAACGTTAGCCACAGAGCAAAGGTTTAAAGTAACAATAGAAAACCTAAGCACTCTCACAGAGTTTCGTCATACCTTTAGCCACTATCATTTAGAGATAACGCCTTACTTAGCAAGCATTCAAGCCAGCGACGAAATAGGTGAAGATGGTAAATACAAATGGTATACATTAAAAGAAACCATGGCTTTAGGTTTACCAACGCCGGTTCGCAAAATTCTGACGCCTTTATTAGATAAATAAGGCAATGAATCAAGCCAACTTTATAGCTTGAAACTTGGGGCTAAAGCCCCATTATTAAAACATAATTCATTTTTATACGAACAAGATAAGGGCCGAGAAGATGGCACAGACAGTTTTTTGCAAAAAACATCAGAAGCAGCTTGAAGGTTTAGATCGCGCACCTTTTCCCGGCCAAAAAGGAATTGATGTTCTAGAAAACATTTCAAAACAAGCCTGGCAAGAGTGGCAAGCCCTGCAAACTATGCTGATCAATGAAAAGCAACTAAACATGATGCAAGCAGACTCACGCAAATACATAATGGAGCAGATGGAAAAGTTTTTTAACAATGAAGAAACAGACAAAATTCAAGGCCATACAGATTTTGACGATATAGAAGAGCTATAAAACTTAAATCCGTAATAACAGACACAAAAAAGCCGCGATTAATATTAATCGCGGCTTTTTTTATAGCTTCTACAGAATTACTCTGCTTCAGGCTCAATAAACAATTCTAGATTTAGCCAAGTTGCTAATTTCAATCTAAGCTCATCAATACCATCGCCATTCAAACCGGAGAAAGTTTGTACAGTCCCTATTACCTCTAAATCTTTAAGAGCTTTAGCCACTTGCAACTTAGTTGATTTTGCAGGACCACGCTTTAACTTATCAGATTTAGTCAAAATCACATGAACTTGCATTTTATTAGACTTAGCCCAGTCCAACATCATGTGGTCAAACTCTTTTAAAGGGTGACGTATATCCATAACCAAAACGACACCAGCCAAAGAGCGGCGATTCATTAGGTAGTCTTGCATATGCGCTTGCCACTTCATTTTCATGGCAACAGGTACTTTCGCAAAGCCGTAACCTGGCAAATCTATTAGACGACGATCTTCAACATTTAGCCCAAAACAGTTAATCAACTGGGTACGTCCCGGCGTTTTCGAAGTACGCGCCAGTTTCTTCTGATCAGTTAAGGTATTTAGGGCAGTTGATTTACCCGCATTAGATCTTCCCGCGAAGGCAACTTCTAAACCTTGGTCAACTGGGCATTGGGATAATTTCTCAGCACTTTTAATAAAATGAGCCGAGCGAAAAATGGAATCAAAGGGTGTCATATACTTGATATTCGTCAATAGAGTAGGATTAGCGTTCACGTTTTACATCTGGTTGTATATAATGCCTGCTAATTTGCTTATTTACCATGTTTAAACTAGTTAAACATGCTGGAAAATCTGGTTTAATAGGCGGGCAAATTAGGTGGTGACTCTACTCGCCAGGTAAAGTCGTCACATTTTGATTGGATTGTCAGGGGCAGCGAATGAAAAAAGTACTAATTGGTATGTTGGTCGCAATGGGGGCATCTTCTGCCGCAGTAGCGCAAGGTAACCCAGAAGCGGGTAAAGAATTGACGACTGTTTGTGCAGCATGTCATGGTGCGGATGGTAATAGCGCACTTGCCAACTTTCCTAAATTAGCAGGTCAACAAGAAGGTTACCTACTAAAGCAACTTAAAGACATCAAATCTGGCTCACGTCCTGTGACAGAGATGACTGGCTTGTTAGATGGTTACAACAACCAAAACCTAAGTGACATTGCAGCATACTTTGCTAGCAACCCAGTGGTTACTGGTCAGGCAGATCCAGAGCTTGTTGAAGCTGGTAAAGCGGTTTACCGTACAGGTAACCCAAAAACTGGCGTTCCTGCTTGTATGGCATGCCACGGTCCAGCAGGTAAAGGCCTAGGTTCAGCAGCATTTCCTGCACTTGCAGGTCAACACGCAGACTACACTGCAGCTCAGTTGAAGAAATTCCAAAGCAACGAGCGTGTAAATGACCCAGCTAAAATCATGCAAGATATCGCATTCAAAATGAATGATCGCGAAATCAAAGCGGTTTCTAGCTACATTCAAGGTTTGTACTAGTGGAATCCAAACCTAACTCAAACCTCTGAGTGAGTGCATTACTACAGAGGCTTGAGACTAAAAAAACCTCCACGTGGAGGTTTTTTTGTATTTTTCCAACATTCGAATGAACTTTTGTTTGCTAGCGGAATCCTAACTTACTGCTTGCAACCTTATTGGCATAGACATGCCCCTAGTTTTTTCTAATACATAGGATGATTTCATGAAAAAGATCTTAATCACTTTAGCTGTATTACTATGCTTACCTGCATCTTTATTGGCAGCTGACTATAGTCCGGGGAACGGCTATACACTGATTAAAAACCCTGTACGTACTGCAAACCCAAACAAAATAGAAGTTGTTGAGATTTTTTGGTACGGATGCCCACACTGTTTCAGCCTTGAACCTGTTACTCAAGCTTGGAGCAAGAACATCGCAGACGATGTAGATTTTAAGTTTATGCCTGCTGTTTTCGGTCGTAGCTGGCAAGCTCAAGCTAAAGCTTATTACGTTTCAGAACTGTTGGGTTTACAAGAAAAAACACATGGCGCAATATTTAATGCAATTCATCTAGACAAACGTAGGCTAAACTCTGAAGATAAACTTGCTGAGTTCTTCACTCAATTCGGAGTAAGTGAAGCTAACTTTAAAAAGCAATTTAACTCATTTGCAGTAAATAGCCGTCTGTCACAAGCTGATGCAAAAATCAGAGCTTACGGCGCACGTGGTGTTCCAGGTTTAATCGTAAACGGAAAATACCTAGTCACAGCGCAATCTGCAGGTGGTAATAATAAAATTTATAGCGTGGTTGATTTCTTGATCGAACAAGAACGCCAAACTATGAAAAATTAATTAAGCGAGGCCCAATGCCTGATCCATCTAGTGATAACCTTGTCGAAGCCTTACGGAAGGCCGTTTCTAGAACAAGTATGATGGCTGAGGGCATGGACCCTGAGCTAGATAAAACATTAGCTCAAATCAGGCGTACAATTTCTGGTGAGGCGGACGAAAATGATGTTCGCCTCGCTTTGAAAGAAGCTGAACCAAGGTTAATCGCTGCAGATAAATCAAGAGCAGAAAGAGCCAAACTATTTAAAGACAGCTTGTTGGATCTCATCGAGTCGTTAAATAGCCTGCCAAATCATCATATCCCTAATCAAAAAAAGAGCGCGTTAGAAACCAACATTCGCTCTCACTGGCAAAGTAGTTACCAATGGCCCGCTCTTTTAGCAGAGTTTTTAATCCTAACTAAAGCGACCTTTAATCAAGAGGCTGTCAAAAAACGTTCTTTTTTCAGTCGCCTTTTTGCCAAAGAAGAAACAAAATCTGAAAAGTCCGAACAGGACGTCGTTAACGATATCTCGCGCACTCTATTAAACTTGTTAGGCAATTTGGCACTTCCAATCGAATACGATGAACAAGTAAGCGAACTTAAGTCTTTGCTTGAACAGGAAAAGAAACTTCAAATTGTGCCGCAGATATTATCTGAAAGTATTAATTTAACTATGATAGCGCTAGGCTCATCTCAGCAAGAGCTAACCTCTTACCTAGGCAAGCTAAATAAACAACTAGCTTCAATTAACATCAGTGTTGGCAATAGTTATAAGGCGCAAAAAACGCTTTCTACCCATAGGGAAAGCTTTAATGACAAGATTCAGCAGCAAGTAAGTGAAACCTCTACCGCCGTTGATGAAGCTGACAACCTTACCGAATTACAGAAACTCATATCTGTGCGTTTAGATAATATTTCTAACACCATGACTGAGTATCAAAAGCAAATGATAGAGCAAGAGAAAACTGCCACTCAATCTATCACTCAGCTCAGACAAAAAGTCTCCAAGATGGAGAAAGACAGTTCAAACTTACGAATAAACCTGCAACAAAAAATTGCACAAGCAACTACAGATACTGTTACTAACCTGCCTAACCGTAGCGCTTACCAAGACACTATCATGCCCATGTGTCAGCTAGCGCAAAAGAGCAAAAAGCCTCTAATATTAGGCGTGTTCGACATAGACCACTTCAAAAATGTGAACGACACCTGGGGTCACCTAGCTGGTGATAAAGTTTTAAATCTATTACCTCGACAGCTAAAAAACGTCCTTTCAGAAAAAGACATGGTGTTCCGTTATGGTGGTGAAGAGTTCGTATTTCTGCTCCCTAATTGCAACCTCTCGGATGCTAAAAACAAAGCAGAAGCCATTCGTGATGCCGTTGAAAAGATGCCATTCAACGTTAACGGTGAACCTGTACCTATTACTATCTCGATAGGCATAGCTCAACTAGCTACGGGTGAGTCTCACGAAGCCTTATTTGAGCGAGCTGACAAACTGCTTTATCAAGCTAAGAGTGCAGGCAGAAACAGAGTGATTAGTGAGTAACTCTGTTTTGTCAAAAATCTAATAATAATTATGTGAGATCAATAGAGTTTTTACTCATAGATCTTCATAATAGCCTTATATTTTAACCTTTAGCCGTCTTCTTCGTTTCACTTTATTAGTCAAACATGCAAAAGCGGAATACTAGTCACCCTTAAGATTAGGGTTTAGGACACATTTTCATGCAAGATCAACACGACAAAACGACACACTTTGGCTTTCAAGAAATTCCAGTTGATGAAAAAGTCGACGCCGTAGCCAAGGTTTTTCATTCTGTAGCGGCAAAGTACGACATCATGAATGACCTTATGTCTGGTGGTATTCATCGCTTATGGAAGATGCATACGATCAACCAGTCAGGTGTTCGTTCAGGTAACAAGGTACTAGACATCGCAGGCGGCACTGGCGATTTGACCCTTAAGTTCTCCCGCATTGTCGGCTCTCAAGGTAAAGTTGTTTTAGCTGATATCAATGACTCCATGCTAAAAGTAGGTCGTGACAAGCTGGCTAATCGAGGCGTTGTAGGTAATGTTGAATTCGTTCAAGCCAACGCTGAAGCCCTGCCTTTTCCCGATAACACCTTCGACTGTATCACTATTGCATTTGGCCTTCGTAACGTAACAAATAAAGATGCTGCCATTGCTTCTATGTATCGTGTCTTGAAGCCAGGTGGTCGTCTTCTCATTCTTGAGTTCTCAAAGCCTGAATCTGAATGTCTGTCCAATATTTATGATCAGTACTCTTTCCGTTTATTACCTATGATGGGCAAGCTCATTGCCAATGATTCAGAAAGCTATCGTTACTTAGCAGAATCTATCCGCATGCACCCAGATCAAGAAACACTAAAAGGCATGATGGATGATGTAGGTTTTGAGCGCACTAGCTACCAAAATATGACAGGTGGCATAGTTGCACTTCACAAGGGATTTAAGCTGTAAAAATGTTTCAAAATTTATCACGAGCGCTACGGATACTGGCCGTAATTATACGCTTTCGTCTAGATGCTTTTTTACCTTACGACAAACTCCCTTGGTACCTAAAGTACTCGGTTGGCCTGGTTAGTCGCTTACTTAAACCCAGTAAGCGCTATACAAGAGGCGAGAGATTACGCATGGCTTTAATCTCTCTTGGGCCTATTTTTGTCAAATTTGGACAGATTTTATCAACACGCCGTGATTTACTTGATGATGATATCGCCAATGAATTGGCTAAATTACAAGATAAAGTCCCGCCATTTAATAAAGAAGAAGCGCGTAGCCTTATTGAAAAAGCCCTAGGTGCAAGTGTTGAAGATGTTTTTCAAGACTTTACCATAGAGCCTCTTGCCTCAGCCTCTATTGCACAAGTTCATTGTGCGACCTTAACCAGCGGTGAAGAAGTTGTTGTTAAAGTTATTCGACCAAAAATAGAGAAGACAATTCGTAAAGATATAGGTCTACTTTATGCCATCGCGAAACTAGTTAGAAACATCAACGATGATGGTCGTCGCTTAAGACCAGTTGAAGTTATTGAAGACTACGAACATACCATTCTTGATGAGTTAGACCTGACTAAAGAAGCCGCTAATACAGCCCAACTAAGGCGCAATTTCGAAGACTCAGACCTACTCTATGTTCCTAATATCTACTGGGATTACACTCGCCAAAACGTCATGGTAGCAGAGAAAATTTCTGGTATCCCTGTCGCTAACATCGATGAGTTAAAACAAGCAGATGTAGACATGAAGTGCTTAGCTGTTCGTGGCGTAGAGATCTTTTTCACTCAAGTCTTCGACCACAGTTTTTTCCATGCAGACATGCACCCAGGTAATATTTTTGTCGATATTACTAACCCTAAATCACCAAAATACATAGGTATTGATTGCGCCATCATGGGTAGCCTTTCCTATGAGGATAAAAGCTATCTTGCGCGTAACTTGCTTGCCTTTTTCAAACGCGATTATCGACTGGTTGCCGAACTCCATGTTGAAAGTGGCTGGGTTCCAAAAGGCACACCGGTGCACGCATTTGAATCAGCTATTCGTAGTGTTTGCGAGCCTATGTTTGCAAAACCGCTAAAAGACATTTCTTTTGGCCAAGTCATTATTGGTTTATTCCAAACAGCTCGTCGCTTTAATATGGAAGTCCAACCTCAGCTTGTATTATTAGAAAAAACCCTACTCAATATTGAAGGCCTAGGTCGTCAGCTTTATCCAGATTTAGATCTATGGGAAACCGCACAACCCTTCTTAGAGCGTTGGTTAAAAGGACAAATTGGTCCACAAAGAGTCTTTGAAGAGATAAAAGTACAAGCACCAGAGTGGGCAGGACATTTACCTAAGATCCCAAATCTCGTTTATTCAGCACTCGAGCAGATAAGTCATCAAGATGTGAGACATCAACAAAACACTCAAGCAATTATTAAATTAGAACAAGAGCTAAAACGTAACAATCGGATGTTACCTTTTAAAATATTAGGTGTTATTAGCTTAGTAACAGCTTGGTTAAATGCAGATGAGATTAGCCTCACCCGTATTGCAAATGCTGATTTAACTAGCTTGGCCCTATTCGCTATTGGTATATACCTGTTAGTATTAAAGAAGTAGTACAAGAGATTTTACAATGAAAGAAGAAGTATTAGCCCAGCTCGCACAAACAATTGAAGAGCGTAAAACAGCTAGCCCAGATTCATCATATGTTGCTAGCCTGCACGCAAAAGGGTTAAATAAGATATTGGAAAAGGTCGGCGAAGAATCTGTTGAAGCTATTATAGCGGCAAAAGATGCATCAGCATCTGGCGATAAGTCTGAACTTATCTATGAAACAGCTGACTTATGGTTTCACTCTTTAATCATGCTTTCTCACCTAGATTTAGGTCCAGAAGATGTTTTAAATGAACTGGCCCGTCGTTTTAACTTGTCCGGTTTGGAAGAAAAAGCCAACCGTACTAAATAACCAGATAACCTAATTTAGGAGAAAAACTATGCTTGGTGGAATCAGCATTTGGCAACTATTAATCGTTTTGGCCATTCTTATTTTAATTTTTGGCACTAAGAAGCTTAAAAACCTAGGTGGTGATTTAGGCGGTGCTGTTAAAGGCTTTAAAGAAGCCGTTAACAAAGACGAAGATGATAAGAACGCCCAAGCAAAAGCAATTGATGGCGAATCTAAAAAAGACGACAAGAGCGCATAATCCGTGTTCGATATTGGCTTCTCTGAGTTAATCGTCGTGTTTATTGTAGGCCTTCTGATCTTAGGACCAGAACGCCTACCTCACGCCGCAAAAACAGCTGGATTATGGGTTCGTAAAATACGACGAAGTATCAACTCGGTTCAACGTGAGATCAATGCACAACTAGACCAAGAAGAGCTGCAGCGTAAATTGGATTTAAATAACCAACGCATCATGCAAGAAAACCCGGCGTCCAACTCGCCAGATGTGATTCAAAACACCATCACTCCCTTGCCTGAAAGTGCTATGACCAAAGATGAACCAGACGTGTCTAAAGAAACCTCTGCTGAAGCATCTGAGCAAACGCAAACCTCAGCCCAACCCAATGAAGCGGATAACAAATCTGTTACTGGTTAATCCCTAGATTTAAGATGTTAATATGAGCAGTGAAACACAAAATAATCAGAGCCAAGCGCCGCTAGTTTCTCACCTTATCGAATTAAGAAACCGCTTACTCAAATCTGTTTTGGCTATTTTGATTTGTTTTCTGGCGCTTTATGCCATAGCTAACGAACTATACCTAGCAATTTCAGAACCACTTAGGGCGTTATTGCCAGAAGGGAGTTCGTTAATTGCAACAGAAGTAGCTTCTCCCTTTTTAGCGCCGTTAAAGCTAACTTTTTTTGTTGCCGTTTTAATCTCCATTCCTTTTACTTTATACCAAGCTTGGGCTTTTATTGCCCCAGCCCTATACAAAAATGAAAAGAAGCTCGCGATTCCTTTACTCGTTTCGAGTGTTCTTCTTTTCTATGGCGGCGTAGCTTTTGCCTATTACGTGGTATTGCCACTTGTATTTGGTTTCTTTACTTCGGTCGGCCCAAGTGAAGTAACCGTCATGACAGACATAAATAGTTACCTTAATTTTGTTTTAAAACTATTTTTTGCTTTTGGTGTTACTTTTGAGATCCCTATTGCGACTTATCTTTTGATCAAAGCGGGTGTCACAAGCGTTGCATCCTTATCTAAAAAGCGCCCTTATATTATTCTTGGCTGCTTTGTTATGGGAATGTTGATCACCCCACCTGATATCTTTTCTCAAACCCTGTTAGCTATCCCTATGTGGATGTTATTTGAAGTTGGTTTATTAGCAGGACGAACCGTCAAAGTCGAAGAAGAAAAGCCTGGTGAAGAATCCACTCAGACAGAATAAAGACTCTTACAAGCAAATTAAAAAGAGAAGCCTAGCTTCTCTTTTTTTATGGCTAAAACTTATGATTGGCGAGAAAAACACCCTCATAAATTTGTCGGATTGGTGCAATATGATGTCGACTCGGTACCACAAAAATCGTTAATCCTCGTTATAAGATGATTCAAAGAGTTACCTCTCTCATTGAAACATTAACTAGGAAAGTACCATGACATTAGCCGACGCCCATACAGAAATTGCATCATTTACCCCTTACCCTATAAAGCAAATTCCGCTAACTGTTCAACTAGGAAACGAATCGCTTTTAATCACATGGGATAACGGCCATGAGAGCGAATACCACTACCTTTGGTTAAGAGATAACTGTCATTGTTCTGAATGTATTGCCACACTCACAAGGGAGCAGGTATTTGAAATTTGTGATGTGCCAGAAACAATAAAACCTCAAGAAGCCTACTTATCCGATGATAATAGACTAGTAATCAAGTGGGATCATGCTGATCATATTAGCCAGTATCACCCCGGCTGGTTATTCAGTCATTGTTATAGTGACAGCGCCTTAAAGGCTAAACAGTGGCATGCAAAAGTGTGGGATAAAGAAACAATACATCAAGAGTTACCCACCAATACTTGCGTCAATATCATGCAAAGCGACCAACACCTTTTAACTTGGCTAAAAGATTTAAGGGACTATGGAATAGCGCTTATTAAGAGCGTAGAAAGAGAGCCAAACACTCTGATTAAGGTGGCAAACCGCATCTCTTTTATTCGAGAAACTAACTTTGGCACTATTTTTAATGTTCAGGCAAAAGCCGATGCCAATAGTACCGCTTATACCGATTTACGCTTACCTTTGCATACAGATTTACCGACCCGAGAGTTACAACCTGGGTTGCAGTTTTTACACTGCCTAGTCAACGATGCAGCAGGTGGCGAATCAATTTTGGTAGATGGTTTTAAGATAGCCGAGCATATGCGCGAACATTACCCAGAAGAGTTTGAAAGCTTATCCAGTATCCCCATGGCCTTTTATAATAAAGACAAACACAGTGACTATCGCTTTCGAGGCACAGCGATAGTGCTTGATGAAAAAAAACAGGTTATTGAAGTTCGCCTTGCTAACTTCCTAAGAGGGCCAATTGATGTACCAGGACATCAGACCATAGCCCTATATAAAGCCTACCGTTGCTTTATACGACTCACTCGAGAAGAAAGGTTTCAGTTCTTCCATCGCCTGAATAGCGGCGACCTCATCGTCTTTGATAATCGTAGAGTCTTACACGCCCGTAATACGTTCGACCTGAAAACAGGATCAAGACACCTACAAGGTTGTTATGTCGATAGAGACGAGCTCTTATCTCGCATAAGAGTACTTGAAAGGGATGCGCTCTAAGGGTTCAAACAAAATAGAGGTTTAGCGGTCATAAAAATAGGCCGCTATTCTATGCCTGAGCGATATTGGCTGGCCGTTGTACCATAAAGCGCTCGATAACGACGGCTAAAATGCGCGGTTGAGCTAAAACCACAGGCAAGCGCAATATCTGAGATACTAAGACCAGAATCAGACAAGAGGTAGCGTGCGTGCTCCACTCTCAATTGCACATAATAAGCTGAAGGCGTTGATGCTAAATACTGTAAGAACAATCTTTCGAGCTGCCTAACTGAAATAGACAAACAGTCAGCTAGATCCGATGTGGTTAGCGGGGTTTCAATATTGGATGCCATTAACTCCAAGGCTTTTAAAATTTTAGGATGATGTAAGTTGAGTTTTTCACCTTGGCTAACCCTTTGATGATCGGCTGGATTTCGAGCCTCACTTTTAATGAGTTGCTCGCACACTAGAATCGCCAGCTCTGGTTCAAAATAGGCTTCTATTAAATACAGCATCATATCGGTTGCAGCAGTACCACCTGCACAGGTGATGCGCTTATCCTGAATTTCAAAGAGTTCGTCACTAATTTCAAGTTCGGGATAACGTTCTTGAAAAGCTGGTTTAGCTTCCCAGTGCAACGTAATTTGATAGCCCTCTAATAACTTTGCCTTAGCTAACAAATAACACCCGGTATCTAGGGCACCTATCATGAACCCGAGACGATGCAGTTCACGTAGCCATTTAATAGATTTGTCTGAAGTGTGTTTTTCAGGATGAAAGCTCGCATTCACAAAGAGGTTTCTCGGTTTCTCAGCGCTCTTTATTGATTTAGATTCTTGCAAAGCTAAACCATTACTGGCAAAAACCGCTTCCCCTTCTTCACTAAAACACTGCCACCTAAATAACGTTTTACCCGCTAAACGGTTAGCTATGCGCAAAGGTTCGATAGCAGAAAGCAGCGACGCCATAGCGTATTCAGGTAAAAGCAAAAAAGATAAGGTAAAAACCCCATCATCATCTGCAATTAAAGGCTTTTGCGTTTTTGGGTATGGCGAGGTTTGCATCAAAACTCCTAAAAAAAAGATACGACCTTGATTTTACAGCCGTATCTTAAAGTTTTAGCCAACAAGCTAAAGGTTGTTAATCTTTTACTAATTGCGTTTCGCTATCGCCTCCAGTTTTACCCAGACCACTCACTTCGCTAAAGAGAGATTTAAGGACACCTAGCGTCATCACAATAATAATCAAGCTTAACGGCAGCGCGGCTGCAATATTTGCAGTTTGCAAAGCACTTAAACCGCCAGCAACTAACAAGGCTGCTGCAACTAATCCGATAACAACACCCCAAAAGATACGGAAAACTTTTGGTGGCTCTTCATTCCCTAAGGATAGGATAGTCGTTAATACCAAGGTACCTGAATCTGACGATGTCACAAACCAGCTCATTAGTAGGAATACCATCATGGCAGATACTATCCAGCCAATAACACCTTCGCCAAAGATACCGTCAGCACTCGCAAATAAAGCAGCAGGCAAGTTCCAAGCTTTAACAAGCTCAATAATTCCGGCGTTACCCACTCCAGCACTGCTGGTTAATTCTTGGAAAAGTGCAGTGCCACCAAAGATACCTAGCCATACAAAGATAATGATAGTAGGTACTAGCAAGACACCAATCACAAACTCTCTTAGGGTACGTCCGCGAGAAATCCGCGCGATAAATAAGCCAACAAAAGGTGCCCAAGCTAACCACCAGCCCCAGTAAAAAACTGTCCAGCCGTTTTGCCATTTTGCAGGGCCATCTTCTTCTGGGAACCAGAGCCCCATTTGAACAAAGTTTGCGAGATAATCTCCTAACGAAGCACCAAAAATAGCTAATAACCAACTTGTTGGTCCGCCGAATAAAAAGAAAGCAACGACGAGAATGGAGACAATAATATTCCACTGAGAGATAATTCTAATACCGCGTCCAACCCCAGACAGCGCAGACAACACAGAAACTATGGTAATCAAAACAATCAAAACAAGTTGTGTCGGTACACCAGAATCAACGCCAATGAGCCTTTCAAGCCCAACCGACATCTGACTGACACCTAACCCCAGTGAAGTAGCCACACCAAACACACAACCTAGCACACCGAAGATATCAACAATATGCCCTATAGGCCCATAAATACGATCACCAATAAAAGGGTAAAGTGCAGAACGTAGCGCCAGAGGAAGCTTTTTACGATAAGCAAAGTAAGCTAACGACATACCAACGATGACGTAAACAGCCCAGCCATGAAAACCCCAGTGGAAAAATGTCACTCTCAGAGCATCTACCGCCCTTTCATAACCAATTGCTCCCGCACCTGCCATATCGGCATAAGGGTTATTTGGGTAACCAAACGCACCACTGTTATCCAGATAGAAAATCGGTTCAGCAACCCCAAAGAATAAGATGCCTATGCCAATACCGGCAGAAAATAGCATAGAGAACCAAGCGAAATTGCTAAAATCAGGTCGGCTATCATCGTCACCTAAACGCACGCTACCGAATCGACTAAAGACGATAAAGGCACAAACAGCGATTAGGAAAACAATGGTGACCATGTAATACCAACCAAAGGTCACTTCGATCCAGGTACGAATACTGCCAAATAGCTCCCCAGCTAATTCTGTATTCGATCCAGTAAATAATACGAACAAGAGCACTAAGAGTGACGAACTAATCGTCATGCCTTTATGCATACCTTTAAATAGCCCTGTTTGGGCCAGTTTTTCAGCTTTAAATACCCTAGACTCTGATGCTTCAAAGCCTTCTTGAGGGGTAGACGACATAAGCGTATTCTCCATTTCTATAGTTTTTATTAAGAGAGCTTTCTTTGTTACTTTTACAACTTCATTTTCACCTCTTTGGCATCCATGCCAGACCAGTCATCCTGAACTCACACATATCAAACGCTTAGCGTTTAATGCCTTTCTCCGCTCGATATTCGTCTAGTGTCTGCATAATACGAATCAGGCAATCATCACGCTCTTGCACAAGTTCATCGATGGACGCGCCATTGGCTTGTGTCAAACACCCAGCCACCATGTCATCTTTCAATTCTTGTGTCAGTTTCGGCGCTTTAAGACGCGTCCAAGGCTCTTCTAATGCATCTTCAAAGTGATCCAATAGATGTGCCATACCGCCTTGCCCACCACCTAAATGGAAGGTTAAACAATGCCCCATAATGGCCCAACGTAAACCCGGCCCATAGGCGATCGCCTTATCAATGTCTTCAACCGAACATTCTTTGTTAGCCACCATATGCAAGGCTTCACGCCATAAAGCTTCTTGTAGACGGTTACCAATAAAGCCCGGCAATTCTTTATCCATTTTGGCGACTTGTTTTTCTGTTGCTTCATAAAAAGCCGCAGTCCAGTCAACCACTTCTTGACTGGTTCTTTCACCGCCACAAACCTCACAAAAAGGCACTAGATAAGGCGGGTTAAAAGGATGACCAACGACAAATCTATCAGGCTGAGCCTCAAGCTCATTTGCCATGTCTGTCATGGCAAATCCTGACGTACTGGAAATAATCACGACATCAGCAGGAACAATACGATCAAGGTCCGCAAACAAACTACGTTTAGCATCTAGTCGCTCTGGCGTACTTTCTTGGATAACCTCAACCTGATTAGCCAAAGCATCAAGAGAGTCAACAAAACGTAATTTATCTTTGCTTGCCCCTTCTCTTAAGCCTAACTTTTCAATCGTGGGCCAAATGTTGTCGACCATGGTCAACAATTTTTCTTTTGAATTAGGGCCAGGGTCGTACGCAACAACTTCCATTCCCATGCGAAGGTAATGCAAAGCCCAAGCGCCACCAATAACACCTGTACCTATTACCCCAACTTTTGATACCTGATCCGGATTAGGACGCGCCATAATCTATCTCCTATTGAGTGCCACGTAGGCGTAATTTTTCACGGGCTTGAGTTGGGCTTAAAATACGTGCTCCCATACTCTCGATAAGATTGACTGAGCGCTCTACCAATTGACCATTTGTTGCCAATACACCTTTACCTAAATACAAGTTGTCTTCCAAGCCAACACGGACATGACCACCTAACAAGGCAGACTGAGCAGCCCAAGGTAATTGGTTACGGCCCAAGGCAAACGCTGTCCATTGGCTGTGATCAGGCAGCATATCCACCATACCTTTCAATAAAGTAAAGTCCGGTGGTGCTCCCCAAGGTATCCCCTGACACAGCTGGAACATAGCATTGTCATCAAGCAAACCTTCTTTCATCATTTGCAGAGAAAACCAAAGATTACCGGTATCAAAGATTTCTAATTCAACCGTCACACCGAGCTCTTTAATACGAGCAGCGCCGAGGCGAAGCATGTCGGGTGTCGACACATAGACAAGATTGTTATCACCGAAATTTAATGAACCGCAATCTAGGGTACAGATTTCAGGTTTGAGCTCTTCAATATGAACAAGACGCTCGAGTCCACCGACCAGATCTGTTTCTGGGCAAAATGCGGTTGGGTTTTCTTCGGGTCCAATATAAAGGTCGCCACCCATACCAGCGGTTAGGTTAATGACAATGTCACAGTTAGATGCTCGAAGACGCTCACATACTTCAGCGTAAAGGTCGACTCGTCTAGAGCCTTGCTTTGTTTCTGGGTCTCGAACATGAATATGGGCAATGGCCGCACCTGCATTCCAAGCTTCTATCGCTGAATTAGCAATTTGCTCTGGGGTAACGGGCACATTCGGGTTTTTATCTGCTGTATCCCCAGCACCATTAATAGCGCAAGTAATAATGACATCTTGATTCATCATAAGGACTCTTTCATGGGTTAAATAAAAACGAGAGACAAGTCGGTATGTCTCGCTCTCATCATCAAGTGACATCAAAGTTACACCTTAAAAAAGGATGATTTTGTCTAAAATCGATGATTAATAACCTAAAAACCACAAAAAAGAAGGGATGTCGTAAATAGATACACCTATCTGTTTACGACATATTGAGATGGATATTTTGCTTTAGAGCTACCTTTCTCGGCTAGGAAGTTTGGAGAATTGCTCTTGATAACAGCGGGTAAAATGAGAAAGAGAAACAAAGCCACAAGCAGTCGCCACCGAGGTTACGCTGTCTTTAGTTTGTTGTAACATCCAGCGGGCTTTCTCTAGCCTAAGCTGACGGTAAAATGCTTTTGGGGTTTGTTCTAGATGTCGTTTAAATAAACGTTCAAGCTCTCTATCTGAAATACCAATATGCTCAGCTAGCTCTGCTATCAACAGAGGCTCTTCAATATTTTGTTCCATTAATTGCACTGCTTCGAGCAAATTTGGATTGCGGCTATCTAGACGAAGTTGCAAGGAACGTCGCTGAGGTTCGCTATGCTCTCTTTGGTGGGTATAAACAAGCTCATCAGCCACTAAGGTGGCTAGCTCTTGTCCATGCTGGGCTCTAATCAGATACAGCATCATATCTAAACCCGCTAAGGCACCAGGACAAGAAAAACGCTTTCTATCTATAACCAACAACTCCTGCACTAAGGTTACCTTAGGGAAAGCCTCCTGAGTTGTTTCATGGTTTTCCCAATGCATAGTGACTCGATAGCCATCTAAAATGCCCGCCGCAGCCGCAATATAAGCACCTGTATCCTGACAACCAATATCGGCACCATAATGGCTTTGCTGTCGAATAAAACCTAATAGGGCTGGTGTCGTTACCAAATCAGGATCACTGCCTGAACAGATAATCAAAGTTTCACACTTATCTATGGCTTGAATCTGGGTATGAGTCATTATCTCAATGCTATCACTGCTTGAGATTAAACCACCGCTTTCTGAGATAAGTTGCCACTCATACAGGTCTTCTCCTTGAGTACGATTTGCATGGCGTAAAGGGTCTAACATGGAGGTTAAGCCAAACAGAGAGAAGCCTGGTAGTAACAAAAAGTGAATCTTTTGTACTTTCGTTCTTGATGGATCACCAAACAAGTTTCATCTCCTCTCCCGATTAAGTTGTCGATAATAATCAATTTATATGCGACTTTAATCAATAGCATAGTTTTTTTATGCCTAGCATAGGAGCCAGCCACACTACTTACTGAACTAGGAGAAAAAATGCCAAACCAAACTGCACTGGCTGAACAGCCAAACGAGCCTGATATGATTAACTTATTCGAAAGCCCAGTTTTACCTGAATGGATAGATTACAACGGACACATGAATGATGCCTATTATGTGGTCGCTTTTAGTCAGGCTATTGACGCCTTTATGTTGCATATTGGTCTGGATAAAACCTTTAGAGAAGAACACTGTGTTTCTATTTACACCCTACAAAGTATGGTGACTTACCTAAAAGAGGTCGCTGAAGCTGAGCCCATCATTATCCAAGGGCAATTATTAGAAAGTGATAATAAAAAACTAAGACTCTTCATGACCATGTACCACGGACAAACCCATGATGAATTAGCCACAATGGAAACCTTGTTGTTACATATGGATATGCAAGCACATAGAGCCGCACCTTTCTTAACACAGACACAAGCATTTGTTGATGAAATACAGGCCGCCCACAACCTATTAGACACACCTATAAATGCAGGTAAAGCCATTGCGATTAGGCGCCCTAAATTTTAACGCTAGCTTTTAAAGCCGTTACTTTTTAGAGAGCTACTTTCTCAGACAAAATAAAAAGGGTGTCCAATGGACACCCTTTTTATTGATGAGCGCTACAAGAGAGCAAAAAAAACGATTAGTTAGAAAGCGCTGCTGCGATTCCCATACCACCGCCAATACACAAGGTCGCAAGGCCTCGTTTAGCGTCACGTTTTTGCATCTCATGAATCAAGCTCACTAAGATACGACAGCCGGATGCACCAATGGGGTGACCAAGCGCAATGGCTCCACCATTCACATTCACTTTAGCGGTATCAAAGCCAAGCTCTTTATTCACTGTCATCGCTTGTACCGCGAACGCTTCATTGGCTTCGACTAGATCAAGGCTGGCGATATCCCAACCCAGTTTATCCAAACACTTACGGCTAGCATGAATTGGCCCTGTCCCCATGATTTCTGGCGCACAGCCTGAGCTCGCAAAACCATCCAGAGTAGCAAGCACAGGTAAACCTAGTTCGTCTGCTTTCTCTTTGGTAGTGACAACCACCATAGCCGCACCATCATTAATGGTCGATGCGTTACCCGCTGTCACTGTTCCTTCTTTATTAAAAGCTGGACGAAGCTTGGCAAGTGAGGCTAACTCAGTACCATGTCTTGGCTGTTCGTCGGTATCGACAATCAGGTCATCCTTACGACGTTGCGGAACCCGAATAGGGATGATTTCTTGCTCAAATTGACCTGCTTCCATGGCCACTTGTGCTTTTTGTTGTGAAGCCAGCGCAAACGCATCCTGATCTTCACGGCTAACATCCCATTTTTGTGCAATGTTTTCAGCGGTAATCCCCATATGGAAGTCATTAAAGGCATCCCATAGACCATCACTTATCATGGTATCTTTTAATGCCCAATTACCCATTTTTTGGCCATTACGACTATTAGGTAAAACATGTGCCGCTTGACTCATGCTTTCTTGACCGCCAGCCACAACCATTTGGGCATCGCCCGCTAAGATAGCTTGAGCCGCCATTTGTACTGCTTTTAAGCCAGAGCCACATACCTTATTAATGGTTAATGCAGATACAGACTCAGGCAGTCCGGCATTAAGCGCTGTTTGACGCGCAGGGTTTTGACCACAGCCTGCTGCTAGTACTTGGCCTAAAATGACTTCATCAATTTGATTCGTTAATACTGGCTGCTTTTCCAGCAAACCCGCTAATACCTGCTTACCCAGCTCAACCGCAGACAAAGATGATAAGCTGCCATTAAACGCGCCAATTGGCGAACGCCCTGCTGCTACAATTACAATTTGCATAACTTAACTACCTGTCTCTTAATTAAAACGTCATTTCTGGAACATGATCAGGCACGATCAAACGGCCTTGGGTTTTCGCTTGAATCTCTTCAACCGACACACCTGGTGCACGTTCTTTTAAGATAAAAGCGCCATCTTCGATTTCAAGCCAAGCCAAATCTGTCAGTACTTTTTTAATACAACCTTTACCCGTTAGAGGTAAGGTACAGGCATCTAATAACTTAGAGTCGCCATTTTTTGATGCATGAGTCATGGTGACAATAATATTGTCAGCACCTGCTACCAAATCCATCGCGCCACCCATGCCTTTGATTAACTTCTTAGGAATCATCCAAGATGCAATGTTACCGCTCACATCGACTTCAAAAGCACCTAATACGGTGAGATCCACATGGCCACCGCGAATCATAGCGAAGGATTCGGCCGACGAGAAAATAGAACTACCAGACACAGCGGTTACGGTTTGTTTTCCCGCATTAATCATGTCAGCGTCTAGTTCTTCTTCCGTTGGGAAGGCGCCCATACCAAGTAAACCATTTTCTGATTGCAACATAACCTCCATGCCTTCTGGTACGAAGTTAGCCACTAAAGTTGGAATACCAATACCTAGGTTTACGTAATAACCATCTTGTAGTTCACGTGCCACTCGAATGGCCATTTGATCACGGGAAAGAGTCATAAAATCACCTATATAATTTAGAAATCAAACGCCTTATTCAGACACAGTTCGCTTTTCAATACGTTTTTCAAAGGTACCTACAATCACTCTATCCACATAAATACCAGGAGTGTGAATATGAGCAGGATCAAGAGAACCTGTTTCAACTAATTCTTCTACTTCAACCACGGTAATCTTGCCTGCCGTTGCCGCAAGTGGATTAAAGTTTTGCGCGGTATGGCGATAAACAACATTGCCATATCTATCTGCTTTCCAGCCTTTTACTATGGCAAAATCACCTGTAATAGACTCTTCTAACAGGTATTCACGACCATTAAATTCACGGGTATCTTTACCTTCTGCAACGGGAGTACCCACGCCTGTTGCCGTATAAAATGCCGGAATACCTGCACCGCCAGCACGCATTTTTTCAGCCAAGGTACCTTGAGGTGTTAACTCGACTTCCAAGTCACCTTCTAATAGCTGCTTTTCAAATAAGGCGTTTTCACCCACATAAGAAGACACCATTTTTTTGATCTGCATATCTTCTAACAAGATGCCAAGACCAAAACCATCCACACCACAGTTATTAGAAACCACAGTTAAGTTTTTGGTTTGCTTACGCTTAATTTCACTAATCAAATTTTCAGGAATACCACACAGGCCAAAACCGCCTGCTAACACTGTCATTCCATCTTCTAGACCTGCAAGGGCTTCCTCGTAGGTGTCTACTACCTTATTAAAACCAGCCATGTGTTCACCTCAAATTAATACATGCTTTATTTGATATTAGTCTGTACCATCTTCACTCATTAATTAAGTTTATAATTTTTATCTATTAATACTTTTTACTTATTAATCTTTCTATTTATAGATAGCTCTTTCATTCGCATCATTAAGACTGGATAACTGACATGAATCCGAAACAACTCAAAGTCTTCCTTGCTGTGGCAAGAACCAAAAGTTTTGCCGAAGCTGCAGCCTTGGTACATATGTCTCAACCTGCGGTCAGTTTATCCATTAAGAACTTAGAAGACTCCCTTGGTGGCAGGCTCTTTACCCGCACCACGAGAACCACTCACCTCACCCCAGAAGGTGAGGCACTTATGCCAATTGCAAAGTCGTTATTAGCCTCTTGGGCGGATGCGGAACATGAGCTACATCAAAGGTTTACCTTAAATATGGGGAAAATCGCCTTAGCTGCCATGCCATCTTTTGCAGCCTCCTTGTTACCACAAGGCTTGCTCAAATATAGACAAAAACACGCGAATATAAAGGTCGAGGTTCATGACGTACTCGCAGACACAGTGGTGGAGTTGGTTCGCTCAGGACAAATAGAAATTGGTATTTCCTTTGCCCCAGACAATACGCAAGATTTGAATTTTCAAACCCTGTTTAATGATAGATTCATTGCTGTCGTTCCAAGCAACAGCCCTTTAAAAGACATCAAAGAACTCACTTGGTCACAACTATTAGATTACGACTTTATCACGCTACAAAGGCCTTCGAGCGTGAGAAGTATGATTGAAGAAGCCCTGTTTAAGGAATCAATTGATTTACAGGTCACCTTTGATGCCCACCAACTTGCCACCGTAGGTCGCATGGTCGCAGAAGGTTTAGGCGTCGCAGTAGTGCCCGCCTTATGCGAGCGTCAAATGAGGGAACAAGGTGCAATATGCTTACCCATTAAAGCCCCCATTATCGCCAGAAATGTTGGCATAATCACCAGAGCCAAAACACCTCTATCCATTGCAGCAGAGGCCATGGTCGAGACCTTAATTGAAACCTTGGCGGACCAAAATCTGAATTAAGTTAAGCACCTTCATCCAACATAAGACTCTTAGTCCAGCATAAAAGTAACTGGGCCATCATTGATTAATGCCACTTGCATGTCTGCGCCAAACTCACCTGTTGCCACCTTGTCGTGTTGCTTGCGCACCATATCGACAAACACATTAAACAAACGCTCTGCTTCAGCAGGCACAGCAGCTGTTGAAAACCCAGGTCTTAGACCCTTTTTAGTTTCAGCAGCCAAGGTGAACTGAGACACCAAGAGCACGCCACCTTCAACCTGTTTAACGTTAAGGTTCATTTTGCCTGCTTCATCGCTAAACATGCGGTATTTCAAAAGCTTATCCGCTAAACGTTGAAGGTCTGCTTCTGTATCGGCTTTTTCGATGCCCACCAACACCATTTGCCCATGGTCTATGGCGCCAATCACTTCACCTGCCACAGTCACACTGGCTTGTTTTGCTCTTTGTATCAGTAGTTTCATTTGAACCCTTAATTTTTTATCGCTAATGAAATGATTGTTCATTTATCCATTAATAAATCAAGCCCACAAAAAAAGCGCCCGAAGGCGCTTTTTTGATGACATTCTAATTACTTAGATTGTCTAACTTACTTACGACCCGCACGTTTACGTTCGTTTTCAGTCAATAGTTTCTTACGTACACGGATGCTGTCCGGTGTTACTTCGACTAGTTCGTCATCTTCGATGAACTCAAGCGCTTGCTCAAGTGTGTGACGAATTGGTGGAGTAAGCGTTAGAGCTTCATCAGTACCAGATGCACGTACGTTAGTTAGCTGCTTACCTTTAACAGGGTTAACCGCTAGATCGTTGTCACGTGAGTGAATACCGATAATTTGACCTTCGTATACTTCAACCGCATGACCTAGGAACATACGACCACGGCTTTGTAGGTTAAATAGTGAGTAAGCAGCTGTTTTACCTGCAAGCATACTAACTAGTACACCATTCTTACGACTTTGTACTTCACCTACTTTAACTGGACCATAGTGGTCAAATACGCTGGTCATGATACCTGAACCAGAAGTAAGGGTTAGGAACAAACCACGGAAACCAATCAAACCACGAGAAGGCATCATGAATTCAAGACGTGTACGGCCTTTACCATCTGGTTCCATGTTAGTTAGCTCTGCTTTACGCAAACCTAGCTCTTCCATGATGGCACCTTGATGTTGATCTTCAACATCGATAACCACTTGTTCAAAAGGTTCAGACATTACGCCGTCGATTTCTTTCGTTACAACTTCTGGACGAGATACACCCATTTCGAAGCCTTCACGACGCATTGTTTCGATCAATACAGATAAGTGAAGCTCACCACGACCAGAAACGATGAATTTATCCGGTGTGTCACCTTGTTCTACGCGCAATGCAACGTTGTGGATAAGCTCTTGGTCTAGACGGTCTTTGATGTTACGAGTCGTAACGAACTTACCTTCTTTACCAGCGAATGGAGAATCGTTAACGATGAAGTTCATGCTAACGGTTGGCTCATCTACGCTTAGAGCAGGAAGTGCTTCAACATTTGTTGGCTCACACAAGGTATCAGAGATACTTAGCTTGTCGATACCATTGATACATACGATGTCACCCGCAGTCGCTAGTTCAGTATCGATGCGATCAAGACCCATGTAGCCTTTCACGTTTAGTACTTTACCTTTACGCTCAGAACCATCAGCTGATTTAATAACAACTTGTTGGTTAGGAGAAAGCTTACCACGTGTGATACGGCCTACACCGATTACACCGACATAGCTGTCATAATCCAATGCAGAAATCTGCATTTGGAAGTCACCTTCAGGGTCAACTTTAGGTGCTGGTACGCTATCTACGATCATTTGGTAAAGTGGCGTCATGTCTTCAGCCATTTCGTCTGGATCTTCACCAGCAATACCATTGATTGCAGATGCGTAGATAACAGGAAAGTCTAATTGCTCTTCTGTTGCACCTAGGCTATCGAAAAGGTCAAAAACTTGATCCATTACATAGTCAGGACGAGCACCAGGACGGTCAATCTTGTTGATTACAACAATTGGACGTAGGCCCTGTTCGAATGCTTTAGAAGTTACAAAGCGAGTTTGAGGCATAGGACCATCAACGGCATCAACCAATAGACATACGCAGTCAACCATAGATAGTACACGTTCTACTTCACCACCGAAGTCGGCGTGTCCAGGTGTGTCTACGATGTTGATGCGGTAGTCATTCCATTTGATGGCTGTGTTTTTAGCCAAAATGGTAATACCACGCTCTTTCTCTTGGTCGTTTGAGTCCATGATACGCTCAGCGCCTTCGTCCTTGCGATCGAGGGTACCTGATTGGCTCAAAAGTTTATCAACCAAGGTAGTTTTACCATGGTCAACGTGGGCTATAATGGCGATGTTTCTTAAATTCTCGATCACAGTAGTGTTTCTCGGCTAGCTGATAAAAAGTTGCGCGCATTATAGGCGATCTTGCTAGCAATTTGTTAAAAAAACACTCAAATAAATCACTTTATTCTGCTGTTTCTGAAAAACATCGTACAAAACAAGATGATCTAGGTCAGATTCACCCAAAATTGTCCTGCTAAGGCATCCATTTTTTGCGCTAAAGTTTGCATTTCGTTGCAAGTGTTCAAATCTTGCTTGCTGCGTGAGGCAATTTCGTTGGTTGTTTGGCTCACTTGAGACATATAACCATTAATGGTTTTTGCCGCTGCATTCTGCTCTTCCATCACTTGTGCAATTTGATCCGCATGACTATGGATTCCCTCTATACCTTGTTGCACTGCACCAATCGAGTTAACCGCATTCTGTGTCTGGGTATCACATTGATGGGCACTCTCTAAAGTATCACGCATTTGCCTTGAGGCCGCTTCAGCGCTTAACTGCAAACTATCAATCGCTTTTACGATTTCATTGGTTGAATCATGGGTGCGCGTGGCTAAAGCACGTACTTCATCGGCCACCACAGCAAAACCTCGGCCACGCTCCCCAGCACGAGCCGCTTCAATAGCCGCATTTAAGGCAAGCAAGTTAGTTTGCTCTGCTACATCTCGAATCACTTCGACCACAGAACTAATGGCCGAGCTTTGCGACTCTAGGTCATCCATTATATTGGTAGCGTCTTTAACTTTCGCTATCATGCCACCAACTACTTGCTCACTTTCATTCACTGCCGCTAAGCTGGCTTGCATATCCATAGCCGCTTGCCCCGCAATACTCGCCGCTTGAGTAGAGTTATGGGCCACATCACTAATAGCGCCAGACATATCGCTCATGGCACTTTCTATATGGCTAAAATCACTAGAAAGGCTCATTAGCCCCATTTGATTATCGGCAATACAATCCTGAAGATCTTGCTGCTTACGTCGTATAATTTTAGAGAAATTACTAATACGCCCAACTACGGCGGCCGTTTCACCTTTTAAACGGGTTAGTGCTAACTCTATCTGCCCAGCTTCGTCTACGCGTCCGGTATAAATGTATTTGGCTAAATCTGAATCTGATATTTTTGCCGCTTTTTTAAGGGAGGTTTGAATTGGTTTAAATAGCCAGACTGTCACTAGGCTTGATAGCGCCAGTAATGAGATAAATTCGATTAGACTGATAAAGCTTGAAGTTTGGTTTTGCAGCAATAAAAACAAAAGGCAGAGGATAAAGCTGTTGGCTGCCAGTATTTTAGAAAAAAGTGAAAAGCGAGGAAACTTAGCATAGCTAGGCTTTTTGCCTTGATTAAGCGCTTGATAAAGATTTTCAGCTCTGGCTTTTACCTCATCATTAGGGCGTCGCCTAACAGATTGATATTCAAGTACTTCACCCTCTTTAATAACAGGGCTAGCATAGGCATCTACCCAGTAGTAGTCACCGTTTTTACAACGATTCTTCACTACCCCCATCCAAGACTTTTGCTCTAATAGGTGCTGCCACATGTCAGAGAAAGCAGCAGCAGGCATATCAGGATGGCGAATAATATTATGCTTCTCACCCACTAGCTCATCCATACTATAACCACTGATTTTTTCAAAATCGGGATTCACGTACTGAATTTTGCTTTTTAGATCTGTGGTTGAAAGTATGTTTGCATCCGATGCAAGCAGTTGTTCATTATGAGAACTCATTTTGCCTTCCTTGTGAGATAGATCAGAGAGAAAAATATTAAGGCATTAAAAAGCCTCATTATTTGATCAGCATCAAACTCACTTGGGGGCTATTGGTTACTTTTTGTCCTTTGTGTAATATTGCGTAACAAGCATTTTTTATAAAAACATAAAAAAAGCCAAAACAAGATGATTAGATCAAGTTTTGGCTTTTTAAGTGTAAAGTTGCGACTTTTCTTTACTTAAGGCAGATATACACCGACCTTTTCATGACCTTTTCCGAGTAATGAAGCTGCATGTATTTTACTCATAACTCCTTTACCACAGTAAAGCAGGTGTGTTGTCTCTTTATCTAATTCTGACCATTTGCTTTCTAACGCAAAAAACGGAATTTCGATCACAGGTCGACCACTCACTTTAAGCGGCTTTTTCTCGATCTCATCCGGGTGGCGAATATCAATAATAACTTCATCTGAGACAGGTACTCGTACAATCGGCACTTCACCTTGATATTGCTTATCTACATCTTCCATTACGGTACGAATAGACACTGATTTTGCATTTTCAACGGCAGCATTTAATACAGCAAAATCAAACTTACTTTCTTCATGCTCTATTTTAGGGAGCTTAGCGCGAGTCGTTGGCTTAACAGAAATCACACCACAATATTCAGGAATACTAGCAGCGAAAGCAGCGGTACCAATTTTGGTCGCCTGATCGATAATCTCTTGTTTATTCGTTGTAATAAGTGGACGAATCACTAGCTCATCTGTCACATCATCAATCACTTTTAGGTTGACCAAGGTTTGGCTCGATACTTGTGCAACACATTCACCAGTGACTAACGCCTTTGCACCAAGATCTTCCATTACCTTACCAGCCGCTCTTAACATCATGCGCTTTAGAATAACGCCCATCTGCGAATTATCGACTTTCGTTAGAATTTCACCAACAACCTCTTCAAATGGAATAGTGACGAACTTAACCCCAATATTAGAACCGTACTTTTCCCACAGATACCAAGAAACCTGCTTCACACCTATTTCGTGGGCATCGCCACCTAGGTTGAAAAAACAAAAATGGGTTTTCAGGCCACGACTCATGGTCATGTAAGTTGATACGGTAGAGTCATAACCACCTGAAATAAGAGATAAAACAGGGTCATGGGAACCAATAGGATAGCCCCCTAAGCCATCTATACGTTGTTCAATAATCCAAACTCGGTTGTCTCTAATATCAATAGGTACAAGTACTTCTGGGTTCTTCAACCTTACTGCTAACGCATTACAGCGTGCTTTTAAGGTTCCGCCAATTTGGCGCTCGGCATCTACTGATGTAAAATCATGCTGACCGACACGCTTTACACGGACTGCAAACACGGCATTTTCTAACACATCTCCATAAGAGACGATGGCTTCGTCAACGATAGCTTCTAAGGTTGTGAATTCGAATTCACGTACATATTGAAAGTGAGCAATACCCGCAATATTCGCTAATCTATGGGTAAATTCATCTCGCAGCTCATCTTTTTCAGATAACACCTCAATAAAGTCCCAGTTTCCTGTTACAACAACATTTTCGTCATGCTCTGTTAACACTTGACGAATATTCTGCCTTAGCTGTTTAACGAAGGTTTTACGGACAGGGCGACTTTTAATAGTGATTTCTGAAAAGAACTTAACAATGAATTTCATGGCTGCTTACGACTGAATAAATAATGTGAACACATTATAAAGAAAAGTCGGAAAAGCAGAAAACTATTTATTCGCACCAATAAGTGACACACAAAATAAATTGCGCACCAAATAAGAGCATAAAGAGAGATGTGTTCTATACTTATTTTTCGCATTACGGCGAGAATAAAAAATAATCGTCATAACACATTGTAAAATAAGACATTAATTATTTTTCAGGTTAGGTGGCACAGAAAATGCTTTATTTCCAATAAGAAACGCTTCATTGTGAAGCACAGCAAAAGTTATGTGAAAATTACTCACGCACTTAGGAATAAACTAAATTACTGGAGAGCTAGTATGTCAAACAAAACTCTGGCGTTAATTGCCGAACACGATGCTAAATGGGTAGACCTTCGTTTTACAGATTTTAAAGGTAAAGAGCAGCACGTTACTATCCCTGCATCTACTGTTGATGAAGAGTTCTTCGAAAACGGACAAATGTTTGACGGTTCATCTATTGCTGGCTGGAAAGGCATTAACGAATCAGACATGATCATGATGCCTGAAGACGATTCTTGCCTAATCGACCCTTTCACAGAAGAAGCAACTATTATTGTTCGCTGTACTATTATCGAGCCTTCTACAATGCAAGGTTACGATCGCGATCCACGTTCTGTTGCACTACGTGCTGAAGAGTTCTTGAAGTCTACAGGCCTTGGTGACACTGCTTTCTTTGGTCCTGAGCCAGAGTTCTTCATCTTTGACGATGTTAAGTGGAAAACTGACATGTCAGGCACCATGGTTGAAATCAACTCTGAAGAAGCTGCTTGGGCATCTAACAAGTCTTTCGAAGGCGGCAACATGGGTCACCGTCCTCGAGTTAAAGGCGGTTACTTCCCAGTACCACCAGTAGATTCTCACCACGACCTTCGTGGCGCTATGTGTGGCGCAATGGAGTCTATGGGTCTTGTGATCGAAGTACACCACCACGAAGTAGCAACAGCGGGTCAGAACGAAATCGGTGTTAAATTCAACACTCTAGTTAAGAAAGCTGACGAAGTACAAGTAATGAAGTACTGCGTACATAACGTTGCTCACGCTTATGGTAAAACTGCGACATTCATGCCAAAGCCTATCGTTGGTGATAACGGTTCTGGTATGCACGTACACCAATCTTTCTGGAAAGGCGGCGAGAACCAATTCGCTGGTGATCAATATGCTGGTCTGTCTGAAATGGCGCTTTACTACATCGGCGGTATCATCAAACACGCTCGTGCACTAAACGCTTTCACAAACGCTTCAACAAACTCTTACAAGCGTCTTGTTCCAGGCTTCGAAGCACCAGTTATGCTAGCTTACTCAGCACGTAACCGTTCTGCTTCTATCCGTATTCCATACGTAGCTAGCCCTAAAGGCAAGCGTATTGAAGCTCGTTTCCCTGATCCAACCGCTAACCCTTACCTAGCTTTCTCTGCAATGTTGATGGCTGGTATCGACGGTATTAAGAACAAGATCCACCCTGGCGATGCAGCTGATAAAGATCTATATGACCTACCAGCTGAAGAAGCTTTAGCAATCCCAACTGTTGCTAACAGCCTAGAACAAGCTCTTGAAGCGCTTGATAATGACCGTGAGTTCTTGACTCAAGGTGGCGTATTCTCTGATGACATGATCGATGCTTACATCGCTCTTAAAACAGAAGAAGCGCTTCAAGTATCTATGACAACTCACCCAGTTGAGTTCGACTTGTACTACAGCCTATAAGACTAAAGCCTCTGGCTTTAAGCTTAATAAAAACCCAGCTTAGGCTGGGTTTTTTTATGCCCCAAAAAAGAGCGCCTGCCTCGCACGCACAATAATGGTGCGCTAAAATATCTAGTATTAATGACACTTTATTAGGATATGACCTCTTTTAACGCTTTTATAAGATTGGTTCGTATCTTGCAAAGCTAAAGGGAAGTAAGAGGATATTAACGTGCATAGTTTACTGATTGACCATTTATCAACCGCCGTAGTAAAGCTAGATAATGAATTACTTATCGAGTACCTCAACCCTGCAGCAGAAATGCTATTAGCAGTGAGTCGTCGCCGTGTCTATGGACAAAGTATTGAGAATGTTTTCTTTGAAGACGAAGACAGCATTTCAGCGCTACATAATGCGGCTAATACGGGTTACCCTTTTACCAAACGTGAAGCCAGATTAGAAATGCCTAATGGCAAAAAACTATTTTTGGATTATACCGTCACGCCAGTAATGGGCACACTTAATAGCACAGAGAGTTTACTGATTGAGTTATACCCTAGAGATAGGATGAAACGTATTTCTCAAGAAGACGAATTGTTGGTTACACATCAAACCAGTAAAGAGCTGATTCGCGGTCTCGCACACGAAATTAAAAACCCCTTAGGCGGCATACGTGGTGCCGCCCAGCTTATTAGCCGTAGCTTTAAAGACGAAGGGCTGAAGGATTACACCCAAGTTATTATCGAAGAGTCCGATCGACTAAGAGACTTAGTGGACCGCTTATTAGGCCCAAGACAACTACCTCAAATAGAGCTTCTCAATGTTCACAAGGTAATAGAGAGAGTGAATCAACTGGTGACAGTCGAAGCGAATGAGCAGGTTCGCTTTATTCGTGATTATGACCCAAGTATTCCAGACATCATGGGGGACAGTTCACAGCTCATCCAAGCCCTATTAAATGTAGTACGTAATGCCATGCAAGCTCTACTGCAAGATAGCTCTCAAGATAACAAAGAAGTGCGCGTCATGACGCGCACTTTACGCCAGTTCACCATAGGTTCAAAACGCCATAAATTGGTTTGTAAAATCAGCGTGATAGATAATGGCCCAGGCATTCCAGAGCCAATATTAAAGACCCTATTTTACCCCATGGTCAGTGGTCGACCGGATGGAACCGGACTTGGCCTATCTATTGCACAATCCATAATAAACCAACACCACGGCCTCATTGAATGTAAGAGTGAGCCTCATCAGACCCAATTTAATATATTGCTGCCAATTGAAAGCGCAAATTGAGGCAAGGAGAAAGTTACATGTCACAACAAGATACAGTATGGATAGTCGACGACGACAGGTCGATTCGCTGGGTATTAGAGAAAACCCTTGAGCAAGAAGGTATTCAAGCCAAGCTATTTGATAACGCAGAGTCACTAATGAATCTGCTAGAGCATGAAAAACCAAGCGTTATTATCAGCGATATCCGTATGCCAGGCATGGACGGTTTAACCCTGCTAACCAAGATACAAGAAGATAACCCCTATTTACCCGTTATCATCATGACAGCACATTCAGACCTAGATAGTGCCGTCGCCTCCTATCAAGGTGGTGCATTTGAATACTTACCTAAGCCCTTTGATGTAGAAGAAGCCGTTAGCTTAGTAAAGCGCGCTATTTTGCATCATCACAAATCTATGCCAAGCATAGAGGAAGAAGCACCCGAGCTTGAAATTGTTGAAAAAGAAATTATTGGTGAAGCACCTGCCATGCAGGAAGTGTTTCGCGCTATTGGTCGATTAGCAAATTCAAATATCACTGTGCTTATCAACGGTGAGTCAGGTACAGGTAAAGAGCTCGTTGCTCATGCGTTACATAAACATAGCCCAAGGTCTGCCAGCCCCTTCATCGCTCTTAATATGGCTGCCATTCCACACGACTTAATTGAATCAGAATTGTTTGGCCACGAAAAAGGCGCTTTTACTGGTGCCAATACCTTAAGACGAGGTCGCTTCGAGCAAGCAAATGGTGGCACCCTGTTTCTAGATGAAATAGGAGATATGCCGGCAGAAACGCAAACACGTTTATTACGCGTATTAGCGGATGGCGAATTCTATCGCGTGGGTGGTCATGTTCCCGTTAAAGTTGATGTGCGTATTATTGCTGCCACTCACCAAAACCTAGAAAGTCAGGTAACCGAAGGATCTTTCCGTGAGGATTTATTTCACCGCCTCAATGTTATCCGAGTACACCTGCCTAAACTATCAGAAAGACGTGAAGATATACCTCAGCTAGCACGCCATTTCTTAAAACGAGCAGCAGAAGAACTATCGGTAGAACCAAAAGTGCTCACCAAGGAAACAGAAGACTACCTAGCTCGTATGGATTGGCCCGGTAATGTGCGCCAATTAGAAAATACTTGTCGTTGGTTAATCGTGATGGCATCAGGACGCGAGGTTTTGGTGCAAGACTTACCGCCAGAATTGCTTGAAACCACACCAAGTGAAAACAATTATGCAAGCTGGGAAGATGGTCTGAAGACTTGGGTCGATAATGCTTTAGCACAAGGTCAAAAAGCCATTCTAGACGATGCCGTTCCTAAATTTGAACGCATCATGATAGAAACAGCATTAACCCATACTGCCGGTCGTCGACGTGATGCCTCCCTGTTATTGGGCTGGGGACGCAACACCTTAACACGCAAAATTAAAGAGTTAGGTATAGATAGCAATGAGCAAGAGGACTAAGTCCTCTTCTTATTAATAACTTAAAAAATCGACCTAAATCAGCTTATTTTTTAATTAAAATGGAGTTTTCACGAATTCCATTCATTTATCCTTTAAAAACTTGCTTTCGTACCCACAATAATTTAGTAATGAACTAATGTGGTTATGAAAGCGACTTTACAGGCCTCTACCCGAGACATCAGCTTTTGAACCACACGACTTCCTGTTAAATAGGTAGGAAGGGATTTATTTTTAAAAAGCAAAATAAGCTGATAGGACAATCAATATGTATCAAACTTTGGAATCAATGGGCGTCACTAGTTTTGACGACATCGAAAAATTTACACTTCGTTATGAAAATGGATATGACGTTTTAAAAGTTTACTATCGTCGTGAAAAAGGTTCGTTACTTCCAAAAAGTAAAAAGTTCAAATTTGGTCGTTCAACAAAAACCGTACTAGCTGACGGCGGACAACAAACTTATCGCCAAGTACAAGAGCCATCTCTTGTCGTACTAAGAGCGGTTGAAGAGCTAGGTAAAATAGTTGGCAAGCAGAAAGAAGACAAGATCACTAAAGCTGAACTTGTTGAAGAGCTTGTACACCTAGAAAAAGTAATGACAAGTAAAATTGCTGAGCTAAAAGAAAAAATCGAAACTATGTCTTAAGTTAGCGTCTTCAGCAAACGCCTTAAGCAAGATATAGATGCTAGCCTCGGATGCATTTCTGGGGCTTACGTCTGTCTAGCTATTTATCACTTCTCCTATTCATATCAGTTTATAAATACCGCACCATGATAATAACGTCTGACCCAAATATTATTGCCCATGTATTGCAACAAGGCGGCATCATAGCCTATCCAACTGAGGCCGTTTGGGGGCTTGGTTGTAACCCTCATAATCAGGCTGCTGTTATCAAGTTACTTGATATTAAGTCTCGTCCTATGCACAAAGGCATGATCCTAGT
Organism: Marinomonas sp. SBI8L; assembly: GCF_001624705.1. Taxonomy (GTDB): domain Bacteria; phylum Pseudomonadota; class Gammaproteobacteria; order Pseudomonadales; family Marinomonadaceae; genus Marinomonas. Next base: position 362,442 of record NZ_JSEO01000005.1, read on the forward strand.
CGCTGGGAATAAAACCCATTTAGCACCTTGGTTAGCTCAACTTAACCCAGAACTACAGACCAAACTAACGACTCGTTATCCTAGCCCCACCAGTTGGATAGTACCAGACCAAGGCATAGCGCCAACCTGGGTAAGAGGAGAACATCAAAGTATTGCGCTAAGATTGAGCCAACATGAGGGGGTTCAAGCGATTTGCCAAGCATTTAATGCTTGTATTGTTTCTACATCAGCAAACCCTGCAGGGTTAGATCCTGCCCTCAGTTTAGAAGAGGTAATGGTTTATTTTAGAGATAAGATAGATGCAATTTTTGATGTACCATTAGGGCAATCAAAGCAACCATCTCAAATAAAAAGTTTATTGGATGATCAGGTAATCAGGCAATAATGTCATATCAAATAGCTATTTGATCAGATAATTGCTTTGTCCAATTCATAAAAAGCCTCGCCTTGAACCCAAGACGAGGCTTTTTATTTTAACTAGGTTTAATGTCCGCCAAGGTAGGCATCACGAACATCTGGGTTCACCAGCAGTTCATCACCTGTTCCCGTCATACGGATTTCACCATTTACCATCACATAACCACGGTCAGCGAGTTTTAACGCATGGTTCGCATTCTGCTCAACTAAGAAGATAGTCATACCAGACGCTGCAACTTCTTTGAGTACTTCAAAGATTTGCTTCACTACGATTGGGGCCAAACCTAAACTCGGCTCATCCAACAATAACAGCTTTGGACGACTCATAAGAGCTCGTGCAATCGCCAACATTTGTTGCTCACCACCAGACATAGTGGATGCTCGTTGATTTCGCCTCTCTTTTAAACGAGGGAAAATCTCAAACATCTTTTGCATATCTTCATCGGCATGTTTCATTCCGATTGGAATCGTCCCCATTAAGAGGTTTTCTTCCACCGACATACCAGGAAAAACACGTCGTCCTTCTGGAGATTGTGCCAAACCGTTAGAGGCTACATAGTGGGCTGACTTTTTAGAGATATCTTCTCCGCGATAAATAATTTCACCGGAAGACACTCTAGGCTGACCAAAAATAGACATCAGCAAGGTTGATTTACCTGCGCCATTGGAACCAATCAAGGTCACAATTTCACCCGTATTCACATCCAGGGAGACTTTTTTAAGGGCCTGAATTGGACCGTAATAGACATCAACGTCTTTAAATTGCATTAATGCACTCATAGGCCTACCTCTTCATCTTCGTCTTCAGCACCCAAGTAGGCAGCAATCACTTTATGGTTATTCTTAATATCATCAGGGCCGCCTTTGGCAATGACCTGACCATGATCAAGCACCACTATATAGTCAGAAATATCCATCACCATACCCATATCATGCTCAATCAAGAGCACAGTGACATTATGCTCATCACGTAAGATACGAATCATTTTAGTTAGAGCATCTGTTTCAGAAGGGTTAAGACCCGCAGCAGGCTCATCAAGACAAATGATTTCCGGATTAGTACACATAGAGCGTGCAATTTCTAAACGTCGTTGTTGGCCATAAGATAGCTCACCCGCCAAACGGTTGGCATGGGCAACTAGGTCTACCACACCAAGCCAGTAAAAGGCTTTTTGCAAAGCATCTTCTTCCGCTTGTTTGAAAGACTCAGTATTAGCAATGCCTGACATGATACTACCCTTCACTGTCATGTGCTGAGCAACCAAAAGGTTTTCCACTACAGACATTTCTTTGAACAAACGAATGTTTTGGAAAGTACGAGCAAGTCCTGCACGGTTCACTAGGTGAGAACCACCAAACATCTTATATTTAAGACGGTTGGCAAATGCCACAGGGGAGAAGTAATCGCTGGTTTTAAAAGGTTCACCAAGAACCTTAATCACACTCGTTTCTTTACCTTTCGCACCCAGAGTAATTTGCCCACCTGTGGCTTTATAAAAGCCTGTCAGACAGTTAAACACTGTGGTTTTACCCGCACCATTTGGGCCAATAAGGGCTGAAACTGAACCACGCTTAATATCAAAAGTTACATCGTTTAAGGCTTTAATACCGCCAAAATGCATCACGAGGTTTTCTACTTCTAGGATATTTTCCTGTTTCATTTCAATACCCCCTTACGTGTCGCAAAACCGGTACGTGTCACCCTGACTAATCCGCGGGGTTTCCAAATCATCATAACTACCATCAAGATACCAAACATGAGGACACGATATTCCGCAAACTCCCGCAGCAACTCTGGCGCTACCGTTAAGAAGAAGGCGGCTATCACTACCCCTAAGGTTGACCCCATTCCCCCCAATACCACAATCGCAAGAATCAAAGCGGATTCCATAAAGGTGAAGGAAGACGGGTTAACAAAGCCTTGGTAGGTTGCAAAGAAAACACCAGCAATGCCGGCAACAGATGCGCCCATCATGAAAGCAGATAATTTAACCAGTACGTGGTTTAACCCCAAAGAACGACAGGCAATTTCATCTTCACGTAGGGCTTCCCAAGCACGACCAATCGGCATTTTCACTAGACGTTGCTTAACATGAAGCACGATTAACACAACAATAAATAGAATCAAGTAAACGAACATGTACTTGAAACCTGAGTTGTAATCTAGGTTGAAAAATTCATGGAATGGCGTACCGTCCCGTGATCGTCGCTTAAACTCTAAACCAAATAGTTGTGGTAGTGGTGCAGATACACCGTTAGGACCATGAGTCACGGCAGACCAGTTATTCAGGATCAATCGAATAATTTCACCAAAACCTAAGGTTACGATAGCTAGATAGTCACCATGCATCCGCAATACGGGGAAGCCTAAGATGGCGCCAGCAATAGCAGCCAAAATAGCGGCAATAGGCAACATAGACCAAAAGCCTAAACCTAAGTATTCATAACCAAGCGCTAAACCGTAAGCCCCTATGGCATAGAAACCAACAAAACCTAAGTCAAGTAAGCCAGCTAAACCAACCACTATGTTTAGACCTAAACCCAGTAAGACATAAATCAAACCTAGGATAATGACTGTCAGTACATACTTAGATGCAATAAAAGGCACCATCAAGCCGATTAAGATGACAACAGGAATAATCCAGACCATATTGGATTTATAGTCGGGTGACTTAACCACGACACCAGCATCATCGCCAGAGCTGTGCTTGAAGAGAATCTCTTTACCCTTATTGGATTGCAAGAAACTTGAAATAACAAAGCGACCAATCGCGACCACTGCAACCATCCAAGCAACTCGATCAAACTCAGTGGTAAAGCCATAGCCTTGCAGAACAACACCCACTACAGGGCCAAATAGCACTAATGCCATTAAGCCTGCGATGATGGCATCTATGGTGCTCTTTTTATAATCAATTGTTGCGTTCATCTAAACTTTCTCCACCTCAGGTTTACCTAAAAGACCACTTGGACGGAAAATCAAAATAATCACAAGCAAGGAGAAAGAGAAAACATCTTTGTAGTCTGAGCTAATCAAACCAGCAAACAAGGATTCAGAGACCCCAAGAATGATTCCTCCCAACATGGCTCCTGGTAAGGAGCCAATGCCACCGAGTACGGCAGCGGTAAACGCTTTAATCCCTATAATAAAGCCCACATAGAAATCAAAAGCACCATAATCTAATGTAATCAACACACCTGCTAGTGCGGCCATGGAAGCACCGATTACAAAGACAATGGAAATTACACGATCAGTGTTAATTCCCAATATGGATGCCATTTTTCTATCTTGTTGCGTCGCTCGACACATACGGCCTAACTTGGTTCTCTGAATAATGTAGGTCAGTGTACCCATGCCTAAGAAGGCCACTAACAAAATTACCAGTTTCATATAGGTGATCTGAACAAAACCATCACCAACATCAAACCTAACAGCACCGGTAAGCATGGTAGGAATACCCTGCTGGCGTGCGCCTTGGCTGATTTGCACATAGTTTTGTAATATGAGGGACATACCAATCGCAGAAATCAAAGCAGATAAACGACCGGAATTACGAAGGGGGCGGTAGGCGATTTGTTCTATAGCCCAACCATATGCGCCAGTAATGGCAATTGTGATAAAGAGAGTACCGATAATAATAATCGGGAAGGATTCTATTCCGAAGAAAGATAATAATGCGACAACAATCGCAGTAATGTATGCGGACACCATGTATACATCGCCGTGGGCGAAGTTAATCATACCGATAATGCCGTATACCATGGTATACCCGATAGCGATGAGTCCATAAACAGACCCAAGGGTAAGACCGTTAACCAACTGCTGGAGAACGATATCCATCGTAAGACCTCGTGGGGATTTTAAAAACGTAGAAATGAATCACAGCCAGCCAAGGCGGGCTGTGATCTTCATGCATTATGCCAATGTAAACCAATAGAATATTAGTTTACTTGAGCATAGTTACCCTGATTGTCCCACTCATACATAACGTAATCAGACACTTTAAGGTCACCTTTAGAGTCGAAATCCTTAACGCCCATTACAGTAGAAACACTGTTTGTTTTCAGCCAATCAGCTCCCTTGATAGGATCAAGGTCATTATTCTTAAGGGCTTCAACAACAACCTGCATTGCAGCATATGAATACAGGGTATAACCTTCTGGGTCATAACCAGATTTGATGAAGTTATCCACTACAGCTTTACCTGCCGGATAAGATTTTGGGTTCGCACCAAAGGTCATCAATACACCATCGATATATTCTGGTGAACCAGCAACAGCTGCAAACTCATTAGATACGATACCATCACCAGAAATGAAGATAGCTTTAGAGCCCTGCTCACGTAGCTGACGTACTAGCGGACCAGCTTCTGAGTGAAGTCCACCAAAGTAAACCACTTCAGCATCAACAGAACGAATCTTAGTAACCAAGGCATTAAAGTCTTTCTCACCACGTGTTAGACCTTCATAAAGCACTTCGGTTACACCATAGTTATTCAACGCAGATTTAGTTGCGTCAGCCAGACCTTTACCATAAGTATCTTTGTCGTGAATGATAGCAACACGTTTCGCGTTTAATTCACTAATAATATAAGCGCCAGCAACATCACCTTGTTGATCATCACGTCCACATACGCGGAAAACGTTAGATAGACCACGGTCAGTTACACGAGGGTTAGTTGAGGCTGGAGTGACCATTAATACACCAGCTTCTTCATAGATATCAGAAGCAGGCATAGTTGAAGAAGAACAGAAGTGACCAACAACGCCAACAGCATCATCAGAATCTACTAAACGGTTAGCAACAGCAACGGCCTGTTTAGGTTCACAAGCATCATCAGCTTTTACTAGTTTAATCATTTCGCCATTAATACCACCTGCAGCATTAATGTCTTTAGCGGCTTGTTCAGCACCGCGCCATAATTGCTCACCAAATGCAGCATATGCACCCGTATGAGGGCCTGCTACACCAATTACAACATCCGCTTGTGCTAGAACTGATGCACCCATAGCACCAGCGATTGCGATAGAAAGTAAAGATTTTTTCACAATAGCATTTGACATTAGTCAAGCTCCTACTCATTCCAGTTTATGATTATTATATTAAAGCAAGAAGCGTTCCATTCATTGGCTCGAAATAACGAACAAATGGAACATATAAAGTGCCAGATTAACTCTGTTTCGCGACTTAATATGAGATAAACATTAATCTTTAACAAGCGGATAGGTCAACACAATTGAGTTATAAATAACCAAATAATATTTTATCAGAACAAAGGATTACAAAAGAAATTGCCTGAAAAATAAGCAAAAACTAGGCATTTCCATTGCTTTTAGCAGATTTTATACGATATACAGAAGGATATTGAGACAGATAGGTTTCGACAGAGATAAGAAGTTTTTCTTAAAAACTTCTTATCTAAATTTTTCTAATTTCGTTTAATTAAGTTTATTGAGGCTTATTCAATGTATTCAGAAATTGAGATTAGTCTTATACCTTCATCTTCCAACTTAGTTAGTCGTTTCGATAAATAACTCATAGTCGCAGGATAAGGATGACCAATCGCTAGCGCCTTACCACGTTTTTTCGCTATCGCGACTAGACGCTTAAATTGCCTATCTATGGCTTTTTCATCCTGAACATTATCTAGAAAGACATCACGACGTGTCGTCGTCAGATTAAATTTAAGGGCATTGGTTAAGGCAACACTATTCGGGCTAGTTAAACTATCAACAAAAAAGAGCTCCATAGGTTGGATGACTTCCATGACCCATTCCATTCTTTGAGTATCCTGCGTTAACAGGCTGCCCATATGGTTATTAATACCTTGAATACCTGGCACACTATCAATGCCAGCCTTCAGAGTCTCTTTTAGCTCCTTTTCCCCCATGCTCTTATACAGTCCGCCTGGACCTAGCTTAAGCTCCCTCTCATTTTCCATTGGCACATGCAGGATAATGTTACGAGTTTGCTCTGTTGCAGCCAGTGCTGTTTTTTTCGAAAAAGGAGTGTGAGGCAAAATCGCCAAGGCGACTTCTATAGGTAAAGAAAGTGATTCCTCCATACCTCTACGGTTATAACCAAGGTCATCGATAATAATGCTAATACTTGGCCTATCATCAATTACAGTGACATCTTCTGTATTAGTTTTGGCTTTGTCTTGCTCAACTAGCTGAATAGCTTCAGGTTCTGAATGCTTGAGAGTAGGGAAGGTTTTTTGCCACAGAAAGTCTAAAGATTCATCTTCAGCACCAGTTAACTTGATATTAGGGTAGCTGGGCAACAAGGGTGTTGATGGATTAGTTGGTACTTCTGCCGTCACTTTTGGCGTCGTTATTACAGGTCCTAGTAGCTGAGAGTTTTGTGCTTGGGCACTGCCTGACGTTTCTTGCGGAACAATAAGAAGCTCTTTTTCAGGCTCTTTTTCAGCCACTTTCACTTCTACTTTTTCAGCCTCTGCTTCTAGCGCTAATTCAGGGCCTGCAGCTTGAACCTCATACTCTGAATCAAGCTCACTTGATGCTGGTGCTAGTTCCTCAAGATTGTCAGCCTCATCCGAGACAGCCGCTTGCAACTCAAGTGAGTTAACAAGTGCATCTGGCTCCTCAGTGACAAGTGGGCCAGATTCAGCAGCAAAAACGAAAGAAGACGACGTTAGTAATAGGCTTACAAATAGAAGCTGCGAGCGTTTTATTGCTCGCAGAAATGGGTCAAACATAATTTCTCAACTAGTACAGGATTTATTGAGGCACAAGTTTAGGGAAGGCTTTCAGTACAGACAAGGCCTGAAACAATTGAAAGTCGTTTTTTGCAATATCATCGAAGCTATTTTCAGCATCTAGGCTATTTCTATCCTCACCGCCTAAGCCATTTGCGATATGACCACTCAAATCAGCTTCTTTAACAATAAAACCCGTATCCTGTATTACGAGGTTAGCTTGAGGCACTTCCATATCAGGAATAATACCTTGGGCCTGAATAGATCGCCCTTTTGGTGTGTAATAAAGCGCCGTGGTAAGTTTGATTGCTGAACCATCCGTTAATGGCACCACGGTTTGTACTGTGCCCTTACCAAAGGTTTCAGTCCCCATAATCACAGCACGTTTGTGATCTTGTAATGCGCCTGCCACGATTTCTGAGGCAGAAGCAGAGCCAGAGTTCACTAATACGACGGTAGGAACAGCATCTAGGTATTTCGTTTTTGTCGCATTGAATTGGGCTTTAGACATTTTATGTCGGCCATCTGTATAAACTATGATGCCATCACTTAAAAACGCATCAACAACAGAGACAGCACCTTGCAAGACTCCGCCTGGATTATTTCTTAAGTCTAAAACCAAACCCTCTAATGGGTGCTCAGCTTTCATGCTCTCAAGCGCTTTTTGAAACTCAACACCTGTGCTGCCTTGAAATTGGCTGATACGCACATAACCCACATCATTTTCTAGCCATTTATTTGTCACACTGGCACTTTGTACTAGGCCACGCATGATATCAAAGTTTTTTAAATCGCCTTCTCTTTCTATGGTCAGATGAATTTTCGTACCCACTTCACCTCGCATGAGCACTATCACTTCTTGTAAACCCATATCATTAATTAAGGTGTCATCTATACGAAGAACAGTATCGCCTGGCAACAAGCCAGCCGTTGCAGCTGGTGAACCATCGATTGGAGAAACAATGACAAGCTGTCCTTCAATCATTTCAACTTCAATACCAACACCTGCATATTTGCCTGATGTCATTTCTCTGAATTTGGAGATTTCTTCTCGGGTTAAATATTCTGAATGCGGATCCAGTGCCGCAACCATGCCTTTTAATGCTTTGCTTAAAATTTGTTGATCAGAAAGTTCGTCCACATAGCCTTGGCTGATGGTTTCAAAAGACTCAACAAAGGATTGAATTTCCGCTAATGGGACCTGTTGCTCTTTGGCTTGCGCAACCGAGCTGCTCAACACAACCACAAGAAACGCTGTACTTATTTCTTTTAACCATTTCATACTTGAACCTCTGACTGTACCTACAATTAGCATCAAGATTGCTGTTTTGCTTACCAACCTTATTAATGCAAATAAGCAGGCTTAGCCTTGTTTGACCCACTTAAGCGGGTTAACGGGGGTACCGTTATGACGAATAGAAAAAAATAGCCCCGGTATAGTACGACCACCTGAACTCCCGACCGTCGCGACTGGGTCATTCGTATTTACCCACTCTCCGACTTCTTTGAGCAAGCTCTGGTTATAGCCATATAAAGACATATATCCATCACCGTGATCCAAAATCAGTACTAGGCCAAACCCTCTTAGCCAATCAGAAAAAATCACCCTTCCGTGGTAAACCGCATTCACTTCAGTACCTTCTTTGGCAGACAATGTAACGCCACCTAAGTTCACTTGCCCTGACTCTTGCAGTACATTTAACCGTCCTAGGGGTTTATTTAACTTACCCTTCAAGGAACTAAACGCTACCTTCTCATCAATAACAGGCATTTCTGCTAAGGCTTCTTCAAGCTTAAGCAATAGGGCTTGTAACTGTTGCTGATTACGTTTTAGCGTTTTTGCCTTATTACCTCCCGATCGAATATCCTTTTGAAGTTTAGCCAGAATCTGCTGACGCTCATTCTGTTGTTTAGCTAACACTTTGCGCTCTTCAACTAGCCGAGCTTCTTCTCGCGCTTGCTGTGCCCTATGAGAGCGCATGCTCTTTTCAATTAAGCTTAGTTCATTTACCTGTATTCCATAGCCATTAATTAAAGATTGGCGTGCTTGTGAGAAATATCGGTTGTATCTCACCATACGCATTATCTCTTCGGGCGTACGGCCATCGAGCAAAAATTTCATGCCTTCTTGCTCACCAGAACGATAAACCGCCCTTATTTGGGCGGCTATCTGTTGATTCTGTTGCTGAATACTTATTTTCAGCTTTCGTTGTTTTATGGCCAGCTCCTTGAGCTGACCATCACTCTGTTTAATATTGTCTTGAATGGTTTTAATTTGTTTCAAGAGCTCATTTATAGATTTTTCTTTACCTTCTAACTGCCCTTCAATTTGTGATTTCTCTGACTGCACCTCTTTTAACCACACATTGAGCGACTTTAATTCTTCTTGCAAAGCCTTAATTTGTTGCTCAGCTTCTGCCGCAGATTTGGGCTCTGCGGCAGACACATGTAATGAAAAGAAGGAGCAAAGACTCACAAACAAAATAAGTACCAATTTGCCCATAAAGTCGTTACCACACTCTCAATCTATTCAGATCAGGTTAATCTCGTAATAGTAAGCTACGACCTGTCATTTCGGCCGGCGCTTCTATTGCCATCATTTCAAGTAGTGTTGGCGCAATATCACTTAACGCACCACCTTTAATTGATAAACTTGCATCAGGAGAGACAAGTACCAGAGGTACAGGTTCAATCGTATGTGACGTTAACGGCTGAGTTCCGTCATCACTTAACATTTGTTCCACATTTCCATGATCTGCAGTAATCAAACAAGCACCGCCATTCGCATCTAGTGCTTCTAATACACGACCAATACAGGCATCAACGGCCTCGACAGCTTTGACGGCTGCTTCGAAAACACCACTGTGTCCTACCATGTCACCATTGGCAAAGTTACAAATAATGGTGTCATAGGTACCAGCTGTAATAACTTCCACCAGCTTATCGGTAACTTCTGGCGCACTCATTTCAGGTTTTAGATCGTAGGTAGCAACATCAGGAGAAGGAATTAGAGCGCGCTCTTCACCTTCAAACAACGCTTCTTCACCGCCATTAAAGAAGAAAGTCACATGGGCATATTTTTCAGTTTCAGCAATGCGTAATTGTGTTTTACCTAGTTTAGCGAGTACTTCACCTAGGGTGTTGCTCAGAGCAAGCGGTGGGAAAGCCACACCAGCTTTAATATCAGAGGCATATTCTGTGAAGGTAACAAATGCACCTAACTCTGGCACTGCCTGACGTGTGAAGCCTTCAAAGTCTGCTTCTGTAAAAGCGCGGGTAATTTGACGAGCACGGTCAGGTCTAAAGTTTGCAAAGACAATGGCATCACCATCTTCAACCTTTACGGCATCACCAACAATTGTCGCTGGCACGAATTCGTCATTTTGATCTCTATCGTATGCGGCTAGAATTGCTTGATCAGCCGTTTGTGCTTGGTATTCAGTTTGTCCACAAACAATTGCATTGTAAGCAGTTTCAACTCGCTCCCAGCGATTATCTCTGTCCATGGCGAAATAACGGCCAGTCAAGGTCGCAATACGGCCCGTACCTAGTTCAGTTAGTTTCGCTTCAAGCTCTGCCACTGGTGTTTGTGCAGAACGAGGTGGCGTATCACGGCCATCAGTAAAACCGTGTACATAAACCTTATTAGCACCACGTTTTACTGCCATTTCACACATAGCCATAATTTGTTCGTGATGACTATGTACACCGCCTGCAGATAATAGGCCTAATATATGAACGGCTTTATCTGCTTTAACGGCTGTATCAACCGCATTTACTAGGGCTTCATTATCAAAAAACGAACCTTCGTCAATGGCTTTACCAATACGGGTGAAGTTTTGATAAACCGTACGGCCTGCGCCTAGGTTCATGTGACCCACTTCTGAATTACCCATTTGACCTTCTGGTAGACCAACCGCCATACCTGAAGTCTGAATCAAGCTATGTGGCCTTGTTTGCCATAATTTATCCCAGTTAGGCGTATTTGCCGCTGCAATTGCATTTGACTTAGATGTTTCGCTATAGCCCCAGCCATCCAAAATAAAAAGTGCGGTTGTCTTCTTCGCCATTGTACCGATACCCGTTAAGTTAAATAATCATCGTCTTTCGATACTAACACAGGCTTGTAATTTTGTTACAAGATCTCAGCGAATTAGGGCTAATTTTGGTTGATTATCCAACAACTAGAGACTCAACTTGGGTCTGCGGGTCTACCTGTTCTAACAACCAATCACGGAATGTGACCACTTGTTCTAAATCAGCTTTATTTGCAGGGTAAGAAAGGAAGTATTCATGAGGCGTCATACAAGCTTCACCAAATGGTGCCACCAAAGCCCCAGAAGCAAGAGCCTCTTTTACTATCATGGTTGGCATAATCGCCACACCCATTCCAGATTTAGCGGCTTCTAACAACATATGAAAGTGCTCAAAGCCCGGCCCAGTTAAATGGCTAGCAGCTAACTCTTGTTGTGCCATCCACTCGGACCAAGCATTGCTGCGCGAAGTCAAATGCATCAAAGGAAAGTGGCTAATATCACTGCGTTTAGCTGTGTTAACCGTTAAACCTTTTTCAGCTAATAGAGCGGGTGAACAAACAGGAATCACATATTCATTCATTAGATGATGCGATACCCCTTTTGGCCAATGATCACCGCCATAATGCAAAATCACATCGACCTGTTTAGGGTCAAGATTATCGGTAACATCCATGGCATTCACCTTGATATTAAATTGTGGGTGAGCACGTTGGAAGTTAGCTAATTTAGGCACTAGCCAGAAAGAAGCTAGAGTGGGTAAGGAAGCAAGTTGTAGGGAAATTTTTTCATCTTCCCTGTGTAGCATTTTTAAGCAGGCACTTTCCATACTATCTAGCAAGGGCACCACTTCTTTGTAATACGCCGCACCTGTCCCTGTTAATACCAAACGTTTATTAAGCCGAATAAACAGATCCCTTGAGAGAAACTCTTCAAGATTACGAATTTGTCGACTCACAGCACTTTGAGTTAAATGTAGCTCTTGGGCAGCACGGGTAAAACTCAGATGACGAACAGATGCTTCAAAACATTTGAGGGCAGTAGATGACGGTAGGTATCGGCGCATTTAAATTTGCCACAACTTGTTACATAAGAAGGTAGAAACTGTAACCGAGTTTGATCTAAGACAACACAAAAAACTGAGGAAATTAGCCATTTCTTCGAAAAAACGCCCCGAAATAGCCCAAAAATATAAAAATACTGTGATAACAATATTTAAAGCCGATTCAAACCCATCAAGATCATGTCAAAACTTGACCATAATGATAGATATGCGCCCCAACCTCATAAAAGGAACGTTTCATTTCACGCAAAGAAACCTTGTTCACTTGAGTCATTGCAAGTGGCATTTTATGGTTTGAATTAATAAGGTGTAGAGCCAACTCTTTACCCATTACAGTGCCAGGACCAATACCTCGGCCACTATAACCAACAAGGCTATAAATGCCATCATCTAGCAAATGGCAGTGGGGTAAATGATCATGGCTAAAGGCTATCTGACCACTCCAAGCGTATTGCCAATCAAGCTTAGGCAAGTAATCAAACAATTGTTTAACCCTTTTATCAGCCCAGTCGCGTAAACGCGTATTCAACCCGGCTCCCCCCATACCACCAAAAATCAATCGACCCGATTGATCAAGACGAATTGAACTCATCACTGTACAGGTATCCCAAACACCTTCTTTGTTCGGCAAGATCCGCTTTAAAATTTCATCCGGTAACGCTTGGCTTGCAAATTGGCTATATTGAATCGGCACAAAAGACTGCTGCAGCTGAGGGAAAAGCTTTTCTGGATAAGCATTAGTAGCCATGACCACCTTATTTGCGAGCACCTCGCCACCTGAGCTCGATTTAAGCCGCCATTTTTGAGCGTGAGCATCAATACTCACTACTTGGCTATTTTGATAAATACTAACCGATTGAGATATGGCAGCTCTAGCCAACCCTAATGCATAAGATAATGGCTGAATTGTCCCTGCCCTTGGATCGAACAAGGCACCAGAGAAAGCGTTTGAACCAATGCGAGCCCTTGCCTCATTTTCATCAAGCAAAATCACAGGGGCTTGTCTTTGGTTTAACTGTAAATAACGGCTTTCTAGCTGCTTCATACCAACACGACCAACACCCGCATGTAAGGTGCCATTTCGTGTCGCTTCACACTCAATCTGATTATCATTAATCAATGAAAAAACCATATCAGGTGCTTGTGCCAGTGCCTCATAAAGCGTGTTTGATGCCTCAACACCTAATACAGCTTCTACCTCATCTGGCGGCATCCATAACCCCGCATTAACAAGACCTACATTACGACCTGATCCACCATAACCTACAGTATTTGCCTCTAACACAGCGACTTTCACACCTTGCTTAACCAAAGTAAGCGCACAAGATAATCCAGAATAACCTGCGCCAATAATGGCAACATCGACCTGTATCGATTCACTTAAAGAAGTTAAATTAATCTGTTCTTTTGCAGAGGCCTGCCATAGGGATAAATTCGCGTCGGTCATGCTATTACCTCGCATATTAAGAAAGGTTCTGGTTAGCCTTTTAAGACTAACCAGAATGAGATACTTAGATCACACAGCGTTACTCGAAAACAATACCTTGAGCTAGCGGCAAATCACCACCGTAATTCACTGTATTTGTGGTACGACGCATATAGTTTCTCCATGCATCAGAACCACTCTCTCGGCCGCCACCCGTTTCTTTCTCGCCCCCAAATGCCCCACCAATTTCAGCACCTGATGTACCAATATTGACGTTAGCAATACCACAATCAGAACCCGCTGGAGACATAAAGGCTTCAGCTTCTCGCATACTTTCTGTGAATACAGCCGAGGATAGGCCTTGAGGTACATTGTTTTGAATTTCAATGGCTTCTTCAAACTCATCAAAAGTCAGTACATAAAGAATTGGCGCAAAGGTTTCTTGCTGAACGATTTTGGCATCATGGGCAATACGAACGATTGCAGGCTGTACATAAAAACCACCACTTGGCACGTTAGCTGTGACACGCTGACCACCAAACACCACTTCACCACCTTGAGCTTTAGCTTGCTCCAAAGCAGATTGCATCGCATTAAAGCTTTGTTCGTCCACTAGAGGGCCAACCAATGACCCTTCTACCATTGGATCACCAATAGGCAAGGAGGCATAAGATTTAACAAGGCGTGCAACTAGATCATCCACAACAGAAGAGTGAGTAATCAAGCGTCTTAAAGTCGTACAACGCTGACCTGCGGTACCTGCTGCTGAGAAAACAATGGCTCTTAAAGCTAAATCAAGATCGGCTGTTTTCGACACTATCATGGCATTGTTGCCACCAAGCTCTAATAAAGAGCGACCTAAGCGAGCGGCTACCGTTTGTGCCACTTGACGCCCCATAGCCGTTGAGCCAGTGGCAGAAACAAGTGGATAAGTTGGCGCTGCCGCCATAGCTTCACCCACGTTACGATCACCAATAACCACACTGCATACGGCTTTTGGAATCTCAGGCATATCAGCCAATACTTTTTGAGCAATGCTATACATGGCAAGCGCGCAGAGCGGAGCTTTTTCAGAAGGTTTTAATAGAATTGGGTTACCACAAACTAAACCTAGCATGGCATTCCAAGACCAAACGGCCATAGGGAAGTTAAATGCAGTAATCACAGCAACAGGGCCTAACGGATGCCATTGCTCCATCATTCTATGACCTGGTCGTTCACTCACAATACTCAAACCATGTAACATTCTTGATTGGCCAACAGCAAAGTCACACACATCAATCCATTCTTGTACTTCACCTAGGGCTTCAGGCATGATTTTGCCTGCCTCCAAAGAAATAATCTGAGCAAGTTCCGTCTTATATTTACGCGCTTCATCACCAATACGGCGCACTAGCTCACCACGAAGAGGCGCAGGAATAGTACGAAAGGTTTTAAAAGCTTGGGTCATTTCTTCGTTAATCGAGTCAAGCTGATCAAGGCTCGCATTTTTGAAAGAAGACAGAGGTTCACCATTAATAGGGCTAGAGGCGGTAAAGCTATCACCTTGGCCCAACGCTTCTTGGTTACCTGTTAACACACTAAAAAAATGATCACCTTGACGAAGACGATTAATACCAATGGTTTCAAGACAAGTTAAAGTCGACATAGACACCTCAAATAGAAAAAATTGTGACGATTTCCATCAAGACTACTGCCAGCAAATACAAAGAGGAAATACACTTTTCCTAGTAATGCTCTAGTTTTTTCCTATAGCTAAACGCATACTCTTAGCCAATATCACACTTTACTTGGTTTAATAGAGCTCAAAACTATGGATATTCGCAGTCTCAGGTATTTTAAAGCCGTCTATGAAGAAAGAAGCTTGAGCGCAGCGGCAAAGCGCTGCTTTGTTGCCCAGCCTTCTATCTCTGCCGCCATTGCGCAATTAGAAGAAGCATTAAAAGTCTCCCTTTTTACTCGTCACTCTAAAGGGGTCACTGCAACCGATAACGCCAAGGACTTATATCCTCATGCCTGTAAAGTCATTAATGATTTACAAGCTTTGCCTAGCCTCTTCAACACTCAACAAAGCAACCTTGATTTATCTATTTCATTAATGCCATTTTTATCAGGTTCTCTGGTCAGTCAGGTGATTAAAACCATGCTGGCACAGGTACCAAACTTACAACTCAATTTGGTGGATGAATCTGAACAAGCGGATTTGAGGTTTACCTGCCAACGCTACCTAACCAGTGAAGATATTTTCCATCCCTTGTGGGAAGACGATTATGTGCTTGCGATGGCACCAGACCATGCTCTAGCGAAACAAAAAGATATCAGCCTCAAACAAATAGACGGCTTACCTTTTATTAGTCGCACCCCTTGCGACATTATTGAGTCTTGGCATTATTTAATTCACAAACAAGGTATTCAGGTGGATGTAAGAGCTCAGGTAAAAACCGAAGAATACGCACTCGATTTAGTAGCAGCAGGCCTTGGTATCTCCCTGATTCCAGAGCACTCAGCCAGACAAAGATCAGACATCTGCTTACGGCCACTTAATGATGCCAACTTTAAACGCCTAGTTGGTTTAGCGCATCATAAGTCGCAAAGCCTGCCAAATAGGCTCTTACAAAGTATTTTAAACAGTAAAATGGACTTGCAAAAAGCGCTTCAAAAACAAGCCCTAGAGACTTAACTGAAAACAGCAATGAAGACTTAAATAGCCATGATATAAGTCATGCCCAACTTTTTTGCATGAGAAGATGATAATTAAGCTTTTGTTAACTTGTCCTATAATTCGCTACAGTTAATGCAAGTTAAATGCAGCTCAACTGAAACAGGATACTCCAAGATGTTAGTTCAAGATTTTTTCAACTCCCTATGGCACAGCTATATTGCAGTCACACCACAAGCAAAACGCATCCAAGAATTATTTGAAAGTAAGGGTGAAAAAGTACTGAATGACCACGTGGCATTTCGTACCTTTGCGAACTCTCCTATTAGCCTAGACAAGCTAACACCTATGCTTGAGCAAATCGGCTACCAAGCCTATGGCGCTTTCACTTTTGAAAAGAAACACCTGTTTGCTAAATGTTTCAAACATTCAGATCCAACCCAACCTAAGATTTTTGTCAGTGAGCTTCTATCTCATGAACTGTCTGAGGTTGCGCAAGAGGTGATTAACAAATTAGTTAACCAAATTCCTGCACAGGTTGTTCAATCTCCAAGTATTTTTTGGCAAGGCCGTTTGTGGAGCAAGCCTAGTTACGAAGAGTATCAAGTCCTTGCTGCTGAAAGTGAATATGCGGCCTGGTTATCGACTATGGGCCTTAAAGCTAACCACTTTACTGTTAGCATCAACCACCTAGAGAACTTCGAAACTATCGAAAGCGTGAATCAGTTATTGATAGATGAAGGTTATACCCTAAACGAAGTTGGCGGTCTGATTAAAGGCACACCTGAGCTTTTCCTAGAGCAGTCTTCAACTATGGCGGATAAGATTAAGTTTGAATTCTCTTCAGCTAAGAAGGTTGAAATTCCATCTTGCTTCTATGAATTTGCCCTAAGACACAAGATGGAAAACGGTGAAGTGTTTGATAGCTTTATCGAAGGTAATGCCGACAAAATTTTTGATTCTACTAATCAATAATTGCACACCAAGATTCTCTGGCACGACCAATCTGTTGGCACCACTATTTCGCGATAGTCGGTGCCAACATCATATCTAGCTGACCTGCTGCATAAATTTGCTGACCATAAAGAGTGACACTGGTAATAAAGTTTGAGCTAGGTTTATCGAGTTCTAATTGTGCAATCAATTGGTTTTCAATAAAAAGCTGATTAGCTTCACTTAAAGTCACAGCAACTTTGGGTAATACTAAACCTTGTTTCGTATAAAGCTGCCAAAGCTGCGTTTCACCTTGCACTAGATTAATCTGGCTTGGCTGTACCGCTTTGGATTTTTCCGCATTTGCCGCTTTATAACCCGCATATTTAAGCGCTAAGTTCAGCTTTATGCATTCAATATCCCCTCTTTTTCTCGCTTCAACTTTCTTATTAAGTGCGATTAACTTTTTTGTCAGCGCCTCGTTTTTGTTTTTTAGTACACGATTAATTTCAACAATAGTATCTGGGTTATTGGATAGGAGAGGTAATTCAGATTGGGTCGAGGCAAGTTCACCGCTTCTTTGCCACCACTCATCGGTTAGGCGAGAGAATTGAAACTGTAATTGTGATCTTTGCTGTTTAAGCAGCTGAACTTCGTCAAGCGGCGGTTCTATTTTAGCTTGTGTTTGAGACGGTTTAACCTGACTGGTACAGCCCGTCACTAAGATAATCAGTAAGACACCAAGACCCGCTTTTAATAATTTAGTATTCATATCCTTACGTCTTTTACCTCTTCTACTTATTCAAGTCGCCCTGAGATTCTATTTCTATCATGTACGCCCTGCTTTTGCCGTGTATAATGCCTGCAGTTTTTTGATAGGTCTAATGGGTCTTACGCGTATGATGAACCAACTAATTGAGTTTTCCACCAACCATTGGGAAATGGTTTCCCTTTTTATTGCCTTACTAGCACTTGTTATTTGGGTTGAGAAGAAAGGTGGCGCTGGTAGCTTGTCCACAGGAGAAGCCACTAACATGATGAACAACGAATCCGCTGTTGTCCTTGATATTCGTCCTGCTGCTGAGTTTAAAACTGGTCATATTACCGGTGCAATCAATATTCCAGCGACAAAAATAAAAGATCAGATGGCGACACTTGAGAATCATAAATCAAACCCCATCATCTTAGTTTGTAAAACAGGTATGACTTCTGGTGCTAGCGCGAAAGAGCTGCAAAAAGAAGGTTACACTGTCTATAAAATGCAAGGCGGTATCGCTGAGTGGCAAGGTGCTAATTTGCCATTAGTAACTAACTAGAGAGGTCAAAATGTCTCAGGTAACTATTTACTCAAGTGACTATTGTCCTTTTTGTATTAGAGCGAAACAATTGTTGAAAATGAAGCAGGTAGAATTCAACGAAATTAATGTTGATGGACAATCTGCGCTACGCCGAGAAATGACAGAAAAGAGCGGCCGTACATCGGTTCCTCAAATCTGGATCCAAGAGCATCATGTCGGCGGTTGTGATGAATTATTTGCCTTGGAACGTAATGGTAAGTTAGATGCGTTACTGTCTCAGTAATGCATTAAAACCTGACTAAAAATACTAAAAAATATATAAGACTAAGGAAATACAATGGCTGAAACTACAGAAGCAGTTGCACCGCAACTTGCACTACAACGTATCTTTTTAAAAGACATCTCGTTTGAATCTCCACGTTCACCTATGGTTTTTCAAGAAGAGTGGAAACCAGAAGTTGGTCTAGAACTGAATACTAAAAGTCGTCAAGTAGGCGAAAACCTGTATGAAGTAGTATTAGAAGTCACTGTTAATGTTAAAAACAACGGCGAGAGTGCTTTCCTAGTTCAAGTTCAACAAGGTGGTCTGTTTGCCATTGCAGGTCTTGACGATCAGCAGCTACACCACGCTCTAGGCGCTTTCTGCCCAGGCACTGTTTTCCCTTACGCTCGTGAAAACATCGACGCACTTTGCGTTAAAGGCAGCTTCCCTGCTTTGATGCTTGCACCAGTTAACTTCGATGCGCTTTATATGGATAGCCTTAAGAAGCAGCAAGCTGAAGAAACATCTCAATAAATTATTGAGTGATAAAAAGAAGGGCTTAATTGCCCTTTTTTTTGTGTTATAAATAATCAACCGCAGCTTATTGTTTCCACTCACCCAGGGAAGAACATGGCAAAAACCAAAAGTGTCCGCAAGAAAAAACCTTGTGCCCGATGTATGAAAATACGTTGGATGGTCCTTTACTGTGCCTGTATTGCCCTAATACTTGTGTTGTTTACCCATGAATATATGCAAAAAGGACTTTAGAAGCGCCTACCTAGCCCTTCTTTCTGTTTTATTTTTATCTGGCTGTGCCACTTATAATCAAGGTATCAGTGATAGCCGAGACCTTGCTAAACAAGGCCAATGGCATGAAGCCGAAGAGATTATCTCTGAGACACTAGATAGCTCACAGGACCACCTATTACGCCTATTAGAAAAAGGGGCATTAGCTCAGTATCAAGGTGATTATGAGCGCAGTAATCAACTTCTTGAACAGGCAGAAAGACTTAGCGACACCTTCCTAGAAGAGAGTATTAGTAGCCGTTCTTGGGCCTTGCTTGCTAACCCTATGCAAGGAGATTTCCAACCAACTGGCTTTGAACGTGTTTACATCAACTTTTTCAAGTCTCTCAACTATCTTGCACTTGCCGAACAAGCGAAATCTCGACAAGAGCGTCAAAGCCTACTTGATGCTGCCCTAGTTGAATCCCGCCGTATTGATCTTAAGTTAAATGAAATTGCGGCACTTAACCCAAGCTATGAAGACATAGATGGCGCTAACAAGGCTTTTCTATCTAAGGCGGTGGATTGGCTTTCTGGTTTCTATACTGGCGGCATAAATAGTGATGACTATGTTTACCGCGACGATGCCTGGGCCAGGTACATGGAAGGCTTACAGTATGAAATAAGTGGCGAGTATGACGATGCTCGTATCGCTTACCAAGCCTCAGCAAACCTTTACGACAAAGGTTATACCAAGCAATACAATCTACCTAAAGATGCAGGCCAAAGAGCTTGGCTTGATACCATACGCATGATGAAAAAAGCAGGCGGTTGGCAAAGTGAATACCCAAGCCTTGCCAAAGAAAAGCTCAACAAAAAGTATCAAGCATTGCTAGCAGACTATGATAAAAAGCCAGCTGAAATTATTGTTCTTGAAGAACAGGGCTTTGTACCTGAACGAAAAGAGCTCAACTTGATGTTATATGCATCCCCACAAAGTTATTCATTAGTACTAGAGCCGCTTTACACAGGCACCCACCAAGATGCGAATAATGCCTCACGCTGGTTTAGCATGGTTTATGCTGATCAGGGTTTACTAAACCTCTTTGCTAACTATCAGGCGGGGGGAGCTTGGAATACTTTTGCTGGCGTATTCACTAAACGCATTATTTTAGGCAATGCTGGCTGGCGTTCATTACGTTCTGTCGGCATAGATAAGATGCTAAGCGAAGCCCCTGTTCGCATTGCTGTCCCTTATTACGACCCTGTAGTGCTAGACAGCACTAAAACCAAACTCAGCTCAAGTTTAGCAACCTCTGGTGCTAGCAAGCATGATTCCGTACGTATGACGTCCTTGGCTGACATCACTATGCAAGTACAACTCAGCCAAGCAAGCCGTGATATCTATGAGACCTTGCTAAGGGAACTTTTGCGTAATTACTTGGCCTATAAAGTGTCTAGTGAAGTGCAAGATGAGACAGCCAGCTTGTTGCTAGGCTTTGTCGGCAAAATCGCCGTATTGGCATCCGCATCATCTGAAACTCGAAATTGGTCGACTCTACCAGCTCAAATACGTTTAACACGACAAGCAGCGGATACAGGCTTACAATCTCTAAATTACCAAACCAATGGTAGAAACTTCACGTTAGACCCATTTGAATTAAATAAAAACCAAATTAAAGTTTGGAATATTCGTAACCCAAACTAACTTTTGATATAACCTCATCCTAGAGATAAAGGTTTTAGACATTGCTAATAAAGGAAGCACAAAATGACTAGTTTTTCTTGGAAAACCCTTGCGGTTGGTATCCTAAGCCTGATGTTGATGGCATGTGGTTCAACCAGTGTAAAACGTGTATCAGTTGATGAAGAAATTGCTTTATCAGACCGCTGGAACGATAAAGACTCTAGCCTAGTTGCTGAAGAGATGATGACAGACATGCTGTCTTTCCCTTGGTTTAGAGATTTTAGTTTCAAAAACTCAGGCAACCCAACTGTTATCGTACAAAGCATCCGCAACAAGAGTCATGAACATATTCCTGTTGATACCTTTATCAACGATATAAAGCGCTCTCTATTACGTGCTGGCAAAGTTGATTTTGTTGCATCAGGTAGCGAACGAGCTGACATTCGTACCGAAAGAGAAGACCAAGAGCTAAATGCTGCCGAAGGTACTGCTGCACAATTTGGTGAAGAACAAGGTGCTGGATTTGCTCTTTCAGGCACAATCAACTCTATTGTTGATTCCGATGGGGACAAGCGTGTGACCTTCTATCAAGTTGACCTAAAATTGATTGATATGACAACCAATAGGGAAGTTTGGAATGGACAGAAAAAACTTAAGAAACTTGCCGATAAGAGCTTCTTCTAACATGTGGTCCCGCTCTTTAATTCTCGTTTCTAGCTTGATGCTCGGTGCTTGCACCGAGCTATTTGTGAAATCAGATGACTCAAGCGAACCAACTCAAGTTGCTAATACAAACCAAGCAGCGCCTGCCGCTAAAGCAAGCAGCAGCACGCTTAATACAGCCGCAAAAAATGCGACTCCTAGCTGGGTGCTATCACCGCCAAGTGATGCACGCTACCTTTATGGTGTTGGCAGTGTGATTCAGTCGGAAGATTTGGTCGCCGATATTAAAGGCGCACGTCAGCAAGCTAATGCAGACATGGCCAATCAGCTAAGAGTCACGGTTTCTCAAAGCAATGTACAAAGTACTCAGGTTAGCCAAAACACGTCACAGTCTGAGCAGGTGTTGAAATCCTTTTCATCAACCACGCATATGGACACTGAGTCTTTAGTATTAGAGCAAAGTGAAACGGTTGAAAATGTTGCCACAGGCAAATACGTTTATGTATTGCAACGCCTTGATAGAGCAAAAATTACGGCGCGTTTACGTCGTGAGATAACAGAACTAGACTCTCAACTAGAAGCCATCGCCCTTGAAGCAAAAACCCAAGGTAATCTGGTTGAGCAATGGCAATCCATTTTGCCGGCTCTCCCTATCTTGTCAGAACGTGCACAAAAGCTTGATCTATTACAGCTATACAGCACAAGCGCTAACCTAGCGTCAGCTAAAAGCGAGACGATTAAAGGCTTAGAAAAGCAGCTATCTAGTCTGTTAACGCAACTCTCAATTCAAGTGAGTAGCCAATCCGCAAGAAGCCAATCTTTAATCAAGGTGCTACGCAGTGAGCTAACAGATAAGGGCTTAACCCCATCGAGTAAAGCCAGCAGTCCTCTCCGTATTAACTTGCACATTAGTACTAACAAGCAAGTAAAAGAAGGACGCACTTATCAGTTTGTTAACCTGAATGCATCACTTGATGAAGTTAGCCATGATAGCTCTAAAATGTTGGCAAGCTGGAGCTTAACTGGTCGAGGTATTTCTGCCACACCAGAACAAGCCACTCAGTCTGCCTATAAAAAAGCAGCTAAATCTTTAGCCGATGAAGTTTTTACCTATTTAACGCAAGGTAATTTGGCCAATGCTCAATAAGCAAAGCTAAAACCTTCTGAAAGCTATATAAAAAAAGCCTCTTATGAACTGACCCCCAATAGTTGGACAAACTAATTACTGGGGGTCTTTTATGTCCAAATATAGTCGTGAGTTAAAACTTCTCGTTGCCAAGGCGTGTTTAGATAGCACATCTTCTTGCCAACTTGAAAAACAATATT
>NZ_JSEO01000040.1 GCF_001624705.1 Marinomonas sp. SBI8L
GAAGTGAAAAGAAAGAGTCACTGTGGAATTTAACTAGATGGTGAGTGAGTAGAAAGGTATATTATATCTGAGGTTAAGGGCTGGCGAAAGAATACTGGTAGGGAGGGCTTACGGATATGTGAGAATTTTTTTTTTCAAGCAGAGGACGGCATACGAGATGCGCTTGATCCAAAAGACCGCTAAGGAGGCGATATGAATCTATTAGAAGTCGATCAGTTACAAGTAAACTTTAAAACCCCCGATGGCTTTGTCACTGCGGTCAATAATTTAAACTTTACTTTGGCACAAGGAGAAACCTTGGGCATTGTTGGCGAGTCGGGCTCCGGTAAAAGCCAAACCGCCTTTGCTTTAATGGGACTACTGGCCAAAAATGGGGTCATTGAAGGACAAGCGCGCTTTGAGGGACAAAATATTTTGTCCCTCAGCGATCAACAAATGAACCGTATTCGATCAAAAGAAATCGCCATGATTTTCCAAGATCCGATGACCTCCCTCAATCCTTATATGAAAGTCGGCAAGCAGCTTATGGAAGTCTTGATGCTGCACAAGGGAATGTCCAAGGCAGAAGCCTTTGAGGCCTCTGTGCAAATGCTCGATGCGGTAAAAATGCCCGAAGCTCGCAAACGTATGCACATGTACCCTCATGAATTCTCAGGGGGCATGCGCCAGCGGGTCATGATTGCCATGGCACTACTCTGTCAACCAAAACTCCTGATTGCCGATGAACCAACAACAGCCTTAGATGTGACAGGTCAAGCGCAGATTTTAACCCTGTTAAACGAGTTGAAAAAGGACTTCAACACCGCCATT
>NZ_JSEO01000041.1 GCF_001624705.1 Marinomonas sp. SBI8L
TTTCAGTTGAGTGATAGTAGATACGAACTTTTTCAGCATTAAACTGTGTATCTATGGTTAGCTTGCTACCTAAAACGTCATCACGCTTTGCCAGTTTATAATTAACCTTTAGCCACTGCCCTTGGCTATTTTTTGCCATGATGCGGTGGATAACAAGATCGCGGGTATCCAAAATCAATGACGTTTTGTTATCGCTCATCCAATCGAGTGAGAGTTCCGCAAAACCAGACAAAGATTTTTTATCAAAGTCGACATTAAGATCAAGATATACATGAGTCGCTTTAACTTGGTCATAATTAGCGTAAGTATATGCATCCGTTAGTTTAGACACTTTAGCGTGTTGATGTTCTGCTCCTTCATGCGCCCACGTAACTGGCGCAACTGACACTGATAAAGTGCCGAGTAACAAGCAAAGTTTTGAAAAATGTTTCATGACATTTAACCCTTTAAAATAAAAAATTGTACTTTTACCATTTTGCATAAAGAATATGAACACTAAGCATGACAGGGTCGACATTAGAATGAACAAAGCCTTGCCTATTCGCCGTTAAACTCTCGCTAAGTGAGCACTTTCTTATGTGGATTGGTATAAGTACTCTTGACGCCTAAATTGGGTTATACCGCAAAAAGATTAGCACTACTCTGCGAAAGTTGGATCAGCACGATAAACTCGACGTAGCATGGCTGGCCACGCTTTTTGACCGCCAGTTTCGCCATGATGAACAATATTTGCTTGGGCTTTAATGCCATCACTAATACTTTGTGGCGCATAAATAGGTGGCATACCTGTTGCCATTACCTGTA
>NZ_JSEO01000042.1 GCF_001624705.1 Marinomonas sp. SBI8L
CTTTGCTGCCGAAATAATAATGGAAACACCCATAGCTAAAAACCAACAAACAAGCACTTATCGAACAGATGCGGAGGATAAGTTACTAGTAAAAGCTAGCCTTACTATGAACTATGATTTTGAAACATGGTTATTGGGTTTGGCAAATCATGTTGAGGTATTGAAGCCCGTAAGTTTGCGTAACTTGATGCGAGAAAAACTGAGAGCTGCAGTGCAATTATACGATGACAGTTGATACAGAGCACTTTAAGGTTATTTCATTACAAGCAATAATTTGATGCGTTGTCCCATTTCCTGTAATAAATAGTTGCTATTCAATCCATACCTCCCACTAAAGAACGGGATAATTACTAAGAGTGTACCCCCATCTAGCTTTACCCAGTAAAACACCCTATTAGTTTTGTTTGCTTCAGACTAGGGGGTAAGGTTACCCGAACATAACCTACCGACCTTTTCATTGCCTACAAAAAACATTAAAAAGTCACGTAAGTAGTTCACGCCTGTACCAATAATTAACTTGTGATTGGGCTTTTTTATTAATTCACTAAAAAAAGGAAAGCGATTAAAGAATCACCATGTATTAAAAAGGTATTTATTTTCAAAACCTGTTAGCTTAGAAATGTTATTTTTATGCCACAATTCATGATCTGTAGAATCAAAGGCAATAGGATATAAATTAAGCTTAAACAACTCATTCCCCTCTAAAAGACTAACTTCTTTATAATTCTCTACATCCCCACCTTGAATACTTGTAAAAAGTTTAGCAAAACTCCTACCATACGTGTAACCAAGACTATCTT
>NZ_JSEO01000043.1 GCF_001624705.1 Marinomonas sp. SBI8L
TACTTTTTCTACTGGCAGTAAGCTTTAAAACCCTTCATACCAATAATATTTAGCACACGGGTAAAATTGTAGGCTAGATTCATTAATGACCACTCTCCTTTGACCTTTTTAAACCCTCTAACAAGGAAGTGTTGCCATCCAGCTCTCATTTTCAATGTGCCAAATGGGTGTTCTACAAGTGCACCTCTCTGCTTCATTTTACCTTTTCCATAAAACTCCATTCTTCTTTTGTGTTCATCAACAACAGACTCGTATTCGCTACGATACAGCTTTCGGCGAGTTGTTCCTTGAGCCAAACACTGATCTTTTTTAAAACAACTTCTACAATCCTTTGAGTTACTGATATAAAGCTGCCGCTTTTTATTATGCTTTGTTGTTAGTGAACCTGATGGCGTTAGTAACTTTTCATTAGGGCAGGAATAGTGGTTGTTTGATGTATCGTATTGGAAATGCTCACGAGTAAATCTGTCTTGCTCTTTAATGCTGGCTGATTTATTCGGTATGGGAACATAGGGTGTAATTTGATTCTCAGCACAAAGATGCAAATTAGTTGTTTCATAGTAACCCGCATCAGCAAGTACCGTTAATTTATCTAAACCAAGTGTTGTTTTTGATCGCTTTGCCATAGGGTAAAGCTGTTTTTGATCATTTCCTTCGTTGGTTACATCACTTGCAATAATTAAGTGATGGCGATCATCCACGGCAGTTTGGATATTATAACCCGCTATTTTTGCTCCTCGTTTAAACAGTAGTCTAGCGTCT
Source organism: Marinomonas sp. SBI8L (assembly GCF_001624705.1). Lineage (GTDB taxonomy): Bacteria > Pseudomonadota > Gammaproteobacteria > Pseudomonadales > Marinomonadaceae > Marinomonas. The sequence continues at coordinate 763 of NZ_JSEO01000043.1, forward strand.
GGATCTGTTCGCGATAATTGACCAGTAT
>NZ_JSEO01000044.1 GCF_001624705.1 Marinomonas sp. SBI8L
GCTGCGAATAAAGCTGTTGCATTGATAATGCCGATACCAGGAATGGTCATCAGCCGCTGACAGAGCTCATTTTCAAGAACATATTCATCAAGCTCTTTTTGTATGGATAATCGACGTCTTGATAAGTTGTCATACTCTTCTTTTACTTCTGCTAATTGACACTTGATACGAGGGGTGAGTCTTGTATCAGCAGGGTCGAGTAGTAAGGCTATGTGCTTGGTAAAGCCAGATAGGCCTTTTGGCATGATGATGCCGTATTCACTTAATAGGCCTCGTGCTTGGTTAACAATACTGGTTCGACGAGAGATCAACTTATCTCGAATGCGATGTAAAGCCTGAATATCTTGCTGCTCAATGGTTTTAAGAGGCACAAAATTAATGTTAGGTCGTAATGATGCTTCGGCGATAGCAAGGGCATCATTGTGGTCATTCTTGTTTCCTCGAACAAAAGGCTTCACATGCTGTGCAGGAATGATACGTACATCATGGCCCATATCGGCAAATAGTCGGGCCCAATAATGGCTAGAATAACAAGCCTCCATGACAACAATAGACTTCTCTTGTTTCATTAAAATAGTGGGTAATTGAGCTCGAGAAACTTGTTTGTTCTTAATTACTTTGTGATCAGGCGAAAGAATACAAATTTGAAAAACATTCTTTGCTAAATCAATGGCAATCGTATTAATCTTATTCATGTGGACGCTCCTTAGTATTAACTGTTGTTAGCACATACAGTTTGGCGCATTATGACGCCGGTGCTACTTTGGAGCGTCCAT
>NZ_JSEO01000045.1 GCF_001624705.1 Marinomonas sp. SBI8L
TACAGCAACAGTATGAACAGCCCAATCTATACGTAGAACAGAGCTTCGAAGAGCGGTTAAGTTTACTGCTTGATGTTGAGATAACACAACGTGATCAACGAAAAATTGATCGCTTAACTCGACAAGCTAAATTCAGAGTTGGCGGCACGCTTAGCCAGTTAAATTATGGCGCAGAACGACAACTAGATAAAACACAGATCCGCTCATTGGCACAAGGGGAATGGCTTCGCCTTCATCAAAATATCTTGATCACAGGAGCAACTGGCTGTGGCAAAACTTATCTCGCTTGCGCGCTTGGTCAAAACCACTGCCAACAAGGGAATAGCGTTTACTATTTTAGGCTCAAAGAGCTATTAGAAAAAATGTTTCTGGCGCAGGCAGATGGCAGTTATCGCAAGCTAATTAACAAGCTTAGCTCGGCCAGTTTACTGATCTTAGATGATTGGGGGTTAGAGCCATTAACGGCTCAACAACGGAGTGATTTACTGGAATTAATTGATG
>NZ_JSEO01000046.1 GCF_001624705.1 Marinomonas sp. SBI8L
CTACGTGAACGACTTCCTCAACTAGGGGCGGGTGAAAAAAGTGTATGTCCAGGCAGGCACGCCGTTCCGTATGTTGCCGGATAACATCAACCAATGGTATGTACGCAACGCCTCTGGCACGATGGCACCGCTTTCTGCCTACTCGTCTACCGAATGGACCTATGGTTCACCGCGACTGGAACGCTACAACGGCATCCCGTCAATGGAGATTTTAGGTGAAGCGGCGGCCGGGAAAAGTACCGGTGACGCCATGAAATTTATGGCAGACCTGGTCGCTAAACTTCCGGCAGGCGTCGGCTACTCATGGACCGGACTATCGTATCAGGAAGCGTTATCCTCAAATCAGGCTCCTGCGCTGTATGCGATTTCACTGGTCGTGGTGTTCCTCGCCCTCGCCGCACTCTATGAGAGCTGGTCAATTCCGTTCTCGGTGATGTTGGTTGTTCCGTTAGGCGTCGTTGGCGCATTACTGGCCACCGATCTGCGCGGCTTAAGTAATGACGTCTACTTCCAGGTTGGTTTGCTGACCACCATCGGGCTTTCCGCCAAAAACGCCATCCTGATTGTCGAATTTGCCGTTGAGATGATGCAGAAAGAAGGGAAAACGCCGATAGAGGCAATCATCGAAGCGGCGCGGAAGCGTTTACGCCCAATCCTGATGACCTCTCTGGCCTTTATTCTCGGCGTGCTGCCGCTGGTTATCAGTCATGGTGCCGGTTCTGGCGCGCAAAACGCGGTAGGTACCG
>NZ_JSEO01000047.1 GCF_001624705.1 Marinomonas sp. SBI8L
ATGAAATTAAAACAAGAGGTACATTGTCTTGACGTAAAGCTGGGGCTAGTCGTTGCATTAGGTTACCTAAATTACTTTTAAAGTTGATTGGCTAAGTTTGAATTAGTTTGGCGGTATCTATTTACCCGGGAACAAGGCAAATTTTACCGACTAAGATCTAAGAAAAGTCGTCTCATGATTCATCTAATCATTTGAAGCGACTTATATGCCGGTACCGTTGAAAGAGCACATTGCAACATGCATCTTGATTGGTAGCGGCTATTTATACCCGTAACCATTCAATATGCATGTTTCAGAGTGCTTGAGCAATTTCAATTCAAGGCGCTGTGATGAAATAATGGTTGTTCAGGAGAATATGCTCCTGCATTCTTTAACAAGCTGCATCCATGCAGCGTCATTATGAGTTACAGCAACGATGAAGTGATGTTGCTCAAACGCTTCTTCGATGGGTTTAAAATGACTTTATACCGCGTTAAATAATTAAACCATAGAATGACTATGCTTCAATGATTTACCTTGCCTAAAGTCATTTTAATTCCCACTGAAATCGAGCACTTTGAATGGTAACGGGTATAAGTTAACTCTTTCTTGATAATTATTCAAGACGGAAGATACTCTTAGTAGTTAGTAGTTAGTAGTTAGTAGTTAGTAGTTAGTAGTTAATTGCTTACAGAAGGCATTGATACTTTTACTGGGCTTAGGTCGCTTTATTTGCTTTCTTAG
>NZ_JSEO01000048.1 GCF_001624705.1 Marinomonas sp. SBI8L
GAAACAGATCGTGTTTATACACATCCTCAGGCGACAATTGAAGTTAATGACAAAAACAACCAACGTACTATTTTGGTGACTAATCAAGGTCATAACGCCGTTGTTATTTGGAACCCTTGGCAAGAGCTATCCATCAGTATGGGTGATATGGCCAACAACAGTTTTGAAACAATGGTATGTGTCGAATCAACGATCCATACGCCAACCATTGAATTACAACCTGGACAAACACATACGTTATCAACACGTATTGCAGTTCAGCGCTAAGTTATCATTTATCGCTAGCAAGCAATGTTGTCTTGCTAGCGATTTATGCCAACATCGTTGCTGTCGATTGAATCAGTACCCACCCGTTGCCATCAGGATCATTAAACGTCGCAAATCGCCCTTCCATCATGGTAATAATTTCTGACAATGCCACACCTTTACCACTCAGCTCTTGGTAGGTTAACTGAATATCATGCGTTTGAACCACTAACCCTTGTACTCCCCCTGCTTCCATTCCCGCAAATGGTTTTACTAAACTGATCGTCGTTTCTGCGCCTTTAGGCACCAACTGTACCCACCGCATCTGTTGATTATCAGCATGATCTCTAATCACTTCAAAGCCTAATGCATCACGGTAAAATTGCAGCGCCTGATTTTGATCAGACACAGGAATCGAAATGGTATCGACACGACAAATAGCCATAGCATCTTGCTCCATATTCAAAAAACAATATC
>NZ_JSEO01000006.1 GCF_001624705.1 Marinomonas sp. SBI8L
TTCGTTTTAACGTAAGGCTTTACATATTGTGGTGGCATCAACTTAACTTCATGACCTAATTTTTGAAGTTCTCTAGCCCAATAATGCGCACTACCGCAAGCTTCCATACCAATTAAACAGGGCGTTAGGTTACTAAAAAATTTAAGTAACTGATTACGCCTAAATGATCGATTCAAAATTGGTTTGCCAGCGCTATTAATGGCGCACACTTGAAATATCGATTTAGCAAGATCAATACCTGCTACTTGAATACATTCCATATTAACCTCCTAAACTGAAGAACTAACTCAGTATAGAAGGGGTGTCCATTTCATTATTTTAATAATGCCCACGCTCGATTTGTCCGACTTATCTACCGCACTCAAAACGTCACATCTTATTAATTATTTTGAAGAAAGGCTACTTATTAACTGAAAACCTTCCTGGCTAAACGCGCATACACGTTATCTAGATTCCTAAAATTATTTTTCGGGTATGGTTATTTTGACTCATCTCGTAACTCATTGATTTTACATTTTTGTAAATCAGACACAATGATAAAGCGTGCCATATTATTGATAGCAATAACGCTAAAGCAAATTGTTAAGAGTTACCTATTTGCTAGTCTGAAATCCTTTCCATTATTGGTAAAAGCAACTGATAAGTAAGATGTTGCGTGGTCTAGCGAAAGTTTATTTCACACGTATTTTGAGCCTAAACTCTTTATTTGGCCAGTAAGAGAACCAAAACAGGCAAGCTAACGTATTAATGGAACAAGATTAATTCACATGAAGGCTATTGATATGTTCTCACTCTTTAAACGTGACACGCTGAAAAAGCTAAATAAAGACTATGACCTAAAACTAGAGGAAGCCTTTTTAGCCCAAAGGAATGGGGATATAAGGGCTTATGCTGAGTTAACGAATGACGCTGAGATGATAAAAAAAGAAATGGAAGTAATAGAAACTTCAACCCCAAAATAATAGGTGGCTTGCTCTAGCTAGACCTACTTCTATAATTTTTAACAACAACCAGCTGCCTAGGTTAATAAGCAACTGGTTGTTGTTAGACTCGTTTAATCAAAAAAGTGGTTACTCAGAAAACACCTTGGCACACTATCATGATAAGGGTCATAGTGAAGATATAGCCTGCTTCTACCAAGATGGCATATTTGCTTTTTTGGCAGAACAAACCGTTAGCTGCTTGCAAGCAAATAAAGGCGAACATGATGAGTAAAATAGTCAATAAGGCATTAGACACAGCGGTTATACCAACTAACCATGCCAGCATAAAGGTTCCACTGGCTTGAAGCGCCATACTTAAAGGCGCTGGTTTGGTGTCTTCATTCATTTCGACACCCACTCCAAGCGCCCATTTTTTGCCGAATAACTTAGGGCTAAACCAAAGCCAACCCAACAAAAAAGATAAAAAGAAACCTAGGATAACGGCTAACCAATTTACACCATCGATCAATTCACCCATGACATCACTCCTTTAAATGATTGCAAAGCATAAAAGCCAATTTTAGACCAAAGCGCGGGGTAAATTGGCTAAGCAACCCAACCAACCTTCATTGTGCTTATCGCAAGCATCTTGCTCTTGGAATTCGCTGTGAATCAATTCAAGCTTGGATTTGTTCTCTGAAACCGACGTAAATAACACAGTAACCATAGTGGCATGCGGGCTTGATTCCCACTGCCAGCTGAATACTAGCTTGTCAGGCTGCGCTATTTCCGTGTATTCACCACCCACAACAAATTGCTCACCCTCTTGGTTTTGCATGACAAAACGGTAACTACCACCCACTTTGAAATCCACTTTTGCTTCCGGCACTGTCATAGCGCCTGGCGCAAACCATTGGCTAATCACTTCAGGTTTAGTCCAAGCATTAAACAAGGCGTCAATTGGCGCATTAAATTCCTGTGAAATTGTTAAGCTATACATTGTTTACTCCTCTGGGGTTTCAATTAAGTTGGCTAAGGTATTCATCCTATTCTGCCAAAAGTTTCGATAGATACTGATCCAATCCAAGGCTCCGGCTAGCTGCTCAGGCACTAAAGACAGGTAGTGGGTTCGTCCTTCCACTTTCCTTTGAACTATCTTGGCCTTCTCTAGCATTTTGATGTGTTTAGAAACGGCCTGAAGAGAGACATCAAATTCTGCTGCTATGTCTGAAACCGGCATTTCACCTGATGTCAGTAAATGCACTATCTTGCGTCGACTTGCATCGGCGAGTGCCATAAAAACTAAATCTAACGGGTCACTTTTCAAATTTGGCAAAGGGTCTATCTCATTTAATATTTTGTTGCTGTGTTTTGCATTTGATTGCTCAAGAATAGAAGCAAGCGTTAAAAGAAGTATAAGCTTAAATATTTTATATTCAACCAAAAGGTTTAATATAAAATCTATCAATTAGAAATGTGTATAAACATCATTAAGTTAGCTTGAAAAATAATGCTTAGATAAGGCTGGATGTAATAGAAAAAAGAAAGATAAAGTCGTAGGTTAGCGCTTAAATTAACCTACGACTTTAAAGAAATGAGTTTAGATAAGTTTCTTTCCTAGATGGCTTACTTGCGCCAACCATTGCGCTTTCTGAGAATCATCAGACATGATAACAGAACCAAATAAACTCGTTTTCACCGGCGATACACCACAAAACTCCAGTGTATATTTGTTTAATTGTCCTAAAACAGGCGCGGCTTGATCTTCTACAAATTCATCAGGCATATCCATGGTTAATAGAATACGGGCCGTTTTACCCTTCATGAGTTGCACAGGATTTGGGTCATCCCCTTCAAATTTAAAGGTCACACCTGGGATAAATGCTCTATCGATAAGGCCTTTCATTTTCGCCGGAAGTCCACCCCACCAAGTGGAAGACACAATGACAATATGGTCAGCCCACATAAGTGACTCTTGAAACTCAACTAAACAAGGCTCTAATGGCTGAATTTCATCATATCCTTGCTCTAGACTTGGATTAAACACCATGTCCGCTAAGTTGAAACGACGTACCTGAGCAATTTCCCTTGCTTCAATTTCATAGGTATCGGCAAGCGAGTGACTTAAACTTTTTTGCTTTTGTGAGGGTTTTGGATTGCCATTTAAAATCAGAACATTTGACATAGTTAGCGTCTCTTATTGAATGAAAAATAAGAGTGTAAAGTCTTCCCCTAGGGGGAGAGTCAAGGGTTACAAGTGAGTCTTTGAAAATCTAAAAAAGAGCTCGATGCCTAAATGCTTTTTTAAGTGTTATTTAAAGTTCTATTTAAAGTACTAGTCAAACTGCTATTAAGAAGCGCTATGCGAGTTTAGCCGCCACTGCCTTGAGGTTAGGTCTTAGTGTTTCATCAAGTTTAAAAGAGCGTGTCTCGCCCGTTAATGGACAGGTAAAATCTAGCGTCACTGCACACAGTTGAAGATTTAGGTCATCAGCATATTGTTGGTTTTTATCGCCATGAAGCCTATCAGCCACAACAGGTAAACCTATGCCTGCAGCATGTAATCTAATCTGATGTTTTCTACCCGAATCAATTTTCACATCGATAAGAGAAAGGTTTGCATCTCTATCATGTTCTAAACAATTAAAGGCACTTTTAGCACTTTTTCCATCAATTTCTTGTGTAATAACTTCTGGTTGATCATGCTCAGTGTGATTGCCATGAACAATAATTTGATAGTGCTTTTCTAATGCGTGCTGCTCAAACATGCCTGATAATGCGCGAGCTGCCGCTTTCGTATGGGCGATAATAATTAAACCTGTCGCCGCTCTATCAAGCCTGTGTACGATAAAAACAGGTCTTTCGGGCGTTAAGTGCGTTTGAGCCCAGCGACTAATGGTGGTGTGATCACTCCACTTTGAACCTTGAGATAACATGCCATAGGGCTTGTACCAAACACTATAGCTTTCTAAATCAGCCACCAGCTTAGCTTCAGGCACGATTTGATCTAACACTTTAGGGTTATAATAAAAGTGTAATTCTTCGCTGGCTTTTAATGGTTTTTTAACTCGCCTTAATCGCTGAACCTGCTTACCACGCCCTATCCATAAAGCCCCTTTAGCAATAGCGCTTTTAATTTCAGCAGCAGATAAATCGCAACTATCACTGAGCAAAGAAAGAATGCTCGATTCTGAATTATCGACTTTAATATGACGTTCGAAAGCTTCCAACTTATCTAATTCCTAATAGAGATGTATAAGTAAACAGGGGAAAAATGCGGGCGCATCTTAACATCAAAGACAATGAAAAACATGATTTATAACATTGTGGCTCCTTCTACTACTTGTCAGTCGCTCACACGGCTTATTTATAAAATCAATGCGTCTGTTATTAGGTGTAATAACGCTTAATAGTATGAGAATCTATCTTGGTTTGACTGGCTTAAATCTATATATCACTCAAACCTCAAATAAACTCAAGATAAAAGGAATTCATCATGTGTACTGACTTTTCAATCAAGGCTAATAACGGCGATATTATCATTGGACGCTCAATGGAATTAGGTATTGAACTTAATTCAGAGTTGTTTTTCCGCTCACCTCATTATGAATATGATCAATGCTTAAGCGAAAATGAGCTAACGGCATTGAAAGCTCAAGAAGGTTTAAAACTAAAAAGCCTTAATGAAATTCCAGCGCCTGAAAACATGCATGCTTGGCAAGGTAAATACGGTTTTATGGCAATGAATGCTTTTCATAGTGACATAGTGGCAGCAAACGGTATGAATACCGAAGGTCTTACGACAGGCACCATGGTACTTGCCCTTAGCCAATACCAAGCTGTACCCAAATTTGATGGTAAACCAGATGGAAAAAATGCGATTTATTACCCGTTTCTTTCCACTTGGATTCTCTCTAACTGCCAAGACTGTCAAGATGTCATTGATGGCTTAACGGTTGATGAGCTCACCCTAGCGCCCAGTTCGACTCTGACACTGGCTTCTCAAAACGCGGCAAAAGATAAATTAATCGTCATTGACCCTTTTGACGAGATAAACCCCGCTTTTAAATTCCATTTTCCTGTTCAAGATGCCAAAGGAAATAGCATAGTGCTTGAATTTGTTGATGGGAAATTACACATTTCTGATATGAAACCGATTGGTGTTTTAACGAATGACCCTGTCATCGCATGGCAACAAGAAAATGTGCTTAAAAACTACGCCTTTATTAACCCTGTTAATTTAGGCCTTCAAGGCAATAATTTTTCTAATCAGTTGATAGGTCAGGGATCAGGGTTTAATGGATTACCTGGAAGTTCAACACCGATTGACCGCTTTGTGCGAGCCTCAATGATGACAAACTATGCTTATCCAGTTGCTGACGGCATTGAAGCGACAAATCTCGCTTTTCATATACTCAACACGGTTGATATTCCCAAAGGTACTAGCCGTGAGTCTCTAGAACCTGAAACAGGAAAAAGTGAGCCGATTAGTGATTACCCGCAATGGATTACCGCATGCGATTTGACCAATCGAATTTTTAACATTCGTATGTATCAATCACCCAGTGTCTATAGCATAGATTTAAACGAATTAGCCAAGAACGAAGGACTATATGCCCTTGATAAAACCCATTATCCACTTCCAGTGGATAAAAAAGTAATTCCTATTACTGATTTAGTTAAAGCAACAATAAAATAATCGTTACAAGCAGCTAATAGATAGCAAATCGATCTAGTTCAACTGGATCGATTTCACATTTTTAACAATTCTATTCAAAAGCTAAAAGCCTCTTACTCGCACTCCTCATTCATTTGCTAATACAGATGGATTGCTGACAAAGTGAGGAAAGTAGTCTTCTTAGTTCTCCAATTTTTTTAATCGTCTATAAGCTGCTGGAGCAATCGAAAAATGTTTTTTAAATACCCGTCCAAATGCCGCTTCAGATTGATATCCCACGCTTTCAGCAACATCAATCATGCTGGTGTTTGCTTCCAATAAACGCTGTTGTGCTAGCTGCATACGCCACTGTGTAATATAGGCGTTTGGGCTAACACCAAGGTAGTTAATAAAACGGTTTAGTAACGCTGTTCTAGAAAGCCCCGCAATACTCGATAATTCAACTAATGCCCATGAATGTTGTGGTGTTTGATGAATGGCTTGCAGCACTTTTCTAATAGCTGGATCTGAAAAGCCAGCAAGAGCAGTCCCTGCATGGCTGTTCGATTCGAGGTAATTCCGTATCAATTGGGTATATATGATCTCAGACATTTTCAAAGCAATCAGATCACTTCCCATATTATCCTGCCCTGCTTCAGCACCAATCACCTTAAGGGTACTTTCCATCCAGTTACCGGCTGCTTCACCATAGTTTTTAACATGAATATAAGATGGTAAAGCGTCGATCAAAGGATGTTTGGCATCTTTGTCGAAAGCAAAGTGACCACATATTAATTGTGTTTCGTGATTTGTACCTTGCTCACCGTAAACGAGTGCCCCTTTTCCAGTAAATCCAGAATCAGCAATGACTTTATCTAACTGTACTGCTTGGTTTTCAGTCGATGGATCACAAAACAAGGTATGAGAAGCCCCTCTTGTGATCAAAATCAAATCACCTTGATCGAGTAACACAGGGTCCTCATCGTGATTAATTCTTACCAAGCAGCGCCCTCTGTGTGCAAAATGGAAACGCGACACATCATCGAATGAGGGTACTTTTACACTCCACGGCGAAGTAAAAGAGGTGCGGAAATATAACGTTCCGCTTAATTTCAACTGAGATAAGATATCGCTCAAAATGTCCATGCAAGTCTCCTTAGTAACTAGCTTTACGATAACAGCATAGAGCCTAAAAAAACTTATTAATGTACTAATGATCAATTTTTAAGCTTTTTTGATCATTAATAATTTTCATAATTCCACTTAAATTAAGTTATTGGTTTTTCTCTATAAACCATAAATTAAATAATATTTGAGGAATTGAAGATGAAAATTAAATATACACCTTTCTTTTTTGCGATGATTTTTGCTTTAAATACGAGTCAAGCAATAGCTAACGACCCAGCAGATTTAAATGATTTAGAAATTGCACACGTTGCATACATCGCTGACAATATTGATATTCGTTATGCACACCTTGCACTGGCAATATCAACGAACCCTGAGATTCATGCTTTTGCAAAAACTATGATTCGAGACCATACCGCAGTCAATGAACAAGCATTAGCCTTGCTCAAAAAACTAAAAGCACAGCCTCAAGATAACTTTTTAAGTAGAGCATTAAACAAAAACGCTGAAAAGCTCATTAATGAGATGAGCCAACTTCGTGGCATTGAGTTTGATAAACGCTATGCTGCAAATGAGCTGGCCTACCATAAAGCAGTTAATGACTTAGTCGAGAATGCTTTTATACCTAATATTGAAAATGCAGAGGTGAAAGCATTATTTGAAGCAGGTTTACAAATTTTTAAAGCACATGAGGGGCATGCAGAGCATATGGTTGGAGCACTTTGATGTTAAGTCGTTTAACAAGACAAGTCACCATGCTATCAACATGCGTATGGATTATGTTCGCTTCACTTACCACTTCCATCTCACATGCAGGAACAGTCCATCAGGTTGAAATTTATCAGTTCAAGTTTGTACCTGATGTAGTTGATATAGAAGTTGGTGATTCAATTGTTTGGACAAATAAAGATATCGTTCCTCACACTGCCACAGCGTTAGATAAGAGCTGGGATACGGGGGAAATTTTAGCAGGAGAAAGTAAATCAGTTTCTTTTCATACTGAAGCAGACCTAGCCTACTATTGCCTCTATCATCCAACAATGAAAGCCAGTGTTCGACTCCTTACCAATTAAGTTTGGTAAGGAGTTCTCAATGCAAAGCTTAAGTTAGCTATCTCTCATTACGTTTATAATTTTGTATACGACCACGTTTTTTCTTAGCCTCATAATTAGCCGCTGCGGTCTCTCGCATTTCTTCGACTAATTCGACTGTAAGAGGTAAAGGCTCTTTTGGTAGTACACCGTCAGCAAAGCCACGTTCTCTGGGCTTTAGCTCATATTGATAAGCACTTGCTTTTGGCATTCGCTTAAATTTATAGAGGTAAAAGTTTTCTACTTTTTCGCTGGCCCATTCTGTCTTTTTTAAGAATTTATGACAGGATTCAATGCTCGGATTGTGGTAAAAACAATCTAGACGCAAAGCCGCATCTAAAACATCCCAGCCATAAAAGTCCACCAGCTCGGTTATCATGGTTTTCAATTTGAGGCCATGTAATGGGTTGTTTTGTTGTTCTTCAATCATGTGTGTTCCAATTACCAAAAAAGTTATTAAGACGCTTGAGCCTTACTTAAGTAAAACCTGACTTAAATAGAGGCATTCACCTTATGTATTTGGCTATTGTAACAAGTATCTTTTCCTTAATCTGACATTAACTCAATTATTTATAAATATCTGAAAAACAGCTATTTTATAAGGTTTTTATGCTTATCTGTCACCATCTTAATTTTGTCAGTATTCACCCAACTTTTTGTCAATTATCAACTTTCTAATTCACCCCTAATTCACCCTTGAGCCATCAAACTCTGGTTTAAAACTAACCTAAAGGTGAAAAATGAAAAACTATCTTATCCCCCTAGTCTGTCTCCCCCTTACTAGCCTCGCTTATGCAGGCCCAGGTGATGACCCGTTTGAGCAGCAAGGCTTCAGTGGCTCTGTTAGCCTTTTTGCTGGATTTAGCAGTGGCAAAAGCAATCTTGATACCGAAACTAAAACCAAGACAGGCAGCTTAAATACCGAAGGCAGCTCTGAGTCTGATGCGTTAGTTTTGCCATTAGGCGAAGTGAGCTACACCTTTGGAACACAAAAAGTATTCTTAGGCATGGGTGAATCTGATGCGGTTGATGCAGCGCTAGAGCTTGGTTACGGCTTTCAATTGGCTGACCAGTCTGCATTGATGTTTTCTTATTTATTACCCGTTCTTGATGGTGAAGCCTGGGCAGACCCTTACCTAGTAAATACAGCAAGAACTGAAACAGATGTCACAACCAATGGTTATCGTCTGCAATACCTAAACATGCTTAACATTGGCATAGATGCAGACCTTGTCTACTACGAGACAGATGTTGATAACGAACTCTCTGGCTCTACTTACTCAACAAGCGCACAATCACTATTAAAGCGTGATGGTGATGGTATTTATGCCAGCCTTTCAACTGGCCTACCTATTAGCCAAACCACTTTTCTTATGCCATCTATCCATCTTGATCAGTTTTCGGCAGATGGTGATGCCATGTCTTACACAGCCTATGGATTTGGCTTAATGTTATTAAACAAGTTTGGCGAACATGCTGTGTCTTTAGGGTATGACTACTCTAGTGCTGAGTATGACAAAACTAACCCTATTTTTAATCAAACCCAAGAAGATACCAGTTCTAGCATTAGCCTTGGCTATAGCAAAGAAAACCTAATGGGTAACCAGAATTTAGAACTAAGAGTGATGGTTAGCTATGATGAAGTCGATTCGAATATCGATTTCTATAATGAAAGTGGTTACATGATTGGCGTTGGCACAAGCTACGCATTTTAATCCGGTCACTTATCAAACAAGTTACTGAGATTGAAATTAGTAGAGGGTGACCTTCCCCACACCCTCTTACTATTTTTATATTGATAAAGAGTCTAAGGAAGATAAAGTGTTGCTAACACGCCCTTCTCTTGGAAATGAATACCAAGTTTCCAATCAAGTTTTTTACAAATTCGCTGGGTAAGCTCTAAACCCAAGCCAAAACCATCTACCGATGGCTCATCAACTTTATCCGTATCATAGTTTTCAATGAGGATACGATTATCTTTAAAGCTAATTTTTATCCAGCCATTGTGAGTATATTGGAAGGCATTTCTAATCAAGTTATTGAGCACTATCATCAAGGGAGATAAAGGCACAAGCTGGCTATCTACTTCGTCAAACTCGGTAATTACCTGTACATCTTCGCCTTGAATCAAATATTTCTGCTCATCAATAAGCTGAGTAAGCAAGTGAGGGAAATCGACCCATGATTCTGTTGGCTTACACTCACTTTGCCTTGCTAACCAAAGCAAGGTTTCTGTAATCAGCTGCATGTTCGCACTCGCCCTTTCTAAACGCATTAAGGGTCTTTTGGCAGGGTCACTGACTTCAATTTTTTCAAAAATTTCTAAGTTGGCTTTAATGATAGCAATTGGTGTTCTTAACTCATGGCTAGCGTGAGCCAAAAAACGCTTCTCTTGATCTATCAATCTAGCGTTATTTTTAAGTGAGCTCACCAAACAATCTGCCACACGATTGAATTCATTAAACTTAAAATTAGGTATGTCTTTTTCGACAAAGTTATTGGATGTCTCTTCCGCCCATGACACAAGATGAGAGGTTTTTTTACCAATAATATTGCTGTAGTACCAAAGGGCTAAAATCGTCAGAATTAAATAGGAGAAAACGACACTTAATACAAAGCTTATCTGACTCACTTGCAGTGCATCAAAATCATCCCCAACTAAAGCAAAGTCATAAAGAGCCACCACGTAAAGCTGTCGTCCATCATGCAATTTATTGGTATAAACCACATAAATTGGCTCAAAATTTTCGCTTTCTAATAAAAGTTCGTTGACAAATACCGCCTCAAATTCACCATCATTTAATTTAAAGCCATCAAATACTTGAATGTTTTCCACCCAAATATCAGGCAGTTCATCAAAGTAAAAACTAATGACATAACTATTTTTGAAAGGTGTACTTGTGTCTTTCTCATATTCTCTGGCGTATCCGTTATATTCTGAGATAAGCCTCAATTTGGCTGATTTCTCAAGGCCCGAGCCGAACGATTCATCCATAAACCAAGCGAAAGCGATAACACTGATAAAAATAATACTGAGGAAAAAATAGCTAATTCTATTTTTTAAAGGAGAGCTTTTGCTGAATTTCATTTACCACCTTTAATACGAAAGCCATGGCCAGCCACAGTTTCAATAATTTTTACCGCATGACCCTTATCAATTTTTTGCCTTAGTTGATAAAACTGCACTTTAAGGTTGTTACTCTCTGGTGTCTCATCTGGCCATAGGGTCTCTTCAATTTCTTTACGGCTGACTATCTCTGGTCTTTTCCTTAATAGGAGTTCAAGCAGTTTTAAATTGATTCGAGTAAGATTAATCGCTTCACCGGCACGCGTAACCTGACTTGCTTCTAAGTCATATTCTAAATCTTCAACAAAGAGTTTTCGCGACTGGCTACTTTTGCGTTTCGCTAAGGCTTTAATCCGCATGGCAAGCTCTTTCATTGCAAAAGGCTTAACCAAATAATCATCTGTACCCGCTTCAAAACCTGCTTCTTTATCATCTAGGGTATCTTTGGCAGTTAACATGAGAATAGGTGTATCTTTACCTTCACTACGTAAATTATGACAAACGGTTAAGCCATTAATTCGAGGCAAATTAATATCTAAAAGGATCACATCATAATTTTTTTGTTTGGCAAGGTTTAAACCCGTTTCGCCATTATAGGCATGGTCACAATGGATTTTTTCAAAACTAAGATAATCGGCAACAGATAAAGCAAGATCTTTGTCATCTTCTACCAAAAGAACATCTATCATAAAGTTTAAACTAGCCTCCTAGACTGGCTTTTGATGGTGCACTCTTCCTTTAATTTAAGGCAAAGAATGCAATGTTTTCTAATTAACCTAGCCTTGGATACGCGCCATTCATCCTAGATATCGCTCAGGACTGCTCCAAACATTAGCATCTTATAATATTAAAAGCAGAGCAAAAACCATAATACTGGGCTATCTAGGTAATAAAACTGGGAGCTACACGCAAACCAAAAAAATTCTGAAAATGCCATAAAACCGACTGAAACCAGCATAAACAGGCAAAATATCACCGTCTCTTTTGCGCTTATCAAACGTTTTAACATACACACCTCAATGCAATTTCTTTATTTATAACGGGCGCTGAGTGAATTGATGGTGAATTGAAAGCAAAAATATAATGAAACTATCAATATAAAGAACAAGATATTTACCTTAAAGCCTGTATAATTCGCGGCTCATTTTCTTATTAGTAAGCCTAATTGCCTTAATGCAGCCATGGCTTTAACCGCTTTTTCAGCTGGAATATTCCCTTGATATCTACCGCAAACATCACAATGCAATTTGGCCCTGAGCCTCTTTTTGAAAACATCTCTGCCAAGTTTGGCAACGGCAATCGTTATGGGTTAATTGGCGCAAATGGCTGCGGTAAATCTACCTTTATGAAGATATTAAGTGGCGAACTAACGCCAACGTCGGGGAATGTGTCAATCACACCGGGTCAGAAACTGGGTACTTTGAGCCAGGATCAATTTGCATTTGAACAGTACAGCGTAATCGATACTGTTATCATGGGTGACGCTCAGCTCTGGCAAATCAAACAAGAAAGGGAACGCATCTATTCACTACCAGAAATGAGTGAAGAAGATGGTATGAAAGTAGGTGAATTAGAAAGTGAGTTTGCTGAATTAGATGGTTATACCGCTGAAAGCCGCGCAGGTGAAATACTCATCGAGGCAGGTATTGAAGAAGAGTTTCACTTCGGCTCTATGCAACAAGTTGCTCCGGGTAGAAAACTAAGGGTGTTACTTGCCCAGGCCCTTTTCTCAAACCCTGATATTTTATTGTTGGATGAACCGACTAACAACTTAGACATCCATACTATTAACTGGTTAGGCAAAGAGCTTAATAAACGTAAATGCACCATGATTATCATTTCCCATGATAGACATTTCTTAAACACTGTCTGCACCCATATGGCCGATATAGATTATGGTGAGCTGCGTATTTACCCTGGCAATTACGAATATTACCTTGAAGCCTCTGCATTAATACAAGAGCAATTACTAGCAGGTAATGCAAAGAAAAGCGCTGAAATTGAAGAGCTACAAGGCTTTGTTAACCGTTTTGGAGCCAATGCTTCTAAAGCAAAACAAGCGAGCTCTCGTGCCAAAAAGCTAGATAAAATAAAGCTAGACGAGGTGAAATCATCTAGTCGTATGACGCCGTCATTAAGCTTTGAGGAAGGTAAGAAAATGCATCGCCAAGCGCTTATTCTAGAAGAGTTAGGCCATGGCTTTGATGGAGAAACCTTATTTAAAGGCGGAGACCTCATTCTTGAAGCTGGGGCTAAACTTGCTGTCATTGGTGAAAACGGTGTAGGTAAATCAACACTACTTCGCTGCTTAGTTAATGAACTTGAGCATAATGAAGGGGCTATCAAGTGGTCAGAAAATGCCTCTATTGGCTATTGCCCGCAAGATAGTAGCGCAGATTTTGATAACGACTTAAATCTCTTTGATTGGATGTCACAGTGGCGTACCATCAAGCACAATGACCTTATGGTTCGTGGCTTATTAGGTCGTTTACTCTTTACAGATGATGATATCAACAAAAAAGCGCGTAATTGCTCAGGTGGGGAAAAGAACCGTCTTTTGTTTGGTAAATTAATGATGATGGACATCAATGTCATGATTATGGATGAGCCAACAAACCATATGGATATAGAAGCTATTGATGCTCTAAACAATGCCCTTAAGGACTACCAAGGCACATTAATATTCGTAAGCCATGATAGAGAATTTGTCTCTTCTCTTGCGACTCGAATTATTGATGTACAAGATCAAAAACTCATAAACTTCCACGGAACATTTGATGAGTATATGGCGAATAAAGAATTAGAAGAAGCAAAAAAAACCGCATAACA
This sequence comes from Marinomonas sp. SBI8L, assembly GCF_001624705.1. Lineage (GTDB taxonomy): Bacteria > Pseudomonadota > Gammaproteobacteria > Pseudomonadales > Marinomonadaceae > Marinomonas. Next base: position 13,696 of record NZ_JSEO01000006.1, read on the forward strand.
GAATAGGAAACCTTCCTATTATTTATAAGAAAGCTTATTTATTAAAGTAAGCTTTCTTTAAACATTGCTTTTTCTAAAAGCACGATTCATATACGCACAAAGAATATTATACATAATCAATTTAAATATCTAAAAAGAGTTTCTAAAAGAAAAAAGTAATTCAATTCCATGCTTTTCTTAAATAACCATCCCCTTTCAACTCATAATTTATTTTAACGGCTTTCTTTTCTGGTTCAGAGAATGTGGAGTTTTCATCTATGCAAACAAACTTTACACTGACAAAAGCCTTATAATAAGCAGAATTTATACATAAATTTAATTCATATATTTCAATAACTTGCATAGTTATAAATTTATTTTTATGACGTTACTTTGATTATTAGGCATTAATATAAGTTAACGAAGGTTACATATTTCATCTTGAATCAAGGCCCTTAGATTTTATTATTCCTCCAATATTAGAAGAATCTTATCAAGATACATCTAAAGTTAAAGATGATTAAAACCTATCCAGAAGACCCCTAGGAAAGAGTATGAATTTCAACAGCCTTCGATTAATTTCGATTAAAGCACGTCTTATTGGACTGCTTACCTGCGTGTTTCTAAGCATTCTATTAATTCTATTTTTAGCCCTGAAATCCAACAAAGAAGGCATGCAGCATGAAAGGTTTTTAAAGACTCAAAATGTTGTTGAAGTTGCCCATGATGTGATTAAATATTTTCACGGCTTAGCTGAATCAGGAGAGTTATCAAAAGAAGAGGCCCAAAAATTAGCAAAAAGTACCATCCACGATATGCGCTATAGTGGTGTTGAGTACTTCTTCATGCAAGATTATTCAGTATCCATCATAATGCACCCTATTGTGCCTGACTTAATTGGCAAGAATTTATCAGAAACCACAGATGCCAATGGCAAGCGTATCTTCTTCGATATTGGCCAAATCGTCAAAACACAAGGTGAAGGCTTTATTGAATATGTTTGGCCTAAACCAGGAAGTGATGAGGCCGTCCCTAAAGTTGCCTATGTTAAAGGTTTTGACAGCTGGGGATGGATTGTAGGCTCTGGCGTATATTTAGATGACCTAGATGCTCAATTTTATGATGCCGCTAAATTCTTTGTTTTGGTTTGTCTGATACTCGTTATTGCAACGCTAATCCTGTCTTACTTCATCTTAAAATCTATTGTGTCTCCGTTAACTCAGATCGAAAACACCATGATAGGTATCGCAGATGGAGATGGTGATTTAACCATAAGCTTACCAGAGGATGGCAATGATCAAATCACCTCTATCGCAAGGGCTTACAACCGTTTCACCAAACGCCTATCAGAAACACTCACCCATGCAACTAGCCTATTTGTGAAAGTAGATGATAAAAGCTGTGATCTTAAACAGAGTGCTCAAAACGCATTAAGCGTTGCTGAAGAAAGAGCAAAGGTTTTCCAAGATATTAGTGACATGATAGGACAAATTAAAGAAACGGAAACCGATGTTAAACAGCACACTTCTGCCTCTTTATCGCTTGCTAATGACGCAAAAGGTAAAGCTCAGGAAAGTCGTAGCTCAATCGAAAGTACCATGAAAACCACTCAGCAGTTATCTGATGAATTGGAAATAAGCGTAAAGTCTGTTGTGCAACTTGAAAGCGAATCGCAAAACATTGGCGCGGTACTTGATGTTATTAGCGGTATTGCCGAACAAACAAACTTGCTCGCCCTAAACGCCGCTATCGAGGCTGCACGTGCAGGTGAGCATGGTCGAGGGTTTGCTGTGGTCGCTGATGAAGTACGTGGACTAGCAAGTAGAACGCAGTCTTCAACTGAAGAAATCCAAGCCATGATAAATAAACTGCAACAAGGCGCAAGTGAAGCAGAATCTCGTATAACTTCAGGCCATGAAAAATTTAAGCTGGCAGCAGATGAGATCTCGTCAACGGCTGAAGCTTTGTACAGCATTATTACCTCTGTCGATGATATTTCAAAAGCTGGTGATTTGATTTCTACCTCGGTCGCATCTCAAAGCCATTCTATCGAGCAATTAAGTGATATGAATGAAAGAGTTGCCTCTCTATCGCAAACTGCCACGTCTCAGAATCAGTCTAACATGCACCATTGTGAAGATTTAGTGAGTTTTGCGGACAAGGCGAAAGAAGTTATTTCAACATTCAAATTGAATAAATAGTGATTCTCACACTTTGAATGAGAGCCCAGAGCCATAAAAAACAAAGGAGATAAAGCCAAGCTTTACCTCCTTTATTTTTGCCTTAAAGATTACGATAGAGCGAACACTTTTAACTTTTGACTTTCTCTTCTGACCTTTTACTTTGAAAGTACTGTGCTCTTAATAAATGCCTTTAGGGCTTTCTTATTCCCATGAAATTTATCTTGATCAACACCCCCTTCAATACCTGAAATACTTCCAGAATCCGTGTATTGCCATATTTGCCAGCCTGAAGCTTGCCAAGGTTTAGGCAACTCCCCCACTTCATTGCTATAGTCAGCAATCCAAAGGGGATAAGCACTTAAGCTTTCATCAGTGAGATAAGTTTGTGCAAAATTCAAATCAGAGTAAATCATAGGACGACGTTGAGTTGCTTTTTCAACCTCCTCTAACCAAGTCAGCAAACCTTGAACAATTGTTTTTGCATCAAGTCCATTCGAAACTTCGATGTCAATAATTGGCGGTAAGTCACGTTCTTGTAACCCCTTAACTGTATTTAAATAGTTTTGAGCTTGTTGCTGTGCACTCTCATTCGGATAAAAATAATGATAAGCCCCTCTAATCATCTCCCGTTCTTTCATGCCATTCCAATTCGCACTAAAGTCTGGATCAATAAATCCTGTGCCTCCGGTTGCTTTTGCTATCGAGAAATCATACTCAGATCGATTAATATTATTCCATTGAATTGTTCCTTGATAATGGGACACATCAAAACCTCTAGTAACATCAGAACCTGGCAACGACGGTCTCAAATTTAGCCAAGAAACAACAATTAGAGCGACTAAGGCGAATACATTTAAAGCAACTAAGTGATGCGTTTTCATACCATTCTCATTCAAAAATTAAAGACTTAATGTATGAATAATGAGATGACAACACTTGTAAAAATATGGGGAAAATACGGAATTAAAAACTTTAGGGGTCTGTTATTTAGTTGAGTGCATCATAAATCTAGATGTTTTTGTATTGAATTAGCATAATTAGAAATAGGGATAATAGAGCAAGTTGATTCACCCGCTTGATGAGAATAAATCAGAGTTATCTTTGCATTAGATTTCTCTGATACAGTTTTCAACTAAATGTATACGATCATCAATCAACTTTCGTTCGGCGATAAGTTTTGCCTTAACCTCTTGCAAAAAAAGTTTAATACGATGCCAATCGACGCCATTTTCGTTATAGACGATTACATTTTTCAAGCTCGCAAGTGTGACACCTAAACGTTTTGATTCAGCAATCAAGTTTAGGATTTCAATATCAGCTTTAGAGTAAATACGATAACTGCCTGAGCGAGCAGGTACTCTAATCAAGCCTTTTTCTTCGTATAAACGAATTGCTTTAACACTTAACCCCGTTAATTTTGATGCTTCACCGATATACATTGAGCGCAGACCCTTTTACATCATGCTTGATCATAAGCGGCTAAAATATGCACACTCGCTACAGACTTATCAAAATAGTCATTTTTAACCAATAAATACGCTGGATCATTAAAGAAACCCTCTTTATTTTCTGCCGAAGGAAAATTTAAGGTAAAAACACGATTAACCTCTTCATTTTGCTCTGCTTTTAATACATCTGAGACCTTAAAGTCATAACAGAATCGACCACCATATTGGTTTAATATTGGCGCCATTGCATCCCGATAAGACTGATAAACCTCGTCATTAGAGACATTTAAAGCAACTAATATTTCGTGTGACATCTAACTACTCCAAGTTCATTTTTTAATCAGGGCTAATTTTCGACTTCAAGCTCAATATGCGTACATGCTTTCTTACATTGGATATAAGCCTGTCCCTCTTTGTTTTTAGGGACTAAAAAAAGAGGTTGTTTGCATACTTCACAGGCAACACTTTTGCCAGCCAATACTTTTTTTATCAGGTTTTTCTGTTTATGGAAGGAATTACTGGTTTCTTTATTTACAGGGGAAAAATCTATTTTATTCATAAGGCTGTTTTCTTCATGTCAGCTAATAATGACTAGCTTGTCTCACGGCTAAAAAAAGAACGATTAGCACTCGCTAGTGTGACTAGGGAACCTGCGATTAAGTCACCTCTTCTTAGTCTGCTCTTCTAAGGTATATAGGAAAAAGTATCACACAAGGCGTTACTTTGACGTAATGTAGGTACCTTTCGAGAAGTGACAACACAGGGTGTTACTTTTTCTGAAATGCCGTTTAGGTATTCTTCAAAGACCCGAAGGGCGTGGTCTAAAAGACCTATCTCTATGTTGAGGACCTTATCAATAGAATAACTATTAAGTTACGCACCTCGCCATAAATCTAGCGGCTTTTATCCACACGCTGAGGCGGGTGGACTTATTCGCAGGCTCTCTAGATTTATGGGGACATTATTAAAAGAATCAATACTTAAGAAAGGACTTACATAGATAAATAGTATTGAAATAAAAAATGAGCATTTCCAACCATAGAAGAGACTATGTAGCTATCAGATAAACAAAGGGACTATCAAAAAAACAAAGGAGTTATCATAAAAACAAAGAAAGCATACAAGTCAGTAGCTGCATTAAAATTTGTCAGACTAGACAGTTTTTTGAATAAAGCATCAGTGAGTTAAGGTAATAGCCTTATCTTTATTACCAGCATAAAACACAATAATTTCTGCTGCCTCTTTACCTTCATTTTTACCGTAATGCCATTTGTTTACTAGCTCGACAATAGAGTCACCCGCTTTCATATAGAGTTTATCTTTGCCCTCTGTAATGACGGTTAGTTCACCTTTTAGCAAAACCCCTGCATTAATTACTGGGTGTTTATGTAAAGGTAATTGCATTCCTGCAGGAATAATAATACGTAGAATTGTCACTTCAGGTTGTCCTTCTCCGTAGGCTGGAAGAGTATCTTGGTTCCAGCTTTGTGTTGTTTTAGCTAGCACTTCAACTTTTAATTCGTCAATATCTTGAGCAACCAAGGTATTGAAAGTCAGCAGCGCGAGCACCATGCCAAACCCTAATTTTTGCAGATGGCTATAACCCATTTTTACTTAATTCCGTATAAAACATTCTGTCAGTACTAAATACGCTTTGCCTGTATCGCATATCCCTTATAACTTAAAAGGATAGTATTATTGTCTAAAAAAGTAATCCAAGTCCCAAACTTATCCCACCTTTCATTTCGCACTCCGCAATGCAGGGTCACAGTTGGAATATGTTTTTCAGCGAGTTTGATGATTTCGCCACTGGCAATGTCTTCATTTTCCAAGCGTCTCTGTCTATATAGCGAACCAAATAGTTTACATCTGTACAATTATCTTCGCCGTTGTCTGCATAACTTGAGTTAAAGCTTAAAATGCAACCAATACCGGGGTCGTAGTCAGGGTGAGAGGCGCCACAATCATAAACACAGTATTTTGTACCTGATACTTGCCACAAACCATGAACCTTTTCACTCGGATCAAATGTGAGCTGATTGGCATAAACAGGCACAAATGAAACACTCAAAATCAACAGCAGGAATTTTACACAAGTCGTTGTTATATAAATTATCTTCCTGATAAGTGTCATTTGAATATTCATACACCCTCACATTTTGAACTTTCATTAACTTAAGTAACTATATGTAACAAAAAACAAGTTTAATGTAATTTTTTGATTTTAGCCATAATCTCTTAAAAATTCACAAGATCTGTCATTTTTGATTTTGGAAGGAGTAAAAGGTATCGAATTAGCATTCAATATTTGGAAAAGAGTAAGCCAAGTTTGCTATCAAACTCGGCTTAAAAGTGGAGCAAAGAAAACGCAACTAATAATTAGATATCTAAGAGTGAAAGTGATAACACATGAAAAATAATTTCTCATTGGTGTGAAGCTATAGAAAGCAGCTGCCTCAAAACTAACTTCTCCGCTTTTTCATTATAGTGAACGGATAATGGGTTCATAAAGCCATGTCCATACTGACTCATCTCTATCTCAAGATTGGTTCTACCCTGTAAATACTCTCCCATTGCGGCCACATCAAAGCTTCCTTCATAGTTAGGCAGGATAAGCTGACAAGGGTATTTAGGGCTTAAATCATGGTAATAACGAATTTGTGACGGGTAAAAGCAATGTATGCTCTTGAAGTTTAACCCCTTGTTGCTGGCAATACGCCAAGCTGCACTTGCACCGGCACTAAAGCCAATTAAAGTATCGGGTAAATGTGTTTTGGCTAAGGTCAAAGCGCTTTGATAATAGCCATCATGGCTTGAGGCTTCACAGAATGCAGCATAAGCAGCGGTTTCATCTGCAAGATTGAGGTACTCACCTTGGAATGGATCTAGCACTAGAACTTGATGTCCTAGGTCTTCAAGTTTGTTTTTTAGTGAATCTGTCCAAGGCGTTAATCCAAAAATATCCGTTAAAATTAAGTATTTCATCTTGCCTCCTGCTATTGCTTATTACCAACAAAAAAGCTCGATAACCAAGGGTTACCGAGCTTAAGAAAGTTCTACTCAATAAACCTAATCTGACTCTTCTTCATTCACCTTAACAGGTCGTTTAAAGAAAGCCATCACATCGCCAAGTTGGTTATTGTTTTTATCCAAGTTGTGGGAGCTATGATCCATCGCATGCGCGTTATCAGAGATTTCTTTAGACGCACCTTTGATCCCAGTAAATGAATTAAACAAATTTTCTATGGCTAGGTTTTGCTGCTGAGTTGCACCTAAGATTGTGCCATTCATATCTGAGATTTCAGCACATGCTTGCATGATGTCATTAATAGATTCAGCAACAGTGTTAATCTTATCGACACCTCGACTTACCTGATCACGACTGAGTGTCATGGTATTTACCGCCTCTAAAGAACGGCCCTGCAAGGAAGAAATCGTTGTGTTGATCTCATCAATTGAAGACTGGGTCTTTTGCGCTAATTGTCTTACTTCATCAGCTACTACCGCAAAACCACGCCCTGCTTCACCCGCTCTAGCGGCTTCGATTGCAGCATTTAAAGCTAACAAGTTAGTTTGGTCCGCAATAGACATAATCACTTCTGATATTTTCGTGATATTTTCTGTATCCAGTCTTAAAGCTTCAATAACATCAGCGGCTTTAGCAATCGAAGTGGCCATACTATTGGACTCTTCAACACTTTCTAGCACTATGCTTTGGCTATTTGTAGCAACTTCATAAGACTCTTTTGCCTTATTGGCAGCATGAGAAATATTATCTTCAACTTCGACGACACTATTGCGAATCTGCTCTACAGAAACAACAACGGTAGAAATTTCATTGTCCTGTTGTTTTACACCAGACAAGGTGGTTTGCACCTGACCCGTTAGCTCGATAGAAGTTTGCTTTGATTGGTCAACACTAATGCAAAGACTTTCAACCAAATTGATCAAGCCATTCTGCATGGCAACAAAAGCTTGAGCTGCGTGGCCTAACTCATCCGCTTTAAAGATTGAAAGATCAAGTTGCTGGCTTAAATCACCTTTTTCAACTTGCTCCATTTGTTTGTTTAACACATTCAAAGGCTGAGTCACTTTACGGATGATGCTTCTCGCTAGCACTAAGACTAAAATAAGCACGACACCAGAAATGATTAATATAACATTCGTGGCATCATCTAGGTTCTGCGTTTCTTGTTGCTGAATTTCAAAGGCATCGTCAGCAATATAAAGTTGCATATCACTTAGAAGATCTACTATTTCATTAAATGGCGCTAGCATAGGTCCTAACATGGACTCTCTTGCTTCCATTACCATACCTTCATCCATTAAACGTATGTAATTCTCTTGCTGCTTCTTATAGCTATTTATTAAATCTCTATATTCTTCGACATATTCATGCACATAAGGGTCTACTGCTAGTCCCATCATGTCTTTTAATGCATTGTCTACCGCAGCTTCATTTTCAGCTATGGTTTGGAGAATTTTCATATGCTCGGCTTTTTCTTCAGTCAAGCCGTAGTCCAGTGCAAAACGTCTATAAGTTACTGTGTAATAACGCAAATCAGAAACAGTTGAAAGCAAGGTAATGTTTCTTTCAACGACATTCGTAAATTGGTTTTTGACTTGATTGATTGCACCCGAGGTATAAGCCCCCAAAGCAACAATAGACAAAAATAAAACCAAAAACGTAATTTGCAATGAGCGTGAAATAGAAATTGAATTAAACATAATCGACCTTAGTTATCCGTAGACTATTGATCTTATATAAACTAATAATTTTAGCTAATAAATATTAGCTATTCTGTCAGTTAAGAGTATTAAAAAGCCATTTAGTTGCCAGTAACATGTCAATTTACTAATTTTTTGTCACTTTCCTTTATCACTAAAGTCTCAATGAAGAATTTTCACAACATCATCTAAATGCATAATGTGATGACACTCACATTACAAAATAGTAATAACAGGTAATATCTAAGCCTATTCATGTCCCGTATTTTCCAAAAGCCAGCATTTATTTGATCGGTTAATTTTTAGCTAAAAATCATATCGAGAAAATGGCGTCAACACTGGAAGTGCTATCACGCTCTCTCCAAATTCTAATAACAATAAATGGCGAATGCCTTTGGATAATTTATGAATCGAATACCCTCTCTCATTAAACCTATCGCAATGAGCAGCTTACTGCTAACCACCAGTCTTATACCAAATCTCGCCCACGCAGGTGACTGGATGGTAGGTACTGGTATATATGACATTACGGGGCCAGCAGCTGATCGTGGCATGGTAGGCTATGGTGATACAGGCCAAACTACACAAGGGATTTTTACTCGGCTTTGGTCACGTGCATTTACGATTGGCAATGCTTCAGGTGATAATTTTGTTATCTTTGTGAGCGCCGATCTACAAAGCATTACTCAAAGTATCCATCAAGGGGTCATGGCAAAAGTTGCTGCTGACGATAGCCTCTCACCCTATCTAAACGAGCAAAATATTATGCTGACAGCCACTCATACCCATGTAGGGCCTGGGGGCTATGACCATAACATCATGCTTAACCTGAGCGCCTTAGGATACGACGAAGACAATTACGCAGTGGCTGTTGAGGGAATTTATCAGTCCATAGTCAAAGCCTTTAATACTAGAACACAAGGTAATATCGAGTTTGCACAAGGCAAGCTGACGGATGCTAGCATTAACCGTAACCCTAGCATTTATGATGCTAACCCGGATGCAAAAAATTATGCCTCTAATGTAAATGACACTATGACTGTCCTCAAGCTAGTACAGGATGACGGCACAGAAATAGGCATGATAGATTGGTTTGCTGTCCATAATGTATCTGCACCACAAAGCTACCGCTACATCAGTGGCGATAACAAAGGGATGGCAAGCCAGTTATTTGAGAGCTTAAAGGGCTCTCAACCTCCTTTTAATACTGGTTTTGTTGCGGCTTTTGCGAATAGTGAAGAAGGCGATGTGTCTCCTAATGTATGTGGGGCACAAGATGGTTGTATGCAAACCACTAAAGAAAACGTCTTACTATCCGCGACAAAACAGTTCGATAAAGCTTTAAGTCTATATGAAAATACGACTGACTCTCTTTCTGGCATCCTAGATTACCGCTTTCAATATGTAAAAATGCCGGGTTATCAAGTGTCATCACAATATACAGGTGAAGGTGATAAAACAGTATGTGAAGGAACGGTTGGCTGGTCATTTGTCGCAGGTGCGGCTTGGGATGGCCCAACTAACATGGATGGTGTGTTAGAAGGCATGACACAGGATAACGAAGGTACCTATTGGAACGAGAATGATACTTTGTTTGGTAATGTGATGGCTGGTTACCCGCTTTTAGGTTTATTAGATGCCTTTTCAAACATTACGACAGGCTCAGATGAGCATCATGAATGCCAGTACCCTAAACCAACTTTTGTGAACGCTGACTTAAATGAGTCCTTCCATTTATATTCTGACACGCTTCCCTTCCAGATCTTCCAAATTGGCAAGTTAGCCTTGGTAGGTATACCTGGTGAAATGACGACCATGTCTGGACGCAGATTAAGAGCAGACCTTGAGACGATACTTGCCGCGAAAGGTGTTGAACATGTTGTTATGGCAGGTTTGGCAAATGCTTATACTGGCTATATCACCACAAATGAAGAATTTGATAAGCAATACTATGAAGGTGGCCACACCATTTATGGCCCCGATACCTTAGCCGCTTACCGACAGATTTATGCTGGTTTAGCTACAGCTATGGTAAACGATAGCCCAGTGACTGCTGGCCCAACACCCGTGAATCGAGAAAACGAACAAGTCATTTATGCGCTTGGTGTCGTATATGATGATAAACGACTGTGGGAGTCCTTTGGGGAAACGGAAAAAGACGCTAACTCAAGTTATAAACAAGGTGATACCGTTACTGTAAAATTTAGATCGGGACACCCACAAAATAACTTCAAAACCATGGATGCTTTTTTCAAAGTTCAAAAAGAAGTCAATGGTAGCTGGGAAACAGTACTTACCGAGAATGACAAAGATACTCTATTCGTTTGGATAAGAGATACAGATGCTGATTGTCTTGCTTGCTCTTATGCTCAATTAGACTGGAATATAGCGAGTAATATGGAAAAAGGTAAATACCGTATTCGCCACGAAGGTCACTGGAAAAGTGGTTGGACAGGCTCAATTAACAGCTATTCAGGCAAAAGCCGTACTTTTGAAATTCAATAGAGGCTCAGAAATCATCAGATAAATACAGTTTGGACAAGGTGTCCAAGCTGTATTTACTTCTAATCATGTTTTGAATGCCCCTTTTCAAGCAGCATTTAAAGAATATGAAAGTTGACTAAGGCAATAAGTGAGCTAATAAATGCCGCTTTATCTCATTGCTTGCAAAGCTTTTATTGACACTTATCTGGTAAATACCCTGGTAATCTTCTGCCGTTAAATTAAATGTCTCCATTACCTTCTGCACCTCTTTAGTCATACTGGTATTAGAGACTGTACGGTTATCCGTATTGATAGTCACCGCAAGCTTATCTAGATAGAAATCGCGAACCGGATGCTCTTCTAGACTCTTTACAGCTTTAGTTTGAATATTACTGCTAGGGCAAGTTTCTAAGGCAATATCACCCTGTTTAACACTTTTATAAGCAACTTCATGATCTTTTATATCTATGCCATGACCAATACGTTCTGCGCCTAATAAATGTATGGCGTCTTCAACGTTTTGGCCAACGCCCTGCTCACCCGCATGAATGGTAATGTGATAACCAAGCGATTTAGCATAATCGGCATGCTCAACAAACTCCTGGCAAAAACCTTCTAGCTCAGCACCGGCTAAATCAAAGGCTACTATGCCACTATTTAAATAAGTTGCCCCTGCATCTAAAACCGCTTTGATATTATCTTTAGGGAAGGTTCTGAGTATGGATAGAATATAATTACCTTTGATATTGTAATCTGATTCAGCACGCTTCATACCAGCAACAACACTGGCCATTATGTCATCAAAGCTCAAACCCGCTTCTTGGTGTAGCTGAGGGCCAAATCGCACTTCCATATAAGTAACATTTTCTTTTGCGGCATCTTCAAATAGCTCATACGAAATACGCTCTAACGCATCACTTGTTTGCATAACAGAAAGTGGCAACTCAAATCGTTTAAGATATTCAGGCAAATTAGGGCAAGTTTCTGGCGCTATCATGAGCTGATTGATTTGCTCGATATCTTGGCTAGGTAAGCTAATGCCTTGCTTATTAGCAAGATCAATTATAGTACTGGGACGAACGCTTCCGTCTAGATGACAGTGAAGATCAATTTTTGGCAGGTCTAAATAATTCATATGAGTCTCTATCTTTAATACAAACGCACAAGCCCTTGAGTAATAAGCAAGGTATTGGCCATAAAGTTACAGACTTCATAATCAAGAATTTAAGGCTCTTGGTAGAAACTCCCAAACCATATCATTGGGATTATACGAAGCAATTTCGCGGCTAAATTAACATGTTGAACCAAAGCTGGCAATCATAAATCAAGCTTATGGTTCGCTTTCTTGCTCTTCTACTTCGGCTTCTGTTAATTCTGAAGATGTTTCTGCAGTAGCGTTTGTTTCATCGACTAAAGGTGGATCGAAAGAAACGTCATCTAACAGTATCAGAGGCTTTTCTTCGGTTTGAGTTTTAGCGTCTGTTTTAATTTCATCTTCTGGAATAAATTTATTTATCCCCGACTGCACTAATCCTTCATCACAACTGCCTTGGTATTCAAGCCAATGAACTGTATTGCCTACCAGTACGATACTGCCAGAAACTAAAAATGTCGTAACAGGGATGAGGCCTGCAACGGCAACACAACTGGTATTTCCACCACAATCCAATCCACCTAAAGAAATAGCATCTAAGGTCAACTCTTTAGTATACATCTCACAGCTCTTTGCATAGGTTTGGCTATGCTCAACTTTAGGTACAAAAGCACATGCAGCTAAGTTTAATGCCACCACAGCAACAAGAGTGACCTTTATAACAGACCTCAAACTTTCTCCTTCAGTTTTATAAATGAGTAATCAAGGTTAAATTAAGCGTTTTTCTTTTTCAAAACAATCGGTTAAATGCTTAATTAGTAATTTTATCCGCGTCTGATTCCTTAAGTCTGGATGTGTTAACAACCAAAGTTTGCTTGTAACTTGAGGTTGAACCTCAAACAACTTAATTAAGCCTTGTCGCTCCTGATCATTAGGTAGAATCGCTAATCCATGCCCTGCTTCTGCCAAATAAGACATGCTATTTAAGTCATTTGCACGTACAAAAATTTGCTCTGAAAAGCTTTTATCCAACAATGGAAAAGGCGCTACTTTTTTTAGGAACTCACTAGCACCTATAATCGAATGATTTTTCATCTCTTGCATTGTTCTAGGAGAGACTTTATTTCCCCCTTTACTATCAAGATAGTTAACGCCACAAAAAACACTCCAGGGAATATTCGCAACCACCTTACCGACTAGGTTTTCAGGAGGTTGCGCATTAGCTCTAATCGCAACATCGGCTTCTCGCCTATTCAAGTCAAAGTCAAGGTTCCCAACTAATACCTCGACGTCAATATCAGGGTAAACCTGATTAAAACTCGCTAAATAACTAGGTAAATAGTGATAAGCAATATTATTAGGTGCGGTAATACTTACCTTTCCCTTAGGCTGATAGTCCTTACCTGCTATATGACGTTCAATATCATCAAAAGCGCTTTCTATTGTTTTCGCTAAGACAAGAACCTCTTCCCCCAAACCAGTTAGTTGGTAACTATGTTGAAAACGCTCAAACAAGCGACCGCCCATTTCTTTCTCTAATGCATTTAAGCGTCTAAACACAGTTGAGTGATTCACAGATAAACGTCTTGCTGCTGCAGATAAAGACCCTGTATTGGCAATCGCTAAAAATACCTTAAATGCATTCCAATCCATTAATACTACTCCATCTTGGTTCGGGGCTTGAGTGAAAGACTTACTAACACTTTCAAGTTAAGACATGTGCCTTACACCTGCCTAAAGTTAGGTAACTTAAGAGTATTCGATCTCACCACTCAAAGTCTCTGTGCAAATGCGCAAATTGGTTTTGCATATTTTGCTAGTTTTCATGCAATGGTGCATTAAACATAATATCACTCAAGAATATCACTCAAGAATATCACTCAAGAATATCACTCAAGAATATCACTCAAAAATAGTATCCAGAATAAAACGCATTAGTTGGAGAGAAAAATATGACTCAGCATTTAGCAGAATTAAATAAGCAAAACTTAGATGTAAGCGATGCCGAAATCACCTTGATAAGCCATGTCTTATGCCCTTACGTACAACGCTCAGTCATTTTATTAAAGGAGCAAGGTACCTCTTACCAGAGGTTAGATATTGACCTTGCCAACAAACCTGACTGGTTCGCCAAAGTATCCCCTTTAGGTAAGGTGCCAGTACTAATGCTTGAGGGTAAAAACAGCCTTTTCGAGTCTCAGGTGATTTGTGAATACCTAAATGAAGTCAACACATCCAGTATGCATCCAGACAATGCCTACGAAAAAGCACATCACAGATCTTGGATAGAGTTTGGTTCAGGTATTTTAGGCGATATTGTTGGTGTGTATAACGCTATAGACAAAGCAGGGCTTGAGCAAAGCTTACAGAGTATTCAAACCAAATTGTCCCAGGTAGAGAAGCAATTAAGCCAAGGGCCATTCTTTTCGGGTGATAAATTTCAGGTTATAGATGCGGTTTACAGCCCTATCTTTAGGTATTTCAATACCTTAGAGAAATATGTTGATTGCCGCTTTTTTGAAGCTCTTCCAAAAATAAGTGCATGGCGACATGCCTTATCACAAAGAACGTCCGTGCAAACCGCTGTAGCTAAGGATTATCCAGAAAGATTAGAGGCCTTCTTTAAAGCGAGAAATGGCTATCTTTCCAGCTTAATCTCTTAAACAAGAGATTGAACTCTACCTACCTCACCAGTCTCTAAACGCACCTTGATGCCATGTGGGTGACTAGGAGATTTGGTGAGTAAGTTTTGCACCTTTCCTTGGGTTAGTTGTCCACTACCCTGATCTTGCTTTTGAACAATATTAACTTGAGCACCAATTTGGATATCTCGTCTTGCTGGGGTTGCCATAATTTGCTCCGCTAAATAAGCAAGAAGCCTATATAAATGCACTTAGTAATACAAGAATTCATATTTAAATCTAATTCTTCAACATTTTCTGGCGTTAGAATATTGGCCATTCAATGGCTATAAGCAAAAAGCAAAAAGCAAATTTTTGGAGCAAAGAAAATGACTCAACTGAAAATTGAAATAGTATCAGATGTAATGTGCCCTTGGTGTGTTGTGGGCTATAAAAATTTAGAAAAAGCATTATCAGAGCTATCGCCTAAATTAACTGCCGACATTAGCTGGCAAGCGTTTGAGCTTAACCCAGACATGCCAACTGAAGGTCAAAACTTATCAGAACATCTAATGCAAAAGTATGGTCAAACTAAGGAGCAAAGCGTAGAAAACAGAGCTCATCTTACTCAGCTTGGTAAAGATGCTGGTTTTGATTTTAACTTTGATGAAAACAGCATAATGATTAATAGCTTTGATTGTCACAGACTCCTAACTTGGGCAAAAGGCTTTAACAAGCAAACAGAGCTGAAACTAGCACTCTTTAAAGCACATTTTAGTGACAAGGTTTACCTAAATGATGAGACTGAGCTCTTACGAATTGTTGAATCGGTAGGCTTACCTCTAAACGAAGCTAAACAACTTCTTGCTAATAGTGACTTCTCGGACATTGTACGAAGTGAGCAACAAAAATATAGAGAGTTAGGTGTTTCTTCAGTCCCAACCTTTATCATTAATGACAAGTATGCCATTAGTGGTGGTCAAGCGGCTGCAACCTTTAAACAAGCACTAGAGCAAATCAGTGCTGAAACTGAAAGCACTTAGTAGCTTATTTAGCCATGGATGTAGGAGCATTTGAAATGTATTTCTACATCCATAAACGTCCAAGTTTAAGATAAGCGCTCTCTGTGAAGTCAAAGATCGACAGGAATAAAGGAGAAAACTCTTTGCCCTTGTTCTAATTGGACTTCACCGCTTGATAATGTTTTAAAGCGAAATGTCATAGTTTTAGACTTCTCTTGTAAAAAAGAACGCTGTGTTATAACGCGTTCTCTAAACTCAACACTGTCTTTTGATAAGGCTAT
The DNA here is from genome assembly GCF_001624705.1 of Marinomonas sp. SBI8L. Taxonomy (GTDB): domain Bacteria; phylum Pseudomonadota; class Gammaproteobacteria; order Pseudomonadales; family Marinomonadaceae; genus Marinomonas. The sequence goes on from NZ_JSEO01000006.1 coordinate 29,535, forward strand.
CAGCCCCTTCTCTAACAGAAAGTCGTAAGCTTCTTTTCCGTAACATTCATTTTTGATTTGATAAGTATTGCCTTGAATATGAATTTGATCAGGGCAACTAAGTTCAGTGTTACCAAGACCGATTTGAAACCATATTTGTGCAGATAAAGAAGCGCTAAATAAAAGTCCAAAGTATAGAAGTTTTTTATATAAACTAGTTATCACTGTAAGCCACTAATCTGACCGAAATATGACTGGTAAATAGCTTGATAGCGACCATCCTGCTTCATCGCTTTAAGCTCTTGATTGTAACCCTTCATCACCCTTTCTAAGCCTTTGTAATCTGATGCTTTAACAAAGGTGTTGTAGTAGGGCTTTTGTTTTAAAGGTTTTTCTAAATAGACAATATCATCTGAATAACCTTCTAATTTTGCTTTATACAAGGTTTCAACGGTATTGCTGGCATAGGTGTCAAAGCGCCCATGTACCAGTTTCTTAAGATTAAGATTATTATTTACTACGGTATCTAGTGTAAATACTCCCTCTTCGGCAGCTTTCCAAAAGCCAGGAGTATAAGCAAACCCACTTGTAGCCCCCACTCTCAAACCAGCTAAATCAGTGTAAGAGTTATAATGTATTTTCCCAATACTTTCCTTACGGATAAAGAAGTTCCAATTGAGATTAATATGAGGCTCTTCAGCATAGGTTAATAGGTTAAATCGCTGAGGCTTTTTCGATAAGGTGAATACCATATCAACATCTGAATCTTGCCACATTTTGGTCAAACGGGTTGAAGAACTAACAAGTTCAACTTGGTAATCTAGATTCAGTTTACCCATAATTTCATCGAGAATTTCAATGTCAAAACCGGTTAGCTTATTGTCTTCATCGTAAAAACGATAAGGTGCACCTGGAATGCCAATAATTTTAAGCGTATCTGCTAACAAAGTATTCGCTGATAGAGCAAACATAAGAAATAGCAATATTCCCTTTCTATGCATCTTGCTTACCTTTTGTAATTCAAAAACAAGAATAGTGTAGCGAGCTTATATGACGAATTAAGTCATGGTCTTCCTTAGACTAACGAAATGATCAAACACCATTAACTCTATTAAAAAAGTGAACTATTAACCAGTTTTAATAAGGGGATTTCAGAAAATTTACGCTTAGTTTCATTCTTGGAATTAGCTTTAGAACTGGGTCAAATCGCCTTTTCCCTTGAATAAAATTAAACCTAGATGTCAGATGGAATATCAATAATGGAGAGCTAGGGCTGCTCTCCATTGGCCTGGGGCGGGTTTATCTTATTTACTGTCAGTAAAAACTGGTTATTTGACTAACTTAATTAGTTCTTTAAAGACGCTACCTTCAGCCTTTTGCTGCAGTTCAAACAGAGCCATTTCAGAGCCAGTTAATCTTGCTCCTGCCGCTTGCATTGCATTAATCCCAAGTTGTTTGTTTTCCATGGTTCTTGAGCTGACCGAGTCGGTTGCTAGATGCACCTTTAAATCCATTGCTAACAGGTCTCGAACAGTTTGATACACACAAATATGACACTCAATTCCAGCAACTATCCAATCCGTCTTATTTGTTTCTAAAACTGCCTCTTTTATCTCTTCAGAACCCAATGCACTAAAGCTTGATTTAGCATAAGCAACGCCTGTTAAGTGTTTTGCAATATCAGGATGAGAAGCTCCTAGTTTCTCTGGTATTTGCTCAACCCAAATAATAGGAAGATCAAGCAGTTTTGCTCCCTGAATTAGAATGCTTGTCTGCTTAAACAAGGATTCCTTTTCATACATCTGCTCAGCAAGGTTACCCTGAATATCGACAATAATTAGACCGGTATTTTCTATATTAATCATAGCTACTCGCTTAGGTTGATTGAGATGTTTTTGTCATATCAAATAGGAAAAAAATTCGTATGGGATTGGTGGGAGTTTACTTAAAATAAACGAGCAACCCATGAGCTTAAATGCGTTCACAATTCTATCGATTCGATAACATAATACAAGACTTAGCCTTTTCACATGGGGAACCTAAAATCAAAGTGCATATCTCGTCATAAGTTCAAGCACTTTACCTCACGCACTAAGGTGTAAGAATTTAGTCGTAAGCCCTTGATACTCAGGATAAACAGAAAGGCTTCTTCTATAATTGCCTTGCGAAATAATCATCAATGATTTTTTGATACTCGCCACTTTGCTTTAAGCGGGCCAATGTTTTATCAAACTCATCTCTTAATTGAGTAAGTTTACGCTCCTTAGAGAAAGCGATATAACTTGGCAAGTTTTGAACACTAATAGTGAGCTCTTTAACATCACTTTCCCTATCGAGTTTTTTTAGGATGTGATAGCCACCGTACTTGGTGCTAGCTACCATATCAACTCGCTTCTTCAATAAGAGCCCTAAGTTTTGAGTACCTTCATTCGCTTCTTCAACCCGCCTAAAGGTGTCAGTTTTTATGGCATTATCAAGTTTTAAGCCATAACTTATCTTGCGTACTACGCCTAAGCTATAGGTATCTAATTCCCTAAGGTCTCCATCAAATGCTATCTTAGAGTCTCTTCTCACAAATAAGGACACGGCCTGTTGCATCAAAACCTGATTTGAGAAATCTGCAAAGCGCTCTCTTTCAGGGGTTTTAAAGGCAGTAAAGACGGCATCACGACTCCCCTCTTTGATATAACGCATTGCCCTAGCCCAAGGTAACACCTCAATGGTTATTGGCTGATTCATCTCTTTAAAAGTACGTCGAATAACATCAACAGCCAGCCCTTTAAGCTGGCCATCTTGTGTATATTCATAAGGAGGATATTCGAGAGTAACAAGGCGTATTGTTTTAGCTTGAACAAGTGAGTTCATCACTAAAGTCGCAGTGATAGCAATGAAAATACGGTAATACAAAATATTTACTCCCTTAAATATCGTGTCATATTCAGCTCAATAATGATAAAGATAACATTAACTTAGCTAAGGTGCGAACCTTGAAAGCATCTCAACTTGACTAAACTGAACCGTATTTCAGAATATAAAAAAGCCCCTTGTTACGGTTTAACTCGCAACAAGGGGCTAAAAAGAGATGAAACTCAAATAGCTTTGATAAAGGCCTATTCAGGTACTAACAAATCACCCACGCCCTCAGCAACAGCACCAGCTAATTTGCCTGGAATCCCTTTGATTTGATCACCCATAAAGTTTTTAATGGTTGTCCCATTTTTTAAATTCTCACGATTAATTTTCTTAACCGCTGCTTCAAATGCTTCTTGGTCTGTGCCTGGGATAAAGTTGGTTTCCCCTCTCGCCGCATTTAAAGCCTGCATAGCACCTGGTTTTTTACTAGTAATTTGAATGCCTTCAGCAATAAATGCTTTCGCTTCTGATTGTAAATCACGATAAGCACTGTAAGTTGATTTCTGACAGTACTCATTAAAATTACCGACCTTCTTGCGTCTTACCCAAGCTTTCGCTTTTTTAATCGAATACCCCATTTTCATGGCTCTTGTGGGTTTAGCTTTTTTCGCTTCAATTAAATTAATAAAATTATATGGTGAGCCGAAAGACGGCATACAAACAACATAAGAAGCAAGAACTGGCATATCAGTAATTGCCTTTCTAAACCACAATCTAAACTCTTTGTCTGTGAGTTTTTTATTTTTCATTTTATTGCAATCAAGTACGTATAATCTGAATTTCTCACGCATTTTCTCTTTGTCGATGATGCCTTTAAAAAATAAAAACAGCTCAACGACCGCTGTAACTACAGCTGAAATAGCAGCAGAGCCACCTGCAGTAGCAATAGCAGCAGCACCTTTTACAGTACTAAATAATGCTCTGCCACCAGATTCAATGGCTACGCTTGCAATTTCTGAGCGAATTCTTTCAATAACGTCACTGGCAACTGGGTATTTAGCTAGATCAGATAAACGTTCAGTTTTAATTCTAATAAAAACTTTATCTAGTGCTTTTATTACTTCTGTTGTTGCTGATTTAAGATCTCCTATCCCTGGTGCAATTTCGCCTATTACTTTTTTAACAGCTTCGGGAATCAAGTTGAAGATTTCTTTACATACTCTATCGAGAAAAGCGCCACATGCTTCACCGATTTTTAGAACATCTATATAAGCAACGATTTTTTCTTTGATTTTGGAAATAATTGCAGTAACTAAGTCAACACCTTGTGTTATATAACCATCTTTTCCGGTTGCAAGGTTGCTAATGCCATCGTACAAGTCGTTAACTTTACCACCAAAATCACACGCCAAAGGTAATAGCTCTTCCTGAACTTTTTCTCTTGGCGTTCTTTCATCACACACCAACTTGCTGCTTGAAAACACTTCTAACAAAGCGCCATACAAGGGTGTTAATGTCATGCTTGTTCCTGTGGTCGGCATAATTGGGTTCCCCAGATTTATGAATTTATCAGTGGCTAAAAAAATAAGATTTTTAAAACCAAAAACCTTATTTTGATTATTTTCGAAGCATATATCAATAATGTGCAGTTACCATGAATCAGTTTTATCTAATTTATGCTGCAAAAGAGACAAAACTGTCATCAATATATGTAATAGCACTGAATTTATCCAATCTAGTTTCATTTAGAAAACTTACTATAACTCTAAGCTAATCTTTCTTCATATTTTGCTCAAATTGAGACTTATACAAATTAAGTAGCATTATGAGAGTCATATTGAAAAACGAGATTTACACTTAACACCTAGCTTTTTTAACCTAAGTCGAGCTGAAATAAATAGACTAATGAAAAACATAATGACAGTAGAGCCGGAGCCAATTGCGCTTGCTGGAGCACCTTTTAACCCGCCACCTCCTCGTGAACCTTTAAGTGTATCAATCTCATAAATACTATCTGGGATATTCATTATCTCATAAGGCGACCCTGCTTCTATCTCACTATACTCATCATTTAAAAACACATTCAGAGGATCCGTATCACCTGCATTTGCTTCAAATAAGAGGTTCCTAAATACGCTTTTATCGATATTCAAATTACCGTAATCAATTGCTAACTGAATCGAGTTATCTACTAAGCGAGCGCTAATATCTGATGTTCCACCCAGACTTGTCATCTCAGCATAGCCAAACGTGCCCTCGTCTGTGACAGATAGACCAGTACCAGTCACCCCTCCATCAAGTGGGTCGTCGTACCAAGCTTGTGTATTATCAAAAGCATTTTCACTTAAAAATGAATCAGTTAGGCTATCTCCAGCGCCACTTACTGCAAACATATAACCCGTTACTGATTCATTATTAGACGCGGCAAAATTATCCCGAGAAGAAACCCTCACCCTATAAGTTTCATTGAAACCTTCTAGGGTAGAAACACCCGAATTAATAGAAGAATCACCCACCAAATCGATAGAAAAATAAGCATGCTTATTCTCTTTATCAAGGGCCACACTTGCCGTTGAAATATCTAAAAACTCATAATAAGTTTCAGCGGCTGGCAAACCGCCTAATTCGCTATTCATCGATGAGGTTGGCCGCTCGTAGAGCTCTTTTCTGTATTTATCCGCGCCTAAATCTATATTCCATAAACTCGCATCTTCGTTTGCATTATCGTCCGTTCTAGCATCAGTATAAGTTCGCACGTTAAGTTGATCTTGCCAGTCATCTAAAAAATCACTAGCAAAAACAGGTGTCGAAATAGTGACACTCACCAAGCCAAAAACAAATGAGTTGGATACCATTTGCTTATAATTAGTCTCTGACAGCACATTATAAATTGTCATTATACTTCTCCTAAAAACTACACGTTATAGGACTCAGCAAATAACAAGCCAAGGTAGTTGTTTATTAGCTGTAATTAACCAAGGTGTTTTGTTTGCTAGCAAAAACTTCCAAGATAAACTGCTTAAAACGTCTTAATCTTGCTACTTCTCGATAATCTGGATGAGACAATAGCCAAATTTCATAATTAAGTTGTGGTTTAGCATCAGGAATACGTATTAATTCATCACATTTATCAGCTAAAAAACAAGGGAACATCCCCATTCCCATCCCAGCTTTAACGGCTTCAAGGTGAAGTAAACCTTGGTTAAATGTATGAATACAAGGAACATCAGGGTAAGGTGACTTCAACACCCAATCAGGCTGCTTTTCTGCGGTCCAACCTAGCCAACGCGCAGTAATAGTTTCACCTTGAAAAGTATGCTCAGCTAAATAGGCAGGCGTTGCATATAAACAGGTTGCAACATCTGATAACTTACGTCCTATTAAGTTTTCTGGAGGTACAGCACCTCTTTCAATAAAACGGATAGCAATATCGGCTTCATAACGAGATAAATCAAAGCGGTTGCTAGAAACAGTGATATTCAAGTTGATTTGGGGAAACTCTTTGCTAAAACGTGCAAGCTCCGGCATAAGAAGTTTATTAGCAATTACATCAGGCGTGGTTAAATGCAGATTCCCAACCAGTTTGGCATCCTTGCCCATTAGAACTTGTTCTGCACCTCTCATCGCCTCTTCAGCTTCTTTGGCATAGTGAGATAAGGCTAAACCATCTTCTGTCATCTGATAGCCAGAAACATTACGATTAAAAAGCTTACTACCTAAACTTTTTTCTAACTGATCAATACGACGAGAAATCGTTGAATGACTCATGCCAAATTCTTCTGCTACCGCCCTCGCACTACCAGAACGACTTAAAGCTAAAAAGAATTTAACATCATCCCAATTAATGGTTTCTTTATGTACCAAACAAGCTCCTATTTTGCATTTTCATTGCAGAAAGTCTCCATGCAATTGTAACTTCGGTCAAGCTAATTCAATTATCCTGTTTAAGTTAAACATAATTCAATTCACAGTTCTGCCAAACTAACCATCAGAACTTGCTAAGTGTCTTTAACCTGAACAAAAAGAGCACCTTACAAAATAAGGTGCTCTTCAGGTTTTACTTTCGCTTATAAGAGTCTTTTATTGCTTTAAAAAGCGAGATCTCAATGCGAATAAGTTAAACTATTTTGGTGTATATGTTGCGCTGATATTGTAGCTTGAGGAACGACTGCTATAACCTCTCACCATGATATATGGCTCATCACCATTTGCAGGCACTGTCACAGTACAGCTTTCTGAGCTGCCACTTGCATAAGGGCGACATTCCCAGTTGCTAGTTGACGCTTCACTACCTAAGGCCACATACAAATCAGCATCATTGGTACCTGTCATTTCAACAATCACATCTGTGCCCGCTTTAGCTGGAACTGAACCTAGCTGAGTTTCTTCATTACGACTCACAGAACCTGAGAAGTTAACGACTTCAACCTCTGGCTCTTCAGGGTTTGGATTATTACCAATGCTCCCTTTTGCAAGCTCCCCCATATAGGACAAGGCTAATTTAGTAAATGGCACAGAGGTCGTCGCGTTCGCATCACTATTCGCCAAGGTATCCCGTGAAGTATGAATATTAGGGTTAATATCACTCATACTACTTTCAAATGGCATGGAAGCAGCAAAACCTTGCTGATACCAAGACGCGTGATCAGAACAACCATAACCACAGCTAGAATAACCGACTTCAATGTTTTGGTAAGTTTCAATTAGATCAACAACAAAGCTATTTTGCGAACTGTTAGTGTAATCTGTAAAAATGGTAATATCTTCAAACGAACCATGGAAATTGGTCATATCAAACTGTATGACACCAATCACATTTACGCCGCGATCCTTATAATCTTTGGCAATGGCATCAGAACCTAAAAGACCTACCTCCTCAGCTGCATAACCCATAATTTTTATAGTTTTTTGCGGATGATAATCTTGATCGACAAGAACCGTTAAGGCCTCTGTTAAAACAGCAACACCAGAAGCATCATCATCGGCACCTGGCGCATAGGTACCTTCACCGGTTGAACTACCTACAGTCGAATCAATGTGAGCACCTAGTACAACCACTTCATCCGTGTCGTCAGTACCATTAATTGTCAAAATGATGGATGGTTGATCCCAACTGGCATGCTCGAAATATTCAACAGAAATATCGCTACGACTTGATGCTATAGAAGCCCAATTATCATGAATCCATTGTGCTGACTCTAACCCTGAACTTGTTGTATAAAAACGGTTAGTATATGAAGTAGATAGATGTTCAATTGTCATTGCAATATTAGAAGCATTAACAGCCTCAAGCATAGGCCTAACATTTGTTGCGTTATTAATACTGTAACTTGTTGCGATCAAGGTATCTGCTTGTGATGCTTGTACTTCGACTAGGGCTAGCTGAGCTTCTTCTAGACTGTTGTGGCTAGTATAACCCCCACATTTGTGGTTATTTACATGTAGCATTTCAGAAAATGTAGCCACTTCTGAACTTGCCATCTTATAAATATTTATACCCTTATTACTTGAAATACTTTGAATACTAGGCGCTGAACCCATTATCATCATTTGCTTAACGGTGTTTTCATTACTTCCATCAGTCACAATCCAAGACTGCTTTTCTTCAGCATAAAGATTACATGCCAGTAAAGTACATATCGCAGCTGTTATTTTATTAAGTGTCATTTGATACTACCTATCCATCTGGTTTGAATATTTAAACCCAAAATTCCATTTACTTTTTGAGTAAAGAATATCTAGATTTATTCGCTTAATTGCTTGTTCTGATGGCCTAATACTTTCTTCACTTAAAGAAGAATAAGATCTAACAGATCTAAAAAAGGTCGCCATAAAAAGCTGCTAATTACTCTAAAAGACGGTTTTTTGAATTACTACTGAACAGGACTCACTATCAAACAAGCTCAAAATTTAGACAGTTTTGATGGCAAAAAGCTCACATTTTGGTTTTCATTTTGTATGACAAAAAGCATGTTTTACGAAAACCTTTACTTTTTAAAAGTCACTATTTGAATAAACCTATCAATCAAATCGAGTCAAAGCTGCCTTACACTCCTTCGATTTAACTCTTAGCTGATTACAGATAAAAATTATATTGCTAACTCCAAACACGAAAAGCCTTCCAAATAGTGAGTTTACTTACTAAGCAAAATACTATGCGTTTTGACATCTATTCGGATGAGTTACATTTTCTTACGTTTTGCCTTCAGATTAGACATAAGCAATTGATATTTATGTATTACTTAAGATTTAATTGGCTTCGTTTTCTCTTTCTTTTGAAGTTGGACCAATCGGTCAGATTGTTTTAATTTATTATTATCGCTATGCTTTAAAACCTCATCAGCCATAATTTTCAATGACCTAAATCAGATTTTGTGATTATTAGAATTTTTATGGTCAGCCTCTTTATTCCTCGGAGCACATTATGACCCTAAAACTCAGACTAATTTTAGCTTTTGTCCTTGCCGTTATTATCACCACAATGACAATGGGGCTTCTTAGTTTTTATCAAGCAAGAAGCGTTCTATTAGAGCGAGTTATGGTGTCAGAACTACCTGCTCAAATCGCTCAGATAAAAAGCGAAATAGACAGCGAAATTGAACTGCTAACCGCAACGGCTGAAACCTTAGCCAATAACCGGTTCATTCTTAACTGGGTTGAAAGAGGGTTTCCAGAAAGTGAGGAGCAAAATTTAGTTCATTTACTTGAAGACATTAAAAAGCAATTTAATCTTGAGGTAGCCTCTTGGGCAGATAGAGAAACTGGTAAGTACTGGGATCAGAATGGCTTTCTCAGAAAAATGAGACAAGATAAAGATCAATGGTTTTTCAATTTCACTGAATCAGGTCTTGATTCAAATATGAATGTGGATAGAAGTGAGAGTGGTGATAGCGTTATTTTATTTGCTAACTACCAAAATTTAAATGGACGTGGCTTAGCTGGATTTGGAATGAAGCTAGACCATATGACAGATTATTTGGAAAACTTCAAAATTGGCGATTCAGGCTTTGTTTACCTCGTTGATGAAAACGGCAAAGTAAAAGTTCATAAAGACAGTCAACTACTAGAAAAAGCAGATTTAACCAGCCTATATGATACGAGCATCAGCACCAAGTTATTAAGCAAGAATGAGCTTAATATCTTGGACAATGGCCATAGCGTTATTGCGAGTAACTACCTTCCTTCTATGGGGTGGTACCTTATTGCCGAGATCCCCAATGATTCAATTTATGGCCCTGTAACCAGTATGGGGCAAATTTTACTTATACTTGGTATTGCCTTAAGTGCTATCAGTGCCCTAGCCGCGTCAATCATTGCTGCTAAGTTAGTTTTCCAACTTGGTGCCGTTGCAGACAACTTAAAAGAAATTGGCGAAGGTGATGGGGATCTTAGCCATAGATTAAATACAGATGGTGCGCTAGAAATTGCCAATATAGGTAAAGGCTTTAATAACTTTGTGCAAATGATTCAACACCTTGTAAAACAAGTGATGCAAGATAGTGATAAGTTAAACCAAGCATCACAAGGTATTTCTGCCACTTCTGACAGAATTCGTGAAGATGCTAAATTACAAAGTGATAGAACCTTATTGGTCGTCTCAGCCATTACTGAGATGGAAGCAACAGTACGTGAAGTCTCAAATAATGCATCTCACGCCGCGGAGGCAGCGAGTCAAGTTAATACCGAAGTAAACGAAGGGTTAAAACTTGCGTCAGAAGCTAAGAACATCATAGAGAACTTAGCTGATGAAAGTGATCAAATTAACCAGACGGTTTCAGAGCTTGCTAAAAAGACAGATCAGATTGGTAGCATTTTAGAGGTAATCCGAAACATATCAGAGCAAACTAACCTACTTGCTTTAAATGCTGCGATTGAATCCGCTCGTGCCGGCGAACAAGGACGAGGCTTTGCAGTTGTCGCAGACGAAGTAAGGGCCTTAGCTCAAAGGACGGCACAGTCAACAGATGAAATCCAAGAGATGATCAATCAATTACAAGCTGAGGCAAGCAAGGCGCTTAAAGCGTCTCAGAATGGTCGCTCTAAAGCGGTTGAAGGAGCCGAGTCAGTTCAGCAGTCAACCGCCTCTCTTAATAAGATTGCGGAACAGATTGTATCAATGAACGAGACTAATCATCAGGTCGCAGTGGCAACGGAGCAGCAACTTATTGCAGTGAATGAAATCAGTCGCAATGCAACTGAAATACAAAGCTCTGTAGACGCTAGCCTAGATATGGCTAATGGGCTTTCAGACAGTAGTCAGGATTTAACGGGGTTATCGCATGCGTTAAACCAGCTTGTTATGCGCTTTAAAGTATAAAAGCCACTTAAACTAATGGATAAAGTTCAGCGAACTGGGCTTTATCCATTTATGAGTAAATGACAATAAATACTCGCTCCGTAACCTAGTGCTATTACAGGTGTCCATTTTAAATGGGAATAGAAGGTATATTGGCCTCTAGCCTGACCCATTAAAGCCACCCCTGCAGCTGAACCTATCGATAATAAACTCCCGCCAACACCCGCGGTCAAAGTAACTAACTGCCATTGGCTGTATGCCATATCTGGCGCCATAGTCAGAACAGCAAACATGACAGGAATGTTATCAACAATAGCAGACAAAATACCAACAAGAATATTGGCCTGTGTTGCTCCCAGCTCACCATACAAAAAAGTCGAAGTAAGGCCTAAATAGCCGATTAAGCCTAAACCGCCTACCGCGAGAATAATGCCATAAAAGAAAAACAGGGTGTCCCATTCTGATTGCGCAATTTTATCAAACACATCAAAGTTATATGGATCATCGGCTGAGCCTGGTGGCGTTGCTGTTTGCAGTGTCCATTGATTCGATTTACGCATTAAGTAAAAGCTATAAATTTTTAAATAGCCAAGACCTAACATCATGCCAAAAACAGGTGGAATATGAAGGTAACTATGTAAACAGATAGCGGTCAATATGGTGAGAAGAAAGAGCAATACCGTTGTGCTTCCGCCAAATTTCATTACCTTTTCGCTGGTAACTGAAGACATAGGGCAGCCTTTGGCGATTGCAAACTGCATAATAAAAGCAGGCACAAGATAGTTAACAAGTGATGGTATAAACAAGTCAAAGAAGCCCGTAAAAGCAATCACGCCTTTTTGCCAAACCATGAGAGTCGTTATATCACCAAATGGACTAAAGGCCCCACCCGCATTTGCCGCAACAACAATGTTGACACAGGCAACACCGATAAACTTACTATGCCCCTCACCAACAGCCATCACCACTGCACACATAATCAAGGCGGTGGTCAAATTATCAGCAATAGGTGAGATGAAGAAAGAAAGTATGCCAGTAACCCAAAATAAAGACCGATATGAAAAGCCTTTATTAATAAGCCAGTTACGCAGTTGGGCAAATACCCCTCTTTCTAACATGGCATTTATATAAGTCATTGCGACCAATAAAAAGAAGAATAGCTCAGTGTATTCTAAAAAATTATGACGGATGGCATCTTCAATATGTTCTGATTTATCCGCATTCTTGTATACATAAGCCAATAGAATCCAAATTAAACCCGCCGCAATCAAAACGGGTTTGGATTTTCGTAAGCCTAGTTTCTCCTCTAAGATGACGAACACATAGGCGCAAGTAAATATTCCAAGAGCGGTATAACCTACCCAGGATTGAGTTAAATCTAATGTTTCATGAGTTTGAGCAAAAAGTGGCCAAGAAAAAAATAGCATTAAAACTAAAGATAGGTACTTCATCAACATCCCCCTAGCAATCGATTCACCTAAGGCTAGCACAATGCTGGCAAGTTAATGTTTTAATTTACTAATTTTGTTTCTAAATCAATTAAAGCCTAAAAAATCACTTTGTTAATAGCCAATCATCGGATGATATTCTGTAAAGGCAATGACGCCTTAGTCTATGCCCTTCTTCTAACATCCCATGATCAAAATCTTGATTCGTATTTTGCATACCAATCTTTTGCATCACTCTTTGAGAAGGTTCATTTAATAAGCTGGTAAAGGAATATACCTCATCAAGTTTTAGTTCTCTAAAAGCGTAATCTAATGCTAACTTCGCAGCTTCCGGTGCATACCCTTTGCCCCAATGACTTGCATCTAAACGCCAGCCTATCTCAACCATAGGAGCATCTGGAATTCCTGTTCCTACCTCCACTTTATTTAATCCAACAAAGCCGATAAAGGTATTGCTTTCTAATAGCTCCAAAGCCCAAAGACCATAAGCATTTTCACTAATATTCGCCTTTAATCGCTCTGCCAGTTTATCACTTTGCTCTCTGCCTAATGGGTTTGGAAAGAACTCCATGACTTTAGGGTCGCTATTGAGTTTGGCAAAAGCGACTAAATCACTTTCTTGCCATTGCCTTAGTTTCAGTCTTTTAGACTCTAAAAACGCCTTACCTTCTTTCACTTCCTTCATCCTTAAATTTGTTTTCAACTGCTTTTATTCAATCAAGAGTTTGATTAAGCCAAGCTTGTATATCAGCAACAACACGATGGGCTTCTGACACACCGCTTGCTCGTTTAAAACCATGATCTAAATTTGGATAGGCTTTATATAAGATATTATCCTTGGTTGCCATTAAAATTTGAGCTTGTTGCAAGGCAAGTTTCGGAGACACATTTTTGTCATCTTCAGTTTGAATAATTAATATAGGATTATCTATCTGCCTAATCGCCTCAGTTTGATCTATTTCAAGCATTTCACGCCACCAGCGATAGCCATGACCACTCATTGTTAGATCAAATTTAGGGCTATTTAAAATATGTTGAGTAAAACCTATAAAGCCCTGTTTCTGTGACTCATCACTTCCACCCATCGAAGTGTGTTCAATATTATAAAGAACATCATCTAGAAACCATCTTCCTCCACCATTAATGGCAATGGTATGAGTAACCTTCTCAAATTGAGCTGATAAGATATTTGCTACCAAGGCTCCTTCACTGCCGCCTAAAACAACCAAGTTTTTATACTGCTTAGCGGCCATAACATGCTCTAAAACGTGTTTAATATCCTTTACTCTTTGAGATGGAGAATCTTGATCTATGTAGTCTTGTGGACAGTCTTGTCTCTCATTATCAACTCGCCACTTAAGACTCTTATCAATGCCATATTTTTCTATGGTTAATACATCTTTATCCTTCAAACTCACAGAGAAAACGTTATTAATAGTGTTGTTGTGATAAACACTATTACAGTCGGACCCTTGAATGAGTAAGAGTAAGTTTTCAGCTGGGTTAGTTTGTTTTTTTAGATAAAAAGTGATGCTAGATTCGTCATCACGATCAAGTGTATAAGCGGTATTTTCAAGCTTACCTGCAAAGGTTAATTGGCTTAAAAACACACTTTTTATTAAGCATAGAAATATCAGTCTTTTTTGCATTGGATATTCTTTCCTGCGTTTCATAAATTACTCTGTTCTAGAGGTTGATTGAAAATGGAGCCTTATAAAGACAGGCAAATTAAGTTTTAATTCAATTCTCATAGGTAACTGATTTCAACAAGGAAGATGAATGTCAGGCAAGGTAAAACGAGTGTCATTTAGAATGACCATGACTTTTTGAAAAACGCTGTGGTAAGCAAATTGAAACTATTTATTAGATAACTTTAATACTAAAAGCATAAATCTCGTTAGCCCTTGGTTAAGCTAGTTTTGGGCTATGGCTAGCCTTTAAACCCTTACCATAAAGGCTAGCCAGATGTTTTGAATTAACCCACTGCGCCAGACTCAAACAGGGCTTGAATCTCATCCTGCTCTAACCCCAAGGTTTGTTGCAAAATTTTCTGGCTATCTTGCCCTAAATCTGGCGGTGCACTTTTATAGCAAAGGGGCGTTGATGACAAATTAATAGGCGATACGATACTGGCAAACTTTACCCCTTTTTTATCAGGAAGTTCTCTTACCATTTTTCTATGTTTTAACTGTGGATGATTAAAAACCTTATCAAGTGTATTAACCGCACCACAGGGCACAGCAACCTGCTCTAAGGACTCAATCCAGAAAGACATGGTTTCTTCAGCTAATCTGGAAGCAATAATAGGAATGAGTTTATCCCTATGTATGACTCTTTGTTCGTTGGTTTTAAACCTATCATTATCGAGTAGTGAGCCTAGCTTAGCTTGGGTGCAAAATTTGGCAAATTGTTCATCATTCCCTATGGCTAAAATCACATTACCATCTTGTGTTGCAAAGGTTTGATAAGGAACAATATTCGGGTGACCATTACCCTGCCGTTTGGGGTTCTCTCCACTAGCAAGATAGTTCATTCCTTGATTGGCCAATGTCGCCATTTGTACATCTAACAAAGCTATATCCAAGTGCTGGCCCAATTGCGTAGTATGACGGGCCATTAGCGCTGCAAGTATTCCATTTGAGGCGTAGAGGCCAGTCATCACATCCACAAGGGCAACGCCTACTTTCATTGGTTCACCATCAGGCTCACCTGTCAGACTCATTAAGCCGCCCTCGCCTTGTATCATGGCATCATACCCAGCTTTATGTGCACTGGGGCCGCTTTGGCCAAACCCGGTAATAGAGCAATAAACAAGTCTAGGATTGAGTTTATGAACAGTCTCATAATCTAACCCATACTTAGCCAGTCCGCCGACTTTATAGTTTTCAATCAGAACATCAGAACAGGCAATCAAAGACTTAATAACGGCTTGACCTTGCTGGGTACGAATGTCGATTGCTATCGACTCTTTATTACGATTAGCACAATGAAAGTATGCGGCTTGTGGCGGCTGATCAGCACTTGCCTCTTTTATAAATGGAGGCCCCCAAAAACGAGTATCGTCACCTTTTTTAGGGCGCTCAACTTTAATAACATGAGCCCCCATATCAGCTAGCATTTGCGATGCCCAAGGACCAGCCAAGACTCGGCTCAAATCCAATACACGAATATTCTCTAATGGCGTTTTCATTAGCAAAATGCCTGTAAGCCTGTTATCGCACGCCCTAGAATTAATGCGTGCACATCATGTGTACCTTCATAGGTATTGACCGCTTCTAAGTTCATCACATGACGGATAACACCAAACTCATCGCTGATACCGTTACCCCCATGCATATCACGGGACACACGTGCGATATCTAGAGCTTTACCGCAATTATTTCGCTTCATGAGGGAGATGAGCTCTACAGGGCATTGTTCCTGATCCATTAATCTGCCCATCTGTAAACAGCCTTGTAGCCCCAAACTAATATCAGTTTGCATATCTGCGAGCTTTTTCTGTATTAATTGGTTGGCCGCAAGTGGTCTGTTAAATTGTTTACGATCGAGGGTATAAGTACGCGCTGCTTCAAAGCAAAATTCAGCCGCGCCCATCGCCCCCCAAGCAATGCCATATCTTGCTTTATTCAAACATCCAAAAGGTCCTGCCAAACCTTTAATGTCAGGGAAGATATTTTCTTCCGGTACAAAAACATCGTCCATGACAATTTCACCAGTAATAGAAGCTCGCAGAGAAAATTTACCCTCTATCTTTGGAGCAGATAAACCAGACATACCTTTATCAAGAATAAATCCACGAATCACACCCTCAAGTTTGGCCCAAACGACGAAGACATCTGCAATGGGCGAGTTAGTAATCCACATTTTATTACCTGTTAGACGATAACCACCTTCCACTTGAACAGCCCGTGTATTCATAGAAGCAGGATCACTACCAGAGTCTGGCTCAGTTAGGCCAAAGCAACCAACCCATTCTCCGCTTGCTAACTTAGGTAAATACTTTTGTCGCTGCGCTTCGCTACCATAGGTATGAATAGGATGCATAACTAAAGAAGATTGCACGCTCATCGCACTACGGTAGCCACTATCGACTCGCTCAACTTCTCTTGCGATCAAACCATAACTCACATAGTTAATGCCGCTTCCACCATACTCTTCAGGCAATGTAGCGCCTAATAAACCTAGCTCACCTAGTTCATTCATGATTTCACGATCAAAGCGTTCGTTCCGATTTGCCTCTAGCACTCTTGGTAAGAGTTTTTCTTGGCAATAATCATGAGCGCTATCTCGAATCATTCTCTCTTCTTCTGTCAGTTGTGCATCCAGCATCATTGGGTCTTGCCAGTTAAAAGGTGTTAGTGATTTGCTCATAATTAATTCCTGAATTAGACATGTTATCTTTATTTAGTTTGAGTCTACCGACTTACAAAAAATAAATATAATATATAGTTTTTATATTTTTAATAAATTTATTATATTTAAATTCGATCTACTTAGGCCCTATTCATGAACTTAAAACGTCTTGATTATTTCTGCCAACTTGCTCAATTAGGTAACTTTACCCGTACAGCCAGAAAAATAGGCATAGCCCAGCCAGCTTTAACCATTGCTATGCAGAAGCTAGAGCAAGAAGTTGGTTTAAAACTCATAAATAGGGCTGAAAAAAATGCGCTCCTTACTGCAGATGGTAAAGTTTTTTATCAATATGCAAGTGCCCTGTTAGAGCAATCTCAGCAAATGAGCTTAGCCCTAGAGGAACTTAAAGGTGGCATGAAAGGCGAGGTATCTCTTGGCGTATCCGCCATGATGGGTTCTTACTTCTTTCCTGAACTACTAACAAAGTTTAAGAAAAAATATCCAGATATTAAGATACGCCTTATCGATCAGGGCACTGATGCTCTTGAAACCATGTTAATTAATGGTGAGTTAGATTTAGCCCTTGTCAGATGTGATCATGAAAATGATCAATTGCGTTATACAGCAAGAATGGAAGAAGAAGTCGTAGCAGCAATGGCAATCACTCATGAGCTTGCCCTAAACACTCATACGAATTTAGCTGAATTTTGTCGTTACCCTCTTGTCTTATTCCACGAAGGTTATTTCCTCAGAGAATCTGTCAGCCACTTTTCTAAGCAGAATCAAATTAAGTTAGATATTCGTATGGAGACGAACTTAATCGAATTACAAAAAAGCTTAGTTAAAAATGATGTCGGCATCACAACTTGCTTAGCAAGAACGCTAGTTGGTGAACATGAGATAAAAGCAATTCCTTTCATCCCAAAAATGAGTTTCAAACTCGGGTTAGCTTGGAAAAAGAGCCATTATCTTTCTAAAGCAAGTCAGGTATTTATTCAGTTTTTTGAAGATACAATACGAGATGGAGAGTAATGACTCTCAAATAAAGAGCAGTCTTATTACAAACTGCTCTTTAAGATGCGAATAATAAATTTATTTGGCGTCTACGCGACCAACAAATTTACGCTCTTCCACATTAATTTTAATTCTATCACCTGTCGAAATATGCTCAGGCACTTGAACAATAAGACCTGTCGTTAATTCAGCAGGTTTTGTTCTCGCTGTTGCTGAACCACCTTTTATGGATGGATCAGTCTGCTCAATCGTTAGCTCAACATTAATAGGTAACTCAAGGCCAACAGGCGAATCATTTACCATAATTACTTGAATGCCAGCTGTCTCTTCTGTGATAAACAATAATTCATCTTCGATTGCATCTTTATCTAAGCTGTATGAAGAGTAATCTTCGTTATCCATGAAGACATACTCATTACCATCAGAGTATGAGAAAGCAGAGGCACGTCTTACTAAATCGGCTAAATTGATCATATCTGAATCTTTAAAAGATTCATCGATTTTGTGGTTGTTAACCACATTGTACATACGCATACGATAAATGCTTCCACCGGCACGCCCCTGAGGTACAGAACGTTCTATGTCCCTTACGATATATACTTCACCATTATATTCAACAGCTGTATTTTTTTTAATCTCACTGGCTTTTGGCATAATATTTTCTCTAAAATCAAATATTTAAAATTATCACTTCACGCTTTTTATATTCTAAAATAAGCAAGAATCAGAAGCTACTGACTTAGCAAAATTCAACAGAAACAACATTTAATAGACAGCTTAACTAAGCAGTTTTTTCTTTTTAAGATTCAGACAGTAGACAAAAATGATACAGACTCCTGTCCAGAAAATAGAAATTGCAACAAGCTCTTTAAAACCGACAATATCAAACCAATTATGAGTAAACACCCAATAACTAGTAGAAACCAAGTCGAATAAAAATAGACCAAGAGCCCAGTAAATGGCATCTTTTTTCAGTTGACATAGAGAGCAAGCTAACCCTAAGCAAATTAGCATGTTTGAAAGGAAATTAACAAACAAACCAGTTTGTTGAAAATAGTAACCTTCAGCTGCATAAGCAGGAAATAGATCAAACTGAGTTGCTATGATAACAACTGCAAAGAAAGCGATAAAAACAATACAAAAACCAATTGAAATCAAAATACCGATTGGCTTACTCACGTCTTCAGTCTCATTACTATGAGTACCCTGATCCGACAAAACGTCCCCTTTACACTAACAGGTTTAAATAAAGCTAATTTGTAAGCTCTATTAAGCTTTAATGGTGGAGAGTTTTAACATGATTTTTTACTTTCATTCAAGGTACGGAAACTAAATCACGTTGAGTAATCCTGCATCATTCAGTACTGATTGTTAAACTTCTTTCAAAGTTATCTTGATCCCCTGTACTGTCACTCACTGTCAAAGTCACTTTATAATCACCAGCGACAGCATAAGTATGAACAGGGTTAACTAGGTTTGAATTTGTTCCATCACCAAAGTCCCACAACCAAGTATCTACTGTTCCTGTACTTTGGCTATTATCTGTAAAGGTAACAGTAAGCTTATCTTTATTGGTATTAAAATGGCTAAGTACACCTTCCTCAAAAAGCTTAATTTTTACCGCTTTAAAAGCGTCTTCAACATCTGATTCAGAAAAGCCATTATTGACGGCTGATTGCTCAATACAAGTTGCAGCCTGAGTTAAAGTCGATAGATTCGTCCAACAATTTCTTGCAGCATGAATAATGATTTTATAGCTATCTTCTATCCCCCATTTACTTGTTAATAAATAAAAAGGATAAGAAATCATGCCTATTCGTTTATAATAATCAGCACCTGCATCGTCATAATCGAAAAAACTATCAATAGCGCCAACTTCTGTTTTTATCTTATCTAAACTACGACTGCTAGAGCGACTCTCTTCTCCATGAATCCAATTTAATTGCCCTGTATATTCATATTTAGCTAACACGCCAGATATATCAGAAAAAGCTTCATGCAAAGTGAATGCATCAGTACTTAATTCTGATTCAAATGCTTTGAGTGAAGAGATATTACTTAACACTCCATGGGCAACCTCATGGGCAATGATATCAAGAGCCACCATCTTAGTTTTATCCATTATTCCATTTAGGTTCGCATATACTCCATCCCAATAAACAACATCAATGAGATTATTTTCTTCACCATAATGCGCTCTTAACCTTATTTTATCTTCTAAAGGCGGCTCACCTAGATATTTTAAATAAGTATCGTACACTTCTGTTCCATAAAACATTGCATCGTTTAAAGCAGAGTATGACCATGCACCGTGTTCATCCCTCACTCTAGGGACTTCAAATGAAAAGTTTTCAGGAGCCATTTCATCACACAAAAACGAAAAAGCGGGATAATCGGCTTCGTTAACTATATTTGCTTTTCCATTCTTAGAGTTTGCTTCCCAGTTAGCATCTTTGCCATTCGCCATATCAGTAACAGCGACTAATCCATTGTCATAAACACATGTGCCTCCTCCTAAGTCAGAACGGAAGGCTTCAATTTTTGGTCTATCATTAGTACTCAGGCCTCCGTAGTACCATGCGCCATCACGTGTGACACCATCGCCAGCACTAGGGTGGTCATCACCTGTATTTTTTAAAGCATCTGCAATTCCCCCAGGACCTGAAACGAGTGTATTACCGATAAAGTCATGAAATTTAATAACACTAGGCGTCCCTTCTTCTTCATCCTCATTTATTGGATACATTAAAAAGGCGCTGGTATTAGCTGGGATGGGCGTATTGTCAGGAATCGTGACTTTAAAATCATTTGAAGCAACTGAATTTAACCAAGCACCACCATTTTTATGGTTTGATGCATCCGCCCAATATAAGCGAACACTAGTCACTTGTTCATCAGCCACATTGGTTTGCTGCAAATGTAATGTGCCACCTATTTCATCTGTAGATGAATCTAAATCCCTAAAATAATGAGGAGATGCGATTAAATTAATCGGAGTGTTCGTTACTGGATCACTGTCTGATGAGCCTCCACCACAAGAGACAAGCGTAATACTAACGACTAAAATATATGATGCTTGATTGCAACGAAAAGAAGAAAAATCCATTTTCACAGAGTCCCTACGCTTTGTAATACTCTTTCATAAAGTTAAATGTTAGGTATTAAACAAAGAGATTATTCAGTAAAGATCAAAACTTACTTTAAGATCTCACGAATTAGGACAAAGGACACATTCTAACTCTCTATGGATTCTATTGATTAAAAACATACATTAGGTTTGTCTGTTACTAACTGACCAAAAGGTACCTAACATCGATTATTCCCCCACTGTTATCTCTTTTTCAAAACTATCATTATCCCCTGTGCTGTCGCTCACAGTGAGTTTAATTTTATAGGTTCCTGCGTTAGTGTAAGTGTGAGTTGGGTTAATAAGGTGTGAATTCTGACCATCACCAAAGTCCCAAAACCAAGCGTTTACAATGCCTGTACTTTTACTATTATCACTAAAATTAATGGTGAGGTTATTCCTATTCGAAGTAAAATGGCTTAAGACACCCTCATCAAACAACTTAATTTTAACTGTTTTAAATGCTTCCTCTACATCAGATTCAGATAAGCCTTTGTTAATTGCAGCCTGCTCGATACAAGCTGCGGCATGAGGTAATGTTGAGCGGCTAGTCCAGCACCCTTTAGCGGCATCTAGTACAACTGCATAGCTATTATCAATTCCCCACTTATTTGTAAGAAGGTAAAATGGATAAGTAATCATACCGATTCTTAAATAATAATTTTTATCAGCATCGTCATAATCTAAATAACTTTCTATTGCTGTCGCTTCAGTTTTAATTTGATTTAATCGCCTTACCCTAGCTCTCGATTCAGCACCATGTACCCAATCTAATTTGCCTGCAAACTCAAACTTTGCAACAACGCCAGAGATGTCACCAAAAGCTTCATGCAATGTATAGGCATCATGGCTTAATTCATTATCAAATGCTTTTAACTGTGAAATACGACTTAAGACGCCATGCCCGACTTCATGTGCGATTATGTCTAATGTGGCCATTTTACTTACATCTATGATTCCATGAATATTGACATAAGCACCATCCCAATGGGCTGTCTCATAACCTGTTGGGCTTATTTCAGGACCATAGTGGGTTCGAATTCTTATTTTGTCATCGAGAGGAGGCTCTCCAAGGTATTTAAGGAAAAAATCGTAAACAAAAGTCCCATATGACATAGCGTCATTTATAGCTGAATAGCTCCAAGCCCCGTGCTCATCTTTAATTCTAGGCACTTCAAATGAAAGGTTCGTTGGTGTTACTTCATCGCATAAGAATGAAAAGGCGGGGAAATCCACTTCATTCACAATATTCGCTTTCCCGTTAGACGAGTTTGCTTCCCAATAGGCATCTCTGCCATTGGCCATATCAGTGATAGCAACCAAACCATTGTCATAGACACAAGTACCACCACCTAGGTTAGATCTGTAAGCGGGTATTTTTGGCCTATCTTTAGTGCTTAATCCACCATAATACCAAGCGCCGTTCCTAGTTAACCCGTCACCAGAGTCTGGATGGTCATCACCTGAGTTATTTAAAGAGTCTGCTATCCCACCAGGGCCAGATACTAAAGAATTACCAATAAAGTCATGAAATTTTATCAGATTAGACCTACCTTCAACTCCCTCAGCATTGATAGGGTAAACAAGAAACGCATTAATCTTATTGGGCAATGAGGTATTTGCAGGAATAGTAATTTCACCGCTATCTGGTACTGTTACAGTTAGCCATGAATCACCAGATCTGTTACCAGAAAAGTCTGCCCAATACAAAGAAACTGATTCAACTTTTTCTGAACTGTTTTCTGGAACTAACAGCTGTAAATTTCCTCCGATTTCAGCAACCTCACTATCTTGATCTCGAAAAAAAATATAGGACCCTGTGCTTTGAGATGAGCTTGAGGCATTGTTACTTGTGCCAGTATCTGAAGATCCTCCACAACCAGCCAATATACTAAACAAAGAGATAGTACTAAGTTGAATGGCTAACCTTCCTTGACCGGCCGCCTTAAAGTTAAATTCCATTTTCATATTTCAAGTTTTGCTCGCTAGCCATTATCAAGCTCTACTCCCCATCAAACACGAATAAAAGAGCTTATTAGATATATTGAATATAGGAGCATCATTATAGAAACTTACTTAATCATCATCCTTGATATTAAGTAACATTTTAGGAAGCGCACTTGTTACCAAGTATTTAGAGACTGATTAGACTTAGAGTGGTTAAATTGAATTTTTAAATAAAAAAACGAGATATATCAAATTTTGAATAACAGAAATTACCAAATGTAATAAATTAATATACTAAACATTTAATACTGAATATTTTTGTGTGATATTTATACAAAAATTAAAGTGGTACCTATTCTCATCATGCCAAACCAAACGGTTCTTAAACGTATTTATCTGATTAATTAGCAGATATTGATTATTTTTTAGAGGCTTTTTCCTTAATTTTTACATAGTTCATTATTTCAACAAGCGAAAAGCGTTTTATAAATATCTTCATGTAACAATTGTTAAAGCCATGCGTTAAATCAAGGGGTAAAGAGGTAATTAATATAAAAATTAAAAACGAAAATGACTCTAATCAAAGAAACATAAGTTTTTTAAAAAATATAAAAACCATTAAATTCAACAACTTAATTTAAATATTTTAAAAGTGAGTTCAAATTAACCTTGAGTAAAACTCAACTTATCAATTACATGATATTACGCTCATAAAAGTTACACAAAGATACAAAACTAACATTATTACGAAATATTACAGCCCGATTTAAATTAGTTATGTAAAAATTTGCGAGTTTGATAGATAAAGCATAAAAAACAAACAACTTTTCATCTAATATATCTGTTATTAATTAACAGCCAGTAGATGGTGCTTCAAAAGTACAACGCGTTTTAAAGAATGAGATCAAAGTATGTTCAGAAGTTATGCAATTTTTTCAAAAAATAACCCAATGCTTCATAGTCTAGTTTTGGTGATTGTTTTCTCAGTTATGTTCTTTAGTATTTATCAGTTAATAGAGAATGAAGCGCTGGTTTATGGTTTTGGTATACTTTTTTGCCTACTTTGCTCAATTCTGTTCGCTAAATCGTCTAAATATAGTCGTCAATACCTTAATTAAATCAAAGCAGTCTTCGACGAATGGCGCATCAAGGATGGTCGCCTATATTCCCCCCACTACAAAAGTAAAGCTAAATTAAACCCTTAAGAGCCTTCACCATACCCTAAAAATCACCTACTTTAATCCGTGACTAATGCCACTTTTTTTGCGGAGCTTGATACGATTTTATTGAACTAACCAAGGATTCTGCATCAGAGCAGTGAATCAGCATATCGGCATAATGAGGCTTTACAAATCCTGAAGAACTCATCTTGTTAATCATCTCTTTCAATAAGTCATAAAAACCGTTCACGTTATAAAACGCACAAGGTTTAGTATGATGACCTAATTGAGCCCAAGTCCAAGCCTCAAAAATTTCCTCTAAAGTTCCTGCACCTCCAGGAAGAGCAACAAATGCATCTGCCATATCCGCCATCATAGCTTTTCTCTCATGCATATCAGCAACAACCCTTAGCTCAGTTAACCCTCTATGAGCAATTTCCCTTTCTTTCAAATGTTCTGGGATAACCCCGAAAACCTTACCTCCATGAGCTAAAACTGAATCAGCAATGGCTCCCATTAAGCCAACTTTTCCGCCACCATAAACAAGGTCAATGCCTTGTTCAGCAAAGTAACGTCCAAGAGCTTGTGCCGCTTTAACATATTCTGGATTGTTACCATTACTTGAACCACAAAAAACCGCTATTTTCATTCTTATTCCCTTAGATATAAGCATTCAACTATAGAAAAAATATCAGATACTATTTTGCAACTTGATTTAAACCTAACTCTTTCTGTTTTGCCTTAGTCAACTTTAAAGAGACTAGACGATAAGACTCTGACAAGTAGTAGTTTAAGTCGTCATCATTATCAGAGTGACTATTAATAATTTGTATCCACTTCATACCGCGATTAGCAAAATAAGGCGCTGGTTGGTAATCTGGGTGCTGACCTAAAAAGTCAAAATTAGTATCGGATACTTTAAAAGTAATTGCCATATTCCCTTCTTTAAGCCAGCCAACTGCAAACACTTTTCCTCCGACTTTCCACACGTCAGCATTTCCCCATTGCACAACATGGCTAGTTCCAGTGAAGCCTTGGCAAAATAGGTTAAACATCTCATTAGTCATGGTAATTCCTTATCAATACTTCTCTTTATCAGGATATCAATAAAGAGAAAAGCTTAGCTAGTGAAATGAATTTGGATTGAAAATATTGACTCATCAACAAAATCAGGTAATAGTAAATAAGCTTAAATGTTTTAAGCCCTCTCGTATAACCCCAATGATATGGTTTGGGGGTCTCTACCAGGAACCGATAATTCCTGATTACGAAGAGTCTTGCGTTATGCGCTTTTCTCTTTGTAACCAAACAGCCTCAGTTTACTAAGAAGATAAGTGCTTAATAAATTAGTTTATTAAGGATTCTGTCATGAAAAACTTTATTGAAAAGCTACCGAAGGTAGAACTTCATTTACATATTGAAGGCACTTTAGAGCCTGACCTCATGTTTCAGCTTGCAACACGTAACAAAGTTAGCATCCCATTTAAGAGTATTGAAGAGGTTAAAGACGCCTACCAGTTTCATAATCTACAATCATTCTTAGATATTTACTATCAAGGAGCGAACGTACTCATCCAAGAGGAAGATTTTTTTGACCTCACTTGGGCATACTTACTGCGCTGTAAAGAAGATAATGTCATTCATACTGAAATTTTCTTTGATCCTCAAACACACACTCAAAGGGGAGTTAATTTTGATATCGTGGTTAATGGCATACATAGGGCATTAGAAAAAGGCAAAACTCATCTAGGGATAAGCAGTAAACTCATTATGTGCTTCTTACGTCATCTTGATGAAGCCTCTGCATTTGAAACACTCGGCTCTGCACTTATTCATAAAGATAAAATTATCGGGGTCGGTCTAGATTCATCTGAGTTAGGTAACCCGCCTGAAAAGTTTGAAAGAGTATTTAATCAAGCAATTAATGAAGGCTTTTTTACAGTCGCCCATGCGGGTGAAGAAGGTCCAGCAAACTGGATTACAGAGGCCTTAGATTTACTTAAGATCACCCGCATAGATCATGGCGTTCGCTGTACCGATGATGAGGAACTGGTTAAAACCTTAGCAGAAACAAGAATTCCTCTTACCGTCTGCCCTTTATCAAATACAAAACTTAAAGTGTTTGAGAAAATGCAAGACCACAACATCATAGAGCTTATGCGTAAAGGCTTATGTGTCACCATTAACTCTGATGATCCAGCCTACTTCGGTGGTTATATGACAGATAATTTTCTTGCGGTGGCCAACGCCCACCCAATGAGTAAAGAAGAGGCCACGCAATTTACCCTTAATGCTATTGAAGCCAGCTTTATCAGTGAAGATGAAAAAGCGAGTTTATCTAAAAAGACAAGAGACTATTTACAGTCCTTTTTAACTTGATAATCACTAGTTAATAAATGAATAAGGCCAAATATTTTAATGTTTGGCCTTATGATTAACGTTTTGTTGATAAACTTCTAACCTATCCACCTCTAACCATTGAACTAATTCTGGTAAAAATGAAGTTGCAAAAGAGTCTTCTTCATACCACATCATTTTCAACCACTGAGTTAACCCAAAGGTTTGAGTATTAAACATAGACGAATCTAGCATGCCATGACTTGCGTTTGGAATAAGCTTCGAGGTTAACCATTTATTATCAATCTCTTCTAAGTACCCAAATTCATACTTTCCATCAACATTTAAATCATCCTCCCCCCACATGAATAAACTAGGTACAGAGACTTTGCTGTATTCCTTTGACGCATCAGCATCCATATTTTTTAAGACAAATTGATATCTGTCAGGAGACATTGCCTGCTTATCATCGTCTTTAACGTATTCATTGCTTTCAACATATTTATCGTAGCTAGGCTGAGTCTTTAAAAAGCTAAAATCTTGTTCATAGTTCGCTAATTCAAGTTCAATCTCTTTAGAGGTTTTATTCGCAAGTGTGTGTTTAACTTTTGAATAATACTGACCTTGCTGTTTCCAGTTAGTAGCAAAACCTATCCCTATCATAAATCCAATGTCATTGGGCTGTGCAGCAATTGCAGGTAGAACCCATCCAGCCTGGCTAAAACCCAACAGCCCTGTAGTTTCCTTGGTATAACCATATTTACTTTGGATAAATTGAATTGCGGCATTCACTTCTGATTGCCTATCTAGCATAGATTGATTAAGCCAATTACCAGAAGAGCTGCCGACTCCAGCTTTATCCCAACTAAATATTGCATACCCTAATTGTCTTAAGGGTTGCCAAACAAACTCATAGTAACCCTCAGCATCATATGCAAGAGGGCCATCACCATGAACAAACAAAATCACTGCTTTTGCTTCATCATGATTTAATTGGGGTAAATAAACACCTGCCAATGTGGCTTCCTGATGCTCAAATACAATTCTTTCTTCGGCATTTAGACTTAATGACAGAAAAAGTAGAAAGTTGATTATCAAAAAGTGACGCACCATTTTTTATCCTTAGGCTAACGCTGCTGTTTCAGAAAAAATCAGCTTTTTATCAAAATAAACACTATCACCACTCACTTGCTTTGGACCTATTACACATTTCAAAATCAATTACAAAAACTTCTCAATTAAGACTTCATCAATGTACTCGCCACGTATTTTTGCGTGCTTTTTAGCAAGCCCTATTTGCTCAAAGCCTTGTTTTAAATAAGTCGCAAGTGCCCTTTTATTGTCTTGTCTGACATAGGCAAATAATTTTTCATAACCCATTGTTTTCGCTATTTCGAAGCTTGCTAGAAATAAACTTGATGCAATACCTTGTCGCATAAATCCAGAATCAACAAAACTACCAATGACTCCCACATGATCAAAGGCATGGGTGTAGGTTGCAAAGGGTTCTATCACTTGAAAACCCACTACTTGCTGAGTTTCTGGATGGATCGCTAAATTAAAAATGCCATTTACAGGGAAGTTTTCGATAAAAGCCACCTCCTCTTCCAAAGAAAAAGGGATGTCTAAGATAGTATATTTAGCCTCTTTAATAATAGGGTTAAGTATATTAATCACCCCTTGAGCATCATCAGAGGTTGCAGGTCTAATGATCCAATTCACTTTTGTTTCTTCTTCAGTTTTTCTATTCATTAAATACTTGTTCCTTAGCTCTAGAATTTCACAAAAGTGTTTTAGGTATTGATAACACTCGTTCAGCGATCACCTGTCCCAAAACAAAATGCTCTTCCACATCTAGATGAATACCATCAAATTGACTTAATGAAACATGGTCAGAAGCTAATAATGTATCTACTTTGAGCGCTTTAATTTGTTTCAAGTATTCAGCTTCCGACCCCTTCCCTTTTTTAAAACCTGAGAACTTAACCGACATTTGCCCCAAAGGTTGTTTTATTTCTGGGGGAATGATGACCAAAAGCGGAATCGGTTTCGCCATTGGTTCTGGCATTACACTCTGTACTGTACGAATAAGATTAGCGAGACCAGTAGCACTCTCTTTAGCGTTGGCACCTATGACATCCTGAAAGTCATTAATTCCTAGCATAATGATCATTAGATCAATCGGTGAGTGAGACTCTAGAACCATTTTCACTGTCTCAAGCCCATTTCTTTGTGGCCGAGTAACATCATTAAAAATAGTTGTTCTGCCATTTAGACATTCTTCTATTACTCGACACTCATCCCCTAATTTTTGCTGTAAAACACCAGTCCACCTCTTAGCAAAGACTAAACGGTCTCTGGAATTCGGAATAATCCCCCATGAAAGTGAATCTCCATATACCAATATATTCATATCCAATCCAGTTTGGTTAATAGATTAATAGATTAATAGATTAATAGATTAATAGATTAATAGATTAATAGATTAATAGATTAATAGATTAATAGATTAATAGATTAATAGATTAATAGATTAATAGATTAATAGCCTGCCAGACTAATTCAAAAGTTTCACCAATTTCGTTGAGAAGTCACCATAACCCAAAGACAAATAAAAATTTATGACAGATTGATTAAATTGCATCACTTCTAACAGCACTTCAGACGCGCCGTTCTCATGAGCATGCTCCTCCACCGCACGAATCAGCTTTTTACCAAAACCCTGTCGCCTTGCAGAAGAAGCGACAAAAATGGTCGTTAAGTGACAAATTCTCTTATCTATAAAAAATGATGGCTTTGGTCCAGTTGGAATCGATACAGCGGCCATTCCAACTATTTCATCGCGCCTTTCGATGAGTAGAATATCGCTTTCTTCTCTTGCCATATGAGCGAGCCAAAAATCGGCATCACGATCTATTTCACCTTGCGCAGAAAAGGTATTAGGCATGGCATCATGGTGCTCGGCATTTATTTCATTTGATAAAAAACAAATGGCTTTTATATCATCTTTATTGGCCTTTCTAATCATTTGCATCCCTGCTTGTAAATTAATAACTTAGATTAACATTCCATGTTACCTGTTACCTGTTACCTGTTACCTTTATATTTTCCACGAATTTAGGCCTTCATTGAGAAAACGAATCGAATCTAACGAGTATTAAACCACTTATCTAATTCAAAAAAGCTAATTTTAAATGTCTTTTCAATATCCTGACTAACAAATCATTAAAATGAGTGTTTTTCACCCACCTTATTTTTCAAACAGCTTAATTTAAAGTTTTATCGGCTTTAGTTAACTTAAAGATAACAATAATTGATTGTTTGCTAACAAACTTAGTGAAGACTATTTCACATATAAGCCTTACTATTCAAACCAATTCACTAATCATTATTAATTCTAGGAATTGAGGTTTAAAAGTATGAAGGACATAGAGGACTTATTTGATCAAGGCGCTCAGTGGATGCCACTCATCACAGAAGGGGCAACTAATTTAGTCATTGGACTTGTCATCTTCTTTATAGGTAAATTTGTTGCAGCAAAATTAGCAAAATGGTGCGAGCACCTCATGCTAAAATCTTCCGTTGATAAAGCAGTAGTAGGCTTTTCTACCAGTATTATCTATGCACTTCTATTTGCGGCCGTTATTTTAATGGCGTTAGATCAAGTTGGTGTAGAAACGACCTCCTTTATCGCTATTTTAGGTGCGGCAGGTTTAGCCATTGGTTTGGCTTTACAAGGCTCCTTATCTAACTTTGCCTCTGGTGTACTTATTATCTTGTTACGACCATTTAAAAGCGGTGATTATATTGAAGGTGGTGGTGAGTCAGGCTCAGTGGATAAAATCGAGCTATTCCATACCTATCTTAAAACACCCGATAATCGCGTTGTGATCATACCTAATGCTTCCATGATGAATGGTTCTATTATCAACTACTCTCGTGAAAAGACACGCCGTCTAGATCTTGTTGTAGGAATCAGCTATGACGCAGATATTCGTCAAGCAAAACAGATTATGGAAGAAATTGTTGCTGCTGATGAGCGTATTTTAAAAGATCCTGAGTGCGTTATTGCTGTCGCTGAGCTTGCTGATAACTCAGTAAACTTTAACCTAAGACCTTGGGTTAACTCAGAAGATTATTGGAATGTCAGAGCAGATCTGCTTGAAACCGTTAAATACGCTTTTGATAAAAATAGCATTGGCATTCCTTACCCACAAATGGATGTTCATTTACACAAAGAAGGCTCTTAAGACTTCTCTTTAAATTAGCTAGATACAGGCGACTTAAGCTGCCTGTATCTGGTTTTAATCTAGCTATATTTAGTTGAATATAAGGTAAAGGACTTCTAACACCAGCCCTGCTGCCAAACCTGACTATCTCTTAAGTCTTGCCAATTAATGTCAAACAAACGCTTTGTCATAATCGCTTCAAGCTGGCATCTAATCACATTGCCCTCTAAGTCAAACTCAACATCTGATACAAGAAAGTGTTTTTCTTTATTTTGTGGCTGAATCGCAGTCCATTTAGTATGACGTAGCTTTTTAGTATTCACTTTATTCATTTCGTTCTCAGCTTATTTCGTTCAAGACCTATTTCATTCAAAGCCAATTTCGTTCAAGGCCTATTTAATAGAAGCTAATCACCTTTTTCGACCATGCTTTTGATTTTAGTCGCCTTCTCGAAATGATCTAGTTCGTGTGTTTGAATCCACCAAGTAGCCGCTTCCATTAGCAAATCAGGATCATCATTTTTATTCTTGAAAAAGGCATAAAACGATAAGCCAACATTGTCGCCTTTACTCTCTATTTTCTGATTACATACTTGGATAATTTTATCCCTAAATGTCTCTCGCATTTCAGCTATTCCTTTTGACTTATTTTAATGGAAACTGTTATTTACAGAGTTCATGATTCCCGTTAAGCATTTCAAGCGCCTTAACAAAATCATTATGCAGGTGCACTGGCTGCATTTTAGTAAGTGAAGTACTATCACACTTTTGAATACGGCTAAATGCTTGAAGCGCTTCTGCAAAACTAGAGACCACGAATTCAGCTTCATAACCTTTTTTATGTTTTGACACTTTATCTATAAAAGAGTCTTCAAAGTGTAAAAACTTAATCTCAAAATGTTTATCTTTACGATGGGCTTTACAGTCCATTCGACCGACAAATTCATCTTGGTACAAAAGAGGTAAACTAAAATAACCATATTGACGCTTTGCTTCTGGCACATAGCATTCGATTTGATATTGAAAACCAAAAATACTTTTCAGTCTCTCTCTTTGTATAAGGCTATTATCGAAAGGCGATAATATTTGAAATCGTTTTAGTGATCTTGGAAGCTTACTTTCTAAAGCCCCCTTTTCCATCACATAAATCTCACCATCAACTAATTGAATTTGTTCTAAAAGCCCTTGACCTAGTCGGGCGGATAACAAAGCTTTCATTGCTTTACGCAAACCAGTATTACGTCTTAAATAAGTAAGCCCTTTAAGAGACACAAAACCATGACACCTTAATTGCTGTGACAATAAATGCTCAGCAAACTCTTCAAGACTAGGAAAGCTCGTATTTACATCGTCAGGTAAAACACGTTCAGTTAAGTCGTAGGTTTTTTGGAATCCTTCACGGCTACTCACCATCAAATCGCCTTGCATATAAAGCTGCTCTAAAGCCTTTTTTGCAGGCTTCCAATCCCACCAGCCTGCTTGTTTCTTAGTTTGTGTCTCAATATCACGAGAACGTAGCGGCCCATCAGAGCGAACACGTGCTAAGAGTTCTGCCATATAAGCGGTATCAGGGTCTTTATACCAGTGGGTCTGGCCTGATTTAATTGCTTCTTTATAAAGTAATGAATAACGAAAATCAGACATAGGTAAGAAAGCAGCAGCATGGGACCAATACTCAAAAATGTCACCATTAAGCATTAGTTCATTTGTCATTTCTGCTTTGAATTTGGGCACCCGAGAGTGCAAAACGTGGTGATGTGCTCTTTCCACCACATAAATCGTATCAATTTGCACATAACCAAGATGATTGATGGCATTACAAGCGCCTAACTTGCCACTTCCAAATGGTTGGGCTTGTAATAAACCTTGAGCAGTTAAAGCTAAACGACGAAGGCGCGTCATATCTTTGGAAGATTTAATTTCAATCATCTTAGTTACTCATAAAATACAGATGAGTAAAAAATACTGTTTATATAAACAGTAGTCAAGATAATCAAATTAGATTAAACATTGAATGCTTGGTGATAACTTACTTCACCCATTGGTAAAGGTAATGAGGTTAACACCTTAACGAGAAAGTATTGCGCCGGTACACCAGCTAAAGTCAGCTCACTGTCTGCCTTGAAGCCAAAACGAGCGTAATATTCTGGCTCTCCTAATAAAACAACGCCTTGTGCACCCTGAGAGGCTAACTCATTTAAACCTTTTAAGATTAACTGACTACCAACCCCTTTACCTTGATACTCAGGTTTAACAGATACGGGGCCTAATCCAAACCATGAACTAGCTTCACCTGCAATTTTTACAGGTGAGAATGCAATATGCCCTACTATGCCGGTTTCATTTTCAGCCACCAATGAAAGCGTCAATGCACCGCTATTCCTTAAACCATTAACAATAAGGTGTTCGCTCGGTTTGGCACCAGGTTCGTGATGTGGGTGATTTTCAAACGCTTGATAAGTAATGGCTTCAATCGCTTTATAATCAGCTGCATTTTCAAAACGTATTTTCATCGTTTAAATTTTTCTCTCAAATATTATAAAAATGAAGGTTTACACTAGCATGCTTATTCATAAGCCCTTCACGCAAACATAAACAGAGTTTGTCGCTACGCCACCTTGGAACGGATTATCAAATTTCACAACATGTGATTCAACCTTATCAAACACCGTTTTTAACAAGGTTTCAAAGCTTTCTTCAGGCAGGTTTTGTGACCACATGGCAAACACACCTTGTGGTTTAAGCTGCTCTGCCATCAATGCTAGTTTCTCAGTACAATAAAATGAGGCATTAGTGGCGGCAAGGAACTCAGTTGGCGAGTGGTCGATATCTAACAAGATAGCATCAAACTTTTTACCTGGTGCTTCAGGGTCAAAGCCATTATCAGGGTCAATAGCTAAATCAAAGAAGCTGCCATGAATATAGCGATTGCGAGGATCTGCATTTAATATTTTACCAAGAGGGACTAATTCCTCTTTGTGCCAACCAATCACAGTATCAAGAAAATCAACAACGAGTTGCTCCTTAATACGTGAATCTTTAAGTGCTGTGACGGCGGTATAACCCAGCCCTAAACCACCCACAACGACACTTAAATCATCCCCTTGTACTGCTGCAAGTCCAAGCTCTGATAACGCCTCTTCAGCATCAACAAACATACTCGACATTAAAAACTCTTCACCAAGCTTTACCTCATAAATATCCCGATCGCCAAGTGCAGGAATACGTCGCCTACGCAATGAAATTTCACCGATAGGTGAAGCTTGGCTATCAATTTCTTTAAAAAGTAGAGACATATTGGCTGTTTTCCTGAAGGTTCATCTAAAAATTTTAATTGGAGCTGAGATTAAGGCCCCATTTAGCCATCATACAGGCTATAAGCAGAGTAACCTTTAATTAGAAAGTAAGGCCTTAATGAGAAGCTAATCTCTAATTAGAAGCCAAGCATAAAGGAATGCACTCGATACTGATATTTTAACGAAATATTGTTTTCTAAGTATTGATACTCAGAGTTTGAAGGCGATGTTGCGATAAGATCACCATTAAACATAATATGATGACGTTTATAACTGGCTTCTAAATAGATACCTGTGGATAAACTGACGCCAGAATAGTTCACCTTTTCCGTCTGTCTAAAATTAGCATGATCAGAATTAGAGACAACAAAACTGCCTTCATGGTCCTGGTAACCTATCCCCATGCCTACCCCCGCTCTATATTGCCAAGTATCGGGTGTTTCACGAGCAAACTGGTAATAGAGAATTGGCGTTAAGTAGATGGATAGTCCTTCTATTTCGGTGCCTAAATTATTCAAATTAGAGGACACTGAACCCTCTGTTTGTACTTGTTTATCGAGCTTTGATGAGACAAAGTTCGCGGAAAAAGTATAGGACCAATTCTTATCGTCCCAGATATATTCAGGCTTTGTACGAATAGAAATACTGGGTACAAATTCAATACCATCCGTTGTGAATTTAGCCGCTTCCTGAGAGCTATTTTTATCAGTGATAGTAATGCTTCTATCACCGAATGAAGGACCTAAAAGCACATCAAACCTTGTGGCAGACTGAGATTTTTCTGCAGAGAAGCTCTCATCTGCGTGACTATTCAAACATGGCATTAACACTAGAATTAAGAGAATACGGGGCATAATACATCCATATAAAAGCCCAAAAATGAGGCTTTCGAAATATAAAGCATAAGTTGTGATGCGCGCATTATATAAGAAAACCTTAATATTAATAATCTTCTTTTCATTCAACCTATTCATTATAATTAAAGCAGCTAAACCACTTTAACTCGCTTACTTATTTAGCTCGCTGAGATAGGTATCATCTTTGAACAGAATCACACACAAAAATAAACAAGCGCTTAACCCGCAAAAAACTGCAGATATTAAAATCGGTGCACTATGACTTAAAGTGAGTGATAAAGAACCGATAATAGCGACAATAACAGACGCTATACTCGTCATTGAGCTCAAACTTCCAAGCAACAACCCTGAACGTTCCTGCCCTAAACATTCAACAACATAAGCGGGAAAAGTACCGCTTAACAGAGCAATAGAAATGCCAGTTAGCATAAATGCATACAGCGACAAATTGACAAGTAAGAACACCATTAACCCATACAAAGAGGCAAGCAGGCTCGCAAACACAATGTAAATTGCTTCTTTACTCATCATTTGGGTAAGTGTTTTCACTAAATATAGGCTTGTTAGTATCATAAATGCACTCATAACAGCAGCATTAAAACCTATGTCTTTAGGCCCTAATTCATGCACACTCGTTAGCCAAACGGGAATAAAATGATATGCTCCTGTGGTACCTACTGCCATGACCAGCTGTACAACTAAAAGGCTTAAATAACCTTTATTGGAGAGAATTTTTGATAATGCTAATTTAGATTTTTTCTGAGCTGAATTGAGAGTATTTTGTTTCGTCTCTTGTACCCAAAACAACACAATAAGCCAACAAAAAATATAAATCAGCATAGCTAATACAAAGGCAAACTCTACAGCAAGCTCACCTAAACTACCTCCTATGATTGGCCCTGCAAGCAAGCCAGAATATACGGCAGCATTTATTTTAGAAAGCATGATAGATTTATCCGCGTCGCCGGCTAAATCTGTCGCAATAGCCCTAGCCACCGACACATTACCTTCGCACAAACCGACACAAAAGCGCGTGGCTAAAAATAAAAGATAATTGCCATAATAAAGCGCTAAGGCACTGACAGCATAACCAATAACCGTAAAAATGAGTGACAGACTTAATAAACGCTTTCGCCCTATACGATCAGACCAAGCTCCCAGAACACTGCTACCGATAATCATGCCTAAGGGGTATGCAGCAATGACCGCCCCAAGCAATAACTCAGCTTGAATACCTAAAAAGCTATTCAATACATTGGGTGTATCGGCTAAAAATAAGGGAGCCAAAATGGGATAAGGAAATGAAACACCCGCACAGCCTAAAAATACAACAAGGATAACAGGGTAAAGTCGAAATTGATTATTTGTCATAGATCCTTCTATTCCATAAATTATTTAAATGATGTCCTTTAAAATAAAACTCATCGTTTTAAATGCTTTGCACTAATTCGATTTCTTCTCCATCAGGCCCTTGAATAAAAACAACACGTCTTGCAATTGTTTGCTCATCTTGCCCCTTAATATCAAAAGGCCCCCTAAGAATGGGAGCGCCTTTAGATTCAAGAAATGCCATAGCAGTCTTCAAACATCTGACATTCAGGGCAAAGTGCACTAAAGCACCTAGGTTGCGCGCCTGATACATTTCAAAAGGGAATAACTCAATATAGGTGCCAGCACCTATCGCTACTTTTATATTTCCTTTATTACGACCAAGAGATTCATTCACCTCAAGGCCTAACACCTGAGTATAAAACCTAACCGATCTTTCTAAATCGGTGCAACTAATCGCAACATGACTTAAAGCAGTTTGGCCCAGTGAAATACTCATAAGTTAGCTGCTACGATATTTGCTGTTGAAGCATTCTCGCTGATCGTTAACACCATCACAGTTTTTCTAACATCGTTATTCCCAACCCTATCCATTTCTGTCTTAACAGAGACGAATCCATACTTTTCATACAGTGCGATATTATGGTCTTCACACCGCAAATATAACGATTGAACCTTTAAGTGTTTTGCTTTTGCAATGGCCTCAAGAATCAATTTGCTAGAAACGCCTTTACCTCTGTGTTCACTCGGTACATACACGCCATCTAACCAATGATGCCAGTTGGGGTATTGTTCTAATTCGCGATATTTAAGCTCAGCAACACCCACTAACGCTTGATCCATATGTGCCAGAATAGTCATAGGGAAAGTATCTTTATTAGCCCCTAATAAAACCTTCTCAGTTAACGTCGTTTTAACTGTTTCTGGCATACTGTGTCCCCATTCTACCAAATACCATTTAGCAATAAGGTGTGCATCTTGTTGATGATCTACTAACAATGAAATATCCATATTTCCTCTAAAAAAATCTATTCATATAAATTTAAAAGGCTAGATAACAACCCCTTATATCCAGCGCCTTACCCTTTTACAGTAATTTTCATATTCCTGACCGAAGGTCTCTACCATCACCTTCTCTTCAAACGCGATGTACCACATATTGGTAATAATAACGAATAAGACTACCCATAAGAACGAGCTAATGGCAGCACCACTTACTAGTGCAACACCAAATAAGGCGATTACAAAACCAAGGTACATAGGATTTCGACTAAAACGATAAAGCCCTTCTGTCACCAACTTATCTGGCCGCTCAAATGTCATGATGTTGGTATCTCGTTTTTTAAATAGGTTTTTTCCTTTTATCGCCATCAAGTAGCCAATCAAGATCCAAGGTATGCCTAGCAAATTGTAGGGGAAAGCTAAATTATGACGCGAACCTAATAACCAGCAACTAGCTAATATCAAAACAATAAAAAGTAAAAATAATATAGGTGGCAGTAGTTTTTTCATTTTCGTTCTCCAATAAAGTGTTTAGTTACTTTACTGGGAAATATTTGGCTTCACCTTTACCTATGTTAAGTCCATCTCTTTTCTAATTCTAGATAAGCTCACATCTGTAATACCAAGGTACATAGCCACATGCCTTAAGGGAATCAAATGACTTTCACCTTCAAATTCCTTTAAAAATATTTGATAACGCTCTCTTGCCGACAGAAGTAAAAAACTGGCTTCTCTCTTCTCTTTCTTTAACACAAGGCGTTCAAAAAGCTGTAGTAAAAAAGTCATTATATTTGAGTGTACTTGTGCAAGTTTTACGAGAGAAGCATAATCTATTGCCGCAACCCGACATGGGGTTATGGCTTGCGTATAAAAAGGACTAGGGCTGTTTTCAACTAAGGTACTAATACTGGCAAAAGCCCCACCAGCCCTTACTAAAGATTTATTTCTCTCTCTTCCTTCTTGATCAATATAAAAATATCGCCCAATCCCCTCAATCACAAAATAAATATTGTTTGGTTTATCATTGAAAGAAAAAATCAAATCTTTTGGCTGATAAACCTTAATAGTCATTTCCGCTAACAACTTATCCCAGTCATCTTGCGTCAAGCTTACTCTTGTTGAGAAAACCCTAACTAATTGATTTACCATTTCTGCTTTCATTTCATTCCTTGCCTTTCCATAGACGCTCTTAGAAACATGATACCAAGATTACAAGGCTAATCTTACCTAAAACAGCCTGAAACGAAGCCTTTAAGGCGAAGAAACCGACACCCCCCATAATAAAAATCATTAATTTTGGATTAAATATTTAACAAAAGATCATCGGTCTCTTAATCTTTAAATAAGAGACCGCCAGACACTTAAATATTTCAAGTCAAGATAAACACCTTATGAATTGGCAAAGAGCGAGAACAGACGACAAAAAAGTGAAAGGAAAGAGGCCATCTATCAGGCTGCTTTCACACTTTTTAAAGAAAAGGGTTACGAGGGTGTAAGTTTTAACGGCATTGCAGCTCAAGCAGGCTTTACCAAGTCCAATATGTACCGTTATTTCACCTCTAAAGAAGAAGTCTTTTTAAACGTGTTTGGGGATTTATTTGAAAACTAGTTTAACGATTTTATTAACCAGTTAAAGGCTTTTGACCATGAAGAAGATAGTCTCAAGTTTGCACAATCCTGGGTTGAAATCTTATTAAAACACCCAGAGTTTTTAGATCTGACTCCCCTTACGTTTATTGCACTGGAAGCAAATTCATCCTACGAAGAGTTAATTGAGTTTAAACGTAAATCTAAAGGGCTTTTATATCAGCTAGCGCTTGAAATTAGCAGAATTTATCCCGCTCTTGAAGGTGAGAATGCATTTCAATTTCTCACATTAAGTTATGCCGCAACAGCTAATTATTGGGCAGGTAGCAGGCAAAACGATGCGCTTAATCAGGTCTATGCCTTAGAAGAATTTCAAATGCTAAAGCCTGATTTCGAGCGCAACCTCATACGCTCTATTGTCATTATTATTAATGGCATAAAAGCAGAGAAAACCTAATTAAAAAACCCTGTTGTAACGAAAAAATGAACTTATTAAAGATCTAACTCACTTTTAGAAAGGTAAATAGCTATGTCACATCATGCAGAAAACACAATTAAAGTTAACCTACCTGCTAAGCAAGTTTGGAACATACTTGACGACTATGCCAGTGTTGAGAAGTTTGCGACCACAATTACCTCCTCCCCTATCATCAATGATATTCATCGAGGATTAGGTGCCAAACGTCGCTGCACCTTTAAAGATGGATCTAGTCTAGTTGAAGAGATCATCTAATATCAGGAAGGCCAAGGTTATACCATACTACTTTCTGATCACTCACTTCCTCTTAAAAGCATGCAAGCTAAAATGAGCGTTAAGGCAATCGATGCTAAATCTTGTGAAATTTTTATGTCGGCAGATTTCGTTGTAAAAGGCGGGCCGCTTGGCTTACTAATGGGAAGCCTTTTAATGCGCCCTATGATGAAAGGTGTATTTAAGAAAGTAATGACAGGCTTAGCCTATCAT
Source organism: Marinomonas sp. SBI8L (assembly GCF_001624705.1). GTDB lineage: Bacteria > Pseudomonadota > Gammaproteobacteria > Pseudomonadales > Marinomonadaceae > Marinomonas. The sequence continues at coordinate 69,315 of NZ_JSEO01000006.1, forward strand.
GCAGAAACAGGTGAGTTAATTGGCGAGAAACTACCTAAAAACACCCAAATAGATAAACTTATATTAGGCTAGTTTAAATTTTCGAATTAGTACAAAGGGACCAATAAGATCTAACTACGTAGTTCGGTGCACCATGTTATTTAGTACACCGAACAAGCTTTAATACACTACTCGAGAAACTAGTTATCTATGAGAGTATAAAGAACGCAAGTAGAGATGCTCAGGGATTTTATCCGCAATCGTGGCATGTAACTCAGGCAATCTAGACCAATGTACACCCTGTCTGTGGTGATGAGCTGTGTGATAACCAAGGTTACCTGTCAATAGATTGAAGACACGATTTAAATTGTTATAAGAAGCTTCAAACTCATTCTCTGTGCTCAAGCCAGAATGATGATCATAGGTAACATAAGCCGTGAAAAGTAAGCTGGTAATCATAGGCAAAGCAAATAAGAAAAAGCCCGCGATAGGATTAAACCAAACAAGTAGGCCCACAATCAAAAAAGTAGGTGCTAGATAAGTTAAGAAAGGCTTAAGTTGCTTGGGAAAGCGTTTACCCACTGAATACCCTCTTGGGTAAGCTGTGATAGCCACTTCAAGTGTATAGCCAATTACCCCCATCTTAGTGCCATCTTTACGTTGCCAGCGGCTCTCGTCCTTTTCTTGGTCAAGAAAGTTAATATGGTGACCTAATACATGGTGCAATCGCCATAGGTTTGTTGTCACACCAGTATGCAGTGCGTAAAAGAACTCCAAACCACGATTTAAAGCATCAGAGCGGAAAGTAAATAGATGCTGATGGTGGTGATTCCAAGCGCAAATAACCCCTTTTGGAATAATCATTAATAGGTAATAACCTATGAGTAAAACTGTGCTTTCAAGAGTGAAATAGAGAATAAAATCTAAGAGAGTAAGCGAAAGGATGATAGTAACGGGCCAGCGGTCTTCTTTATACTTAAAAATGCCGGTATGTTTTGAAGCTTTAGAGATATTTTTCATTTGAGTCCAATCTAACGATTAATCATGGTTACAGCGTTCCTTGCTAAAAATTAATGATGTCTATGGTGAACAAGTCTCTGGCAACTAAAGGTAGTCAAACTCCCCTGTTTGCTCTCCTAAAACGACTTGAGTGTTATTATTTTGTTCAAATTACTAAGCTTTTCCCTCAAAAAACCAAACAGTTAAAAAAGGGAACCTACTTTAGCGCGGGCTACTATAACTGCAAATGCGACAAACGTGTTAATTTTTTGATTTATTTACAGAAGCGTTGACATAAGGCGGGCATAAAATGTGACAAAGCCTAGGGAGCCTACGAATACGTCCTCCCGCCTCAGCGTGTGGATAAAAGCCGCTAGATTTATGGCGAGGAGCGCAACTTAATAGTTATTCTATTGATAAGGTTCTCAACGTAAAGATAGGGCTTTAGACCACGCCCTTCGGGTCTTTGAAGAATACCTAAACGGCATTTCAGAAAAAGTAACACCCTGTGTTGTCACTTCTCGAAAGGTACTTACACAGACTTTCTATTAATAAACGCAAAGTAACGTCTTGTGTGATATTTTTCCCCATATACCTTAGAAAAACAGACTGAGAAGAGGTGACTTAATCGCAGGTTCCCTTGGGAACCTGTGAATTGAGGTGTATCTGCATCTTAAAATATAAAACACCTGATTTATTAAACTCTTCACCTTGTTTTTCCATACCTAGCTTTTCATAAAACCCAGCAGCCGTTATACGGGCATCACACCAGAAAAGCCTTATCCCCTCGTGTTGAAGTTCTCTCATAATGTACTTTATCAAGTGAGAACCAATCCCTAACCCTTGAAATGCGTTTAAAGTGGCAAATTTTCTAAGCCTTGCAACATCTTTATTTTTATAGACAGAAGCGACGCACACTAAACTCCCTGCCTTGTATACGCCATAATGTTGCGCGTCCTCATCACCATCAACCTGACAAAAGCTTATTGGTTTATCTGGCCATAAGACCTCTTGTCTTAAGGGCAGAGCGTCTTGCCAATTGATAGCTCGTATTTCCACTGATACTCCTCGTATACAAAGTGGCAGGAAAAAGAGTAGATAAACTAGTTAAGCCGACTAGCTTTTCACCCAAACTTGTCGGGTGCCATCGGAATTAAAACCCACACTATAACAGTTTTTCTGACTAACACTTTCTAGGATGACATCCGTTAAAATCAATTCGGAACCTTGCGTAAGCGCATCTTCAATTCGAGCATTTAAAAGAGCCAATTGACAACCTCTACCTCGCAAGCTTTCTTGCGTAAAGGCATTAGCTAAAATCGCAACATCATTTTTCACATAAGATGTCGCCCAGGCACAAGGCTCACCATGAAAGTAAGCAATAAAAGTACGGAATGATTCAGTACAGTAAAACAACTTTTTCTCTTTCCAAATTTGGTCAGTACAAGTAACACCTGATGTTTTCAAAAGCGCTAAAAAGTCATCCGCTTTATTTTCTTGCCAGCGCTCAACTGTCACATTATTCAGTTTCATATGGTTAAGTTTTGCTTGAGAGCGATTTAAACTCAAAAAAGCATGCTGGTATTCTGGCTAATAACCTCTTTCATCTAACCAATGTTTCAAATCGTCGTTCATCAAACCTGCTTCAATACTAATTTCAGGCTGGAAGCCATGGCCGTATAAACGATAAAGACTGGTTAAATAGTCCAGATCACAAGACTAATAAATTAAAATTTGATTATCAAATTCACGTGTTTTGTCTATATAAGCTAATAATCCAGATGATTCGAGAACAGCTAGCTCACTTGGAAGCATAGTCGATAAGCTACGTTTATTATTAAATCGAAAATAACGGCTATAAGCGTCTCTTGCCCTTTTAATCTGCATTGTTCCCTCAATGATTTAACTTAATTCTGATCTACCTGATCAAAAGTAATGACTTTAAATACCCATCTGATCAAAAACTTTTTTAATCCATGATTTTTCATAGTTAAAGAAGCATTCACGACAAGCACATAATATTTATTTTTCTATAAATTACAAACACTTATATTAATATTACACCTCATGCTTTTAATTAATAATAAATATAACAATAAATCATTTAATCGAAAAGGTGATGAGATGCTTAGCTCAGACTAATAAAACAGGGCGAATTTATGAATAAAAAAGTCATTAATACAAAAATATCAGACCTAAAAAGCATAGAGAGCTAATAAAAAAGCACATTAGAATTGACAAATATACAGAAGCGTTAACCTTAGAAACCTAGGTTCGAATTTGGTCTTTTAGCCATAACCAGTCTTCTGTTACCTGTTTTGCGTAAGCGAGGCTAGATAGCTTTATCTCGTCAATACAAGTAGGTAAAGACAAGACTACACTCTGCTCAAAAGCCAAAGAGCGCCTGTCGCCACGGCAATGAGCTAAAGCCAAAGCTTTACCACAAGCAACGGCGTAATCAACAAAACCTCCTTTTAGCGCAGCTTTTTTACCTAAGGCAATATCTTCAGGGTCGATACCTACTTTTGCATGATGCCGAGAACGAATTAACCAATGCTCATTTTTCCATTCAACTTCATCTAATACTAAATCCGGAAAACGTTGCATTTTACGCTGACACATAATCGTTAAATGGGCAGGATTTAAACGGTTGTTAGGACTCAATCCCGGGAAAAAATAGATAGGAGCAGCCTCTCTCTGCTTTTTAACTTCAACAAGATGACATAAGGCTAAATCTTCAAACCCTTTATAGTCTTTTGGGCCAATTAAAAAGTAATAACGTGACATATTCACCGAGCCTGTGCCTGCATTTTTACGAGCAACAATATCCCAGATATAATCATCCATGTAAGGCGCAAAGGTATCCGCCAGTTCATGATAAAGCGCGTCATCCAAAGGTTGGAACTTGTCCTCTAAATCCTTAAAAGATAAAGACGTGCCTTCAAACTTAATCGCTTTGGCTAATGTGCTTTTTAGATGAAATTGTTCTCCCCCAATTGCTCGCCTTTGTGCTTTTTTAGAGGGCTTACTCAAGATAGAAAAGTTTTCCAGGGCACTTCTATCCATGGCCATGTGTCGATGCTCTTGGCCATTAAGACCTAGTTCGCAAATAGATAAATAGCCTTTTAAGAAAGACTCAATCCCTTGTTCAACTTGTGATTGAGTCACTACTTCGTCCGTTGCCTCAGCCTCTAGTCGACAGTGCTCAGTAGATAAAGCCAAGCTGCAGCAGAACCTTAATAAATCCCATTCAGGACGGCCAATACAGGCATCATCGAAATCATTTGGCGAGAAGATAACACTCTCCCCATGGGAACCTTCTTCCGTTAAAAAACCGAAGTTTGAAGTATGGCAATCTCCCATCACACAGGTTAAAGGCAGGCTCTTCAAAGCCTCAGGGACAACTAAGGTGCCAGAAGCAATATCAGCATAAAAAAGTTGAGCAGATCCACGATAAAATACAAAAGGTGATAGCGCCATTTTCTGGTACTTGGCTTCCTCTTTTGTGATCTTAACTCCATCAATACGTGTTAACTCTCGGGTTACCAGTTCAGCTCTTAATGTCATATTGTCTCTCCCTATTTCCCTACACTAATCAAATTGAAATAAGCTTAAAACCAACGAAATAATGTTTACTTCTCCATGCCTATTTCTTCTTCTAAAAAGCTTAAAAAAGCATCTAATTTAGGCGAAAGTGCACGCTTCTGATGATAAAACGCAAAACGATCAATATCTGGTTGTTCAAAATCAGCTAATAATTGAATTAATGCACCATCCTTCAACGCTTCCTCAACGTAGACAGAATAGGTATTTAGAATTCCCAATCCCTGTAATGCACCTTCAATAGAAACCGGAATATGATTACTGATGTAACGGCTTTGAACCTCAAAGGCAAACTCTCCCTTTTCCGGGTTAGAGAATTTCCATTGATTAAATAAACGATCGCCTCCTTTATGGAGAATAACACTGTGTGCCTTTAACTCTTGAGGATAAGTTGGCGTACCATTAGCCTCAAGATACTCAGGGCTTGCTACTAAAATGGGTAATAAGGGCTTAATTGGCAAGCAATATAGACCTAGATCTGCACCTGGCTTTTTAGATCGAATAGCCACATCGTAACCATCCCGTTTTAAATCTCGCCAGTGGTTTGATAAATCGAGTTCAACCTCAAGTTCAGGGTAAAGCTTCATAAACTTGGGCATAAGCGGTGCAAGTAAATGTAGCCCTAAAGAGACAGGAGTCGTTACCATGAGCTTACCTTTAGGTGTTCCTTGTGCTTGTTTTGTTTCGTTTTCTAACTCATCCAACTCATTCAAAATAAATTCAGCTTTATCATAGTAACGCTGGCCAGTATCCGTTAAAGACATGGTACGAGTACTTCTGACCACTAGCTGAGTCTGTAGCTCTTTCTCCAGTAGTTGTATGGCTTTACTGACCGTAGGACTTTTTATCTGTAAACGTTCTGCCGCCTTCGCAAAAGAACCCGCTTTAACCAAGGTAACGAAAATTCGCATTCGCTGAAACTTATCTCCATGTCGTGACATATCGTCTTATTAGTTCCTTTAAACTAAGAATGAATTAGATATTAAGTGTATTACACTATTTTAAGTTATCAAATAGACTTGCCAACCTTATTTATAGCAAGGGTTAGCCGGTGAATATCTATTTGTACCTTAATCGTTTTATGACAGCTCTAGCAGACTATGGTCTGATGTTCTTAATCCCCTTATTTGTCTTTCAAACTACACAAAGCGCCCAATTGGCTGGTCTCGCATTTACGATTGAGTATTTGGTTAAGGTATTTTTTAGTCCTGTGGCGGGCCTATTAATCGATAGATATCCGTTAATCAAGCTGATGAGCCTAGTTAATATCACTAGAGCTTTTGTGAGCATTTTTGTCGCGACAGGGTTATTCTTTATTGATGGGCAAAATAACCAAATAATTTTTGCTCTCGTAGTAACCCTATCTGTGTTTAATGGCTTTGGTTTTGCCATCAATTTTATGGCACAAGAGACCTTACTAACCCAATTAATAGAGTCGAAATACTTTTCTAAGGTACAAGCTAAGGTGCAAAGTTTAGAGCAAACAGCCTTGGTAACAGCCCCCATCATCTTTGCCGCTGCGTTAAGCATTGTTGAATTTCATTGGGTTTTAGCAAGTTTCATATTCATTTTTATCATTGCAAACATGGCGTTATTAAAAGGCGCTAAACAAGATGTATTTGATGAACCTTCAGATCGCTTGCTCTCATTAAAACAACGACTTGCTGCAAACTTTAGCGTCGGGCAGAGTTATCTGTTTAATTCCAAGCCACTACAGCGAATTGTCTTGTCAACTTTCTTATTAAATCTTATTTATGGCACTTTATTAGCCATTGGTGCGCCTGCAGTAATTGGGTACTTTGAAAAAGATGCAGGTAGCTTTGCGAGCTTACAAACGGCAGGTGCCCTTGCCTCCATCATTGTACTCATCATGATAGTCAGTCTATCGGATCGTACGACACCAACACAACTTGGCATCATTGCCTTTGTGTGTGTGAGCCTAGGAGGTTTTATCTCAGGCTTTGCCAACAGCTTTGAACTTTTTGTTATTGGTGCCATGCTCATTCTCGGGTTTGATGGCATGTTCAACGTTTACATTCGTACTCGAAGAATGGAAATCATAGCTCGAAAAGATTACAGCAAGGTAATGGGGTTATTAATGATAGTGAACAATGTCAGTAAACCCTTATCCGGTTTGATTGTTTTTAGCCTTGGGCATTGGTTCTCCGTATTAGAAATACTCATTTTTGCTACAACATTTGCCAGCATTCTGACCTTTAGCCTCAAGCTATTCCACACCTCAGAGAAGGAAAGCACCTTGCTAGAAAGCACAGAATAACTTAAGAAACAGCGACGAGAGGGTTTATGGACTGACTAGCTTGTTAGGCCTTGCATCCAAAACTCTCTTAACTGATTAGCAGAGACGCTTGTACCTAACTGAGATGGATCAGACTTTACGCTTGCTTCAACTGATGAAGAGAAAATACGACTAGCAAGCTGACGTCCAATATTTTGAGTGGCAGTAGTCTTATCTATGCGACTTTGATAATACTGATTTAAGACCTCTTCCAAATTATTAGTATTGCCAGATTGACTATATTCTTGTGCGTTATACTCATTGAGAAGATTCACTAAATGCCAAGCATCTTCTAATGCCTGACAGGCACCTTGGCCCGAAGTGGGTAAAGGTGCATGCGCCGCATCTCCGATAATGAGCACATTACCTTTATGCCAATAAGGTAAAGGCGCTATATCATGAACAAGAATACGGTTAAGTGACGCAGGCTCATAATGCCTCAATATTGTTTTAACCGCATCAGGCCAAGCTTGAAAGCGTTCATGCATCTCTTCATACCATTCAGACAAGGGTCTTTCTCTATCAAGCTGAGTAGACCAAGCTGCAGCCCAATAACAGCGCCCTCCTTTTACAGAAACGATGCCAAAGCGCTCAGCATCACCTCGATAATCTTGTATCGCCTCTTCTAATGCATGAGTCTCTAACTGAGCTGTACCAATAATATTCACAAAACCTTGGTAACTAGGCGCTACAGAGTCATTAAATAGATGTTGTCTCACTACAGACCTCATACGCCCATCCGCACCGACGACTAAATCGACACCTTGCGCTATTGCTTCAATATCTTGCGCTTTGATTGCAGATGAAAATCTTATGCTTCCACCTAATGCCACCAACTTATTCTCTAAAATAGTCATCAAGTCACGACGCAAAATACTGACCGAACGGTACCCACAAAGCCGATTTACTTCTTTTATATCAAGTTCTGCTTTTAGTTGCCCTTCGTTATCGTATTGCTGCATAAACATAGGCAAACCACCCTTTTCCAATACCGCTTTATCAAGACTAAGCTTTTGCATTACAAACATGGCATTTGGCCATAAGGTAATACCGGCACCCATGGTTTTAAGGCCCGCATTGGCTTCATAAACACTCACTCGATACCCTTTTTTAATCGCCAAAATAGCTAGGGCTAAACCCGCTATACCAACACCAACAATGGCAATGTGCTTTACTGCTTTTGCTTTCATATTGATTACCACGCCTTTATCTCAAAATTAAATTCGAAATAGAGTGTGACAAACTCATTCATTAGGATAAATTAGCAATTATTAAATAGTTAATCCCATTTAATGAGTTAATTTATGATTGAGAAAATTGAAACCCAATGGCTACTTAGCTTTAAAAGTGTCTACGAACAATTAAGTTTTAAATTAGCTGCGGAGCAACTTCAGCTACCTAGTTCGAATGTGAGTCGTCACGTATCTCTATTAGAAAAGTCGCTGAATTCACGTTTATTGGAGAGAACGACACGAAAAATGCAGGCAACAGCTGCAGGCACAAAACTCTATCACTCACTAATACCTTTAATGCAAGCGATGGATGATGCATTAGAGGAAGTCTCGTTACATGGAGAATCAGTGTCTGGTCACCTTAAAATGATCACACCAGATCTGCCTTTTATGGGAGATATCATTGCCGACTTTTGTCTAGAGCATCCGCAGATCCAATTAAGTTGTGATACTCAATTAAACCCCTCTGAAAGCTTGATGGATGGGTTTGATCTGATACTCAGTTTTGGCCGTGGGCCACTCGAAGATTCTGGCTGGGTAGCAAAAGAAATACTACGTTGGACAAGCTGCGTCGTAGCATCACCCTCTCTGCTCAAAGAGCATGCCGTACCAAGTACATTGAATGAACTTAGCAAATCCCCCTGTATTACGAGTTTATCTGTGTTACAGGGCACGCCTTGGCGCTTTAAAAACCAAGAAAAGCTACAAGTGGAGTCCAGCTATAAAGTGAATAGCGGCAACCTTGCCAAGGCAGCAGCGCTAAAAGGTTTGGGTTTTGCCATATTACCACTGCACGCTTGCCGAACAGAAATAGACAAAGGGGATTTAATTGAAATTAAACTTGATGAAACACCAGAAGACTTAGTATTACACGCTTTTTACTCGGGACGAAAATACCCGCTTCAGAAAGTTAAAGCCTTTTTGACGCACCTATCTTCTAGGCTAGAAAAGAGCCCTTAATAAACTCTAGCTAGTTTTGGCAGATACCCATTAGATATCCTGATAAATCCACATTAGCCCTTTTGTTAGGCCAATTGGAAAGGTTGAGTAATGGTCCGTACCTTGAACCACCTCACCTTTTAATTGCAAACTATGATATCCACGAGATTCTAAACGTTTTATAAAGCGTTTATGGCCATCTACCATATCGTTACGCATGCCATTTGCCATTGTTTCTAACGCACCAGTGGCCATAAACACTTTAGCGTTCAAGCTTGTATGCTGGCTCGCGTAGGTATTCTCAAGCACAAAAATCAAATCCTTTTTAAACCACAATGATGGACTAGTGAGCACATAGGCAGAGAACAGCTCAGGCTTTGTCACTAGCACCCAAGCAGCAAAAGAGCCACCTAAAGAGTGTCCCGCTAGCATTCGTTTATTTGTATCCGTACGATATTGACCTTCAATAAGAGGAAAAATTTCTTTCTGAATAAAATCTAAATAAGCAGGCGCGCCACCTGTCTTATAGTTCACCCAACTTTTATCTACTTCGGGCGTGAGATCACGCACTCGGCTAAATTGACCATTTTCTCCTTTAGCAAAAGAGATCCCTACCAAAATCGCCTTATCCATACTAGGAAAGTGCGTCACGCCAGAAGCAACCTTAAAGGTATGTGGTCCATCATTTAAATATAAAACAGGATAGCGTTTGGACTGGCTATTCTCGTCAAAATAGCCTCGTGGTAGCTTTATATAGAGTTCATAATCACGCCCTAACAGCTGAGATTCAATTGCTAAAATATGGCTATTCGTTAATTTGAAGGAGTTATTTAATTCGGGCTCAGTAAGCTCAATAGAGCCCGCTTTAAGGTTCAACGAGACGCTAAATAAAAGAGATAAGAGTAGAGCTTTCATCATAGTGCTTTGTTTACCATTCCTTTGTGAAGTTTTAAAGTTCCATTTACATCATATAAAACATCTTGAGCACTCTAACTATAAAGATTGCGATTAATCTTTCTTCTCAATGCTGATAGCAATATTTTTACTCGAACCTGCAAACCACTTTTGTACATAAATAGAGCCTACAATGGGCGCTTTCCCTTCCTCTGGTACTTCTTTATAACGGACACTATTTTTGGTTTCTTTTTCAAATTCAAAATTAACGACAGTGCTAGACATAAAGTTTCCTTATATAATTTTTCGGTTTGAGTTTTCTGCCCTCTTAAAATCGCTATATTATTCAGCAAGACAGGAGCAAATTAAGTCAATAGTTCATAAGATAACTATTTGACTCTTATAAGAAAAGTAACAATAACAACAAACCTATTATTTGTTTAAAATAGACTAATCAGCTTAAACAGATTTAAAGATGGATTACTCAATGTCAATATCTAAACAGCCTTCAAAACTCAGCTTGCCGCAGGTTAACCCTGGTGTGACGACTGTTTTAGAATATCTGATTATTAAATTCTCCTTTATAGATGCCACTATTTGGCGACAACGTATGCTTGATGGCAAGGTACATTGGCACGATGGCTCATTAATCACAGTCGACTCGGCTTTTCTGCCCCAACAACGGGTTTACTATTACAGAGAAGTTGAAAACGAACCTCAGATCCCCTTTGAAGAAACGATTCTATTTCAAGACCAAGATATTTTAGTGGCTTATAAGCCTCATTTTTTACCTGTGACACCTGGAGGGGTTTATGTGAATGAGTGTTTGCAAAACCGCTTGAGACGTCGCACAGGCATTGAGTCACTCCAGGCATTACATAGATTAGACAGGGTCACTGCTGGGTTAGTCATTTTTTCGGTTAATCCTGAAACGAGCCAAGGTTATCATGAGTTATTCGAAACAAGGCAGATAGACAAAACCTATCAAGCCATTGCCAAGATAGACGCAAATGAAAGTCTTATCGATCAAGAATGGCAGGTAAAAAACCGCATTGTGAAAAGCAAACCTAGCTTTCGCATGCAAATTTTAGAAGGTAGCGAAAACAGCAAACAAGCTAATAGCCATTCTATTATTCGTTGTACTCAACAAGCTGATGAATTGGCTTTATTCGAATTAAAGCCCGTCACAGGTAAAACCCATCAATTACGTCTTCATATGCAGTCATTAGGCTGGCCGATTTTAAATGATAAATACTACCCAGAATTAGAACCTCAATCTGCCGATAACTATCAAGCCCCATTACAGCTTCTCGCGAAAGAGCTTGAGTTTATCGACCCAATATCTCAGCAGCCAAGACACTTTATTTATGAAGGAAACCTAACGTTAAGTCACAAATAACGCTTTAGCTTTGACCTACAATATTATAAAAAACTGGCTCAACAGTTTCATACATATCCATCAACTTAGCAGGGATAGGTTCTCCAGGCCTTGCTGGCCCTAAAATCTCAAACAGCTCACTAATATGGGCATCCAAAGCCTCTTGGTTTTCCCACTGTTCGTATAAAACAAAGTCTGTTGGAATATCTCGATTTTGATTAAATATGTAAGAAGCACATCCCTTTTTGGTCGTTTTCTCGGTTAATAAACGAATCATTTCAAGAAATTCTTCCAATTTTTGTTCTTTTACTTTTGCATGAAGCATGACAGTAAGCATTTATGCATAACTCCCTTTATTGGTTTGCTTTTTATGAGTGGCTGTATCGAACCAGACTCTAATTTACATACTGGCTAACAAAACGGTTTAGCTCAGATACGGTTTTGATTATATGCACGGTTTGATGACTAGACCTTGCCTTAAGAGTCTCTAAGAAATCGTTATTCCAAAACTTTGGACACAAGCGTAATGTTTTATAGCTTTGTATTGAGCCCTTTATGACTGAACTACCCTCAGGCCAGCCTTCAGGTTTCACTACGACACCTTTAATCATCCGCTTTGTCACAAACCAGTAACTAGATAAATATGGAAGGTCGATATAAACCAAGGTATCTGCTGCATCTAAACGCTGTTTAAATGCGCCCATTGGGCCAAAACCATCTATTATCCAAGTTTCAGATGAGAGTATCTCATCATGGGTTTTATCAAAGGTTTCACGCTCAATCATGTCACCGTTTTTTTGATAAAGGATTGAATCTAGTTGATACAAAGGGATGCTCGTCGCTAAGGCTAGAGACTTGCTTAAACGTGATTTACCACTTCCGGGCTTTCCAAATACGGCTATTTTTTTCATGTTAATTCCTACAAAAGAGATTAATCCCATGAGGTAGAAACAAAAAACCCACCTCATGAGGTGGGTTTGATAAGTTATATGCATCAAGTATCCACCATTCCTAAGGAATGGCAATAATTCGTACCTGCTGCATATCAAGATTCATTTTCATCAGTTCATATTTATATATTAGAAATTCCTTGTCAATAGCCATTGGTAACACATTCTCTTTGAAGTTCGAAGAATCAAAAATCACCAAGTTTTATCTAAATCAGCGGCATAAAGACGTATGGCTTTTTGATAATCCTTAATTGTATTTGCATTTATGGTATTGATTAACAGTTCAAGTAATAATGAAACAGCTTCTTTATGTCGCCCAAGATTATAAAGACACATGGCATAAAAAGGCTTGACTTCAATTGCTTCTGGAAAGGAAATAAGCGTTTTGTCAAAGTAACCAAGCGCTAGTTCATAATCCCCTAAACTACGATAGGTACTGGCTAGACCAAACATTGTTTCAAAGCGCTCTTCAGAAGAAATAGGTCCCTTTAATGCCAACTTATAATGTTTTATTGCCTCTGTTTCCTTCCCTTCATTATCAAACGTCCATGCAATATGAAGGTTTGCTTTTGCTGCATAAGCCTTATCTTGAAGCATTTTTTTGAGCAATATACGTGATTCTTCATACTTACCCTCACCTCTTAAGGCAATAGATTGCTTGATAATCTGTTCCATAAAAATTAGATCCCTGATACTTACTTGAGTAACAATTTAAAAAATTAATAATGCCCTTTAATTCGCTCGACTAAAAAATCTACCGCTACTTTAATTTTAGGCACCTTATAGCGCTGTTTTTGATATAGGAGATAAATCGCCAGCCCTGGTTTTTGGGTAATGCTCACTTGAGGTTGAATATCTAGCTCAACCAGTTCCCCTCTTTCTACGTAAGGTTTTAAGATCCAACGAGGCATCATAACGATACCTTTCCCTTGTACCGCTTTATCAAGTAACCATTCATCCGCATTGCTGATTACCACAGCAGGAGCAGACACATCACGCCATTGCCCATCAATTTCACATAACCAAGGATGAGGGCCAGATGGCATGCGGTAGTAGATCCCCTTATGTTGAGGAAGCTCTAAAGCAGATTTTGGCGTTCCCATTTGCGCTAAGTAGTCAGGTGATGCAACAGGGTAAAAGGTGTTATCAATCAAAGGTAAAGCCACGACTCGCTCATTAGGTGCATGACCGCCACGTATTGCTATATCAACTTCATCGTAACTTAAGCTTGCGAGCTCATCACTTAAACTTACGTCTAAAATTAAATCAGGATACATCTCACTTAATTCATCTAATAGAGGCAGCAGAATACGCTCACCCACACCCGGCATAGCGCTAATCGTAAGCTTACCGCTTGGCACAGTCTGATAACTTCTCACTACCTCATTACTTTTCTCTAATTGATTAAGCACTTCGCTGACTTGCAGATAATACTCACGGCCCACCTCAGTTGGCTGAACCACGCGCGTTGTGCGCTTTAACAATGTTGCCCCTAGGCTTTCTTCTAGATCTGAAATACGACGAGACAAGGAAGAAGACGGCACAGAAAAAAACGCTGCGGCTTTACTAAAATTGCCTAACTCAACAATTTTAACAAAGTATTTTAATGCCCTGAGTTGATCCATTTGTTTTACACCTAAGTTATTTTCTCATCAATTAATGTCTTTTAGACAATAAAGAAAGCTATTTTAGACCATATATCTATCAAAAATTATAACTTAGCATACCTCTATTGCTTCAACATTGCTTTGTTTTAGAAAAGTGATGAATACAAAAATGACTCTTTAGGATAACTATTATGACTAGCTATAAAGCGATAAATCTTAACAAACACCATGTTACAGGCCCGATTACCCCAGACTTTTTCCAAGCAGTGCAACTAGAAAAGCCAGCTGTAAAAGAAGGTGAATTACTGGTTAAGCAAAACCACATGTCACTGGACCCAGCCATGTTTGGTTGGATGAACGCTGATACGGGAAGCTATATTCCTCCAGTTGAACTTGGCACAGTCATGCGCAGCTTTGGCATTGGTGAAGTGATTGAATCTAACCACCCAGATTTTAATATAGGTGATCGAGTAACAGGCATGATGGGATGGCAAGAGCTCTACTTAAGCAATGGAGAAGGACTAGATAAGGTTGATGCCCCTCTTCCTGATGCAGATGTGCTCTCTCTCTTCGCCCTTCCAGGCTTAACAGCGACACAAGGGCTATTTAATGTGGGTCAACCTAAAGCGGGTGAAACACTTGTGGTAACGGGTGCAGCAGGCTCTGTTGGCTCTATTGTTGGTCAACTTGCTAAGGCAGATGGATTAAATGTTATTGGCATTGTGGGAAGCGATGATAAGGCAGACTGGATAGTTAATGAACTTGGCTTTGATGGCGCGATTAACTACAAATCTGATGACCTTGATGCACAACTAGCAAAATTAGCACCTAAAGGCATTGATCTATTCTTTGAGAATACAGGCGGTCCAATCCAACACCATATTTACAATAGAATGAATGAACATGGTCGTATTATTGTCTGTGGTTTGATTGCAGATTATGAAGCGGGTGAACCACAAGCCGCTCCAAGCTGGTCAAATATCATCAAGAAGCGATTAAGAGTCGAAGGTTTTGTCATGACAGACCACTTCCAAAATGCACCTGCTCTGTTAGAAAAGTTCGCCCCTTATGTTATGGAAGGCAAAATCAAGCACAGGTCACATGTATTAGAAGGGCTAGAGTCAGCAATGACAGGACTAAACCTTTTCACAACAGGTGAAAACAAAGGCAAGTTGATTGTCCGCTTATAATTGATAATTACATGCTCAGGTAATATTTAGTCAAATATTGCCTGAGTTTTTTATCATAGTTTTCAATTGATTATCATCGAGCCTTTCTAACTCAAGAAAAGCTAAAAATGGGTCTCCTTTTAAACCTAGTATATGAGCAAAAGCAGGCTCAGTTTTTAAGCCTGAAACCTTAAGGTTTTTAACTTGTTGCCTTAAACCTTCTCCACCGACTTTTAAACAACGATCCATCATAACTAAATGTCGATACGCAGATTGCTTTTCAGTATTAAGCCTTAAGCCAAAAATTTCGACCTCAATATCATCAATAAAAAAAGACGTTACGACCTCCTCATAATTCGACAACCTCTCCCATTGTTTATAACCAGAGCAGCTTCCATACCTATCATTTAGGATATTTTTGAAGATATTTAGGTCATTATGCTGACAAATAATGTCTAAATCAGAACCTACGATATCAAGGTCTACACAAACCGTACTGACTAAAATAGGGTTAAAAGCAGACAGGGATTCAAGAACTTTATACTCCTTTAGCAACATAAAAGCCTGACGCTGGCTTTTCGTTCCGCTTTCAAGATAAGCGATATCTTTCCAATTATTAATCTGCATACGTTTTAATACTCATTACCTTATGATTTGGCTCACTCTCAGTATCCACTTCACACCAACCTATATCCTGATATAGCTGAGGCACATTCGTATAAGCATATAAGTATGCTTGCTTAAACAAACAGGCCTTATTCACTCCCGCTCGAATAAGGGCTTTAGCCAAACCTTTACCTCGCTGTTCTGGTTTAACAAATACCGCGTTAATCCAGATAACCTCAGCTTCACGATTTGGTTCTTTGAATCGAGAAAAAGCCAAGCCACCAACTAATTCATTATCCAATGTTGCAACAATGACGGCTGGCAAATTTGAACTCTGATTATAGTCATTGTTAAGTTGAAAATCGGCCCATTCAGACTGAAATAGACTCTCTACTTCATCTAAATAAAGAGAATTTTTCTCTATCTCTCTAATTTCAAACTTCTCTCTTTGAGTCATATACTTTCTACTTAAGTCGTTGAATAGGACGAGTTGTTTCACTCTTGCTATAGCAGTCTTTTAAGATGCTTATTACGCAATAAAGACAAACACACTAACCAATAAGAAAACTATCCAAGATAAGTGTTTGCCTTTAGAAGCGAAAAGAGCCACTAAGCTGTGCGCTAAAAATGTCACACTAATTATCTCATTAATAGTTAGAAGGTGGTTATCTGGGTTAGCAAGATAAACAAGTATCGCAGCAAACCCAAACCAGGCCAGTGTCGTTAGATGCCAAGCAAATCTCAGAGTACTTTTAGTGAAACCGGTACCACCAAATAACTTGGGGAGATTATCTCTTTTGAACAAACGTTGCAGTATGTATTTTTCACCTAAAAATGAATGAACACATCCAATGAAAACCAATAAAAAAGCACTTATGTAGAGCATATTTCGTCCTTAATCTAAGCCGTCGTTCGCAGGTTAAGCATTAAAGTTTATTAATATTAACACAGTTAATATTAATAAATCTAAGTGATTTCTGCGAGGACATATAAGAAATGAACAACCGTCTAGATAGGCAAATGTGTAGCGGCTAATTTTTAAACTATGAGGTTAAAACTAAAACTGAACATTTAAAACCACTTTAGAAAAAGTGGTTTTAAATGATGGTTTGGGAGAGTAGCTAAGTCGCTGAAGTTGGTTCGTTAGCTAACAAAGCCTTCGCTTTTGCTTCTTCTTTCCTACCCGCGAGCCTATTTAGGTGCAATCCAGAAAGCGTCAACGCAATACCTGTAATAGAACCAATAAAGGCTAAAGATCCAAACCAAATTAAGCCGACTAAGGTTAAGGTATCTTTCTTAATCTCTTTATAATGGGTCACGTTATCAACATAAGAGGCCATACGATAAATCTGGTTCGATAGAGCAAGTGTATTGGTTTCGCTCTCTACAACACGAATATCAAAACGTAATTGATTATTCTCTTTTTTAAGGTCATTGATGTAACGCTTTTGTTCAGCAAACGCTTTATTTATCGAGTTAAGCTGCTGGTTTAAACGACCCATAGCAGTATTCTTCTCTTTCTCTAACTTTTCCTTATGTGCCGATAAGCTAGAGTCACTGGCAGAAATCGCTTTAACATATCTATCATTAATGTAATCGATATTTTCTTGTTTTTGACTAATCATATCCTGCTTGAGGTTCAGCAAGTCAGCATAATAGCTATCCAAGAATTCAACAGATTTTACATCCAGTGTTTTCTCTTCCCCTGTGATAGTTTTATCATTGATATTGGCGAGTTGATCCTCGGCGTAACGTATTTTCTCATCGTATTCTCGCTTCACCTGGTTAGAAGTAAAAAAACTACTCTCTTCCACAGCAACGTCTTTCTCAGCTCTTAACAACTCAATTTTATCTAACAGTCGCGTTCTTTCTTGCTGCGCGAGATTAACGGAGTCTTGAGATCGTGTCAGAACCGTTTGAAAACGCTCTTCCTTTTTCTCTGATAACTCTTTTAATAAATCAGATTTTTCGACTTTAAGCTGAATCAACTCTTCTCGCGCGGTATCAAGTTGAATCTTAAGGCCTGAAGCTTCTTTTGAGAGATTTTTATTCGTTTGAGCAGCAGACGCAAACTTCTCGTCGAAATTTTTAGCAATCACATCCCTGCTCACATTAATGCTCTGTGTTTTCGATTGATAATCTTCTAAGGCCAAAAGAATGTTTTCTTCATTAACCTGAATCTTATTTTCAATTTCACCAATTGAGATTTCGTTTAAATTGATTTGATTGTTAATTGATGAAAACGCCCTTTCAAATCCATTTAATAGGGTTTCAAAGGTAATAATACAAAGAAAACTAATGATAATAAGGTACATCAAAAAAGATTTCTTAGCGTTCCACAAACCAATCACAAATGGAATTTTGGTCAGCTCAACCAGCGATATCATCACAAAGGGTGCAGATAAGGTAAGTTTACTTACCAGATTATCGCCATCGACAAGAAGAGATACCGAAATACAAAGGCCTATAAAAACAACAATTAGCTCAACTATCCAAGCGATCTTACGCAGAAAGCGGCTGTGTTTATAAAGGGTTTTAATATCGTTATCGAGGGAGGCGTTAAGATTACTCATGCAGTTAATGACTACCTTGTAAATTAAGAGCGATTAATAAGAAATTGGGCGCATGAATAATAATTGGCTTGTCATGTCAGAATGGCTAAACACTGATCAGAAAAGTAAGAATCCAGTGTTATCAAAGATAAGCCAAGCTTGGCTCCAGTCCGATTTTGATAACATTGAGGCGCACGACATTATGTGAGCCTTCATGATATGGGTCAAGATATGAACCTGTAATAAATTTTACAAATTATTATCGATATGTAAATGATATGTTATTAATCTTGCTATGAATTATTAGATTGGCAGTTATTTACCTTCAGACCTAATCTGGCAAACATTTATCTATTTATGCTACTTTTGCCCGATATGGTTAGATAACATCACTAATAGTTTAAATATGTTGTGTAATCTCACACCCAAACGTAATGGCTTTTTATTCTCTTTAATATTTATTGCGGCTTTAATTACGGAGATTTTGGCGTAAATATTTTCGAACATTCTTTGCGTATCCCAGCCATGATATCGCTCTAACTGTTTAACACCTCTTGTACTTTCAGAGCCAATTTTTGAACGCTTTAGCGCATTAAAATTAAAACCTTCAGCCAAAGCATGCCTAAATGCAGAATCCTTTAACTGGGGAATAAGCTGAAGATAACCAGATTCAGTTTCAACATATAAGCGAATTAGCTCTATATTTTCCTGTAGTTCCATTGCAAGGGTTCTTTTGAGTCCGCGATTACCCGCAATCCATTTGTATAAAGAGCTACTTATCTTTTCAGCACTATTCATTGCTACGAACGCGTCTTTTACTACCACTCTTCCCCCTGTCATCCATTAATCAATTTAGCTACTAATTTACTAACTTAAGTAAAAGCAAATTATTAGGCGACTTAAGCCCATTTAGTTGAATCTGGCAACTTGTATCCAAGCCCATAAATATGGCGTATTAATTGACCTTCATGCATGGTTTCATGCTCCAACAAGCTAACTAAAAGCTCATCTCTGGCTTGTGTCCAGTTATCAACGGCTTTTATAGATTGTTCGAATAGCATCTTAGAGGAATTTAATGCATTAATAATCTCTTCTAGATTTTCATCACTCTCTAATGAACAAGAAAAACCATCCCAGACACCTTTGCAAAGTGAGCAAGAATAGCTTTCTCTAGCACCAACAATACACCACATATGCTCACCAACCGACTTGCTTTTAGCAATGTCTAACTGCTGTGTTAGCAATTTAGTCTCTATACTTTCAACGATATCTAAAATTGACTTAAAACGTGATTCAATATTCTTTATAACGATATTTCTCATTGTCTATCATTCCTTGGATTTAATTAAGACATCTACTGAACCTAGCTCTCTTCGTTACTAAACCTATCATTTCCTCATAACGAGAGTCGGAATATTTTAAAATAGGAAGTAAGGTAATAAATTTAAGAGCAGACAAATGATGCTTACTCTTTAATAGTGTTCTCTTGTTGAGAGTCTAAATAACATACCGCTTGTAACTTGTTTCCGTCTGGATCACGCACATAAGCCGCATAATAATTTGGACCATAGTCCTCTCTAATTCCAGGAGCACCTTCATCAGAGCCACCATTAGCAATCGCTTCCTTATAAAAAATATTAACCACTTCTTTGGAAACGGCCTGAAAGGCCACATGAGTACCATTTCCCCAAGTAGCAGGTTGTCCATCATAAGGTTTATACAAATACACATGCGGCATGGCGCCTTTAACCGCATACAGAGGCGGCTTACCTTTAGGCTTTGGGATACGGCTAAAACCTAAGGGTCTTAGAGCTGCATCATAAAATATAATAGCTCTTTCATAATCATTCGTACCCAATGTAATGTGGCTGATGATTGCTTCCAAAATACTATCCTTTTGTTTTTTAAGCCTGCTAGCATAGCACTGCCTGTACACCTGATTCATTTGATGACGAATTATCTTAATCACCTATCCGATCAAGCTGTGAGCAATTCATCTCTTATTACCTATTAATATGTACTTCAAAAAAACACAAATAAAAACGATTATCATTTGCGCCTTTGAAATAAAAATGAGAACATAATGTTATAACATAACATTATGAGGTAAAGATGAAACCGAATATCCACCCTAAGTATCAGAAAGTAGTTTTCCACGACACGGTGGCAGATACCTATTTTGTCATTGGCTCAACGATTAAAACCGAGCGAACTATTGAATATCAAGGCAGCACTTACCCTTACGTCACTATTGATGTTTCTAGCGTCTCACACCCTTTTTACACAGGTGAGCAACGTGCTACACAGAAAGATGGCCGAATTTCTAGGTTCAAGAATCGTTTTGGTAATATAAGAGGTAGATCGTGAAAGTATTAAGCTCTCTAAAGAGCGCAAAGAAACGCCATCCAGATTGCCAGGTCGTAAAACGTCGCGGCCGCACATTTGTAATATGTAAATCAAATCCTAGATTTAAAGCAGTACAAGGAACAAGTAAGAAGAAGCGTTAATCACGTTGTGGTTAAAATCAAAAGGATAAGTGCCTCAATATTAAGGCGCTTATCCTGCAATTTAGAGACAGAAATAAACTTAATTAACAGCAATATCTCTAACAATATTATTTGGTGAGATTCCCCACCATAATGTACTGAGGGCCAGCTTCACCGCCTAGGTATTGCTCACCCGTTTCTTCAAATCCCCCTTTTAGATAGCACATCTTTGCACCAGGGTTCTTACAATTTACAGTGAGATATATGAGATCAAAACCTGAGTAGCTTTGTTTTAAATAAGGAAATAATGCTTTTACAGCGCCAGTACCTATCCCCTTCCCTTGCTGATTCACATCGACAACAAAAGCTCTTAACCCCAATGCATTTTGTTGGCAGAAGGGGTAATTATCAGAATAAGCAGTATCTATTTTAAAAAAACCAACCAGCACACCATCATGTTTAATGACATGTAAATGTATCGAGTCACTGCCATCTTCAAGAAATTCTTCTGCCGTACCTGCAAATTTCACTTGCTCATCCGCCAAACTCACCTTTTTAACATCCTCAAGGTGAGATTCATTTAATTTCTCAATTGTTATCATTCCGCTTCCTTACTATTCAAAATTATATAGAGATTGATAATTAACGGTAACAGTTTCAAATCTTTATTTGTCGAATTGACTTAAGCGCTTTCTATTGAGCACTTCTTAAATATAATTTAGAGGTGATAAATGCCGCGACCAAGGTTTCAACTAAAGCAAGTGGCAAAACAATAAGCAGATAGCTCCAGCTTGAAAGGCCCATATTTGCTAAACCTACCCAAAATAGTAAAAAGAAAAAGCACCAAGACATGAAACCACTGATTAAAATTGACTTAATATTGTTTCCAAAGGCTTTAGCGCAAAGCCAAAAGAGAAAGACATATAAGGCAGTTAGTAAGGTATCCCATACGCCCCAGATTGCAAAAATACCCCAATTCATATCTGCAACATTTGGCACGACCGATAAGTAATCATGCATCTCTGGTCTAACGAGCACAAAGTATCTAAATACTTCTGATGCATTTACCCATAAACTCACTAAGATAGTAATGACAATAAAGTCCTTAGTATTGAAATGTTTTTCCATCTAATATTAATCCTAATCACATTTTTTGGTTTAAATAAGACCTTGCTAAATTGAATAAATTCATTCTCCCTAATGTATTTATTCTAAGGTTTAATGTTTAAACAAAAACCTGCTTTGAAGGCCAAATTATTTACTCACCTTCATGACACACCATTTCAATATTGTGTCCATCAGGGCCAATCACAAACGCAGCGTAATATTGGCCGCTATAATTAGGTCGTATACCTGGTGCGCCATTATCTTTAGCGCCCGCTTCTAATGCTAAGCGATGAAAGTCGTCAACTTGATTTCGGTTCACAGCGACAAACGCCAAGTGTAAGTGCGAAGGTACCTCTTCTACTAGGCGAATACATAATGAAGACTTTCCGTCTGTACTGATTTCAATGCCCAGCGATCCTTCAGAAACATACTCTAAACCAATAGGCTCTAATACCTTAAGATAAAAGCTTTTGCTTACTTCATAATTACTCGCACTGATTACAACATGGTCAAACATATTGCCTCTTAAAGGGTCTTTGCTTTGTAACAGGTTTATTGGTCATCAGTCATCATCTTGCATAGGTATGGTGTGCTTACCTGAATCAAGTCCTGCTAACCTCTCAGCGATGTTTGCTTTATCTTCATCCGATATAGAAATAGACTCGTCAGATGGATCAAAAAAGTGTTTATCTGTTGAAGCATCAAATTTTATTTTTCCAAGTATGTCGCCATTCGTATTAATGCAATCTAATTCTTGCTGGATTGGCCAAAAAAGCACCATCTAAAACCTCTTTTAAAACGTGTCTTAAAGTAAAAATAATCCCAGATAATATTCGACTCTAAGACACAATACAATTTATCAAGATTGTCGTTATTATTAGTTATGACTATTTATATATGTTTGTTCTAATGCTTTTTTTAAATTAACAACGGCACCTTATTTAACAGAAATCATACTTAAGAAGAACAACTAAGGTGAGACACACCGCCTAACGCAAAGAATTGCGGCGGCTTCAATCGGTAATATTTATCCTCTACTTCCTGTGATTGTTCTGCATAAGGTTGCGTCATCACTTCCTGCAACTCATGAATGAGGCTGTAATCACCTATTGCAGCTTGCTGATAAGCAGGCACAACTAACCACTCTCTCAAAATGTATTTGGGGTTAACTAACTTCATTTGAGTAGAAATCGCTTCAAGAGAGTTTGAAGACGCAGAGTTAGCATCAAGAGAATGATTGAGTAGTGCTTGCCATTTAGCTAGCCACTTAGTCCAACGCTCTTCCATCTCTAAGCTTTCTTTATCTTGCGTTGCACCAGTGTAAAAACTCTTCTTAAGTGGGCTAATATCCTCAGGAATAGATGAAAGCTCACGGAAGAAAATAGTGTAATCAACTGGCGTTTGCACCATAAGAATCTGCACTTCGTTAAGCACTTCTCTAAACTCTTTTTTAAGCTTTGCTTTAGACTCATCTTTAACGTCTTCTTCCATCTCTATCGATAGAGACCCAAGACCCAGCTTACTCGCCCACATTCTTTCCATCTGCGTTTGTATTTCTGCTGGAAAGCTCGTTTCGATGTCATTAAGCGTTTGCAAAAACTCAGGATGTGTTTCAAGCAAAGGCCTTAACGCCGAGCAAAAAGAGCCAAAATTTTTCTGAGCTGCATTAGTTTGATTCATAAAGGAGAAATGTTGCCCTCCTCCAGTCCAAGGCTGGTAATACGGGTGGAACACATCGCAAAAACCAAAGGGGCCATAATCAAGGGTAAAGCCACCAGCAGCACAATTATCACTGTTAAAATTACCCTGACAAAAGCCAACACGAATCCAGTTTGCAATTAAAGACATTAGACGTGTACGAAACTCACGAGCAAGTGTGACAACTTTTTCAGGGGTTGAGAGTTGCTTATCAATAACATCCGCGTACTCACGATCAATCAAATGTAATACGATTTTTTCAAGCTCTTGCAATGCCTGTGGATGCTCGTCTGCACGAGCACGACGAGCAAAAAGCTCAAGCTGCCCTACTCGTAAAAATGAAGGCGCGACTCGTGTCGAAATCGCAACCGCTTCAGAGACAAGTCTATCTGGATCTTCTGAACGTGAACCTTCTGAATACCAAGGCCTATCAACCTTTTCTGATTTAGAGACATAAAAGCTTAAAGAACGAGATGTGGGGACACCCAAAGCATGCATATTTTCTTGCGCTAAAAACTCACGAACGCTAGAACGTAAAACCGCACGTCCATCTGCCCCACGACAATAGGGTGTCGGGCCACCACCCTTTAACTGCATTTCCCAACGTTTGCCATTAATCACAGCTTCAAGCACAGATACCGCCCTACCATCACCATATCCGTTACCCGTACGAAACGGACACTGCTGAGTGTATTCAGTGCCATAAATAGAAAGTGCGTAACCCGTCGCCCAACCAAACTTTTTCATCGGTTCAGGCACTTGAGACATATCACCAGAGAACATCCCCATAAAAGCAGGGTCTTGAGCTAGAGTGTCAGCAAAACCAAGTTCTGAGAAAAACTGCTTACTGTGCCCTATATATTCTGGATCTTGAATGGGTGTCGGTTTAACCGGGACATAATGCCCTGAAAAGACTTGGCGCGGATAATGGTCATCCCCTGTTTCAGTTGCTTCTGGGTCACAATTAAGTGAATCCATCAGTGAATAATCTGCTAACTTGGCAAGGTCCCCAAGTGTTGAAATAGATATAGAGGAATCAAGTGTCGAATCAGCCGCTGTATTAGCTGAAGAGTTGGTCTGAGGCTGTCGGTTTGTCATAGTGTTGATACCAAGGCTCGTATACTAGCATTTCAAGATAATAAATTTTTATAACGAGTATCTTACCTTGTTATTGATATCAATTTTTAGTTTTGTGCGTTTATTTTCTTTCTATCAGTCATTCCCTATTAAGATGGAATAAGCAGCGAAAAAGCGTTCAGAAGTATTTCTTATAAATGTTTTTGATAGAATATCTTATCGACGCCCGCTTTTGGGTAATCAGTAAATCGACCAACTTCTTGAAATCCAGCCGATTCATAAAACTCGGGCGCTTGAAACGAATAGGTATCTAAAAACATATTAATCGCACCTCGCTTTATCGCTTCTTGCTCCATCAACTTAAGCACCTGTGTGCCATAACCTAAACCCCGTAAAGGTTCTGATAACCAAAAGTATTTCAGGTGAAAAGCAGTAAAGATTAGCTTACCAACCGCGCCTCCTAATACACCTCCATCCTCATTTCGATAAAAGTAACCTAACGAGGTTTCATCAAGATCAGGAAAGTAGGGTTCGTTGAAAGCTGATAAGCCGTTATAAATATCAGAGATCTCCTTATCAGAAGGCGATACGATCAAATCTATCTTCATTTATTCTCACACTAATACAGAAAATGCTTTTAGAAAAATGGATACTTATTGCTCCCCAAAGGCGTCAGTATCATTCATAGTCATTACACGGGACGCAGCGCTTGAACAAAGAGTCAGGCCGACTCATACACCTTAGGCTGATGTAACTCCATAAAGGTATCTGGCGATGCTAATGCTTTAAAGCCAAACTGTTCATATAAACCGTGAGCATCACGTG
The DNA here is from genome assembly GCF_001624705.1 of Marinomonas sp. SBI8L. Classification (GTDB taxonomy): domain Bacteria; phylum Pseudomonadota; class Gammaproteobacteria; order Pseudomonadales; family Marinomonadaceae; genus Marinomonas. The sequence goes on from NZ_JSEO01000006.1 coordinate 94,712, forward strand.
TGGCTAAGGCCATACGGCGTAAGCCTTGTAGTTGAGGATGCGCTAAAATCTGTTGCATTAAGCGCTTACTCAAACCCTTACCTCGATGCTCATCTAAAATAAATACGTCCGCCAAATAGGCAAAAGTAGCTGAATCCGTCACCATTCTAGCAAAGCCGATTTGATTCCCAGACTCAGTAAATACACCAAAACACAGTGAATTTCGCACTGCCTTTTTCATCGTTTCTAAAGGAATGTTTTTAGCCCAATAGGAGTTTGAAATATATTTATGAATAACGGATAAGTCCATATCTGTATATTCACTGCTGATTCTATAACCTTCCACAACCTACTTCCTTCATTCAAATTGAGATTCTAATAATAGCGCTACTCTACACTCATTATTAAATGGTTCAAACTAGGCATGAAAGAAACAACAACCCGCTATTCTGTAATATTATCGATGAAGGATTTATTAACCATCACACACAACCTTCAATGTATTTTATTGCTGAATTAGTCCCTAATCTAAAAGATGTGACGATATCATCAAAGGTTTCAAAGATGACTCCATTTCCATTAGATAAACTCACCTCAATATATTCACCTCTTTCAAAGTCATAAGGATGAGCACTAATCTTTGGATTTTTATAAGCGGACAATATGTCGTTTTTAGATGACCCGACGGTAACACCTCTTTGTGTAAGCACTAAATTTGATCGAACCTCAATTCTTACAACAACCTCTGATAAAATCATAAAAATAGGAAGATCAGCATTTTGCGTCGGGTATAGGTGATAACAGTCAATGTCTTCAGTTTCAAATTCTAATTGAGAAGCGATTTTATCAGACTCATAGTCCTTAAGCGTATGAATAGCCTCAGCAACCGGCATTCCAATATTTACCCCGCTAAAAGAATCATCAGATAAAGACATAGCATGAGAAAAGTTGCTGATTAAAAACATTGTTATTAGAAACTTACGCATAGTTTTCCTTGTAACATTACGAGTACAGGCACTTTATCAAAGCAGCCTCTTTAAAAGAGATCAAACCTAATATTAACTAAATAAGATCCACGTTCTAAATTGAAGAGTTTAATATTGTGGAAAAAAAGCACTCTATTTAGCGAATAAAGTCAGCGTCTAATTGTAGATAAAACCACGTACTCGCCATGATGTAAAAGTTGATTAAGCGGCTGTTTAATAAATTCTTCCACCATCTTATTCGTATCTGACTTAGAGATTAACTCGGCATTAACCGTCGAAAGAAAAGAGCTCATATCCTGGCTAGCAAGGGTAAACTTAAGGGGCTCCCCTACTGCTTTTAAATAAAACGGAAGCAGGCGTCGCATATTATTTTTGCTTGAATGAGGCGGCTCTAGGCTGGTAAAACAAAACATGCACGCTTTTTGCGTTAACTTTGCCATAGACTCAAACAGCAAACGTATATCGCTTTCACTCAGATACATGAGTACACCTTCAGCAATGAAGAGTGTATTTAATTCAGGATCAAAATCAGAGTATTGGCTCAGCTCCGTTTGCAAATTCTGATGACTAAAATCCACTTCAAGAAAGTGAAAATTCTCTGAGTCCACAGTATTTACTAATGCCGTTTGCTTATATTGACTGGTGCTTGGGTGATCTATCTCGATAAAGTTAATCTGTTTATATTTGCTGTGTAATTGCCACAATAAACAATCAAAACCAGCACCTAGATTCACAATCTGAGTGTAGCCATCAGCAATGGCCTGTTCAGTAATTTGCTCAATTTTGGACTTTCTTAAAGCATAATGAAGTCTAATCCCCGGCAATAAAGCCCACTCTTGCACATCTGCGATTCTATGATACAAAGCACTATTGCACTGAGTCAGCCGCTTAGCGCCTTCTTGCGACATAGCTAGGATCTTTTGGGCGTTTATGCGTGTTTCTTCACTCACTAGATACTTATGATTGGAATACAACCCCACATAGAGTAAACCTTGCAAAACAGTAAACGCTTTTGAACTAACAGATTTTTCACTCATTACTTTACATACCTAAAGTGAACAGATTATTTTTTGGAGTGGGTATGGTCCAATTGCTCAGTCAACTCCATTCCCAGATGACGATATAGCTTTCTAAAACCCACAGGCATACGTTCAGCCATATCAGAGACCCTGCAATAAAAAGGCGCTCTCATCCCATGATACTGTATTTTCGGACCAACTTGCTGAAGAGAAAACCCAAGCAGACTCAGCTTTTTAGCTAACTTAGGCTCCATCATGACAAAAATATGATCGATATTATTCATTCGACAAATATTACCTGCCGATAAATACAAACCAACGGCAATTAACGGAAAAGTACGCATTTCTTTTTCTGTAAATTTATTAACATCGATACCTGTGTCAGTGGCTAAGCCTTGGTATTTATCGTGTTTTCTGCGACGAAACCTAGGGTTAACCGCCAATCTAGAGACTTCACCTAATTGATCACGCGGAAAGTCGCTAGGCTTAATGTCGCACTGTTCTAATAGTTCTTTGCAATGAACCTCAATTGGCAGTAAATCCGATTCATCTTTTGAATGTACAATACGCACAGTACCAGCACAGTCATGGCTGGAGGTATGCTGAATAAGACAATGATAAGCGTGATGATCCATCTCATCTCTTTCTGTCTTATCAGATTCCAAAGGAAGGAAGTTCATTTCTTCACAATACACCAAATGGCGAAGCTGCTGGCTCACCGCTAACTCGTCACTATCTTGGACAGCAACAGGGGCTAAGTATTGATTAAAATGCTGTGACAGTTGATCCGATTTATAAGCCACAACAGCTTTTTTAACTGACTCAACTAAAGGCTTCATGAAGGAGGAACGAGCTACTTTTTTTACCAATTTAATAGTCATCGGTACCTACTATCTATTCTTATAATTTTAATTAGACAATCATAATAAAAGAATATATCACACCAACTGAATAAGACTCACTTCGATTTGATTAATATTTTATATTTGAAGAACTGAAGTGCCTATTAAGTTCAGAGCCTAATTTAGAATGTTACACCTATGCTTTAAACAAGGTTTTAAACAAGAGATGCCTACAACTTGCTTCCATATAGCCCTCTAAAGAATATCCAAATTATATAAATGGAGCTCGGCTTGTTCTAAAACTTCCGCCTTATCTTGGTCTGATTTCTTTCGCCAATTTGCGTAAACCATGTTGGTACGCGGGTTTCGAGCAAATGCTTCTTGATGACGGTCCATAAAATGCCAATACATTGCATTTAATGGACAGGCGTCCTCGCCAACTGTTTTACTCACCTTGTAATGGCAGTCGCCGCAATAATCACTCATTTTATTAATGTAATTTCCACTGGCAGCATAGGCTTTAGAGCCAACAATGCCACCATCAGCAAATTGGCTCATGCCTCGGGTGTTAGGCATTTCCACCCATTCGATAGCATCAATATATATCCCTAAATACCAGTTATCGACCTGATCTGTCGTAATACCAGCAATCAAACAAAAATTACCAGTGACCATCAAGCGCTGAATATGATGAGCATAAGCGAAGGTTAGCGATTGATTGATCGCATGTTGCATACAGGACATGCGTGTATCACCTGTCCAAAACCATTTAGGCAAAGAACGATTCGCATTAAGATGATTGTGCTTTGAGTATTCAGGCATATTGGCCCAATAAATACCTCGCACAAACTCTCGCCACCCTAAAATTTGTCTGACAAAGCCTTCAATTTGAGCAAGGCTAATTAAGTTATGATTTTGTTGAAAGTAAACGATGGCCGTATCAATCACATGTTTAGGGCTTATTAACTTGCTATTTAGCGCAAAAGAGAGCCTCGAATGATATAAGCTCCAACCCTTATCTTCGCCTAAAAAGCTCAATTTACCTGTCATGGCGTCCTGAAATTTACCGAAATTTGGTAAACAGTACTGACAAAAAAAGTGAAGAAGTTCGACGGCTTGTAACCGTGTGACAGGCCATAATAAAGACTCTTCAACTTTCCCTATCGTCGGTATTTTATGGCGATTAATACGCTTTAAAATATCACTCACGTCATTGGCAAAGACCAGAGGTTCTGGAATATCGGCTAAATCCACTTTTTTAAGTTTATTGCGGTTATCTTGATCAAAGTTCCATTGTTGACCAAGGGGTTCCCCTGCTTCCATTAACACATCAAATTTGGTTCTAAGTTTTCGATAAAAGCTTTCTAACCTATGGCGTTTTTCCGACGAAAAGTAATTCGATAATGCTTTATCTTCTATGAAGAAATGCTCACTTTCATGGTGAGTTACTGTTACTTCCTGCTTAAGTGACTGCTGGTGAAGTGACAGCTTCTGCTGATGCGAAAGCGTTTTTGAGAAATCAGCTAGCTGCTGACGTAAACGGTACTCATCAGGTAATTGATATTCAAATCGTGCAATTTCATGTTTGGATATCAGTTCATATAATAAACTAGGTAAATCAGGATAATGAGCCGTATCATCAAGGGTTAAATATTCGACTTGATGCCCTGCTTGACTCAGCGCTTTAGCAAAAGCTTCCATGGCGGCAAAAAAAGCACATATCTTTTGTACATGATGTGTCGTGTATGTGGCTTCTTGGTACAACTCCGCAACCACATACAAGGTATCGTCATCTTTATCACTAAACCAAGAATGACTGGCATTGAGTTGATCACCTAAAATCAGACGTAGACGCTTATTATGATTCATTTTTATCTTAACCTTCTGTTGGCTTAGAACACCTGCTGGCTTAGAACACTTGCTGACTTAGAACACCTGCTGACTTAGAGCACCTTTCTATCAGACATCATTACTTTCGATTAACAAGTGTCTTTCATTGCGACAGCGCTTAGAGCAATACTTGACCTGCTCCCAATCCTTTTGCCACTTTTTTCGCCAGCTAAATGGACGTTTACAAGACTGACAAGTTTTTTGAGGTAAATGCGCTTTACGGTGCTTCATATGGATCAGATTTGTTATTTGTCTATAGATTAATGCATACAAACCAGTACGCATTTTTTCCTTGTTTAGTTCACTCATCAATCCAGGCATCGCTTATGAGCAAGATGGCGGAGTGCTTTCTGGCTTCATCCCTGTTGAAGAGCGTATCTAAGTATGGGGGTCGCTCGATACTCGTTGGCCAGTGGTGCACACCAAAGACCTTGCCAAGGCCTACCGACTGGTTTTAGAACAAGGAAAATCAGACAGTGCTTACAATGTTTGCAGCGAACAAGGCGTAACGGTAGGAGACATTGCCATGGCTCGTTCCAAGAAATTCAATCTCATTAAACCTCTCCGTGCTTTATCCAGAAAAGACGTACTTTCAGAAGAAGGAGATTGGGCGCTTGGCCCTATGCTCAATCAATGTATGAGCGCTGAGAAAATCATAAACGAGCTAGGCTGGCACCCTGATTACACTAGCATTGTTAACATGGCAGCTGAATAAGGTTTGTTACTTTGCGGATTTAGCAAATTGAAACTTTTCCTGCTTTTTAAACTTGGTCGATAAGGTGTGATTGCCTCTTTGCTTAGGATGGCTTCAAAGGTGAAAGGAAACCAGTACTTATTTGATAAGACCTATATTTGATAAGACCTAAAACGAGCCTAGCATCCCGTACTCTAAATAGAAGTGCACCACCTATAATTATTTTTAATTAAGTTGAGGTGGATTATGAAGAAGAAATACACGCATTTAACTTTATTTGAAAGAAGACGATTATTCATTTGGTATCATTATGAAAAACGCTCAATTAGAGAGATTGGAAGGCTTTTAGGTCGCTCACATTCAACCATAAGTAGAGAAGTCAGAAGAAACAAATCATATTATTATGTCCCTACTTATTACCCTAATCCTGCCCATACAGACTATCGCAGCAGAATGAGAAAGCGTGTTCAAAGACTTAAATTAAATAACCCAGAGCTTCTCAACTATGTTGTACAAAAACTAAAACGAGGCTGGACACCTCAAATCATCTCAGGCCGGATCAAATTAACAGGTGAGGTGGGATATATTTGTCATGAGTCCATATATCAATACATTTACAAATATGCTCCAGAACTCATTAAGTACCTGCCTAGAAAGCATAAACGTCGTCGTAAGAAGCGCCCAGCCAGAAGGTATATTAGCAAAACAAGCCTTAAAACAAGCATTTTAGATAGACCTATAGAGGTGAATGAGCGCTTAAGTTTTGGTCACTGGGAAAGTGACTCTATAGAGTCGAAAGGACGTAAATTAGCATTAAATGTTGTTGTAGAAAGAGTCACACGGCTTACGCATATTACTAAATTAAGCTCGAAAAAAGCTGTAATCACCAAAAATGCACTGATCAAAAAGCTATCAAAACATCCAAAAGAGTCTGTACGTTCCATCACTTATGATAATGGCACTGAGAATGCTAGTCATATAAAAGTAAACGAGCACCTAGGCTGTGAATCTTATTTTTGTCAGCCCTATCATAGCTGGGAAAAAGGAGCTGTTGAACAAGTTAACAGCCTAATCAGACGATATCTGCCAAAGGGTACAGACTTCAGTGAAGTATCAGATAAAGCTATTTTAGCAATTGAAATTTCCATAAACACAAGACCAAGAAAGTGCCTTAGTTTTAAGACACCTATTGAAAGCTATAATGAAAGGTGTGGTGCACTTCTATATTGAACCTGGGCATGGGTCGTTTTTAGAGTTAGGTTGGGTGTCCCGTTAGTATGTTTCCCGTTAGTATGTTTAGAAGCAATATAACCTGATATTGCCACTCAGTTGCTATCTCTTCATATTCTTCAGTGACTTCAACTTCCATGCTTACCTCGAATGACTTTTAACGCCTTTAGCAGCGGCGAACGTAGTGAGTCCAGCCCACGTCCCTTTGTGGGCAACGCTGGCTAAACTTGTTAAATGATTTAGCCGATAACAACGGCTACTCCAAATGTAATTACGGTAGCAAAAATTAAAGGCAGTAGACTCAATTGAGCCTGCTTAGTTTTAATCTTTTTAGCTATTAAAGTTGTAGCCAATATCAATTGAGCGACCAATATTGGTGATGTAAAAACCAATATATAAAAGTAGCCCTCTAAGCCTTCGTAATAGCCAGTTTTACCAAATTCAATTGCATAGTCTGCAATGACAAAGTACCCATAAATGACAATTGCAGTAACAAGCACTGCTAGTATCCAGTTAATTGTAACAAGTTTATTATTCATGAGCATTTAACGCCTAAATAACAGGCTAAGTAATTGTTGGCTAAAATGTGAAACGAAGTGGAACGCAGCCAACTGTTACGTGTCCTTGTTTATTTTCTTGTTATATTTCAAAGTACTCAGATTTAATTAACCCAAAGCACTTAAGGTCGTGAAACTGATTTTTCCAGTAGCCACTTTGGCGTCTTATACCTTCCTCTTTAAATCCAACTTTTAGAAGAAGTGATTCAGATGCTAGGTTTCCCGGAACAGTATCACCTTGAATACGATTAAGTTCACCGCAAGATAGCTCACCTAAAAATGCAGCTTTAACCATTCGATGAACTGCCTCAGTAGTAAAGCCCGCCCCCCAATATTTAGGCAATAAATCATATCCAAGAACTGCATTTTTCATTTTGGGGCTCCAAGAGTTAAAACCACAAGTCCCTATAAGTTGATTTGTTTCTTTTAGGCGGATGGCCCAACGAATACCCGAGCCTTCTTCAAAGCGAGAGTTAAAAAAATCTATTAAATTACTAGCTTCAGATATTTCAGTAAAAGCTTCTAGATCATAATATTCGACAACTGAGTTGTTTGAAAATAACTCAAAGAGATTATTCGAATCTCCGCTAGTTAATTTATCTAGCTTTAAGCGATTTGTCTCTAAAATAGGAAATGACAACCTGAATCCTCCTTGAAATATAACGCCAAGCTAAGCGGCGCAGTTTACTACGTCCAAAGCTTGAGCGCCTTGTTAAATGCAGTCACGTCCACCCGAGCTCAGCATAAGTTTTCTTATCATGTTCTGGAAAATCCGTGGTGTACTCTCCCCAGCCCATATATTCATAATACTTGGTCATTGCTTCGAAATTTGATGAGGCTTCGCAAGTCCAAATAAGTTTAGCACCAGCCACTAAAAGGTTTCTAGCTCCATCGCCTCGGGGGCCAGACAAACAAAACGTTTGCTCGTCCTCATTTTCAATCCAGAGTTCATGTTTCATATATATTGGCATTTAACGCCCACATAAAAGGCGGAGCGTCAGCGACGTCCAGCGCAACGTAGTGGAGCGGTTTTTCATGTGTTTGTTATGAGTTACTTGCACGATAGTAACTCCATTGAAATTAACGAGACCCATAGGACAATAAATGCTATTGAAAGCAATTCCATCATGAAACTTACTGATGGTTTTTTTAGAACCAGTCCGTCTAGCGCTTTTCTGAGACCAGAATGCTTACTAAAACCGATACTTTCATTCAGTTTTAATAAGACATCCATTTTAAAAGAGATCAGAAACAACTTCAGCTGAATGAAACTCACTTTTCCATTTTTTTGTATTTTATTTATCAGAAGGAAGAAAAACCTGTAAATCGAAGCTCAATTACAAAGAATTAGCAATGAGTTTCAAACTGAAGCCACGAGCAACCCTCGCGTTAACGATATTAAGGTTTAATTAAAATAGAACTGAATTTAGTGAGCTAAACCTAAGAAAGAAGCCGCTTACAAGCACCTAATCCCGGTCGTCGTTGCAACTCCGTATGCTCACAATACTCAGCTAAGTAAGCTTCGGAACCAACTGCTGCTTTAAAGTGTTTCTCAAAGCCTGTGCTAACTTCAAGCCACTGCTCTGATGTGAGGTTAATTCGCTGAAGTATAGGAGCCAGTGAAATATCTAAAGACCCTTTTTTATCTGACCAAATCACCCTACCCGTTAGATCAATCAACTCTAGATAATCCGTGAGTTTGAAAGGCAAACCTTCTGGCTGGTCTTCTCTTTCATAGCCAATAAAGGGAAATAAAGTGTTGGGTTGAGTTTGATTCGCTTTGGCAACTTCGATACGCGTTTTGATACTCGTATGCTTTGAGGTTTCTGATGTTGCTTCCATCTTGGCACGAACGGGGTTTAAGTCAACGTATGCCATACAAGCTACAAGAGCCGACTCATCAAGCAATGCTTGAGATTTAAACCGCCCTTCCCAAAATCGGCCTGTACATTTGTCTTCATTGTTGGCCATACGAGCAATTGGCTCATTCAGCTCTCGCATAAACCAACTTATGTCACAAAGACGCTCACGATACTTCTCACAACTTTCATAAACAGAGGCTAATTCTAACTCAGCCAGATCCATGTTTTCTAAATACTTTTCAGTGAACTGGGTACCTTTATGCAGTAAACGCCAACGTTCTAACACTTCTCTGATAGACCAGTTATTGGCTTTCTCAGTATTAACATGAAGGACTAAGTGGGTGTGATTGCTCATAACGGCATAGGCACAGACATCTATCGCAAAGATAGCAGCAAGAGACAATATCTTATCTTCTATCCAGCCTCTCCTGTGCTCATAGCTTTGCCCTGTTAGCTCATCTTGGCCACACAGAAAAGCACGTCTCACGCAACGGGAAACACAGTTATAATAAGTGGTGTCTTGCAAACTTATTAGAGTCTTACGTGGTTTAGGCATATTAGATTCCTCATCCTTGAGTGAATTCAATAAAACTAGATCATGGTTGAATAACAGTCAAATTAGAGTGGGTGATGGGATGGACGCTCCAAAGTAGTACCGGCGTCATAATGCGCCAAACTGTATGTGTAAGCATCAGTTAATACTAAGGAGCGTCCACATGAATAAGATTAATACGATTGCCATTGATTTAGCAAAGAATGTTTTTCAAATTTGTATTCTTTCACCTGATCAAAAGGTTCTTAAAAACAAACAAGTTTCTCGAGCTCAGTTGCCTTTAATTCTGGCTAAACAAGAGAAGTCTATTGTTGCCATGGAAGCCTGTTATTCAAGTCACTATTGGGCGCGTTTATTTGCGGATATGGGCCATGATGTACGTATCATTCCTGCACAACATGTGAAACCTTTTGTTCGAGGGAACAAGAATGATCATAATGATGCCCTTGCTATCGCCGAAGCGTCATCAAGGCCCAATATCAATTTTGTACCTTTGAAAACAATTGAACAGCAAGATATTCAAGCACTGCATCGCATTAGAGATAAGTTAATCTCTCGTCGAACTAGTATCGTTAATCAAGCTCGTGGATTATTAAGTGAGTACGGCATTATTATGCCAAAAGGCTTATCCAGTTTTACCAAACATATCGCCCTAGTACTCGACCCTGCTGATACGAGACTAACATCTCGTCTCAAGCTTCAACTAGCTGAGGTAAAAGAAGAGTATGACACTTTATCAAGACGTCGATTATCCATACAAAGGGAGTTAGATGAGTATGTTCTTGAAAATAAACTTTGTCAGCGACTCATGACCATTCCGGGTATCGGGATTATCAATGCCACTGCATTGTTTGCTGCAATTGGCAATGCCAGCCAGTTTGAAAACCCGAGGAAACTCTCTGTTTGGCTGGGCCTTACACCCAAGCAACATGCCAGTGGTGGCAAATCTTTTGTGGGAAGAATGAGCAAACGAGGTAATCAGTATTTACGTAAGCAGCTGATACATGGCGCCAGAACCTTAATCCACCGTACAAAAGAGAAAAATGATAAGTTCTCTGTCTGGGTGAAACAATTGGTTGAACGACGAGGCGTACATATAGGTGTTGTAGCAATCGCAAATAGATTAGCAAGGCTTACTTGGATTTTGCTTCACCGAAATGAGGATTATAAAACCGTATCCACTTCATGATAGAAAATAACTAAAGAGTTAAACAACCAAAACAGATCTAACCAAAGTCGACGAACATTTGATGTAAAAGCGGGTTTTCCTCACTTAACGACAGTCTGGATAGGACAAGGTTCTTGAAACCGAGTGGGTGATAAAGACAGTTAAGTACGGATCTCATCAAGGCCAGAAAACCAACAAAAAGCGTTTTCATAACAGGCCGGATATATGTCTAGTACGACCCTTCATCGAGTTAGTGGAATTGGTAAAGATCAAAAGTGGTTAATAAGAAAAAGACAAAACCACTTAATATTCAGAATTAAAAAGTGGTTTGGGTAACTATTGCCTTGACGGCACGGGAGCGTCCATATATGTCCTATTAGTGTTTCCCAAATAGATTTGACTATTGATGAGGCAATAAACATAAAAACAGTTACTACTGCTGAAATTAGAGCAGCAATGATCTTTGGATCAACATCATTCATTCATCATATTCCGATTGTGCTTAACGCCCGTATTTGCGGCGGTTTTGTAGTGAGGCACGAACGGAAAAACCGTCCAAGCCACGTAGTGGCTGATGCAACATGCGTTTGTTATACGCAGAATTTAGCAACAGCGTCTTCATATACAGGTCTATATTTATCAAACAAAGGCATTGCGTGCTCAATAGCCTTAGATTCCGCTAAGTCATGCCAGCCAAAATAATCTTCGGCTATATAAAGTTCTTGCCTCTCATTTTCAGGCAATTCCAAATCAAGGTTATGTAAGATGCGATTTATTACGTTATATAAAGACAATTTACCTTCTGAATATTCTTTCGCTGCTTCCCCAGCTAGAAATTCCTTACTTGGCTCCCCATAGACTTGATAAGAGTTGCTAATTAATTCGATTATCTCTGCAACATCTGAAGCCAAAGATACTTTCTCAATAAAGGGGTCAATTCCTTGATCAGAATATTGTGCGTATGCCCACGCAATTACTTGATCATATGACATGTAATTCTTCTTGAGAAAATAGCTAAGTATATTGTAATCGTCAGTACTAAACTTCATATATGAATAGCGTATAACGCCTTATATAAACCGTACGAAGCATCGGGCGGCCGCAGGGTGCGAATTTAATATTCTTGTTATGTGTTTGATTCATGAGTATTCCAATTCAGTGATGGGCACACATTAGAGGCATGAATTTTTGCCTCTTCTAAGGAGTTATAAGCTCCACCCTGAAAAGAATCTGCTAATCGGTATTCACCTATTCGAACACCGTAGAATTCACCATATTGATCTTCGCTAAGATCTGGCTCATCTTCATAATCACCTGAGCCAGCCTTAAAGTTTGATTTAACAATATGAACTTCGCGCTTTATTAAATCATCATAAAGCCAAGTCCCACTGAGAACCTTTACTTCTATTATTTCAACCATGGTTCAGCCCACTGACACATAACGCCACGCTCTGCGGATATTTTTGAGCGCCAGCGAGAAAATATTCCGTAGCAGCGCCTTGTTATGTGGTTTCATCTGGGTAACTTCATTAAGAAATCATCCACTTTTTCAAAGAGAATTTCATTTGGATCATCACCAGATATTTTGCTATCTATTAAAGCTTTGATAATTTCATCATCCAAGTTTATAATTAATTTACCGTGCTCTCTCATAGCCCCTTGGCATGCAACTAAAGCATTATCTGACGGCCCTTCCCTAGAAATTAAAAAGCAAACCTTACGCTTAGCTTTTTCGAATAGGTATTTTTCGGTTGAATAGACTTGAGACTGACCAATCTTGTCTTGGTAATTCTTAAATTCAAACAACACATACCTAGAATCCAAATTTGATGAAATAAACTTCCATACAGTGGATTTATCTACAACTCGACAAATCAAATCATAACGATGAAGATCATCTGTTGTTCTTTCCTGCTGATGCCAGCCTTTTAGATCTCCATCAAAAAGATATTGTAGAATCTCACTCATGGTATCTTCATAGTCATAACAACCATCTCGCCCATGAGGTATTAATTTCAGTTTATCTTTAAACTGAGAACCCAATATTTCGTTTTTTGAGGGTTCATTCCCTTTCGATGAAAAGTTGATTTTATCAGGATGCAAAATACTGGATAAGTCATCGTGCAACTTTCTCTCTGACAAGTCCACTTCACATAATTTTACGAGCCGTCCCAATAACTCCAAATCAATACTAGCAAGTGATAGCAAGCTATCTAAATTGACTATCTGAATATCATAATCGTCTTCGACTCTTTTCTGTATTTCTGGCTTGATATCTGCTGCAACAATCAGTACTGCTTTTCCAACACTCATAGAGCGAGCAGAATTAACGAGCCTTTCAGCTGAAGCTTTTAATGCAGATGTGGGGTATGTGGTATTACGAGTGTATTTTACTTCAAATACAACTTTGTCCTGATCATCGGGCTCTTTTGCAATGATATCAACGCCCATATCAATCATGGGATCTTGATTATCTACATTCCACTGATTTGCACTTAAAATGTCTTTACACAAATCTTCCAGCGCATAGCCAACTCTAGAACTAAAGCCACTTTTAATTTTCAATATATATCCCTTTCGAAAGACTAACTCTTATACTGCTCGACCACATAACAGCTTAATAATGCGCACGCTCGATTTGTCCGATTTATCCACCGCACCCAAACGTCACATCTACTTAATTAATTTAAAGAAAGGTTACTTATCAACTGAAGACCTTCCTGGCTAAACGCGCATGCGCGTTATTTCGATTTCTATTTTTGCATGTAGGACGCGGTTATTTTCGTGCCCTTCTCATAACTTATTGATTCTACATATTTTAAAAATGGGCACAATGATAAAGCGTGCCAACTATCACTAGACTCAAGAATTGAGATGGGGTTCTCAATAAAACGCCATTTAAAGTAGACACAACAACTACTAATTAACTCATCAAGACTGACTATTAAGCCAGTCTTGATGACACTAAATAAAGTTTAACGAATAGCAATACGCTGGATGACAGGAAATGAACCTAGACTATCTGTTTGAGGAAAAGTGTGGCAAATATCATCACGGATAGAGAAATATACTTTCTTATTAGCTGCTTTCGCAGCCAAAAGCACGCTCAATGCACCTTGAGTGTCGTATGAAGGTAACATTGCATACGTATCTGTTTGATCACAATTAGCAGGGTTTTCCACCCCACCAATTGGTATGAACCCAATACTGTGATCTGGATATCCAGCAAACACATAATCAATATCTGCACTAGTAAAGACAGCTTCTGCATGTAGAGCTGGCGATACAACTAAAGCTAAAGCAAGTATTTTAAGGCTTTTCACTATCTATTCCTTTTATAGTTTAGGGTGTTCTAATGCGGTCAGGCCACACTAGTGAAACCATACTAATTCAGTTTAAAACCCAAGATAAAGCATTAATATCAATTAATTAGTTTTTGGTTCGAACCAACCTCACACCTCCCTTCTACTCAAAAACATCTCCGCACTCGCCTCTTCCGCACTATCATCCTCAAGCGCTATCACCTGCGCTTTGGCAAATACATTGGGCAAGGTGTTGTTCATAAAAAATAACCCTGACTGTATCTTCCCCTGATAAAACGCTTGCTCTTCTGGCTCAAGGCTGCTTTCTGCCTTTTTTGGCTCATGGCTGCCATTAGCAACTAGCGCCCTCTTCGCCACCATCATGCTATCCAGCAGCAACCAACCTAAGGTGACTTCTGCCATCATTTCTAAGAAGCGTGTGGATACGGCAAAAATACGTTCCATTTTTTGCTGACGTATCCAGCTGCCCATGAGTTTGTGTGTTTCCACTAGGCAGTTTAATGCGTCTTCCAGTCGCTTGGCTTGTGGTGCAAAAGCAGAGAAAGTGGCTTCATCACTTTTAGCTGTGGTTAAGAAGCTCATGATTTCCTCTTGGTACAAGGCTAAAAGCTTTGAATGTCTGCCCATGGCGAGCTTGTCTCTAAACAAGTCGGCAGATTGAACAAAGTTAGTCCCTTCCCAAAGTGACATCACCTTGATATCTCTAGCATATTGCTCCACAGGATTATCTGAAATGTAACCATGGCCGCCATAAACTTGAATCGCTGTTTCGGCTACGTGAAAGGCTTGGTCTGAGGTGTAGGCTTTGACAATAGGTGTGAGTAGATTTACCAGAGATTGATGGCGGTAGGCTTGAGCCTCAATTTTCTCCTTATCTTCTGCTGTGTGGCTCTGTTCAAACTGCTCTGGGTTTGCCTGCCTGATATTGAGGTTCATCAATTGGGATTGATGCATGCAAAGCTTGAGTATCAGAGCACGACAGCCTTCTACCTTGCTCTTCATCTCCAACAACATGCGCTTCACATCTATGTGATCGATAATGGCAACCCGCTGCGCTCTGGGGTTAAAAGCTTCTTTAAAACTAGTACCTTGAATACGATTGCCCGCGTATTCTGCAGCATTTAAGTAAGCGCTAGATGCCATGCCCAAAGCGTAAATACCGGTTGCAATACGGGCGAGATTCATCATGGTCATGAGTTGTTTTAGACCGACCTTTTCCCTTTCGCCCAAGAGATAACCGTAACAAGGTGCTGCTTGCCCAAAGCTAATTTGCGCTGTGGCACAGCCATGTAACCCCATCTTTTGCTCTAACCTGACACAGCGCACGCCATTATCGATATGAGAGCCTAAACAAGAGTCTAAATCAGAACCTAATTGAGAGCCTTTTTGCTCTTCTTTTTGGTGAGCGACAGAACCATTCATGTCGCCAAGCTGATACCTTGGTACCACAAAACAAGACAAACCCACTGTGCCTTTTTTCGCCCCTTCGACTCTAGCAAGTACGATATAAGCAATGTTGTCGTTTAAATCATGCATGCCCGCAGAGATAAAGATCTTCTCTCCTTCAATGCGATACATGCCATTATCTTGTTTGACGGCCTTGGTCCGAATATTACCCACATCTGAGCCTGCATCAGGTTCTGTCATACAAAGACAAGCCGCAAAATCATTCTTGGCTAAAGGCTCACAGAATCGCGATTTGAGCTGATCGTCGCCAAACTTGTCGATTAAATACAAGGCGGGGCTGGCAAAACCTGAATAAATCATAAAGGCAGGATTGGCCCCCATAAAGATCTCATTAATACTTTGGGAGATAAGATAAGGCGCACCTAGGCCATCGTATTCTAATGGGGAGCCTAATCGACCCCAACCAGTCTCTTTATAGCTTTCCCAAAGTTGCTCAAAGCCAGGCGGTAGGATGACCTTGCCTGCTTGTTCTTTATCACAGGCCTCTTCCTGCTCACCTGCTTCATAAGAAAGCCTCGCCCCTTGGCGGTCACTGACCTGATATAAAGGCCCCATTTCTTGATAGGAAAAGTCTTTGGCGTGCGTGATTAAGTATTGGCAGAAGGCTTGGTCAAATTCAGGATAAATCTGGCTATCTAGCACTGTGTCTTGGGCGCGAAACTGCTCCCACAGTAAAAACATCTGGTCTCTTAAATCTACTCGAAAGGCATTCGTTTCTTTTGCTGAATTATTCGATTTTGTGTCCATTGTTACGTCCTTTTTCTTATTCTTTTAAGATATTTTTTGTCCATTTAGCGATTAACAGACCATTAATTAACACGTGATTAAAAGTCCCATTTAAAAACCGCTCGTAAGGTATTTTCATTGGGGTTCAAGCCATATTCGCAGTCACTGCAACCTTGGTAGGCTTCAAACTGAAAACGGCTGGTGAGATTGGCATTCCAAGATTTAAGCAATTCCAATCGATGCAATTGGCTGTCATCATCCAAGTTGAGTTGCACGCTTTGTCGGTATTGCCAAAGCCCATCAGATAAGGGGCTGGAATACATAAAATAGAGGTAGTTTTGGCGAAGTTGGCCGTAGTTCAAGCTATCTAACGCAGAGCCCATGTAGGCATAATCCGCGCTCGAACCTAAACCAGAGCTGATATTAGTAAAGGCCGTATCACTATTGGATGAGATGTAATCCCACTCCCCTTCACTAAACCCGTGCTCGCTATGAAGATATTCAAGCCGAAAGTTAGCGCCAGACTCTGTGGTATAAGCCGCGCCCAACAACACCTGCTGCCAAGCACTTTGTGTGCTTTCATCAAAACTAGTGCCGTTATAGTCTGCCAGCAAACTGCTAGTCGTTTGGTTTCTTTGGTGCTGTAAACTCCACTGGGCACGCAGGGTCATGGCATCGGTTAATAATCGGCTCACACTCAAGGCATAATTAAGGGATTGGCCCGGTAATTTATGTAAGATGAGCTCAGCATCGGCCCCACCTTGATAACCCAGTCTCAACACATATTGCTGATTGGCTCTGTAGCTAACCTTAGTAAGGTCATCATCTTCAAGCTCGGCCACTAAGGCCTGATAAAACCAATCTCCCTGATTACGGCTCAAGCTTGCCATCATCCAACCTTCTTGCTGTAAAAGGTCATCTTGATCCGAATAAGGCTGATCACGATAAGGCCTTAACAAGTTAGTGAGATTCCAATTAAAGCCATTACTCCATTCTGTTTTGATACGCCCTGCTTGTGCCTGCCATTGATAGTCTTTTGAATACCAATTGAGATACGCCTCAAGCACTTTTAGCTCATCGCTATCTCTTCTTTCGTCGCTTGAAGCAAACAGATCTTGCACCTCATATTGCGCTAAGATACGTGTGCGGGCACTCAATCCCGCAAGGCTATCTTCTAGGTTTAACTTAGCCCCATAATCCAAGGCGTTTAGCTGTTTATCTTCATTGAATCGAGCCAAGTTAGGGTTGAACGCATGATCTTGGTTGATATCATTCAACTGAAGGTAGGTCATGGCTGAGACACTTTGGGTGAGCACAGAGTTTTCAGAAAGCTTAGCTTCCTCCTCTTTGGCTAGAGGTTGAATCAAGGTGTCACTCCCGCTAGCAAAAGGATCAGTAGGTACATCAGAGGTTGCAAAAGGGTCTACAGGCCCAGCAGCGCCTACAGTTGCAGCACTTATATTAGCTGCACTTACATTAGCCATATGAGACGAACCCGCAAAACAAACACTCAAACCTAGTATTTGAGCAACTCGATGCTTGCTTAAGCAAAGATCTTTAATGAGAAAAAAGCGGCTCATAAATTAACAATCGCTTCTTTACTAAAGCGCGCATCGGGCAAGTCAGTGGCACGATAGTTATCAAATAGCATCCAAGTGTAGCTGCCTTCAATGAGAGGGTCCGTTAGCAACATTTTATGTATCTTAAGCTCGCCATTAAAATCTTTAAACGCCTTGTAATCAGCGGTTTTCAGTAGCTTGCCTGAGCGTGCATAATACTCACTTCGAATTGGCTTATAAGGGGCATTTTCTTCTAACCAGAAGACGACTTTTTGATAGCTTACTGACTTGTTCTTAGCGGTTAAAATCAGCTTAATTTGCCCTTGGGACTTATCACTTTCTTCACTAGAAAGCGCAGCATCATAATCAAGCGCTAAGTTAGAACCTGTCACATCGCCGTTGCTGGTTTCACCCAATAAACGCTGCGCAGGAGAGATACGAATAACCTTGCGAGTCCCTGGAATATAAAGCCACATATCATTATCTTGTTTGAGCAAGACACGGCCTTTTTGTCTTGCGGGAGACTCAAAAGTCACTAGAGACTTCACCGCCTTTACATCCACACTTAACTGGTTTGTGCGTGCATCACGACCCGCTTTATAACTCACATTGGTAATGTCAAAGCTAAAGCCAGCGTTATCAAGGCCACGAAAAGCATCAATCTTCTCAACCAACAATTCTGCCGTGATAGAAGATTGCGCTTGGCTCACGCCGCTTACAAAACAAGCTAGAAAGGCGATGCCGCTTGAGATCAGAAGACGCCTATTAAAAGCGGCTCTTAAAAAATCATTAAAAAACATACTGCTATCCTTTAGAGAAATTTACGCGGAGCGCATGGCTTGGTTAATCAACAAACGAGAGGCTTTAAAGGCGGGATAAATACTCGCAAGTACAGCCACCAGCACACCGGTTAAGGCGGTTTGCCACACCACGGTCCATTCCACAAAAATACGGATGGGATAGCTTTGGCTACTACCAGGGGGGGTCGGCATGATGAACTCTGCCAAGGTGATGCTATTGGCCATAAAGATGCCAAGCAGCACCCCTAACGCACTGCCAAAAAGCCCTAAGTAACTAGCTTCGGTGAGAAACAGCATCATAACTTCGTGGCGCGTAGCCCCTAACGCACGGATAGAGCCGATCTCTGGTGTACGCTCCATCACGGCCATCATCATGGTATTGGCGATACTCAAAGCGGCGATAAAGAGCACAATGATTTTTAGAAAACCAAAGACCCCATCAAACAGATTCACCACTTCATGGTAATAATCAGCAAGCTGAGACCAAGAACGCATTTCAAGGGTGAGCCCTTCTTGTTCAAACAATTGGCTTAACTTATCCATCACGATTTGGGTTTGTGCTGTGTCTTTTAACAGCACGACTAAGCGACTGACCCCTTGCGTAAATTGCAGGTCTTGAGCGTGGCTTAAATTAATACGCAATAGTCGGTTATCCACTTCACGGGTACCGGTATTTATCGCCCCGACAATTTGCACATCTACCGCATTCACAGCGCCATCAGCCGTTGAGGCTAATAAGGTAAGGTAATCCCCAATATTGGCATTTAAGGCGTTATAAAGGCCTTGCCCCACGAGCGCACCCGCTTGATCTTCTGGGAACAAATCTTCCCCTTCAATCAAGGTAATGGCTGAGCTTAAAAGCGCCTCTTTATCTGGGTCTATACCATTCCCCACCACAGCGACCGATTGATTGCCGTTCGTGATCAGACCAGAAAAGTCCAACCTTGGGGTTAATAGCTCAACTTCAGCCAGACCTGACACCAAGTCAGAAACTTGCTGCACTTGCTCTTGGATTAACAAATACTTTTCTGGCTCAATATGGCCATATTGATTAAAGCCTGCTTGATAGATTTGTAAGTGACCTAGCTGTGAGCGAATCATGTTTTCACGCATACCTTCGTACATAGAGGCCACAAAGCCACCAAAAAGAATCAAGCTCACGACACCAATCTGGATAGATAACAAGGTAATCAGGCTACGGCGACGGTTTCTCAGTACATTTAATAGTGCGATTTTATAGCGAAAAAAGTTAATCGATAACATACCTTAAACCTCCTCTAGCCTTTTAGTTGCAAGGACTGACCACTTAGATTGCGATACGGGGCCTGATGCTGAATCAGAGCCTTCACTCGCCGTATTTGATAGCGCCTGCCAGAGTGATTTCGCACTTTCTAGCTGATCATTTTTATAAAAAGATAAGGCCAAATAATAATCAACAAATTCAATAAATAATTTATCTTGTTTTTTTAATGGTGATTTTTTAGCTGATTCGACTATCGATTTAGAAAGCAATTTAGAATCCTGAACTTGCCCACCTTCCTTCTCATGTAAAAGAACATTTTTCAGTAGCGAAAGGTCTTCAACCGCAAAGCTCGCCCGATTTAAAAAGGCCGGCATATTGGCGTAACTGAGCCCACGCAAAAGCCTGACACCTAGGTGATTTGGGGCTTTTTTCACGGCTCTATCCATATAGCGCATACCTTTACGAGACAAGAGATTCATCTGCCCAAGATCCGCTTGATAGAAGATGGATTGATAACTTAATGCGCTGCCCATGGCCGCCATCAATTCATAGTCCTGCTCACCTTGTTCTGCACTGAATTCACTGGCACGAGTTAACCCTTGGGTAATGGCTTCAAGCTTGGCTAAGGTCTGGTTTTTATCCGAGGAAAAGAGAGTCAACCTCAATAAGAGCTGCTGTTTTACCTCTTCTTGCGTCAAACCTGTGTTTGAGCCTTCTTTTTCATTTAGTACCTTTAATAAGGCTTCTTGCTCAGCTTGATCCGCCCCTATAGCACTGGGTAATTGGTAATCCGAAAGCAAATAGGTTTGCTTAACTTTATTTTGAGCAGCATTTTGAGCTTCATTTGCCACCTTGCTTGATGCTGCATTCGCATTAATGCTCGCCTCGTCTGAGCAAGCCACCAGCAAGCTGGCTGTTAGCGCCAAAGGCAAAAAGAGCTGTGCTTTTATTGCGTTAGGAGATTGTTTAAAAAAACGCCTCATGCCGCGACCCTCTGTTTATCCTGCAAGATACAGCCATCCCTAAGCTCAATGACACGAGATGCCTGCTCCAACACATAGTCATGGTGAGTGGCAAAAATAAAGGTGATGCCTTGGCGATTGAGCTGCTTCATCAGCGCCATAATGCTTTGGGCATTCTCTGAATCCAGATTCGCTGTTGGCTCATCCGCGAGGATAATATCTGGCTCTGTAACCAAAGCTCTTGCGATCGCCACCCTTTGCATTTGCCCGCCAGAAAGCTGATTGGGCTTGTGATTAACAAAGTCCGCCAACCCCACTCTTTCCAAGGCGACTAGGGCTTTTGCTTTATTCTCTTTATGACTAGAAGCCCCCGCCGCTTTTCCCCCTGTTCTTAGCGACAGTGGATATTGCACATTCTCAAGGGCCGTCAGCACAGGCAAGAGATTGAAAGACTGGAAGATAAAGCCGATATGATCGCGGCGCACATGGGACTTTTGTCTGTCACTCATAGGCCCAAGTGCCTTGCCAGCAATGGCGATTTCACCCTCGTCCGCTTCATCCATCGCGCCAATTAGGTTTAGCAAGGTGCTTTTACCACTGCCGCTCGCGCCTTTCAGTACCAAGAACTCCCCTTTATCTACCGCTAAATCAATTTGATTTAGGGCACAAACTCGGCTTTGGCCTAGGGTAAAAAAGCGCGACACCTTAGCTAAGTTAACCAACCTCATGCTGCGCCTCGCTCGCCATCATGAATCGAGATAAAGTCTGCTTCCATCTTGCTGAAATGTTCAAGATCACTGGCTTTTTTCTCAGGGATAGCCTTATAAAGCTCTAAATAAGTTTGGATTTTATTAGCATCAACAGCATCACCTTTAAACAGGTAAGCTTGTGCCATAGATAGGTAAAACTGAGACTTCACCTCATCAGGAATATACTGCCCCTGTTTATCTAGCAGGCTGGTAAACCATTTCTCATCTTCAAATACTTGATCGAACAAGGGGTTGATATCACCAATGTTGGCAAAGGTCGCCATACGGATAAGACGAACCGATAAGTCATTAGGCGCTGCAATCACAGCTTGGCTAATATTCTTGAGCGAGTCATTTAGCTTATAAAGCTTGTATAGCCCCATGGATAAATCCAACATTGCACCCGATTCTTTCGCTCTATTCGCGTTGTACCAAGCTTTTGCTAGAGGGTCATTTGGTGCTAACTCGACAGCTTTCCCTAAGTAGTCAGCAGCCAGCGCTATGTCGTTATGTAAGGTGTATTGGCTACCTATCTCGATCAGTAGATCCAAATCTTCAGGCTCTGTTTTAAGCGATTGCTTTAGAGCAGCCATATTCATTTGAGCATCCTTGTTATAAGCCTGCTTAGGAAACTCAATTGGCGCAGCACCCGTGAACCAGGCCACCACATTGCCAATAATGAAACTCGTTAATACAAAACTCAGGACTTTTTTCATTCTCTTTCCCTCTGACGCATACAAATAAGCTGACCCAGACAAGAAGAACCAAGCGTTTAAGCTAGGCCTCTTAACTTAGGTCATGCCGGTGCGAACACTTCCTATTCTGGGTTAAACAAAGTTATCTGACGCTTCAAGTAGCTGAGCATCCATATCACGCAGCGTAGTGAACTCATCAAAAATCAAGGCTTCTGGATCACTCACATCTGTATAAATTTGCTCGCAAATGAGAATCACCTCCACCACATTTAATGAATCCACCCCTAGCTCACCAAGGGGCGTATCAGCATCGATAGCATCCTTGTTTAGCATTTCGGCAACTTGTGCTTGTAGGTCTGTTAGTTGGCTTTTATCTGACATTTTGTTTCCTTTTTATTGTTGTTTAATTAACTAAAATCATTACCAATTACATTGCTCAATTAAGCTTTCATTGAAGACTTAATTGAGATTTAGAGAACGTTTTATAACGCGCTCTCAATAGAAAACCTTCTATAAAGAGCAGCCTAAATGGCGTGATAGATGGTCTAGCGTTAGGCTTTTCATGCAAAAAGCATCCACTTGCGACCGTTTATCTTGCTGTTTAATCAGTTTGGCTGTGAGAGGCGGTGCAGCGACTTTAAGCAAGCTGTGTGTCACCGGTTTATAACCATGCAGCATCAGCCTTTGCATGGCATCGTAGAGATTCACCAAGCTGTCATCCTGCGGGTCAAAATAGACCTTAGAGGCCGTTTTAAGCCACTGGTTATCATTTGGAATCAATGCAAGTACGGATTGCTCTATCACCCTAGCCGCAAACCCGTGTGTTAAAGCGACAAACTGCACCTCTTTTCCTAAACCTTCGGCGAGTAGCCTTTCTTGCTGCCACTGGTTAGGTAAACGCACGGTAAGATCTAACCAAAGTTCAAAACTAGGCGTTGTCACTTGACCCTGATGAAAGCTCAGCATTTGAGTTTGATACTCTTGCCTTAACTTAAGCTGTGTTTGGCGCTGCTGCTTAAATGCCTGACTTAACCCAGATTTAAACAGCGGTCCGTATAAGGATTTAAGCGACTTAATGTCTAATAAGGCATTCTTGTCCCAGGCCTGATTCAACTCAGCCAGCTGACTAGCAATACCAAGACCAGTACCAAGAGCAGCTACTTGTCTTTGTGTAGATTCCGCCTGACCTTGCAAGCGATATAAGCCTGTTTTACTTTGATAAGCGTCTGATGAATCCGCCATCAGATTATCCAATAAGCAGAGTTGTCCTAACTGAGTGACAGGTTCACTTAATAACCTTGAAACCAAAGGTAACGCCATAAATGCATTGAACTTACCCTCTTTTAACAGGCCAATTGCTTCATCTTCTTTGACACTGGCTTGCTTATTTTCTAGTTGCCCGCACTCTGACTTAGCCGCTTGAGATTCTGCCTTAGCCATTTGGGATTCTGACTTAGCCGCTTGAGAGCCAAGCTGATTAAGACAAAGCTTTTCTTGCAGACTTAGAGTTTTATGGGCAAGGCATTTTGCTTTAATGCCCGTTTGTCCAGAGGCAATCTGCCAAATTTGGCTCTCGCCATTGGCTAATTGCCTCACTCCTTTCACTAGAGTTAATGGCGGCACCAGATAAGATTGAGTAAAGAGCTGGCCTATGGCATCTGCGTCTAACTCGGCACCTGTTATGAAGTCATTCATGCTAGAGCTTAGTGCAAACTCAGCCTCATTCGATTTATAAAAAAGGCGGTAGCTTGAAAAAGCAGAACAAGTAATAAAACACTCAGGTAGATTGCTTTTATCTGATGAGCCTTCGATTGGCAGTATCAGACGATAATCCCCCAATACCTTTTGATTGAAGTCCAGTTTCCACGCTTGAAAAGCCGCTTTTAGCAAAGTCTGCAAAGAGGTATCCTCTGCCAACTCTAACTCTTGAATCAGGCTTTGGCGGTTAGTTAAATAACCATCGAAAAGAAAGCTATTATGATCACATATCATGCCTGCGCTCCTTGCTCTGCTTCGCTTTTTCCAGCCTCGCTTTTCACTGGGCCACTCTTCACAAATGCGGCTTTATCCTGCTTTTTAGCTGAAATCGGGCTGACTTCCGCTTGATCATCCAGCTCGCTTTCACTTGTCTGATCGTCTATCTGGTCGTCTGTCTGATCATTTGAAGCGGTCATCTCAAAAATGCTGGCAAGCCAATTAGGCAACACCTGACACGCAGCGGGTAAAATACGAATATGATTTAGTTTTGGCACCTTAATTAGGGACTTAGCTAAATCTGGCCCTAAGTGCCAATGAAATACCGTATCAAGCAAGCTAGAGTGAATGACCTCATCCTCTTCACCAACCAACATAAGGGTTGGCACCTTGATACGATTAAAGGCATTGGGATAATCATTGATGTCACAAGACAGCATGAGGTTATAGCTGTAATCCAACACACGCCCTTCTAGTTTGGCCATCCGCTCGCTCGCCGGAAAACTCAAAATCGGCTTATGACGAAAACCTGGAATCAACTTGGCTAACCAAAAAGCCTTCATATTGAGTATTGGCGCATACTGCAAAGCGGCCTCTGGCACGGGGCCATGGACTTTCGCTTGGCGAAAGTAAGTCAACCTATATTGCAAAGCCGAAGACGGCTGAGGGTATCGCACCGTCTCTAATGGCCCATTGATCGCAGGAGAAACGAAGGCCACAGCCTTAATCTCATCACAGCTGTACTTATCGATATAGCGCAAACAGACCACAGCACCCGCTGAGTGCCCACCTATCACAATGGCAGCCTTTTCATCTTGGCTTTTGATATGGGCAATCATGTCAGCCAGATCATCTTCTAACTGACCCACATAATGAAGATCCCCCGGCTTACCTTGAGATTCCCCATGACCACGCCAATTAAGCAGACAAGTTTGGTAACCTTTACCAGACAGAGCCTTAGCAATATTGGCGTAACGTCTTGAGTTATAGGTGCTGCCATGAAGGAAGATGAAGCACACTTTGCTAATCTCATCACTGCTGTTTGCGGCGATATCTTGAGCTAACGCCCCTTCGGGAGAAAACTCATCATAGGCGAGACGCACACCATCCCTGGCTAAAAAGCTCCTTTTTTCCATTAGCATGTGCCTTCCTTTTCAGTCTCTGTCGCTTCCTCTTGACCAAGCTGCACACGCTCTTCTGCGTCAACTGTTTGCGACTCTCTTTCCATTTGCGCAAGTAATCTTTCTGCCGCGATTTTGCGGGTTGGCACTTCGACATCCTGAATAGGGTCACTCATGATGCTTTCATCGGTTTGACGACAGAATTGCAAGAAATAAGGCACGGTGAAAGGCATGTGAATGTATTCTTGCTCTTGTGCCCACAACGCCTTAGCTTGCTTTGTCAGAAGTGCCATATCATCCTGAGTTAACCCATTTTTAGTGCAGGCAATATAAACATCGCCTGATTCAAACGACATCTCATCAATACTTGCGACAAGCT
The DNA here is from genome assembly GCF_001624705.1 of Marinomonas sp. SBI8L. GTDB lineage: Bacteria > Pseudomonadota > Gammaproteobacteria > Pseudomonadales > Marinomonadaceae > Marinomonas. The sequence continues at coordinate 120,490 of NZ_JSEO01000006.1, forward strand.
CGCCTTCTTGAAATTCCAGCTCACTTTGCTCAATAAGTTTTTGCGTTAAAGCGACATTAATATCCTGTATCAAGTCTGGCAAATCAGCCTTAGTGAAACTGTCTTTCGTCAGGATTTGCGGTAGGTTCAAACACTCTTGCACCAAGTTACGGCTAGCAAACTTTTTAAGATTCAAACGACTTCCTGTGACTTGCAGATAAATACTGGCCCAGAGTTTGGTATGTAGATCGATACGACGACCATCTTTACCCTTGTCGCCCATTTCGAAAACAAAATAGCGATAAATTTCGGCACCAGATTCAAAAAAGCCAATCGAGTTACGGTCAAAATAACGACCTTCGTAGTTTAGAGTTTCAGCTGTTTCTAGAATTTGTCGATTGAGCTTTTTCTCTAACGCCAAATAACCACGGCGTAAATGACTCTTAGATTGCCACCTTTCAAGGTCGACAAAATTATCCGCCATGTAGTCCCAAGCGGTTTCTAAGAAATAGGTCGCCGTGATGTAAGCCAAGATAGGAGAACACAACTCACCACAATCCAGCACGGGCGTCACATTGTTCACATGACTATAAATACGCTGGTAGAACTCATGGGCTTGCTGGTTAAGTACCGGCAAGTTTTGCGCTAATTTTGTAATGGCTTCGCTTTCATCTTCAGTGGCAAAGTCCTCACAGATGGTTTTGCAAATACCATCATTGAAAAGCGAAATCATATCGCCGCCAAAGCTGAACAAAGGGTCTAGGAACATGGCAGCAAAACCTGTGGTTGCCCACCTATGTTCGCTCATGTACTTCTCACCTCGGTAAGCAAGTTGCCCCCAAGCTTCAAAGTCCTCCATTTGCGCGCCGTCAAGAAGATCAGCAAGACCTTTATGACTCTTCAAGAAAGCCATGAATTCATCCCTTTTTACAGGGCGTTTTTTCATCCTTTCTTTGTCACAATCCACACCAATACTGGTAAAGCCACCACTTAACGGAATGACCCAAATCCAATACCCTTCTCCCGTAAAGTGAATCGTCGATAGGAAACGTCCATTCACTTTACGACGCCATTCTTTTGGCCCTAGTGCATCGATATCTTTGATATTGCTAAAACGCGCCCAAGTAGAAGCGTTTTGCGGCACATCACGTCTATGATGCAGCTTGTATTTTTTGGCGATAAGCCCCGCTTTACCACTAGCATCCACCAGCCAGCGACAGCTGACGGTTTGCCCCATAGGGTCAATACTTTCTCCAAGTGCTGGACAATCAAATTGCACTAGATGTGGCGCCGCATGGATACTCTCATCTATTTCCAAATCTTTAACGCGCGCACCAAGCAGAATATCAATGCCCATTTCGCGATTCATGGCAACCAAGTCTTCTTCTAGCCTTGCCCTATCAAGCTGAAAAGCTGGATGTGGCGGAATATTTGAAGTGCCGTGCTCACTCATTTCGTGCAGCTCTAAGTCATGATTTTCTGAATCAAACAAGAACCTCAAGCCATTTTTTGGCAGATGATTACGATACAAGTAGTTCGCTAAACCAAGACGGTGCATGAAGTAATGGCCTGTCATTTCAACCGTTGCTTCACCGACTTTCGCCTTGTATTCAGTGGCCGCATCCAACTGCACAATGGAAAGCTCTGGTCGGCTCATTTTCAACTGCCTTGCTAAGGTTAACCCCGCCCATCCCGCACCAATAATCACCACATCATAACTAGGCTTAACTTTGGTGGTTAGGTTAGCTTGCATAAAAGCAGGGCCTGCTTTTACTTGCTCAGTCACGCTAGACATTCCGTTCATCTATCTACTCCTAAGTGTCACATTGTTAATTATTCGGTGATCGTTTCTGACCAGCGAAAATAATGATTATTGATACCCCGATATTGGGTTTGCGGGTATTTCAGGGTATGTTTTACCTGCTGGTAGTAACTTGCCTTACATTCGTTTTTGACATGCAAAGCCGCTTGATAAGCACTTTGATCTGATTTGATACAGCACTCACTGAGTGATGACTGAGTTAAGGCTTGATCGGCTTTAAGGCCACGACTTATCAGCATGCAACCTAAACGACCGCCACCTCCCAATGTCATCAATAACAAAGGGCCTTTCGCCAATGCTGCTTGGTATCCCTGCAATTCAAAAAGAGGCTTGAGGCTTAAAAAGTGTTGCTGCCCCTGCTCTGCACTCGCAAGCCATTCACTGGTGGCAAAAGGGCCAGATAGCCGCTCTTGTAAGGCAAGCTCTAACTTCTTTCCCCATTGGGAACTAATGGCAAAGGAAACAGGCTGAGTCGCCTCTGGTAGTTGCTTGATGTAGTCTTCGAACATCAGCAAAAGTTTTTGTGTGCCCGACATACCAAGGGGCTGAGAAAGTATGTCGCACTGCATTATGATGATGTCTTTTGGTTCAGCGTGTTTTTTACGCAATACACACAAGCCAACGCAATTAAGCACAGTTAAACCATCTTGTTCGTCGTCATTGCCCACACCTAAAGAGTTTAAACAGGCTTGCTGCAAGCCTTGATCTAGCTCTAGCGCAATCACCAAGCAATCTTGGCTTTGCGATTGGCTCGCCTCAAACACAGCCGCATGAAAGCTGGTACAAGCGGCGCTGACAAATCGCAACTGACAGCCTTTTTGCATCAAATCCCGAGCAAACTCGCGAATTTTGGTATTTAGCAAAGGCTTCACTTCTCCTGCGCTAATCAAGAGCACTTGCTCTGGCAAAGTCGTTAGCTGATTTAACTGAGCTTCAAGCAAACTTAAACCATGACCCACCGAAAGCACCTGCCTTGCCCAAAGGGACTCAATCACCATGCTAGCCACAGCAAGGTTTTCTGTAGGCGCAGAGCTAAAAGAAGCATCAAATTGCATTATCACACTCCTCTTTGGCAGCAATACCAAACTCAGCCAATGATTCAATAAGTTGAGCAAAGCAGGCCTCTTCACGAGAAACATCAAACTGGCTTTGGCTATACAAACTGAGATGCATTTGATTTTCACCTTGCTCTAGCTGATACCTAAGCAAGTGATCATCAATCACCAACAGCCTTGAGACGTCACCTTTTGATACACCCTCTTTTAGACGTAATACTTCAGGCTGAATGTCTTGCATCAAGAGCACATTAGGTTCTAATAAAACAGCGGGTAAACGCATACCACCTGGCATTGAAAGGCGAATAAGAAAGTTTACTTCGCCTTCAAAACACGCATTTGCCTGCTTCACAAAGCGCTCTAAAATTTGATAGTGCTCAGCAAAATTCAGGTAAATCGGTGCCTTACTGGAAGGCAATAAAGCAAAGACTTCAAAGTCGTTTTCACTTTCTAGCGGCATATATCTCGCAAGAGCAGCAGACAACTTACCTTCAAAAGGCACACGCTTAAGCTCGCCTTTAAAATGCAGCCTATTCATAGCTCGCCTCCTCATTCAGAATTAAATGAGTGTCTTGATTCACTCGCACCTCTGCCATGGCAAAATAACCATTCAGTGCAAGCGAGGCTGCCATGTATTTTTGCTCTTCTAAGGGTGGGTTTTCCAAGCTATGGCAAAGTATGGATAACCAAGGATCTGAACCAAAACAATGGCCCCAGTTATGGTGTAAATCCGGCAAGCGCCATTGCTTAGCCAATAGTTTGTTAAACATTTCTTGAATGTGTTCAGGAAAAAACGGCAACGCCAGACAAACATTATCTCTGCCTGTCACGGTACGCCTTACGACTGTGGCAAATTCAGCCATAGAGTTATGGGTCAGCGCACATTGAGTAATGAGTTCATTACTGACTTCACCTGTGACTTCAAGCAAAACCGTAGTGATACCAAAACCAGACTCATGCCAGTTCTCGTTATAGCGCCAAAAAGTCAGATCATAGAGATTGGCATCTAAAATACTGACCAAAAGGAAGCGCTTCTTCTCTGCCTTGGCATAAGTTAGATAATGGCGTAAGGAATAACCCCAAGAGGCACATTCATAGGCATTGATATAAGTATCTGGATTATTAGGACCAAGCGCCGTTAGCTTTTCAGCCACATCAGACCAAGCAATATCCCCTGTGGTAAATGGCATCTCTACCATGGTCGAGCACAGGAAATGCCTATCTATCTGGTTTCTTTCCTCTTCTGAAAGCTTGGCGAGCACCTGCTCTGTCTGGGTATGAATTAATCCAGACAGCCATTCAAAACTTGCCTCTATACTTGGCCTTTGCTGATAAAGGCAAGACTTAAGCGGCTGAAAACCTATCCCTCTTACGGTTAAAGCACTCATCGTCTCGCCCTCTTTTGCTTAGCGTATATCTCGAAAAAGCAGCGGTACGAGCTTCCTTCCATTTTAGTGAAACCCAGTAAATCCCTTTGATCAGCAAAGCTTTTTACTTTATTGCTTGCTACCAAGTTTGCTAATAGCTCATTACTAGCAAACTTCAGCGCTAACACCTGATCTACGCTGTGAATGGAGAAATCCGGTTGAGCCAAAAAGTGATCGGCAAAACCCAAGATAAAATCGATATTGGTTTTAAGTTCGGCATCCATATCTAATCGATTTTCTTTATCTAGCCACAAAAGGTGGTGCATTAAGGCTTTGACAAAACGTGGACGCACTAAGGTTAAAAAGCGGTTTACACTGGCCATGCCACCTTTCTTCAGGATCTGATCTGGGCTGACTTTCACCTCACCCACCACATTGCCTAATTGCAAAGCACCATCAAGATAAGCACTGCCGACCTTGTCCTGCTTGAGTTCTTTTGACTGCTCGGGAGTAAGCATTAAAGTAATGGGGTAAGGCTTACCTGATTGTTTAACCACCAGCATGACAAAGCCTAAATTATGAGCTTCTATCCCCCATTTTTTATTGACTTTTAGATGATACATATCGGTTTCATCTGGACTCACCGACAACTCTGTAGACCAATTAGCTAGGCTTGGGCCACCTGCATCTGTCATTAAAAAATGTCCAAAAATATCTTTCTCAAGCCAAGCATCTACCTGAGTTTGCTGCGCTTCTGTGGCTGTCAGGTTGAGCATAATAGAGCCAAACAGCCCGATAATTTGATGAAAATGTGGGCCAAAGCCCGTCTCTTTTATGGCCTTTGTTAACTCATCAATAACAAAGGTTTGCTCAAACTGAGGCAAAGGCTGCTTTACCTTGGCAACACTTAAGGGCAAACGTTGACTGAAATCATCTTCAATCAAAATTTCCGAATCTAATAGCGATAAACAAGTTTGGTTAATCATGCGATCTAGGCTTTCAGGCAAGGCTTTGTAGCCAGCCAAAGGCGCAGTGATAAAGCCACCAAAAAGTTGTGATAAATCATTCATAATGATGGCCTATTCGATAATGTAAGTTTTAGCTTGGGGAAGCTTGAGAAATGGCGTGACCGTATAGCTAGCGTTATAGGCTCCACAGTGATCGTAAACACAGATGTCGCCAGCTTGCGGCAATAGATGCTCATCCGTTTGCTTACCGATTACATCGTCTTTAGAGCAAGAGCTCCCGACATAAGTACAAGCACCCTTTTCCGTCTCATCAGAAGTAGCACCGATACTTGAGTCAGCATTAGGCTTGCGCCATAACAAAGGCGTTTTCAGTTTACGAAAGGTGTTTTCCGTTTGAGCCAATAAAAAGTTTTGATTAATACCACCATCACAAATAGCGAAGTGGTTACCCTCAATTTGCTTGGTGTATCGAACCCGAGCAGCAAAGTAGCCTGCACTTGCCATCAGGCCTCTGCCTGTTTCGTGGGCAAGGGTTATATGAGCAGGAAACTCGCCAAGAAGCTGGCGATAAGATTCAAAGTCAAACCCTTGCTCTTGCCACTGCTCGGAAAAACCACCGCCTAAATTGACAAAACTTAGCGCTTGATCATAAAGACGTTCCATTTCTGCAAGGATAGCGATAGCAGCCACGGCCGTGGCATTAGCCGCCTTAGTAAAACTATAAGAGCCGTTAAATAGATGGAATCCAGCTAAGGGGATATCAAACTCTCGACATAAGCGAATCGCCTTTGTCACTGTGTCCCAATCCATACCAAATTGATCAGCACGGATATTGGGCAAATCTTGATTAAAACGCTTTAGCACAGAAGAATTAATCCGCAAAAGGACAGGTTTTAAAGGGCGTTTACCGACAAATTCGCGCAAAGCTTCAAGCTGAACCAAGTTATCAAGAATAATGGTTGAACGTGATGCTACGGCAGCTCTTAGAAACTTCTTATCAGCAGAAGGGTTATTAATAAACTTCTCACTATCACCACCAGCCACAAGGTTAAGTTCGCCAATGGAGGCAACTTCGATACCACCATCAAGGTGGTGACTGGCTCGCATCAATAAATCCGCGTTGTTATTCGCCTTCATTGAGAAGATTAACTTGGTACCTAGCGCCTTGGATAAGGCCTGATAGTTTTGTGCTACTTGGGACACGCTATAGAGATAACATGGGGTCTCAATCTGCCCTGCATTCTCTTGCAATAAGGCCTTAATCTTATCCATTTGACTCACCTTTCATTCTCCAACTGCTTGATATTGGCCTGTTTGGGACGCAAAGAACCAAAGCGATGTGTTTTCACATCACATACAACAGGCTTATTGTTATTTTTAAAGCGTAAAAATGCTTGAAAGCTAACCAGAGGATAAGCTGGCCATTAGATGCTGCTTATCCACTTTACTATTTTGAGTTAAGGCTAATTCATCAATAAAAATCAGCTGTCTGGGTCGGTAGTTATCTTCAATTTGAGTGGTTAACCAATCTCTAAATGCTTTTTCTTCTTCCACACCAGGATTGATAAGCTGGACATTCAGGCAGGCAATTTCATCTCCCCATCTGTCTTTATGTGGCACGATGGCGCAAAGAAAAACATTTGGGTGCTGCTCAATTTGAGACTCAAGTTCTGCTGGGTACAGACAAAACCCAGCTTGCTTGATTAGGTCTTTAGAACGACCTTTGAAGAAAAAGTATCCATCCTCATCTTGGCTAAATAAATCCCCTGTGGCTAGCCAGTTATCATCTCGATAATCGCCCGCTAAAATACAGGCTCCGGCATTCGCCATACCAAAATAACCCTGCATCAAGCTTGCGCCACGAATAAAGAGTTCACCAATTTCACCTTGCTCAACTTCATTAAAAACAGACTCTTTTTCTCCTTTTACCGGGTTAAAAATCTTAGCCTCTAAACCCGGAATAGGCACTCCCACAGAACCTAATTTACGCAAGCTGTCTTCTGGCGGTAAATACAAAGCACGCTTGCATTCGGTCAACCCATACATGGCGAAGATTTGCAGCTGAGGTAATAATTCACTGAGCAATCGAATATTATCTTCGGCCAAGTGACCGCCCGTATTGGTCAGTTTTTTGAAATGAGGCAAAGGCTTTTTAAAGGTTTGAATCATTTTCGCGAGTGCACTCGCCATCGCAGGGACCACAGGTACTAAACTTGCTTGGCTCAACTCCAAGGCCTTAAGTACCTTGATAGGATGGAAGTCACCTTCGAATAAGGTTAATTGGCAGTCGTAAGCCAAACTAAATAGCAGTTGATATAAACCATAATCAAAAGATAAGGGTGATAAACACAGAATATGTTCTTCAGGGTGTAAAGAAAGATAATTACCAATCGAAAACATGGCATTTAAGACATTCGCATGGCTAAGCATGATGCCTTTGGGTTTACCGGTACTACCTGAGGTATAAATGATTAAAGCTAAGTCAGCACCCGTTACTCTGCGCTCACTTTTAAAATTAAACTTAGTGGTGCTAGTCTGTTTTCCATGAGCCTCATCTTGGTTTTTATTCAAAGGAGCTAAATGGATGAGTGCATCACCATGCAAACACACACTGGCATGGCAGTCTTGTGCGATAGCTAACCTAGCTTGCTCAGACATAGTATGTCTAACAGGCACTACAACTGCGCCTTTACTCCATAGGTAAAGCATATTCACTAATGTTTGAGGAGTCGGTTCATCTGTCACTAGAACTGCATCACCAAATTTTAAATTTGTTTGCTTATCTAGTCTGCTTTGCAATTGACCAGAATAAGATTCAAAACCTGCTAGATCAAACTGCTTGGCACTAGGGTAGAAACCAATCTTACCTTGCCATTTTCCTTTTAATACCTTGTGAAACAGGTCTGCCAATGTGAACAGCATACATTTTACTCCCTTAACATCCATTTAGTTTTGGCCATAAAAATCCGTTAGCGTTTATTCAACAATAAACACTTTATTGAAACTCAGCTAAAGGCAAACTAAAGAGAAAACACTTCAGATAAACATTCGACAAGAAAAGTAATTAGAGGAAAACCCTACTAGTTAAAAATCTAGAATACGAAAATCACCAAATGAAAAAACCAACTTTCTCAACCAAGCTTTCTTAAAAACAACTTAACCTTATTAGTCATTTTTTTATTTTCGATTAAATTAAAATCCATATTTTATTTTGTCAACTTAATTTTTATTGCAGAAAAATTAAAAACCTTAGATTCAAACAAAGCTTAAACAAACAATATTTTTTAATCTACAACAGAAAATGAACTCATATTTAAAATTCAAAAACATATATATAAAAAGCGTAAACTTTATGTTGTTAATATTTATATCAGTTAAAAGGTCTAAATTTATTTTATATAAATTCAATAGGTTAGATATTGCCCTTAACGTAAACTAAAGAGTTATGGAGATGAGTTAGCTATGTGTGGAATCGCTCTAATAGACAAGTAAAACTAGCTTAAAAATCACAATAAAATTCCATCTTTAAGACAATTCATGCACATAACCTGCACAAAAATCAAAGATGAAATTATTTTTTAAAAAATTAACTTTTTTATCCTTCGTACCAGATTTTAACTGAAAGAGACCACTCTAATCACTATAACCCTGGTTATATTTCGTACACCAGTTATTACATATAAGGCCAGTTATTAAAGCCAGGTAAAACCAAACCATTTAAAAATAGAACTATCGGTATCAAATTTTGAGATTGAATTAATATTCAAAGAGAAAAGTACTCTATAAAAATAAATTTTTTCATTTTCGTTTAGGTATTAATGTTTTCGTTTTTCGATATTATTACTATATTTGATAAGCCTAATACAAGAACCGACCGGTTAGTTTAATACCATAGGCTTTTAGTTATATTAAAGGACAAGTTAAAATAACTACATTAGACCAAAGAACTAGAAAGGTTATTTTTAATATAAATACATTATTATTAAACTGAAATTCAGATACCTCACACAGACTAATATCAGATTAAATAATGGATCTAATTAAACTATTTAGTCTATGAGTCGTAAAATAGTGATATTCAAGAAAATGAGAGAATAATTATCATTTAGAAAAAATCAGGCTAACGCTTTCCTCTTCCTCAAGCCTTTCAAGACCCCATTGTTTAAGGAACCACAATTAGGGAACCTGCTATTAAGTCACCTCTTCTCTTTCTTTACGCCAAGAGCCTTATCAATAAAATAACGATTAAGTTGCGCCCTTCGCTATAAATCTAACGGCTTTTATCCACACACGGAGGCAGGAGGACTGATTTGCAGATGCCTTAAGCAAAAGATCTTGGTGTGCTATTGAAGTAGCGTTTAAATTCACGACTAAATTGAGCTGGACTTGCGTACCCAACCAAAAGTGCAGCCTCGCTTGCTCGCTTACCTTCTAAGTTGATCAGATCTTTAGCTTTACTAAGACGTATCTTTTTTAGATATTGCAGAGGGGTTTCACTCGTCACTTCACGAAATGCACGATGAAAGCCAGACAAACTCATATGTACCTGTTGCGCGAGATCTTCAACTCTAATTTCGTCCGCATAAGCCAGATGTAAATGATTAAGCACTTTAGCTATACGGGCATAATGTCCATCATGCTGGGCAAGATCAAACAAGATATGTCCATGACGGCCTAATAGGGTGCGATAGACAATTTCCTTCACTATGCCCTCGCCTAAAACCTTGGCATCCCTGTCACAATGCAACACTTTAAGTAGGCGTGCTAATGCATCGTCTAATTCTTCATTAAGACTTTCAGATTGAAGCCCTAAATTAAGCTTTTTCTCTTTTTGTTCTTTGTTTTTAAGGTAAGGGGCGAATAGCTCGGCTTCGTGCCTGTGAGAAAAAGCACCTTCAGTTAATTGATTCACTAAGGTATGTAAAAGCTGAGCATCTACATCGATAGATAAGCCCAAAATGGGTTTATCATCTTGTGTATAGGCTTCGCACTCTAGCGGCATAGGCACGCCAACCACGACATAATCCCCTGCTCCATAAGTTACACTTTTTCCACCAAGATAGATCTTTTTATGGCCCTGTGCCATGGCGATAATCCCAGACTGATATAGAAAAGGTTGTCGCTTATTTCCAAGTGGGCTGCGATAAAAGTAGACGCCATCAACTAATGTTTTAGCGACACCATCAAGTTGGTTTAAATTTTTTTTATCGGCGTACGACTGCATTAGTAAGGCAAGTTTTGACATAAAAGACCCAGCTTGGTGTTCATTCAAACGTAAATTAAGCTAAATATAATTGATAATAAATAATGAGTAAAACAGAAATAGGCAAGTTTTATCTATTAAACACTCTACTTACGTCAAAAATGTAATGATATTATGCAATCATAAAATAAAGGCATTCACTTTAAGGGGAAGTGAACGCCTTTGTTCATTATCAGAAGACTCAAAGAGGTAAAAGATGGAATTTTCATATGTAAACCACACCCAGATACATTTTGGTAAAGGTCAAATTGCTAGCATTAAAAATAGCATTAGCCCCAATGATAAAGTCTTATTCATGTACGGTGGTGGCTCGATTAAAAAAAATGGCGTTTACCAAGAAGTTGTTGATGCTTTGTCAGACCATGCTTGGGTTGAGTTTTCAGGTGTTGAGCCTAATCCAACAATGGAAACCTTAGATAAAGCGGTTGCGCTTGTTAAACAAGAAGGCGTTAACTTTATTTTGGCGGTGGGCGGAGGCTCTGTTATCGATGGCTCTAAATATGTGGCAGCAGCTAGCCTTTATGATGGGGCTGGCTGGGATATTCTCGAAGGCAAACACTCACCTAAATCGGCTTTACCTATTGGCGCAATTTTAACATTGCCAGCAACAGGGTCAGAATCCAACCCTGCAGCTGTGATTACACGCGCAGCCACCCAAGAGAAGCTCTCTTTTTATAACCCAATTGTAAGACCGACTTTTGCTGTTCTAGATGCCCATGTGATGAAAACATTGCCTGAACGTCAATTAGCAAATGGCTTAGTTGATGCTTGGGTTCACGTGTGCGAGCAATACATTACTTATCCAACCGGAGCCATGGTACAAGATGGTTATGCAGAAACCCTGCTCAAGAACCTGCTTATCTTAGCTAAGGATTTTGACAATAGAGACAATGATGCTTGGCGTGAAAATCTAATGTGGACTGCCAATCAGGCACTGAACGGTTTAATCAGTGTGGGTGTGCCGCAAGATTGGGCAACCCATATGATAGGACATGAGTTTACCGCGCTTTATGGCGTAGACCATGCCCGTTCATTAACACTGGTACAGCCTTCACTCCTTCGTCATCAAATCGAAGCAAAACGTGGCAAGTTAGAGCAAATGGGTAAAAATGTGTTTGCTTTGAATGACTCAGAAACACTGGCTGAGCAAACAATCGATGCGATTGAACACTTTTATCAGAGTTTGAATCTAGAAACTCGCTTTAAGCCTGAAGGGGAAGATAAAACCAACAGCATTGAGAGGTTAATGGCTCAAATTGAAGCTCACGGCCTTACCGCGATTGGTGAAAATCAAGCACTTGGCCTTAAAGAAATTCGTGAAATACTTAATGCGGTGATTTTGTAAAATGCGTTCTTGCTGATCAGTACTCATAGCGACTGACCATTAGCCACTTTAGAGACAAGTCGCAGCTAATCATGGACATTTTGGTACTTATGAAAAAACATGTCATAAGTACCATCTTGTTTCATCTCATTTAAAATGCTGTCAATTTTATGAACATAGCTAATATCAGTACGTTTTTTTGAAAATAGAATATAAGTAGGCCATGTCAGCACAATGAGAGGACGAGATTGTTGCTCTTCTACAACAATATCTATCTCGCTATCTAAGCCGTTTTTCTGAATGTAATGCATTACAGGAAGGTAATCCCCAACAAACATATCCACTCTCTTATTCAAGAGTAAATCAATGCTTTGCTTCGTTGTTTCAGACTTAACGAGATAACTGAATTTGTCTCTATCTAAAGCTTTTCTAAAAACACCAGAGCCATATAAGTAACCTGTGCGAATTGCGATGGCTAATGACTTAACATTATCAAAATTGGCATTGACTTTAAGCTCATCGCCCTTACGCTTAAACAGCACGTATTTCTGAAGAATTAAAGGGCTTTCAACATAGTACCCCCAAACCTGCCTTGCTTCATTTTTACCCGCATTAAATAAGATATCGCTTGTACCAAATTCAACCGAGTTCACCGCTCTGCGCCAAGGATAAAAACTAAACTCAACACTGTGGTCGCCACTTCGCTTGATCGCTTCTTTAATAATATCGACAGCGATACCTTTTGCTTGGCCATTTTCCACATATTCATAGGGCGGGTAATCAAGCGTTGAAGCCTGTAGCGGGTCTGCTTTTACGTTTAGAGAAAACGCAAATAGAGCGCTAAAAACCAGCATATAAAAACTGTGTTTGTGATTTAATCGACAAGCCACACATTCACCTTTTATTGTTTTTATAGGATTCGTTTTTTAGAAATCTGAGGTTATCAAAGCACCCTATTACCTCAGTATTCCTGACAGTTTCACTGTTATAGACAAGACTGCTTTTTTAAATTCGGAATTTAGTTTTTACTCAATTTACTTGGTGGAAACCCCATCTCCCTCTTAAAAGCTCTTGAAAATGCAGCCTCTGAACTATAGCCCAACTCTTCTGCTAAATTGATCATAGGCTCACTTTTTTTCATAAGTCTTTGGTAAGCAAGCTTCATACGCCACTGAGTTAAATAGTTTTTGACTGTATTTCCTACCAATGAGGTGAAATGCGCCGAGAAGCCAGAACGTGACATACCACACTCTCTTGCCAGAGAATCTACTGTCCAATTTTTCTCGGGTTCATGATGGATTGCCCTTAAGGCTAAACCTAAATGCTTATCCTTAATCGCCCCTAACCAACCTTGATTCGCTTCTGGAGACTCTTCCAGCCAATGGCGAATCAGCTGTATCACTAAAATATCAGCAAGGTGGGTAATAATGGTTTCCCCACCTGGTTTTAAGTGGCGCGCTTCGTGGCTAATAAGGTGAAGACTTGATTTGATCCAATCGGCCTTTCCCTCTTCTAATTCCTGTAACAAAATCATCTTAGGTAGAGACTCAACCAATTGCATACCTGTCATCTGATCGAAGCTAAGAACACCACAGGTTAACTCTGTTTTTTCACCATTTCCTAATATGTCTAGGGTTTCATAACGCTCGCTAACTCGCTTAACACCTGAATCAAAAAAAGGGGTCGCTTCAAGGTTTGGGTTACTGGATAAGGTATGCCCTAGTCCATGGGGAATAAGAACAAGTGCGCCTTGTTGTAACGCTATAGGCACCTCATCTTTTACGCTTAACCAGCAGTTTCCTTTATTAATGATATGAAACATCATTTTTCCGGGCAATACAGGCATAGCGAGAGACCAATCCCCAGCAAGATGAGACCGACAATACAAGCTGCCATCTAGCCTGAGCTGATGTAGCACCTCACCAAGGGGATCATTAGCTAAGGGGTAAGCAGGATTATCCAATGTCATTTTAATTACCTTTTTATTTAGGAAGCCCGATACAAAGATTCAACTCAAAGCTCGACTCAAAACCTGTTTAGATAATTCATTTAGCGTTTTTGAAATGCGACTTTTCTTAGTTTAGACGAATTATCAAATTTCTTAGACACTAAAGCATTAACCATCTATCAAAAAACGAGAATACTAAGCGCTTAAGAAAGGTGCAATCCTAGGCTGCTTTTCTAAAGACTCCCCCAAGTTAATTTTAGAGGTTGATGGCAATGACAAATCGTACATTAATAATTGGTAAACAAGGTAAAACAGGCCGCCGTGTTGAAGAACGCTTAATCGCAGCAGGCCATGAAACTCGTGCCGTATCACGTAGCACGAATCCATCTTTTGACTGGCTAAAGCCTGAAACTTGGTTAGATGCAATACAAGGTTGCACTAGAGCTTATGTCTGTTTCCAACCAGACCTTGCCGTACCTGGTGCACAAGAAGCCATTACAGAGTTTGTTCGTCAGGCAAAAATTGCAGGTATTCATCACATAGTACTTTTATCTGGTCGTGGTGAAGATGGCGCTCAAAAAGCAGAAAAAATCTTGATTGATAGTGGTCTTTATTGGAATGTGGTTCGTGCTAGCTGGTTCTCACAAAACTTCAGCGAAGGCTTTTTAATAGATGGCGTTTTATCAGGACAAATCGCACTTCCTTCTGGCGATATTCCAGAGCCTTTTATCGATGTGGATGATATTGCTGATGTGGCTTTTGCTTGTTTGACTGAGAAACGCTTAATTAACCAAGTGTTTGAAGTGACAGGCCCTGAAGCAATCACCTTGAATGATTGCGCAAGAATTATCGCCAAGGTCACTCAAAGAGACATTCTATTTGTTTCTATCACGGCCGAGCAGTTCCTTTCTGCACTTGGCGAGCAAGGCCTACCGAGCGATGTCCTTTGGCTAATGAATGAATTATTCACTGTGGTAATGGACGGTAGAAATAGTGAGCCTCAAGATGGTGTTCAGAAAGCCCTTGGCCGACCTGCGACTTCATTCTTCGATTACGCCACCAAAGCCTTTGAATCAGGTGTTTGGTCTCTACCCACTCCTGAAGTAGAAAACGGTTAATGCCTGTTTTACACAGCGAATTTTTCATAGGGATAGCTGCCATCAGCACAGGCATGATGGCAGGCATTTACTTCGCTTTCTCCGTTTTCATTATGGATTCATTTAAAGCATTACCTAGCCCAACAGCCGTTGCTAGTATGCAAAGCATTAATAAAGTCATTCTTACTTCTGGCTTTATGCCCTTGTTCTTCGGCTCTAGCATATTGGCTCTAACGTTAATATTCATAGTGGACAACCCACTAGAAGCGCCTTGGGTAAAGGGGGCTGGGGCTATCTATGTCGTTGGCATGTTCCTATGCACCTTGTTTTTTAACGTGCCTTTGAACAATCGTCTTGAAAATGCCAAAGATGAAAATGAAGCTAGGCAGATTTGGCTTATGTACAGGGTAGAATGGACGCGTTGGAATCACCTAAGAAGTTTCAGCTCTTTTTTAGCCTGCATAGGCTATATTGTGGCACTTGTTTAAGTGGGCCTCTCAAACGGGTTTATAGCAAATTAAACCCGTTTTTGATTAGCCGCTTTTTTGCTACCTAATTATCTTACTCTCCTATACCTTTGCACTCTTAATCTAAGCAGCCTCTAATTTAAAAAGCGTTGAATCGCTTTACTGGCATTATCTTGAATTTTTTTATCATTCAGGTCTTTAAATAAGGGACCTTGCTCGCCAATTGGGCCTGTTAGCCCTTTTTTACTGGCATAGAAAACACCTGTTTGATACACCTCATTTTGCACAGCTTCGACAAAACGTTTTGCCCCAACTTCCACTTTATGCACCTTGCCTAGTAAAAGCATTAATCTCATCATGCCTTTCATCACATACTGTTTTACAGGTGACAAGGTATTAAAACCTTCTGTACCAGTCGTGCCGCCAGGGCTCATGGTAACAAAACGAATTTCAGGATAATCCCTTGCGATTGATGACATCCACAAGGCACCCATATATTTAATTGGGCCATAAGGAACAGTGGCATCTTTAACAGGGCCAAAGAAAGATCCATTACAGATAGAGACAAACTCTTCGATTGAGGAATGTTTCAACTCAGGACGTTTCATACCCATTTCTTTTACGCAACGAGCGGCTTCAGAGCCTGCATATAACGCCATTTTCGTTAGCTTATTCGCTTTTAATAAGGCATTTGTTAACGCTACATGGCCAAGCAAGTTAACAGCAAATATTTGCGTCACACCCTCTTTTGTTTTTTGATTAAATTTATCGCCACCCGTTCCTCCTGCGTTCATTACTAGCGCTTCAACAGGTTCAGGCAAAGACTCTACGGCTTGCTTAACTGAGTCCAAATCAGAAACATCGATTTGCAAAATTTCAAAGATATTACGCCCTGTCGCTTGCTCTAACTCGCGTTTAGCGTCACTCGCCTTATATAGATTACGACAGCCTAGATAAATCTTCTCAACACCTTCTTGTAACGCGAATTGTCTTGCGCTCTCTTTACCAAGCCCTGCGTTTGCTCCTGTAATTAAAATGCTTTTCATCATGTTCACCTATTATTTTGAATTTTTTAAAGTTGCCAGCTTAGATAACGCTCTAGCTTGGCGTGTTTGTATGGATCAAATATAAAGGGGTGAGAAAATGATTTTTTGATATTTCTTGCTAATGTGTTTTCTCAAACACATAGGTGCAAATCATTGTGATGAATAAAATCTAACTTTAAGAGTCGATCATTAAACAAAGACAAGTCAGCAAGAAATATCAAAAAATTAACATGGGCACTCTTTAAGATAGCGATAAATCAATTACTAACGAAAAGGAACCACCCATGACACGTTTTAATACCGCCGAGAGAAGAGTCTTCCAATTAAAAGGGAGCCTATGATTAAGTCACCTCTTCTCAGTCTTATCAGAAAAAGTATCAAGCAAGGCGTCACTTTGATCTAATGTAGGTACCTTACGAAAAGGGACAACGCAGGGTGTTACTTTTTCTGAAAGACCCGAAGGGCGTGATCTAAAAGCCCTATATTTACGTTAAGGGCCTTATTAATAGAATGACTATTAAGTTGCGACCCTCGCCATAAATCTAGGCACTTTTATCAACACGCTGAGGCGGGAGGACTTATTCATAGGCTCCCTTTGCCATACTGGCTTTTATCTGTTTTGTTCCCGGCGGCATAAGCGCCTTTGGTGGCCTAAATGCCAGCGCGGGAGTCTCTGGTATGGAGATGATCTTTGACCAAGACAGTCTATTAAGAGGCTTTGCTGATAATCAATATCGTTTTGGTTATGGTGTTTTCTTTACCCAAGGCTTGGTATTGGCTTTCTTTCTAACCAACATTGAAAAACATACTAACTTATTCCGCTTTGCTCTACTGGCTTTATTTATTGGTGGTATTGCAAGGGTCACTAACATCATGGAGTTTGGTATCGTCAGTGACAAAATCGTACCGCCAACCATTATTGAGTTTGCCTTGGTGCCATTATTAATCCTATGGCATTTGAGAGTGGCTAGAAAAGCCTAGAGACTCCGTCATTAAGCAATAAAGAGTCGATCGTCACATCTGGATCGGCTCTTTCCAAACTCACCAAAGTATCCCGTCTTCACTTATTTCCTGCACTCCTTACCTGTGTTCCCACTCTTCTAATACACCTTTTATGAAAATTCAGCCTTCTTGCAAGAAAAAATAAGCCATATAAAACAATCATTAAGAAATTTGATATATTTTATTTAACCAAAATGCGATACAGATAAACCGCAATATGGTTTAATAAATGAGTTTACAGCAAGTATCTTTCAACATTTTTAACTATGGGAAAACAATAATGAAAAACCATATTAAAATTTCAGCGATTACTCTCTCATCGGTTACTAGCGTATTTTGGCTAAATTCAAGTTATGCCACAGAACTCAAGGTCAATTGTTTTTGGCCAGCGCAACATATAGTTTGCCAAGAAGTATTACCCACTTGGCTAAAGCAGGTCGAGAAAGCGTCCCAAGGAAGGGTAAAAGGTAAGGTCTTAGCAAACTCAGCTGCCAGCCCAGAGGAGCAAGTTCAAGCGGTTGAAGCAGGTATCATAGATGTCGCCGTGCAATTTAATGGCTTTATACCTGAGCAAACGACAGGTGCACTCGTTGCTATGACGCCTTTTGTTGCATCCAATGATGCCAGAGCCATGTCATCTGCTTTATGGCAAACAAACCGAAAGTTTTTTCCAGACGAGTTAAACCAAATTCACCTTTTATCTCAGTGGGTAATTTCACCGGCTGAGCTATTTAGTCAAACTGAAGTGCCAATAAACTCAATGTCAGAACTGAGGTCTCGCACCCTTTGGTCTTTACCCGGTGTACTAGAAACCCTAATGAACCAAGTCGGCGCTAAAGTCATTGCTATTCCACCCGTAAGAGCGAGTGAAGTAATCAGCACTGGCGTGGTTAACGGACATATTGGCTTAGACCCTGGCGATGTCAGTGCGTTTAATCTCTTTCCTTATACAAAATCTATGACGCGCTTTAAACACAATGTGTATGCAAGTGGCTTCTCTTTAGTGATGAATAAAACCGTTTGGCAAGGGTTATCTCCTGAAGATAAAACGGCACTCTCTTCAGTAAGCGGTGAAAGCTTTGCTCAATTAGCCTCTGGTTACTGGCAAGACACGACGCAAGCAGCTTTTAATAAGTTTGAATCAAAAGGAGTGACTATTATCGATGCCGACCCAAGCTTTGAAGCTGCCTTGAAACAAGCATCTTTACCTATGACACAAGCGTGGATTGAGAAAGCAAACAGCAAGGGAATCGATGGACAAGCTGCTTATGATTTTTATACTCAGCAAATACTTAACCTATCTCAATAAGCAAAAACTTAAGATGATAAATTTATGTCCATTTGATTAAAAAGGTAAAATGTTGGCTTTGGGCCCTGCCGTTTAGACTAGGCCCAACTCAATTTAGATTTGTATCGATTAAGCCAAGATGAAAGCTAATTAAAGCGAAACTTGATTGAGATTTAGTTCTGCCTGATAAATACTCTCTATGTTATGATGCAAAATCATAAAATGATTAAAAATTAATAAGATAAAAGAAAAATTATGGAAAAAGAAAGCAGCTCTCGCCAAGGCGTTCAAGTAATTGCACGAGCAGCAGCCATTTTACGTGTGCTAGAAAATCAGCCTGATGGCCTTAGTTTAGGCGCCATTGCAAAAGCGCTCGGTTTAGCACGTTCAACGGTGCAGCGTATCGTCTATGCATTAGATGAAGAACGCTTTGTCATTGCTGCCTCGCCCACAGGAAGAGTGAGATTAGGTCCAGGCTTAGTATCGCTTGGATCAGCGGCTAAAGCGGATATTGATAGGGTCATCTTGCCCTACATGAAACAGCTTTCGGATGAGATTGAAGAAACTGTTGACCTATCCGTCCATGATGGCTCATCCATGATTTTCATCGATCAAATTATCACTGAAAAGCAAAGACTAATGGCCGTTTCGGCTGTCGGTCAGCCCTTCCCTATCCATAGCTGTGCCAATGGTAAAGCCGTTCTAGCGGCCATGAATGATGATGAGATTAATAAATTACTTATCTATCCTCTTGAACGTTCTACCAACAAAACCTTGATTGAAGAAAATGAACTTCAAGAAGACATTAAAAAGATTCGTAAAACTGGCGTTGCCTTTGATTTAGAAGAACATCATCAAGGCTTATGCGCTGTGGGAGCTTGTATTTCTGGTCCATACGGGCAAAACCTTGCTTTATCTATTCCTGTGCCATCTGTTCGTTTTTACGGAAATGAAGACAAGTTAGCTAAAACTTTATTAAAGTACTGCGATATTATAGAAGTGGCGTTAGGCAAGGTTTCTTAATTTTTCTTACTTATTGCTTTATTCCTACATATAAAAATGCCTTTCTTATCTCTAAGAAAGGCATTTTTTATTCCTTGCTTGCACCTAATTACTCTTTGTTAGACATCTCTTTAAGCTCGTCATTCGACTCTCCTTTAGAAAGGGTTTTCGAGTAATAAAGGGAGACTAGGTAAAAAACAACACCAAAAGCAATCACGCCTAACATCCATAGCTCAGTACCTGCATCAAGACTCATGATTAAGCTCCTAGTTTCTCAATAATTTTAGACACTAAAATCGACGCCAAGACGATGCCCATAATAGTAACAAACGAAATAAGTAGTAGTTCTGTCGCAAAATTCATTACTTTTCTCCTATCCAATTAAGCTTGTGCTGTTAGAGGTTGCTTTGTGTCTTTCGACTCTCTGAATAAACCGGGTTTTGCATGAGCCACTAAGGCATTACCTATCAAGGTGGTTAACAAAGAAACAATGGCAACGATATGAGCATTTTCAAATGCAGCTAAACCTATGCTGTGCTTGATATCACTAAAAGACCATAGCAGGTTCACTATCCATGCAGATAAGACAACCATAAGGGCAACACCTGAATGACGTTTCCAATAAAGGCCTGTCACTATGATAAAGAAGAATGGTACTAACCAAGCAAATAACCAAGTAATTGCCAAAATAACATTTGGTTGGAAGAAAAAGGTCATACTAGCTGCAATGATACCAATTAGAATGATCACATTACGGATCACACTTTGCTCCATTTTAGCGGACAATCCACCTTTAACATTCGCTCCAACTATGTCTTTAGCAAAGATGGTTGCTGGCGCAAGCGCTGACATGGCAAAGGTTGAAAGCAAAGCACCTAAAAAGCCAGCTTGAAGTAAAACCACCAACCAAGAAGGTAAAAGTTCAACTATCATGGTTGCCCCTGCTAACTTTGGCCCTAAAGCCGCAAACTCAGGAATCGTTGCGGCTGCCAGCCCCACCAGCACAGGAAATACTCCAAACATGCCGTTTATGGGTGCAGCTATCCATAATGAACGCTTGATGACCTTTTCATTTTTTGCAGACATTGCTGATTGCATGCCTTGTTGGTTAACAGATTGAGAAAAAACCACTGAGAAAATCGCCGCCAAGGCAAAGCCAACTAACAGATCCGGCGTCCCTAAAATGGATAATTTAAACGCTTGATCATTCTCAACATAATGAGCTGTCACCCCTTCCCAACCGCCGGGAATAACAAAGGCAAGATAAATACCAGCAATGATAATAGAGGCATACATGACAATGGCATTGATCAAGTTGACCCACATAGTTTGCTTTATTCCCCCCATACAAACATACGCAGTACCTATGGCAGCACCAAGTACAGAAGACCAACCTAATGACCAATCTGACATAGCAGAAATACCTATACCTAATGTTTGAGTTTCAAGCGTCACAAGCCCGAACACAACCATGGCACCAACGCAGGCGGTATAGGTTCTTAACCGCTTGTTATAAAGTTTGCCAATCAGCTCAGGAATAGTCGATGTGCCTATTCGACGGATCCAACGCCCTGTTCCTAAGCAAATAACACAAATTAATATGGTATGTGCAAAGCAAAACCAAAGCGCTACGGCCCCCAACACAAAGGACATTTCCATTAACCCGTATACGTGAGCAGAGCCAAGATAGGTAATCGCGATAGTGACTGAAAACATAGCAATACCGGCATCACGCCCCCCTAAAGCCATGTCAGTAATTGAGTGAGTTTGCTTTTCTTTCCACCTTAGATACCAACCTATTCCACCAATCACAAAGATGTTATAGATAAGAACCATGAGTAATATACTGCTCATACTAAACCTCGATAATATTATTTTTATTTTATCTATAGGAAAGTGAGGTTTAAGTTTCCTCTTCTCAGTCTGATAAAACAAATCGTCACACACTAAGACGGGAATACCGCTTTCGTCACTTCCCTGGTTATTTATTCATTAAGAATAGGTGATTAAATGCCAAAGGATTAACCGGCGGTACAACCTCCATCAACGTAAAGTGTTTGACCATTCATAAAGTCTGATGCGGGCGCAGAAAGGAAAAGAACCGTTCCTATCATGTCATGGGTTTCGGCCACACGCCCCATAGGAAGACGCGCTAAAAATGGGGCGATTCGAACTGGATCTTCACAAATTTCTTGAGTAAGAGGAGACTTAACTAACGTCGGTGCGATCGCATTCACATTAATATTAAAACCAGCCTCTCTGCCTTTAAACGCCCATTCAGTTGCAAGCTGTTTAGTCAGATTATCCACAGCGGCCTTTGATGCCGCATAGGCAGTATAACCATCTGGATGACCACTAAAGCCTCTCACCGAAGAGGTGTTGACTATCTTGCCATGCCCTTGTTGCATAAAGTATCGTCCAAATACCTGGCATGGAATCAAGGTGCCTGTGACATTTACCTGCATAACTTGATTAAACTTATCGGCGGGCATTTCCTCTGCTGCCGCCCTAAAAGCCATGCCGGCATTGTTAATCAAGATATCTATCTTCCCAAAATCTTGATCGATTTTCTCCACTAAGCTTTGCAATCCAACTGGGTCGGTCACATCTGATGCGATGGCAATGCAATCGCCCCCAACGCGTTTGACACTGGCAACGGTTTCTTCAAGGGTGGACATATTTCTTGCCGTCACCACCACTTTTGCACCATGCAAGGCAAAAGCTTGAGCGTATGCCGCTCCTAGGGTGCCATTCCCCCCTGTGATGACAACCACCTTTTCTTTTAGGTTGAATATATTAAGAGCAAAAGTATTACTCCAGGTTTCTGTCATAGACATAATTGACTCACTTTTTATTTTTCTTAGCCTGATTTTTAGGTTTTGATGGGACTTAATGCGTCGATACAGTCACCAAAGCCGTTGTCGTTTTATTAGTATGATTAAACACACTGCGACCTTCATTCGGGTATATGGCAATCGAATCCCCCTCTGCTAATAAAAGGGATTCGCCACTAGCACTGGTTACTGTCAGCTCGCCTTTTACGATGAAATAGGTTTTTTCAAACTCGGCTCCGAAGCTGCCTTTTTCATACTGCATCTCAGCACCACCTTTAGGTAAAAAATAAGACAGACCTTGCCAAAACTGAGTAATCCCAGTTTCTTCTTTGCCTTGAAGCTTAAGCGCAGTCATATCAAAATGGGCTGGAGGGTTATAAGGTTGAACCTTATCTAGTGATACTTTTTTCATTCTTTATCACCTCATTGAGCACGAATTAGATGAGATGAGCCCAATATTCTATTAAGCTCACCTTTTAGGGTTCTTTCTTAAATTGGTAATAACCTAGTGATCACCGTATGGGTAAACTCGGGTTGGTACATCATTGAGATCGGCTTCGTCAATTTCAGCGACTAATCGCACCATGGAACCATCTCCTTCTACCCAACGTATTGGGAAGCCCATGATCTTAAAGCGTTTACCCACCACTTTTTCCAAGTCACCACCGACATTTTCCCATCCGGTAATGCCATTACCTAGCATGAGCTTATGACAAGGTTCCCAAGTTCCCCCTGTGCCTGCTTTTTCTTCAATTTCACCGTACAACTCATAATAGGCAGACTCACCATGGAGCTTGATAAAGCGGTCTTTTTCGAACCAGGCGTAAGCATCTTCACCAAACTTTTCAATAAACTCATCAACAATAGGTTTGCCACTTTTACCCATGAGATTCATAGGAATGCCATTACGCCCCATAGAGGTATGTAGAGGATGGTCTAGGGCTTGTTGGTCCATACCCACAGTTTTCACCTTGTGTTTCACGAACCAATGCCCTGCTTCTACACCACAACCTGTGGCATAGTGGAAGTAGTCTTTTGAATCATCCCAGTTTAGGTGCATACCCGTTCTTAGAATCACTATCATGCCTTCTAGCTCTTCGTTCTTCATACCGGCTCTTCGGACGGCATCATCAAGATCTTCAGCGGTGATTAACCCCCAAACATGGGTTTTAATATCTAGACAAACAGCATCGCCATAATACTCATCAAGCTCCATTTCGTGAGTATACCGAGCACGCCTTCCATCGAATTCTTTATCCATAACATGACGCGGCGAGTCAGCATGGGTACCACAATGCATCACAATTTTAAGTGATTGGGTTAACACACCAGATTTAGCGATACCATGCACTGTATCTATGTCTGGTTTTTTAAAATAAGGCCAAACTGGCATGTTAGGGCCAAATGGATGGCTTAAATCAACAAGTACTTTCTTACCCATAATTTCTCTCCTGCATAGTGAAATTAGATGATTGACCACCTTAATTTGGTGGATGATTAATTGTTTTTAGTGAAACCTTAAGTACGAGCCAGCAACATCTCGGGGGTGTTTTGTAAGCTCAAAATCTGTCGTGTTTCATCTGGGGTCGCGATTGTTTTATCTAGCTCTGCCACCATTCGCTTGGTGCGCTCAACAAACTCAGTGTTTGATTTCGCTAACTGGCCTTTTCGATAAAAGATGTTGTCTTCCATGCCCACACGAACATTTCCACCTAGGGCTAGAGCGGCATACATAATGGGAAGATGACCACGGCCAATCCCCAGTGCAGACCAAGTAAAATTGTCACCAAGGTTGTCTTTGCAAACACTCAGTAAAAACATGAGGTTTTTCACTTCCGCCGTCATACCACCTGGTGCCCCCAGTACAAATTGAATATGAGGGGGGGTCTGAATCAGCCCTTTTTTGATGTAATAAAGCAGGTTGTAAATCATGCCCACATCAAAAATCTCAATCTCAGGTTTCACATGACAATCCGCCATTGCGACTGCAAGCTTCTCCAGAAATTTAGGGCTATTTTCAAAGATGGTTGAGTGAGCCCAGTTCATAGTGCCAGCATCAAAAGAGGCTATTTCTGGACGTAACTCTTGAAAAGGTCGCATACGGGTTTCGTCATCCAACCCAAGGCCACCCGATGTGGTGAGATTAATCACTATGTCTGAACGAGAGCGAACTAATTCAACGGTTTCAGCAAACTTATCAAAATCCATGGATGCGTTGTCTTCATCGTCTCGAACATGAATATGCGCAATTGAGGCTCCTGCTTCACCACAAAGTACTATCTCATCCGCTTCCTCTTGCGGTGTTAATGGCACATAAGGTGAGTCAGCTTTTTTGGGCCAAGCCCCGGTACATGCAACGGTTAATATAACTTTATCTTCAAGTGACATGGTGAACCTCGATCTTGAAATAGGTTGAGTTAAAAGTGGCCTTTCTGGACCACCAGAATAAGAATATAAGGCTTAACTTTGCTGGGTTTGATTCACTTTTAAGAGATAATCAACTAGGTCCGATTTCACTTTATTGGCCTCTTTTTCTGACCATGACATAAAGCCTCTACCAGCCTTCATGCCCAGTTCGCCCTTCGCGACTTTTTGCTGTAAAAGCGGCGATGGCGATTCATCTCGGTTAATACCTTTTAAAATCACATTGTGAATATCTAAAGTAAGATCCAAGCCAACCAGATCGCTGTTTTCAATCGGGCCTAACACAGGTAAACGCAGACCAAATGAATTTTTTACAACCACGTCGACGGTTTCAGCGTCACAAACACCGTCATTGATTAACGCAATAGCTTCGCGCCATAAGGCATGTTGAAGTCTGTTACCGACAAACCCCGCAACATCTTTTTTGACATGTACAGGCTTCTTACCGACCTGCTCTAACAAATCAATTGTTTGATCAACAACCCAATCACTGGTGGTTTCTGACTGAACAACTTCAACAAGCGGAATGAGATAAGCAGGGTTCCACCAATGGGTTCCAACAAGACGGCCTTTATGGTCCAAGTCTTGGCCTATTTCTTTAATGGGAATAACAGAGGTATTGCTTGCCAGAATGGCATTCTCTTTAACTAAAGGAAGTAACTCTCGGAAAATGGCGCGTTTGACCTCAAGCTGCTCTGGCGCGGCTTCAAACACAATATCAGCACCATCTACCGTCTCTGCAAGACTGTTTGAAACGATAAGATTCTCAAGACAATCATGAGGTTCTTTTACCAAGTCTAAATTCTGACGCAGACGATCAGCTAGGCTTTTCAACGAAGATTCAACAGGGTCATAAACCCTAACCAGCTTACCTTGGCTAGCAAAAACCTGTGCAATGCCAGCGCCCATAAGACCTGCGCCGATAACGGCGATTGTGTTTATATTTTGCATTATCTATTGCTCTTATTTTTATTTTGGTGCTTAAAAAGAAACGTAATTAACAAATGGATAAACGACTCTTTTTAGCTAGTCTTGCAATAAATACTGTACCGCAAAACGATACATGTCAACCACAATACGGCCATTATTTATATTTCAATTACCTGACTCGCTCTTTTTGGATGATGTACGAAGGAGAAAATATCGCCTTAAGATTCTGATTAGTAACAATAAAAAAAATATTTTCATGCTTTTATAGGGCAAAAAAAAGACTCTGTTTTTTTAAAAAGAAAAAGGGTAAAAACGTTTTTTAGGCAGCTCTTAGCAAAAAATAGATTTTTAAAACTGAGTAAATTGATCCAAATAGAGCGCTTACGTCTAACATGATGAATCTAAAAAAGATTAAAAATCAGGTAGTCAATTTGCTTAAAGGTTGAGACTTTTTGGCTGGTGTTTCTTTTTCTAAATTGGTTGAAGTGTGATTTAGATTTAAAGCTTTTTAATTGGATTAATATGAGCAGATGTTAGGAGACAGAGGTCTTATTCAAATTACAAAAACGAGAACATAGCCTAAAAATATAGAAGCAAAAAATATAGACGTAAAAGGGCTCGATATTAGCCCTTTAGTGCCCATGGAACGACTGTTGTTTTCAGATTAAGGCCAAGCGTACATCAGCTGCGCACTTTTCTGCATCATGAATTTCGACATATGTTTAACCGCAGTATCTCGCATATAACAGGCAACTGGGTTAGAAAAATTTGTTAATTGACCTATTTGCCAAGCGGTTTTAACTAGGTTGTCCACTTTCTTTCGTCTTGCTTTTTCAAAGATCTTAAATGCCGCTTCAGCATCCTGATCTTGACTGATAGCTGATGACAGAGTTTGCGCAAGAAGATGTGCATCTTCAATAGCTTGGGCACCACCTTGCCCTAAGTTAGGTGTGCTTGCATGAGCCGCATCTCCCATCAAAACTACGTTCCTATCTGACCAATTAGATAAAGGCGCAAGATCATAAATAGGATCTTGAATAATTTGGTTTGGCAAAGTGCTTTCTATTATGGCTTGCACTGGAGAAAGGTAGTTTTCGAATTGACTAATCACTGATGGAAAATCAACACTTTGTTCTAAAGGAAATTTTTGATGTTGCGTTGCATACCAGTAGACTTGCTCAGGTGCAATTTTCACGAACCCAAACCGGGTGCCTTGCCCCCAAATTTCGGTGAGCTGAGTACGCCACTTTTCATCGAGTTCGATATTAGCGACACCACGCCAACAAATTTGCCCAGAATAACGTAAACTGGACTCAGCAGAATGACGAGAAAACAAGCTGTTTCTTACCTTGGACCTAAGGCCGTCTGCACCAATCACAAAATCTGCACTGATATTAACCTTATTGTAAAAATCCACTTTTACTTTATTCCCGTTAAAATTGAGATTGTCACACTTATGACCAAGATTGATCTGCTTATTGTTAAGCTTGTTTAGTAGCAGTTTTTGCAGCTCTCCCCTGTGTATTGCATGGGTTTGAAAGCGTTTACCATGATATGCATAATTTGTTGATGAAGATGAAAGCACTTCCCCGTTTGCATTCATAATCACCATGGATTGAATCGGCTGAGCAAAGGGTTTTAACGCTTCAACCAGATTATATTGAGCCAATACAGCCATAGCATTTGGTGGAATGAGTATGCCTGCACCTTTAACACTAAGTTCAGGTGCAGCTTCAAATATTTGATACTCAATACCTTGAGATTCAAGCGCTATGGCTGTTGTTAATCCACCAATACCTGCGCCAACTATGATTCCTTTCATTTTTTACCTCTTACAATCGGATGTTAATCTTTTTGCATCAAGCGCTAATAAGAGCATAAGCAGGTTAAAAAAGGCAAAGCCTTATCTCAAAAAGCATTCACGAGTTGCTATTTATCCCATTATCGCTAGCGTGCCTCCTCTCTATTCGAATAAAAAGGAGACATTACTAGCAAGACTTAATCTATTAATTGGTACCCGTTGCCCAGAGTGCTTTACCAATATCTGAATAGATCACGAGATTACCATCGCTTTGCATGATAATTCGGTTGCCATTTGGATGAGTACCTGAAGCCCATTTAGCCTTACCTTTTGCATCATAGATAACCAAGTTACCATCGCCTTGGAAGATAGCGCGATAACCTGATCCCTGATTTGTACCACTGGCCCAAAAAGCTTTTGAGATAGTGCCAGAGTCTTTCTTGTACAAAACAAGATTGCCATCACCCTGCATACTCAATATGCGAGTTTTGGTTTCAATAGATTCACCTGCTTCTAAACTAAATTGGCCTGCATAGAATGAAAGCATGCTTTTTAACTCTTCTGGTTTAGCTTTTTTAAACTTTAATTTTGCCTTAATTTTTTGAGGATTAAGTGTGTCTTTCACCTTAGACATATCTATTTTCTTCTTTACGTTACTCCCATCGATTTTATCTATTGCCTGCTTTTTCGACTTTGCTTTTGAAACCTTATCAGATAGATTCACCTTGTTACCTCACTTTGCTAACAGTTAAATTCCAACCGTTTGAACCTCTTAAAACAGGCAACAAGATTATTAAATAATGTGAGATTAGCGCTTGGTTTTATCAATGGAGATATTGGGTGAGCTGATCTCAACATGGAGTCCGTACATTAAATAGCGACTAATGACTAAAAACTGAAGTTAGCTTACCAAGTAAGAAAATAAGCTTTTGAACAAAGTCCTCTGTATAATCAATTGATACTATTAAGCTTTAACTTATAACATTTCTTTGGGAGGCAAGATGTCGGCAAAACTCTATATTCGTTCTTTTAGCTTTGCCACATATACGCATCTTCACGACTATAGCCAGTTGGTTATTCCTATTCGTGGTGCTGCTGATAACTTCACCGAAATGGGAAGCGGGCGTATCGGCCCAGGTCAATGTATTGTCTTTCCTAAAGGATGTGAGCACAAGTTTGTACCGGATGAAGGTTCAAGCTTTTTAGTGGCAGACATGGAAGAACTCCCTCCTAGCCTAGCGTGCCTTTCTCATCCTGTTATTAGCATTCCTCCTGCACTTCAGCTTTTTTGTGGTTATGTTGAAAAACAGCTGGAATACCCTATTAGTAAGCATTTATATGAATCTATGGGGGAAATGTTTATGACAATACTAGAAGAACAGACCTTTATTCCAAGACTAGATCCAAGAATTGCCAGAGTTTTAGAATACTTTGAAAAAGATATTAGTGTGACACCGAGTCTTGGGAACCTGCGAATAAGTCCTCCCGCCTCAGCGTGTGGATAAAAGCACCTAGATTTATGGCGAGGTGCGCAACTTAATAGTTATTCTATTGATAAGCTCCTCAACGTCAAGATAGGGCTTTTAGACCACGCCCTTCGGGTCTTTCAGAAAAAGTAACACCCTGCGTTATCCCTTTTTGAAAGGTACCTACATTACTTCAAAGTGATGCCTTGATTGGTACTTTTTCTGAAAAGACTGAGAAGAGGTGACTTAATCGCAGGTTCCCTAACTACATTAGCGCAAGTAGCCTGCTTAAGTGTGAGCCAACTTAAAAATCTTTTTAAAAAAGAAACAGGCCAGACCACCAGCCAATATTTATTATCTATTCGTATGACTAAAGCAAGAGGACTACTTGCTCATACAGATACCCCCGTGAATATCGTAGCGAATAGCGTCGGCTATCAAGACCTTTCAGCCTTTAGCCACCGCTTTTCAATTTATTTTGGGCATTCTCCCAGCAATTCACGCCATCAATAATAGTTTGATCTTTTCAAATAAGTTAATCGGCTTTTTACAACATTAAATAATTTCCAATATGGGTATACTGCAACACATCATTTAAGAGGAATAACTGATGAATTCACGTAAAGATATTGATCGTTTAGCCATCACGATCGTTGCCCTAGTCAGCTTAATTTGGGGCTTACAACAAGTCTTTGTTAAAGCAGTAGCATCCGATATGTCACCTGTTTTACAAATTGCATTAAGATCTGGCATTGCAGCTATTCTCGTAACAAGTGTCATGCTTTGGTGAAAAGAGACTTTAATCAATCGCAGCACCTTCAAACCAGGAATTATCGCAGGCTTACTTTTCTCTCTTGAGTTCTTTTTTGTCGGCGAAGGATTACGCCATACAACAGCGTCTCACATGGTTGTCTTCATGTATACCGCCCCTATTTTTGTTGCATTCAGCCTTCACTTCACCGTTAAGTCAGAACAACTCAAGCCACTTCAATGGTTCGGCATTATCGTTGCTTTTATCGGGATATCGCTGACATTCCTTTTAAGAGAAGCAGAATCAGGTACAGCAAGTGCGCCAAATATGCTTTGGGGAGATTTGTTGGCTATTTTCGGTGCTATCTCTTGGTCAGCAACAACCGTACTTGTGCGTAAATCAAGTTTAGCCTCAGCCCCAGCAACACAAACCCTCTGGTATCAGTTGATTGTTTCATTTGTCGTCATTTTTATTGTGGCGATAGTAACAGGGCAAACCCAATATTCATTGACCCCAACCGTTATGGGTAACCTAGTTTTCCAAGGAATCATTGTCACCTTTGCAAGTTACCTCATTTGGTTCTGGTTACTAAGGCAATATTCAGCTTCGCAACTTGGTGTGTTTACCTTTATGACACCCATGTTTGGTATAGGGTTTGGAGTATGGATTTTAGATGAGCCACTTGAAATGAGTTTTATCTATGGCGCCATTTTAGTCATGCTGGGCATAGTTCTCGTTAATGGACATAAACGCATTGCATCAGGCCTTAAACTTTTATTGCGTAAACCAATCTCTTAAAAACATACTTTTATTAGAGGTGCATAATTATCCGCATTAAGATAACTGGCTTAAAGCAGATGAAATACAATTTTTTGCTTTAAGCCATTTTACTGTCCATGATTTTTTCATTTGACAAACAAGTATTCGAAGCCTGATTACGGCCATTGGCTTTAGCCAAATAAAGCGCCTTGTCACTACGTCTAATAACTTGTTCCCATGACACATCACCAATACCTACCTGAGCACAGCCAACACTCACAGTAACGACTTCATAATGGCTTTTGTCATGCTTAATTTTGAGTTTTTTAACATCTTCTACCATCTTTCTAGCCTGTGCATAAGCTTTATCTAGGTCTGATTCAGGCAAGACACAAATAAACTCTTCTCCTCCAAATCGGTAAATTTGCTCCGATTTAACTAGGTGAGCATTCAAACAGTTAACGACTTGAATAAGGGTGTTATCGCCTTCTTGGTGGCCATAAAAGTCATTAAATTTTTTGAAGTAATCAACGTCAAATAGAAGGACAGCATAGGCTTGGCCTTCTTCTTTGAAACGGGTATGAGTCAGGTTTAAATGCCTTTCTAGGCCCCTGCGATTGCCTATATTTAGCATCATGTCTAGCATAGCAAGCTCTTCTAAATGGCGATTAGCGACTTCCAACTTAAGCGTTCTTTCTTTCACTGTTTTTTCTAAGTCACTGTTGAGCTTTTTAATTTTCTCTTCGTTCTCAGTAAGCTCACTTATATCTACGTGGGTGCCAACAAATCTCTGCGCTTGGCCTTCGTCATCTCTAACCACGATTCCACGAGTCAATATATGAACTAAGTGACCTTCTTTATGACGCATACGTACCTTATATTTAAAGGTGTTCTTATCTGAGTTTCGCACCGACTCAATCTCTTCTTCTAAGTGCCTATGTTCCTTATTATCTAACAAATTAAAGTAGGTACTTGAGTCTTGTGTTAATTCATCAGAATCGTAGCCCAGCATCTGCTTCCAGCGGGGTGAGTAATACACTTTATTAGTATCTAGATGCCAATCCCAAAGGCCGTCGTTAGCACCTTTCATTGCCAATTCGAACCTTTCTTCACTCATTTCTAAGCGCTTTTGTCTATCCAGAATCACCTTGGCCATTTGTGAGAAAGTCTGGGATAACTCACGCAGTTCTCCAGTACTTGTAGTATCACTTTCTGCTTGGTAATTTCCTTCTTTTAAACGGTTTGCTTGGTCGACTAGACGACTAATCGGGTCAGTAATCGCTTTGGCAATCCATATTGCTGCAAGCATAAAAACGCACAAAGTAATGACAAAAATAAAAGCGTAAAGGTTTTTTAGTTCATAAGAGACTTGGTTTATGTTTTTTTCTGACACCATCAAGGCAATAGAATATTGACTAGAGGCAATAGGGCTATAAAACAGATAGTTGGTTTCGCCCGTTTCTTTTAAAGTAAATTCTGTCACACCAGACAGTCTCTGCATCATGGCTGTATGAGATTCATGAAGGCCAACTTCAGGTTCTTGATAAATATTACTGGATACTGAAATAGGTAGACCTTTTGCGTCTTTAACTACTTCACCCTTTTCATTTTGTTTTAATCGCACCAGTTTATCTTGGTCCCAATGGTACCAATATGTACCACTCGAACTGATTAACATAACCTTTGGTGTCCAGTTAAATTGCGAAAAAATAGTACGGGTTAAATCAGTAATCATGGTGGAGATGCGATCCCACTCTATCGAGGCACCCACCATGCCTTTAAGCTGATTATCATCAAATACTGTGGTTGCTATGATCAATTGGCTCACGCCAGTAGAATAAGAAATGATAGGGTCAGAAAGGTGAGTAATGGTTTTTTCTGACAAGTTATTGCCCACGGTTTCTTGCCAATACTCCCTAGAAGTTAAAAATTTTGCTTTAGAGTTTGGGTCTGTATCATCAAAGGTACATTTATAATTCTGGGCTAAATTACCACAGGCAGTGTTATATAAGTGCCCTTCTTTATCACTCACAAGCAGTTTTTCATAACGTCCATTCTGACGTAATAACTCTTTTTTAAGAAGAGGTATAAACTGAGTTGGCTCTAAGGATTTTACTTGCTCAATCTGAGCATAAATTTCAACTTCGCGGATACTGCTATAAAACTCATCAGAGAGTTTAGAAGACATAAGTTGCAAATAGTTTTGAATGGTATGTTTGGTATCTTTTTCCGCATCGTTAGTAACATGCCAAAGTACAAAAAAGATCAAAATAGAGACAGGAACTAGGGTTGTTACAATCAAAGAAAGCGATATCTTGTATCTTAAGTTCATGCTTGTTTTCCCCTAAAGGTTAACAGCAACCCTTGCATGCAATGAGTCCATTCAATTAATCAAGAATTTCAAATAGCTTATTGCAACTTTCAAAGCAGTTTACTAACTTTGACACTATTCTGACTAAAATCTTTGTATTTGCATTATGAATACTAGTTCATTATAAATCTTGTGATAGCGTTTTTTGTAAAAGACTGTTTATTTGTAGCGATAAAAAATGGGAGTGTGAGTATTTTTGCTCACTTCTCCCTAAGCTTCTTCTAGCCTATTTCCCCTCAATGAAAGAGTACCTAATGTTGACTAAGATTAGCTTGCAACCACCAGTGGGTAATGATGCTCTGGGTGCGACATGACAGTTACCTTAATGCCATAGAGGCTTTCAATTTGTTGAGGTGTCAGTACGGTTTTCACGTCACCTTGCGCTACACATAAGCCTTCTGACAGTAAAATAATCCGATCAGCATATTGGGCTGCAAGGTTGAGATCATGCAATATAGCCAAAACCCCCACACCTTCCTTCGCTAAATCACGAGCTAAGCTTAAGGTTTGATGCTGATGAGGAAGGTCAAGCGCTGATGTGGGTTCATCTAGCAACAAATAACGCTCACCTAAATCATTTTTTTGCCAAATTTGGGTTAGCACTCTAGCAAGCTGAACTCTTTGTTTTTCCCCTCCAGATAATGAGGGATAAAGTGCATCCGCTAGATGAGAAACATCTGCTTTTGACATGGCTTCAGTGATAAGCTGATGATCCAGTACACGACCTGTACTATGAGGTAATCGCCCTAGGTTAATCACTTCACTCACGCTAAAGGGAAACGCCAAGGCTGATGATTGAGGTAAAACACCTAATAGTTTTGCAACATCAGATGCTTTCCAGCTTTTTAAATCTTTTCCTTCGAGTATGACCTGGCCTTCATAATGTCTGTGCTCCCCGCTAAGCACCTTAAACAATGTCGATTTACCAGCACCATTTGGCCCTAGAATCGCAACCACTTCATTACTGCCTAATTTAAAATTAATATCAGATAGCAGTTTCTTAGTACCTATTTTTAAACTTAGGTTTTTAACTTCAAGGCTCATAATGCATTGCTCCTAGCGCGATATACCACCATACCAATAAAGAAGGGCCCGCCAATCAAGGTAGTAATTAACCCTATTGGCAACTCTGCTGGCGCAATAATCGTACGAGAAACGATATCCGCAACAAGCAAGAACAAACCACCTAACAAGGCACTTAGCACCAAGAGGTACCTATGGTCTGGCCCTAAGGTTAGACGTACTAAATGCGGCACTATCAAACCAACAAACCCTATCATTCCTGAGACAGAAACACAGGCCCCCACCGCAATGGCAGTTAGAAGAATCAGGCGACGTTTTACTTTCTCAACATCAATGCCTAAATGCCTCGCTTCAGATTCACCTAACAAAAGTGCATTTAACTCTTTAGCGTAAAGTGGAATTAAAACCAAGGGAATAGCAATGAAAGACCCAGCTGTCAGTACACTTTGCCAAGTGGCTCCACCAACACTTCCCATAGCCCAAAAGGTCAAGGTTCTCAGTTGGCTATCATCAGCTAGGTAAGTTAGAAAACCGACTGCGGCACCTGTCACTATGCCTATCGCTATGCCTGCTAAAAGCATACTCGTTACAGACGTACCATATTTAGTCGTTGCGATTCTAGCCACTAGGCTAGTGGTTAATAGCGCTCCTAAAAATGACGCCACCATCAAGCTATATTGCCCTAACCATTCACTGATAAAAGTCAGGCTAGTGCCACCAAGTACTATCATGGAAACCGCGGCTAAGGAGGCTCCACCTGTCACTCCCACAAGACCTGGGTCTGCTAATGGATTACGAAACAAGCCTTGCATCGCTGCACCACAAACAGCAAGCGCAGCACCAACCAAAATAGCGAGTAAGGTTCGAGGCAAACGAATTGCACTTATGATGGTATCCACAGTGGCACTAACATTTGACTCGTGCAGACCTAATTTGGCTGTAATCACACTTAGAGAATCCAGCATGCTAACTTGCATTGGGCCAATACCCACGGAAGCTAGAAAAGAGACCGCTAATGCGATAATCAGTAAGAGAGTTGCAAAACGAACTCGCCGCTCTCTCGCACTGAGCAAAGATTCATTTATGGGAGTAGACAGGGTTGAGATCATAGCTTGTTTATCTCCTGCTCTGCAGGATAAAACGCTTGCCCAAGCTCACGAATCGCGTCGGCAATACGCGGACCAAAGCCCAACATTTTCATACCATCCATAGTAACAAGACGTTGGTTTATGCCAGCAGGTGTTAGACTAAATCCAGCACCTTTAAGTTGCTCGATACTCGCACCATGATCGCCACCTCGATCCATCATTAAAATGATATCAGGCTGAGCCGCAATAACCGCTTCGACAGGCATAGGTTTATAACCACTAAAACCTTGAGCCGCATTAACACCACCAGCTAGATAAATAATTTCTGCAGCTTGAGTATCAGCACCTGACACCACAGGACTACCAGACTGCATACTCAGCACAAATAAGACTTTTACCTTGTCTTGGATATTGACCAGATTTTGTCTCGCCGCTATGACATCAAGCTCTATTTTCTGCCACAACTGCTCGCCTTCGGCTTCTTTATCTAATAACGCTGAGACCGCTAAGATTTTTTCACGTACAGCATTGAGGCTAGGTTCAGCACTGTATTTAAAGACTTCAACACCCGCACCTTCTATTTGGTCTAGAATCTTATCCGGTCCTGAATCTTGTGTCGCTATCAGCACTTGTGGTTCTAATGATAAAACCCCTTCAGCAGAAATATTACGTTTGTAACCAATTTGAGGCAGAGATCTAGCGCTCACAGGAAAACCTGACGTGGTATCTACCCCTACAAGTTTATCCTCTTGGCCTAAAGCATAGACAATTTCTGTTAATGACCCGTCTGCAGAGACGATGCGCTTAACCTCATCAGCAAGCACAAACTGGCTTGCTAACAACATAGTTAAGGCAATTGAAATGGATTTCATCATGCCACTGCTTCCGTTTTAATCAAGCCTTCTGCAAAAGCGCGCCACTGCGCATTTTCTGGATTTCCTTCTTCTCTTTGACCGAAGAACTGAGCAATGGTCTCACCCGCTTTGTCATATAATTCGACAGAAGTGATAGTTCCATCAACACTTGGTTTACGGATCAACCATGCGGATTCAATATTGGCCGTTAACAGATGAAGATTAAACTCTGGATCAAGTATGTTTAGCCAAGGACCTAGCCTTTTCACTTTATTGATCGGACCCGTATGAATTTGAATATTGCCGCGGTTACCCACAAAGCACATGATAGATAAGTCTGTTGCCGCAATTTCATTTAACAATGGCTCGATCAATTCTGGATCAAACTCTTGAGCTAGTGGTGCGCCAACTAGCCTAAAAGACTGTACTCGGGAGATTTGATGCTTCTTTAATAAACCAAAGAATTGGTGCACATTACTCATCTCACCCCATTCTTTTTTCAGCGCAGTTGTATCCACATCCTTGTCTGCTGCGTACTCAATCACATCTGGGTCGCGTTTCAGGGTCAATGCAGGGCTATCAAGCTTACAGTACTTATCTACTAGCGCTTCAAATGCCTGAAAATTACTATCGGCTTGTAGGTAAATCTTTTGAATTGCTATGCCTTCAACATCAAAAAACTGCAAGCTATAACGGGGGCCTGAATCTAAATCTTCGATTACAGCGAAACCTGAATCCCAACGACTAATAATGATACGTAAATCAATTTTTCTATCTGGCGTAATCACCAATCCCATAGGTCCATTGATACTGACATTATCGTAAATACCTTTACGCTCATGCACGGCGCTGTCATTACGTGTCAAAGTCATGATGTAACCTAGACTTGGAAAATCACGAATAATAGCGGCGAATTTGTTTGATAATCGCACACTACGTAAACCACATTGGGCTTCTAATAACTTCGCCTCTGCAACATTAAGCTGTTCTGCTGCATCACGACGACGAAGTTTTGGCTGATCCTGCATAAGCCTTTCGTATTTGGCTTTTAATGGAAGGCTATTTTTATTGGCTGCCGATTCAAATATGGTATTAAGTAACTGCATATCTAGGTCTCTTTGAGGTTTATATCTTGTAAGTTGTCTATTTTTGCTATCAAAAAGAAAGGACTAACTACTGATTAGCCCATTCATTAGTTTGAAGATTAGAAGTTACCCGTGATCGCCAAACGTAGCTCTCTACCGGCATGAATAGCTTTGTTGCTATCATCCAAAACCACGCGATCATTGATATTGATGATGTTGGCTCTTAGCTCCAAGTTGTCAGTTACTTGTTTTACTAAGCCTAAATCTAGGGTACCGTAACCTGCTACTTCATTGGTATTGGCTGAATCTGTGTACTGAGAACTAACACCTTGAAGCGCCACATAAACACTGGCATCTATGCTGTTAACTTCCTGATTGTAGGTGACATTGGCAACATGCTTAGGACGATCAGAAATTTGCTTTCCATCATCATCTCCACCATCTTTATTCACCGCATCTGTGTAGGTGTAGTTAAAGGACAGTTGAGAAATGGCATTCAGATCCCAGCTAATTTCGCCTTCGAGTCCTCGAATTTCTGCCTTGTTAACATTGCTATAAACATTGTCAGAAATAGCTGCACTGCTATTAACGTCTTGAGTGGTAATCAGGTTTTCAACATCGGAATTAAAGACAGTAATAGAAGCAAAGACGTCATCTCCACCATAGCTCACGCTAAATTCAGTGGTTTTACTATCTTCAGGCTTTAGATCGTCATTACCACGGTAGGTTCGTGTTGGGCCAGCATTAATGACATAATCAGATGAGCCTTCTCGCACAGCCGGCGCAATACGACCTTCTGAGTAACCAAGTTTAATCCCCCACTCATCACTTAGTGTGTTCCCCCAGTAGAGTTTAGGGCTAAAGGCAGACCCGTATTTGTTATGATCTTCAAAGGAGAAGCCTAGTGTCAGTGAGTTATCTTGATTAAGCTTGATAACATCTTGACCGTATAAAGAGCTCGATTTGAACGTATCAGAGAAGTTTAAATTATCACGCTCTGCCGATTCTTCACGATAGCTAATACCCGCATTGATATACTGGCTTTCACTAATAGAGCCATCAAGATCAAAACCTAAATTCTTATCTTCGATAACCCAATCTGTGCCATCGTCATCGACATTATCACGACCTGCAGAGGCAGAAACCGCTGTATTAAAGCCATTAAAGGTGTTCGTATAATCAAGGGACAAGAGTGTTTTTTCTTGTTCTAGATTATCATCTACCGCTTTTGCTTCTTCTTCCCCATAAATCACACCCAGTTCAAGTCTTTCTTCTTCATCTAGGTTAATGCCCAACTTCATTTGAGTATTGGTTAGATCACGCTCAGAACGCTGTGACGTACCATCACTATTTAGAATTTCATCCTCAGTTTGTTGATCAAGGTTGAGGCTGAAATCAAAGGTGTCATTAATTTTGCCAGAAGTTGCAAGGTTAATACCTGAGTATGCCCCACCTTCTCCTGCCACATCACCGCCAGATACAGTAATGCTGTTACGCCATTCATCCCCTGCTTTTTTAGTGATTATGTTAATGACACCTGATAATGCATCAGCACCATACAAGCTAGAGGCTGCACCACGAATCACTTCAATACGCTCAATATTTTCGATACTCACCCAGTTAGTACGGTTTGCAGGGCTTGAGGAAATATTACGCTCGGCATTTGGTACTCGTTTGCCGTCGATCAAGATCAAGCCGTATTCACCTGCCATACCACGGATTCGAATTTCGTTTTGCGCATTGCCAGTACCCGCACCTACAAATACACCAGGCAATTTGCCCAAGGCTTCTGAAACGGTAGTCGCACCACTTAATTTGATTTGTTCAGAAGTCACGACACTCACCGAGCCAGAAAACTCTTCTGCAGC
This sequence comes from Marinomonas sp. SBI8L, assembly GCF_001624705.1. GTDB lineage: Bacteria > Pseudomonadota > Gammaproteobacteria > Pseudomonadales > Marinomonadaceae > Marinomonas. Next base: position 159,372 of record NZ_JSEO01000006.1, read on the forward strand.
GATTGGCGCTTTAGCGGTTACAAAAATGGTGTCTTCAGTTTCAACTGCACTGATGTTTGTAGTATTTGCAAGCACGACTGCGCCGGCAATTAATTTAGCCTTGTTTCTCATTTGGGATACAACCTGTTATTGGTTAAGTTTCAGCGCTCATAGCGCTTTCGCTAACACCTTGCTTTAAATCTATTTTTTAAAAATTGATTTAAATTGCTCTAACTGGCTGCCGAAAAAGGTGGCTATCTTAGGCAAGATAAAGGGGTTCTGTTATTTTGTTTGCAGTCACGCTGCAGAGTTATTTCGTTAGTATCAGCTTTCCATTGCGTGTGATACGTAACCTGTAATGCTGTTCGTTATGAACTATGGTTAATTCGCTTTTTCCCTGCATTAACTTTTCTGTCGATACCAAAGAAGTATCGCTAATCGTTGGTTTAATTGAAGACATGTTTAGCTGCCAATTACTAATTGATAATGATAACGGTTCGCATTTAAACATTTTTATAGAATTAGTGCAAACTTTTTGTAAATTAAGTGAACTTAATTCAGAAACAATAAGTTAACGACACAACACCCCTCTTTTTTCCACATTATGAATCTGTGATTTTTCACTAATATTTTAACGCACTTAAATAAATAGCGTCGAATCCAAGCTGTTATCTTGCAACACAGAAACAACATCAACTAAAACTCAAGAAATATTATATTAGTCTTATTAATCAATAGGATAGATACGTATTACTTGGTTTAAATACTTTTTAAAAGGATAACAGCATGACAATTCACTATCGCGCAGGCGAAATGACGCAAGCACAACTAACAGAAAAACCGTTAGAACAACCTACTGCTGAAGCTCTTACAGGCGAGATAACAACCCGTAGCCACGCTTTTTACAACACGGAAGATGAATCAATTAAATCAGGTACATGGGAATGTGAAGAAGGTGAGTCACGCTGGGAATTTACCACGCGCGGTGAGGTGATTTATGTTCTTTCTGGCAGCATGACAGTAGTAGAAGATGGCGGCGAGCCAGTAACGCTAACAGCAGGTTCAAGTGCTGTATTCCCAGTTGGCTGGTGTGGCAACCGGACAGTACATGAAACCCTACGTAAAGTTTTTGTGATTTATAGTGCTTAATCAGCGCTAACTGTTTGCGTCACCTAAATTGACACCAAACTAGCATTTGGTGACGCAATACATTTAAGCTAAACCCCTGCCCATCGCACCTTTCTTAAATATAATATCTATTCTTAAGTATTTCTTACTCAGAACATCTAACAAATTGACGCATTTGTTCAATCATTTTTATCCATGAACCACTAAGATTAAGACGACTTAAACGCCTTTATAGTGCGTGCATTTGAATCATCAGGACAATTATCATGACGGATTTGATTTCACTTACCAGCTTAGGTTGGCAAGCATTCTTTCAACAGCAACTTAGTCTTGAAGAGTGGGAAAGTACTGAGGCTGGCCGTGTTATAGAGCAACACAGATCCGAGGTTAAAGTCGCTACAGAAGAAGGCATTATCACCTTAAGCTTAAACCATAAAATGCCTGAAATGACAGTTGGAGACTGGTTACTCCTTAGTAAAAAAGAAAATAAGAATTTAGATAGAGATCAAGAAAGAGACTTCATTCGTTTACTGGATCGAAAAACCAGTTTTTCTCGCAAAGCTGCAGGCAGCAAGCTTCAAAAACAACTTATTTCAGCCAATGTAGATACGGCTTTTATTCTTTGTTCAATGAACGAAGACTTTAACCTCAACCGTATAGAGCGTTTTTTATCACTTGTACACGAGTCATCAGCAGATGTAGTCGTCATTTTAAGCAAAAGCGATCAGGCGAGTTCACCTCAAGATTATATTCAAGCAGTACAAAGCCTTGACCCTCTAATCATTGTTGAGGCCTTAAATTGCTTAGACCCTAATTGTATTGAACAGCTATCACCTTGGATAAAACAAGGTAATACCATTGCTGTATTAGGTTCATCAGGCGTAGGGAAATCCACACTCACCAATACGTTGCTAGGTAAACTTAAACAAGAAACCCATGGAATTAGAGAGCAGGATAGTAAAGGCCGCCATACCACTACGAGTCGCTCTCTTATGGTTATGAGAAATGGGGGTTTAATTCTTGATACTCCAGGTATGAGAGAAATACAGCTAACAGATAGCAAAGAAGGTATCAGTACAACTTTTTCAGATATTGAAACAATCGCTGCCCAATGCCGATTTTCCGACTGCCAACATCAAGGAGAGCCTGGCTGTGCGATAGAAAAGGCTATCTCTAAAGGTGAGCTAGAGCTAAGGCGTTTGGCAAATTATCAAAAACTCTTAAAAGAAGATGCATTTAATTCCGCTAATTTAGCTGAGCGTCGAGCCAGTGATAAAGCGCTAGGCAAGTACTACAAAACGACCCAATCAGAGGCAAGTATTTTGAAGGGCCGTTAAGTATTAGTGCAAGGAAAACTAAGAATTTAAAGTCAAAGCCCCTGAATCCTGTAAAGGCGACATCACCTCCATACTAATGCTTTCTACTTCTATCAGCCCCATTAAGTTAGCCATAGATACTTTATCTGCCATCAAGCTATTTGAGTTATGAGCATCTTCTTCTGTTTGCCAAAAGTAGACTTCTACCCATCGTCCTTTGCTGTCTTTACTGAGATTCTGGAATAAAAATCCGGGTAAGGTTTTAAGATCAGCTAACAAGCCTTCAACAGCATTAATCATATCTTGATCTGATACATTCGCCATTGCTTGCCAACTCAATACTTCAGTTACGTACATTGTCATTTCCTCTTAAATCGATAAAAAACCATGTTAATTAATTTCAATTAATAGATAATCGATAAAATTAGAACTTCACTATTCTCATTTTGGAATGTATATGAATCAGTTTGAGCAAGCTTCCTTGTTCTTATTAGTCGTCGATCAAGGCTCTCTTGCAGGTGCTGCTCGCTTAAAAAATATAAGCCCCTCGGTTGTCAGTAAAAGGCTGGCCGAATTAGAAAATGCCTTAGGCGTGCAGCTGTTAAGGCGCACCACTCGTCGTATGACATTAACTGAAGCAGGTGAAAATTTTTATAAGCAGATGCGCCACCTTGATGGCCAATGGCAAAGTTTGCTTGATGAGACAGCAAGCCTAGGGCAAGAAGCTAAAGGTATCTTACGATTAGCAGCACCCCAGCCCGTACTAACAAGGGTATTGCTAGATGTGGTAACAGTATTTAGGCAAGTTCATCCGCAAATAGAGGTCGTATTGCAGACAGCTGAATATACTCAGCTCCCTCTTGCTGAAGCTGATATTTCACTCTGTCGCATGTTGGAGAAATTAGACACAGCCACAACGGTAGGCCTGCCTATTTGCCGATACCAAAACGCTCTCTTTGCCTCACCTTCTTATTTAGCAAAGGCACAAACATCAGAGCTCAGGACTTTAGAGGATCTAAAACATCAGGCTTGTTTGCCCTACGGGTTAACGTCTCCTAATACTTGGTCATTTATTGATAGTAAAGGGAGTGAAGCGAGCATCATGCTTGAGTCTAAACTCTTAACAAATAATACTGAGGTGATTATACAAGCCGCTATTGCCGCTCAAGGGATAGCTTATATTCCAGGTATGATTATTACCCGAGAACTGGCGGAGAATAAGCTACAGCCAATCCTCACACATTTAACCAGCCGAGATTTTCATTTATGGGCTTATTATCAAAAACTCGATTACGTTCCTTTGAAGGTCCGTGTTTTTCTCGATTTTATTAGAGACTATTTTGCCGATAGACAGTAATTAATAACCCATATAAAAACTCGTGTAACCGACTATAAATGCAGGGATTGCACTATAAATAGTGGCTTTTACGGCCGCTTCAGGCGCTAAGGCTAACGCAGGAAATAATGCATCACCATCATTACTAATCGCATTTGCCAATTGTGCGGATAAAGGCACAACACCATTTATATAAAGGCTTGTCATAACAATTTGGGGGCCACAGCCTGGAATAAAACCTATTAAAATAGCTAACAAGATAGTCACGCCACCTAAGCTAGAAAACGCAGCTTGTAGATTAATACCTGTAGCATAAATCAGCAGCTCATAAGCGAGAAAGCCAACTATTACCCACACAGAAACAAAGCTAGTTTCTGCCACCACCGTTTCTTTTAAATAACGTATTTCTGCTTTTTCAGCAAAACGAGCCGACCATGAGTCTAGCGGCTGAGACACCCAAACTAAGATGCATAAAAGCGCACCAACAAAAGCGAACCATTTTGTTGGCTCAAGGTGAGCCCACTCTCCAAAAAGCTGATTTGAATCCCACTGAAAGGCTTCCAGTACACCAAACACAGTAGCGGGAGCTAATAATAGAATGAAAATAAATACTAATAGAGGAGGAAGCCTTGGCAATACATAAGCGTCATTTTTAGGCCCTGGGCTATTTGTCTTTAAATAATTATGACCGTGATACCAGTTAACCAAGTAACCTGTCACTATCCCTGCTATTAGACTCACACCATAGACTAATAACGCTATATCAGGCTTTTTAGAAAGTAATAAAAATGCCGCATCACCCATGGTCGATATCAAAACAGCAACTAAAGCGCCAAAACTCATTTTTCCATTCACAAACTGAGTTACAACAATGATTGCGCCACCACAGCCAGGTAATGCCCCTAAAAATGCCGCAACAGGCACTTGTAAAGGCCCTCCTTGATTCAATACTTGGGTAAGGTCGGCTTTAAAACATTGATCAAGAAAGTAAAAGCCCCCCAAAGTTAAAGCAATAAAGATACTGACACCAAGATAAGCATCAGCTAAAGCGGATACTATGACATCAAAAAGCCCATGATCAATCTGGTAAAGAGAAACAAGCACACAAAGAATAATGCTAAAAAGCAGCAGACTTTTCGTCACAGCCGCAGAAAAGCTTGGCAGAATCACAGAAAGCTTTGCTAGGTTAAGCTTCTTTAACACCCTAGTTGTCATGATACGTTTCTCTTTTTTTATTCGCCTGTTTTGCATGGATTTGAAGAATGGGTTTGATTTGATCTAGGTGTTGAACTTTTTCCGACAAATTACGATAAGACAAATCAAAAATTTGGTAATCGTATTCCATGGTTAAAGTACAAATATCCGTATAGGTTGCAGCTAAAAAGGCATCTGATTCGTACAGCATATTGATCAACTGATAAGGCTCTAGCTTCATGACACTAAAACGAGTTGCTGCTGTTTTAGTGCGAGGTTTACCCCCTAACCGCTTAATAACCTTAAGCATATCTTCATGATGGGTATTCGTTTCAACCAATGAGGCTTGAAGACCCTTAACCAAAGTTGGCGTCAAAACCGTTAACTCATTAAGCAAGTGATAATACAAATGGCTACTCAGACATTCGCTTTCAACAGCGGCTAACAACAAAGGTAAAAGCTGCTGTGAATGATCTTCTAAAGGTACAAAAGGTTTAAGCTGCAACATAAAAACAACCTCACTCAAGACTTTAAATGATTATCATTCTTATTTAGTTGTTTGTAAACCCCCTTTCATACCTCATTTTAAATACTGAGATTGAGTACTACGAACCTTCCAACTACTTGATATAGATACTCTTATCAGAGTTTTTAGAGTTTTTTCTAAAAACTTACCTAATAATTCTCATAACTATCATGGCGTTCACTTAACGTTTACCTAACTTATGTTTAAGTGCTCAACTTCATTTACTCAGTATGTTCAAACCAGCCACAACTTTCATTTTCTTAGAGTCAATTTATGCAGTTCTTAAACAGTGTTGCGACAAAAAAAAAGCTAATTCTCGGTTTCGGATTAATTATTGCAATAGCAGTAATTAGTACCTCTCTTGTTTATATTCAGTTAGAAAAAACCAAACGTAATCAAGAGCTACTTTTAAATGTTAGAGCGCCCACTGTTGAAGCTGGCTTAATGTTAACCAGTGGTATTAATCAGAGTTTATCTGGCTTAAGAGGTTATTTGATTCTTGGGGATGATCCTAAAAAGGCGGATATTTTCAAGAATGAGCGCCAACTTGGCTGGCAAGATATTGATAAAGCACTCACTGCATTAAACCAGTTTTCAGCTAACTGGACAGTGGCGGCTAATATAGAAAAACTGAAAGGCATGAATACTCTCATTAAAGAGTTTCGTAATGCTCAGCAGCAAATTGAAGATATCGCTCATACAAAAGATAATATCCCCTCTTTTGATATTTTGTTAAACCAAGCGGCGCCAAAAGCCGCTGAAACCATCGCATCTCTGACAAATCTAATTGAATTAGAAATGGATCAGGCTTCAAACCCACAGCGCAAAGCCCTGCTAAAAACTCTTGCCGATAGTCGCGCTTCGTTTGCCTTAGGCTTAGCCAATATTCGTGCCTACCTTCTATCTGGTGATGAAAAGTTTAAAACCAACTTTCTTAACTTATGGCAGAAGAACGAAGCACAATTCGAAATTTTAACAACAAAGTCTAAACTTTTATCAAATAGTCAAATTACAGAATGGAACGAGTATCAAGAGAATAGAGAGTACTTCCGCCCTCTTGTTGATCAAATGTTCACCTCTCGTGCTAGTGATGACTGGAACAAGGCAAACGCTTGGTTAGGCACAAAAGCCGCGCCAAAAGCACGACAAATTCAGGCAATTTTGGCTGACATGCGTGCATCTCAAATCACCTTGTCACAGAATGATCATGCTGCCTTAATGGAAAATGTCGACTTTCTTTATAGTATTTTGTTTTTTGGCTTATTTTTAATTGTCAGTTTAGGTAGCTTACTATCTTGGTTGATCAGCACCTCCATCACAACACCTCTTGGTGGTGAACCTCATGACATGGCAGATCTTGCAAACCGTATAGCAAATGGTGACTTGTCGACTCGATTCGACAAGAACTTAAAAGCCGGTGGTCTGTATTTGTCTATGATCACAATGAGCAATAATTTAAAGCAACTTGTCAGTGATATTCAGTCCGTATTAGAGAGTTTAGCCACATCCTCTAACCAAACCTTGGGTGTAGCAAATGATACGAGTACTAACATCACCTCCCAGAATGAAAAGCTTGAATTAGTCGCCACAGCCATAGAAGAAATGACAGCAACCGTGAATGATATTGCTGAAAATGGAAGTGAATGCGCGAGAATTACAGAAGAGTCGCAACAAATCACATTAGATGGCCAGCAGAATGTGAAAAACACAGTCGCCACCATAGAGGAGCTATCTCAAGATATTAACCATGCATCTGATGTCATCACCACAGTTCAGCAAGAAAGTCAGTCGATAAGCTCAGTATCAGAAGTTATCGCGACTATAGCAGAGCAGACCAACCTACTAGCCTTGAATGCAGCGATAGAAGCGGCACGTGCCGGAGAGCAAGGGCGTGGGTTTGCAGTGGTCGCAGATGAGGTCAGATCTTTAGCGTCAAAAACGCAAGAATCAACCACCAGCATTAATGAAATAATTACAGCACTTCAAACACGATCAAACGAAGCTGTCGGCATGATGCAAAAGAGCCAAACCAAAGTAGAGGAAACCATTAAGCAAGCTAATATCTCTGGCGATTCTCTAAATAAAATCACGCTATCCGGTAAACAAGTTCAAGAGATGATAGTACAAATCTCTACCGCCTCAGAAGAGCAGGCAAAAGTCACTCAAGATGTCATGCATAACGTGGTCGAGATAAGTGCCGTCGCACAGCAAACTTCTGATGATGCTGTATCTACAGTACAAGCTGGCAATGAGATGCAAAATCAGACGGAAAAATTAAGAGACCTGATTTCAACCTTTAAAATCTAATCTCAGACTCCCTCCCCAAAAATAGAAATAAATGAGTACAGGTACAAACAGGATAATTTTATCTTGTTTGTGCCTACATCCATTTACTATGTGTTACTGCTCTTTTATCATGCCTGAAATTTACTTAAATTATGCTTTTAGCGATTTTTAAGCACTTTTAGTAACAAAGTCTTCATGTTTTAATTACCTGAAGAGGCATGACAGATAGCACTAAAGCAGCATAAAATGCCCTCATCATCCATCCGGAAAATGGCTGCCCTAAATACGAGGAATAGCTCTCATTTCTCTTAATATATTCAATTAATATTAAAAAGGATTTTAATGAAGCGGCTATCTCAGCGAGCGACTAAAGGGTTTTCTTGGCCAATTTTCACCCTTTTAAGTCTCAATGGCATAACGATTTTAGGTAATGCACTGACAGAAGTTGCCATACCTTGGTTAATCCTAGAAATATCGGATAGCCCAGGGTTAGTCGCTGCCGTTATGTCTGCCAAAATTTTACCTATAATTCTCTCAACCTTTTTTAGTGCTCCTTTAGTCGACAGGTTTGGCGGCTTTAGAACATCTATCATTTCCGACTTTGTTAACTTTTTAAGCGTCTTACTTATTCCCCTTTTCTATCGCTTAGATATGCTAAATTTTGCTCTCTTAGCCGTTTTGCTTGCCCTAAGTACATTACTGGATTCTCCGGGACGTTTAGCGAAAGATGTGCTCTTAATGAAAGAAATTACAAAAGGAAATTATGACAAGAGTTTTATCAATGGGTTAAACACATCGATAGAAAATGTTTGCGATCTAGCAGGCCCACTTATCGCAGCCATTATTGTTGCTAGCTTAGGGACAATAACTGCCTTGTATTTTGATGCGGCAAGTTTCTTGGTTGTTGCCTTTACTTTGATTTTGCTTAAAAAATACCAGAGTCTTGATCATGTAATAACCAGCCAGGAAAAGGCTGACCAGCAAGAGGTAGTTCATTTAAGTTGGCGTTACTTTAAATATGGCCTAACTTATATTCGTTCTCTGAATCAGGTAAGCGCTGTGCTTTTTATTAGTGCTATCGTCAATATTGTTATCACACCTTTTTTGCTAGTTTATTTACCTTTTATGAATAAGCTAGTGTTTGACTCTGTGATTAACTTTGGTCTTTCAATGGCCTGCTTTGGCGCAGGCACAACCGCGTCTTCACTCGCCTACAGCTTTTTTGGTAAGCATATTAAGGCAAAAAACATCATACTAGTTGGTTACCTTTGCCTTACCCTCACGCTAGCCTCCATCCCATTTATTCAAAACCAAATACTCATTCTGATTCCGCTATTTTTCATAGGGCTAAGTATTGGCTTTGCAGGCCCAATAGAAGTCACCTTGATACAAACTCAAGTGGCAGAAAGCTTTTTTGCCAGAACCATGACTCTCTTTACCTCAATTCGCTTTTTATCCGTACCTCTGGGTTATTTATGCTTTGGAACCTTACTCGAATCAGGCCTTGCCTTGTATACCCCTATTTTCATGTCAGCCACCGTCTTTGTAGGGTTAGCGATCTTTTACTTTTGGCTAGAAAAAGGCCAACCTAATAGACACTAAGAGATACGGCTTAGTGTCTCTCCGCCCTGCTCACGACAAGCTTTTAAAGTGCTCTAATAAATGGTGTTCACCATAAGCAGGCGCTACCATGTCTTGACCAGAGACAGTTAAAAAGAACTCAGCTGGGCCACCCACTCTTTCTGGCAATTGTTTCGCCACTTCCAAAGCTAATTTTCTTACCCAATCTGGTAAGTACATGAGTTTTTCTGGTTTATCCATTGCTTTAAAGGCAAGTTGCGCCAGCTCCTTTATGCTGAAAATATCTGGACCACCAATGGCTAATTCACGTTTATCTTGTCTAGGCCGCCATGTTTGTTTGGCCTTATGTGGTGAGTCATTTAAATCGCTATCTGTAGGTTGAGAGCCCTGATGAGAGCTTAGCTCAGCAGCTTCTAAACAAAAGCGTGCTAGGTCTTCCCCATGAATAGGATTCACTTTCACATCTCCCCACCCAAATAAATAGGCACGTCCTGCTTTTGCCATGGCATAAAAGGCTTCAATATCAGAAAAGAAACCATTAGGCCGTATCACACAGGGCTCTAGCATTTGAGAAGATAATAAGCGCTGCGCAAATTGTTCTTTAGCGTACAACATTCGTACCGATTGATAATTAGGCGCATTGAAAGCAGAGATATAAATAAACTTCTTTACTCCTGACCTTTCTGCTTCTTCAAGCAAATTGATATTGGCTTGATAGTCCACATCCATATAGTTAAGGCCATCTTTTTGTCGAGTAATACCAACACAAGAAATAACGATATCTATACCGTCACAGCAGCCAGCAAGGCTCATAGGATCAGTAACCTGAGCCAATTTAATTTGCGCTTCACCAAGCCCCATAGCCCCTAACTTTTTAAGTGAACGACCTAAAGCAACAAAGCCTTTATCTTGTTTAAGTAACGCTTGTACTAAGTAACGCCCTAAATAACCTGTTGCTCCGGCAAGAAGAATTTTTGCTTGCATCATTTACCTCCTATTCTTTTCCTTTATCAAAGCCTGAATTATCAAGGCTATGCGTCCTTGCTACTTTCGTGTTCTGGTCGATATGGTTCTTCCCTTAAAATATGGCTAATCAGCAGCTTCAAATAAAACACAGGCAAGAACCACTCTAGCCCTACAGCCGTCTCAAACACATACAAACTCAAGATAAGGCTCACAGAATACAAAGTGAGCGCGATAGGTCTTTGTAGATAAAGCGGGGTAAGTAGAATTGCCGCCGAAGCAAGCAACATATAAGCCCCAGCAGAAGCAATCCACCAGAGATCAAACTCAAGGAAAAAATAACTGAATATCGTTAGCTGAATAAAATGAATGCTAATAAAGCTCATGTGTTGCTTGAAACCTTCACCTTCACGGTGGAACCAGCGTTTAGCACTTGAAGTCGCATTAGTAATGACCCCGCCTAGCATATCGACAGTCAATAAAATTGCGATCAGATATTGAACCCAACTCCAGTCAATCCCTGTTTGATACACACAGAAAGCTAAGATACCAGCGGCAATAAAGGGAATGTAAGTCTGCACATCTTTTTCTGCACGTGTTGCCCCAGGGCCAATTAGCTTATCTAATTTACCTTTATATCCCGCTCGAATTGCTGGAACTTGCCAATCAATTTTCATAACACACCTTTATCAATTTGCTGCTTACTCATTTCTTAAAAGTCTATATAGACTCTTATTTAGAACACCTGGTCTTTTTAAAATAACTCAATCACACAAGACTTGTAAATCTTTTTTAGACCGAATGGACTATAATTTTCAAAAAAACCTCCTTCAAAAATAATGAATACGCAAAAAAGTAAAAACATAGGGTTAAATCTGGTGTTTTAGAGGTGATTCTGTTTAACTTTGCAGCCTTTTTTAAAAGCCTATGAATGAGCTCTTAGCTTTTTGCTTTGGATTAAAGCACGCTAAAAACTCGCTAAGCCAGTAAGGAAAACCTATGCCAAAAATTGTTGACCATGATAAGAAACGTGAAGAAATTGCTTTAAAAGCAGCAAGTATTTTTCTTGAGCATGGCTATAAAGATCTTGGCATGAGGCAGCTTTGCAGCCACCTATCCATGAGTAAAAGCGCGGTTTATCATTACTTTAAAAGTAAAGATGAGATCTTCGTTGCTTCCACAGAAGCCATGTTTAGCTCAGACAGCATGATCTTAAATGGCTGCCCTCACGTGGAGCATGCAAGCCAGAATGAGAAGCTAGAAAACTTCATACAAATCATGAATCTTTTAGCACCGCGACATTTTCAAGAAACCAAGTTGGTAATGGAGTATATAGATGTCATTGGTTTAGAAAATATCCCACAAGACACCTGTATGAGAACAGCTAACGAGAAGTACCAAAGCCTGTTAGCCAACTATGTTGATGCCGAGCAAACAGAACAACTTTACGCCATTCTCTTGGGGCTACTTAGCCAGCAATTACTTTTAGGCAGACCTTTAAGCAAAGACTATATTTCTGGATTAATTCACAGACACATAGGCTAATTATTCTCTTAGCCGTATTTAACGCCAGTAAGTAGTATCCACGGCGCTAAACACAAGCAACTAGCTAGTTTGGCTTAATCCCAATTTATAATACCAAGGCTAATGCCGTAACCAGTTTATCTAATGCTTTAGCCGCTTTAGAAACAGCCTCTGCCGTTTTTGATAAATCATTAACCGCTTCTTGAGCAACGTTTGATGCAAGAATCAATGCCTCTTTGGCTTCTTTATATTCAGCAATACTTTCTTCCCATTCTTTCCCTTCCGCTTTCTGAAGCTGATCGTATAACTCTTGAATCTTCTGATTAAGTTCTTGATCATATGGAGAGGCTTCCGAAAGTGCTTCGAACTCTTCTATAGCCAGCGAGATTTCTGATGAAAGTGTTTTAATCGTCATAACCAATCCTTTTTATTAATGAGATAGAAGTTGAATATAGGTATTTAATTCTTTCACTTGCTTTGCATATGACTTAATTTGATCAGAATTAAACTTATCGTTTTCAACTGATTTTAATAATTCGTTATTGGCTTTTTTGAACTGAGTAATAGCTTTAAAACCACTGCTGGATAAAACGTTTACCTCTTCGAGCGCCTCAATACTGAGCACATACGAATCATAAGCAAACTCTCTTTCGGTAAAAGAATTACCGCCTACTCTTAACACATCAGATGACGCTTTACGTAAGGCTTTTGCACTCGTGCAATAGTGGTCAATCACACCTGTTTTTATATCATTATCTTGTCTGCTAGCTTTATCGATACATAAAGAGCGGCCCTTAAGAGTAAGATCATTAACCAATAAATCCGCTAAAGCACTCACCTCTTGAGAATAAGCTTTGACTATTTTTACTAGGCTTTCCTTCTTCTTTTTCTCAACAAACCAGCTTCCCGTAAGCTTGACTACGCCTTCAAATGCTTCTTTTTTCTCATCTGAAATAACATAACCCGCTTTATCCAGCTGAACAGCAGATTCAAAAGAAGTAGAAAATGCCGTTGCCGCCTTCCCTAAGTTTTCTGATTCATCATGAGTCGCAAGCTGATTGAGCAATTTCCCATATGCATTTAAAACATCTAACACAGATATTAATTCAGCAACACCAGTCGCACTAATGCCACCGTCTAAATCCAAATCAGCAGGAGGTTTATTGTTTCTAATAATTAATCGACGCCTTTCGATTCCAATAATTTTATCCCTAGTTTCTTTAAAATTATTCTGGCTTGAGACACTAATGCTTTGCGTAGCAGATGCGAACTGAGAGACCTGTTGTTTTTGAACCGAGGTTAAACCACACCCAGAGATCAGTGCTGGAATGACCAAAAGTATCAACTTCTTATTCATAATTTTCCTTTAAAAGTGTGCTGTTTAAGGAACCTGCGATTATGTCACCTCTTCTCAGTCTTTTCAGAAAAAGTATCACACAAGGCGTTACTTTGACGTAATGTAGGTACCTTTCGAGAAGTGACAACACAGAGTGATGTTTTTTCTGAAAGACCCAAAGGGCGTGGCCTAAAAGCCCTAGCTTTACGTTGAAGAGCTTATCAATAGAATCACTATTAAGTTGCGCTCCTCGCCATAAATCTAGCGGCTTTTATCCACACGCTGAGGCGGGAGGACTTATTCGCAGGTTCCTTAAGTAATTAAATCTAACTTTTAGCTAACATTTAATGGCAAAAAACGTATTATGCCGTTAATAAAAAGCTCACAAATTACAACCCATTACAGGCAAATTAGAGATAAGAGTTAACTCAATGAAAAAAGTGACCCTCTACACACTGAATAAATGCCCTCACTGTGATACAGCCAAGGCTTATTTAGACAAACAAGGTATTGCCTATCGTTTATGCAATGTACAAACACCAAGTGGTCGCAAAGAGTTTGCTAAACTAGGGCTTCGTGGTGTACCCGTGCTAAAAATTGGCGATCAAATATTAAAAGGGTTTTCGGTGAAAGCATTTAATCAACTCTATTAGATGAGAAGAGTCTATTTTCAGATTTAATAACGCTACTTTACTCGCTAAATGGAGTAACAAACATATCGAAGATACTTTGATTCAACCCGTGTGGTTAATGAAGCCAAATAGCTAATTTATTAATCTAGTTTTAGAGCTCTTCGATCTCTCGACTCAATACATTCAGCCTATGAACTCTAATCTTATTGTCCTTTGTATAGGCAGTAAAACGTACAAAGTTAACCTCATCTCCTTCGCTTTGATAGATGCCTTCCGTCCAAAGCGTATTATCAGCCTGTGCCCCAATTGAATAGCTTTCACCATTATCTAAGAAGTAAATTGAGAGGCCACAGCCAGCCAAGGCAACAAATGCGTTATTCCAAGCAATTAAGCCAGAATCTGGGTCACCATAAATCGACGCGACAACAATATCTGGCTGAACACTTTGCGATAATTTATTAAGTAAATAGGCATCCTCATGGATGGCATAAAGCCTAAATTCTTCATTTTCAAACAGTATTCTATCACTCATAAAATCACTCGCTTTAACCAAGCTGCTAAATTGATCTATGAATTTAGATTAGTCTTATAGTATGAAAACAAACAGAAACGGTTAACAGTAATATTGAGATTGAAATGCAATCAGGACTGTCTTCAGGCGCCTACATGGCAGCCTAAAGACGAATGAAAGTGTTAAATATAATATTTGTAACTTAAGCCTTAAGCGCCATATCAGCCATTTTCATCACGCTTTCAAATGATTGAGCACCACCGATAAAGCAACCGTTGTGGCAGAACATAGCATCCGCAATACCTGTCACGTCTTGTAGTTCTTTACCCGCTAACCCTGCCCAAGGGCTGGGTAGAGACTTTCTGTCTTCGAAAGAGCCAAGCTCAACAGGGACAGTCTGAATACGCCACTCTCCAGTGTCTGAAGGGTAAACCACATACAAGGCTTCTTTAGACAATCTATGAACCGTTGTTTTCCAAGGTGTATATTGCTCAAGCACGATCAGTCTTGGATCTTCTGCCTTTTCGATCGCTTTAGCGACAATATCTTTAGCACTAATACCGCCCGTTGCAGCAGCAATAAAGCGAGTTAGAACGCGAGATGCAAAGCTTACGGCTTCTTCAAAGCAAGCATCGTAATCATTCTCTTCTTGCCATGTCGGGTTAAACATAGAAATGGTTTGGCTAAGGCTAATACCTTTAGATACCCCTTCAACATGGCCGCAATCAACCGCATCGATTACAGAAACGAGACCCGTGTCGACAGAATGAGCAATTTCTTTGTTACCGCCACAAATCTCAACACCGTACTTTTTCCAGATCAAACCGAAAGAAGAATAAGGAATGCCATTTTCACGCTCACCTGCACCACCGCGTTGGTGGTGATCAAAACGACCAGCATCGGCATCGTAGATACCGCCCACATCCAATACGATATCAGCTTGTTTGATAACCTCTAAGTCACGAGTACGAACCAGATTAAAGCTAGTGAAAATCGTTTTCAGAGCCGCGACGCTAAAAACATCATCAGCATGAAAGTTACCATTGTGGGTTGCTATCGTAATATCAGTCATTGGAGTTGTATCTTGCCTGTTGCATAAGAGAGTAATACTAGGGATTAATCTGTTTAGAAGAGATTGTTACAGGCATATTTTAAGCGATAAACCTGAACCAATTTTCTAACTTAGATACCCCTAAAAAAGATACGGGGATTCTATAGCAAGATGGCCGACAAAAATAGCAGATTAAAAACACTTAAGACATTAATTGAGAAGAGCTTCAAAACTTCTGCAAGTGTCTCATCAGGTTTAGCGCCTTCTGTATAAATAATGTGCGTTGCAAGCTCATAATTCGATTTGTGCTCTATAAAGTGCCGATTTAGCTCAGCATCTTCATCACTTTCATCGCCGTTCAATCGCTTTAAACACAGAGTTTTATCAGGTGACGGCAATAAGAGAATGACATATTGAAAAGGCTTAAGCGCCGCTTTTGCTCGTTGCAGATAAGCATCATCTTCATAAACAGAATGACCAGCACCAAAATCAATGACGCAATTGTTATGCTCTTCTAACAAGCGCTCTACTGCATGAATCTCAAACTGTTTCCAATAGCGATAGACACTCAACCCGCCTTCTGTTTGATCGAGCTCCCTAGCATAGGTTTTGTCATAGCCTATCTCTTTATAATAATCCCAACGAAACTCATCCATCGACTTTTGAGGCAACTTGAGATGTGAAGCCAAGAGTTTACCTATCGTGCTTTTACCTACTCCCATTGGCCCAATTAATACAATGTCTAATTTATTCAAAATCTCTTCTCCTTGATTAATGAATAGATAGTAACTCGAACAATCAAAATTTGAAGTAAAGCTCCCATTATGATTTTCTAAATCAACGTAACCACCTTGCGCTATGGCAATATTTTGATAAGAAGTCGATAAAGATACGTACCTTAGGTGGCACATGTTCACGATGAGGATATACGGCATAAATACCGCTCGGATCAAGTTCGTAATCCGTTAATAATGGTTGCAACAAGCCTTTCTCAAAATCTTCTTGCAAACAAAATGTGGAAAGCGCTGAGATACCTTGCCCACTTTTTGATAAAGCTATAACCGCAGCAACCGAGTTACTTTTTAACTGACTGTGCATCTGAACACCTTGTTTCTGGCCTTTCTTTTCAAATTCCCACGTAAGAGGTGAGCTAAAAAGAGACAAACTAATCCAGTCATGTTTTTGTAAGTCTTGCGGTGTTTTTGGTGTGCCTTTTTGGGCTAAATACTCAGGGCTGGCAAAGACACTTACAGGCGCTTCACAAATCATCTTAGCCACCAGATTAGACTCTTGTAACCAACCTATTCGAATCGCAAGATCAACGCCCTCTTCCACCATATTGATAATGCGATCTTCCAATAACAAATCAATTTTTAATAATGGATACAAAGAACGAACGTCTTTAATCACAGACGTTAAGTGCTCTGTACCAAAACTAACAGGGCAAGAGATTCGTAATGTGCCTGTCGGTTGGTTTTGATACTCTCGCAGTTCGCTTAAAGCAATGTTTGTTCGATTAACAATTTCGGCACTATGACGATAAAAAATCTCACCCGCTTCAGTCAGGCTCAAACTGCGTGTTGTCCGATTAAGCAAACGCACACCCACTTCTTTTTCTAGCTGGACAATTTGTTTACTCACAGCAGACTTTGCTACTCCTAATTGCCGTGCTGCCTCAGAGAAACTCTTGGTTTCAACAACGCGAGTAAACACACCAATACGCTTTAGCTCATCCATTTAAATTCATCCACTTCAGTTTAATCACATTCGTTACCACTCATCTCACTGTACACCAAAAGAGAACAAAGAAACCACTTTCACCTATCTAGTACAAATATAAGAAACAGATAAGATAACGTCATCAACTGATCCGATTAATGAAATGAACGACGAGATCGTTCATAGGAGTAACTATGAGTCACCTGAATACCTTATTTCACTCTGTAGATCTTGGGGCAAATTTAACCCTAAAAAACCGTATAATCATGGCCCCGCTAACGCGTTCCATGGCAGACGATAACCTAGTACCGACCGAAGCAATGGCCGCTTATTATGGCCGTCGTGCAGATGCAGGTTTAATCATTAGTGAAGCCACATTGGTATCACAAGATGGTCAAGGCTATCCCAATACCCCTGGGCTATATACTCAAGCTCAGATTGATGGCTGGAAGACAGTCACCCAACGAGTACATCAAAACGGTGGAAAGATTTTTGCTCAGATTTGGCATACAGGTCGTGTCTCTCATTCGATTTATCATAATGGTGTTTTGCCGATGGCACCGTCAGCTGTGCCTATCGTTGGTCATGGACATGTTCCCCGTACCGAAAACCTAGAATACGAAACACCACGAGTTATTACGAAAGATGAAATAAAGCGAGTTCAAAACCAGTTCGCTATCGCGGCTAAAAATGCGATAGAAGCAGGATTTGATGGTGTTGAAATTCACGGTGCCAATAGTTACCTCATTGACGAGTTTCTACATTGGGATACCAACCGCCGCGAAGACGAATATGGTGGCACAGTCGAAAACATGACACGTTTCTTAATTGAAGTTATCGATCAAGTAAAAGCAGCAATTCCAGAAGGGAAAGTTGGCTTGCGCCTTTCTCCTCAGGCTTACATCAACTTAGAGCACGATGATCGTGACAAGCAGGTGTTTGATTATCTACTACCGCTACTCAATCAATACGATTTAGCTTACGTTCATACTGGAATGTTTGCTGATGAACCTTACGAGCATTTGGGCGGAACAGTGACTCAGTATATTCGTCAACATTATCGAGGCACGCTCATCGCTTCTGGTGGGTACAGTGTAAAAAGTGGCGCAGCAGCCATTGAAAATGGTGATGCTGACCTAATTGCAATTGGCCGACCTTTCATTGCTAATCCAGACTTTGTAGAAAAAGTAAAACAGGAAAAAGCATTGGTCGAATACAATAATGACATGCTGCACGAACTTTACTAAAGTATTCAGCCCAATTAAAAGCATCATCTAGAAAAACGATTAAAGGCACCCAACTAAAATTTAGCCGCTTTGCTTGGGTGTTTTTATGAGTTGGCTTTAGTTCATAGGGATTGGAGGCATTCTCTAATTAGCCAAGATCCCATTAGAAAAACATAATATAAGCAGATTTAGCCCGTATCTATGTTAAGCTCGCCGCAATTAATCATTTGTTCAGATTTCAAACACACTTGAGATAAGCCTCCTATCGCTCTAAAGCAATAGAATCTTGCGCTTAAATCTAAGTGATTCCTCAATCATCATGAAGGTACGTTATGAATAAACCATTTTCCCAAGCTTCTGAAAACAATAAAGAACCTATTCGCCAGATACTCGCTCCCTATGTAAAACAAGGTGGAATACTCTTAGAAATAGGCAGTGGAACAGGACAACATGGTGAACACATAACACAGCACTACCCAGATTTGGCTTGGCAAACTAGTGACCAGACAGACTATCTAGAAGGCATTAAACTTTGGGTTGCAGATGCACAACGCGATAATTTCAAAGCGCCACTTGAGCTTGAAATCAGCACGGCGAAATGGACTAACGAGAAAGTCGACTTTCTGTATTCAGCCAACACGGCACATATTATGTCTTGGGAAGAAGTTGAAAAATTCTTTGAGTTTGTCCCTAGCGCACTAAAAGAAGGAGGTTATTTCTTCCTTTATGGCCCTTTTAACTACCAAGGTCAATTTACCAGCGAGAGCAATGCCCGCTTTAATGACTGGCTAAAAGAGCAAGCACCTCATCGTGCCATTCGTGATTTCGAGACCGTCAACAAACTGGCTTGCGAGCAAGAATTAGAGCTGATTGCAGATAACCCTATGCCAGCAAACAACCGTTTATTAGTTTGGCGAGTGAGTGCTAAGTAGCCTGAATACGTTATCTTCAAGCCTATTTGATAGACAAGCTAAACAAAAAGGTCAAGGTACTCAATCCATGCAAAAAGAATCCAATTAAAGCGTTTTGAGTTGTGCGTTTTAAACTGAATACCTTGGCCGAACCACACAATAAATCAATGATAAATTAATGTTAAAAAAGTAAAGCAAAAATATTTAAATAATTTTTTCTAAAAAGCGGAACCAAGTGGTTCTCTCATAGTCAACTTTAGTGATTTCGACACCCCACAAAGTGATGTAACTAAAGAGTTCCGCTAAATAATGAAACCTATAAAATTCTTATTCCCTTTAGCACTAATATTAAATACTGATCTAATTTTGGCTAATTCTGAGAGATCTATTGGTGTATTAGTTAATGAGAGTTCATCTATCTATTTAGATACAAACAAGGACACCGTCTTTGCTCCTTTTTTATCTTATGATAGTGACACTTTTTTTATTAAACAAAGAAGCATTGGTTACCATCTAACGAGTTACTTAGACGCCTCTATTGCATACAAAGACAACTTTTTCGACCCTGATGATTCGACCAATGCTGACATGCAGTTGCTGGATAGAAGAAAGGGAGGTGTCTACGCTAAAGGGAGTGTGAGAGCGAGTATATTCAACGCCACGATAGAGCAAGATATTTCAGGCAGGCATGATGGCTACTCAATACAAGCTGGCGTCCAATTACCTCTCTATTCGGCCTTAGAAGCGCCTTTAATTGTTAGAGGGAGTATTGATTATATCTATATGGATGAACAAATGAGCGAGTATTTATACTCTGTTTCTGCTTCGGAATCTGCACGAACTTCAGGAAAAATAGCCAATTTTTCGATTAAAGATACGACCGCAATCAAATATGGATTGAGGACTATTTCACCTATCACAAACAACTTAAATATCGTGACCATATTAAATTATGTACGATATTCGGATGAAGTAGACTCAAGCCCTATCGTCTCAAAAAACTATAATTATTCAGGTACTATTCTGGCGAATTATACATTTTAAACAGCCATTAAAATTAACGCTCATAGGCATCATGTTTAAATAAAAGCGCGGTAAATTGATATGCCAGTTCAGTTACTACTGATAAATAAGAAATGCCCCAGTATTGGGGCATTTCTTAAACTATAAAGGGCATTCAAATCTAATCAGCAACGAGGCTCATTCCTCCGAATCCATCATCTTGAGTTAAATCGATAACAAGCTTAAATGTCTTTGGCTCTGAGTTTTTATAGGTACCTAAGTTTTTCTGATTTTTTGGATAAGGCGTTTCAGTTGTTGTGCATTGAGCTAACAAAATTGCCTCACCAGCATTTCCATCGTTCCAATACAATTGGTACTGCCCTTTCCAAGTTGATACTTGAAGAAAGCTAATATTAGGGTAAGCGCCACCAACTTTAAGAATAGGAAAATTTGGTACATCAATTGTACCTGTACAAACTTTACCCCACTCCCAACTATTGATTTCATTTACAGCATATACAAAAGGTGTACCAGTTACTTGTGATTGGTTTTGAACTTCAACTTTTGTAATTGAAAATAAAACAGTCATGTTTTCACCCTTAACTTAATTGGCCTACTCTTTAGGATTTTCGGCATACTCCCTGTTTATGTCAGTGGTTTCAAGACTCCACTTTTTCCTTTATTGCAATGACATAAATAGCTTGTTTACATGCTATTTATGAAATAAAGATTCCATTAAATGATTGCAAGAATTTAAACCTAGTTCATTTTTTAAAAAGTGCACATTTAATTTGAATAATTCATCACATCTCTTGTAGTTATCTAAGCCTCGTCTATAAACGCCTAGACCAGAACCACTAAATAAACGCACTGCTACTTATCGATAAATAAATAGCAGCACCTAATAAGGCGAAGCCGCCAAATCGGTTTACGTAATTGCGGCTATCTTGCAAGAAAGATAGAAGCCCTTTAGCAGATATGGCGTATAGCATGACGCAGGTAAAATCTAGCAACGCCATTGTCGGGCACATGATAGCCATTTGTGGCAATAAGGGCTGGCTGGTATCGATAAACTGAGGGAAAAACGCCGTAAAAAAGACGATAGCTTTTGGGTTGCCAAAGGCCACCATAAACCCTTTTATATAAAGGGTGTGCGCCCCTATCGTTGCTGTCGTGTCATCTGCGCCAGAGAGAGTTAATTCGCTACGATCAAGCAACATTTTTACCCCCATATAGACTAACGTGATTACCCCAAACCATTTAATCAAGGTAAATGCCATTTCAGAGCTGGCAATAACAACCCCTAAACCCGCAGCAACTATCATCATCTGGATAAAATTAGCCGAAATATCCCCCAGTGCCGTAAAGCTAGTTTGTCTAACGCCATATTTCATCGAATGAAGCATACCTAATACGATGCTTGGTCCAGGTGTCATTGTCAGAATAAGTGAAGCAATAATAAAAGTTAACCATGTCTCAGCGGCCATTTCGTGACTCCGTTTAGTGTGGCTGTCATTAAAAACAGGCTGTCGTTGAAAAGCAGACTGTCGCTCAAAAAACACATCAACTCTTATGAGTAATGCCTTAGATTTCCTAGTGCTAAGCGCTTAATGGCTCAATTGCACTTGCTAGGCTCAGTCTGATAGTATACTGATGCATAACAAAATAACCTGAAGTTATACTTTTATGATTGACGAATTAAATGACATCCCAGCTTTAGTCCCCAAATTATTAGTACAACTAGCGTCGTTGGGTAGCATCACGCAAGCGGCGACAGCTTTGAACGTAAGCCAGCCTGCTGCGAGCAAAGCCATTAGAAATGCTGAGCTTAGATTGGGTGTGGCATTAATCAGAAGAGACAATCGCCCTCTTGAGCTAACCCAAGAAGGACAATTAATTGCAGAGTACGCGAAGCAGCAACAAGAAAAAGAAGATGCATTAATTCAACAGCTTAAACAAATCAAAAAAGAAGGGGCCGGTACCATTAAAATAGCCTCTTTTGGGGCATCCGCATCCACTCATATTTTGCCTAATTTCATTCAAAAAATTAGTCAAAGCTTCCCTAGTATTAAGGTTGAAGTTTATGAATATACAGACGAAGGCGCCTTATCGGCCCTACGAGAAGGTCGAGTCGATTTTGCCATCATTGTTGATAAGCAAGCACTAGATCTCGATGTGATTCCTATTATGACGGACCGCTTAGTCGCCTTAGTGAATGAAAGCGACATCTTATCCAAGCGTCCGACTTTATCAGTAAAAGACATTATGTCGCGAGATTTTATCTTAACCAAAGGCGGCAGCGAAGCGCTGATAAGAGAATGGTTTTACCTCTCAAATGCCAGCTTAAAAGTAAAGCACACCGCCGTACAATTAACCTCAATACTCGCCTTAATTAGAGCAGGATTAGGCATTTCTGTTGTGGCCGAATTGGCTGTACCTGACTCCCGCCCAAATATAAAAGTCATTCCCTTAATGCCAGAACATCCCCGCCCTATTTGTGTCGCCAGAAAAGCCGGTAGCTTTTCTTCTCATGCAGCAAAATCTGCATGGCGTTGCTTTGAGGCACAGCTTTAATAAAAAAACTTAAACTAAAAGAAAGCGAGTAACTCATTTTATTCGCTCAACTTTTTAGCTCAATTCAATAGCTCAACTTAATAGCCAAGCTTAATATCCACGCTCTCTAGCAGCTTGTTTTCAGTTCTGTATAAATGAATGTTGTCAGCCACAATTTTGGCAGCAGTTTCTTTATTTGTCGGTGCTGAGATGTGCGGTAGCACAGTAATTTTAGGGTGAGACCAAACCTCAGACTCAACTGGCAAAGGTTCCTGCTCAAATACATCTAATACAGCATGCTCAATTTGCCCCGAGTCCAAACAGGCTAATAAATCAGCCGTATTAACCACGGCGCCACGAGAGAAGTTTATTAACTTAGCCCCTTTAGGAAGCCAAGCTAGCGTCTCGTTATTCAACATATGATGCGTATTAGGCGTTAACGGAAGCAGGTTAATTAAGATATCGGTTTGCTCCATCATCGCCTTTAAACCATCCCGTCCATGATAATGGCGAATCCCATCAAGCACTTTAGGAGAGCGAGTCCAGCAGCTCAGGGAATAATTGAGCTGTTGCAACAAACTCAAGGAAGCCAACCCAAGCTTGCCCGCACCTAACATTGAGATGCGTAAATCTTTTGAATCCCTATGCTGCAACTTACGCCATTGCTTTTGCCCTTGTTGCTTTGCATAACTCGGCATATTACGCTGCAAGTACAAAGTCCATGCCAATACAGACTCGGCCATGCTTTGAGCCAAAGTCGGGTCAACCAGCCTGATGAGTTGAAAACTTGCCTTGTTAAAACTTTCCTTATCTAAACTTGTCTTATTAAAACCAGCCTTGTTAAAAACATCACTTTTCAGCGCTTGAACCAAACCTTCAACTCCAGCCCATAAGCTTTGCACCAAAACAAGGTTGGGATAACGCAATAAGTCTTCTGGGTTAGGATTAGAGACAATGGCGATATCGACCAAGGCCTCTTCTCCCTCAGGAATTTGATCAGGGAGCAACACCGTCTGGTTTTGCAACTGACTATTAAGATGCTCAAGCCATAAAAACTGAGCCTCGTCGGTTAAGCGGCTAAGAAAAACAATATGCTTCATGCGTTAAATACCTCCTTCATGTCAGCAAAGCTTTTAAATTCAATCGGGTTACCAAAAGAATCGAAAAAGAAAAAGGTAAATTGTTCGCCGGGTTGCCCTTCGAAGCGATGAGTGGGAGGCAGCACAAAATCTATCTTAGCGGCGGTTAATCGATCGGCGAGAGTGCGCCATAATGCCAAGGGCAATACCAAACCAAAGTGCGGCATAGGGACAGCAATGTTATCCACCTTACCTGTGTTCTTAGTGTGTAACGGCTCTCCCAAATGAAGAGAAAGTTGATGCCCGAAAAAGTTAAAGTCGACCCAAGTTTCTGTACTTCTCCCCTCTTCTGCACCTAGCAATTCACCGTAAAAAGCACGAGCTTGGTTTAAGTCAGTCACATTGATGGCTAAATGGAAAATGTTCGATTGCATATCACCTGTCTCTCTGTTTGTTCTCATGAAACAGAGGTTAGCAATCATCATTCAAAACAAATACTATATATTTATATGAATGACCATAAGGAATTGTTTTGGATATTCGATTTTTATCAAGCTTGCTAGAAGTGGTTAACACAGGTTCTATCGCCGCCGCTGCAAGAAATCAAATGCTTACCTCTGCGGCGGTGAGTCAGAGAATTAAAGCACTAGAGCAAAGTTTAGGTTGCCCGTTGCTTAACCGCTCTGGCCATTCAGCCAAACCAACAGAAGCCTGCTTAAGACTATTACCTAGATTGAAGCATCTGGTAGCAGAAACCCAAGCACTGCAAAATGATTTAGACCAAACAGGCTTATCTGGCGATTTAAAAGTCGGCGCCGTTTCCACTGCCTTAACTGGCATCATGCCTAGTGTGATTCAACAGCTCGCTACTCATCTACCAGATCTCAACCTACAAATTTCACCTGGAACCTCGGCTAATTTATATCAGCAACTGCTTGATAAAAATCTTGATGTCATCATTATCGTCAAGCCGCCCTTTGTTTGCCCCAAGTACTTACAGACAAATACTTTATACACGGAGCAACTGGGCTTTATTAGCAGTGAGTCAAACACATTAAACGTCAAAGAGTCCTTACTGAACCTACCTTATATTCAATACGACAGATCCGCTTGGGGCGGCGCGATCGCAGACTCTTACTTGCTAGATTGCGATATAGCAGCCAACACCTTATGTGAGTTGGATGCCCTTGAGAGCATCGCTCTGATGGTAAAACGTCATATGGGCGTTTCATTAGTACCCATCTGGCAAGGACTAGAGGAAGTCGCTAACAATATTAAAATCCAGCCTATTTCAGGCAAAGAATACCAACGACATATTCAGCTGATTACCCATCGCCAGGTGGGCAAAGAGCGATTGATTGAGGCTTTTAGTGATACGGTTATAAAAGCCAGTAAAGAGTTGATATAAGCGTGGAAATTCAAAGATAGAGAATGATCAAAGACACCCGACTAAAACAGTAAGTTTTAAGTTAAGTATTTTGTTAGATTTTATAATTATTTTAGCCGTATGATTACATATAGATATCTTGTGTAAGCGTACGAACTTTGAACGCAATTCATGTAAATTTAGAAGCGCTTAACTTTCAGTAAGCATCTCTTTATAGGATTTTGTTTCAAGATCAAACTGGGTTAAACCAAACTTAGCAGCTAAAGCTTCAAGCTGCTCTCTATACTGGGAAAGCTTAGATTCATCATCTGTCATGATGGCAAATTCAGCGAAGTCACCGATATTCGCAAGTGTATCCAACGTAATATGAAATTCACCAACAAAATAGATACTACGGCTTTTCGTCGCTTTTAAAACAATCTCATACCCCATAGTTTCAAGCATGCTCAAAGCTTTATCTGCATCACTAATATCCGTTGCTTCACATCTATCTTCTTCTGGACCTTTCACTATCCATAATTTGATGCCAGAAGGAGTCATAGTACGTATGCACAGACTTTTATTTTGAGCTTCAAGCGCTAAATCTGGAGTATCGAAATAACAATCCGATTCCGTATTATTTTCAAGCATGACTTCATGAGGGGTTTGGCTTAATGTTTCCAGAAAGCCAGATTTGGACGTAAGGCGATACTTCAACTCGACTTCATACTTACCTTGAAAATGATCTTTTGCCACGCTTTATCTCCCTGAAAAAGAAGAAGATTAACATATCAAATGCATTCAAGGCAGTTAGATAAAGAAATGAAAAAAGATAGTTTTTAATCTAAACTGGCTTTTGGTTTTTAAATGGTTTTTAAATAAGACAGGCATTTTAAAAGAGATCAGATATAACATCAGCTAAAAACAGATTCTTAAAATATTTCTGACACTTTATAGATAAAAAATGAAGAGCCCACTTAATTTGGCGACCCATTTTAAGCAATTAATTGGATAATTTCATATTTAGGGCGTCAAGATATCTCGAGTTAACGATAGGAAGAATTTCGACTAGATGAATAAACTAAGATCTAAGAAAGTAGCCGTTTACAAGCACTTAAACCTGAACATCTTTGCAATTCAGTATGCTCACAATAATCAGCTAATAACCTTTCTGAGCCCACTGCGACTTTAAAATGCTTTTCAAACCCCGTGCTGACTTTCAGCCATTGCTCTGGGGTAAGGTGAATACGTTGCAAAATAGGCGCTAAAGAAACATCAAGACTCCCTCTTTTATCTTCTCGAATGATACGGCCCGTAAGGTCAATAAGTTCAAGATAATCCTCAAGTTTAAAAGGTAGCCCTTCCGGCTGATTCTCCCTTTCATAGCCGATAAAAGGAAAAAGTGTTTTAGGCTGAGTTTGATTGGCCTTGACAACGTCGATACGAGTTTTGATACTAGTATGCTTTGAGGATTCTGGTGTTTTTTCCATCTTAGCTCGAACTGGGTTCAAATCAACGTAGGCCATACAGGCAACAAGTGCCGCCTCATCTAACAGAGCCTGAGACTTAAAGCGCCCTTCCCAGAAATGTCCGGTACATTTATCCTCATTGTTAGCCATACGTGCAATAGGTTCATTAAGCTCTTTCATAAACCAACTGATATCCATTAAACGCTTTCGATACTTCTCACATCTTTCATATACCAAAGCTAACTCAAACTCTTCCATCTTTTTGTTTTCTAAATACTTTTCAGTGAATTGAGTACCTTTATGTAGGCTATGCCAGCGCTCAAGCACTTCTTTGATAGACCAGTTATTCGCTTTATCTGCATCAACATGAAGTACCAAATGGGTATGGTTGCTCATGACAGCATAGGCGCAAATATCGATAGCAAAAACATTGACTAAGGCTAGCATTTTATCTTCAATCCAACCTCGTCTGTGGTCATAACTTTTCCCAGTAGACTCATCTTCTCCGCAGAGAAAAGCACGCCTGACGCATCGGGATACACAATGATAATAGGGAGTGTCTTGAAGACTAATTAGAGATTTACGTGGTTTCGGCATTTTAGATTCCTCATCCTTGAGTGAATTTAATAAAGCTAGATGGTAATTAGAAGAAGGTCAAATTGTTATGCCTGTCCTATTAGAACTCTTAACTTTCAGTGAACATCTCTTTATAGGATTTTGTTTCAAGGTCAAACTGGGTTAAACCAAACTTAGCAGCTAATGCTTCAAGCTGCTCTCTATACTGGGAAAGCTTAGATTCATCATCTGTCATGATGGCAAATTCAGCGAAGTCACCGATATTCGCAAGTGTATCCAACGTAATATGAAATTCACCAACAAAATAGATACTACGGCTTTTCGTCGCTTTTAAAACAATCTCATACCCCATAGTTTCAAGCATGCTCAAAGCTTTATCTGCATCACTAATATCCGTTGCTTCACATCTATCTTCTTCTGGACCTTTCACTATCCATAATTTGATGCCAGAAGGAGTCATAGTACGTATGCACAGACTTTTATTTTGAGCTTCAAGCGCTAAATCTGGAGTATCGAAATAACAATCCGATTCCGTATTATTTTCAAGCATGACTTCATGAGGGGTTTGGCTTAATGTTTCCAGAAAGCCAGATTTGGACGTAAGGCGATACTTCAACTCGACTTCATACTTACCTTGAAAATGATCTTTTGCCACGCTTTATCTCCCTGAAAAAGAAGAAGATTAACATATCAAATGCATTCAAGGCAGTTAGATAAAGAAATGAAAAAAGGATAGCTTTTAATATAAACTGACTTTTAAACTAGACAGTCACTTTTAAAATAACAGAGCACAGTTCAAGTAAATTACTTTAATGGATTAATGGTATCCGCTGGGATGGCGGCTATGCGTTTTTACGAATACAAGGATGTATATGATATTGAATAAACTTAAGTCGAATCCGGCATTTTCTCGGCACCTTGCTGCTACCACACTAACCTCCTTCGCTGATTTCTTTATGTTAATCATGATGCCTTGGATGGCGTTAAGTGTTGATGGCGGTGGGAAGAGTGCTGTTGCGATTGTCTTGGCTATTGAAAGCTTCCCCCGTGGCATTGCCATCTTATATGGCGGTCGCCTAACAGATAAGCTAGGGGCAAAGCGTCTGCTTATTGGTGCTCGTATGGCCTTGGTGGTTTTGTTTTCATGCTTTGCGCTGTTGCTTGCTAATGACTGGGTAAATATCTACCTGCTGTGTGTATTTGCGCTAGGCTTTAGCTTATTCAGTGCTGCTATTGCCCCTGCCACTGAATGCATTGTTCCTTCCATCGTTGAAAAGGACAGCTTGAGTTCGGCCAACAGTATGATCATGAGTACGATCCAATTTTGTCAGATCATTGCACCCGTTGTCGCCGCGTCCTCAATGGCCTTTTTGGAGACAAGCAAACAGGGAGACAATGTCGTCTACCTCTATCCGATGCTTGTTGCAGCCTTCATGCAAGTACTGGCAATTGGCCTGATTCGAACTTTGCCAATTTCTAATCAAAACTCAACCTCAACAAGCAGCTTGCTAGAAAGCGTGAAAACAGTATGGGCAAATATTGAAGTACGCAACATCACCCTATTGTTATTCTTCGTCTGCTTGTTCGCTGTCGGCCCTTCTAGTGTGGCCTATCCACTTATTGTGGTTGAACGTTTTGCCGCCAACGTTGAGCATTACGGGCAGATGTTTTCAGTACAAGCCATGGGCGCTATTTTGGGTTACCTATTAATGGCTCGATTGAAGCTCAAATGGCAAATCGTTAATAAAGTCTGTTTATTTCAATTGATCATAGCCGCATCACTTTTTGCACTCGCGCTCTTTTACCAGAAGTACTTCATTCTCATTGCCGTTGCGCTAATTGGTTTTGCCGATGCCTGTATTCGAGTGACGGTCATCACTCATTTGCAAACCACCACAGAGAGCCACATCCTTGGCATGACGATGTCCATGGTCATGTTATCCGTTGTAGGTGCGATACCGATTTCACGGGCTCTTTCTGCAATCATCATTGAATATTATTCGGTGGAGAGTCTGCTCATGGGAAGTGGTATTTTAACGGCAATAACCATACTAAGTTTCTATTTCTCGAGCCAACGAAATGCCGTGCCGCAAGCACAATAATCTAGTGATTTATTAGGCTTTTTTAAATAAGACAGGCATTTTAAAAACTAATCTAATAAAGCTAGAGGGGAATTAAAATAAGGTTAAATTGTTATGCCTGTCCTTTTAGAATACATGTAAAACACCTCATCCTTGAGGGTCAAATTGGAATGCCTGTCCATGTAAAACTATTTCGTCATGGCTTTATAGTGTTCGCCATACCCACATTCTTCAAAAATAAGCTTTAAACCATCTTTGAATATTTCGTGGTTGAATTCTTTGATATCAAATATATTTTGACCCAAAGAATGTGATTCTCTATTCATATAGCGATAGAATGTTTTGAACTTATCTGCAGATAAAGCTGGCTTTTGAAAAACATTATTAAAGTCTTTCTTTTGTACAAAGCTGAAGAAATACTCAACTATATTCCTCATGCAGTTAGCAACTAGTGCAGGAGGCGTAGAACTATCTTTTATCATTGCCCAGTATGTCTGATAGTCATTTTGTATTTCTTCATATTTCATACTTAAAATTGAACTGCCATCAGAATTCTTTATGATTCTATAAAGGTTTTGTGTTTCATCTCTTTTAGTCTTGTTCGTATGAGTTAACTCATAAAAAAAGTACAGACTGTGGGTTAAAACTACAACCTGCTCATATAAGGATGAGTTAAAAAATGTTTTTTTGATAAGTTGGCCGATATTAAAAATATAAAGGTGAGATAGACTTGAAATTGGATCATCTATCACAACTACCTTTTTATTTGGACTACTAGCTGCCGTTTTTTCCCCTTTACAAAGTTCAATAAAATATAAGAAACTAATTACAGTCTTTTCACCTTCGCTCAATGAATGGAAAACTTCTGAGTTCATATCAGATCGAGCAATCTTATATAAGTTATCTCCATGCTTAACAACAGAAAATCCAACAATTCCTATATCCAAAAGAGAGTTGTTGATATTCTCAATTGCTTCTTCAATATTGACTGTTTGCTTTCTTAAATTTGAAATACTTTGCTTACATGTGGCTATCTCTTTAATCTTAGTGTTTTGATCTAATATTATTTCTGACTCTTCTTTTTGGTTTACGGCACTCTCTGATTTATATGTTGAAATAGTTTGATCGTATTCCCAACGCATAAGCTCCCAAAAACGTTTTTTTATTTCATTTAAGGAAGATGCTTTGTTCAATAACTTACTATTATGCTTATCAATTAAAACATTTATCTGGCTTACAGTATCATTAAGTCGAGTGATTGTGCTATTACAACTTTTTAGGGTAATAGGTGTACTAGGACTTTTAAGCTTGCTTTCAATTTGAAGTGTATTTTCTCTATATATTGATTTTATCTCTTCAACAGCAAGCTCCCACTGTTTAGAAATTTGAGGGGTTGTTACGACCAGCTCGTCAATGTTGTCAAATACGAGTTCACCAGCTGCCGTTTTATAGCTTTCTTGCAACTTCTTTAATCCTTCAATATCATTTTCGTATGAAAGATCAAATACATCTTTTATCGAAGATAGTAAATCTTGCGTAATAGTTTTTTCTTGGCAGAATGGACATTCTTAGGCTGATCCAGAAACTTGAGCTGAAACATATTCAAGACCATTTTTAACCCAATCGATATTTCCTAGATTGTTAATAAACTCTGCTACACTACCTTCTTGACTTCCAACAATGATTTTACTGAATAAAGTGTTTAATTCTACCGCTGAACCTGTAAAGACAAACTCCCCTAATCTATTTAGACGATTTGCATTTTCTCCCTCAATAGAAGATACTTCAGCTTTCAACTTTTCTATAGTATCTTCAGGCTTGTTTTTAGATAACTCAATATTATTTATATGAGAGAATAGTTTTATTTTTAAGCCTTCAAGACAATATTCTAAAACCCTGTCTCCACCTGAATAGTTTGTTTTTATCTTCCAGACACTGGTGACTCCTCTTTCTTTTTCTTTGGCTAATCGTTTTTGTAAAACAGAAAGTTCCCCATCAATAGACTCTTTATCCTTTTCCAGTTTTCCTAGATTATTGGTCTCTTGTTGGATTTTTTGCAAAATACTCTTATTTTCTTTTGATAAGGTAAATATGCCTTTTAAGCTATCTTCTTCGTAGAAATAGTCATTTAAAAAATTTTGATTATAAACAAGAATATCACACTCAGAACTTTTACTAATGCTACAGTCTTTATATATACTAAGCTGAGGATTATATAAGTAATTTGAAATGGTGCTTTTTCCCGTCCCATTCAATCCATAAAGTAATGAAATTTTATTCTTTGGGGAAAATTTCGAAACATTTTTGTAACTTGCTACATTTTCTATATGAACGTTAGTAATCATATATATCCTTATACTTTAAATTCTATTTGAGTTTTAACGTAAGAGGTGTCGAGTAGTTTATAACAACCGATCATTAGTAATTTTTTGGTGCTAATAAGCGGTCAGCTATAATATTTTTTGTTACCAAATTAGAATGCCTGTCCATGTAAAATGAAAAACGTCATAAATCACGCAGTTTTTGATATTTCAGAGGCTTCACTATTTCGACCTTCTTTTCCAGCTTCCTCTTCTCCTACGCTAATTATATCTTGTAAAACCCCATCAAAATTGAGAGGTGGTTTATTCAGATGAATACCAACAAATGTACCTTCAAAAGGCAATTCACTATCAACTTTATTACCTTTTTCACATCTCAGCTTTCTTAGTCCACTTCCTACACAAAACCAACCAAAACTATTTCCCAGCTCAGATAAAACGTATAAACCAAATCCAGAGTTTTTATAAATATTTTCTCTCTCAGACATATTCTGAGTACGTGACACACCTGGCTTTATAGCATCAACAAGTGCATTCTTTTCTTTCAATTCATATGCTGTAGAAAGTGTTTTATGTATACCATTACCTTCATCGATTATCGCTATTTCTGACTGACCATTCACCCATCGCTGCCCACATATAAAACATGAGTCTGAACCAGAATGTTCCAAGGCGTTTCTAATTATTTCTCGAATTGAGTAGCTAAAACCTTTCTTAGCTTCGCCGTTGTCTTCACCAGCTAAAACATTAGCCAATCCGTCAGACAGAAATATGATTGCATCGATCAAATCTTCTCCTGTGTCTTCGATCTGTTTATCTAATTCTTCACGTCTTATTTCTCGAATAGGTAAATATCTAGTATTCCCTTTTGCAACACCTACGCACTTTCCAATATTTTTCATACCGATGAAATCAAAAAATCCAAGATGCATTAAATATGAGTGAACATTCTTTTTTTCTGAAATACCTGACTTAGTAGTATTTAAACCTAATTCACGTCGCCTACTCATCCATTGACGAAAGTAACTTCCCGCGACAAGCATTGCCATTGGCTTAGAGTAACTCAAAGGAGAAAAGTTAACGTTCACATTGTCTACATATTGGCATGCAGAAAGATCTGCTTGCAGCTTACCTAGAAAAGAAGGTAAAAATTGAGTTGGCAATTTAATTTCCATACTAAGTATTTCTCCAATACAACATTTTAATAAAAATACAACCTAAAATTTATTGAAACAATTAAATAATCATATCGTCTTAGCTATTAACTCAGCCTTCAACAATCCACCCTTCGTCAGCAACTTGGCACTGAACTTTGGATTTCTTTTTGACTTAAATGCATCCAAAATAAGCTTCAGTCCTTTCGCTTCTAACAAGGAAATATTCACTTCTGTATCCATCTCTGCCGATTCAATAAAGTCATCTGAAAAACTCGGTGCGATAATAAGCACTTGAGCTACGCGTTTACCGACTGTTTCAGCACGGTTCACATAGGCTTTAACTTGTCTTGAAGTGGCAGAATATTTAGCGAAATCACCGCTCTTACAGGTTTTGGCTTCCCCTATGATGATGTCGTCATCACTCAAAGATATGATGATGTCGGCTTTGTCTTTATTGGTGTTGATCTCTTTGCGTACATCCTCATCGATATTTAAATCTAGCAACTCAAAGATGGCCTTGGTGACTTCTTCAAATTTAATTCCGATGTCGGCTTCTGCTATATCTACACCTACATCGCGTAAAACACTTAGGTCACGTCTTGCTAGCGCATCATAATTATCAATGAGCTTATCGGTTGCGTTGGCGAAGCTTTCTAGAATGGCAAAGCGAGCATTGCCCTTCTTAGATAAGGACATGCTGTCACGGACGGTTTTGATCTCATCATTAGATAGCAGATATAGAATGTCGTAAGGAGTGATACTTAACGCTCTAAGCTTGTCGGTATCCACGATTTCGTTTTCTTCTAATTCAAACTGAGATTTAATGACTTGGATAATGGTAGGGAAATGATCTTCTAATGATTTAAGTAACTCTTTAAAGCCACTTGCGCTTAATGAATCAAACTCTTTTTCTGTCGCATTGATAAGTGATGAAATAATTAACTGTATTCGCTCATCAAGCGTTGTACCTAATTTGTCTGTATCTATCTCTAAATCAGCAATCAGTTGTTTAAGCCTTTCTTTGCGCTGATTCTGGTTATCTTCTGGTGAGTATATGTCTACTGCAAGAAGGTTTTGCGCATTAATACCAGAATGAATAATGGTATGAATTTTATCTGCCCTAGATACACCACGTGTTTTTCTTCCGTGTGCTCTAAGAACATTCGATAATTCAGCATCTGAAAAAGTGCGTAACAATCTCAATCTGTGTTTATCAGCTAGATCTTTACCCTGTATGTCATTCAAAAGAGCAACGATTTCATCAGGAATAAAGACTTCTTGTCGCTTCTTACTGATAAAGACAATACCCATGTCTCTTAAAACATTTAGAGCATCAAGAACGCCATCTTTAGGAATTACATCAACTAAGTGTTCAACAGCGGCACATTCATCTGTCGTTAAACCTAAGTGATGGCTAAGGACATTAAGAATGCCGCGCTCATCATCTGTTACTTTAGACTCTCTATTTACACGCTTATCATTAACATAAGCTTCGGTCATACATGCGTGATAGATATTTAACGCTTTTGATCTATCAGTGACATCACCTTCGTTATAGGAAGTAATTTCTTCATTTAGCTCTTTTGAAAGAGAGTCCAACTCAGCCCATTCTTTAACATAAAGGCTTTCAATCCAGCTTATACGTGCAACGCAATTACCATCACGACTTAAAATATTGACCAATAAACTAATTTGTGCCGAGTTCATTAATATTTGTTCTTTTACAGCATCTTTAAAAAACTTTTTAACAGCAAAAAATAGTTGTGTGACTTCACTACCAGAAGCGTTCTTAATTTGACCATCAATATTTTCAATCGATTTAGATATGCTTGTGTTGTTTTTTCCAACATCAATACAAAGCTTATCGAGGCAGGTTATAAATTTAGACTTTTCAACTTGATTAACACTAGAAAGAACTTGATTTAGCTTCATGCCTGATTCCTTGGTTAGTTTCGTATCCTGAGTCAGATATAAGTCAGGATAAATCTGAGAATTTTATATAAAATGCCTCAATAAACCTTAAACAAACTACTGAAAACGATTGATACGTCCAAGGTTAATAGCACTTAAGATTTTGAAGGGTTAAGAACCTATCCCTATGAGCAGTGATTTTTTTACAATTAAAACATCAAGTTAAACAACAAATTATTCACTCGATTAATGATCAATCGATTCTACTCAAGTATTCCAATTGCACAAACACATATTTTAAGCAGCGGTTACACAGCCATAAAACTGAACCTCGATCAGTTAAATCAATAAAATAATTCACTGGAAAGAGTTTTAAACCACTAGATTAGATTAACTAAACACTAATATAGAAGGGCTTAAATTAGCCTTTTGTTTAATATAAATTTCTCTAATGAAAGAGCTAAATATCAATTAAATTTTTGATAAAAGTCTCAAAAAGTGAACCCGTATTTAATATTTAGTAACAGCTATTTATTTATGCAACTAAAAAATAGTCTCAGGGTAATTAAAAATATAGAGGGCTGATTTTGGTTATTAGAAGCAATATTGCCTCTCTCACAGAGGAAAATAGGCAAAATACTTAAGGTTTGAATGGTGTTTGTTAAACAAATATTACAAAGGCATATCTGTAAAATGGATGATCTTGGGGTGTTAGTAGCTTGTTTTGTTGCTTTGATGGAGTGGAACACGTTGCTTTTGCAGTGACTCAAACAAATTTGCAGTGACTAAAGCAAAAAAATGCGCGTCTTATTTCTCATTAAAAGTAAGAATTAAGACACGCATTTTTCTAGGCTTTTCTTTTAGCCTTTAGATTGTGTATTTCTTAATTTGATCTCGCATTTCCATGGCTGAATCTGCGATGCTGGATGCTGCGACGGAGACTTGCTCTGCCCCTGCTACGTTTTCTGTTGCTTGGTCTGAAATATTGATCAGGCTGTTGTTTACTTCACTTAGAGCTGTCGCTTGCTCTTTTGTGTTTTTAGACACAGAGCTTGTTACCGATTGCACGCTTTCTACTTGGCCTGTGATCTTATCTAATACGATTTTAATCAGCTCTGATTGCTCGCTCGCCAGTAGTGCATTTTTCTGGCCGATATCTATGATGCTAAAGGCATTGGTTGAGTCTTCTTGTAGCTTGCTCACAACTTCGGCAATTTCATCTGTGGAGGCTCTGGTTCTATTCGCTAGGCCTCGAACCTCGTCTGCGACTACGGCAAAGCCTCGACCTTGCTCCCCTGCCCTTGCGGCTTCTATGGCGGCGTTAAGTGCAAGTAGATTAGTTTGTTCGGCTATGCCTCTAATCATGTCCACAAGGGATGAAATGCTGCCCACTCTCTCGTTAAGTGAGTTGATGGCTTTAGAAGACTCTTCCATGTCTTTTGCTGCTTGGTGGATAACATCAACGGCTTTGCTAACTGTCTCTTGCCCTTGTTGTGCGTTACTGACCACCTCTGATACCGAACTTGCATTACTTTCCATAGATTGGGCTATCTCAGAAACATTGATGCCCATTTGCTCGGCTGCGGTGGCGATTGTTTGCACCACTGATTTTTGCTCTATTAAGTTAACTTGGCTTTGCTTAATGGATACTGAGGTTTCATTCGTTGAGTTGGAAATATGCTGAGATGCAAGGTCAAAAGACTTTAAGTCGTCACTAAAGAGCCTTGTTAGCCTGTTAATACCTTTTGCTGCATCACCGAGTTCGTCAAAGCTCACGACATCTATCTCATGCGCCATGTTTCTGTCTTGAATCGCTATTTGTATCCCTTCGGCAATTTTTAAAGATTGTTTGCTTCTGGTTCGAATAATTAAGAATAACGCGATAGTTATCACAGATCCGATTATGAATATCAGCACTTCTACAATAAGGACGGTGACGGCATCTTGTTGAATACGCAGAGCAGTTTTATCAACCACTGATAATGCTTTTTCTTCGAGTTTCTTTAATTCATCAATTCTTTTAGTCGCATAGGAAAACCAAGTTTTAGAATCGGTTGTAAAGCCTGAATCATCTTTAGCGACTTCTTCACGCACTCTTAGCACGTCTTGATTGGCTGTTGATTGGCTGAATTGTGAGAAAATACTTAAGATGTCTTTTGGTGCGGCATCTAGGGCTTGTTCTAGGTTTAACTTTTGTTTGGTAATCAGCTCCGTGTGCTTGATTCTAAGGGCTGGGGTAAAATTGCCACTCGACAGTATATTCGCAAGTACTGCTCTTTCTATGCCTGCTGATTCTTTCGCAGAAGAAAAGTTATAGATGGCAAAAAGTTCTGATGAAATAACAGGGTCTGCACTCAGTTTTGAGGCATAGATAACACTATGCAAACCAAGCGTGTTGATGTTGGTATAAAAGCTAAGCGCTTTACCTAAAGGCAAAGTCAATGCATCGACTTGGTTTCGAATGCTGTTAATGTCTGCAAAAGCATTCTTGATGTTGCCTAGTTCTGCTTCCATCTCATTAGAAAGCGTCCAAGCTTCACTTTTCGTTAACAGGGTTTGATAGGCTTTATCAACCACTTGTCGTTGTTCTTTTAATTGAGGTCCAAACACCTTGCCTTTTGAACCAATAAAGCCCGCACTTGCTCCTCGTTCTTTTTGAACTTCGTGCACCACTTTAAGCACATCGTGAGACATGAAGGCATTGTATTCAGCGTCATAAGCGTCTTGCATCTTGTTATAAGAATGAAATACATCATAGAAAATGACACAACCTAGGAGAATACATGGCAAAAGAACAAGTATGCCAAGGTGAGGAGATAATGATCGAATTAAAAACTTCATAGGCTGTTTCACCCTTCATTTAATGAGATACCTTAATTAAAGAGGGGCGTAGACTAAGAATCGATAAGTATGTTGTTAATTCTTATTACATAACGTAGTTTTATGGAGCTTTTTTATGCGCTCTTGTAACTCGCCTGTAAATTTAGGCTTGGTTTTCTTAAAAATGCCGTTAGAAATTCCATAAATTCAGATATTTGAGTCCGGTAGGCTTTATGAACATAAGACCACTTCTAAAGCCTAATACATTGAATTACCGTTTTTAGTTTCGGCTGGAACACCCTGAATTGCATCCCAATGCTCTATGATTTTGCTATTATCATCAAACCGAAAGAAATCCATGGTAACGTATTCATCATTATCAGGCCAAGTTTGATGGGTATGAAGCGAGACTAGATCACCCTCTGCGATGA
Source organism: Marinomonas sp. SBI8L (assembly GCF_001624705.1). GTDB lineage: Bacteria > Pseudomonadota > Gammaproteobacteria > Pseudomonadales > Marinomonadaceae > Marinomonas. The sequence goes on from NZ_JSEO01000006.1 coordinate 197,357, forward strand.
CTCTGACAAACGCTATGCTTTTATCGGGATAGTCTCGTGACATCTCTTCAAAGTAGTCGATAAAAGCCTGTTTGCCGTCACCTACTAGTGGGTTATGTTGTATGTATTGATCCCCCACATAAAGCGCTACCGCTTTCTCTGGCTCACCAAGGTAAGCGGTTTTGTAAAAAGCAACGGCGTTCTTTTTATTTAACTCAAGATCATGCTTCATCACGCTCTCCGATTATTTATCTTTTAGTATTTTAAAGATTCAATTATATATTGAGCTCTCGCCTTAGATCTGTGACTTCTACTTTTAAGAAATTAGCCAGTACAGCGGCATCTAGTTGCATTTGTTGTAGGTCGTTATGGTTAAGAATATTGATACGTCGGCCATTTTTGGTCAGCAGGTTTAGCTCAAAACACTCATAGCTAGGTGCTTGCCCTCTTTCGATCATTTTATTAAGAATTTGCAGAGATACTATATGCTTTAGTTTTACGTCTCTGTCTTGGTTGTTATCAAATAGACCTGTGTCTTTATCAAACTTTGCACGCTTCATAAATGGCCTGATAAGTGCAACACCAAACATGCCGATCGCACTACCAAAAATGCCGATAAAGACGGTGAGGTCTAACTGGCTGGATTTCCAATAAATGACACCCGCTAACCCTAATAAAAAAAGACCTACCACGATATAAATGATACAGAAAATCATTGCGCCCATGGTGGGCCTTAAAAAAACAGTGTCTCCTTTAGCCATGACAGTATGGGAAAGGAATTTTGGTCCATCTTTGATCAGGTTGCGCTTTAAATCGATGTAAAAGTGCTTATCGTCATCCATTTTACTTCCTAGGTTGTTGTTACTACTTGTTTTTCATCGCCATCACATTTGTATTATCTATACTTATCTTACCGACTTGCAGAAATAAAAAAACCCGCCGAAGCGGGTTTTTTTATGATCTCATTCTATTATGAAAAAACGATGAATTATGCTTTTTCTGCAGAATTTGAATCAGTTGCTTTGTCGTCATAACGCTTGATTTCACCAGACTTAATACGTGCAATGAAAGAGTTAAGCTCTTTCTTAACAACAGGCATTAGGAAGTACAAACCAAGGATGTTGAAGATAGACATAGCAAAGATAGCTGCGTCAGAGAAGTCGATTACAGCACCAAACTGGATAGTTGCACCAACGACTACGAAGAAGCAGAAGATAATTTTGAAAGTCAGTTCAACTTTAGAACCTTCGCCAAACAAGTAAGTCCAAGCTTTTAGACCGTAGTAAGACCAAGAGATCATAGTTGAGAAAGCAAACAAGATTACTGCCACAGCTAGGAAGTATTTGAAAATACCCGCTGTTGCTGTGAACGATGCCGCTGTCAAGGTAACGCCTGTTAGGCCTTCACCGTTGAATGGCATTGTGTTTAGACCAGCAATAGTGATAACCAAAGCAGTCATAGTACAGATAATTACTGTATCGATGAATGGTTCTAGTAGAGATACTAGACCTTCAGTTACTGGCTCTTTTGTTTTAACCGCTGAGTGAGCGATCGCAGCAGAACCAACACCTGCTTCGTTAGAGAAGGTTGCACGTTTCAAACCTTGGATCAATGCACCAATGAAACCACCGGCTACACCAGCACCTGTGAAGGCACCTTCGAAGATAGCGCTAATAGCCGCACCGATTTGACCGAAGTTTGCAAGGATTACGATAACAGACATGCCTACATAAAGTAGTGCCATCCAAGGTACAACTTTTTCAGTTACTGATGCAATTGAAGGCATACCACCAACGATTACAGAGAAAACTAAAGCAGCTAGTACTAGACCTGTGATTACACCGTATTCACTTGGTACGTCGAAAGCGTAAGTTAACATGGCATGGGCTTGGTTAGCCTGGAACATGTTACCGCCACCGAAAGAACCTAGGATACACATAAGTGCGAAACCAATTGCTAGGAATTTACCTAGGCTTGGTAGTCCACGCTCTTCTAGACCACGGCTTAGGTAGTACATTGGACCACCAGAAACGACGCCAGAAGGCAGAACAGTACGGTATTTAACACCTAGCGTACACTCACAGAACTTAGATGCCATACCTAGAAGACCACAAAGGATCATCCAGAATGTTGCACCTGGTCCACCAATCGCTAAAGCAGCACCCACACCAGCAATGTTACCTAGACCCACTGTGCCAGATAGCGCAGTTGTTAGGGCCTGAAAGTGAGACACCTCACCGTCTTCTTTAGCATTCGGGTTAGAGAACTTGCCACGAACGATATCGATCGAAAGGCCAGCACGTCTGAACTGAATGAAACCAAAGTAAACTGTGAAAATTGTTGCTGCAAGCAACAACCAACCTACGATAATTGGAAAATTAGCTTCGCCAACTGGCACACTGTAGAAGATTAAACCAACGAACCAACCTGTGTAGTCGTTGAAGAAACCGTCAACCGAGCGACTTATCGAACCTACAAACTCCCCAAATGCGCTAGTTTCAGCCGCAAGTATGTTTGTACTAAATATCAGCATAAAGAGTGCAAATAATTGCTGTGTCTTTTTCATATTGGTTATCCCATTTTATTAAGCTCAGCAGGTTTTCGTTCTAAAACAGGATTCTCAAGGCTTAGTTAACAATATATTAGCAGCTAGGGCCGATGTTCTTACTCTTAGTACCTATCACTAGGTGTCGAGGTTGTTAGCGCTTATAAAAAAACGACAACGTCTATTCGGAGTAAAATCAATCAAAGAAAGAGGAGAAAGTGACTTGGCTATAAACAGAAAACTGTATAAAACTTAGACACTGATAATTATAAAGTTCAAAATTATTCGTTCAGCTATATATTAAAATCATTGTCAAAAAAGAAATTGAAATTTCACTTTAAACTAATAGAAAATATTATTTCACTGAACATATTTTAAGCAACACCCAATTACTTAAAAGATATAACCCTGAATTATAAAGTCTCTCTTCCTTAATACGTTTACATTATTAACTATAACTACTTAAGTTTTTATCACCCTGACCTGAGAGCCTTTATTTCTTTTAGTTTTCAGCCGAAATAAAACCATAAGAATATGATTTTTAACGACATTTTATTTATTGTAATTTTCAACAATGCTTTATGTTTTCTTCTTTTATAACTATTAGATAATGTTTTAAAGTTAAACTTTTTCAGTTTTTTAAACTACAAAAAAGCTATGAAAAAGTGATTATCAATCATTTTTCGCTTATAAACTTATCGTTCATATATAAAAGAACCCAAACCTATCTCAGCCAGAGCCATTTGGCAAATAAAATTGTTAACTTGGTTAAAAAGTATCACTTCATAACAAAAAAACTACTAAGCAAATGCTCAATATACTTTAAATAGATAGGCAACTTATGCTAACTATTACCCTCCAAATAAAGACATGATGAAGCGCTTTTTGGTTTAAGCCTTATAGTTTTTTGTAGAAAAAACGACATTGGCTTGTCATGATGCTGAAACTTGTTAACTAGTCATTAAACATGCTTAGGCAAATTAACCCAAGCATGTTTAAAAAAGGAACTTCCCCCTCTCCTTACTGATTGATGAATCTTTAGAAATAGCTATTTTTATCTCGTCAGGTGTATTCCTAATCGACTTTAAAGATTTCAACTGAGCGGTTAAGTGAGTCAACACTATGGGATAGATCCCCAGCCACTTGAGCATTGCTCTCAGAATTATCAAAAGTATTTTTAGCTAAGTCATTAATCTGTATAACAGTACTACTTATTTCCTCTGCTACTTGCGTTTGTTGATCCGCTGCCGTGGCTATCTGGGCGTTCATGTCATAAATAACAGCAACTGAATCACGGATAGCTGTCAAAGCATCATTTGCATCGGACGACTTAGACAGGGTCTGTTGTGCATTCTCACAACTTGCTTGCATAAGGCTCACTGAGTTGTTTACAGCCCCTTGAAGTCTCGCGATAAGCTCTTGTATCTGGCTGGTACTCTCTTGTGTCCTGCTTGCTAAGCTTCTTACTTCATCCGCAACAACTGCAAACCCTCGCCCTTGCTCACCGGCTCGCGCCGCTTCAATCGCTGCATTAAGTGCTAATAGGTTAGTTTGCTCTGCAATATCCCCTATTACATTCAAGATATTTCCTATCCCGGCAGCTTCATTTTCGAGTTTTTTAACGACTCTTTCTGACTCTTCTATCCCTTCAACTAAGGTCGCTATGCTTTCATTTACTTCGGTAACTGTTTGAATACCTTGACCAGAATATTTATGAGCTGAGTTAGTGGCATCAGAAGCTTCTAATGCACTTTTAGCGACTGCTTTAACCGTGTTTGTCATTTCATACATGGCACTGGATGTCGTTTCTAATTGCTGCATTTGAGTTTCTGAACTTTGCATCACATTAGAAGCTGAATTGAGAATTTTCTTCGAGGCTGTGTCTAATATCTGACTTGTGGAGTTGATATTAGAAACCGTATTTCTAAGGTTATGAGCCATAGTAAGTACAGCGGCATAAATGCCAGTCTCATTGCCATTACTAGCATTGAGATAGGTTAAATCCCCATTTGCAATTCTATTGACTATGCTTTCGATTTCTTTTGGTTCGCCGCCAATAGGCTTATACATAAGACGAATAATCAGGGTATAAGCAACACCTAAGGAGATTAGAATTAGGATGATCGAAATAATAATATTGGTAACTAGGTTATCATTTGATGCTGCGTTGATATTCTCCCACTCATCCCATGCCCAGGTCGTCCAACCCAACATAGCCATATGAGATGTCACCACAAAATAGTCTTTGTCTTCAATGGAATAGGTATGTTGATTACTTTGTGAGTTGCTAAAGGATGCATAGTCTGGAATGACTGTTTTAAGATTTTTGCCTAGTAAGTCAGTATTTTTTGCGGCAAAAATATAACCATCGGTATTGGTTACAAAGATCTGATTGTTATCCGTTAATCCTGCAATAAAATTAGTGAGGTTATCAATAGACAAGTTAGCGCTAACCACACCAACGACAGTGCCATTACGTACAATCGGAACGGCGGCTGCCATCACCGCATTACCTTCAGTACTCACATAAGGTTTGGTGAGAATCTTTTTATCGCCTGCAAAAGCCCTTAAAAACCACTCGCGCCCTTTTTCTTTGGCGTTAAAATTAGGAACTAAGCCATTACTTGATACAGAGTAAGTTAACCCATCAGGAGTCGCCATATAAGCATTAATGACATCAAGGTTGTTAGAAATGGAGCTCAGAGTCTTAACCGCTTTAATAATATCAAAAGGTTGTTTACCTCCTATATCAAGTTCATAAGAAATTACTTTTAAAACATCATAAGTGCGGTTCATACGTTGTTCTATTGCACTGGTAATTAAGAAAGATTCCGTTTCTAATTTTTTGTTATAGCCTTCTATAGATGCACCTTTAAAACTAAAAAAACTAGTGAGTGTAATGAAGCTAATTACAGCAACAAATAAGCCACCAATGCCATATAGAATTTTAGATTTCGCTGTCACTTTAAGTTCCTTTAATGTTTAAAAAATGAATCATTAGAAAAAATGAAACAGAGTGCCACTCTACAGAAAGAAAATGAATGATTTGTATATGAATTGTATAAACCTGTATCTTTTTGATATGTTTTTATACTTTTTTGCAACCAAGTATAATTGAATTAAAAAGCTAGGCATGATCTGCAAGATGAGTTTAGAACGCTGATTCAAACACAATTAGTTTGAGAGTAAGGGGATTTGTCTTTAAAGGAATGCTTAGTCTAGATATTTTTTGAGAATGTATTCAATTTCTCCATTTGATTTCAGCTTTTCAAGCTCTTGATCAACCCAATCAGCTAATACTTTCGAGCGAGCTTCGTCGGCGAGAGAGAAAACGATATAAAGCCATACTTTGTAGAAGCAGTCTTTAGACTCTAACTCGAATTGTACTGCCTTTTGCCCAAAAGAACCTGTCTTCTAAGATAGTGTTTATTTATTCATTTCTTTACTGTAACTAAAAAACTAATAGCACAAATGGTTAGACGCGCTGATAAGAGCTCATGGATCTGGACTTACTCTAGAATAACCAATTTTTGATGCTTAATTATAGTAAAGCATTCATAAATTAAAGAAGTAATAGACGCTAAAGGGAAGTTGAAAGGAAACTAAAAGCGAGTTGAAAAGAGAGCAGAGAGTGAAACGGATAGGAGTTTGCTTGTTTAACTCTGCTCTAAAGCATGTGTCAAAAAGATGTTTTAATCTGGTTAGGCAGTGCAGTTTTACTTAGAGAGAAGATTAGGACGATACGCTAACGACGTATTATTCACTACGTATAACCTTGCTTTCGCATCGTCTCTTTCCTTCAATACTGGTCTCCTGAGTTTCTCACAGCCCACTAGAAAACAGGGCTGGCTTTTGGGTTGAATCCATAAGGATTAGCATCATCGCTATCGAGCACAAGAAAGATTAGCAAAGCTATCGCGCCACAAACAGGCACCAGCCCAATAAGTAACCACCAAGCCGAGTGATTGGTGTCGTGCAGTCGTCTTACTAAAATACTCAGACTTGGTATTAATATGAACAAAGAAAATAAGATTGATAGGCCCATGAAGCCAATTGCCGCTTCAATCACCATCAGAGAGAGGTGAAACAGCAAGGCGATTAAGGTAAACATCCAATACTCTTTTCGTCTTGCTCGTCCTGAGAAGTCCGCATACTTTTTTAAAGCTAAGGTAAAATATTCCATCTATTGCATCCTTTGTGAGCCAAACAACAAACGCCTCCCCTAATCTAAGGGCTTTAGACACATGTTATAGGCTAAATATTACATCCATGTTTATGCTAATTTTTCAGCTTTCAAAATTAACGAAGCAGTAATATAAAGGAGTTTTAAGCTTTATGATAGAACTAGCCTTATCCTACTTTAAGTGGAGGAAAAGGGGGGTGCTGAATTAACACAAGATTCCACCTTTTGGGTTATAACCGTATTCATTGTCCTGATGACTATCTTGTACTAAGAAATATAAAAGTATCAGATGCCCCAAAACAGGGATGAAAATCAATAACAACCACCAGCCAGTTCGACTTGTATCATGTAGGCGCCTTACTAAGACACTGAGACTTGGTACTATCATGGCGAGAGTATAAAGCGCCGTAAAACCACCTGCAGTTGACACTGCATCTAAAGCGATGACAATGAGATAAAAAACAAAGTAGTAGAGATTAAAGTACCAGTACTCTCTACGTCTGGCACGACCGGTAAAGTCAGCATAATTAGTTAACGCATTAATAAAATATTCCATATGGCCACCCTTATTTCGATACCGTTTTGAAATAATTTTCTAATCATTAACTATATTTTAGCAGCTGAAATTTAACTGCATGTTTAATGTGGTTACTTTTGTCTAAAGCGTGTTACTCAATGTCCTTTTTTGTAATAAATACAGCGTATTAAGGCTAAAAGCTATCTCACTTTGCTCTATCTCTTTTGCTGTAGACGGCCATTTTTCACTAGACTAAGGTCAAGCGCTAATCGATTCTTGGTCCAGCCATGCACCTTATCATGGGCTTCTACATAAAGTATTTCGCCAGCACTCAACTTAGCAGCAGGAATATGAATCGCATTTAGAGATCGAGTAAAAGGCTGTTCATTAACGTGAGGGTGATAAAGCACTCTATCCCCTAGAACCTTGCCTTGGCTATCGACCAATCGCCAGTTATCTGCGTAATGATCCCAGCCTGTGTCATCATGTTTTAATGTCACACTTAAGGACCAAGTATTATTACCTTGATGTTTAAGGTCAGCAGCCAAAATGTTGACATCATTCGCGTAAAGGGAGGAAGCAAGGCTTAAACCCAGCAAGCCGAGCATGAGCTTTTTGACACTAAGCTTATTTTGATTAAATGCTAAATCGTTAGAACCTTTTACTCTTAGATAACGTTTCATGCTTGCTCCTTGCTTAGTTTTGATATGATGACATGCTATTTGGAAAATCAGAATTACTGAGGAAAACTTTCAAACTCTTTCACAGATTCTAACCCAGCTTGCCATTTGGCTTTACTACGACAAAAGATATGGCCATTTGGTTCCATTGCCAATTGCGTATCAAGTGAGCCTGCTGGTACAACTAGTAACGAATCATCAAATTGCAGGTTTGGTAGACCTGAACCACAGTCTTGGCAGAAGCTACGGACATGCCTTGTGTCTTTTAGCCTAAAGGTTTTCACCTTATCTTGCCCTTGCAACCAAGTTAGCTTGGCGGTGGTGCTAAACAGATTCGCACCATGAGCACTGCCGGTATCTTTCTTACAGTGGTCACAATGACATAAAAAGAAGTTTTCAAACGCCCCTTCCACCTGAAAATTCACTTGCTGACATAAGCAGCTTCCTTGATATATCTCGTTTGCCATGGTTATTTCCTTATTTTTAAAACTCATTAATTACGCTCATTTAAATAAAAAGAAATGAAAACAGAACGCTTTCATTATATTTTTGTTAATACTGTGAAGGGGTAATGCCATACCATTTACGAAAGGCGCGATTGAAGTGACTCTGATCGTAAAACCCAACATTGGCTGCTACTTGAGCCAGATTTTGATTCGGCAAACGCAATAATAGACAGGCTCTTTCCAAACGTAATTGAATAAGCCAATTATGAGGTGTGAGCCCCATGCTACTTTCAAAACGACGTAGGAATTGATAGCGGCTAAGATCACATAAAGCGGCTAGCTTTTCTAAGCTAATCTTATTTGCAAGATTTGCTTCAGCATACTCTCTTACTAACATAAGCTGAGTGATGGAGAGCCCTCCTTCAACCGCCTGCGGTGTGACGACCTTTAATGATTGAAATAAAGGATCGAACAATTTAAGCCAAGCTTCTTGTACGGGTAAAGCGTTTAAACCTTGGGGGTTTTGAACCCCTTGATAAAGCTGAATCAAGCGATTAGCCAAAGCAGTATCTTCTAACATGGCACCAGCAAAAAAAGGCGCGATATCATCTCCAACTAAGCCAAGCTCTTTACCACTAATTTCGTTCATGTATTCGGTTAATAATGAAGCGGAAATACGAAAAGTACACATGCTATATTCATTATCATCATAACCTGAGCCATCGTGAATTTCCCCGGGAGGCATGATAGAAATACGGCCAGGCCCTAATAAAACACTCTTTCCTTGAAAACGCTGCTTTTGCACACCTTGAGTTACCATCCCTATGTGGTAATCAAGGTGATAATGGGGCTTGAATTCAAACTCTGAAAAGGTGCCATCACTTAGTACTAGATCAGGGGTATCGACAACACGGTGATATTGTATTTGATCTCTCATCTTGCCCTCCCCTCGTCCTTTTCATTTTGTGGCTGAGTTATTACGGTTTAGAATTTATTTTATGGTTTGTCGTAAATCGTTTATGTTATGACAATACCAGAAACTTGTCTTTAATGAGCATTAAAACTCAGCTGTCGACTGGCCTCGATAAATGCATCCACTTCTTCTTGGGCAGTGGCAAAAGCCGTAACCAACCTAACTATCCCTTTACCCCATCTGTCATGGTAAAAACGAAAACCTTGTTCTTGTAGGCCTTGAATAACCACCTCTGGCATGCGGCAAAATATGATATTCGCTTGGGTTTTATCCATCAATTCCACTCCCTGAATATCACTTAAACCATGAGCTAATCGTGCTGCCATGGCATTGGCGTGTTTGGCATTATTTAACCATAAATCATCTTTTAGATAGGCATCCATTTGCGCTGACAAAAGACGCATTTTAGACGTTAAATGGCCACCACGTTTACGACGAAATGCCAATTCTTTGCTCAAACTTGTATCAAAAACAATAATTGCTTCTGCTGCTAGCACCCCATTTTTAGTCGCGCCGAAAGAGAGAATATCCACACCGGCTTGCCATGTCATTTGAGCGGGTGTGCAATCTAACGCTACAAGGGCGTTTGCAAAACGCGCCCCATCCATATGGTATTTAAGCCCATGATCACGACATATCCCCCCTATTTCTTGCACTTCTGCTAGGGAGTATAAACTGCCACTTTCTGTTGCTTGGGTGATACTTACGCAAGATGGCTGTACACTATGCACATCGCCTATTTTGTTTTGCGCGGCAATACGTAACGCTGCAGCAGAAATTTTGGCATTATCACCCGCTACTTCAACCAACTTAGCGCCTGATGTATAAAACTCTGGTGCGCCACATTCATCATTATTGATATGGCTATCCTTATGGCATAAAACAGCGCCCCAAGGCGGTGTAAGTGTCGCTAAGCTTAAACCGTTAGCCGCTGACCCTGTTGGCACTAGAAATACGTTAAGGTCACACTCAAATATATCGCGCAGCCTAGCTTCCATACTTTGAGTATATTCATCGGCGCCATAAGGCTGTGCCGCACCAACACTGGCAGCAACCAAGGCTTCTAATACTTGTGTTGAAGCGCCTGCAATATTGTCACTGGTAAAACCACCTTTTAATCCGGGTAGGTGTTCTAAATTTGGCTGATTGCTTGTTGTCATACTCAATACCTTAACTAAGTTATCAATACGTTTACTTATGATGTTTTAAGTATGCCTATAAGATTTTGTACATGATTGTAAAATATTGCAGTGATTGAGTTTTTTGCTCATCCATCCACTCACTCAGCATCAATCCGGCGTATCGTCGGTCAAGGGCTTTATTTTCGTTAAAACGCAGGTATTAACCGACGTGGCTGAGGGTCATAGTGGTCATTCATTCGATCACTATGAGACTTATCATGAAAAAAATAATAAAAGCAGGCCTCTTCGTTCTCGCATCAAGCACTAGTTTTGCGAGCCTTTGCGTTAATGCTGCCGAAATACGTATTGCTGTCGATGGTTCTTACGCCCCTTTTGCTCAGGTAAATGACAAAGGAGAGCTGTATGGATTTGATGTAGATATCGCCAAGGCCTTATGCCATCAAATGAAAGCCAAGTGTAAAATCCAAGCTCAAACTTGGGACGGTATGATTCCGGGCCTAAAAGTGGGTAAGTTTGATGCTGTCATTTCTTCCATGTCGATTACCCCAGAGCGCTCTAAGGTGGTGGATTTCAGCGAGCGTTATTACTCAAATGTATTGGCGTTTATTGGCCCTAAAGATAAACATATCGAGGTAACGGATGAAGGCCTTAAAGGCTTAACCATAGGTGCTTATCGATCTACTGTGTCTAGCCAATACCTTGAAGATCATTATGCAGATAAGGTTAGTATCAAATTATACGACACCCAAGATCTTGCTTATTTAGACTTAAAAGCAGATCGCATTGATTTACTCCTATCGGATAAATTCCCTGCTTATAACTGGTTAAGTCAATCCGCTTCTGACTCTGGCAAGCCTGTCGCAAATCAAGACTACGAGTTTAAAGGAGAGGATATCGATATTAATGACCAAATCGCTATCGCCTTGAAAAAAGGCTCTCCTCTTCGCCAAGACTTTAATCAGGCCATACAAGATATTCGTAACAATGGCACTTACCAGAACATCAACAATAAGTATTTTCCATTCAGCATTTATTAATGCCCTAGCCAAACACTCATAGCGACAGCAAGTAAAAGCAAAAGCAGAAGAAAAAGAGAGACATTATGCAAAAATACCAAGCCGTTTCGACACTCAATGTGCCACTCGATTTTAACTCTTCCCATCTACGTGGCCCAGCTGACGCGCCGGATGTGATTCATAAAGCTGTGTATAACGGTTCTGCCAATACGACAGCAGAGATGGGCATTAACATTAATAAAGACAAGCGTTTGCATCATGCAGGCGATGTTAGCTGGAACCATGAGTCAGAAGCCTTTGATGCAATCGAAGCAAAAAGTGCAGAGCTCATCGCCTCGAACCATAAGATTCTCACCTTGGGAGGTGATCATTCCATTAGCTACCCCTTGGTGAAGTCGCTTGCGCAAAAGCATGAGAATTTAACCATATTGCACTTTGATGCTCATCCGGATTTATATGACGAGCTACAAGGAAATAGGCATTCGCACGCCTGTCCTTTTGCTCGTATTATGGAGTCAGGTTCGGCGAATCGTTTAATTCAGGTAGGGATACGTACACTCAATGCACATCAAGCTCAACAAGCCGAAAAGTTTGGGGTTGAAGTACATGAAATGAAGCATTGGTATCCGGGTAAGGACCTTAACATTACTGGGCCTTTGTATGTTTCGATAGATTTAGATGCATTGGATCCAGCTTATGCACCAGGTGTGTCACATCATGAACCAGGTGGCTTAAGTGTTCGAGAGGTTCTGAGTATTTTGCAATCTATTGAGGTGCCGATTGTTGGCGCAGATATCGTGGAATATAACCCTAAACGAGACATTAATGGCATGACAGCCATGGTGTGTGCCAAGTTCTACAAAGAGCTTGCTGGACTTATGCTAAGAGATTGCCAATAAGCGCTCTCTAACAATAGCGCGATAACAAAAGCGCTATATTGAGCGTTTGAAAAACTCTCGCAAAATAATGCTAGATTCGGTGCGCTCAACCCCATTGAGTTCGCCGATTCTTTCCACTAATTGATCATGCTTGTCTGGCGACGCTGTTTGCGCCTTTAACATCAAATCAAATTGTCCACTCACTGTTTCGCAAGACAAGACCTCTGGCATCAACTCTAATGCACGAATCACATTATTAAAATGTGACGCTTTTACACTCAGCGCCACACGGCTTTGTATCGCGCTCTTTGGCAATAAGTCTGCATTGAGTTTAACCGCATAACCTTGAATCAAGCCCGCTTGTTCCATACGTTTTATACGTTCTTGCACTGTCGATCTTGCAAGGTGGACTTGGCGGGCAATATCAGCCGTAGATAGTCGTGCATCAAGCTGCAACAAGGCTAAAATTTGTTTGTCTTTTGCATCTGGCGTCATTCGGGTGAGCTTCTTAATATGAAGTGAATAAGAGTTGAAACTATATCAAAGTCATCGAAATAGGTCTTTGCTTTCACTCGTTTTCAAGCATCTTAATGGGAAGCTCTTAACCCTGCGCCCTTAAATAGGAGCACAGGATTAAGATGGAGGTTTTAATGTTATTAGTTTTATAAGGCTTTTAACTTGATATAAATTTCCATCTCCACAAAACCATCCACTCTGGCATCATTTAAGTAATGTTCCATAATAGGAAAATGATCAGGCTCATAACCACTTTGTGGCAACCAGTCGGAATAAAAACGTAAATGGGCCTGAACCGCATCAGCACCAGAACCTTTGTAATAATGCATCGCGTATTTTCCAGCAGGAATACTTGCCATAAAATATGGTGCACTTACTGTCGTATTTTGCGCCGCTTCCGGCATAATAATCGCCGCTTCATAGCGACATTTATTTAAAGGTGTTAACACCGGATTATCATAACAAAATGCAAATCGTTGCTGTGCCTTCTCATCAACACCTCGTGTTTGTGCGAAGTCGATAAGCTGCCCCCAGGTTTGGTAAATGGCAGACTCCTCATAACCCCCTACACTCGACAATTTCCATACTTTTTGTTCTGATAAGTCTTTAACTTTTACGTCCATTTTTTCACCTTTAATTAACGTTTTCATATCTAATTCAGCAGCACCTTGCTGCTGTTTCCTGCCATCAACAATGACATTGTTGATGGCAGGAGTAGGATATAAATCTGATGGTGAAAATACTTTTCCATACTTGCTTTGAATTTTTCCTATCTTGCTCTCTTTTGTGTGTTTTTTAGTTGGGTTTCTTAATTGAGAGGGGCTAAAACCAAAATAGAGTTTTACCGCTTTGGCAAAGTTAGCACTGGAAGAAAAACCACTTTCGTGTGCAATCTGTGTAATAGATAGGTCTTGATGGCAAACCAGCTTATTAGCGGCCTTTTCCATTCGCCTGCGACCTATGTAGTCATTTAAGGTTTCCTCCATCACCCCTTTAAAGATGCGATGAAAATGAAACTCAGAAAAGTAACTTGCTTTAGCCACGTCACTCAAAGATAAATTGGTATTTAGGTTGGTCTCTATATATTGAAGCGCTTGCTGGATTCTAGCGAGATAGACTGAGTTCATAATTTACAACTGGGTGTCTTGACCCTAATAACGATAGGAATAGATAAGTGGATAGATTATCAGATTTATAATAAAGCGACTTTTCCATTCTTGCGCTTTACGCCAAGACGCTAATTAAACGGACCTAGGTGCAAACATAATAATCCCCATTCCAACCAGTGCCACACTTGCGCCTATCATATCCCAATGGGTTGGTTTAATGCCGTCCACCAGCCATAACCATAGGATAGCCACAAAAATATAAACACCACCATAAGCGGCATAAACACGGCCGGACGCCTCTGGATGTAAGGATAATAACCAAGCAAACAAAGCCAAACACAGGGCTGCAGGTATTAAGAGTAAAATGCTTTTATCTTGTTTAAGCCAAAGATAAGGTAAGTAACAACCTAGGATTTCGGCCAAGGCGGTGACTAAAAAAAGACCAAGGGTTTTCAATTCAAACATATTAGATCACTACTCATTTTCGGCTCTGACAGTCACAGTTAATTCCCCATTGCTCTGTACGTAAACATTAAAACTAATGGGTCGACAGCAGACTTGGCAATCTTCAATGTATTCTTGATCTGTATCTTCGGGGTCAATAAGAACGTCAATTAACTCGCCACAATAAGGACAAGAGATGCTCTTTTCTTCAAGTTGATGCATGGTTAGCCTACTTAGCAAGATAAATAGATAAGTGGCTCTTATTCTAACTCAAGGTCTTTTTAGCTGCTTGCGAATTATTTCGATTTCTTCTCGTACACAACAGCCGTATTCATGGTCATTGATAAATCCCATGGATTGTAAAAAGGCAAACATGGTGGTGGGGCCAACAAACTTCCAGCCTTTCTTTTTAAGGGCTTTTGAGAGTGCAATGGATTCTTCGGACGTGGTTTGGCTTTGAGGCTCAGCGGGTGCTTTTGCTTCATAACGCCAAAAAAAGGCCGCCAACGAACCTTCTTCTTGCTGCATTTCAATGGCTTTTTGAGCGTTATTAATGACCGCTTCTATTTTTCGACGATTGCGAATGATACCTTCATTTTGCAGTAATTTCTCTACATAAGCCTCTTGATAGAGGGCAACTTTATGATAATCAAATTGATCAAAAGCGGCGCGAAAAGCCGCTCGTTTATTTAAGATGGTGCGCCAGCTCAAGCCAGACTGAAAACTCTCTAGACACACCTTCTCAAATAGTCTTTGATCATCAACAACAGGGAACCCCCATTCTTTGTCATGATAAGCAAGAAACTCAGGAGCAGTACCTGCCCAAGCACATCGTGCTTTACCATCTGGACCAATAAATGGGGCTGACATTCAATTTTCCTTTTGCTTTACACCTGCTTTTCAATTTTGGACAGGCATTAAAAAAGCTAGCCTATCATCTAACTGGTTTGGGGTAACTTCATAAATCCCAGCTTGTACAACTTTATGGATGACAAAAGGGTCTTGATTCACTTTCTCGACTAAAGCGTCGTAACTCAGGCTATGAGCCATAATACAGCCTCCTCCATTGGTATTTTCGGCAGATGGCTTAATACTGCCCACCATAATAAAAACGCCCTCTTCGACCCCTTGTTTTATCCAGTCCTTATGCGCTTGCATGTGATCTGGTGCTTGAGACTTATTTTCTGCAAACGTTAAATAAATATTAAACATATTACTCTCTCCTCATTTCCTTTGATGCAATCTAAAGTTCGCTTGCATAGTAGCTCATAATTTCAGCCTCGGTCATTGAGGTTGTCTCTTGGGCAAAACAGTAATAATCAGGCTTTTTATCAATATAAAATTGCATCGCCATGGCAAGACCGTCTAGATTTTCGAAGATACCGACTGGCATGTTATAAGCCTTTGCTTTTTTGAAATAAAAATAAAGGTGTGTACCGCATGCTTGGCAAAAGCCACGTTTCGCCCACTCTGAAGAATCGTACTCTTTGATATGTTCTTGCCCTTCAAACTGGACCTTTGTACCGCACTGTACAGCAAGAAATGGTCCGCCTCCCCAACCTCGACAAGATTGGCAATGGCACGCACTCACATCAGGCTTTACCTCTTCTGCTGTGATTTTGACTTGTCCGCATAAACAACTTGCATTTGGCATTGGTGATTTCCTTATTAATGGTAATTGTATTAGTGAGCACCCAATTAACGTGGAGAGAATTCCATTATCCAATTGGTTTCCCATGTTGCGCCTTCGTCGGTGGAGAAAGCTTGCTCCCATCTTGGGGCTTCATTAGAGGATATCCATTTAAATCTCACCTTAATATTTTGCCCGTGCAGTACATCATCGGCATAAAATAAGCCGACACCTTGTTTGAAACTTCCTGAGACGGGCGTATCGAGTGCGTCAGGAAAACGTGCATCTAACCACCAAATTGACCATGTTTGTGTCATTTCATTAAAGGAACGCAACGCTAAAGCACGATAACTTTCTTCTGGAAAGTTGAGTAAGTTATCTTCTAAATTACCAAAGCCACCTAGGGTTTTGATGGTTGAAGAAGTACCGTCAAACTCATACCACTCCTGGCAATTAGCTAAACGTTTTTTAAGCCGCTTATGCTTTACTTGCCAATGGCCTATCATAAAGTCAAAATCCTCTGGGGCTTTGATATCTGCTTCCATTCCCGCATTTTGATCTGGGTTTTCACTTTCAAAGGGGTTTAACGTCTGCGCTAACATACTGGCTCCTTCTCTGACTGTTGCTTCTCTGACCGTTGCTTTTCTGACGGCTTCTTTTCTGACTGTTGCTCTTCTGATAGTTGCTTCACTTCATTTGATATTGCTGGTACTAGCCTGATCTCTGATGACAGTACCTCAAGCAGAAAGGGTTTTACCTTTTGAGTAAAAACATAAGGATTGTCTTGGTATGCCTCATGACCTGCTGTGGTAATTGAAGCCATTTGTGATCCTTTGATAAGAGAATTGAGCCTACTCATTTCTATCTCTGAAAATAGATGATCCTCTTCTCCTCTTACCAATAAACAAGGGGCTTTTATTTGTTTAACCGCCCTATCTGGGTATTGGCTCCCTTTTCCTGATGTCCATAGCTTTACGGCTTGTTCCACTAGGTGATCGAAGTCCGGTTCTGGATTGACCCTGTCGTAATAAGCCGTAGAAACTGGAAATTTAGCTCGCCATTTTGGCCCTGTCATATTGGCTAAAAAAGGAAAACAAAAATCGCTTTTATGAATTTTTTGATGAGCTGCAATGGCAACAAGCGCCTTCACTTGAGAGGCTTTTTCTGAGGTTTTATGGGAAGTAATTCGATAAGCAGTAATACCGCCATCACTAAACCCCATAATGGCAAAATGGGCGATATTTAAGTGATCAAGCAGGAATTCTACATCCTCTTGATAGATTTGATAGCTCAAAGCTTTAGTGCCAAGACTGGATTTTCCATGGCCTCTAAAATCTAACCCTATCAATTTAAAATCATTGACCAAAGAGCCTAAAATGGCATTAAAGTCGGTTAAGTTACCCATGCCACCGTGAAGTAAGATAAGTGGAAAGCCTGCCGGATTTCCTGTCACCTCATAATAAATATTGGCATCTTCTCTTATTAAGTAGTTGCCTGAATTATGGGTAAATAGTGCCATCTCTATCTGCTCCTTGATTAAATGTTTTAACTCGAAGCAGGCAGTATAATGACACTCTACTGACACCATATGTCAGTAGTAAATTAAATAATTAAAAATTTATAGCCCTTTAATATTATCCCGATTTGAATCCAACCAAGACATGAGTTTTTCTAGATGTTGGCTTAGATCGCCTAATTCCTCATCTTCGAAAGCAGAGTAAATATTTTGTATATCTGGACTAAAGGCAGCCATGGTACTAGAACAAGTCTTTAAGCCTTTATCACTGATTTTTAAATGTTTTTTGCGCTTATCTTTGGTGTCAGGTGTAGCTATTAACAAATTTTTCTCTATCAACTGACTTGCTATTTTTGTAATGCCTGGCTGGTTCATTTCCATAACTTCAGCTAATTCTGTGACTAGCCAGCTTCGATTTGGATTATGAGTAAAATGAATCAGCAATCCAAATTGAGATGACGTAAGTTCAAGCTTCGCAAAAAGCTTATTTTGTCTTGTTGTCATCAGTTGTTGCAGTATGCCGAACAATATTGTCAGACGTACTTCAGTATCTTCTCTGTTACTCACCCTCGTTTCCTTCTTACCCATAAAACGTATTTTCTAACACACAATATTGAATGCTTTTCTCTGTACGTTTTTTAAACTTTTTTAATTTTTTTTACACTTATCGCTTGACTTAGATTCCAAGGAATATAGCATACATTCCATGGAATACATATTTAAAACGATTTTCGAACCATCTTTGAGAATCCTTTTCTTTGGGGAATAGCATGAACAGACGTAAATTTATCAGTGTACTTGGCCTAGGTACTGGCGCAGTTGCATTAACCACAGGCTTAACAAGCTGTGGCAACCTAGAGTCTTCTCTTTCTGCAGCAAATGGCGATCAAGATACTAGTTACGGCTGGAATGGCCCAACTTCAGAAATGAAAGATATTCGATTACAGGTATTAGCCTATGCTGTGTTAAGCCCAAATCCACACAACATACAACCTTGGATTATTAAACTAACGGGTGAGAAAGAGTTTGAACTCTATGTCGACCCTGAGCGCTTATTACCAGAAACAGATCCCTACTACAGACAGATTCATATTGGCCAAGGGACTTTCTTAGAAACCGCTGCTATTGCAGCAACAGGCCTAAAACATGAAGCAAAAATAACGCTTTTCCCACAAGTCATGTATAGCAACACAGAGCTTGCGAATAAGCCTGTTGCGAGAGTGCGCTTAGAAGCCAACGACAAGGTTGAGACTAACCCTCTTTTTGCCCATATCTTAAACAGGCATTCTAATAAACGTGAATATAATAACGCCCCGCTCACTCAGGCTCAGGTATCTGAATTAGAGCAATTTCACGCAAATTATAATCAGACTCCTTTCACGCTAGTGAGCTCCCCTGCTGCCAAGAACCAACTGGAGCAGGTTTTAACAAAAGCGATGAAAATTGAGGTCAAGAACAAAGCCAGAGACATGGAAACCATCAAGATGTTTCGTTTCAATGATGATGAAGTCATGAAATACCGTGATGGTTTTGGTACTGCTCAAGCAGGACTTTCTGGGTTTAAACGAATCTTGGTTGAGAACTTTTTTCTTTCTAGAGAAAGCGTGGAAAAAGATTCAACTGATTTTGGCCAACAAGCTGTCACCATGACGCAAAAAACAGCGGCATCTACAGGTACCTTTGCTTGGATGAGCTCTAAGTTTAATACCCGTGAAGATCAAGTGAATGTGGGGCGTGAATATTGCCGTATCAACCTTAAAACAATTGAAATGGGACTTGCTCAACACCCGATGAGCCAAGTGCTGCAAGAGTATGAAGACATGCTGCCATTACAAGGAGAGTTTAAACGCTTCTTTAATATTAAAGACTCTGACACAGTTCAAATGCTATTTAGGTTAGGAACCGCTGAGATGACACCTCATGGGCCAAGACGTGCTTTAAAGGATATTATTAAAGCCTAAATGAAATGACAGGACATGCTTGTGCCAAGAAGGCTAAAAAAGCCGTCCTTGGCTCAATGCACTTACCTAATTTCCATTTTAAAAACCTAGGGAGGCGAGTATTTCCTCTTTCAATCAGAGTTACATCTGGTTGAAATCTTTCAGAATTGTCTCATAGGTGCCATTTGCCTGAATTTGTACAAAGCCTTTGTTGAAGGCATCTCGAATTTTGATGGCATTAGGGATGCTTTTTGAAATCATGATATGCAGGTCATTATCTTCTATAGGCGGCTGTATCATTTCTATCTTATCCGCTTGCATGCCCATATCGGCTGCAACTTGCTTAGCAACAGCATAACTCTCAACATAAAGGTCTATTTCCCCTTGATCCAAGGCTTCTAAACCCAAGCTGACTTCTTCATAACCTTTTAAGTGTTTGAACGGATAAGCATCGAAACTTTTCGCGACAACCGTGCCGTCAAGCTTGCCTAGCTTATACTGATCAAGCATGTCGAATGAGGTATAAAAGTTTAACTCGTGCCCAGCTTTTTTAAATACACCCGTCAAAACGGAATAAATAGGCAATGAATAGTGATAATGCAGTGCCCTTTCTTCAGAAAAATAGGCGCCTACAACAACGTCCTTCTTACCTTCTTTTACTTGCTCTAGCACGTCTGTCCAACTGGTAAATTCGATCGAACTGTCATAACCCGCTGCTTTAAATGAAGCGTCAACTATGGCGGTGACAAACCCTCCTTTTTCTAGAGATTCAGCATAAAAAGGTGCCCAGTTTGTTGTTGTCATAGAGACATTTTGTGCCTGTACACTATTGGGTAATGAGAAGAAAAAAAGAGCGGATGTTAAGGTAATGAGAGGTGTTTTAGCGGCTAATTTCTGCAAACCCTGTGACAGTGGTTTGATTTTAAACATGTTAATTAGCATAGTTTTAAACCTTTTCATTGGGGAGATGAATAAGGTTAACGGGTTTAGATGAGGTGTTTAGTTAATTTTAAATACTCTAATAAAGGAATACCTCATAATTTCACCCTTTAATAATGGATTTAAACTTAGCCTCTTTAAAATCTATTAGGGTACATTATTTAGCTGGAGAATTTAGCTGGAGAGAGACTCATATCGATAAATGCGAAACCCTTCATCTATGTAAGAGTCAATTTTGTTAAAGCCAAGTTTATGCAGAATTTTATTGGAAGCGACATTTTCATCAACGGCTACAGCAATGATCCTATCTAGTTTAAGGGCATCTCTTGCATATTTTAATGCTGCGGTAACGGCTTCTGTTGCTAACCCCTGCCCCCAATATTGAGGTAACAATCGATAGCCTATATCTGGGGCATTCAGTCTTTTATCAAACTTCACGCCACAAAAGCCAATGACTTTATTATCTTCTTTATGAATAAGAGCATAACGACCGTAACCATACCTTTCGTACTCAGCCATCCAGACATCTCTAATAACCATGGCAGCATCATCAAGACTTTTCACCATACCGGCATCTCCCGTGTATTGAGTGACTTTTTTACAACTAGCAAAGTCAAGAACGGCTTCTTTATCGGCAAGGGTAAACTCGCGCATTTGTAGTCTTGGGGTATCAATTAAAATCACGCACAATATCCTTTAGGCGTTTGAAGGTTTTTTCTATTGCCTTGATCAGAAAACGTATGAAATTCGATCATTATATATGGGTAAATTCAGACTATGAGTAAAAGGTTATGAGGCTAACAAATATCTCGGATACGACAGATTTTGTCTTCTTCGAAAAAGAATTCACAGCGACTATTAAATACCACTGTCTCGCCTTTTTTCAGGTCCGTATTATTCATAAAAAGATCAGCGGCTAAAGTAGCCTTGTACTCAACATTGATGCAGACCATTTGACCAACCTCCTCTAGCTCGAGGATCGTTTGGCTTCTCTCACTGTAAACCAGAGCAGCTTTACTCACTAATTCGCTAAATGCCTCTATTCCCTTAGTTTTGGATTCTGTATGACCTTTACGAATATTTTCGATTTCTATGTTTTGCGACAAAGTATGCACCATGCCATCTAGGTCAAAGCAATTATAAGCTTGTAAGTAGCGAACTATCAGATCTCTTTTCATTTCATTCTGCATCTAAACTTCCTTCCCTAGCCTTAAACTAATAACGCCTAAGACTAGCTCAGAAATAAACTGAATGAAAACTTATAACTAATCCGCTAAATAACGCTGACCTAGTTTTGCACTTTCTAACCAAGCCATAAATTCGCTAACACCTTGCTCGCCTTCTTTCGGCGCCCAAGCAGCGAAGTCAGATTCTTGAGCAGGCGTAAAAGGGCCAGGTTTTAACTCTAGAATAATCACATCTTCTGTTTCTGGATAAATACTGTGCCAAGTGTTTTCAGGAAACTCTGTCCCCATAATAGGCTGATTAGGACTCAAGCTTAGCTTTTCAATGACGTTACCCGCTTGATCGAAGACGACTAAAGCCATTTGCCCTTTAAGCACGAGTAGCATTTCCCATTTGTTTGTTTGTCCATGAAAATGCGGTCTAACATAGGTGCCTTTTTTTAAACCTATACACATACGCTGAACTGGGTCTGAGTGCTCGGTATGAAAACAATGATGTGAGCGTTTACGTTCGCTTTGTTCAGCTTTTTCAATTAATTCTTGGAATAGCACATCATCCAGTTTTTTCATTTTTTTTCCTGTTCGCAGCTTCAATCATTTTTGGGATTAGTAATGAATTTTACGGCAGCCATCTTAATCATTAGGCAAAAAAAATCCCAGCACTTGGCTGGGATTTTTTAATATTGATAAGTATTTACATACCAGTATTACAAGCGAACACTTTCAATAACACGTTCTACTATCTCTTCAACTTTAGTTTCTGAGATTTCAGAATCCGCATGGCTCTCATCATTCGTTAGCAAGGTAACCCCTGTTGCACGT
Organism: Marinomonas sp. SBI8L; assembly: GCF_001624705.1. Classification (GTDB taxonomy): domain Bacteria; phylum Pseudomonadota; class Gammaproteobacteria; order Pseudomonadales; family Marinomonadaceae; genus Marinomonas. The sequence continues at coordinate 219,816 of NZ_JSEO01000006.1, forward strand.
ACAAGATCAGCTTCTGCTTGGCTTACGTCCGCTTTTGCAAGAGCAACAATACCTTGGCGAAGTAATGCACGCTCCAGCGCTTTAGCTTGACCAAATGCTTCTTCTGATAAAGCAATGACAGCTGGCTTTTGACCTAAGCGTGCTGCTCTATCTTCTGCGGTTACATCTGAATCTTCATCAATATCAGCAACCTTCTCTTCTACCATGCCGGCACCAACCGTCACGTTAGATAGGCGATCGATTATGATCAAGGCGCCGGTTAGGCGGCTATCTTGATACTGATCGAAAGCAACGGGTGCATCAAATTGAATGATGCAATCACCAATACCATTTAGCTCTAGTGATTCGATCTCACTGTGCTCAAGCGTATTTACATCTACTCTGTGGTTAAAGTGATGCACTTTACCCGGTACAGTTTGTGTACCTAGTTTAAAGTCATACAATTTACCCGGTACTAGTGGGTGATCTGCCATCCACACTATGGAAGCTCTTAATGTGCTTGCCATTAGCGGTTCACTACCTACGTGAGCAAGCATGTCACCACGACTGATATCGATTTCATCTTCTAGTGTGATGGTAACAGCTTCGCCTGCACCTGCCTCATCTAGGTTACCGTCGTAGGTAACAATCGCATCAACTTTACTTGTTTTACCCGATGGCAAAGCAATAATTTCATCACCTGGTTTTACAGAACCTGCTGCAATCGTGCCGGCAAAACCACGGAAATCTAGGTTAGGACGGTTTACATACTGCACAGGAAGGCGGAATTGATTGCTCTTCACATCACGGTCAATCTGAACACTTTCTAAAATGTTCATCAAAGCGCCACCTGTGTACCAAGGTGTGCTGCTTGATTCATTTACAACGTTATCACCACGAAGCGCTGATAATGGCACAAAGCGAATATCTTCGCTGGCACGGTTACCTAGTTGCTCAGTAAAAGCTAGGTATTCAGCTTTAATTTCGTTGAACTTGTCTTCAGAGAAGTCGACTAAGTCCATTTTGTTAACAGCTACCACTAGGTGTTTAATACCTAACAATGCCGCAATATAACTATGACGACGTGTTTGTGTTTGTACACCGTAACGGGCATCAATCAAGATGATAGCTAGGTCACAAGTAGATGCACCTGTAGCCATGTTACGTGTATATTGTTCATGCCCTGGTGTGTCAGCAATGATGAACTTACGTTTCTCTGTTGAGAAATAACGATAAGCAACATCAATAGTAATACCTTGCTCACGCTCAGCTTGTAAGCCATCTACCAAAAGCGCTAAATCAACTTCTTCACCTTGAGTACCTGACTTTTTACTGTCACGTTTTACGGCTTCTAGGTGATCTTCAAAAATAAGTTTTGAGTCATGCAATAGACGTCCGATTAGGGTACTTTTACCATCATCAACGTTACCGCAAGTTAACAAACGCAACATGTCTTTTTCTTCATGCTGCTTTAAGTAACCAAGAATATCTTGGCTGATCAATTCTGACTGGTGCGACATTCTCTAACTCCTAGAAATAACCTTGTTTTTTCTTCTCTTCCATTGACCCTGCTGAGTCATGGTCGATCACTCGCCCTTGACGCTCTGAACTTTTTGTCAGTAGCATTTCCTGAATAATTTCAGGCAAGGTCGCCGCTTCAGAATCCACAGCACCGGTCAATGGGTAGCAACCCAAGGTACGGAAACGTACAGATTTCATTTCAGGTACTTCACCCTCTTTAAGTGGCATACGATCATCATCAACCATGATCATGGTGCCATCACGCTCTACCACTGGACGTGGTTTAGCGAAATAAAGAGGAACAATTGGAATACTTTCTAGGTAGATATATTGCCAGATGTCCAACTCGGTCCAGTTAGATAGAGGGAAAACTCGGATGCTTTCGCCTTTATTCACTTTACCGTTATAAATGTTCCATAACTCAGGACGCTGGTTTTTAGGGTCCCAACGGTGCTGTTTGTCACGGAATGAGTAAACACGTTCTTTTGCTCGTGACTTCTCTTCGTCACGACGCGCACCACCAAATGCAGCATCAAAGCCGTACTTGTCTAATGCTTGTTTCAAACCTTGGGTTTTCATCACATCGGTGTGTTTAGCACTACCGTGAGTGAAAGGACCAATCCCCTGTGCTATCCCTTCTGGATTTTTATGGACTAGGAGTTCAAGACCTAATTTCGCAACCATTTCATCACGGAAGCTAATCATTTCTTTAAACTTCCAATCTGTGTCCACATGCATTAGTGGGAATGGTGGTTTACCTGGGTAGAAGGCTTTCATAGCCAAATGCAGCATTACAGCAGAGTCTTTACCTACTGAATACAACATTACAGGGTTATCAAATTCAGCAGCCACTTCACGAATGATATGGATACTTTCAGCCTCAAGCTGCTTTAAATGAGTGAGTCTCGCCTCGTTCATAATTTCCTATCTCAGTTGTGTCCGACTTTTAAACCCTTCAAATCTTTAACAATTCAAAGTCGTTAAAAGTGAATGGATTCGGCATTTGAGAGATACTATACAGGCAAGCTATTTTCAAAAAAAGTTATAAGCAGGTGTTTTTATAGAACATTTATACATATACATATTTAAAATGAACTACATAAGCTGAGCCTATGAAGTTCATTCTAAAGGTTTGATTTTCCAATAAGAAATTTATTAAAAAAAGAATCTTTAATTCGGTAGATTACGCATGACTAAACCGTACTCAATATCAGCAGGTTCACTCTCACAAGGTATGCTCACAACATGACCAGAGCCAGGTGCAACAGTTACGCTCTCACCTCTTTTATTCAACATGGTATTGATAAAGATAGTCCTTGAGCCTTTTGGCGTAATGAGTTCCACGCTATCACCGACTTTAAAGCGGTTTTTCACATCCAAGGTTAACATGCCATTGTGCCAACCTTTCATCTCTGCGACGAACTGCTGCTTTGTCGATTGGGAGTTACCATGTTGATAGTTCTGATATTTATCATGCACATGACGACGGTAAAAGCCTTCTGTATAACCTCTGTTAGCTAAGCCTTCTAGCCTATCCATGAGGCTCATATCAAATGCGCGACCATGAGTTGCATCATCAATCGCTTGGCGATAAAGCTGAGCAGTACGTGCGGCATAAAAATGAGACTTGGTACGACCTTCAATTTTTAATGAATGCACGCCCATTTCAATCAATTTTTCCACATGCTGAATCGCTCTAAGATCACGAGAGTTCATAATGTAGGTGCCATGCTCATCTTCAAACGCTGGCATGTACTCACCTTCTCGGCCTTGCTCACGCAATAAAACCACATCATCATAAGGCTTACCCTCACCTAATGTGGTTTTAAAGTCGTCATTTTCCCCTAGCGCCAGCTGATCAAAACCTGAAGGATCAAACATTTGCGCTTCTTTTTTAGCCTGTTCGTACAAATGACTACCATCAGCCGGCACTATGTCACCTGACAGTTCTTCTTTGGCATCTTTAACATCATATTGCCAACGACAGGAGTTAGTGCATGAGCCTTGGTTCGGGTCTCGTCGGTTAAAATAACCAGATAATAGGCAGCGACCAGAGTAAGCAATACACAAAGAACCATGAACAAAGGTTTCAATCTCCATATCAGGTACTTTTGCACGTATCTCTGCTATTTCATCGAGAGATAATTCACGGGATAAAATGACGCGCTTAAGTCCATAGTCATGCCAGAACTTAACCGTTGCCCAGTTTACTGCATTGGCTTGAACAGAAAGATGTAACTCTTGATCGGGCCACTTTTCTTTAATCAGCATCATCATGCCAGGGTCAGACATGATAAGGGCATCAGGGCCCATTTCGATAACAGGCTCAATGTCTCTTAGATAAGTTTTAATTTTTGAGTTATGAGGGGCAATGTTACTGGCGACATACAGTTTTTTACCTTGTGCATGGGCTTCTTCTATACCCGTTGCGAGATTAGCCATATCAAAGTCATTATTTCTCACCCTTAGGCTGTATCTAGGTTGGCCTGCATATACTGCATCTGCCCCGTAGGCAAAAGCATAACGCATATTTTTTAGGGTACCCGCTGGAGAAAGTAGTTCTGTCATAAGTCATTCACGTCGATTTTAAAAATGGGCGCATTTTAATCGAGTGACTTAAGGGGAAAAGCAAAATCAAAAAAAAGGCCGACTTAGTCGACCTTTTTTTGATTTGAATCAAAATTTTGAAATTATCAATTCCATATTGTGAGATAAATTGCGCTTATAAATAGCTCAATTTTATGGCTCAGCGCTCAGTTGTTGCTCCAACATGATTTGATTAACTTGGGTATCGATTCGGTTAAGTTTGCCATTCACTTGAATTCTAAAGGCATCAATAGCATTGATGGCCTCTTGATGGTCATCCAACTGAGCTTTCAGGTTAGCTGGCATATCTGGTTTAGCACTGCGTAAACCTTCTACTTTCTCATCAATTTGGCTAATGCTTGCTTCAATCTTCGCTAATGTATCTGTTAAAGATTTAACCTGATTAGACACACTTTGGTTATTGGTTTGCATTGTTTTTATTGTGTTGAGCAAATCATCAATTTGACCATTTTGCTGCTCCACTTTCACAATCAAACTTGCGGTTTCATCACCCATCTTAGATAAGGTTTGCCCAGTAACATCTTGCTCTTCACGCATAGCGTCAATTTCAAATGCACGGGTTTGGCTATCCTGCTCGACTTGATTCAAATTACCTAACAATTTATGGTAATTTGCTTCTATGTCATTGACGGCTTCACCTTGAACCGCAACAAGTTTGCCTTGTGTTGCAAGGGATTCACGTAAATTAGATTGCTTTTTATCTATACTAGCCACATTCGTGGTATTGGCTTTTATTGCCTTACGGTTAGTGTCATAAGACACACCCCATAATTTACGAATTTCACTGTTGTGATTCTTTAACGTCTCTGCAACCGTCAAGTCTTGTTCATTGGCAGACACATCTGCCGCTAACAGTTGATGATCTAAGTTAGTTAGTTGAGTATTGGTAGCAGCGAGCTCAGATTTTAGTCTTTGGTTGTCTTGCCAGACCCAAAAACCAGCAGCGCAGGCAGCACCAACAAATAAAAATAACAGCAGGTACACCCCAATTAAACTAGGCTTTTTATATTGCACTTGGGGTTGTGCTTTTGCCTCATTTAAGAGTTTAGCTTTAGTCGAAGCAGGAGCCAATCGTCTCTTCGTTGTGGACTGATTAGTACGACGGTCACTGACTTCATCTTGGTCCAAGGTAAGGCTTGGAATTTCTACATCATCATCTTGTCTTGGCATTGAATTCTTACTGAGCCCTTGTTTTGAATGAAAAAAAGGATAACCACACAAATTGAAGGAATATTATCTTCAATTCTTCGGTGCTATTATATATGCACCATTAACTGCTTGATAACAAGCATTTTTCAATATGAAATCGCAGGAGAAAAGAAATGGCGTTTGAATTACCAGCTCTACCATACGCAAAAGATGCTCTAGAGCCTCACATGTCAGCGGAAACATTGGACTTCCACCACGGCAAACACCATAACACTTATGTTGTTAAATTAAATGGTCTTGTTCCTGGTTCTGAGTTTGAAGGCAAAAGCCTAGAAGACATTATTGCATCAGCTCCAGCTGGTCCTGTATTCAACAATGCAGCACAAATCTGGAACCACACTTTCTTCTGGAACAGCCTAAGCCCACAAGGTGGCGGTCAACCAGCAGGCGCACTAGCTGACGCAATCAACGCTAAATGGGGTTCTTTCGAAGAGTTCCAAGCAGCATTCAACGACAAAGCAGTTAACAACTTCGGTTCTAGCTGGACTTGGTTGGTAAAAACAGCTGAAGGCGAATTAGACATTGTTAACACTAGCAATGCTGGTACTCCTTCTACTGACGGTTACACAGCGCTATTGACTGTTGACCTTTGGGAACACGCTTACTACATCGACTACCGTAACGTTCGTCCTGATTACCTAAAAGGTTTCTGGGCGCTAGCTAACTGGGATTTTGCTGCTGCTAACTTTGCTGCATAAAATCAGTTAGTTTTGTTTTAAGTCTTGGCTTAAGGGTTTGTGGAAACACTTAAGTCAATTTAAAGCAAATAAAAACGCGATTCAAACCCAGTCTGAATCGCGTTTTTTTATGTCTAAAAGTCTTACCTTAGGCTTTATTCAGTGTCTTTCGCGGCTTTAGCAGCTAATTTAGTCTGAATAAAAACGGAATGAGGCACATATAAAAGTTCACAGATACGTCTGATGCGATAGTCTTCATATTCATCTAACACGCCATCAGCATAAGCAACACGCCAGAGAGCACCTACTAGCGCTTCTTTCTCTTCCTTACCTGCATGCTCATTAATAGCATTAGTAAATTGGAACATATCATTAGCTGATTCAACGGATTGTTTCATGTCAAGGTAGAGTTGCTCAACTTGCTCTAGTCCGGTTTCTTTCTCTATTAACTTTAAAACTTGCTGCTTTTCAGTTTCTTCAATTTTCTCATCGGCCAACATGACTTCAATAAGCAGTGCCGCAACCGCTTGCTGGTAAGACACAGCTTCTACCGCTTCTTCTGGATCTTGAAATTGCTCAATGATTTTTTTAAATGCAGCTAACATACTTTCTCCATTTATTTATTTTCTAAGGCTTGATTCAAATAGGCTAAATTCAAATCAATCAATTTATTTGGAAATTGTCGATAATCAGGATAGGGACAGAAAATTAGGTTTTGATCGACTTTCAAAAGACCTTTTTCATCGACTTGAATAAAGTCTCTACTCTCTTTTAGTGTCGACTGCATTTGACCACCGCAAACATAATAAATTTTATCCTGATCAAAATTTTCTGGCATTTGAAATAAAATGCACTCGCTTTCTTGTATCAGTCTAGTGTCTCTGTATTCACGCCAATCTATTTTAGCTGCCGTCAGCTTCGCCATAATAGTGAGAATCTTACGCCAATGATTACCATCCTGAGCAATAATATCTGCCACAGACGGCCGGTTTAAATGGCCATTAGAGCCAACTAGATAATCACCTTTAGGTGGCGTTGGTAAAATAAACACTGTTTTTGCAAGCCCGTAAGCACACCCCAAACTAAACACGTTTTTTCTTCTCTCCTTTAAACATCATACTGCAAAAAAGCCATGATTTAAGACATGCCTATAATAGCATTTTGATTTACACAAAAGTTCCTTGATTGATACAAGTTAACACCTAAGGTGGAGCTTGACAGTGAAGTCGTTTCATAAAACAATATAGCAATAAATTATAAGCTTATATTGGATTGGAATATGAAATTTATTAATTCAGGTGTTATCGGTGGTGTTTTAATCGGTTTTGCAGCTCTGCTCTACCTACTTTTATATGGCCGTGTATTAGGTGTTAGTGGCTTAATTAATCAGACTGCTTTTAATAAAAGCAAAGAACAAGGCACTAATAAATTTTATCTCGCCATGATTCTAATTGGCACATTAATAGGTGGCAGTAGCTATGGGGTATTTTTTGAACCTCAATTTGTGATGCCAAATGATCGTTCCCCTCTTCTTCTCATCATTGCTGGCTTGATTGTCGGTTTTGGCACCCGAATGGGGAATGGCTGTACCAGTGGTCATGGTGTGTGTGGTATTTCAAGAGGATCTTCACGCTCTATCGTAGCTACAATGACATTTATGGTTAGTGCCATAATAACCGTTTATGTGACTAGCCGACTTTTTCAAATAGGAGCCTAATATGAGCAATAGTATGAAAAGCAATATGGTTTCTAATCAAGACAAGTCATCTCCTATCTTTCACATTCTTATGCACTTGTTAATAGGTATTTTATTTGGAGCAGGCCTTGCAATATCCGAGATGGCAAACCCAAATGCGGTATTAAGTTTTCTCGATGTTAGCGCTATTTTTACTCAAGATAGCTCTTTTAGTAAAAATGCGAGTTGGAATCCAGACCTTATTTTTGTCATGGTGTCGGCAATTTCGGTTGGCGTTTTGGCCTACGCGATTAAGAATAAGATGACAAAGCCTAAATTTACATCAATTTGGCGACTACCAAGCAAGCTCGCCTTAGATAAACCTTTAATATTCGGTGCTATTTTATTTGGAATTGGCTGGGGTCTTGCGGGTTACTGTCCAGGTCCTGCTTTAACCGCTCTAGTAAACAACCCAATGGAAGGTGTGTATTTTCTTTCTTCCATGTTAATAGGAAGTTTTGCCTTCCAAGCAATATCAACAATGAGAAAAACCTAGCAGCAATCCTTTATTTTTCTTACCATCCCTATTCTACTAATTTGATTCAAATTACTGATAAGTGAATTTGAATCATTGGGACTTTCGCATTTTTTAATTGATGGAACTTAGCAAATGAAACTCGACTCGATTCATATCTACCCAGTTAAATCTATAGCCGGCATCTCGCTAGAGACAAGCCAAGTGAAACAAAGCGGTTTATTCGATGATCGACGTTATATGTTAGTCCTAGCCAATGGCAACTTTGTGACCGCTAGAAAGTACCCTATTTTAACTCAAATCCACGCCCTCTATGATTCACAAGGGCTTCTGTCTCTTAGTTATCAAGATAAAAGCATTAGGCTAGATCAAAGTAATTTTGCCGCTGACTATAAGTCAGTCAAGATTTGGGGAACACAAGTTTCTGCTCAAATCTGCGGCCAAGACTATAACAACTGGTTCAGTCAAATTATTGGTAAAGAGGTTGAACTAGTGTATTTCGGTGAGCAATCTGAGAGAGTTACTGGCAATAGACCTGACAAACCTGTTGCTTTTGCTGATGGCTATCCTTTCTTAATTACCTCAAAAGCCTCTTTAGAAGCATTACAAGCAGTTTGCCCCGAAAAAGTGAATATCGCTCAGTTTAGAGCTAATCTGATTATTGATGATTGTGATGCTTTTGCAGAAGACACTTGGGCAAGGTTTAAAATTGGTGAGGTTATTTTTGAAACGGTGAAACCTTGTGTCCGTTGTACGCTCACAACCGTAGACCCAGAAACAGGTGAGTTTAATAGCCAAGGCGAGCCCTTTAAGAGCCTTAAAAACTTTCGTTTTCTAAAGAAGGAAGGCAAAGATAAAGGCCCTACTTTTGGCATGAATATCGTCGCAATGAATGAAGGAAATATTAAAGCAGGCGATACTTTAGAGGTTTTAGAGTACCGAGACGCAGAAGTTTATAACACGCTTTAAGGAGGATAATAACTTAAGTGTTACTTATATTTTTAAGTAACACTTAAGTTAATTACAGTTAAAACAAAAACTTAAATTAACAATCTAAGATAGTTCCATTTCTCTTTTTTCTTCAGGCTGACTAAACATAGTCTGCAGTGTCTGCATCAACACCAAGACTCTCTCATCCGCAATCGTATAATAGATTGTTTGAGAATCCCTTCTTGTTGCAACCAAATTATCTTTACGAAGTACGGCTAAATGCTGAGACAAAGCAGATTGGCTTAAGCTAACACTTTTATTCAAAGCGCCAACCGACAATTCACCTGACTGTAATGTGCATAAGATCATCAGCCTATGTTCGTTACTGATAGCTTTAAGTAGGCTTGCAGCCTGACCTGTATGCGCTAAAAGTTCAGGAAAAAATATATTACTCGCTAGCATAACCACTCTCTAACCCGTTACTTTTTGTAACCACCATGTTACACGCGGCTAAAGTGCTTGGCTAGGTACTTTTACACTGTCCTTACACTCAAGATTATAAACCCACAAAGAAAATTTTATTCAACAAGATCAACCAGATGGGTTTAATTTTAGTGTAAAGTTTTTATTTAGCTAAAACCTCGATATTAAAGTCGGTCCATATTGGTGCGTGGTCAGAAGGCTTCTCCATTGCCCTTAAATCATAGTTAACATCCGCATCTTTTAAGCTTGTCATAAGCGTTTTTGTCGCCATAATGACATCAATTCTCAAGCCTCGTTTTGGTTCATCATCAAACCCTTTTGAGCGGTAATCAAACCAAGAATATCTATCAGTTTTGCCTGGGTTCAAATGACGGTATGTATCGGTTAATCCCCAATTTTCTAGTTTTGCATACCACTCACGCTCTATCGGCTGGAAACTGCATTTACCCGTTTTAAGCCAACGTTTTGCATTTTGCGGCCCGATACCTATGTCTAAATCAGTTGGAGAAATATTAATGTCGCCCATCACGATGACTTCTTCATCACCAATATGACTTTCTAAGTAATCCATAAGGTCTGCATAAAACTTTTGCTTAGCAGGAAACTTAGTTTCGTGCTCTATGTTTTCACCCTGTGGAAAATAGCCATTTATAACTTTCAGCAAGCCTTTATCTGTCTTGTAAGTGGCGATGATCATGCGCCTTTGAGCATCTTCTTCATCGTTTGGAAAACCATATTCAACTTTCACAGCCTCTTCTTTTGAGAAGATAGCCACACCATAGTGAGACTTTTGACCATAATAATAGGCGTGATAACCAATGCTTTGCGGAATTTCATGTGGGAAAACTTCATCGTGAACTTTGATTTCTTGAAGGCCAATAATATCGGGAGATTGGCTCTTTACCAGTTCTTCAATTTGATGGGGGCGTGCTCTTAAGCCGTTGATGTTAAAAGAAACAATTTTCATAACAAATCCTAGTATTGGGTTGTGTTCATGATACCCAGCTTAGCAGGCGAGTAACAGCAAAGACCATAGCTTAAAATAAAATTATCCGCTTTATTAAAATGCTTGGAATTAAATCACCTTTCCTCAGTCTGACTATTCAGGCTGGAGGGAAAAGTATCAAACTAGGCCGTATTTTGTGCTTAATATTAAAAAAACCATTGAAGGTACTTAAGGCAATCCCTATCACTTTAATAGTTCGATTCTTTTGGCATAGATTAGAGTCCACTGTTAGAATCATTTTAAAATTAAATTTCTGCAATTTCATGGAGTTAACATTATGTCTTATCAGTATGACTTGTTTGTCATAGGTGCAGGGTCAGGTGGTGTCAGAGCGAGCCGTATAGCAGCAGGTAAAGGGTATAAAGTCGCCGTTGCTGAAGCCAGTGCCTTAGGCGGTACTTGCGTTAATATAGGTTGTGTCCCAAAAAAGCTATTTGTATATGGCGCTGAATATGGCCACGGCTTTAGTGAAGCAGAAGGCTTTGGTTGGTCTAAGCAAGAAGCGACATTTGATTGGCCAACATTAAGAGATAATAAAACTAAAGAAATAGAAAGACTGAATGGCATTTACCAAAACATGCTAACCAAAGCAGGTGTTGAAATCATCAATGGTTACGCTAAGTTTGTTGATGCACACACAGTAGAAGTCGATGGCCAAACTTACACAGCAGAAAAGATCCTGATAGCTGTTGGCGCTAAGCCTTATATCCCCGAGATTGAAGGTGCTGAGCTTGCCGTTAGCTCTAACGAGATGTTCTACCTAGACAAACTCCCTAAGAAAGCCCTTGTTGTTGGCGGTGGTTATATCGCCGTAGAATTTGCAGGCATACTAAATGGCTTTGGAGTGGATACCAGCCTAGCTTATCGTGGTGATCAAGTCCTAAGAGGCTTTGATCAAGATGTTCGTGATTTTGCTAGCAATGAATATATCAAATCCGGTGTCGATCTAAGATTAAACACAGATATTCAAAGTATGTGTTTAGCTGATGCTAACCAAGTTGACGGTGCTCGAATCGTTACCTTTAAAGACGGCCGTGAAGAGAGCTTTGATTTGATTCTATACGCCACAGGTCGTGTACCTTATACAGATGGTTTGAATTTAGAAGCGGCTGGTATTGAACTAGATAAAGGCGCGATTAAGGTTAATAAAAACTTTGAAACATCTACCTCAAATGTATTCGCTCTAGGTGATGTGATAAACCGTGTGCAGCTAACCCCTGTTGCTATTGGTGAAGCCATGGCACTTATCCAGTACTGGTTTGAAGGAACAAGTGAAGAGTACGACTATGACAATATCCCTACTGCCGTGTTCAGCCAGCCGCCTATTGGTACCGTTGGTTTAAGTGAACAGGAAGCAGAAGCTCGTGGTATTGATTTTAGAGTTTACCAAGGTGACTTCAGAGCGATGAAGCATACTTTAAGTGGCTCTGATGCTCGCTGCTTAACTAAGCTTTTGGTAGACAACAGCAATGATAAAGTCATTGGTTGCCACATGGTTGGTGACTATGCAGGTGAGATTATTCAAGGTTTGGGTATTGCGATTAAAGCAGGCGCAACCAAAGCAGACTTTGATGCAACAGTTGGCGTACACCCTTCTACTGCTGAAGAGTTTGTTACCTTTTCTGAAGGTTCTCTCAAAAAACGCTAGTCAAACTTTTTAATCAGAGCAGGAGACTTTATTCTTGCTCTGATTATTTCCTCTGGATTCAAGCTTTTATCTAAGCTAATCTTGTCCCTCATTATTCAGCTTAAGACCCCTTCGACACTCTTTAAGCTAAACGGACTAGACCTTGCCAATTATCGGCAATCGAGACTTTCTCGTATCAACATTAAGGATGAATATAAACGCTTTCCCTATGCTTTGATGTTTGTATTTTTATACAAGTATGACCATAAGCTCACAAACCAAAACATCAGATTCACTGTTTAAACTCGAACGCATAAAACGCTTTCCTACCATTGTTTGGCTCATTCTATTCGGTACTTTTTTAGCCCGTACTAGCTATTTTATGGCTTGGCCTTTTCTTATTGTTGTTTTGTTCGATGATTATCATGCAAGCGAAGCTCAAATAGGTTTGATCTTTGCTGTGTCTGCTGCCGTTGCCTCGGTATTTGGTCTTTATGTTGGCTACTTATCTGACAAGTTAGGCCGCAAACTCATCATGCTAATTGGCTGTATTTTTGCGGGTTTGATTTATTATGGCATTGGCGGTGCAAATGAACTCTGGCAACTGGCTGCCTTAATGATTTTTGCAGGTCTCATGAGACCTACGATTGAAGCGCCGGGTAAAGCCGTCATCAGTGATAACCTAGAATCAGAGAAAGACAGAGAATTAGCCTTAAATATGCGCTATTTCATTCTCAATGCTGGCGGTGCAATCGGCCCACTTCTCGGCATCAGTTTAGCCTTATCACAGCCTCAAGCTTTGTTTTATGTTACGGGTGTGACCTACTTTGTTTACGCACTTATGCTGGGGCTTGGTTTTCACTTTAGTAGGGTTACCCTGCCCCCAAGCCATGAATCCGTCATACGCTTTCGTAAAGTGTTTATGGTAATTGCTAATGACAAGCTTTTCATGGGCCTCTTGATTGCAAACATACTACTGATGTTTGTCTATTCCCATATTGAGTCGTCGATTCCTCAAGTATTAGCCAGAAGCGGCTTAGAAGATGCCGTTAAATGGATTGGCATTCTTGTAGTCGTTAACACCTGCACCGTGATTTTGCTTCAGTTTCCCCTATTGGCCTTATTGGAAAAGAAAAATGTCTTTTTCAGAACCCGTTTAGGTGTAGGTTTAATGGGAGTGGCGCAAATAATCTTTATTTTTACCCCTGAAGATTATGCCTATGGTTGGGTGCTTGGCACGCTATTTTTGAGTATTGGGGAAGTAATTGCATTTCCGACTTTGAGTGTGCAAATTGACCGTCTCGCTCCTGCGCACCTGAAAGGTAGTTATTTCGGAGCCGCCTCATTGTATTCCATTGGTTTTGCAACTGGCCCTTTAGTGGGTGGATGGTTATTAAGCCTACAGGCTAAAGTTAGCCTATTTGTGGTTTGTCTCTTGTGCGTATTAGCCATTATTGTCATCTATTACCAAGCACAAAAACTGGCGCAAACCAGACCATCATAGTGATACGTCACTCGCCTTCAAATAATGATTTTAAATGCCTATGAATTTTAACTTTAAAACGCATAGGCATCGCCATTATTGAGGTCTAACTAAGCCGATATAACTTGCGAACCTTGGGATCTGATTTTTAGTTAAGCCATGATACTTAAAACGAATCAGACTACCCAATTCTGGAGGAGCAATTCGCTCCTCATCACTTAAGCCTGAACCAATCTTAAAACGTATTATTGGGCTGTCATGATTTTCTTGCCAAAGCACGACTAAAGCGCCTGTTTGTCCTTGGTATTTTCCATTACCAGGCACGTACGCCTTCACTCTCGCTTGTGACTCTTGATAAGGTTTAAGTTTGAGGACATTATCACTTCGACCAGACGCAAATTTTGCCTGCTTTCTATGTAAAATAAGCCCTTCAGCCCCTCTTTTTGTGTAGTCCTTTAACATCTCACTTAAAGCATCATTATCTTTTATAGTGATTTGCTCAATAGGCTTGATAAAATCAGTATTTAACTCATTGAGTAAAGCCGTATAAGCTTTGGCCCTTACTTCAAAGGGCGATTGGTAATCAGGCATATCAAACACTTTATAGGTGATCTTTTTCCATGCTTCTTGATTTACCTTCTTACTTAATACGGTAGAAGCAACAAATTCAAAATCTTGTCGCTTAGACCATAGCTCACCATCTAACCAAACATCAGGCAAGGCCTCTATAAACCAAGTTGGTGCATGAATTGGATTACCATTTTTCGTGACTAATTTACCCTCTCGCCAGATTGCCCTCACACCATCAAATTTTTCACTAACAAGATAATCTTCAAGATGAATATTTGATTGATAAACACTCACTAATTGCACTGGCAATTCAGCTTTTAGAAGCGGGGAAAATAAAGCTAAGCAGGTTAAAGCACACAAGATTTGTGCTCTTGAGATGAGGTTAAATATAAGAGAGGTTAAATCTGTTAAATACCTAAGCAACATAAAGACTCCTTGTCATTTGCTTAAAAAATTAGCTAAAGTATGTCTGCCTTCCTAGCGGACAAAGAAAGTGTACACGAGTCTTCATCATTAGATGAATGTCTGAGTCAACTTAATAGCTTGGTATCAATAGAAGCACTGTTTTAGATACAAATGATAGGGATACCCAGTGACTAACCGACAAAGTCTTAACTATTTTATTCGCTTAATAGGATTCATTCCCTTATTACCTCTCATTATCTTTCAAGCAAAAAAGGTAAAAGCGAATACTCTGCGCTTACCCATTGCAGATGGAAAGCAAGTCTCTCACTCCCCAAATGCCAGTTTAAATATATTGCATATAGGGGAAAGTACTGTAGCAGGTGTTGGTGTTAATAAACTCGAACAAGGGTTAACCAAGGGCATTATCGATAGGCTCAACCAAGTTCATACAGGCTCTATTAATTGGCATATTCTAGCTAAAAATGGTGCAACCCTATCTCAATTGAATCAACTTAGCTCTGACTTAATTAATCCTGATATTTTATTAATTACTGTCGGTGTGAATGATACAACCAAGTTTACTTCGACAAAAAACTGGCGGATGCAGTTAAAGCAATGCGTCGATAAGTTTTCTGGTCCAAATAGTCAGGTATTTTTTACTCAAGTACCAGACATGGCACTGTTTCCAGCGCTTCCCTTCCCTTTAAACCGCTTTATTGGTTTAAGGTCTCAATTACTCGACCTATGTTTAAAGAAACTATGCCTTAGCTCAAACTGGACTTTTATTGAGGCAAGCCTACCCATTCAACCCAAGTGGATGGCAATTGATGGCTACCATCCAAACCAGGCGGGATATCAAGTTTGGGCAGAACAAATTAGTCACAGTATTCTAGAAGCTCTCAAAATAAAGCCAAAACTCTAAATTAATTTGGTTACTAAGATAGCCAAGTTTCTAGAAGGTCCGCTTCTTTATTACGTCGACTAGGATATTTATCACCAAAGTTACGCAAGTTTTTGCATGCTGCTTGCCAATCCCCTGACGTTACTTGACGCCAAAAATTAGGGGTTTTTAATCTAAGACTGCCATATTGAAACGACACAGAAGCAATAACCGTTTGGCACTGAGAAGATAGCGCATCGAAGTCAGCATAAGTATCAGCAGCTCGCCATTCTCTAATTAAATTAAACTGTGCATTTTTATGGCTGAATTCATTAATGCAGTCCACCTCTTCAGTCGTAACCGTAAGCGGATATTCTGCCAGTACATCACAGGCATTTTGTTTAATCTTATCAGCATAAGGCAGTAGTTTTTTGCATAGGTCACCAGTGAAAGCCTGCTTTAGTTCTGCTTGAGTACGCTGGCCAATATCAAAGCCAGACCCTATGGTGACGCCTGATTTACTGGTTTTTGGATCAGGTACATAGCCCTTATTACTTGAACCTTCAAGCTTCGAAATAAAGGTAAAATCAATTTTTGATTGTGAGAAGTCGGAGTCTGACATGATAGTTTCCTTGGCATTAGATGGAAACTAACGTTAACTTGGTAAGAGTGTTTGAAAATATGAAAAATCGATTAAAAATTACGTTAAAAAACCGACTGAGTTAGAAGCTGTTAAAGGGTATAAACTCATTATACCCTTCATCTTGATACCTTTATTTTTTAGTTTGATTAGCTTCCACCAGCCCTTCCAGCTTTTCAATAATGTACTTACCTATCGGAAATGCAGAAGTAGCTGCCGGAGAAGGCGCATTGCAGACATGTAGGGAGCGTTTAGATTGGGCAAATAAAAAGTCATGTACCAAGCTACCATCTTGCATAACGGCTTGCGCTCTTATCCCCGCTGGATAGCTTTCTAAGTCATCTAGATTGATTTGGTCACAGTACTTTTGAACTTCCTTTAAATAGCCTTGCTTAAACCAAGAGTTGCGAGTTTCTTTTAAACCCGTTTTCCAATGTTGAGCTAACAAACGCCAAAAGCCTTTGAATAACACCATTTGCCAAACATCTTTCAAACTAAAGTTAAGCTTGCCATAACCTTCTCGTTTCCACCCTTGTACTGCATTTGGCCCCACTGTCACTGAGCCATCTATCATACGAGTAAGATGCACACCTAAAAAAGGAAGCTCTGGGTCTGGCACAGGATAAATGAGATGCTTCACAATTTGATCATGCTTGGCATTCAGGCGGTAATACTCCCCCCTAAAAGGTATGATTTGAAAATCGGTTTTTATACCCAACATTTTTGTGGTTCTATCAGCCATCAAGCCGGTACAAGCCACTACAAACTGGCTAGTAATCCAGCTTTTTGTGGGAGCCTGTTTAGCACCAGATTGATCTATTTCAATATGCACAGCGTCATTTGTTTCTTTCAACCCTATAACTTCACCTGAAGTCATTAGAATGCCACCTAATCCGGTAAAGAGTTGAGCGAGTTTTTCACATATTTTTTGATAATTTACGATACCTGTATCTTTAACTAAAATCGCCGCAAGCCCTTTAATATTAGGCTCTTCAGCTCTTAAAGCAGGCTGGTCTAACCATTGAATAGGAATTTCATTTTCATCACATCGCAGTTTTAATGCTTCTAGTCGTGAGAGCTCTAAGGCATTCGTGGCAACCAAAAGTTTGCCACACACATCAAAGTCAATCTTGTGTTCTGCACAAAAAGTTTTAGTGGCAGCTGCCCCTTGCTTACAGAACTGCGCTTTTAAGCTACCTGGCTGATAATACACACCTGCATGAATCACCCCACTATTGTGCCCTGTTTGGTGCAAACCAAATTCAGCTTCTTTTTCAATCAGGACTATTATTTTATCTGGATAAGCTTGTTGCAATTGCCAAGCCGTTGATAGCCCCACAATGCCGCCACCTAAAATAGAAATGTCATAGATTGGGGTTTCAATTTGGCTCATATTTTATGCTCTATAGTTAAATTTTAGTCTTAAGCTTGCTTTGAAAATCAAGTCGGTTTAAACACGCTCTTTTATGTAATCTAAAAACGCCCTGACTTTTGGCGTAATACCTTTGCGACTTGGAACCAATGAATGTAATGCAACCTGAGGTCCATGCCAATTAGGTAAAACGCGAACGAGCTTGCCATCTTCCACATAGGTTTCCGCCATATAATCTGGTAATTGTCCGACTCCAAATCCATCTATCAGAACCTGTCTTATTACACTAAAATCATCCGATTCAAAACTCGGTTTAAAGTTAAATTCGAACTCTTGATCTTGATTTTCAAAAAGCCACAAGGGAGGGTTATTCAGACTATTCATATGCAGCAATTGAAAGTCATGTAAATTTGCAATGTGAGGTTCGGGCTTGCCGGCTAAATATTCAGGGGCAGCATAATAATTCAGATGGCGGCAACACAGAGAACTGGCCACCAAATTTGAATCGGCTAACTCTCCGACGCGAATGAGAATATCAAAGTTTTCATCTATTGCGTCAACACGACGATTAATCAGGCGAAAATCTACACTCACTTCAGGATAGGCTTCCATAAAGCCTGTCATTAAAGGCGCTATCAAGTTCTGCCCAACTGCCACAGAAGCACTCACTCTTAATGTGCCTCTTGGTGTTTGTGTCAGTGTTTCTAGAGAGTATTGGGCAGATTCCAACTCTTCTTTAATTCTCAAGCAATGCTGGTAATAGATTTGGCCAACTTCAGTCAAGGTATGTTTACGCGTGGTTCTTTGCAAAAGCGTCACTCCCAGACTCTCTTCTAACCGCGTTACCGTACGACTTATGTTGGATTTAGGCTTATTAAGCGACTCGCCAGCTGCAGTAAAACCACCTTTAGCGACCACTTCAGCAAAAACTAACATATCATTAATATTCATAGACTCACCACTATCAAACCCACCTTATCAATCTGCTGCTATAAGCCCAAGAATAGAGTGTAATACCTTGTTAATAATAACAAATTAAACTTTTTCTGTATTCGCTTGACCTTAAAATTTGACGAAACCTGCTAAGCTAAAAAGTAAGTTATACCCTGTATCCTTTACTGAGGCCGCTTATGTTATTTAACCAGTTCAGTATTGCCTTGTTGTTAATTCTCTTAACTCCTCCTCTAGTGGCAGCCCCCATCACTCTTTATAGTGAAGAATTTCCCCCTTTTAACTACACAGATAAAGGGAAATTTATTGGCGCTTCAACCGAAGTAGTAGAAGCCATCATGCAAATCACTGAACAGGAGTATGAAATTAAAAGCTTTCCTTGGGCCCGCTCTATGCATATCAGCCAAAGCAAGAAAAACGCATTTATTTTTTCTATTAGTCGTCGTAAAAGTAGAGAAGAATTATTTAAATGGGTCGGTATTTTAGTTCCTGCTAATCAATCCGTATTTGCCCTTAAAAGCCGAACAGACATTAAAATAAATACGCTTGAAGACATGAAGCCCTTCACAATAGGAACCACTTATAAAGATGCTAGGGAAACATTCCTATTAACCAAGGGATTTGATTTTGTGAACCTAAAGCGACTCAGTGGCGAAAACACTTACCAGCAACACTATAAACAGTTAAAGCAAGGCCGAATAGATCTTTGGCCTATGCCAAATGCCGTTATGAATCACGTCGTTACCTCATATGGTGATAAGCCTGACAATTGGATTCAAAACGTCTTTAAGTTAGATGAGATTTCTCAAGAAGGATATTACTTAGCAGCAAGCCTAACAACATCTGATGCTTTAATTAGAAAGCTTAGGCAGGCTCTAATTGATTTCAAACAATCAGAGGCCTACTCAAAAATCATTGTGAAATGGGGGTTATAAAAGCATTTTAGAAGCCTGGGTTATCCACTAAAAAGTCGAGTTCCTCTTGGCTAGATTCACGACCTAAAATTTCGTTTCTATGGGGATAACGACCAAAGAGGTTAATAATGTCCAGATGCTTTTGTTCATATTCTTTCATATTTTCATTATTAGATAATTGAAAGTAAGTTGACGCCTCTTCATGAACTAAAGCTGATTCACTATGCATAAAGGGCATCATCATAAAATTAAATTCTTCAGGTTCGTACTCTTTATAGTCCCCACGCCTGATTGCCTCTTGCGCTAAAACTAAGGCTAAGCTGTCAAAAGCAAATGATTTAGGCGTTCCTCGAAACATATTTCGCGAGAATTGATCCAATACTATAATTTCTGCTAAAGCCGATTTTGGGGTATTTCGCCAATGGCTTAGCTCACCCACGCTTGCTTGGTGGTGTAATACTGAAAAGCGCTCGCTAATGGCTTTATCTAAATCATCATCTTTGGCAAACCATTGTTTCGCTGACAATTCTTTGAACCAAAAATCCAATACTGACTGGTAACTCATGCCCTTGTCCTCTTATTTCTATATCGCACTTTTTAAATTAAAACCGCTCTAATTACGACAGATCCCCTAATACTATCTAACTAAAACAAGTTTGTACCAATTATTCTAAAAACCAAGATGTGAAATTTTAATTTCATATTTAGCAATAAAGATACTTATTATTCAGTTAATTTTCAGTTAGCATGCCCGAATTATTAACAGCGTCTCGTATCAGTAAGAGGATAAAGTCAAGCATGCGGTATTCAGTTTCGTACTTACATGGGCTTAGCCAAATTTTTTTACTGAGTAATCCTGTTATTGGTTTTGTAATAGTCATCACACTTGCCTTATTTTCACCCAGCTTATTAGTTGGCTGCCTTCTAGGGGCAACGACAGGTGTGGTCACGGCAAGTTTGATGAAATTAGATAAGCATAAAATTGATTTAGGCTTATTTGGTTATAACCCTGCTTTGCTTGGCATGGCGATTCTAACATTCTATGAATTCAGCCTTACAACTTGTGCCATCATAGTCCTTGCCAGTATTTTCAGCACGCTTATTACAGATAAAATAAGCACTCTTTTAGGGACGAAAATCCCTCCTTATACTAGCCCTTATATCCTTACTGCTTGGTTAGTCATACTACTAAGTTCCTACCTAAACCTTGCTCCAGTTAGCCTTATTATCGACACATCAGGTATGAGTATTGACTCATTCACGAGTATTAAAGGTTTAGGACAAGTTGTTTTTCTAGATAGCCTTATAGCCAGTATATTCTGCGTCATTGCTATCGCTATCCACTCCCATAAAATGGCCATGTGGACAGTATTCGCATCAGCTTTAAGTGTCATTTTTGCATTAAGTCTGGGGTTATCTCAGGATGGTATTGAGCAAGGTATTTATAGTTACAACGCTGTATTAGTGTGCATAGCATTAGTCGAGAAATGTAAATCTAAGCTAATAATGATGACTCTTGGTACCTGCTTGAGTGTATTAATTACCCATGCCTTTAGCTTTGTAGACTTACCCGCTTTAACTGCACCATTTGTCCTTTCTGTATGGATTATTTATGGGTTAAAGATATTGTACCGACCTATTTTTCCTCAGCTCACTCTTTAAGCTTAAATCGCCGACTAAATAAGAATCTAGGGAAGTAAGGGTAAACCGAATTACTTCCCTAGAAAGCTAAAGCCTGCTTTAAACTTTTATGAAAAACTTAAAAATTAGCGCTAGATTGTACTGTTTGGCCAAGATTACCTGAGGTGATTTGATTGTTAGCACCACCTTGCCATTCAACACCTGCACTAGCATCCGTGTCTTCACGCTTCACACATTTCCAATCGATTTGAGTATTCGCAGGTACTGATACAATACCTTGCCAATTTGGGTAATTTGCTGGGTCTAACTTAACCCCTTGAGCTGACTGCCAATTACCCAAAGCATCAATGTTGCCCACCGCATAAACACTTTGACCCAAATAGGTTGTCGCATTATTACAGCTAAAGCTAACATGGGCTTGGCTGCCTTGGTTTGTATCAGCTTTGAAGTTAGTAATAAATTGACTATAACATGATTGACCTGTGCCGCCGTTAGTCACATCGCCAATACGTAATACCGTCATGCCTTCGTAACTGGCATAACGAAAGGCATTTTCGATATTGTTCCAGCCTGTTTGGGTTGCAACACCACCTGCAAGTGCATTCTCTCCCTTAATCACAACGCCTTTATCGGCCGCACCTTCTGCCACCCAAAAGACTAAATCTTTAGCCAAACTATATTGTGGAGCAAAGTTTTGGTTATCCATTTCAAGAGCCGTGAAGTGTAATATCACAGACCTTGGGTTTGCTTTATAACTTTCAACTAAGGATAAGATGGTTTCATAACCATGGGCCGTATTACGGCTTGTTAAGTCGATATCAGAAGGAATCAAACCCGCTGCCATTTCTGCTGATCGACGAGTATTATCTGTAATCCCCATTTTCCAATGAATACCAGGGATTTTAAAACCTAACTCAACATTGTTAAGGGCGCCATCCAAGCTGGTAATAGCCATATCCATCATACGTTTGCCATGTGCCACCAAACTCTCGTGATACCAACGAATAAAGTCTTTACCATATTGAGTATTGAACTGATCCCCTTGATTGATAAAGAAATCTGCATTTGATGGTGGTGTCACTTGATTAATATTGGTCAAAGATAATGACCAAGCTTGGTTTATACCCGCCAAGTTTTGGTATTTCGTCATGCTCCAATTTTGAAAATCTGTTACAGCTCTAGCCCCATAAGCTTGGAAAGCCCCTCTTGTAGGGTAACCCGTTCCCGTATCATGACTATTATAAGAAGGGTATCTCAACTCACCTGCGGGCCCCATAGAGATATTAACTTCGTCTATCATGCTCGCTTTGCTGGCATATTGTGATTCAAACGCTTCTAAAAACTGCTGATATTGAGGTAATACAAGATCATCTGCCCAAAGCGAAACCGTTTCTTGGGAGTAGTTACCCTGCTCACTCAAATACTTAAGGTCATTTTGATTAACTGAACCATAGGCAGTCCAAATCCAATTCGGTAGTGGGATATTACAGTCATCCCCAACATTGCCACCGCATTGGTGCATGCTAATAATGGGTACCCAATGCAACGAGGCGTTTTCTAACTTTTCAACCACCTTGTCATAGTAGGTCCAATCAAAGTTTTGATCGCCAGCGGCTTCCACCTTACCCCACCAAACATCCACAGAAACAGCATCTATGCCCATATTTTTAGCGGTATAGAGCTGGTTTTGAAAGGTATTCCAAGCAGCCTCATTCGTAATTTCTAATGGAGCCATCACGTTCACTGTTTTGGCTTGATTTGCCTCTAACATCAGAGGATAAAAACAGGCACTAGTGAGCGTGGTTAATAGCGCAATTTGTTTCTTCATTTTCATTCCCTATAAAATTTTATTGTTATGGGCTCTGCTTGGCATACCGCCCTCTTAAGGTGCGAAACAGTATAGTTTTGACATTTTCCTTAGCTCAAGCCATAAGCGAACTCAATTTTCCCTTAATCCTTTATCACAAAAGCCAATTTTAAGAAGCAACACAGACAGTCACATATGATGAAAAAAATAACTTATAAGACATTGTTTTAATTTAATTTATTATGAGAATTCAAAAAAGCCAAATGACAAAAAACATCTTAAAATTATCTTAACAACAAAATTTAAAACATAAAAAAAGCCAGTATGAAGACACTTCATACTGGCCTTTACAATGAACCTAATTTCAATTAATTGAAATTACGCCTTTGTCGCTTGTCTTTTTTCTCTTAACAGGCGCTGACGCTCTTTATCATCCTGCTTTTCTTGGCGGTGTTTCATCACAGCATCGGAAACTTCTGCTCCTATATGTTCTTCGCCACGTTCTTTAGCTAACTGTACTTGACGCTCACGTTCAATAAAGCGCTGACGTTGTGCATCTGTGTACTTATCAAAACAATGGTGGCAGCTCACACCTTGTTGGAAACGCTCATCTTCTTGCTCTTCTTTGGTAATTGGCATACGGCAAGCGTGACACTGGTCATATTCACCTTTTTCAAGGTCGTGATTCACTGAGACTCGGTTATCAAAAACAAAGCAGTCACCTTCCCAAAGTGTTTCTTCTTTTGGCACTTCTTCTAAGTACTTAAGAATACCGCCTTCTAAGTGGTAAACCTCTTCAAAACCTTGCTCTTTCATATAAGCTGTCGATTTTTCACAACGAATACCACCCGTACAGAACATAGCCACTTTCTTTTGTTTGCCTGGATCCATGTTTTCTTCAACATAAGCAGGAAACTCACGGAAAGTATCCGTTTTAGGGTTTACCGCATTTTTAAAGGTACCGATTTGTACTTCGTAGTCATTACGTGTATCAACCAAAACTACATCAGGATCAGAAATAAGAGCATTCCAATCTTTTGGTTTCACATAAGTACCAACAACTTCTTTTGGATCTATGCCTTCTACACCCATGGTAACGATTTCTTTTTTCAGTTTTACCTTAGTGCGGTAAAACGGCATCGCCTCATCATAAGATTCTTTCGAGACAATATTTTCAAGACCTGGTTGTTGATCCAACCAAGCTAACATAGCATCAATACCAGCACGGCTTCCTGCCACAGTACCGTTAATACCCTCTTCAGCTAATAACAAGGTACCACGTACCTCATTGTCAGTAAGACAAGCTAATAAAGGCTCTCTTAACTCAACATAGTTTTTTAAGGTAACAAACTTGTATAAAGCACAGACAACAACCTGTTCTGTATTTTCTGTGGGGGTATTAGTACGGGTAGATTGAGACATGTATCACTCCAATGCGGTCTGGAACGTAAAACCAGAGCAGTTAAAATTAAGGCGCGCATTATAGTGATATTCGTCAAAGAATTCGAGTTTTTAAACAAAATATCTAAAAACCCGATTCTTCTTTTTGAAGTGTATTTTCTTTATGTATTTTACTGACTGATATTAGAGACGAGTTTCACAACACTTAGCATCAGCCGCTAAATGAGGCACAAAATTACAAGGCCCATGACGAGAGTCTAGCTGCTCTTTCAAGATGCCCTGCCAAGCCAGATCACATGCTCCTGTTGAACCCGGCATTGCCACCACTAAAGTATTATTAGCAAGTCCAGCTAACGCGCGAGACTGTACAGTAGAAGTACCAATATCAGCATAAGATAAGTGTCTAAATAACTCACCAAAGCCATCAATGGTTTTATCAAGTAAAGGCGTAATCGCCTCGGGGGTTGAGTCACGACTGGTAAAGCCTGTACCACCTGTTATCAGAACCACATTAACCTCAGCAGCACTGATCCACGCAGATAAATAGGCACGAATTTCATAAATATCATCCTTACAGATGATTTTATCTTCATAATGATGCCCAGCGCTTTGAAGCGCCTCAACAAGATGTTTCCCCGATGTATCTGTCTGCCTTGTGCGGGTATCCGATACGGTTAAAACAGCAATACGTAGAGGAACAAACTCTTTACTTACATGGTTTCCCATGGTGTCTCCAAAGCCTTCTGTCAGGCAATTAATTATCCAATAGAATTGATAGAGCGCGCCTATCTGTAAGACACTATTAGTAGTGATGTTGAACAGCCAATAATAGTGTCCTTGAGATAGGCAGGTTTATCTAAAAAGGTTAGTGACTTATCCCTTGAACCCCAGCCATATCAGGTAATTTATGAGCAATCCCTTTATGACAATCGATACAGGTTTTCTCACCACTGGCAAGTGCACCAGAATGCTGAAAAGCCGCTCGTTTGCTTTGTCGAGTAAAGTCCATTGAGTCAAACTCATGACAATTACGACACTCTAATGAATTGTTTGCTTTTAGCCTTGCCCACTCATGCTCAGCTAATTCTCGTCTTTTATTTTCAAATTTCTCACGTGTATTAATCGTGCCAAAAATTTTACCCCAGACCTCTTTTGAAGCCTGCATTTTACGGGCTATTTTGTCACTCCAAGCATGAGGAACATGGCAATCAGAACAAATCGCTCTCACGCCAGAACGGTTACTATAGTGAATCGTACTCTGCAGCTCCATATACACGTTGTCTTCCATCTCGTGACAACTAATACAGAAAGCTTCGGTATTGGTTAATTCCATAGCCGTGTTAAATCCTCCCCAAAAAATCACCCCTGACACAAAGCCTGTGATCACCAAAAATCCAAGAGAAAGATGCACCGCTGGACGAGATAGTATCTGCCAGCCCAACTTAATTAATGCCAAAATATTTTTCATACTCGACCTACTTATTTAGCTGCTGGTTTCATCAAGTCATTTACATCAACAAACACATTGTCTATCAAAGGCTTTGACTCTGTTTGAGTCACATGACATTGAGTACAGAAATAACGTCTTGGTGACATGCCTGCTTGGTACTCATCTTCACGATTGAGGTAATGACTCACACCTACAGGTGTCGCCTGAACATCACTGGCTTTATCTCTAGCATGGCAATCCATACACTGGTTCACATTTTTATCAATTTGATATTTGCTAATAATGTGAGGCACGGTTGGTGGTTGTTGCGGGTAATCACGCATACGTTTCAAGTCTTTATTTTCTACCTTAGCAATTGCCGGCGGCGCAACCTCCTCGGTTAATAAGATATTGTCACGCATCGTGGCTATTTGGACGTCTTGTGCTTGTGCATTGGATACACCAGATACAAACAGACTTAAGCCAAGCAGCCCTAAACCAAAGCAACCTGTTAGCCATTTTTGGGTGAAAATTTTAAACATCATCATTCTCCTTCACTTAGGCTTTAACAATTTTGACAGCACATTTTTTAAAGTCTGTTTGCTTAGAAATTGGATCTGTGGCATCCAAACACACCTTATTAATAAGCTGAGTTGCATCAAAGAAAGGCACAAAGACTAAGCCCACGGGTGGTTTGTTGCGGCCACGGGTTTCAACTCGCGTTTTAATCTCACCACGACGGGAGATCACACGTACCTCATCACCTCGGCGTAAACCCCGTTGCTTAGCATCTTTAGGATGCATATAACAAAGCGCATCAGGGAAAGACTTATAAAGCTCAGGCACCCTTTGAGTCATAGAGCCTGTGTGCCAGTGCTCTAGCACACGTCCTGTGCTTAACCACATATCAAACTCAGCATCTGGACTTTCTGCAGGGGGTTCATATGGCAAGGCAAAAATGACAGCTCGGTTATCCGGCTTGCCATAAAACTGATAGCCTGTTCCCGCTTTTACATAAGGATCTGAGCCTTCTTTAAAGCGCCATTGGGTTTCCTTACCATTCACCACTGGCCAGCGTAAGCCTCGCTCTTTGTGGTACCTGTCATAATCAGCGAGGTCATGTCCATGCCCCCGTCCAAAAGCGGCATATTCTTCAAACAAGCCTTTTTGCAAGTAGAAGCCAAAGTCATTTGACTCTTGGTTCTCATAGTCTTGGCTAATGTGTGACAGAGGAAATTTATCCACTTGGCCATTCTTGAAGAGGACATCAAACAGGGTTTTACCTTTATAAGCAGGGTTCTTAGCCAAGACTTCGGCTGGCCACACTTCTTCCGTGGTAAAACGTTTAGAAAACTCCACCAGCTGCCATAGGTCAGATCGCGCTTCACCGGGTGCGTTAACTAACTGATACCAAGCTTGAGTTCGACGTTCAGCGTTACCATAAACGCCTTCTTTTTCTACCCACATGGCAGTTGGCAAAATCAAGTCGGAGGCTTCTGCAGTAACCGTTGGATAAGGATCAGAGCAGACGATAAAGTTATCTGGATTACGATAGCCTGGTAACATTTCTTCGTTAATGTTAGGACCTGCCTGCATGTTGTTATTTACCTGCAACCAGTAAACATTAATCTTGCCGTCCTTTAGGTCTCGGCTTTGTTTAACCGCATGTGCGCCAGGTTTAGGGTTAAGTATCCCTTTAGGTAGTTTCCATACCTTTTCTGAATAAGCTCTATGCTCTGGGTTAGCGACGACCATGTCAGCAGGTAAACGGTGAGAGAAAGTCCCAACTTCACGGGCAGTACCGCATGCAGAAGGCTGGCCTGTTAATGAGAAAGGTCCATTACCTGGCTCTGAAATTTTGCCTGTTAACAGGTGAATGTTATAAAGCAGGTTATTTGTCCATACTCCACGGGTATGCTGATTAGCCCCCATAGTCCACAAAGACATCACCTTGGTACTAGGATCGGCGTAAAGCTTGGCAATTTTTTCGATATTGGCAGCGGGCACACCAGACATTTTTTCAGCATATTCAAAGGTATAAGGTTTCACAAACTCAGCAAAGGCAGCAAAATCGATGGCTTTAGATGCCCCTGCTTTGTTCGCATTTTTAGCCTTTTTCTCTAGTTCATGAGTCGGCCTTAAACCATAACCAATATCAGTTACCCCTTCTCTGAAGTTCACGTGTTTTTCAATAAATGACTGGTTTACATTGCCGCTCTCAATAATGTAATTCGCAATCGCATTGAGTAAAACTAAATCAGTTTGCGGTGTAAAAATCGCCGGAATATCCGCTAAATCAAATGATCTGTGTTTATAAGTAGATAGGACTGCCACTTTTACATGAGGATGACTCAAACGACGGTCAGCAATACGCGTCCATAAAATAGGATGCATCTCTGCCATATTAGAGCCCCAAAGCACAAAAGCATCTGAGCTCTCAAAGTCGTCATAACACCCCATAGGTTCATCGATACCAAAGGTACGCATGAAGCCACCCACAGCTGATGCCATGCAGTGCCTAGCATTTGGATCAATATTGTTAGACAGAAACCCAGCCTTCATCAGTTTTACGGCTGCATAACCTTCATGAACCGTCCATTGACCAGAACCAAACATACCTATGCCAGTTGGCCCTTTTGCCTTTAACGTGGCTTTCCATTTATCAGCCATGATGTCGAAAGCTTCATCCCAAGACACGGGTGTGAACTCACCTTCTTTATGATAAACGCCATCTCTTTTGCGCAATAAAGGTTGAGTTAGTCTATCTTTGCCATACAAAATTTTAGATAAAAAGTACCCCTTAACACACGAAAGCCCTTTATTTACCTCGGCTTTCACATCCCCATGAGTGGCAACAACCTTGCCATTTTTAGTAGCAACGCTAATACCACAGCCAGTACCACAAAAACGACACGGTGCTTTTGACCAGGTTAGTTCATTCGCAGCACTTGAGGTAATCAGGTTACTCGCACTTGCTGGCAAGCTAATTCCAGCGACAGAAGCCGCAACAGTTGCAGCTTGGGCTTTAATGACATCTCGGCGGGTTAATTTCATTCGGTTTCTCCAGCTCTTACAGGCTTGTGACACACAAACTTTGTTTTCTTGTAACTTTCTATGTTTTCTATCGTCTTACTTTGAGTGAGTTAGAATCAGCTTTAACTGCTAATGGCTGACATCTCTTTTTCACAAAATTGAATGGCGTCTTTAGCCTTTATTAGCTGGCTCGCCTCTTCCTCTTGCACATGATCACCTAACTCACTATTTGGCATGATTTGGTGATAAACCATGGAGACATCTATCACGCCATCTAGCTGATTAATTTGTTCAATACGGTCCAAAATAATGCCTTGGTGCGGAGCTTCTGTGACTAGCACAAACTTGCCGTTACCGTCCTTGCCATGAAGCTCAACATGCTCAACAGCGCTTAATCCTTGCTCAACGGATTGCTGTTTTTCTGGACGACAATAAAGAATAAAACTACTAATGTGACTATCATTGCTGTTCATCATGAGTGTCCTAACGTATTGGGTGATGCCAGTGCTGACATCATGAAAGAATTAGAGGGGCAGATAGAGAGACAGGCTCCACAACCAGTACAATCATCTGACGCTATTTCCGGGACAGGAATGGAAGACAACCATTTCATCGAGATAGATTCGCTTTCACATACCTCCTGGCAACTTTGACAAGCAACTTTGTGTTTACTTAAACAGGTATCGTCGATTTTCAAATCAAAATAGAAAGGAGCTAAACCGACTTTTTTCACAATAGCAGGCGAGCTTTTACTGAGATTTCCATCAAGCAAACCTTGCTTAAACTGACCTTCGCAAGTCTTCAAACATGCCTCACAAAAGCTACACTCACCTTTGCTAAAATCTAATTCTGGATAACCGGCATCACCTACTTTGATAATGTTTTCTTCACAGGTATCAATACATAGGTGGCAGCGGCTACATTGATCGAGAAAGTCACAGTCAGCTAAAGACCAAGGCGGTCTTAAAGGTAAATAGCTGTGCTCACTAGCGTGCTCGGCAACCGTAAAAGGTTTTAAAAAAAGCGCTCGTCTGGAGTGGTTAATTTGCATAACTCCCCCCCTAGCTACCTGGCGGACCATTAAGAATCTGCAAAAACCAAACAACAAAACCATAAGCGGCGATGCCACCTATTGTCAGTAATGGAATCAGGATAAATGTAAGGAACAGAGAGGTGTTTAACTCTGCCATTTTAGTGCGCGGGGTTGGGGTATTTTGCTTGTTAGCCATTAGCACCCTCCTATAGTGGTATATCGCTATAGGAGAAAGCTACGCCTTTAGATTTGGTATATCTATGTAAATGAGAGAAGGGTCTGACCTGCATCAGAGATAAGCATTTTTTATCCCTAATTAGGCTCTAAGTCCCATAATCATGATGTAAATCAGAGCATTTTATTCAACATTGACAAAAGTGAGCTTAAGTTGAATTTAAGTTATATCTTTAACTTTATATCAGTATTAACGTGTTGGATCTATGGTACCAGATACTGAGTTATTAATACGAAACCAGCCTGCAATACTGTGTCTTTGGCGATTTGCGGCTATTACTTGGTGAGGAAAATCTTCACTTAAAAATACCGCTAATCGGCCTTTTTTTGGTAAATAACGACCAACTTCTTTTTCATGGTCATGTTCATCAAATAATACAAACTCACCCGCATCTTCAGCTTGCCAGTTATCGTTGAGATAAAGCACGGTAGAGAGCACTCGATTGCTTTTTCCTTTAAACGCGTCAAGATGCTTTTCATAATAACCGCCCGCTTGGTAGCGAGCATAATGAGATTCATAGTCAAACAAACCGAGCATGAATTGGCGGTTTAAAATCTGCTTAAGCAGATCCATAGCTTGAATGAAGTCACGGCCCGCAGAATGAGAGTCTTCTAACCAACAGATATAATCACGTCTTGAATCTTGCTCTTGTATATAATCTTGTTTGCGCCCAACACCCGCAAGCTTCATTTGGCTGACATCAAGTGATTCGGCTTCGTTTTGTAATCTGCTTACCAAGCTATCATCAAGCAAGTTATCCTGAATGCTATACCCTTGTAAGCGAATATCTTCAATCAATTGGGTCAAAGCTTCGGCTTGAAAAAAGCCCGTGATATCTGCATCAAATTGCATAAATATTCCAAAAATACATTAGGTTAGAATCCAGTGAAGGCGCATAATACGCGAAACAATCTTACTTGTAGAGGCACAAACCTTGATTTCAACCTAGGCCATGACCAAGTAATGAGACGAAATAACGAAGAATTTATCCAAGTTTAAGATCACAGCAATGTCAGACTCTATAAAACCCTATACATTGAGGGACTATCAACAGGATGCAGTCGATGCAACCCTGTCCCACTTTCGGCAAACCCAAGACCCAGCGGTCATTGTCTTACCGACAGGTGCCGGTAAAAGCTTAGTTATCGCCGAACTTGCCAATATTGCTCGAGGTCGAGTACTTTGCCTTACCCATGTGAAAGAGTTAGTTGAGCAAAATCATGCAAAATTTTGTCTAACAGGACGTTCTGCTGGGATATATTCAGCTGGATTAAAGCAAAAGTCTTTAGATCATCAAGTCACGTTTGCCAGTGTACAGTCCGTCTTACCTAATCTGTCTGACTTTAAAGACCCTATTAGCTTATTGGTCATTGACGAGTGTCATAGGGTTGCCATGGATGAAGACAGCCAGTATCAAAAGATATTGGCTCATTTAAGCCAAGTTAACCCAGATATTAAAACTTTAGGCCTCACAGCGACCCCCTTTCGACTTGGCTTTGGTTGGATTTATCAAAACCACTACCATGGCTTTAATCGCAGCCAAAAAGAGACTGTCTTTAAGAAGTGTATTTACGAACTGCCACTACGTTATATGATCAAACATGGCTTCCTCACACCGCCGACAGTCCATGACGCCACTATCGCTAACTACGATTTTAGTGCACTTGAAACCAATGCTTTTGGCAATGCAAGTGAAAAGGATTTAAACCATTTAATTGGTCAATACCCAAGAGTGACTCAAGCCATTTTGGAACAAGTAATTGAGTTAGCAAAAAAGCGTACTGGTGTAATGATCTTTGCCGCCACCGTAAAACATGCAAATGAGATAATGGGTTATCTGTCAGCTGAATCTGCCGCGTTAATTACAGGCGCCACCAGTCATGGTGACAGAGATCAAATCATCCAAGATTTTAAACAAAAGCGTTATCGTTTTCTGGTTAATGTATCCGTATTAACCACAGGCTTTGATGCGCCCCATGTGGACATGATAGCAGTATTAAGACCAACGCAATCCATTAGTCTTTATCAGCAAATTGTTGGCCGTGGCCTACGTTTAGATGAAGGTAAAGAAAGCTGCTTAATTCTGGATTATGCGGGTAACGGCTATGATCTATTTGCCCCAGAAGTTGGCGAGAAAAAGCCAAATAAAGATAGCGAAGCTGTGATGGTAGAATGCCCCCAATGTGGTTTTCAAAATACGTTTTGGGGTAAAACAGACGAGGAAGGTCAACTTATTGAGCATTATGGCCGTCGTTGCCATGGTATCGCTGAAACCCCAGATGGTGAAGAAGCTTGCGACTACCGCTTTAAATTTAAAAGCTGCCCTCATTGCGATGGTGAAAATGACATTGCCGCTAGAGTGTGCCAAACCTGTCACAAGGATATTATTGACCCCGATGAGTTACTTAAAAAAGCATTGAATCTAAAAGATGCGAAAATCATTCGCTGTGCAGGTATTAAAGTTGAATTAAATGAAAAAGAAAATACCGTATTTGTGCGCTACTTTGATGAAGATGGGAATGAGCTTTCTGAGAATTTCAAACTCAATAATGTAGCGAGAAGAAAAGCCTTTCAACAAGAGTTTGTCAAACGCATCGCCTCTGGCATCACCCAAGTCACCATAAGCCAGGCAAAGGAAATCACGCCCTTTTTACCCTATTTACCTCACCCTGATTTTGTTATTGCGCGTAAATCACAACATTATTGGAAAGTGACCCAAAGGCTATTTGATTATCAAGGTGCTTACCGCAAAGCTAACCAGCTATCTCATAATGAAAGAGCTTAACGCTAGAACCACTTTCACTATGACTATTGATTTAACTTAACCTTTAAAGCGTTCTTCGGCCGTTTGATACATATGTTCAAATGGCCTGTTAAGTTGCAATAAACGGGTTAGCCAGGCATTTTTTGTGTCTGCTTGGCTTGCCAACATATCCAATAAAGCCTGCTGAAAATTTGCCACCATGTTCTCGGCAAAAATACGCGATGAAGTTTCGTCTACTCCAACGGCATCAAACCTTTGCATCACACCTTGCGTCAGTACCTGTAATTGAGTCTGAAAAAAACCTTTTTGTAATAAGCTTTGCCCCAGCACGAGTAAGGTAAACTCACGATACTCAAGATAGAAGTCAAATAGGTTCTGCGAATAATGGTATAAAAAATCACAAGGATGAGGTTTTGGTGTGGCGCTTAACTCATTGGCAGATTGATGTAACGAGGCATCCATCTCATCAAAGAAAATTTCTTTAATTAAGGTCATTTTATCAGGAAAGTGAGCAAAGAAGGTCCCCACAGCAACCTCTGCCTGCGCACTGATTGCACGGGTATTTGTGGCTTCTATTCCTTGCTTTAAAAAGGATGCCTTCGCTACTTGCTTAAGCTTTGATCGGGTATTCGCTTTTTGCTGCTGGCGAGAATTGGGCATTTTTGTCTTCGCTGACATAACACAACCTAAGAGATAAAATAATGCCCGCTATTTTAAAGGATTTGATGATAAAAGCTATATATCACGTTTCATTCTTCTAAAAGGCAATATCGTTAATTTCAACGATTTTAGGGCGATTATCTGTGTATATCATGCCATAACCTACTCTGATAAATTTAGCAATTTGCTCTTGTCGGCGTTCAATATATTGCGAAATAACAGAAACGTTAGAAGGAATACAAGGGTGATAAATACTAATTTAGAGCTAGAGAAACCTGCTAGCTCTTATTTGAGTTGCTTGATTTTATGCTTATCTAAGATTCGTTTAGGTTTTCTAGGCTTAGGCTAAGTTCAGACATAAAATCTTCTATACGATGAGCATTTTTACCAAAATCATGATTACCAATGCGTGAACAAGAGCGCATATCTACTCGTGTTTTACCATCAACTGATCTCACCCTAACAACCACATCATCCATAAACCAGAATACAGGAGTTGTAGCAGTTGCCTCTATCACCCCAGCAGTTGGGTATAAAGATACCACTTGCCAACCTTGCTGCCTGACAAGGTCCACTACTTTACGAAAAACAAGGCTTGAAGATTCATCTGTGATAACAGGCTGTACTTGTGGGTAGGCTTTTTCTTGGATGGCTGCAAACTCTTTCGAATAACTGATTTCGTTGTCTCCAGCATGCCTGAAGCTACTCATGGTAATAAAAGCAGGCGGAGTTTTCGTATCCGTTGTTATATCGTTAATTAAAGGCAAATTCATTTTAGGAACATAAAATGATAACCAAGCACCAGAGTATAAACCAGAGAAAAGAATGCAGGCTGCTATAAAGCAACGCTTCTCCTTATTACAGGCTTCCTGACATTTCCAATAAGCAAAAATAGAAAAGAAGAAAAGAAAAATAGCCGCTAAAACAGTTTTTTTAATCAGTATAAAACCAACGACAGGTTCTAGTAATCCAACTCGAACCCCCGCTATTGAAACAAAGGCCATTGAACCGGCCAAAATAATTAATCCGTATAATGTAATTGGAATGAAACGTTGCATATATAACTCAAATATTCTTCTTTAAAAACACAATAGCGTGGAGAGAGAGTAGAAAATAGAGGTGGGAAAGCGATTCAAGATTGATTCCTTTTTATTTGCATAATTATCTTTTACAGGCCATTTTACTTACAGAATTGTGCCACAAACTTGTCAAATAACTCGTGTTAGTATTCGACTCACTAATATCACTCATAATAAATAATCATCCAAGTAAAGTCTCAACCATTGCTGTGGGAAGCTAACATAAGCTTTTATTTTTGGCACGCTTTGTTCCTCTCTTAACCTCGCAATAAAAGCAAAATCAGAGATACGTAAGTGCAATAGTTTATAAGTTCCCATGTTATCACATCGCTCTACATCGCATAATAAAGCATCCTCGTAGGGCTTATCCCACACATGCACAAACTCTGGTCTTATTCCGACTTTTAACAAGCTATAGGTTTTATTATTTAATTCAGCGATGACTTTTTGCTCTAATGCAAGATGACAATTACCGATTGAGACTCCCATTGAGTTCAATTTAGCAGGGAAGATATTCATCCCTGGACTACCAATAAAATGCCCTACAAAAGTATGAGCAGGATCTTCAAATAATTCTTTTGGTGTTCCAAATTGCACTATTTTACCTTCATACATAACTGCAATTTTATCAGCGAAAGTAGAAGCTTCTAACTGATCATGGGTTACGTAGATCATGGTGATATTAAACTTGCCATGAATTTGCTTTAACTTTCGACGTAATTTCCACTTCAAAGCAGGGTCAATCACGGTCAGAGGCTCATCAAATAGAATCGCCGAAACATCATCACGAACAAGCCCTCTTCCCATAGAAACTTTTTGCTTTTCATCAGCAGTGAGTTTTTTAGCTCGCTTGTTCAGCACCCCATGAAGTTCTAGCAATTCGGCAATTTCATTAACCTTAGATCTCACCTTAGATTCGTGTAATCCAGCATTACGTAAAGGAAAAGCCAAATTGTCATATACAGACATGGTGTCATAGACAACAGGAAACTGAAAAACTTGGGCAATATTTCTAGATTCGGGCGGTACTTGATTCACAGACTCTTGATTAAAAAGCACCTCTCCTTGAGAGGGTTGTAACAAGCCAGAAATGATATTCAGTAAAGTGGATTTACCACAACCAGATGGCCCTAATAAAGCATAGGCTCCACCATGCTCCCAAACATGATCCATGGAATGAATAACAAAATCTTCAATGTTGGAGTCTTTAAATTGAGAAGACTGATAACTATGAGCAATATTTTTTAATTCAATTTCTGCCATTCGATCTTTGTTCCTTTACAAAGCCCTTTAGAAACACAGGTTTATTTAAAACGCACTAACTGAATTGATCTCTATTTAATTAAGTGTCGTCGTTAAACTGCCTAAACACGAGTAATTCTGCGAGCTTCACCAACTAACTAGACAAGCAAAACTACCTAACCCTCTAAAAATTAGCAATAAATCAATAATAAATTCGAATAAGAGCAACAAAAAGCGAACAAAAGCGATTGTAAAGTAGCCTTAAAAAGTGTTCATTTCTTGTATAATTGTTCAATTTTGAACAGTTGACACTGAACAGTGACAAGAGAGACACTGTTCAAACTGATTCTGTAAATGGATTTAGTAGAATGATAATAAAAAACTGCTATCAACGCTTAAGGCAGATGAAAAATGGCCACTGAAAAACCCGATTCACACCAGGAAATCATTGATAACTCTTGGGATAGGTGTCGAAAATATGGTTTAACTCACAGCAGTGAAATCAATATCAATCGTCCTCAAGCTGACGTTATATCAGATATTGTTGAAGCCAATAACTTCCTTGTTCATACCACGCACACTGAAGTGTTACCCTACTATGAACACATATTGTCCAATACTGAATGCCTAATCATGTTGGCAGATCACTCTGGCCGGGTTCTCGACTCTTGGGGTGACCAAAGATTTATGAATTCCGAACGTAAAGCCATGTTTGAACAAGGGGTAGCTTGGCAAGAAAGGTCCTTAGGCACCAATGCAATAGGGACAGCTTTAGCAACAGGGCAGCCAGTCCAGATAGAAAGAGATGAACATTTTTTAAAAGCCAACCGTTTTATGGTGGGTTCAGCAGCGCCTATTTACGACGTAAATAGAGAGTTGGTAGGTGTGATTGACGTTTCTAGTGATGCTTATCTACCTCAAGCGCATACGCTTGGCATGGTTAAAATGATGACACAATCGGTTGAAAATCGTCTAATCATCTCCATGTTTAAAGACGAAGCCTTTACCCTCACCTTTAATACCAACTTAGATATTCTAGACAGCCAATGGTCTGGATTAATTGTATTTAACGAGGAAGGTTCGATTATCTCAGCCAACCGTCGTGCTGAACTGTTATTAGCGCAAGATTTGGCTCTACTTAATATTGAAAGTATTTTGAACATTAGTTTAAGAGAGCTGAAAAACCACCCAGAAGAGTTACCACTTGATCTAGTAGCCTGTAATAAATTCCGTATCTATGGCATGTTAAAACGTCCTAATATGCCAAAACCACGAGAGCTTGATTTTAGAAAGCAAATTAAGCCCGTTCCTCAAGCCTTTACTTTAGAAAGCATAAACCTTGGGGACTCTAAGCTTAAACGGGCAATTGATCAGGCAAGCCGTGTCATCGAAAAAGACATCCCTATCCTGATTCATGGCGAAACAGGTGTCGGTAAGGAAGTCTTTGTTAAAGCCCTACACAACTCTAGCAGCCGAGCGCAAATGCCTCTTGTCGCTCTCAATTGTGCAGCGATTCCAGCAGATCTTGTCGAATCAGAATTATTTGGCTATGAAAAAGGTGCCTTCACAGGTGCCAATAATAAAGGGTCGATTGGCCTCATTCGTAAAGCTCATAAAGGCACTCTCTTTTTAGATGAACTTGGCGACATGCCACATAATGTTCAAGCAAGGCTTTTGAGAGTACTACAAGAAAGACAGGTCACCCCATTGGGTAGCACAGAGAACTATTCGGTCGATGTTCGTTTAATTTCTGCCACCCATAAGAGTTTAAAACAGAGTGTTGCTCTTGGAGAGTTTAGACAAGATTTGTTCTATCGAGTGTCTGGCTTGAATATCTCTTTACCTGCCTTAAGAGAAAGAGAAGATAAGCAACTACTTTTCCAACAGGTGCTTAACCATTATTCAGAAGCGAATATTCCTCCTCTTTTATCAGCCAGTGTCACTAAACTATTTGGTAGTTACTCATGGCCGGGTAATATCCGACAGCTTGTCAGCGTCTTACAAATTGCCGAGATAATGTCTGATGGCCAAAGCATCCAGCTTATGGATTTGCCTGATGACTTTATTCAAGAAGTAGAAGAAGAGCAGCGTCAAGTTGAAGAAAATATCGATGACGCCCCTCCAGAAAGGCAAGATAACTGGTTAGCCATATTTGAAGCAAATGATAGAAATGTTTCCAGGACAGCAAAAGCGCTCAATATTAGCCGTAACACCCTTTATAAAAAACTGAGAGAGCTGGACTTAAAATAATCTTGCCTCATAATAGCCGATTTTCTTGGCACACTCTCTCTATGACAGACTCTAAAACACGCTTTAATCTGCATCAGGTTGATTATTTGAGGCAATACTGCCAGTCCATATCAACCCGCCCTTTTCTAGCTAGAGGAGCAAGTCTTACACGCTGCCCCTCTTGCCTTATGGCACATGATGCCTGTTTTTGTGATGCTAGAGTGGAATCCAACTTACCCATTGAAATCGTGCTCTTATATCATAGGGATGAAATTCACAAACCAACTAATAGTGGCCGTTTAATTGCAGACCTATTCCCAAAACAGACTCATGCTTTCTTGTGGTCGCGCAAAGACCCAGAGCCTAAGTTACTTGAGCTTTTAAATGAAGAAGATAGAGAGATAGTTTTACTTTTTCCTGATACAGAGAAAAAGAACCTATCATTTGAGGTTAAACCTGAGGCAAACACGTCTAGCACTAAAAAAATAACGCTCATTTTATTTGATGCAACATGGAAGCAAGCCAGCAAAATGTTTCACTTAAGCAAATGGCTAAGAGACTACCCTTGTCTAAACATTAATATGGAGAAGCAAAAAGCCTTCTTAGTGCGCCACGCCAAGCATGACATGCAGTTTGCGACAGCTGAAGTGACGGCCATGGCGCTGAACGCTCTTGGCCATCAGGAGCAAGCTAGCCAACTCATGCAATACAATGCAACTTTTAATCAGCACTGTTTGATGAGCCGTAAAAGGTCTGGGCAGATAAGAGCGACTACTTAAGATTTTTTAGACAATAAGGTACAGGTACCATCACTAAAAAATTGAACAGCCTGCTTCTTCTTTTTCCCTAACAGAAGTGGGCCATTATCAAAGAAAAGGAAGTTCTTCCAACTACGTTTAAATACACCATAGCTTGTTTCAATCACATCATCTTGGTGATAACAGAAATATATAATATTGTCGTCTTGCCAGTTTTCTAAATGCACCAACACCTCTTCAGGCAATGGCTCATCATCAGACTCCCAGCGTGTTTGCCAATCTAGATTAAGGCCAATTGCTTCAGGGTCTTGAGACCAATCCTTTTGATTAAGATGGTCTGGATGAGTACGTTCTTGACTAATGTAATCCCGCCATACTTGATTCGCTCTAAGTTCAGCAAAAGGTTTAATTTGAATGAGATCTTCAGGTTGTATAAAAGGGTCTGAACGTTTGAATATCCAGGCTTTAGCAAAGCCTTCAAGCGGTTGGTAAGGCATTTAAAATTTGATTTCCTAACAATTTAGAGGGCGAATTTCTGTCGATTAGAAACACGCATTTTATAGATCATAAGATACAGCAAATAGGTCAAATTTAACATAAGTACGCGCTGCTTTTATAAAGCCTCATATAAAACCTGATAGATGAAATAAATTCACCTATTTGTTGAAAAAGCATCGTTTGTTGAAATATAAATGGCTATCTATAATCCACCGCAGATAGACATTAATCCAACTTATAGAGAAACAAAATGAACAACATATCAAGCACAGAAATTTATGACTCAAACACTTTTACTCTTCTTGCAACACTAAAAGAGTACATAGTTAAAATCAAAAACATGGTCACAAGCCCTGAAAAACTGAGTGACCTGACCATGCAGAACCCTGTTGATCTAGATTCAAGAATTGAATTAATTAACAAAATCAACAAACTAGATTTTATGTCAAAGTAATAATATACAATCTAAACTTAGCCTTTATTTATTAAGGAAGTAGAAGATGTCATTTAAAGCCATTATTTTTGATTGTGACGGCGTCATAGTCGATACAGAAACTATTTCTAATAATATTTTTCAGGCGAAACTTGCGGCTTTGGGGCACTCTTTAACAGATCAGGATATTCAAACCTTATTTACTGGCTATACAACAGAGAAAAACCTAGAAACAGTTACTGAGATTCTTGGCTATTCCTTGCCTAAGAATTTTAAGTCTGAACTAAAAGCTGCCTATCAAGCTGAAATGGAAAGGCACCTTGAATGCATTCCAGGTATTCCTGAAATACTTCAGAGTCTAAACTGCCCTTTTGCTATGGCGACCAACGCTCATCGATCAGATATGGAATTTAAGCTTGTAAAACTTGGGCTGAACCAAATTTTCACTCAAAGGTTCTGCGTTGAAGATGTTAAACAACCTAAGCCATCACCAGACTTATACTTACTTGCCTCAAAAAATTTAGGCGTTCACGCAAAAGACTGCTTGGTTATTGAAGATTCAATTGCTGGCATCAAAGCAGGTATCGCAGCTGGGATGACAGTATTTGCCTTTAGCGAGCAAATGAATGAGAGTGAGCAATTAAAAGCAGGCGCTAGTCGATGCTTTGATTCCATGAGAGAACTAAAACATCAACTAGAAGAGATGGGCCTATCTCGCCAAATAGCGATTTAACAAAACGGCTATTTAGCTAAATCCTTTTGCAATTGTTTTAGTAAGCTTCTAGGCAAATCATTAATGGTTAATGACTGAGTCGCTTCATTAAATGAAATGCTTTCCCCTAATAAATCACTATCAAAACTCAGAGTGAGTGTTTTGTTACTGCCAGAGTAACGTGTTAGTTTTTTCAAACCAGCCTTTTCGACAAAGATTTCTTTTTCAAGATTAAAGCTTTCAGAAGCAGCAAGATCCAAAAACTTACTGGCTTGATCAGCCGAAAACTGGGTCTCAATTTCGGCAGCGATTTCTTTAAGTTCAATTGGCTCTTTATCTTCGACTTTCTCAAGACAACGATCAGCAACGACTCGTTTTAACTCGACAGCGGCTTTTTGCGGTACATTCATTTCTTGGCAGAATGCTGATGTTAAATCCACAAGTTTGCGAGTTTCTTTTGCCGCAGCTGCGGGCTCATTACATCCAATGAAAGCGGTAAAATAATCACTTTCATGGCGTGGCGCGCGTCCAAAACGAAAAGCAATATAACGAGCTTCGTCTTCCGCTTTCCAAGCCGATAAGTTAATACGCAAGGCCATATGCAACTTATCCATTTCAATTTGGTTAATTTGCTCAAGACTCAAATCTGAATTAAGCACTACACCTTGTTTACGTTTGAGTAAAACAATTAATAAGAAGCTAGTATCTTGAACTTGATAATGATGGAACCATAAAAGCCCACCTTCTACATCTTCTACAGGTTCTAAGTGTCTAACATATTCAGCCGCACAAGCTTTGGTGAAGCCAACAAAGTCATTAAAGCCTGAACCATCAAAATGCTGCTTAATTAAGCCGGGTAACTGAGACCCTTCTTCACTTCCATCTGGATTACTAAAGCGGCCAGTATTCATCCCAGAGCGATTAAATAAGTCATTAATTTTTTGTGATAATGCTAAGGCTTGATCATCAACAACCATTTCTTCAGGTCGAGCAATCAGGAGTGCTTTATCGTTGGAACTATTTTTTTGTATTTCGTGAACAATGAGGTTCGAAATAGACACTATTAGCCTCTTAAAGTATTCTGTTTTATTAGCCTTGTATTTTGCTGCATTCATGCCAATCTATCTAGTTAAATAAATAAAACTGTTTGTAATTAATCAACTAGTTAGACAATCAGTAAAACAATCGCTTTAAATCTAAAACGTTTTGCGGAGCAAGTCCCTTTATTATGGTAAAACCCAAACCGACGAAAAAGGAAACCAGACAAGAAATTGCCGATCAAATTGAGGCATTCTTAAAGTCTAAAGGGGAAATTAAACAAGCAGATATGGGTGAATCTGGGCTTGTTGACGGCAAATATAATACAAGCCACATAGGTTTTGGTGAACCAAGGCAAGAAAGAACGCCTTTAAACCATGTTGTTGCTGAAATGCAAAAAAGAAAGAATGGATCGAATACTAAAACACCAGTGACTAAACGCCGTAAAAAGGTCATCGTATATGATGATTTTGGCGACCCTATTCGCTGGTATTGGGAAGAAAGCTAAATCACTTTAACAACGAGAAAAGCAATTTAAACACGCGTAATACAAGGACCTATCGTAAATGAGCATAAAATATCTTCACGCCATGATTAGAACATCTCAGCCAGAAGCCAGCCATGAATTTTACACCAAAGGCTTAGGTCTTATTAAAACCCGTCAATTTGATAGTGAGTCAGGAAAGTTCTCACTTATCTATTACGCAACAGAACAAGGTGCTCCTGAGGTTGAACTAACCCATAATTGGGATGATAGAAACTACTCTAATGGAGATAACTTTGGCCATCTTGCTTTTAGTGTGTCCGACATCTACAAAACATGCGAAACCCTAAGTAATATGGGCGTCAGTATTTTGCGGCCACCAAGAGACGGTCATATGGCCTTTGTAAAAGACCCTAATGGTATTTCTATTGAACTATTGCAAGAAGGTGAACATCTTGCACCAGCCGAGCCTTGGCAATCAATGGAGAACACAGGTTCTTGGTAGTCTGATACTCAAGACACTAAAGTATTGAGAATAGCAAAAGCTAGACTGGTATCCGTTTTTGCTATTTCACCTATAAGTAAAAATGATTTCATAACTAAAATAACGATTACAAATAAGATCAAAAGCTACATTCAATAACATTCCTATCCAATCAAAATTACAAACCTCGTCTTTTTAACACAAGTTACACAAAGTTCTGCAAACCATTGAAATTTGCTACATTTTTCGTATAAAACTTTTTCTAGCAATACTTTATTATTATTCAATAGTTACTCTGGTAATTTTTATTAGGACTCATTATCGAGACATTATGAAAAAGCATCTTCTATTCATTCTGACGTTACTTATCTGTTCTCAGATAAATGCCGGCTCCTTATATGGAGACAAGGTTCGCTCGCGCCTTGCAGATACTGATAAAGATGGTGTTATAGATATTAGAGACAGATGTAACAACACCTTATATGGCGCTAAGGTAGACAACTATGGTTGCAGCAAAACAAGCACCAAGCTTTTATCAGTTGAGTTAAAAGTATTATTTGATACAGGTAAGCATGAAGTAAAACCTGTTTTCTATGGAGAACTTAGAAGACTTGCTAGCTTTCTAAGAAAAAACCCAGCCAGTGCGGTTGTGATTGAAGGCCACACAGATAACGTTGGTTCAGCTCAAAGCAATCAAGCTTTATCACAACGTCGTGCATCAGCAATTGCAGATGTATTGACCAGTAAATTCCGTATCGCTAAACACAGAGTAGAACCAAAAGGCTTTGGGGAAACCGCTCCAATAACTAGTAACGAGACTGATTTAGGCCGTGAAGCTAACCGTCGCGTTGTCGCAGAAGTATTCTCAAGACAAACAGCCTCTCTAAAACGCTGGACGATTTATAGTGTTGATGAAGAAAACAAAACGGCTCTGACAAAACGATAAAATAAAACGTAAAGCCCTTACAGTAGACCCTCTTCCCTAATCACGAATAACCTAGACCCTTTGTTAGAAACACCTTTTAAATAAACTGAACAGAAAGAAGACATTCTTTTATTCACCTCATTAGCCCCAAATGAAAATAAAAAAGAGCCTAAATGAGACTTTCAAAACTAACGAGTTAATTAAGAAAGTCTCATTTGGCTCTTCTAACAACCTTTACACATACAAATAACTAACTCTATGGCCATACAACTCACCATAGACAGTAAAGGCTATTGCTTTTTAAAGTCTCTCTCAGCCACATGAGAAAGAAGTAGGTAAGCAGACCCAATTAGCCCGCCCATAGAATCCCCATAGCGGCTTCGATTCAAATATAAAAATTGGTCATTTTTAACCGCAAATAGATTTTTCCATTGAGCCGAATTACGAAAATCTTCTGTATCCTCTCTGCTGTCTAACATAGGCTCATAAGTGTCGATAATAATATCCGCATCCATATCACTAATACGCTCTAAGCTATAATTAATGCCTTTTTTAGCATCCAAATAACCTTGAGGTCGACCCAAGCCCATATCGGCAATCACTTCATCTAATCCACCGCGGCCAATTAACTGGAAATTATCTTCATAAATCTCCAGTGTCGTCACTGTAATTTTCTCTGGCTCAGGCACTAGACGTTTAAATTCACTGATAATCCAATCATATTCTTTTTGCTGATCTTCAAAACGAGCTGATTTGCCCGTCAACTCTGCTAACTGACGCGCCCATTCCTTGATCGTCTTAACCTTGGTTGGAA
The DNA here is from genome assembly GCF_001624705.1 of Marinomonas sp. SBI8L. Lineage (GTDB taxonomy): Bacteria > Pseudomonadota > Gammaproteobacteria > Pseudomonadales > Marinomonadaceae > Marinomonas. Next base: position 263,979 of record NZ_JSEO01000006.1, read on the forward strand.
GAATAACCACAGGGGCTATCTGATCTAACTTATCTTTAAATTTACTCTGATAAGAAAGGCCAACAATTAAATCCGGCTCAAGTACGGCAATCGCCTCTTCGTCTGGTGACTTATGACTACCAACATAGGTTAAACTTTCCGTATTAAAACGGTGTTGGACACCCCTAAAAATAGGGTCAGACCATAGTCTTTTTCTAGCGACTGAGCCACATGGTTGAACACCCAGTTCAAATAGCTGAATAGTTAAACTAAAGTCATGTAATGACACGACACACTCAGGCGCAACTGGCACTTCCACTTTGCCATATTGATTTTCAAAGGTTTGCACTTCTGCTGCTTGTAAGCTCAGTCCAACCAAACCAACACAAGCTACCGCTAACTTTTTAAACATTATTTATTCCTATATAAAATGACTACGCTTTACGTAGACGGCTAATCAAAACAATAAAATAAGGAGCACCGATTAACACCAAGACAAGCCCAGCAGGCAATTGCAATGGCGCAAACATGCTCCTTCCTAATGAATCTCCTAAAACAACTAAACAGGCGCCAATCACGGCAGACAGAGGAATCAAAGCACCATGACGATTCGCACAAAAGCGTCGCGCTATATGAGGCGCAATTAATCCAACAAAGGTCAAAGTACCTGCCGTGGCGACAGAAGCAGACGTCAAAGCGACGCATAAAAACAGCAAAAATGGTAATGCTTTACGGTTATTAACGCCCCTTGAAAAGGCAACTTTATCGCCCAGTATCAAAAGGTTAAGCTGTCTAAAACATAGCCAAGCTAAACTACCTGCTATCAATAACCAAAACATCATGACTTTAACCTGCGGCCAAGAAGCCTGATGTAAGCTCCCCCCAAACCACATCAAAGCAGACTCAACCAAATCAATATCGCCATAGGTAATCAGCATTTCTGAAAATGCACTTAGCATGGAAGTAATACCAACACCTATCAGGACTAATCGGATGGGAGAATAACCTCGTAAAGAAGACAATAACCAGACACATGAAGCGACAATAAAGCCGCCAATCATGGCAAAGACGGGTAACAAGAAGATTGGAATGATACCCGGAACAATCACCACAAAAACCAACATGGTGGCACTTGCACCCGCCTCGACACCGATGAGACCCGGTGATGCCAAAGCATTGCGCGTGATGGATTGCAAAATCACACCCGCAATCGCAAGTGCAGCACCACATAAAGCGGCTACCAGCAAACGAGGTAAACGAAACTCCCAAACCACTCGTACCAATTTTTCAGGTGCCAATTCAGGCGCAAGAATAATCTGCCAGCTTTTTAGGATACTTAATTGATAGCTACCTATTGCTGCGCCCCAAAGAAGCAGAAACAACAATAATAAACTAAAGAAAGCTAACCAAAAGACATCATTTGATCTGGCATAAAGGCTCACATTTGGAAACAGCTTTATGTGGATTGGGCGAGAAGAAGCTAATATTTTTTTCACTTCATTCTCCCCAACACAAGTGCAATAAAGACGGGAGAGCCAACAAAAGCAGTGATAATACCGGTATTAATTTCGTAAGGGCGCAAAGCAAACCGTGCTGCAATATCTGAAAGAATAAGCAGTAAGGTGCCAATCAATAAGGAATAGATAAAGAGCCAGGCATAGCTATTCCTAACCAATAATCTTGCAAGATGCGGAACCACTAATCCAACAAAGCCAATAGGACCTGCGACAGTAACCACACAACCTGACAGCACGACGACTAAAGCTAATCCGCTTATCTTTAGCAGTAAAACATTCACACCTAAACTGGCCGCGACACGCTCTCCCAGATGAAACGCATTTAGAGAACGAACCAAGGCAAAACAGCCCACCATGGCACAGATTAAATAGGGATATACCCAATGCAGCTTTTTAAGATCAGATGCCCCAATAGCCCCAGTTAGCCAATGCCTTACTTTCTCAAGACCCTGTTGATCAATCAGTAATAAAATGGCTGTCATAGCAGAGAACAATGCGGTTACTACGACACCTGCTAGCACCAGTCTCTCAGATCCTTGCTCCCAACCACTTAGCATCATGACAAGAAATGCCGCAAAAGCTGCACCTAAAAATGCAAAAACAGGCACATAACCTTGTCCAAACATAGGTAAAAATAACAAGCTAGCCACAACAAAAAATGCAGCGCCGCTGTTAATGCCTAGTAATCCTGGATCAGCCAAAGGGTTACTGCTGATCGCTTGCATAATCACACCTGCTAAGGCAAGTGATGCCCCCACGACTACGGAAACAATAAGGCGTGCCTGACGACTTTCTCTTATGATTACCTGATCCATATCTGCAGTGTTATAGTCGAACAAGGCATGCCAGATAGTTATCCAATCAATATCTTTAGCCCCAAGACTAAGATGTAAAAATGCAGCGATAACGACAGCCAAAAGCAGCAATACAACACCACTTACACGAGCAACTGGAAAGCCACTCATACGATGAGTTTCCACGATACTACGCATAATGCATTTGCTGCCTATTGTTCAGATCTGTTGTTGAAGCCACGTTATCAGGTGATGTCACCACGGGAAGCGCAATAGGCGTGTCATTGTATGGATCAGTGATGATATTAGCGTTCAGCCCGAACACCGAGTTTAGATTCTCTTTGGTAAATACATCTTTTACTTTTCCCTGTGTATAGACTTCACCTTCTTTCATCATGACAAGATAATCTGAATAGGTTGCGGCCTGATTCAAGTCATGTAATACCGCAATGATGGTTTTTCCCTTGGATTTAAGGGATGAAATCAAGTTCATCAATTCAACTTGATGTGCCACATCTAAATAGGTGGTAGGTTCATCTAATAATAAAACTGGCGTATCTTGTGCAAGCGTCATGGCAATCCAACAACGCTGTTGCTGCCCGCCTGAAAGTTGCTCTAAAGGTAGGTCCAAATAGTTCCTTACATTGGTCACTTCAATCGCATCATTAACTGCTTTTTCGTCCTCGTCTGACCATTGTTTCCACCAATTTTGCCAAGGAAAACGTCCTTGCATAATCAATTCACGTGCAGTTAAACCAGATGGAGTCGTAGCGATTTGAGGCAAGAGCGCCAGCCTTTGAGCAACATCCTTGCGCTTCAACGTTAACAAGTTAGTCTCATTCAAAAAAACATCACCCTTGGTGACCTTTAATAAACCCGAGATAGAATGCAACAAGGTTGTTTTCCCACACCCATTCGCACCCATTAACGTAATAAAGCCACCTTCCGATAGCGTCAAATTAATGTCTTTTAAAACCTGTTTATTCTTGTAGCCTGCATTTAGGTGCTCGATAACCAGCATTCAAATGTTCCATTTCATATAAACAAAAAATCAGCGCCACTTAAAAAGTGGCACTGATACAATATTTCCTAATTTTTAAAGGCTAGAAATCTATACGTGCTGTCGCATAAATGGTACGAGGATCACCTTGGCTGATTCGATAAGTGTTACTACCACTGGCTGTGTAATAAACTTCATCCGTTAGGTTTTTCACACCAGCGTTAAGTCGTAATTGAGTCTCTTCTGATAGAGGTAAGTAGTACCAAACTGATGCGTCGTAAGTTGTGTAGCTTGGCAGGCTAAAGGTGTTGGTATCATTACCATAACGTTTGCTCACATATTCAGACCCCATACCAAAACCTAAACCAGCTAGGTCGCCACCTTTAATTTCGTAAGAACCCCAAAGACGCATTTTATGATCAGGAATATTGTATGGCGTATTACCATTATCCTTACCATCATCAGATTGAATGATTTCTGCATCCATATAAGAGTAAGAAGCTAATACGTTTAAGCCTTCTAGGAACTGCATAGTACCACTTACATCAACACCATTTGTTTCTGTTTCACCGTTTAGTACTGTGTTTAAATTGCCATCAACAGTCGCCACATTTTTACGCTCTAATGCATAGGTAGAAACACTTAAGCGTAGCTTGTCATCAAGCATGCTAGATTTTAGGCCCACTTCAATTTGTTTCGCTGTTTCAGGGTCAAAGTCACCGCTGTAAACACCTTCTGTAATAGACGGGAAGTTAGGCTTAAAAGATTCTGCATAAGATGCGTAAACAGATACGTCATTTGAAACATCATAGATAGCACCTAGCTGACCGCTGATATGATCATTTGAACTATCAATATCGACCGCCTGAGGATTAGCAACCTGTGTATAAGAGATATTATTCGTAGTTGTGTAATAAGAAGTGTAATCACCTTTGATCTTATAATAATCGTAACGAGCACCCGCTAATACATTCAAACGATCGGTCACATAGGTTAAGTTCTGAATAGACAAACCAAACTCATCGGTAGTGGTATCACTGTTACTAATATCCGTTGTCGTTAGCTTAGAGTTCGAAGCAGATGCTGAGTCGGTGATATCAATGACACTAGCATCAATAACCGTAGTTCCAAAGTAGTCAGTAAAGGCAAGCCCATCCGTCTGATCTTCTTTTTGACTGTGATAATTCACACCAATATATAAGGTGTTATCTAATCCACCTAGCTCATAATCACCCGTTAAGCTATCTGATAAGAAAATATCACTTAGCTCCATTTCGTTAGAATCAGTACGACGAAGCAGTAAATTATTACTTTGTACAGAAGTTGTATTTACTTGACCACCTAAAGCCGCAGTTACAATTTGCGCTGTCGTTGCATAATCACTAACTGTACCTGTATTCAAACCGCCGATACCACGGGTTTGATAATCATCCAGCTCTTTTTCGTAATAACCAATTTTAAATTTGTTGGTCCAACCATTATCTAGCTCATAATCCCAATCAAATTGAATCAGATCATCACTACTGTCACGGATATCATACTCTGAACCTAAGGCTCTTTCATAAGGAATATTTGCGATAGAAAGATCACCGCTTCCATCGTTCACCATTACCGTACCACGATCAATCGGTAGCTCTTGCTCCGAGTGATTTAGACGTAAGGTAAAGGTATTTTGATCATCTGGTGTGTAAGTTATAGAAGGAGATACAGTCAAACTCTTACGTTCTGTATTGAACTTACCATCCGTAGTAGATACTTCACGGTATGTTTCAGTGTCTTCACCGCTAATCACAATTCGATACTGAGTCGTATCTGACAAAGAGCCAGTACTATCTACTGTCAATTTTTGCTTTCCATGTTCATCAGCATCCATCTGTACAGAATGAGCACTTTCTTCCTGAGGCTTTTTCGTTACTACGTTAATAAGGCCACCAGGACTCACTTGTCCATGCAAAATCGACGCTGGCCCAAGAACTACCTCAACACTCTCAATATTGGCAACATCAATATTATAACGGGAACTTACTGGGCTGCCGTCTAAAAACAGGTATTCGTTTCCAATACCACGAATATTGACTTCCGTTTCAGTACCACCAAAACCATCTGAACGAGTAACCGCCGCAGAATTCGACAATACGTCATTAAGGTCTTTTGAGTTTTGATCTAGAATTAACTGCTCAGGGATGACCTGAATAGTACGAGGCACTTCATCAATGTCAGTAACAAAACCAGTCGCAGACTCAGCTTCATCAAACTCATAACGGCTAAGTTTAGTGCCTTGAACCACGATAGGTGTTAATTCAACATTTACTTCTTCTGTATTCTCTTCTGCCATTGCTAAAGGAACAGTAAACAAAGATAAAATAGATGCTCGCATCACCTTAAGTTGCACTTCACGACTAACTAAACGAGCCAAAACCGTTCTCTTCATGTACTAATTCCTTAATTCAATATGTGTAAGAGTTATAGAAAGTTTTAATGTAATTCATAATTAGCAATAATGGGAATTATTATCATTTCGTTCATTATTGTCAACAATAATTAAGTTATTGTCTTTGTTAATTTTTATATAGACAATATACGGCCTCAAGGGAGAATCACCCCAAAAGTGAATTACAAACTATAAAGTGAATGAATCAGTGCTCATTTTGACAATGAACGAAGAGATGAAATCACAAAACTTAAAAGTCTCGATCTAGGGAGCAATAGCGTAAAATGCAAAAACACACGTCTGTTTTTCCAATCAATACACAGATACAAGGAAACCTCCCCACCCTATTTTGTTTACCAAGCGCAGGCGGGTCTGCTGCCATGTATCGTGAATGGCAAAAAAATTTACAAAAGATTCAGGTAATCCCAGTGGAATACCCTGGTAGAGGTTCTCGATTTACCGAACCATTTGCTGAAGATATAAAATCCCTAGCGATAGATATTGCTCATACGATAATGCAAACTAAAATTACTCATTTCAGTATATTTGGGCATAGTCTTGGTGCGCTCATCAGCTGGGAAATCACGCTTGAGTTAGAAAAGCTCAACTACCCTCTACCTCAACATCTTTGGGTCTCAGCAAGAAAAGCACCTCACTTTAAACCCTCAACAGAACGCAGAAGTGACTTAAATGACACTCAATTACTGGCATTATTAAAAGAGATGGGTGGCACTCCTGAAGAGTTCTTAAACAACATTGAATTCCAGGCCTTACTTCTGCCAATTATTCGAGCCGATTTTAAACTGCATGATGATTACGTGTTTCACCAAGAGCATAAAGCGCGCCCAATCTTATCAGTTCCAATCATTGCATTAGGTGGGCAAGAGGATACGCAAGTCGCCTATGACACCTTATCAGAATGGCGCCTATACTCGGATTTGCGGTTTGAGCAATTTGAATTTCAAGGTGGGCATTTTTATTTACAAGAAGCGTCTTTTTTAGACTGGTTTAAAAATAAGATTTGTCTTTGATTTGTTTTTGATAAAAGAGTGACCTTGTTCGAACAGAGGCCAATGCCAATGTTTAACACGTTTTTTGAAAAGAAAATCATGATGCACTCTAAATTCTTTAGCGTGCATCATATTAATTAAACGATAAGAACAAGAAAATCTAAACGCGCTTCCAAGCTGTTAACCCGTTTTCAATGTCCCATGTTTGAGTAAAGTCAGAAAAGGCTTGTCGCTTGGCCCTAGATGTTTTCTTCGGTGTACCAATAGACAACACGCCTAAAACCTCATCTTTCTCTTTTAAATTGAGAAGATAACGTAATGCATCATCAGACTCTAGAGTATGCCAAATCCCAGCAAAACCAAGTGCATGTGCCGCCAACAATATATGTTCACAAGCCGCTGCACCTGAAAGCTGTTGGTCCAACACTGGCACATGATGCTCTAAAGTAAGGTCAGAACACACAAAGATCATCATGGGTACTGCGGCGATCTCCTCTACAAAAGCGTCAAGATGCTCTTTTGACATACTGGCTGAGTATTTCTCTTTCACCAACATAGACAGATCTTGAATCCCCTGTCCTTGCACTAGGATAAATCGCCAGGGTTTTAAATTTCCATGATCAGGCACTGTCATCGCCGCTTGCAGTATGGTTTCAATTTGCGCCTTATCTGGCGCAGGTGCAGCAAGGTTACCACGAGCATATGAGCGACGACTCATGAGTGTATCAATAGCATCCATTTATAACTTTCTTCCTCATAGACTTTTATACTTTTCTTTAAGCTGTTGCTGTTTTTTCAATTGGAGTGTGAAATAAAGAGTCCGTTTTGAGATCAAACGCACTAATACAACCTCGATCCAATCGATACACTTTATCAGCGGCATCAAAATAACGATCATCATGGCTAATAGCAATAATGGTTTTTCCTGCTGCTTTCAACTCAGGTAAAATTTCTCTGTAGAAAACATCTCGAAATACTGGATCCTGATCTGCTGCCCATTCATCCAGCAAGAGCACCTGTCTATCTTCCATATACATTAAGAGTAACGCCAAACGCTTACGTTGTCCCTGAGACAAAGAGGTCGTAGATAGCTTACCTTTCTCAATACTCACCTTATGATCTATGGCTAAACGCTTTAAGTAGTAATCGACCCTTTCTTTAAAGTAATCATTATCATGGTTACCTGAATTTGCTTTATGTGAGCCATCTAACACATCATCAAATAGAAAGAAGTTCGGGAAAATAGTCGAGAAACAGCTGCGATAATTGGCAACATTGCCAGAAGTAACTGGCTCTTGGTTAAACTTAACAAGACCGTCTGTCGGCAAATACAAGCCCGTTAGTAACTTGGCTAATGTAGACTTACCACTACCATTACCTCCAACTAAAAAGATCAACTCTCCTCGATTTAGCTCTAAATTCGCTGGCCCCAAGGTAAATCCAGTTTCTTCTCCCTGACTTGGATATTGATAGCAAGCATTAACCAAGGTCAGAGACTCAAACTTAGCTTGTACGACAGGCTCCTCTACACCGCTTTCTTTTTCTACTTCTTTTTCTGTTTCTATATAAGCAGCATCAGCAAGCTTCAGTTTATCAATCGCTTTAAGGGCAACCGTTCCTCGAATTACTGAAGGAATCGCTTCAAGAATCATGGCGATGGGTGTACGTAAAAACATGGTTGTCAGTACATAACCAACCACCACATCCTGTGTGATAGATGCCTGAGTCATGCCCAAGAAAAAGGCCAAACCAATCAAACCGAACACAAGTACTGTGGTCCAATTTAAGTTAATCGCCCACAATAGATCCGCTTTAACAGCCGTATCCATTGCGCCTTTTGCCGCAGGTTCGAAGCGTTTATCAAATAAATGCTGACGCCTTGGTTGGCTTAAGCCCAATTCATTACGACCCTCAATCACAGCCTCATATTGTTCAAAGAGACGTTCATCATAACGACGCACATCCGCCATCATGACCTTAGTACGCCCCACTAACTTAAAGTCACCCCAGACTCCCAAGGCAACCAATACAAGGGTACAAAGAAACAATAAAGGCGAAAGCCAAGCCAAATAACTAATGCCTGCCAATAACAAAAGGCCATTGTAGAGTGAAATAGGTAATTGCTTGGTCGCATTAGCCACCATGGTGACATCTCGTGTTAGAACGTTATAGAGAGCGGGCCCTCCAAGCTGCTCCTGACGCTCTAATGAGGTATTTAGAATCCGCCTAACAAGTTGCAAGCGTAACTGATACACCATGCGGTGACCCAATCCGACTAATAAAGATTGAGACCAAACACCACTCATAAACAAAATGGCGACCATAACAACATAAGCAATGACAGTATTTGTCAAAGATTCAAAGCCATGTTCCAAGGCATGATTCACACCACCAATAATCATGACCCCTGCCACAGCACTTAAAGCACTGGCAACAATGGCCAATAACATAGTACGACGAGACTGTGCCAACAGCTGTTTAATCATCTCCACCTTAAAACTCTCCTCTGTATACCAACATTAGGCACTCTCTTTTTCTAAATCGTTAACAGGCTTAGTTAGCTGAATCTCATCAACTAATATCAGCAATTGCTGCGCCATTTCGTTTGAAAACAAAATACTAAAATGATCTGACAAGATATTGTTTCCTATGACTTTATCTGAAGTAAAGGCACACCATGCGTCTATTCCTGAGATATTATTATCACTGCACCAAACCCAAAGCGGCACATTAACAACTGGAATAGCTTGTGCATAGAAGATTTTTTTCAGAACCCAGCGCTGCAACACAGTCTGATAAACCCAATCCGTTGGTAACTCCTCTCCTAGTAACTGTTGAACATCAGGGTTATCAAGGGCTTCTTTAAGCACATGCTTATAATCAGCAGTAGCGGATGCTTTTGTTGTTAAATCATTAACTAAAAGATCGAGTTTTTTCGCATCATAATGCCCATTATGAATTGCGAGGTAGTGCTCTAAATCGGCTTTTATCTGTACAAGGTCATCATCTTGATTATCTAAGGTTTGCAATGGGTCATAATCAATAATAGAAACAGCCTTAATATCAAACCCTTCTGCTTGTAACCTGTGGGTTAAAAGCATCATATGACGAGCGGCTAAACTCCAACCTGCCAATACAATTTTTTCACCTTTTAGGGCCTTAAACTGCTGAACATAATCATCCATGAGGTTTTCAAAATCACTTTCCTCTGCACTTGATAACAGCTCAGGATTAGACAAGACACCGTAAATGTTGGCCTTGCCTGTTAAGTTTTCAAAAAGTGGCTCATAGTAGTTCACATGACCACCATGGGAATGCATCACCACAATTGAAACGTCAGACTCTTCACTGCGACTTATTTCTACTAGGCGAGATTCAGAGGTCTTTTCATGACTTGATGCTTCACTGATAAACTCAGCAAGTGCTTCAACACTTTGTTTACGAAACAGTAAATCTGTTGGGAACTCCTGAGCAAAAATTTGTCTCATACGAGCAACCACTTTAATCGCAGCAAGGGAGTGACCACCAATATCAAAAAACTTATCTGTCACACTGATACTAGGTTGCTGCAAAATCTCTTGCCATAACTCGCAGAGTGTTTGCTCAATATCATTACGAGGTGCAACATAAGTACGAAGAGATTTTTGTCGCGCTTGCTCTAACAAATTGTGCCTATCCACTTTGCCATTCGCATTCAAAGGCAAGTATTTAACGCCAATTAACTGAGTCGGTACCATATAATCAGGCAGCTGTTCTGCCAACCAAGCTTTAAGGCTCTCTTCATCTAGAACTCCGCCCACATAAGGTACAGCAAAGGCGACTAAATGCGCTTGATCCTCCTCTCCTTGTAGTAATACTGAGCTGTGCTGGACAGTTTGATGAGATGCTAGAAGTGATTCAATTTCTTCCAACTCCAAACGAAATCCCCGAATTTTAACCTGCTGATCCGCTCTACCAAGAATATCAATACTGCCATCTGCGCGACGCATGGCAAGATCACCCGATTGATAAAAACGTCCACCAGCAACAAAGGGGTTTGGAAGATAACGGTCCGAAGTAAGGTCAGAGGCATTCAAATAACCTCGACTTAGGTTAGACCCAGCAATATACAGCTCACCAACTTGTCCAGATATCACAGGGGTCATTGACTGATCTAAAAGGTAAACTTGCGTATCACCCATAACCCCCCCAAGAGCAGCATCACCCGTATCTAAATCAACTTCATTCCACAATACCCCTACTGTCGTTTCGGTCGGGCCATAGTGGTTAAACAGCTTGCAGCTCATTAATTCATCATCTTGATACGTTTTTAATTGTGACAAAAGGCCATCACTGATTCGCTCACCACCTAGTACTAAAACTTGTTTAGGTAATAAAACACTCGCATCAGAACCACTCAATAACGCTGATAGATGAGAAGGGACAATTTTCAGACAATCAAGTGGAGACTGTTCATAATACTTGGCCAAAGCGGTAGCGTCGGTACTTTCTTCACGCCCAATAAGATGCACACATCCACCCTGTAACCAAGCAGGAAACAACATGGTATTGCCTAAATCCGCCATCAAAGAAGAAACAAGACCATAGTGCCCTTCTTTAGGTAGCTCTAATGCCCTAATCGCAGATTGACTATAGTGAAGAATATTTTCATGGGTGACTTGAACGCCTTTTGGCTTCCCTGTTGAACCAGAGGTATATAACAAATAGGCAAGATTACTGGGTTTTAGATTCGCTAAAGTAAGCGACAATATATCAGTGAGTGCGACAGTCTCTTCATAAGGTATTTCTGTAACAAGCTGAGACCAAGCCATCACTTCACTTTCATGCCCTTCTTTGAGTAAGACATCAGCAGAGGCTTTAACTGCCTGATCTAAATTGCTCTGAGCTACATCAGATGTGACAATCACAACGGCTTTAGCATCGTTCAAAATACTTTCGATACGTGCCTTAGCTAACTCAGGATCAATCGGCAAATACGCAGCGCCTGATTTCAACACAGCTAACATAGCAAGAACCAGCTCAGCGCTACGAGGCAAGCACAAGGCGACAACTGTTTCTGTTTTTACTCCCACTCTTACTAAATTCGTTGCAACAAGATCACTTTGGCGATCTAAATCTGCATAACTTAATAAGCTATCCCCCTCTCTTAACGCTGGCGCATCTGGATTATGTGAGGCATGTTGACGGATGCTCTCAACTAAACCTAATGTCAGGTCATGTGCTTTATTATCAACATCATGTACATAAGAGCTAACAAGTGCGTTTTGCTCACTCTCAAGTAATGCGTTCAAGCAACCCAAAGGCTCATTTGGCGCACTCAAAGCTTGCTCCAGCATGACAGGTAATCTTTCTACTAAACGAACCATAGATAAGGCGCTGTATTTGCTCTCATCATACGTCAGAATCCATTCACCAGCCCCACTTTCTGTGGCAACAAGCTGTAGTTGTAATGCATCCCCTTTAGGCAGGTACGCGCTAGTTTCAAGATTCCCAAGGCTAGCTTGCGTCACAAATTGAAAATTCACTGAATAGGCATTAACGATAGTCTCAGACACCTGTTGCACATATTCTTGATATTCAGCCTGCTCATCTAATAAAGGCTGAAAGCCCATGAGTGCTTTTTCCAAGCTCATTGCAGAGATATCGTAGAAAGGCACAGGCAGTCTCTGCTGCACCAAGCCAAAGCAATCGTCTAGCTCTTCATAATCGTCTCGACAATCATGATAATGACTAAGTTGGAATTGCTCTCGACCACTGACTCTTTGCAATAATGCGGCCCAAGTGATTAACCCAATTGTTTGAGGTTCAACCTCCATTGTCTCAGCTTTTTGCGCTAGAAGATCTTGCATTTCCCGGGAGAAAGGCACTCGCACACTTGCTGCTTTGCTTTCTGTTTTTCCTTCAACGCTTTTCTCTAGATTTCTGTCAAAACTGGCTAGACGTTCGTTCAGCTCAATACCAGGCAGATCCTGCCACTGAAAGCCTTTCCAGAAAGACACGGCATCCGCCGCATCTTCATCTTCTTGTAGTTCATTAATCCAGTTTGCATAATCTAAATACTGCATTTCTGGCTCAATATCCGCTTCACGATCACCTATTAGCACTTCACGAATACGCGCTGCCGTCCCTTCATCCAGCACAAGTTCTGAACCAATGAGAAGTAATCTATTTTGGCTATCTTCCCATTCTGAAGTTTGCACAAACCAAGCCAATAAATGCGGTTTCTCTGCTGCAAAAGCTTGCTCAGCTTTCACTTCGAGTTGTACTGTTTTGTCAGCCGATGCGCTCTTGTTAATGTCACCATTAATAATGCCATTATTAACATCATCATTTTGAACAAGAGACCAATTTACACGCGCCGCCTGAACCTGTTGACGCAAGACATTGAAACCCTCAGGTATACTAAAATCTGTCGTTAAAGCTTGCTGGTGTTCCACCAAGATACGAAGACGTGATTCAACCTCATCTGCGACAGCATCCCCAAGATTTAACCAGAAGCGTCTATATTTTGGCGACTCATCACCCTTCACTATAAGACTTTGTTGGTAAGTAAGTGCGACACCCGCTTGATTATTGTCGTAGCTCATAATGCTTCTTCCTTAATCTGAGTTTGGGCCTCAGCATTTACCTTTTCTTCTAGCTGCTCTCTATGGTAAATATCCCCCATAGCAACGGCCATTTTACGTGTCCCTTCAAACGGGTCTCTAGCATGAGCTGCCAACATATTATCCAACATAACAACATCACCATGACGCCAATCGAAACGCACCGCATTGGCTTCGTATAACTCGCTAATTAAATCAACGGTTGCTTGCTCTAATGGTTCACCATCTCCGTAATAAACATTGCGAGGTAAACCTTCTTCTCCTGCAACAGACAAGAAATGCTCACGAATATCGGCCTCCAAGAAGCTATAATGGTGCAACTGTATTTGATTAAAAAAGCTCATTTCACCCGTCACAGGATGGCTGATCACAGCAGGACATACCTGACTAATACGTAAAGTATCTTCTCCATACCATTCAAATTCGATATTGCCCTCACGACAAATAGCTTCAACCTGAGCGCGATCTTCTGTCTTAAAGAAATGCTGCCAACTCACATCCAAGCCACTAAAATTACGGACATATTTAAGCTGTTTTTCTTGAAGCTTCTTACGCACAGCTTCTGGTAATTTTTGGTATAGGGCACGGCAATCCACAATCGGCGTACAACCGCCTGATTCAGCCGCAATCTCACAGTAGAACCATTGTCGACGAGGCCACTTATGCTGATGAGAACTTTCGTTATGGAACATGATCATTTGATCATTTGGATAAGGTGTCGACTGATAGATTTTCTCACCCACTTCTTTCTTTGGAAGATCCCCGTATTGTCCAAATAACTCTGGGTAAATCCCCTCGCAGAAACGCTCAAACTCAACGGGTGTTGGCAAATTGAAGCCACGGAATACGATACCACCATGCACTTCTAACCATTCCATAATCAGAGCTTGGTTAGCTTGTGCCCATACATTAGGATCAAGACCTTTTTCATTGCACTCCACTAACAAAGGAAAAGGTGCGTCATCATTTAAGGGGCGAGTACTCACAAGAGGCACTTTCACCGCTGGCGCCGCTTTGGTTTTTTTCATTTTACTAAGCTTGTTTAGCTTACGTTTTGTTGGAGATTTTGTGTCCATATTAGGGTTACCATCTGCATTTTTTGTTAAAGCACTTCGTTTTAAAGACAGAAGAGGCACATTGATGTTTTTGACAATATTCTCAAGCAAGGCGAGTAAATCACGGCCTAAACGCTCCATTGTCGACGCGTCGAAAAGTGACGTTCGATACACCCAGCGTAATGCCAGCTGCTCTCCCTTAGTCGTCGCTTCTTCACTGGCAAACAAAGCCATATCAAATTTAGAATGCTGTTGAACATTCATTCTTGGTGTGACTTGTAAATCACCTAAATCCTGTCGTGCATTAGGTGTATTTTGCATCACTAACAGCGCTTGTATTAGTGGGTGACTTCCCTGTATACGGGCAGGCTGTACCGCTTCAACAACACGATCAAATGGAATATCTTGATAGCTAAAACCTTCAAGGCAAACTTGACGAACCTGCTGTAGGTAATCTTCGAAAGATTGCATTGAATTAGGCTTCATACGCAGTGCGATTAGGTTGACGAAGAAGCCAATAATGTTCTCCGTATCGCCATGATCACGGTTGGCAACATCTGTTCCCATTACGATATCCTGTGATCCTGTTTCTAGATGCAGTTGCGCCGTATAAGCGGCCATCAGCAGCATAAACAAGGAGCAACCTTGCTCATTCGCTAACTGATTAAGCGATGCGGTTAATGCCTCAGGAATAAGCAAATCTACCGCGCCCCCCTGGTCTCCAGCGGTTGCAGTACGAGAGCGGTCTAAAGGTAGCGCCAATTGCTCTGGCATCCCCGTCAGGTGGCGACGCCAGTAGCCTAGTCCAGCTTCTTGTTTGGCACTGACCTCTTCGCTGCCTTGCCAAGCGGCGTAATCCAAATATTGAACAGGCAAGCTTGCTAAAGCCACACTTTGGCCCTGAATAGCTTGCTGATAAGCCTCAATTAGACCATTAATCAGCAAAGCCATTGACCAACCGTCTGAGGCAATATGATGCTGCACCAGCTGTACTAACCAACGGCTTTCACTTAGTTTGTAGAGTACAAGTCGTAAAGGGCTTTCAGCAGTTAAATCAAATGGCGTATTTGATGCTTCAAGGATCAAATCACCCACTATCACTTCACGTTGAACAGGACCTTCAGCAGTCAGGTCAACAACAGAAAAAGCAGGTGTTAAATCAGAATCAACACGCTGATACCCTTCGCCATTGGCATCCGCATGGTAGGTAACGCGTAAAATTTCGTGGCGCTCTGCAACAGCATAAAGCGCTGCTTGAATTGCATCCGTATTCAGTCCATTAGTTACTGTTTTTCCTAGTTCGGCTTCTGACTTACCTTGCGGTTTGTCGTCTAATTGAAGCGCCAGCTCGACCACACTACTCATATTGAAGCTTGCATCATTTTTCTTCAGTTGTTGCATAAACCAAAGGCGACGCTGTGCATCTGATAATGGCATCTTTTCTTGACGTTGTATTAATGGGATAGACTGATCAGAAACATGATGCGAAAGCAAAGACAGGTGCTTTGCTAACTCGCTCAAAATAGGTGTTTCAAACAAAGTCTTCAGCGATACGTCATAACCTTGAGCACGTAAACGAGAACGCACCTGTGCAGCCATCAGTGAATGACCACCAAGATTGAAAAAGTGATCTTGCTTATTTACTGCCTCTAAGTTCAGTAACGCCGTCCAAATATCACTGACAATGACTTCGTATTGGGTCAAAACTTGCTCAGCTTGATCATTTAACGCTTTCTCACTTACCTCATTTAAACCAAACTGGCTTGTGGCAGAAAGCTCACGTTTCGAGAGTGCATTCCTATCCACTTTGCCACTGGCATTTAACGGCAAAGACGATAGCCATTCATAGCCTTGTGGCAACATGTACTCTGGCAAAATTAAGGCTAAATCCGCTTGTAGTTTCTTGATGGTTTCTGAGGACTCAACAGCTGAATGAGAATCCGACTCTGAGCTAGGCTCTGAAGTAGGCACGGCAACACACCAAGCAATCAGTCTTTCTTTTTCAATGGTAACGGCAGCTTGTTTAATATTTGGATTAGTTAAAAGTGCGGCCTCAATATCACCCAGCTCAATTCTAAATCCTCTTAACTTCACCTGCTGATCCACTCGTCCAACAAAGTACAAGGTGCCATCTGCCAAGTATTTAACCAGATCACCAGTGCGATACAAGCGACCACCATCACCAAATGGATTTGGTAAAAAGCGTTCTGCGGTTAAATCCGCTTGCCCTTGATAACCACGAGCAACGCCTTCCCCTGCAATATACAACTCACCAATGACACCCTGTGGAACAGGTTGTAATTGCGCATCCAGTACATGCAAATCATTATTCAACAAAGGTGCGCCAATGGGTGTCAGTGGCAAAGATGTATCTTGTACCAAGTAAGAGGATGACCAAACTGTCGTTTCTGTTGGTCCATAGACATTAATCAAATCTCGACATTGACGTTTTAGCTTGCTTGCCAACTCACTGTCTAATGCCTCACCACCCGCGAGCGCCACGACATTAGATAATGCATCATCCGACACCTCATCTAACAAGCGCCAACCAGACGGCGTTGCCTGTATCAAATCAATATCATGCTCTATTATTAAGCGACCAATTTGCTCCCCATCACGACGCGCGTCCTCATCAGCCAAAATAACAGCGGCCCCATTGGCAAGCGGTAAGAAAAGCTCTAGTCCTGCAATATCAAAGGTAATTGTGGTGAGTGCCAATACTTTCTTGAAAGGCGGTAAAACACGCTCCATCGCTCGCAAAAAGTTCGCAAATTGACGACGCTCAAGCTGCACTCCTTTTGGCACACCAGTCGAACCCGATGTATATAGGGTGTAAGCAAGAGACTGCTCCGGCACGACTAGCTCGGTATTAAGATTAGATTGTGTCGATAATTCTTCAGTGAGAGCATCCAAACTAATCGGAGTTAAACTCTCAACGTCTAAGGCTTCGAATGTCTGAATCGTGGTGCTGTCACATAAACAAAGTGTTGCACCCGAACGCTCAGCTATCATAGATAAACGTGCTTTTGGTTGAGCTGGATCGAGTGGCACATAGGCTGCACCGGCTTTTTGAATAGCTAAAAGAGCCACTAAAAGCTGACTATTTCTTGGCAAGCAAAGTGCGACTAAAGGTTCAGATAAGGGCTCAGATAAGCCATTTTTTCTCACACCTTGCCCTATTAGCCAATGGGCTAAACGATTTGCCTCATGGTTTAACTCACGATAAGACAGTTCTCTATCACAAGCCTGTAAGGCTAATGCATCTGGCGTCTCTTCAACTTGGACTTCAAAACGTTGAATGAAAGCATCTTGCGAGTTTACTGAGTAAACAGCACCTTGCGCTTGGCCTTGTGCCATAGAAGGCAGTTGTAATTCATGTAGCGCTTTTCTCACAGCTCCATCAACACCCACCATTTGAGAGATAACAGCTTGATAGTCTTCAAAAATCTGTGCCACTGTCGCTTCAGAAAATACATCTCGATTGTATTCAAGCTGAACCCCAAGACTGCCTTGGCGGAACAGATTCAAACTCAGCTCGCTTTTACTGCTGATATGCGTTTGCTCTATGGCTTCGATGGCTAAACCAGGTAAAGCAAGCTTTCTTTGCCCTTTTGTATCCACTTGATAATTAAAAAGTGTTTGGAACAATGCAGGTCGCGCCATATTACGTTCTGGCTGCATAATCTCAAGTAAGCGCTCTAACGGAATCGATTCGTTAAGGTCTTCCATGGTGCGAGTCGCTGTCGCAACTAACCACTCATCTAATGGCAAACTGGCATCAATTTGACTGCGACACACCATGGTATTGATAAAAACACCGACCATATTCTGAGTCTGTGAATCATCTCGGCCAGAAACAGGCACACCAACGGCAAAATCATCTTGACCACTATAACGCCATAACAAAAGCTTCCATGCGGCAAACAATAATTGGAATGGGGTAACGTTTAAGTCTTGCGCTTTCTGATCTAATTGGGCGATTAACTCAGTCGGTATAACACCTTCTACTCGGGCACCATTATCTGTTTGCACTTCTGGATAAGCATAATCTGTCGCCAATGAAATCGTTTGCGGCATTTCTGTTAAACGTTCAAGCCAGTAAGACTCAACGTCAGAGGTTTGTTCTGCTTGTTTGGAACCAACCCAATCAATATAGGTAGTGCCTTCTGATTGACTAGACTCAAGCAGCTCAACTGAATGACCTGCAAGGCTTTGCGAGTAAAAAGCGAGGAACTCTTGTACTAACAAGCCCATTGACCAACCATCTGTCGCAATATGATGAATATTGATCAAAAGCTGATACTCAGGAAGAGAATCAGTACCCGGCAAGCAAAAGACATCCAAGGACCATAATAAGCCCGCTTCTAAATCAAATACGCGATTTTCCTTCTCTTCAACCAAGTTATCCAAACTAGCGTAAGACACTTGATGACAGGTAAAAGGAGAATCAACTTGATTCATTACTTGCTCAATTGGCAGTACCTGCTGCACAACTTGATCATCTTGACTGATAAAGCTTGTACGTAGAATGTCATGCTTATTCATAATGGCATGACAGGCGACTTCTAGCGCTTTAAGGTCCAGCTCACCCTTGATAGACAAGCGTTGCATTACATTCCAAGCACTGCTGTCTGGCGCAATTTGCTGCATAAACCAGATACGTTTTTGCGCATCTGATAAAGGCTGAGGTTGGTTTCTATCAACTCGTTTAAACGAAGTTTGCTGCAAAGAAGAAGCCTTTTGGCTCTTATCTACTTGGTTCTTATCTATTGAAGCAATAGCAGCGTCTTTGGCAGTTTCACCCTTATCAGAAGCAGCGTCAGACAATACATTAGCCAAAGCCATTGGCGTTTTATGCTGCGCCAATAATTTAGGAGACAAAGTCACCCCTGCAGTTCGAGCACGAGCAATTAATTGCAAACTCAGGATGGAGTCACCACCGGCTTGATAAAAATCGGCATTATGATCGAGCTCTGCTTTACCCAAAATATCTCGGTATAAATCTCTCAACTTGATAGCCACTGGATCTACCACTGAGTCTTCAACATTCGCTTCAGGTAATGGAAGACAAGATGCCATTGCCCTCAAGGTTCGATGCTTCATCACATTAAGCGGCGTCAATACAGCACCTTGCTGTCGTGCTAAACCAATAAGCTGAAGACTTAGAATCGAATCGCCACCTAGCGCATAGAAATCATCATCTAAAGCAACCGCATCGGTTCCAAGCAATTGACACCAAATGTTCGCTAATAAGGTTTGGTTAGCATTCATCTGCAAAGCATCACTTTGCATTGCTGTATCAGTGGATGATGGCTTATTTTGTTGCTCTTCCAGTCCAAGCTTGCCTAATTGAAGCCTTTCTAATTGAAAAGACGTTTGATCAGTCACTTTTTGACGATCTATTTTGCCGTTCGCGTTAAGCGCTATCTTGTCTACAAAAACTAAATGATCAGGCACCATATAGTCAGGCATGGCAGCCTTCATACGAACCAATAATTCATTGGCCAATTTACTCTCATTGGCATCTGTGCTTATGTGCGTATTGGAGAGTTCAATGGCTGCAATTAATAAGGTACGTTCATTGCGTTCAAGCACAAGCGCAGAAGCTAGGGAAACCTCAGCCTGAACTTGCAGCCAACCACTGACTTCACCTAACTCTAAACGATAACCACGTCGCTTAATTTGATCATCTAATCGGCCAAGGTACTCAAACACCCCTTGATTATTAAGGCGAGCTCTATCACCTGTTCGGTAATATCTTTGATTTGTGGCGCTCTTTGAAGAGCTAGCAGCACTTTCTACAAAAACTGCATTCAAATCCTTAGATGCGGTTTGAGCTTGAGCATCCCCTTTTACAAAGTAGCCGTTAGCCAGTTGCGGACCGCTAATACAAAGTTCACCCATTGCCCCTTGAGGTAATAAAACGCCATTTTCAGAGCGAATTTCCAAACAAGATTCAGGTAAAGCTCGACCTAAAGGCGCAACCGAACTCATCCCTTCAAAAGAGTCAGTAATTCGATCATTCAGTTCGATATAACTCACGCCGACCGTAGTTTCACTCGGGCCGTAATGGTTGAAGACTGCCATGTCTGGCGCAAGGCTATGAAGCTGATTTAACAAGGCCTCATCCATCCCTTCACCACCACTGATCAAGGCACGCTTTGGCAATATGTCAATTGGAGAAGAGACACTCAGTAGACCTTTCAAATGTGAAGGTACAATTTTTAGATAATCCGCAGGATGCTGACGTAAAAATTCCGCTAATTCAGGTGGATTAAAAGCAAGCTCTTCTTCTGGTAGCAATAAGGTTTGCCCCTGATAAAGTGCTGCTAGCACAGAGGTTAAACCCAAATCTGCTGCCACGGTCGCCAGCGTTAACCAACGCCCACCCTCGACAGAAGGAATCGCTTGAGAAATAGCTGCTGAATAATGAGCTAGCGCTCCATGGGAAACCAATACACCTTTTGGTTTGCCTGTTGAGCCAGAGGTATAAAGAATGTAAGCAATGTCTTCAGGGGCAATATCTTCAAAGACCATGCCCTCAGCAACAAGCTCAAGAGCCGAGATATCAGCGGAATCAGTCTCATCACTTTGTACCTTTAAGTCATTCCATGGGGCCAATGAAAGGCTAGAAACACCTTCACTTTGCCCATTTTCGATATTTAATAACCACTCAGTGTGCTCAGTGTAAGAAGCATCACTTGGCAACAAGGTGTGAATCACTAAAGTGGTATTTGACTCTTCAACCAAGTCTTTAAGTCTTTGCTCAGGCTGCCTTGGGTCCAACATCAAAGCAATGGCACCTATACGCCAACAAGCAAGTAAACTGGCTATTTGACGCGCTTCTCTTGGCATCAAGATCGCAACTTTATCGCCTTTTTTGATGCCTTTTTGATTAAGCTGAACCACAAGGTTTGTTACAACTGTATCAAGTGCTTGATAGGTAATTTGCTGCTTGCCAGTATCGAGCGCAATACGTGCATTGTGTTCAGGTTGGGACCAATGCCTCATCACCTGATTCATCAATTGAGCTTTGCTAGATAAGGTCTCGCCAAGTTGATGACTTAAGCCTGATGTCAATGCAACCTCAGATAAACGTGTCATTGGCTTAGCTAAGGTCTGTACTAGTATCTCTTCTAGGTGATTAAGCAAACGAGTCACTGTTTTTGCATCAAACAGCTCAGCGCTATATTCCATCTCAAGGCGAATATCGCCGCCTGATGGCTCTAATACTCGTAAGGTTAAATCAAAGCGTGCATGTCGCTGCTCAGGCACTATGATATCAACTTGTGTACCAGGTAAGCTAACACTCTGACTGTCAGGCAATGCCACATGGACAAACATGACTTGAAACAGAGACTGGGCCGCTTCTGCTACTTTTTCGTCATCAGATTTAAGTAAGTCGTGTAACTGCTCAAGCGGTAAATCTTGATTATCAAAGGCACCGGCTGTCACAGTTTGAGTGCTCTTCAACGCCTCATCAAAACTTGGATTATCATCCAACTGTTGGCGCAATACGAGCGTATTCAATAAAGGCCCGACCAAGGGTCTAAGTTCTTCTCGACCACGGCTTGCAACAGAGCTACCAAAGCAAAAATCGGTTTGTTGGCTATAGCTTGATAACAACCAGCTAAAAGCCGTTTGAAAATAAATATACAGAGTATTATTGGTGTCATTGACCCTTTTTCGTAGGGACTCTGAAAACTCATGGGGCAAGGTAATCCCTTGCACGGCACCTGCATAACTGCGTTCATGATTGGGTTTGCGTGTACGGTCAAAAGGTAAAGCTAATGATCTTTGGGCTCCCTCTAAGTTTTGCTTCCAATAATCACACTGGCGCTGATAATCATCCCCTTCCAGCCATTCAGCTTGCCAACTGGCATAATCCGAATATTGAATCGCCAGTTCAGGTAATTGCAATGCACCACTCTGAGTGCTCTTACTGTCTACTGCAGCACTATAAAGTAAGCTAAGCTCCTGATTTAACTGCTGAGATGACCAAGCATCGAAGGCCACATGATGTATGGTGAAGAACACCCAATAACTCACATTATCATCAGTCTCAGAGCTATTTTTCAAAGAAACATCTTCAAAGGACTCATCTTCCAAGGACACTTGATAAAGCTCGACTCTTAAGGGGAGTTCATTACCTAGGTCAAAAGGCACCTCAAGTTCTTGCTCATATTGGGTTTGATACCAGTTTTTCACTGCCATATCATTCGCCAAAGAAACGGCTTTTGGCGCTAATAATAAACTAGGTGCTGGCATCACCTCAGGTGTCCAGCTTCCCCTGTCATCCATAATGTATCGAGTGCGTAATACTTGATGGCGCTCCACAAGGGCTGTAATCGCTTGCTCTAACGCCTCTATATTTAATCCATTATCAAATCGCAGTACCGAGCAAAGGTTATACAGCGCCCTAGTTGACATCTGTTCTGCAACTAAAAAGCGCTGCTGAGCCAATGACAATTGTGTGCCCGATTGCTCTGTCGGTACAATAGGTAGTTGCCAACTATCAATACCTTGTTGGGCAAGTTTTTCACGAAATAATTGCCTTTTTTCTTTAGGAAGGCTCGCTAAACGTTTCGCGATGTCTAAATAGCGTGTTTGTTTCATATCAAAAAGTATTCCTAATCTTCAAATTCACTGAGCAACTGATCCATAAAGTCCAGCTCATCATCTTGTTGCTCATCAGAGCCAGTAATTTGTTCTGCTAATGCAGCAATTGTCGGTTTCTCAAAAAGGGATTGCAGTGCCAAACGAATGCCAAACTCGGCTTCCACTTTCGCGATCATTTGCATCGCCAATAAAGAGTGACCACCTAGTGCAAAGAAGCTATCTTCTGCTCTTGGTGAGGTGCCAAGTAATGCCTGCCAAATATCAGCAAGACGGTGTTCAACATCCCCTTCTAGCGCACGGCTTTGCGCCATATTTGATGTGGTTTGAATCTCAAGTTCTGAGGCTTGAGAAGTCAAGGCTTTACGATCAATTTTACCGTTACTGTTAAGGGCAAACTCACTCACACAAACACACTGGTAAGGCACCATGTAAGCAGGTAGCTCAGCCTCTAATCGTTCACGCATGGTTAGGCTGGAAATGCTTTCTTGTGTTTGCAGGAAGGCCGCTAAGCGCTGTTTATCATCTGCAACGACGACAGCCTCAGACACGCCCTCAAATTTGCGCAAGCTGTTTTCAATCTCACCAAGCTCGATACGGAAGCCACGAACCTTAATCTGAAAATCACTGCGACCAATGTATTCAAGCACGCCATTCACACCAAGACGCACAAGATCGCCCGTTTTATATAAACGTGAACCATCTTGGCTAAATGGGTCTGGCATAAAGACGCTCGCAGTAAGATCTGGGGCATTTTGATAACCACGTGCCACACCTTCACCCGCTATATACAATTCACCGGTTGCACCAAGTGGCACAGGCTGTAAATGATCATCCAATATGTAACAGCGGTTATTCAGAATAGGCGTACCAATGGCAGCCACACCGTCTTCGCTTATGCCTTTTTCAACAGCACCTTTCTCATTGAACGAAAGAGTCGTTGACCATATTGTGGTTTCAGTTGGCCCATAGGCATTTACTAGAGTGACACCTTTTTCCATCAGCTTTTTAGCCAGATAGTTAGGTACTGCCTCTCCTCCAACAATGCCTTTCAATGCTGGCCAAACAGCGTCATTCTTAGTCAATAGCATTTGCCAACTTGTCGGCGTCGCCTGAAAGACTGTGGCTTGACTGAGCAGCTCAAACAAAGCATCAACGTCCATAGTTTGCTGGCTATCCGCTAACAAGAGCGTCGCACCTTGTAATAGAGGTAAGTAGATTTCGAGGGCACTAATATCAAATGAGGTAGTCGTCACCGCCAACCAAGAATCCGTTTCAGAAATGGCGATTTTTTGTCCCATACCATGAAGGAAGTTCGCTAAGTTACCTCGACTAATAGCTACCCCTTTAGGCTTACCCGTAGAGCCCGAGGTGTAAATCACATAGGCTAATTGGCTATAGTGAATGCTTCTAGATGGGTTTAGATTCCAATCATGATTGATCAAAACACTTTCTTGATTGAAGGCTAAAACACCTTCACTAGGAAGGGAGTTCAGAGAAAGTACATCAACACTAGAATCAACCAAACTACTGTTTTCTTTCTGAGTGATTAACAAACTAGGTTTTGCATGCTGACAGATATAACTCAGCCTTTCTGCAGGTTGAGCAGGATCAAGTGGAACATAAGCCCCCCCAGCCTTTAATACAGCTAGATGAGCAATCACCACTAGCGAGCCACGATCAAGCAAGATAGCCACTTTTTGCTCTGCCCCTACCCCTTTATCCATCAGATAATGAGCAAGTTGGTTAACCTCGGCATTTAATTGTCGATAACTCATAGATTCATCATGGAAGCGAATAGCGATCACCTCTGGCGTGCTTTCCACCTGTGATTCGAAACGACGGACCAAATCATAATCGTCTTTCAGCTCACCGCTTGTATCATTAAAGCCTTGTCCTAAC
Source organism: Marinomonas sp. SBI8L (assembly GCF_001624705.1). Classification (GTDB taxonomy): domain Bacteria; phylum Pseudomonadota; class Gammaproteobacteria; order Pseudomonadales; family Marinomonadaceae; genus Marinomonas. The sequence continues at coordinate 288,888 of NZ_JSEO01000006.1, forward strand.
GTCTCATCTAAATTGCCATTTAAATGGCCATCTGATTCGGACAATATCTCTATTTGACATAACAGTTTTTGCGGCTCAGACAGCATGCCTTTCAACAGGTTTAGATAGTGGCGAGCGTAACGCGCCATGGTGTCTGACAGGAATAATTCGCTGCTGTATTCCAACACGCAGAACCATTCACTCTTACCTTGTTCATTCTGGCCTTGCTCAATCTGCATTCCGATTTCACTCAACGCCGTGCCTTCATCTAACTTGATTCGCTCAGTAGTGAAGCCAGCAAAGTGAGAATCTGAGTCCAATTGAATCAGGTTAAATAGAGACTGGAACAAAGGTGCACGGCCGTTATCTCTTGGTAAATCAAGTGCTCCAACCAGCTGTTCAAAAGGAAGATCCTGATTTTGCTGCGCCTCTGTTAGAGTTTGCTGTAGACGCTCCCAGCTTGTTTCCACCCTATCCTGTAACGCAAGTGGCGCTTTAACCACTTGGGTAGAGGCAAAATAACCAATTAATTTGCCGCTATAAGCCTGTTGACGATTCGCCACTGGGATACCAATCTGAATATCATCTTGGCCACTGTAACGAGACAGCAATAACTGCCATGCATTAAGCAAAGGAACAAAGGCCGTCACCTGACGTTGTGAACTTTGCTGCTTTAGCTGAGCAACCAGATTTTCAGGTAACTTGAAACGATAACGCTGACCTTCAGAACTTAACTGTTTTGGTCGAGGGAAGTCCGTCGGCAGGTCCAATAACGGCTGCTCGCCTGCTAGTTTCTCTTTCCAATAGTTAAGCTGCTGCTGAAGCGTGTTACGGGTTTCTGAACCTTGCCACCAGCTTGCATAATCACCAAATTGATAAGGCAGTGATTCACGTTCTTCAATATTGAATGCATCTGCCACTGAGTCCGAATACAAAGTCTGCAACTCATCAAAGAAGACTTTTAAAGACCAAGCATCTGCAATGAGATGGTGCATACACAGCTGTAAAACATGTTCTTCAACCTGCTCAGATTCAAGCACGTCTAAACGCCATGGTGGCTTTTCTTCTGGGGTAAATGCTTGATTAGATAAATCACGCAAAGTATCCACCAATAATGTCTCATTCGCCTGTTCAAACAAGTTCGAATCAAGAGTATGTACATTAAGCGGTACCATAAGATGACAAGTCTCTGTGCCAGCAAGTACTTCTTGATACAAGTCGCCGTCTTGCTCTACAAAAATAGTACGCAGGCTATTTTGCTCTGACATTAATACGGCTAGCGCCTGTCGTAGGGCGGTTAAATTAAGCTTACCTTTCACTCTTAAAGATAAAGTCAGCTGATAAGCTCGGCTTGCACCGCTGAACTTTTCTAAGAACCAAAGACGTTTTTGCGTCGCATGCATAGGAAACAGGTTCGCACCTGATGATGCTTCAGCCATCTTACGAGACGGGATAATGAAAGGTCGGCTATCATCTGTCGACTGTTCAAGCAGCTCAATCTCTGCTGCTAGAGCCATTAATGTCGGCTTTTCAAATAGGCTACGAAGCGGCACATCCACCGCAAAGTCTTCTGCCAATGCCGCCACAATACGTGCAGCTAGTAGGGAATGACCACCGAGCGAGAAGAAATTATCTTCACGGGCAATGTCCATTTGCTCACTGCTATTATCAAGAGTCTTATCAACAAGCTCATCTGTACGACCCAACAAGACCTGATTCCATATGCCAGCAAGACGTTTTTCCCAAAGGCTTTGAGGGGCTGTTCGCTCGCCGGTTTGAGACTGCGCACTCGCCAAACTCGGAAGAGTCAAAGCCTTTAGTGCTGCACGATCTACCTTACCATTGGCATTTTGTGGCAAGACTTCTAGCCATTGCCACAAAGTAGGCACCATATATTCAGGCAGACTCTTCGACAGATGTTCGCGCAAGACAGTGGATTCGTCTTGCTCACCGCTCCAATAAGCGACTAATTTTGCTTGATCACCTTTGCCCTCTAACAAGACGACCGCATTATCAACACCATCAAGTTGAGGCAACAAGGCTTCTATTTCACCTAGCTCAATCCTGAATCCACGCAATTTCACTTGGAAGTCATTTCGTCCTAGATAATCTAACGTGCCATCAACTCGACGACTCACTAAATCACCTGTCTTATAGAAACGTTCATGTCCAGCAAATGCAGTGCTATAGGGATTAGCAACAAAGGCTTTTTCGGTTAAATCAGCGGCCTTATGATAACCAAGACCCACACCGTCCCCACTCAAATAAAGCTCACCGGTTACACCCACAGGCACAGAGCGCATTGCGCCATCTAAGACATGGGCAGATAACCCTTTTACTGCCTTACCGATTGGTAGCGTTGCACTCGCTGTTGCACCATCACAATCAGCAAGTGTGACAGGGTGGAAGGTAGAATAAACCGTCACTTCTGTCGGGCCGTAGCCATTAATCAGCTTTGCGCCACGCATCAGAATTTGACGCCCTAGTTCTGCGCTCAAGGCTTCACCACCAGCAATTGCCGTCACCCCATCAAGGGAGCGACGAGAGCGAGCTAACAACATACTCCAAGTGGCAGGTGTTGCTTGCATTAAGCTGACAGGGGTGTGATTTGCAGACGTATCAAGTAACTGATCCAAAAGACGAGGATCTTTAGCTTGTTCATTGGATGCAACCAAGATGCTGGCGCCCTGTGTCAATGGATACAAGAGCTCAACAATGGAAATATCAAAGCAGTAGGTTGTCAGAGACAGTACCTTGTCCTTAGCTGAAAGCGGAACACGACCAGATAACTCACGACATAAATGCGCAAGATTATCGATACTGATCTCCACCCCTTTAGGTCGCCCTGTTGACCCTGAGGTGTACAGAATATAAGCCAGTTGATCTGGCTTTTCTGTATCTGCCCTTTCTGTATCTGGCTTTTCTGTATAAACATGAGATTGTTCTGCCGTTACTTGGCTATCGCTATCATCATTGGCTAATTCAACCCAAGTATCAGCACCTATAGCCAAACAAGCTAACTCAGGCTGAAGCTCTGTTACCTTGCTTTGATATGCTCCATTAACCAAACATAGTGCTGGGCTTGAGTGCGCCAAAACATAAGCCATACGATCTGCTGGCCATTCAGGTTCAATCGGCACATAGGCCGCACCAGACTTAAGAACCGCCAAGATACAAACCAACATATGTTGATTTCGATCGACACAAAGAGCGATTCGATCACCTTGTTTGATGCCTGATTTCTGTAACTGAATCGCTAAACGATCACTATGCTTATCAAGCGTGGCATAAGTAAGAGGGCTTGAATCCGCTTCTCCACCTTGAACACCAATAGCGTCAGGCTGATTTCTAACCTGCTCTGCAAACTGACTCAAAACACTCTTGGCCTTAGGAGTCAACTCAACCTCTAACATCTCAGTAGCAGTCGGTTGCCATAAATCCATCTGAGTCAGCTCAGACTCTGGATTCTCAAGCATCCATTCCAAAATACGCTCAAAGTCATTCGCCATACGAATAACCGTATCTGGATGGAACAACTCAGTGCTGTATTCGAAGCTTAAATTAAATGTCCCTTCATGAGCCTGTACATCCAGTTTGAAATCACATAATGCCGTGTCTGGACGGTTATCTATGGCGGCTACCTCAAGGCCACCAAGATCTAATTGATCTAGCGCCTTACCAGACAGGTAATTAAACATGGATTGAAATAGCGGGTTATAGCTTGTCTGGCGATCAACGCCCAACTGGTCAATCAAGTAATCGAATGGCAAGTCTTGATTCGCTTGGGCTTGTTGCGCCTGCTCGACAATCGATTCAATTAACTGCTCAACACTTTGAGTCGGCGTCAGATCAGCACGCTGTACCAAGGTATTAATGAAGCAGCCAAATATGTCTTGGGTCTGTGCATGGTGACGGTTAGCCACTGGCACACCAATCAGAATATCTTTTTGACCACTGTAAGCACCTAATAGCAACTGGAATGCCGCCATGGTAGAGGCAAAATGACTGCGCCCAGCCGTGCGATCAAAGTCAGTCAGCTTTTGGGCAATACTCGCTGACAAGGTGGTCACATAACGTTTGCCTTCTCCACTTGGCTGTTCTGGTCTTGGATAGTCGCTACTAAGGGATAAAACAGGCAGTGCTAATGACTCATCAGACGTAGACTGCTCTTTTGGCTGAAGCAGCGTCTTCCAGTAGTCTAGTTGCGATTCTAAATGGCCCTCATCCATCAGCTCTCTTTGCCAAAGTGCATAGTCTGAGTATTGTAATTCTGGGGCTGCCAAAGCAACGGCTTGGTCATTCACAATGGTTTGATAAATTTTGCAGAACTGGTCAACCAAAAGACGCAAAGACCAAGCGTCAGCGATAATATGATGACAGTTAAATGCCAACACTTGGCTGTGCTCAAGCTCATACAAACTCACACGTAACAAAGGACCTTGATCCAATGAAAACGGCTGCATGGCATCCGCTTTGAGCGCTTTATCTAAGACTGCAGATTCAGATAAGGATTCATTCTCTGTTTCTAGGTGCGATACAGAAATTGAAATGTCGCCCTTTGGAGAAATCACCTGAACAGGTTCACCCTGCTCAACTACAAAGTGAGTTCTCAGAATATCATGCTGAGAAATAATGCTATTCAGGGCTTGTTCAGCCACAGTCACGCTAAGTTTTTTGCCTTCAGGCGTTTTATGAATTCGAATCGCTGCCGGTAAATTGTAAGCGGCACTTTCTGGGTCCAATTGCTGTAAGAACCACATGCGTTGTTGTGACCAAGAGAGTTTTACATTCTCATTTTGGCTGGAAGACTTGTTATTCTCTTGCGCAGATTTCAGCGGTGGCAGTACATTTTGCCCCTCATTCGCGTCAATCCAGCTCGCTAGTAAAGCAATTGTCGGCTGTTCAAAAATACTTCGAAGAGGCACTTCTCGGCTCAATAAGCGCGTTAATTGTCCCGCCATTTGAGTGGCTAATAAGGAGTGTCCACCCAGCTCAAAGAAGTTGTCATGGATACCAATACGATCCAAGCCAAGCAACGATTGCCAAGTCTCACATAAGGACACTTGTAAATCCGTTTTAGGCGCAACATAGCCTGCCCCGAGTTGTTTGTTAAAGTCCACACTCGGTAGCTGCTTACGATCGACTTTACCGTTGTTATTACGAGGGAGTTTTGGCAAGCAAACAAAAGCACTCGGTATCATGTAATCCGGTAAACCTTGGGCCACAAAATCACGCAGCTCGCTCCAGTTATTTTGCTCATGCTGCTCTTTTGTTACAGCATTTAGTGTTTCACCCGCTATGTATGCCACCAGCACCTTACCGCGCTTTTTATCATTCGCCGCAAGCAATACCACTTCATCAACATCTGGGTGCTGAGCCAATCTAGACTCAATTTCACCCAACTCAATACGATAACCACGTACCTTAACTTGATAATCGACTCGCCCTACATATTGCAAACTACCATCTGCTAAGTAACGGGCAAGATCACCCGTACGATATATACGCTCGCCATTATTCGAAAACGGATTCGGTAGGAAAACACCCGCTGTACGCTCAGGCTCATTAAGATAACCACGGCCAATACCCGTACCTGCCACGTAAATTTCACCAATCGCACCGATTGGCACCAACTCAAGTTCAGGGCTTAATAAGTAGAGACGGTTATTCGCTGTTGCTGAACCAATTGGCACATGCAGTACTTGGTCACTAAGGCGATCCACAATAGGATAAAAGGCAACATCGTCTGAACACTCAGCCGGGCCGTAGGCATTCATTAAAGGAATAGCAGGATATTGCTCTATCCATTGCTGAGCCAATACGGGCGGTAAGGCTTCACCTGTTGGTAAGACCCATCTTAGTGTCGACAAAGACGACTTAGAGTCTGGTGTTTCAGTAGCAAGCATGCCTTGAATTAAGGCTGGCACTGGCTCTAAGACGGTGATACAACGACGATCAATTTCAGTGACTAATCGAGCAGGATCTTGGCTTATACAATCAGGTAGAATTTCGACTCTTGCCCCAAGAATGGGCGCAATCAAAAACTGCCAGACAGAGATGTCGAAACATTGAGAGGCGGTTTGAGCAATGACATCTTGATCGGTTAATTGCAAAGGCGCAAATTTACCCAACATATTATTCAACATGCCATTTCGAGTCACCATGGCACCTTTTGGCGTGCCGGTAGAGCCAGAAGTGAAAATGACATAGGCTAGGTTTTGTCCAGCCAGCTTATGATCTGGCGTTTTAGCAGAATCAAGAGCCAATTCGCAGCTAGAAGAAACCTCATAGCCAGCAGAAGCATCACAGCAGGTAGACCATTTGCCTGCCTCATAGGTTGCGACACTCGGCTTATCAGCATCTAAATCTCTCTCTGACATGGCAGATTCTGACAAAGCTTCTAGAGCCAAGCCTTCAAACTGAGGATTTGCCAATACCAAGCTCGATCGGCTTTGCTTTAAGACTTGAGCAATACGTAATGAAGGATGACTAGAGTCGAGTGGTAAATACGCAGCACCCGATCTTAGTACCGCTAATATCATGACCAGAAAATCGCTATTACGCTCACCTAAAAGAGCAACCACGCTATCGACTTTGACACCTTGCTGAATTAAATTCTGAGTCAAGGCATTAACTCGCTGATTCAATGACGCATAGGTCAGTGTCGTTTCACCATCACTGACGACGACTTTATTTGGATTAGCTTTAACTTGCGCTTCAAAACGCTCAATATAGCTCTCGCCCAAATCAAACTTGTCACCCTCAGACCATAGCTTTTGTTGCTCGACTTCTTCGGCTTGTAACATAGGCAATTGACTCAAAGTCGCCTTTGAATCAAGCGTCAACATAGACAGCAATAGGGTTTTAAAATGGCCCAACATGATACTTACTGCATCATGGGAGAAGTCTTGGCCTTGATAGGTCAATTGCAAATGCAGAGACTCACCAGGAATAATCACCACAGTAATTGGGTAGTTAGTATGGGTTCTGTTAGTCGCATTTTGGACGATAAACTCAAGGTTTTCCTGACTCAAACCCGCATCCATTGGGGCGTTCTCAAACACGAACAAACTTTGAAATAGATCCTGCCCCTCAACATCGCTCCATTGTTGAATATCAGCCAAGGAGCTGGTTTCATGCTCACGCAAAGCAAGGTTTTCAGTTTGTAAGGCACGCAGCCATTCACCTAAAGACGCGGTTGGTCTAACATTCCAACGAAGCGGCAAAGTATTAATAAACAAGCCAACAATGGATTCAATGCCTTCCATATGCGTCGGACGACCTGCCACAGTCACACCAAAAAGCAAATCTTGCTCACCACTGTATCGGTTTAGCAATAACGCCCAAGCCCCCTGTATTAGGGTATTAAGTGTCACTTTATTTTGTGCCGCTAAAGCTTGTAGTTTGGCGGTGTCATCAACACTTAGATGCTCGACAAGGTCAACAACAGAATCAGCCTCTAAATATTGTTTAGGCTCACGGATACCAAGAGAGGTAGGTACATCAAAACCAGCGAGCCTTTGCTGCCAAAAACCTTTGTGGGTATCAGCAGGTTGTTCACGTAGCCAGCGAATAAAGTCTTGATAAGGACGTGGTTTTGGAAGTGTTACCAGCTCTCCTTTTGCAAAAGCGCGGTAATAAGTCAAAAAGTCCATCATGATTAATGAGAAGCACCAAGCATCCATCAAGATATGATGATAACTACGGACAAACTGATAACGCTTTTCATCCAGTTGAATAAGGCGCACACGCATAACAGGCGCTTTATTAAAGTCCAGCTCTTCTTGTCTTTCTTGGGCTAACAGAGCTTCTAACTTTTGTTGCTGCTCTTGCTCACTGACACCACGCCAATCCATTAACTCAACAGGTAAATCAACGTCTTTAAAAACAACTTGCAAAGGACGCTTTTGCTGCTTCCAGACAAATGCCGTTCTAAGCAGTTCGTGACGCTGTACTACCGCATTCCAAGCTCGCTGAAACGCCTCAAAATCAAGAGATTCCATCTCCATAACGTGGCGATATTGTAGTAGATACATACCTTGTTCAGGATTCATCAAGGTATGAAATAACAAGCCTTCTTGCATAGGGGCAAGTGGGTAAATCGATTCAATTTTATTCGACAAAGCATTCATTTCTGGTGATGCATGAGAAATTGAAGTCATTAGGTTCTTCATAGTCAGTCTTATGAGAGCTTTCGCTCTCAGGCCTCCAATTCTGCAAGTAAATCAATAAATTCCGCGTCTGTGATGTCAGCGTCAGGAAAGTCTACGGCCGTCGCACGACCCGTATTTGGGTGGCAGCAATGCTCAATCAGCAAGACCAATTCATTCATATAGTTCTCGGCAATATCAGGCACACAGGCATAAAGGTCATGGCTGTTTTCGCTATTTTCCTGTTGATTTGATGCTGGGTAAGTCCATTCAAGATGTAACTCACCCGACAAAATAACAGCATTAATATCTAAAACATGAGGTCGTAGTGCCGTCGCGGCTTTCATGCCAGGACATAAAGGCGTGGATAATGAGAATGGGCTATCCCCGGCTAATCCGTCTTGTTGCCCTAAATAGTTAAAGGACACAAAACTGTGACTTCTCTCATTAAAGGTTTGCTTAAAGCTTGGCTTGGCTGCTGCTTCTTGAGAGCCAGTGTCTGTACCATAACCAGAGAGACTCAAATACCTTAATAGGCCATATTCCAAGCCTTTTTCCGGTAGGCGGCGCAGTTGCTCTTTGTTGTGAATCAATGCAGATTCCCAGTCCACTACGGCAGATAATTTCTGCGGGAAGCGGCTAGTAAACCAGCCAATACTGGTGGACAAATCCAAGTCACTGTCACCAGATTCTCGTCCATGACCTTCAAGTTCTATGGTCACATCTGGCAATTGCTGCCATTGCCCTAGCACTTTTGCCAAGGCGGTCAGTAATAACTCCTGCACACGGGTTTTGTAAGCCACATTGGCATCACCTAGCAATTTCTGAGTGAGCTCTTGGCTTAAACTAAGGCTAAGCTGTTGGCTATTTTGATAAGTATTATTGGCATCCACTTGTGGCAACTCAGTTTGAATCTGAGATGTCCAATAAGCAGTAGCCGCCTCTACATCCAGTTGGATTGCTCGCTCAGCTAGGAAATCTTGCCACTGATCGAAACGCGCCACATCTGAAGCAGATAAAGCGTCAGACTGGTTAGTTAACGCAGCTTTATAATAAGCATGAAGATCTTGTAGTAATACTTGCCAACTGACTGCATCCATAATCAAGTGATGAGCGGCACATAGCAGTTGCTTCGATTTTGACAGCCACACAAATTTAACAAGAGGTGCTTGATCGAGTTTAAAATCAGATTGCAGTGAGGCCAGAACAGGGCTATTTACATCCCCTGCGTTAACATCTTCGCCATCATATTCCTGAACTAAACGCTCTCCCCAGTTTGACTCAATCGGCTGATAAATCTGCTGCCAAACTTCAAGGGATTGCTCTGATCCTTTAGAAAATGCCAAACGTAAGCTTGGGTGACGCTCTACCAATTTCAGAGCGGCCGCACGTAAAGCGACTAAATCTAAGTCGATACTAGCGTCAAGCAGAAGCGACTGATTCCAATGGGATAAACTTTCCTGTGGTGTCTCGCTTTGCTGCTCAAAGAACCATGCTTGTATTGGGGTAAGCGCAAATGGCTCACTAGGAAGAACAATTTCTTTCGAACTTGTTTCAGCTTTATTTGATGAAGCCTTAGCGGTATTTGCCTCTTGTGCAGCAAGGGCGAGCTCTGCCATTGTTTGATGTTCAAACACCTGCTTTGGTGTCAATGCAATACCCGCTGCTTTGGCTTTCGCTATGATCTGCAAACTCAGTATTGAATCACCACCGACCGCAAAAAAATTATCCTTTGCGGTGAGGTTTGGCTTCCCTAAAACGTCTTTAGCAATTTCAAGTAAAGCCTTTTCCAGTTTGTTTTCTGGCTTTTCAGGTGTTTTTGCTACCAAGGCAAGCTCAGCAACGGTTTGATGCTCAAAAATGGCTTTAGGCGTTAGGGTGATGTCTTCTTTTTTCGCCTTGGCAATAATCTGCAAGCCTAGAATCGAGTCGCCGCCATTTGCAAAAAAGTTATCATGTATGGTCAGCGCAGGCTTACCCAGTAATGTCTGCCAAATAGTCAGTAAGGCACCTTCTGTAGGCGTAAGTGATGTGCTTTCGCTGACATTAGATTCAACTAGATTGGCCTTTTCAATATAAGCATCTGCATCAGGCAAGCCTTTGCGATCTAGCTTTCCGTTTCCTAAAAGAGGCAAGCTCTCTAGCGGAATCCAAACAGCAGGAACCATATAGTCCGGCAATTCAGACAACATATTAGCTTTAAGAGAATCCAACTTCTCATTGATAGAAGAAGCCTTACCTTCTTCTTCATCAGTAACAATATAAGTGACGAGTCGATTATTTTGTCTTTCATCAGGCACATTCAGTACGACAGCATCATCAAGATGCTGCTTTAGCCAAGCTTCAACTTCGCCTGGCTCAACACGATAGCCTCGAATCTTAATTTGAAAGTCACTACGACCAATAAAGTAAAGCGCTTCACCCACTTGCTTCACCCTATCACCCGTACGATACCAAGACTTTCCATCGATCTGATGGAAGCGCTCTTTGGTTAATTCTGTTTGACCAAGATAGCCATTTGCTAAGGTCGGACCAGAGACTTCTAATTCACCAGCAAAGCCTTGTGGTGCAACTCGCCCACAGGCATCAACAACGCGTGTTTCTACGTTCGCTAAAGGTCGTCCTAGGGCGACACCCTCACTAAATAAATCAAGCTTTTTAGCCACGACGCCAATAGTCGTTTCTGTCGGGCCATAGTGGTTAAAAATAGACATGGTCTTTTTGCGAACAGAAACTTTGGCAACTAGCTCTGGCGATATGGCTTCACCACCAAGAATCAAGGCTTCACTTGGCAACCACTCTGAACGTGCTGTTGCCAGCAAGATGCCATTTAAATGAGAAGGCACAATCTTAAGGCAATCCACTGGAGACTCAGCTAACTCCTCCGCCAGCGCTTCAGCATCAAAGGCTAAATCTTCTGCTAACAAACGCAGTGTACGGCCACTCAATAATGCCCCGTAAATGGCGGTATAACCTAGATCAGCACCATTGCTGGCAAGGGAAGCTAGGCTTGCCTTCTCAGACAATTGCAAACGATCCAGCACACCTGTGACATAGTGAATCAAGTTAGATTGACTGACTTCCACCCCTTTAGGTTGCCCAGTTGAGCCTGAGGTGTAAATCACATAAGCCACATCCTTTTCACCCGGAAGCTGACTTTGAGCCAAAGCGTCTGTTTGCGAAAGATCGCCCCTCTCTTGAGAAGAAAGAGTCGATTCAGAAGAGAACGTAGACTGATTTACCCAAAGACACGCTTCTGGCAACCAACTTGGAGTCTCTGTATTTTCTAGGCTTTCAGTTTTTTCTAGGCTTTCTGTTTTTTCTGAGCTCTCAAAAGCACCTTCATCATGGCCCACCACAAGCACTAACTCTGCATCTTGGCAGATAAACTGCAATCGGCTATCAGGCCACTTGTGATCCATCGCTACATAGGTCGCTCCTAAACGCCAACAAGCCAACATAGCAACGATCTGCTCAACACTTCGCTCTAAACAGATACCAACACGTTTACCGGAGTTAACCCCTTTTTGCTGCAAGAACACAGCAACAAGATCGACCTTTTGCATCAAGTCAGCATAACTCAGGGACTGACTTTCATTTTTTAGAGCAATATTATCTGGCTGTGTTTGAGCAATGTTTGCAAATGCATTCCATGCTGTGTCTGTCACTGGCGCAAGTGTTTCACCAATTAATACCGAAGCCGTCTCTGCGCTTGCTAAATCCAAAGATGCCAAAGGTTGTGACACATTTTTCAGCAGCTGATTGATAAAATGGATAAAGCTATCACGAATACTTTCAACGGTTTCACGGCGATATAAACTATTGTTGTAACGCCATTTGCCAAGAAAACCGGTGCGATTATCGACAACGACTAAGTTCAAATCATGGGCAGCACCACGCTGCTCCGCTAGCAGCTCAGCTTCCACGATGCCTTGCATACCTGCTTCTGGTCTCTCGTGGTTTAGAGTAAACATATGCTGGAAAACAGGTGATCGACCCGCTTCACGCTTCACGTCTAACTTTTCGATCAAGGCAGAAAATGGGTATCCTTGATGCCTCATTACCTGCTGTGTTTGTTCATCAACTTGCGCGACCCAAGCATCAAAACCCTGAAGTAAATCAGGTCGACACCTTAGGGCTAATGGGTTAACCAAATACCCGACTAGTCGAGCATCTTCTGAGGACAATCGACCAGAACTTGGGGTACCAATAATAAAATCATCTTGGCCAGATAAACGCCCCATAAACCATTGAAACGCAGACATAAACCAAACATAAGGCGTCACTTCCAATTGACGACATTGCTGTCGTAATTGCGCCCCTTGAGATTTAGTCAAATTAAATTGAATCTCTTCCCCGTCTGAGCCTGTTTTAGCACTGTGCGGGAAGTCTGTTGGTAAATTAAGTTGCGGCAAGTCGGCCAATTGCGCTAGCCAAAATTGCTCTGTCGCTTCCCCTGTTAATACGCTTTGTTGCTGCTTGGCACACCAATCACGATAACTTGTGCTTTCAACAGGCTGAGCGTCCAGTTTATCAATGTTTTGGCCACCTAATAATTGCAGAAGCTCCTGGCGCAAGACTTCAAATGACATGAAGTCAGCCGCGATATGGTGAATCACCATAGTTAAGTAAAGATGTTGCTCGTCACCTAGGGTATTGGCCAGTAACGCACCACGACACACCTGCCCCTCATCCAACTTCAAAGCCTTGTCCGCTTCACGGGAAACACAGCCATTAATTTGCTTTTGGTTAGCATTATTTAGCGACAGTACAGACAGGCTATGACTGCTCTCTATACCGTCTATACCCTGCTGGCTATCTGACGTTGCCAACCATTGAACAGGGTCTCCATCTCGCTCCCCATAAGCACTACGCAAAATAGGATGACGTTTTAATAATTCAACAAAGGCTTGTTGAACTGCGTCAAGGGTTACACAGCTATTCAGCTTAATTGCGTAAGCCATGTTATAAGCAGAGCTCTCAGGCGCCATGCGATATAAGAACCAAAGGGATTTCTCATTAAGCCCTAAAGGTCTTGGTGCAAAATAATCTGACTGCTGAGTTAGCGCCTCAATAATAAGCGCTTTATTAGTCCGTATTTGAGCAAGCAGAGCTTGATCCATCACACCTTTTGCAGCTTTAAAGGTTAACTTACCTTGGTTTAGCGTTAAGGTGACGCCTTTTAACCAACACTCTCTAAGTAGTGGAAGGACGGTTTGAGTACTGCTTGTCTGAGGGCTATTTTTTTTAGCGCTGTTTATTTGAGAAACCATGATTAAATCTCTCCCTCAAGCAGGCATTCGTCTTCATTTACATCTAGATCCACTTCCTGAGATTTGGAGATAACTGAAGTCGATGCAAGGTATGCTGCCAACGCCTTGGTGGTCGGGTATTGCCAAATTAATTCCGCTGATAGATCAAGATTAAGGCGCAGAGAAAGCTCGTGAGTTAATGTCATTGAATCAACCGAATCAAGCCCTGTTCCAGCTAGCTTTTGCTCCGGATTCACATCATCAATAGCAACCTGCAAACGCTGTGCGATCCAATAACACATCCAGTGAGAAATCGATTCTGCATCACCTGATTTCAGTTCAGGTTCATCAGACACCTTCTCTTTATGAGTGTTTTCTGCTTCGCCATCTTTCTGCCATTGCGCTACCGCATTTAAGGCACCTTGTTCGTACAAATCGCGGTTTTTAAGGCGCTGAATTTTACCCGATGTCGTTTTTGCCAATGACACAGGTTTAATTAACACCACCACCGACAGGCTAATTTCATACTCTTCAGCAACCGCTTGGCGAATGCTTAGAATAGTTTCTTCATAGTTTTTGCTACGCATGCCTTGGCGAGTGACTTCTTGTACCAAGACAACTTGATTATCTGTTGTTTGGAACACGGCCCCACCATGTGGCGCTAGACCTTCATCAACCGCCTGTACGCTTGCTTCAATATCTTGAGGATAAAGATTTCGACCATTCACTATGACAACTTCTTTTGCACGACCACTGACATAAAGCCAGCCATCTAAAATGAAGCCAAGATCACCTGAACGTAAATAGCCTCCGTTATTTTCAGCAACATCTTTGGTAGTTTGTGGATCACAAAGTACTTCATTATTGAATACCTCGGCATTCACTTCAGGCTTATTCCAATAACCTTGTGCTACGCTACCACCGCGAATCCAAATCTCCCCCACCCTGTCATCTGCAAGTACTTGCTTAGTTTCAGGGTCAACAATGCAAACAGACATTTGGTCATTCAAACGACCAGAAGAAGGCACAGACACCAGCTCATCCAACAAGGCATCATCATTTGAGTGAGTAACATTTGCTCTTACCAGCTTACCTTTTTGCAGCTCGGCCTTATCAAGCTGAACACTTCGACTCGGCTGATCACTGGCCGTAGTAGTGACAAACAAGCAGGTCTCTGCCATGCCATAACAAGGTTTTAGTGTATTTGCAGACAGTCCACATTCAGCAAAAGCTTGGTTGAACTTTTCCAAAGTCGCTGTATGAATTGGCTCAGCACCATTTGCTGCAAAACGCCAATGACTTAAATCTAGTGCCTGTTTTTGCTCTTCACTGACTCGTGCAACACAATGCTCATAGATAAAGTTCGGCCCACCACTCACAGCCGCTTTATAATCAGAAATGGCCTTAAGCCAAAGGAATGGTGCTTGCAAAACAACAGGTGGGAGCAGTAACCATACAGAGGTACCAGCACATATAGGCGCCAAGACACCACCTACAAACCCCATATCATGGTACATAGGTAACCAAGTCACGACATTTGCGCTCTCAGTTATTGAGAACTCTTGCACAATTAAAGCCGTATTGTGTATTAAATTACCGTGCCCCAGCATCACGCCTTTTGGCGAACCGGTTGAACCTGAGCTGTATTGTAGGTAAGCCACACTATCAGCATGAATGTTTGGCATGACCCATTGTTCTGCTGAGGTAATTATCTCTTCACCCACAACAAATTGCTGACAACTTTGATCACTATCTACCAACCAAGCTTTCACCTGATCTTGATGTTCAGCACTACAAAGCGCGAGGCTTGCATCTGAATCTTTCAAAATACTACTCAAACGACCCCAATCACGACGACGTTGTTGCGGCGCATAGGCAGTTACCGCAATAAGCCCAGCATATATACAGCCAAAAAAGCCCACTATATAGTCGATACCATTTGGCATTAACAACATAGCTCGATCGCCCGGGTCAGAAAACGCCCTCAACTCAACCGCCATGGCACGCGCACGCGTACTTAACTCGGCATAACTAATCGTTTCAGCGACATCAGAACCATTCGCCAGCAAGGTAAAACAAGTTTTATTACCATTAGAAGCTACTTGGTGCTCCAACAGTTCGATAAGATTTGAATAAGAAGGGGTATCAATCAGATAATCCTGACCCATGAAAACTCTCCTACGACCTCATCTCTTTTAGAGGTCGCTTTAAAATGACGTTAGTGCCCTGACAATTTGGACTTTAAAAACTTAGATTTCGGATGAAATTCGCTGCCTACTGGGTTATTGATTTGACTCAGCCATAGCCACAACCACTTTGCGCTCACCTTTAAAGGTGCCTCGCGCGTGAGCCGCTAGCATGTTATCCAGCATCATGATGTCGCCTTCTTCCCACAAGAATTTCACTTCACAGTCGTCCATTACTTGGCGCACATGGTCTAGATCTTTTTCATCAATGGCAGTGCCATCACCGTAATAAACATTACGAGGCAGGTTCTCTTCACCAACGATAGAAATTAAGGTTTCACGTACATGAGGTTGTAAATTAGATACGTGGAAAAGGTGTGCTTGGTTAAACCAAACTTTCTCACCTGTTCTTGGGTGAGCAATAGTGGCTTGGCAGATTTGACGAGTACGCAACTCATCATCGTTTAACCATTCAAATTCAATCTGATTTTCTCTACAGAAGGATTCAACTTGCGCCTTGCTTTCCGTGTTGAAGGCTTTTTCCCATGGCAAGTCCAGACCATTACCATAATTGCGAACATACATGAGCTTCTTTTGCTCAAAGCGAGCGCGAATGTCTGGATCAATTAAATTATAAATTTGTCGACTATCGGCAATCGGTGTTTCACCACCTTCTTCTGCCACTTTCAACGAACAGAACCAAATCCTCATTGGCCAACTTAAGGTATAAGCTTGTTCATTATGCAAAGGGATCACTTGGTGAGCTGGGTATTCTGTTGATGTATAAACCTTACCTTCCACATTACTGCGAGGTGTCGAGGCATAGTCGTAACTTAAAAGTTCTTCACCAAAGGATTTCGCAAACTCTTGAAAATCTTTTTCATCAGAAACTTTGAATCCGCGTAATAGAACGCCGCCCACTTTTTCTAACTGAGTGTCGATCACTTCTTTAATATCGGCAAAACAAGCACGCCAGTTCACTTCTGCTTTAGGTTCAATTACAAGCGGCAAGAGACCTTGACCTTCCAACTGACGAGTAGACACACTGCTCTCAACAATTTCTTCTTTCTGAATTAGCATCAAAAAACCCTACAAATCTAAAAAAAATTTTCACAAACACTTCAGCTACTTTGCTATGTACCAGCATATAAGTGGATATTAGGAGGCGATCATACACAATTTATGCAAAAAACAGAATAAGATTGATTATTATTTGCATTTAAATTATAAACTACACCCTCAATATCATTTACAAAAAGCATCATTTAAAAATACTCAATTTGATGGATCAGAATACGGAGAAAAACATGAGTCTTGATAATCCAAACACCACATTCAGTGTCGTCGTTAACAATGAAGAGCAATATTCAATATGGCCTGAATACAAAGACATTCCTGCTGGATGGAACCAGGCTGGAAAACAAGGAAACAAGGAAGAGTGTCTAAGTTGGATTAAAGAAAATTGGACAGATATGCGCCCTAAAAGCCTTCAGGATGCCATGGCTAATCAATAAGTTAAAAACTGGTTAAATAGCCTTTGCACTCAGTTAGAGCAAAATATTTCTAAGTGTATTTTTTATAGTTTGGAGTCACAGTGAATTACACCAATAGCGAGATCGTCGTACCAAAGCACGATCAAACGATGTTATCGATCAAGGGTTCGAATAAAGAGCCATTAAATTTAAATACATTTTTAGAGCAACCTACCCGCGCTCTAGAATCGACTATTCACTTAGAGAATCAAGAAAATAGGGAATCAAACGCACGCAGTTATCCTCGACGCATCCCTTTAGCGCTAACAAGAGGCCAAGGCATATTTTTACAAGACACTGAACAACAAGTCTTTATTGACGGTTTAGCAGCTGCCGGAACACTCGCATTAGGTCATAGCCATCCTGAGATTGCTGAAACCATTACGCAAACCCTGAATAGTGGCGTTCCTCTTCAAACTTTGGATATCACCACGCCTGTTAAAGAAGAGTTTATCGACTCACTGTTTCAGCTACTTCCAACTAACATGGCAAAACAAGCGCGCGTGCAATTTTGTAGCCCATGCGGAGCCGATGCTGTAGAAGCAGCCATCAAGCTTGCCAAGACAGTAACAGGGCGAAATACCATTCTTGCTTTTTCCGGTGCTTATCACGGCATGACCCAAGGCACCCTTTCCATTATGGGTAACCTAGGCCCTAAATCTGCGATTGGCGCCATAGTGCCCGATGTACAGTTTATGCCTTACCCTTATGCACCACGCTGCCCTTATGGTCTTGGTGAAGACGGGGTAAAAGCCAGCTTAAATCAGCTTGAAACCATGCTGACCGATCCAGAATCTGGCGTACTAAAACCTGCTGCAATCATACTTGAAGCGGTGCAAGGTGAAGCCGGCGCTATTCCTGCAGATAACGAATGGCTAAAAGGCCTTAGAAGACTCACTCAAAAGCATGGCATTTTACTCATAGTTGATGAGGTGCAAGCAGGCATGGGAAGAACGGGCGAAATTTTTGCCTTTGAGCACGCCTGCATTGAGCCTGACATTATCGTATTATCAAAAGCAATTGGCGGCGGTCTGCCAATGGCGGTCATCGTCTATAAGAGTGAAATTGACCTTTGGAAACCAGGCGCACACGCAGGAACCTTTAGAGGTAACCAACTTGCCCTCGCAAGTGGCCGTGTTGTAATGCGCCACCTTCTAGAAGAAAACCTTCACCTGCATGCAAGAGACATGGGCGCTAGACTCAAAACCCATTTAGCCAAGATCAAGAGCCCGCTTGTGGGTAATGTTCGCGGTCGTGGACTCATGCTTGGGGTCGAGATAGTTAACCCACTTGCAGAAAAAGATGGCCTTGGGCAACACCCTGTAGATGGCGAACGCGCTAGAGCAATACAACAAGAAGCCCTCAAGTTAGGCTTAATCGTCGAACTCGGCGGCCGCTTTGGCTCAACTATTCGCCTACTTCCGCCGCTTATCATTAAAGAGGAAGAAGTCGATACGATTGCAGAAAGGCTAGCTGAGGCAATTGATATCGTTACACTTAAAACCACCTGATTAGGTGGTTGAGATAGGTTTTAAGGCGATCTTAAAACAAAGAAAAAGTGCCCCCCCTCTTGCCGCTAAGTAGTTTTTATTTAGCGGCTTCGTTCTAAAATCGAGAAAGCTAAACCCCGCTCCTAGAAGCTGCCAGCATCAGCATGACAGAACTGGACCAAAGCATTACAGATTATGATGCAGCACCATGACCCTTGAAGAGTTTGAAGCCTTGCTTGATAGGGTCACCGCAGAACTGGCCAGCAGTTTAGCCGGTATATTGGGCAGGATTTCGAATGAAGTGATGATGCTGGATAATATGTACAAACAACACATGCAAATGACTAAGTCGATGGGATTTAGTGCGTTATTGGATGACCCTTGTGTAAGGCCGTTCTTAGTGGGGTTGGCTAACCCAGAAATCACCCAAATGTTATTGAGGTTGGGAATTTGGTGAAGTGAGTTTTTCTTTTGTAAATTAGAGACGTAAATTGCTCCAGTTTACAAACATCAGCCATCAATTAATTTAATGATTAGTATTATCACGTCAATTCCAATATTTATGATTACTTTAGTTTAAACACGTTTTTTAGCAATATAAACACTATCTCCAAATGCATGATCAAAATGTTTTATAAGTATTCCTATTATAAACTCTCCATCATCACTGTGATTAATCTTTAATGGCATATGCTCTAAAAATTGATATTTCTTAGATTGCAGCAATAACCGACACACTTGGTATAGATAAGAGAGTCAGTTGCCTATAGGCTTCGAGTTCTCACACAATCCACCAAGGTCGTCCAAAAATGAACAACCAATATAAGCAACTGACATT
>NZ_JSEO01000049.1 GCF_001624705.1 Marinomonas sp. SBI8L
TCAGACTGCTGACAAAGTCCTCGCCAACCTAGGCGGGGATTTTTTATAATAAGCCATGCTTAATTCTCGCCCCCAAACTCAGTCTTCTCTTGAGTTCGTCTGTATTGACGAGCTTGTTCCTAAAGATCATTTGCTTCGTAAAATTGATAAGCAGATCGATTTTTCATTTATTCATGACTTAGTAAAAGATCTGTACTGCCCAGATAATGGCCGACCAGCACTCGATCCCACTCTCATGTTCAAGCTTTTGTTGCTTGGTTATTTGTTCGGTGTTCGAAGTGAACGCCAGCTTATACGTGAAGCGCAAGTCAATGTAGCCTATCGCTGGTTCCTCGGTTTAGGGCTCACCGATAAGTTACCTGATGCTTCTACGCTAAGCCAAAACCGCCGCAGACGATTTAATGATTCGGATGTTTATCAGCAAATCTTTGATGAGATTGTGCTTCAAGCTATGCGCAAAAAACTCGTGTCTGGCACGGTGCTTTACACCGACTCAACTCATATCAAAGCCAGTGCGAACAAAAATAAGCATATTCAAGTAACAGTCGAAGAAGAACGCCAGGCTTACTTCGATCAACTTGATGCCGATGTCGCAACAGAAAGGGAAAGACTTGGAAAAAAGCCTTAGCGCCATCCAAAAAGGCGCCACCTGAAAAAACGATCAAACAAAGCACAACCGATCCTGATAG
>NZ_JSEO01000050.1 GCF_001624705.1 Marinomonas sp. SBI8L
CCCATCCCGAACTCAGAAGTGAAAAGTGACATCGCCGATGGTAGTGTGGGAGGTCCCATGTGAGAGTAGGTCGTTATCAAGATTGAATTATAAAAAGCCTGATCTATGATCAGGCTTTTTTTTGCCTAAAATTTACTAGGCAAAAGGTAAGAGATAACAACGTCTGAACCACCTGATTCCATCCCCTTCCCTAATAAAGAGCCAGAAGTGAAAAGTGACATCGCCGATGGTAGCTTGGCGCTGCTAAGTGATCAATGGGGTCGTTATCAAGATTACTCTCTTAAGATAAGTAAAAGCTTGATCACTGATCAGGCTTTTTTTTGCCTGAAATTTATTGAAAGACACATTATAAGCCGCCTATCTCTCGTTTCCATGGCCCTCCAAGGGAATGCAGGTACCGTCCCAATAAGTGTGTCTACCTCTCGTTAACTCTTCTGTTTCATCTCATCAATTAAACAAGTTACTTTTAATTAATCGGCTCACCGGATGGCGATAAGTTGAGCTGTTCATATCAATAGCG
>NZ_JSEO01000051.1 GCF_001624705.1 Marinomonas sp. SBI8L
AAGTGGTGGGTGTGGAGAGGTTCGAACTCCCGACATTCGCCTTGTAAGGGCGACGCTCTCCCAACTGAGCTACACACCCGTGCTTTTTAAATCTTACGATTTAAAGGGTATTCATCTATCTTCTACTAGGTAGAGGAAAGTGGCGGAACAGACGAGACTCGAACTCGCGACCCCCTGCGTGACAGGCAGGTATTCTAACCAACTGAACTACTGCTCCGTTATCATTTTTACTGTTTAACCACTGTATTTCCAAAAGGAAGTGGTGGGTGTGGAGAGGTTCGAACTCCCGACATTCGCCTTGTAAGGGCGACGCTCTCCCAACTGAGCTACACACCCGTGCTTTTTAAATCTTACGATTTAAAGGGTATTCATCTATCTTCTACTAGGTAGAGGAAAGTGGCGGAACAGACGAGACTCGAACTCGCGACCCCCTGCGTGACAGGCAGGTATTCTAACCAACTGAACTACTGCTCC
>NZ_JSEO01000052.1 GCF_001624705.1 Marinomonas sp. SBI8L
GCTATTGATATGAACAGCTCAACTTATCGCCATCCGGTGAGCCGATTAATTAAAAGTAACTTGTTTAATTGATGAGATGAAACAGAAGAGTTAACGAGAGGTAGACACACTTATTGGGACGGTACCAAAAAGTATTCTTTAACCTCCTCAGAAGAGCCTCAAAGCCTTTAAAAAAAGGTGCTCTCTGTAATCTTCATAAAGGGTTCTTAAACTACAGAAAAGCTTTTTGCTTCATAAAAAGTCATTGACGTTAATTCTTTCACAGCCTCAGGACCATGGGAACGAGAGATAGGTTGCTTATGATGTGTCTTTCGATAAATTTTAGGCAAAAAAAAAGCCTGATCATAAGATCAGGCTTTTCATATTTTAATCTTGATAACGACCTACTCTCACATGGGACCTCCCACACTACCATCGGCGATGTCACTT
>NZ_JSEO01000053.1 GCF_001624705.1 Marinomonas sp. SBI8L
TTGACCATATAACCCAAAAGGGTCTATATACCAACGAGCTTTTGTGTCTCGCTGGATTTACGATTTGAAACCACACTAGGTTAAAGTGTGTTTCCACCGGTTTGACGCTTGATTATCGTCTTTGAAACAGTAACGACTAGGTTACTGTTTCGATCTATTCAAAAAGTTAAATTGTTAAAGAGCATTTAGCGCAAAGCGCTAAGTCAGGCACTGTTATTTTAATCTTTCGATTAAACAGCAACTTGCTTAGCGTTTTCTGCTTCGACTTAAAAAAGCCTGTCTTAAAAAGAGTTACCAGATAATTTGTGTGAACACTCACCAGAGCTTCATATCGTTTAAGGAGGTGATCCAGCCCCAGGTTCCCCTAGGGCTACCTTGTTACGACTTCACCCCAGTCATTGACCACTCCGTGGTAA
>NZ_JSEO01000054.1 GCF_001624705.1 Marinomonas sp. SBI8L
TCCAGTGCATCAATGTCACCATCGATAACCGCAGTGCAAAGGGCGTCTTGAATTGGACTGAGGGCCGTTTCGTCTAAGTCTGCTGTATCTTGAGGGAGAAACTCTTTAAGGGCGTCAGTGACATCACTTGCTGCGTTTTTGGCTTTATCTATCGTATTGCCGTAAAAGCTGAGCATATCCACATCCTCAAGTGTGTTGCTAAGCTCAGCAAGGTAATCATTTAGTTGTTGATTTGAGGTCTCTGTGATTGCACTGATTTCGATGTCGTTTAATTTCTCTAGCGTGTAATCAGCGACTTTGTTAATGGTATTATCAAGTGCAGTCTCTAATTCGGCATAAAGGCTATCCAGCTCTGCTTGGTTATCGACGGCTTCTCCAAAACTTATGCTGGCTTTGGCGTT
>NZ_JSEO01000055.1 GCF_001624705.1 Marinomonas sp. SBI8L
AATATCCTATGAAATTTCCAACAATTATTGTAAATAAATTATCTATACTACTTACATCATTAGGTAATAACTGATAATTTTTTTCCTGA
Organism: Marinomonas sp. SBI8L; assembly: GCF_001624705.1. Classification (GTDB taxonomy): domain Bacteria; phylum Pseudomonadota; class Gammaproteobacteria; order Pseudomonadales; family Marinomonadaceae; genus Marinomonas. The sequence continues at coordinate 90 of NZ_JSEO01000055.1, forward strand.
AAGGTAAAATTCTTCAACATTACAAATATAATCCTTTATTAAATCACACTATCATTTATTCTTATCTGTCTGATAAATGTCATCCCATCTTCCGACTCTAAGAAGAGCAAAAGTTGCAGCTAATGTTAAAGATAATCCATATATAAACACCCAATATCCTATGAAATTTCCAACAATTATTGTAAATAAATTATCTATACTACTTACATCATTAGGTAATAACTGATAATTTTTTTCCTGAAAGGTAAAATTCTTCAACATTACAAATATAATCCTTTA
>NZ_JSEO01000056.1 GCF_001624705.1 Marinomonas sp. SBI8L
AAATTATCTGGTAACTAATTTATATAGAGACGCACAGAAGAAGTGTTTGGGTCTGTAGCTCAGTTGGTTAGAGCGCACCCCTGATAAGGGTGAGGTCGGCCGTTCAAATCGGCCCAGACCCACCAATATCTTAATAACGTCGTTATTTAAATTCTCGTTTAGTGAACTAAACGTCGAACTTAAAAGCCTTGTTCTTAACGATATTAAACCAAACATTTAGGTAATACATGGGGCTATAGCTCAGCTGGGAGAGCGCCTGCTTTGCACGCAGGAGGTCTGCGGTTCGATCCCGCATAGCTCCACCATTACTTACTTATTCTGTGACTCATTACCCAAAGCTCTAAGCAAGT
>NZ_JSEO01000057.1 GCF_001624705.1 Marinomonas sp. SBI8L
CAATTAAAGTTTTTGTCTAGCGACAATAGCGCTGTGGCCCCACCTGATCCCATTCCGAACTCAGAAGTGAAACGCAGTTGCGCCGATGGTAGTGTGGGAGTTCCCATGTGAGAGTAGGACATTGCTAAACTTCTATTAAAGAAACCCGTAGCTGATGCTACGGGTTTTTTGCTAAAGTTTTATTTGTTTAAATTATTTATAGAGTAAATTAAGCAATTAAAGTTTTTGTCTAGCGACAATAGCGCTGTGGCCCCACCTGATCCCATTCCGAACTCAGAAGTGAAACGCAGTTGCGCCGATGGTAGTGTGGGAGTTCCCATGTGAGAGTAGGACATTGCTA
>NZ_JSEO01000058.1 GCF_001624705.1 Marinomonas sp. SBI8L
CTAAGCAAGTTGTTGTTACTTCTTTAAGGAACAAACAATCACTGACTTAGCGCTTTGCGCTAAATGCTCTTTAACAATTTAACTTTTTGAATAGATCGAAATAACAAACACAATCTTCGGATTGAGTATGTTGTTTCAAAGACGATAATCAAGCGTCAAACCGGTGGAAACACACTTTAACCTAGTGTGGTTTCAAATCGTAAATCCAACGAGACACAAAAGCTCGTTGGTATATAGACCCTTTTGGGTTATATGGTCAAGTGACCAAGCGTGCACGGTGGATGCCTTGGCAGTCAGAGGCGATGAAGGACGTGGTAATCTGCGAAAAGCTCGGGG
>NZ_JSEO01000007.1 GCF_001624705.1 Marinomonas sp. SBI8L
AAACATTCTTTGCTAAATCAATGGCAATCGTATTAATCTTATTCATGTGGACGCTCCTTAGTATTAACTGTTGTTAGCACATACAGTTTGGCGCATTATGACGCCGGTGCTACTTTGGAGCGTCCATCCCATCACTCAACTTAATTTGACTGTTATTTAATCATGATCTAGTTTTATTGAATTCACTCAAGGATGAGGAATCTAATATGCCTAAACCACGTAAATCCCTAATAAGTTTGCAAGACACCACTTATTACCACTGCGTCTCCCGTTGCGTCCGACGTGCCTTTCTTTGTGGTCAAGATGAGCGAACAGGTCAAAGTTATGAACACAGACGAGGCTGGATAGAAGATAAGATATTGTCTCTAGCTGCTGTCTTTGCGATAGATGTCTGTGCTTATGCCGTAATGAGCAATCACACACACCTCGTACTTCATGTGAATGAAGATGAGGCTCTAAATTGGGATGTGAAACAAGTACTTGAACGTTGGCATAGTCTGCATAAAGGTACTCAGTTCACTGAAAAGTTTTTAGAAAACAAAGCAATGGCTGAATTTGAGCTTGCATCTGTGTATGAGAGTTGTGAGAAGTACCGTGAGCGTCTTTGTGACATTAGTTGGTTTATGCGAGAGCTCAATGAGCCTATTGCAAGAATGGCAAACAACGAAGATAAATGCACCGGTAGATTCTGGGAAGGGCGGTTCAAGTCCCAGGCTTTGCTAGACGAGGCTGCTTTAGTTTCATGCATGGCTTAAGTCGACTTAAACCCAGTGCGAGCAAAAATGGAAGCAACACCAGAAACCTCAAAGCATACGAGTATTAAAGCTCGTATTGAAGTGGCCAAAGCAAATCAAACTCAACCCAAGACCCTATTCCCCTTTATTGGTTATGAGCGGGAAAATCAACCAGAAGGGCTACCGTTCAAACTTATAGATTACCTTGAGTTAGTTGATCTCACAGGTAGGATAATGCGAGAGGATAAAAGGGGTAACATCGATGTTTCTCTAGCGCCTATTCTTCAACGAATTAATCTCACATCAGAACAATGGTTAGAAGTAACAACCGGCTTTGAGAAACACTTTAAAGTGGCAGTTGGCTCAGAAGCTTATTTAGCTGAGTTTTGTGAACATACGCAGTTGCAGCGGCGATCGGGATTAGCGGCTTGTAAACGGCTTCTTTCTTAAGATTTAGCCTATTCCCAGAAGTTCGAGTTTATAAAATTTATCATATCGTTATCGCGAGAACCTCTGTCGTTTCAAATTCGAATTTTCTTCAATAATCACCATAAAGTTGTTTATTGATGCGGTGAAAGTCTGATTATCTTAATTATAAAGTATAAAAAATAGCGGAATTAATGCTAACCAGAAGATGCTGTATTTGATTTGTTTTAAAATGGCTGTCTCGATTAAAATGGAGAAAGTATGAATTTCATGAACACCTACATCATAGGTGAAACAGAAGTTAGAGGTTATAGCCCTGCTGAGTTGAGCAAATTTTTAACGATTTTTTCAAATGGCGCTGGAGGTTATTTATGTGCAGATTTCTCCAAAGAGGAGGTTAGTTATTTATTTATTATGGTGGCATGATGATGAGCCAAACCTAAATGTTAAGCTGTGGCCGATAGTAGATTCATGGACATTTAAAGGCTTAGATTATTAAGTTGATAGAAGGAAATTAAAAGTGGTTGATAATAGCGATGCGCTCACATATTTAAAAAGATTTCGCCCGTCTGCAAAAGTACTAGGGCTTTGTGATTTGAGTGATACAGAATTGAAGAGCTTACCAGATTCTTGGGTTGATATTCTTTCAAAAGATGGAGATAAACGCTTAGATCAAGCTTTAATCTATTGGAATAAATTTGAAAAAGAGTTCGCTCTCATGATTGAACTTTTAAAAGCCAATTTAGTTAGTATTCATCTTATTAACACTAAAAATGGTTTTTGTTTAATGTATGGGGTTCTAACATTTGTTGAAAATAAAGTTGATTTTTATGAAACAAGAAACCCTAAGAGAAAGATAAATAATGACTCAATTGCTGCTGAGTGGTCTCGACTTCCATTAGCATTCAGACAGTTTTATGAGTTTCATGATGGCTGGTACGATTTAGCATCAGGCTCAATGGGTCTATCTAATAGAGAAAGTATGAATTTCATGAACACCTACATCATAGGTGAAACAGAAGTTAGAGGTTATAGCCTTGCTGAGTTGAGCAAATTTTTAACGATTTTTTCAAATGGTGCTGGAGGTTATTTATGTGCAGATTTCTCCAAAGAGGAGGTTAGTTATTTATTATGGTGGCATGATGATGAGCCAAACCTAAATGTTAAGCTGTGGCCGATAGTAGATTCATGGACATTTAAAGGCTTAGATTATTAAGTTGATAGAAGGAAGTTAAAAGTGGTTGATAATATCGATGCGCTCACATATATAAAAAGGTTTCATTCATCTCCAAAAATATTAGAGCTTAGTGAACTTAGTAATATAGAAATGCAAAGTTTGCCTGATTCATGGATTGATATTCTTTCTAAGGGTGAAGATAAACGATTAGATCAAGCTTTAAAATATTGGGGGAAATTTGAATATGAGTTTCCTAAGCTTATTGAACGTTTAAGCACGGGCTTATTGAGTGTTAACTTGATTCATCATATGCATGGCTTTTGCTTAATGTATGGTATTTTAGACAATAGTAGAGGGCGAGTTTTTTATTATGAAGCTAGAAACCCAAAAGAAAAAGAGATAAAGCGCTCTATTCATGCTGAATGGTCTCGGCTTCCAATAGTATTTAGAGAGTTTTATGAATTTCATGATGGATGGTATTGCTTAGCATCAGATTCTATGGGGCCATCTCCATCAAAAAATATAGGTTACCTTACAGATGGTTTAATTAGTCCATCAGAAATTAGACAATGTGATCTATTAGATGAAAGTAGGTGTTTGAAACTATTTTCAAATGGTGCTGGAGCTAATTTGTGTGCCGATTTTTCTAAAAAAGATATTAGCTACTTGTTATGGGCTCATGATGACGATCCAATGTTAAATGTCGATCTATGGTTAATAATGGATCAGTGGACGTTTAATGGTTTAGATTATTAGGATTAACAATATTTTATCATGTCGCCTATCTATAACTTGATCAATTTCTAATAGTGATCTAGTTAAAATCTAGATCACTATTTAGAGCTGCTTTGGTGACAAAATTGAAGTGAGCTATGAATATTTTCTTTTTATGTGATTACGTTTCTAACTCCCACAACCTATATCCATCTTATTCATATATTGTGCTAAAGCTTGATCATCTAATTTCGGTGATTCTGAGAGCGCTTTGTAAACCCCTTCTTGGTCGGCTTTGGGTCGATGTTGTCCCAGTTTTAATTTACCTTCTAGTTTTGTTATTTCGATTTTAAAGCCGACAATGGCGCTAAGTAGTTTGTGTTTGAATTCGTCAGTGACGGGCTCTTTTATTCCTTCTTCATTTGTTTCGAGTAATGAAGGTTCGTAAGTTTTTAATGTGTCGTCGATAACGCTTAGAGTGTCATCATCATTTAATAAACTTACTTTGCCATAGGCATGGACAGCGGCGTAATTCCAAGTGGGAACAGCAGGGCTTTTAGCGTACCAGGTGGGTGAGATATAAGCATGAGGGCCTGAAAAAATAATCAGAACCTCTGTGCCTTCTAGGCTTTTCCAATGGGGGTTAGCTCTGGCCATATGGCTATATAAAACGCCTTCTTGCTCATTCAGTAGGAAGGGTAAGTGAGTGCCATTTAGGCTGTTTACTTCATGGTGTTGATGGCTTTTTATTTCGTTTTTATCGTCTGTTGTGTTATTCGTGTTCGATACCAAAACAGCAAAGCTAAACGCTTTCATAAAAGCGTGGATCTGTGCTGTGTCTTCCATGGTGAGGTTTTTCGGGGTGTACATAAAAGTCCTTTTCTTTATGTTCCTAGTTAAAAACTAGGTTTTTAGTTGAGGGTTTAGCTGAGGGTTTAGTTGTTTAATTTAAGCTGAAAAAAGAGGTTTTCAGGCACATCACTTTTACTTTGGTTAAAGCCTAATTTTTTGAGAAGGGCAATGGAGGCGAGATTGCTTTCATCAACACCTGCAATTAGTGTTTCTGCAAGGTTTCTTGTTTTAATATGTTCAATTAAATGGCTGACGAGTTCGCTTGCAAAGCCTTTTCCCCAAGACGCTTGCGCTAGTAGATAACCTAGGTGAGCATTCTTTTGCCCTTCATCTGTTTGCTCAAGGTAGATAAAACTAAAGCCGATAAGTTGCTGTAATTCAGTTTGATAAACTAAAAATAACAGACTCTCATCTAGCATGCGCTCTAACCAAGCTTGGGCACTTTCTCGTGAGTTGATGTCTGAAAAATATGGCGGTAATTGAGACACAACCTCTGGGGTGAGGATCTTGATAATGCTTTGATAAAGTTCTTTTTTATCAATCTGCTTTTTATTTAATAGCACTTTATCAAACTGTTTTTGACTAAGGCTGGCTTTGTCTGGTGAACTTAATAGGTTATTGGCCTCTAAGACAGTGAGTCTTGATGAACTAAATGTATATGTCATTGCAAAGCCTCAAGTTAAATTACGCTATTAAGTGGAGTATATATCTTTTGAAGACAATCCTCTTTATCATCTGTGCCGTTTAAAATTATCGGATATATTCTCCATGCTGGAAATGCTCGCCAACTTTTTGAAGTTGCTAAACAGTGATGCTTCACCAAGTCAGATTTCGTTAGGGTTTGCCTTCTCTCTTTTCTTAGGTTTAACGCCTCTTATGAGTATTCATAATCTCATACTAATTTTTATTGTATTAATGGTGAGAGTCAATTTAACGGCATTTTTTCTAGGCTTAGCGCTCTTTAGCTTAACGGCATTCGGGCTTAATTCTGTTTCGATTAGTTTGGGGGAGGCGCTTTTAACATCGTCCGAACTAAACGCATTTTGGACAGGGCTTTATCAAAGTGATTTCTGGCGACTTATGCAATTTAACCAAACCTTGGTGTTGGGTGGATTAAGTCTGTCTCTTGTTTTGTTTCTTCCTATTTTTATGGGCTCGCTGATTTTTATTAAGCTTTATCGTAAGCGTTTTATGGCTTGGATTAAGACGCTTAAAATTAGCCGTATGATAAAGGCAACTAAATTTTATCAAGTCTATGACAAGTTAGGAGGCCTAAATGACTAAGTGGATTCGTTGGTCTGGGCTGGCTGGCTTTAGTGCTATTTTACTTTTGATATTGGCGTTCTGGTATTTTGCAGCAGGCCCTTTAATTAAGCTCAGTATTGAAACATTCGGCTCGAAGGCCTTAGGCGCTAAATTGGATGTGGCTTCTGTTGATCTTGAGCTTAACCCTGTGAAGCTGGTGTTACACAAGGTTGAGGCAACAGATAAAAAGCACCCTATGAAAAACCTTGTTAGCTTTGAAAGGGCAGAGGCTGACCTTTTGTTTTTACCTTTATTAATGGGGAAAACCATTATTGAGAATGTATCGGTAGAAGGTGTCGCATTTGATACGGATAGGCAGACTTCGGGGGCATTAAGCCACTCAAATCAAGTTGCTACCACAGAACCAAGCTCAAGTGATGGTTCTCAGGCAGCTTCGACACAAGATAAAGATACGTCAAACAAAGTAAATGACTTGTCTGAAAGAGCGGTAGAAGCATTGCCAACAGCCGATGAATTATTAGCCCGTGAGCCTTTGCTAACCGTGACTCGAGGTGAAGCAATGCAGGCTTCGATTGAAGCCCATAAGCTTAAAATTGATCAAGCGAATCAAGCCTTACCAAGTAAGGCTGATCTTAAGAGTTATGAGGCTGAGATTAAGCAATTACTGTCTGGAAAGTTTAAATCGCTTGATGACTTTAAAGCACGTAAGAAGGCCTTTGATCAACTAAAGGCGAAATTTAAGGCTGATCAAGCGACAATAAAAGCCGCGAAACAAGCCTTGTCGGATGCGAATAAAGACATACGTCAGCAATGGCCTGAACTACAAAGTGCACCTGGGCAAGACATTCGTAATATTCAACGTAAATATACCTTGGATGCAGTCGGTGCCCAGAACCTTTCTGCTTTAATTTTAGGCGATAAGATAAATGGCTATCTCCAGCAAGGTCTTGGTTATTATGATACCTTGTCACCACTTCTCGCTTCAGACAAAAAAGAAGCAGATAAAGTGGCTGAGAAAGAAGGGCGTTTTGTGCCATTTGCCACAGATAGACCTTTGCCTGATTTTTGGATCAAGTCGCTCTCTTTTAGTCTCAAACTTGCCGGTGGTGATGTTCGGGTGCTTGTTCAGGATATTAGCCAGCAACCTGATGTAATTAATAAACCCATTAAGCTAAAAGCCAGTGGTAATGAGCTGACTCATATGGCGGCTTTTAATATAGATGGGGTGATGGATTATCGTCATCAAAAGGTGGATAACCAATTTGATTTAACGATTCATAAGTGGCAAATCCAGGATCTGGCATTAGGGTTAGAAGGTTTAGATCTAAAAGCGGCGAGTTTAGATATCACAGGTCAAGCTAAGCTTGATAAAACATCGATTTTAGCCGACGCTCAAGGGGACTTTAGCCAAGCCAGCTTTAGTTCAAGTGCGAGTAATGGTTTCGCCAAAGAGATGTCTTTAGCGCTTGCGACAATTGATACTTTTAATTTTAGTGGTGATGTTACAGGGAAACTTAAGTCACCCAGTATGGGTATTAAGAGTGACTTAGATAAGAAACTGAGCCGTGCTTTCAAGCAGAGGCTTAAGCAAAGACAAGCAAAAGTAGAGCAGGATCTTAAGCGTAAGTTGAATGATAAATTAGCCCTGTATGCGGGTGATTATAAAGATGAAGTAAAGCAGCTTGATTTCATGGAAACGGATTTAGATTCCTTGTCTGATAAGGTATCTGATTTAGCAAAACGCGAGCTCTCTAGCTATCAAGATCAGCTTAAGGATGAGGCGAAAACGAAAGCTAAAGCTGAACTTGATAAGCAAAAAGAAGATTTAAAGAAAAAGCTTAAAAGCTTATTTTAGTCAGTCGGTAATTTTGATTGAAAGTTTCTTTTGATCAAGCGCTTTGCTTGGCTGAAAAAAGAAAAGAGAAAAGAGAAAAGAAAAAGGTGGTTCCTTTAATAAGAACCACCTTTTCTGTTTTTAGGCGTTTATGTCTTTCTTCGGTTTTTATGTGAATTTAAGCGAGCTAGGTAATCTATAAAGTCTAAATTATCATTCAGCGCTTGTTCGGTCAGTTGCGCCAAGGTCATAGGTGCCATGCCAGCAATAGGGGCATCTTTATCTAGATTCGTTGGGAAGGCGTAACCATCGCAAACGGCATTTAAAAGGGCTGTTTTTTCACTCTCGGTCAAGCTTGATTGCCAGTGTTCTTTGAGTGTGGGGTAGAGGGCTTGGCTAATGGCATATTGATCGACTGTTTCCATAGGCTTTGCAAAGCAAGAGGATATTTGCAGTAAGTTGGCGACTCTAGATTGGTTCTTTGTATGATTGCTACCAGCAGCATGAAAGAGCGCGGGGCTAAAGAAAATCCCGTCGCCTTTATCTAATGGAAGTTGTACGGCTTTTTGTTCAAAGAAATCTTTAAATGCTTCATCGCGCCAAGCAAGGTAGCCTAATGGGTAATGTTGCGAGTAGGGCAGAACAAGTGTTGGACCTGTCTCAATTGGCATATCTGTATGGGCAATAGCGCCTTGGAGGGTGAGAAAGCTTGAGCTTGTTTGTAGATGTAAAGGGAAGCGGCTTACTTCTGCTTCTGTCTGAAAACCTAGGTGATAATCCCTATGAGGAGACTGAGCGACTCCTCCTGGGTGGACTGTGTTTACTTGGCTAGTAATCTGATAATGAGGGCCCAGCCAGCTCTCACTAACAAGCTGTAGAATTGGGTTTTTATAATAATGCATAAAGGTGTCGGCTTGTTTGAGTGCGCTTTTTTCAAAGGCATTCCAAATACGGCTATTGCTACCCGCTTTTGCAAAGTGATCTCCTCCTAGATTACTTTCCCTTTCTTCTATAAGTAGCTGGTCAAATACTTGATTCATTGCATCGAGATAGGCTAGGTTTGAATAGGCTTCTTTAATGACAACTACCCCAGGTCCATCTTTTAGTGCTTTCAAAAGTTCTGTTTTGCAGGCCAGTGATTGAGCATCATTCTCACAAAAAAGGCGAAGATGCTTTCCCTGATAAATAGGGATGTTCTTGACGACATCTGATGCTAATGGGTAGTGAGATGCCTGCGTTTGCTGTTCACAGGTCAGTTTAAAGTCATCAATGCTGATATCATTTTTGTTGTTAAAAGAGGTGTGTGTTTGGACTGACTTCATCTTGTGCATCTGGTTTGCTCCAGCATTTTTTTATTTTGATGAGAGAAATGCTAGCATGACAAGAAATCATCTGTACCTCTAAAAAACATCAAAAAGACATCAAAAATGCATGATAAGTTTTCGATTAAACAAATTGCAGCCCAAGCAGGTTTAAGTACAGCCACAGTGGACAGGGTGCTTAACGGCCGAAAAGGAGTGCGTTTTCAAACGAGATCAAGAGTGAATAAAGCGCTTGAGGAGTTAGAAGAGCAAGAAGGTTTACAGAATACATTTGGGCGGACCTTGTATATTGATATTATTATGCAAGCACCTAGGCGTTTTTCTGATGCGGTAAAACAGGCTATCTTGGCTAATCTAGCAACGCTACCTGGCTGTCGTATTCATCCAAGGTTTCATCTGTTTGAGTCTATTTCTCTGTCTGAGTTGAATACATGCTTACTTGGGTGTAAGGCAAGTGGATCAAATGGTGTGCTTTTAAAAGCACCAAATGAAAGCCTTATCAAGCAAGGTGTTGATCACTTATTTGACATAAATATACCTGTGGTGACCTTGGTGACAGATCTGCCTTATAGCAAACGACTTGCCTATATCGGGATAGATAATCGTGCTGCAGGTCGTACGGCAGCTTATATGCTGAGTAGGCTATTGAAGCAGCAACAAGCGAGCGTGGCTGTTGTATTGAGCCGTCAGGAATTTCGAGGAGAAGAAGAGCGAGAAATGGGTTTTCGAGGTTTGATTCGTGAGTCTTTTCCTTGGATTAAAATTGTTGAGATCCCGGGTGGGCAAGGTTTATATCAAGCAACCTATAACAAGCTGATATCCCAGCTCGAGCAAGATAGCGAGATGAATTGTGTTTACAGTGTCGGTGGTGGTAACCAAGCGATTTTAGATGCCTTTAATGCCTTATCTCGCCCAATTGACGTTTTTATTGGCCATGACCTTGACCAAGAAAATAGGGCTCTGTTGATGTCTCATCAATTGGATTTGATCATAGATCATGATTTAGAAGAGGATGTGAGTCGGGCTTTTAGTCACATACTCATGTTTCAAAAAGTAATCCCAAAAGTTAGCTTACCAGAAAGTAAAATCAATATAGTGACACCTTATAACCTATAGCTTTTATAAAAATAGTTTTGTATTTAGTCATATTTCTAAATAGAGTATGAACCAGTTTAATTGACTGGTTCATACTTGTTGTTTAGTTTTTCAGTGCCGCTTGAAAACTAATTGATTGAGTGCTGGTTAAGCCGTCGGAGCTAAAACTTTCTGGCACAAAGGTATAAATGTCACTGGTCGGGCGTATTTCCCCTTGCCAACCATTTGGCAAGTTAGTTCTAAATCGACCAGATCGAGTTGTGATAGGCCCATCTTCCCCTGATACTAAAAGATCGATGTTAACAGACCTTGGAATACCACTAATACCACCGATAATCATATGTTGTGGGATAACATCTAGTTGGATATCAGCAAGTGTTCTGTCTTCTAAAAGAGGAGACAGCTCGACAGTTTGGGATGCGGCTCCCGATGTGACTTCAAGGCTACCTTGCCAGCTGATGGCTTGTTGGGTTGTAAACGTCCCTGTTTCATCCGTTATTAGGTTATCAAGAAAACCAGAAATGCTTGCTCGATAAATAGGGAAGCCATTAGCGTCTAGGACTCTGCCTTCTACTGTTGCTTTGGGAACTTGTGGTCCAAATAAGGTTGGCGAAGAGCCGCCCGTTAATAAGTAATTATTGTTGATATCAATGAAGTAACCAAAGTTATCTGTTCTGTCTAATGCTGGTGTGATAACTCTTGTTGCTTGCCAGATATCACTTTCAGAAAGTTTGAATTGGAAAACCTGCTTCAAGCCATCATCACCAACGAGAAGGTTGGTATCGTTAAGTGCGAGATTGTGACCAAAATTATAGCCATTAATATTAACGGCTTCACCGCTTTGTTCATTGACTTCAAAAGCCGTGACGGCTTGTTTTAAAACCCAAGACGTTCCTTCTTTATTATAGAGGTGTACTTTACCTCCTCGTGCGCTTTGATCAGGGGTAGACCAGTCACGGTAGGCCGCGATGGCAAGTTGATCTCCTTGGGCGTCTAATGACCATCCAAACTGCTTACCACCAAGAGCGGCCGCATCAAAATGATCGATTGTTTGTATAAGTTCAAATCCCTCAGTGCCTTGCTTATAAATAAAGACTTTATCAATGGTTTTGGCACCCACAAAAAGATAACCATTTTGGTAATCAATAGAGCCTCCAAAATAGGCATCGTCTGCTAGGTTAGGTGTTACTCTCTCATTTTCTTCCCAGTAGCCATTCATATTTTTGTAGCTAATGACTTGGTTACTGAATGGAACACCAACAAGAGCAATACGATTATCGATATAAACAGACTCACCAAAGCCATATAGGTTAGGTTCATATAAATCAGAACCCAGTTCCCATTCTTGGGTATAGGTGTTTAAAGAAAAGATTTTTGCGCTTTGGTTGTGGGCATCAGCGATAATTGCATGGTTTTTATTGATACTGACTGTCTCACCACTCCAACCTGAGTTGTTTGCAGGAAGTTGCTGGGATTTAACCCAGTGGTTTCCTTCTATTGTGATGATTTGGTTACCAACTAATCCGTGTTTTTTATCTAGACTGACCGAACTGAAAGTAACATCAGATTTGACCGCTTCGGCATTGGATAAGTCATTGAGGTTACAGCCAGTCAGCATACTTAAACAAATTAAGCTCGCTCCAATTATTGAATATTTCACATCGAACTCCTTTCGAAAAAATTACAATTAATTTACTGAGGAGCTCAATTTATAAAAGAAAATAGCCAAAAACTACTGAGCCTAGTTCATGTTTTATCAAGGAAGGTATTGTCGAGTATCAGAAATAAAAGTATGGATAGGAAGTGATAGTTTGCTTCTTTCATCTCATTAATCAATTGAAAGTAGGTGTGAGGCTTTATGTTTATTAGTCAAATGGGAAATAAAGGTATTTATTTATTTCTGTGAATTTTTCGATTAACTCTAGTTTTATTATGTGATTTAGACTCATTCAATGACCTGATTTGAGTTACTGATTATTACAAATAAATGAGAATCAATTTCATCATTTTAATCTATAAATATCATTCATATCAGTGATGATTTTGTAAACTTGATCTTAAGCTAAGTTATTGGCATGCTTGGTTTTTAACACTATATTGGATCGGTTATGTTGGTAGAAAGGATAGTAACGCGCTTCTCAGATACAGATGGCTTAGGTCATATCAATAACACCATGTTGCCGGTTTGGTTTGAAGGGGCTAGAAACCCTATTTTTCAGATTTTTACACCAGATTTATCTTTAAAAAAGTGGCAATTAATTCTCGCTAAGTTCGATGTGGAGTTTCACGGGGAGCTTTTTTACGGTGAAGATATCGAGCTAAGAAGCGGTATTTCGCGTATTGGTTCAAGCTCTTTCGATGTGTATCAGGAAGCTTGGCAAGATGGGCGAAAGTGCGCATCAGGCACCGCTGTTCATGTTCATTTTGACCATGAAGAAAAAGCATCTAAGCCTTTGTCAGACGATTTGAAAGAAAAGCTGTTAAAACATCCTTTTAGTAAAGACGATTAAGGAACCTGCGATCAAGTCACCTCTTCTCAGTCTGCTCTTCTAAGGTATATGGGAAAAAGTATCACACAAGGCGTTACTTTGCGTTTACTAATAGAAAGCCAGTGTAGGTACCTTTCGAGAAGTGACAACACAGGGTGTTACTTTTTCTGAAGTGTCGTTTAGGTATTCTTCAAAGACCCGAAGGGCGTGGTCTAAAAGCCCTATCTCTATGTTGAGGACCTTATCAATAGAATAACTATTAAGTTGCGCTCCTCGTCATAAATCTAGCGGCCTTTATCCACACGCTGAGGCGGGAGGACTTATTCGCAGGTTCCTTAATTTAACAAGCACTGGTATTTTTACATCCAGTGCTTGTTTTTGGTGGCTTCTCATCCATTTTTGTTGTTAAAAGCGGTTTGCTTGAAAGTCTGCAAACGCCTGCATGACCTCTGCTTTGGTGTTCATCACAAATGGACCACCTCGGGCAACAGGTTCACCAATAGGTTGACCTGATACCAAGAGGAAGCGGCTATCTACTTCTGTATTGATGATTACTTTTTCTCCTAGGCTTAAGATAGCGAGCTTGCCTGCCTCTATTCTTGTGGCATCTTTGCCTATCGTGATTTGCCCTTCGATTGAATATATAAAGGTGTTATCCGTTTTTGCGAGTGTTTGTTCAAACTCATCTCCCGCTTTTAAGGACACATCTAAATAGCTTGGTTTAACGGCTTCATTAACCACTGGGCCTAGAGTGCCTTGGTCTGTTTGCCCAGAAATGACTCGAATTTGGGTGCCTGTTGCTCGTTTTTCTAGGGCAATTTTATCGACGGGGAATTCCTGATAAGCCGGCTCAGAAAATTTGTCTTTGGCCGGAAGATTGACCCAAAGCTGAAAGCCCATTAACAAACCATCTATTTGTTCTGGCATCTCAGAGTGCACTATGCCTTTGCCTGCTGTCATCCACTGGACGCCACCTGGCTCAATAAGGCCCTCATTGCCTGCGCTATCTTTATGTCGCATCTGGCCTGCTAATAAGTAGGTAACGGTTTCAAAGCCTCTGTGTGGGTGACTAGGAAAACCGCCAATATAGTCTTGCGCTTGGTCAGATTCAAATGCATCTAGCAGTAGAAACGGGTCCAACATATTTAGTGTTTGTGTGCCTATGATGCGAGTGAGTTTAACGCCGTCACCATCCATTGCTGCTTGTCCACTATGTATCTCTATTACTTCTTTGCTGTTTAAGCTTGTCATCTTGTCTCCTCGCCTCTAAATGTCTTGTGGAGGCCTAAGTTGAATGAATATGGAGTTAGCTTATTCCTACTTTAAATTTGAATAAACAAGCGTAAAATCAAATGATAGTTCTTTTGATGAGAACAATGTGAAACAAAAATTGGGATTAGGGTAGAGTGCATGGGCCAATTAGAAGATATGCAGCTTTTCATTCGAGTGGTTGATGCAGGAGGTATTGGGCGAGCCGCTGAGCAACTCGGGATTGCAAAGTCTGCGGTAAGTCGACGTCTGAGTGAGTTAGAAGCTAGGCTAGGGTGTCGCTTGATTCAGCGTACGACACGCACATCCAGTTTGACTGATATTGGCCAGCGTTACTATGCACAGGCGCAGAAGCTTATTGATCAGGTGGATGAAGTACACCTTGATATGGTGAATGAGTCGAAAGCTTTAAGTGGCAGCATTCGCTTAGCGGTTCCTCTTTCTTTCGGCTTATTGCATTTAAGTTCGGCGATTGACTTATTTATTAAGCAGCATCCAGGCATATCAGTTCAGCTAGACTTTTCTGATCGGCAGGTGGATCTTGTTGAAGAAGGGTTCGATTTGGCGTTGCGTATTGCGGATTTACAAGACTCTAGCATCCAAGCTCGCAAAATTTGCTCTTCTCATCATGTGCTGGTGGCAAGTCCAGATTATTTAGCGCAAAAGGGCGAACCTAAAAAACCAACAGACTTGAATCATTTTGATTATCTTAAGTATGGCTCGGGGAACCAGAGTCACTTTTCTTTATTTGATCAAAAAGGGCTTGCTCACAAGGTCAATCTTAATGCCAAAATGACAGCCAATAATGGGGACTTTTTACTGCAAATGGTAAGGGCGGGTCATGGGGTTACTTTCTTACCGAGCTTTTTAGCCTGGCAAGCATTGGCGACAGGGGATCTTGTTCAGATTTTAAAACCTTATACCTTACCTAGTTTAAATATCTATTTTGTTTATCCGCAGAATCGTTTTTTACCACAAAGGGTGCGGGCTTTGATGGACTTTGTCATTGCAAGGTTTGGTGATAATCCATATTGGGATCAAGCTTTAAATTAGCGGGGCGAGTTTGGCTTGTTGGATTTGGTTATTTAACTGCTAGCGTTCAGTATTCTATAAGCAAAAAAAAGCCCCGCAATGAGCATTGCAGGGCTAAAAACTAGAGAGTAACGCGATCTAAATAATGATTAGATCACTTTACTGGGGGCCGCGATTAAACGGCTTTCTGACTTAATGAAGCGCTTTCAATGACTTCATTAAGGTGCAGCCAAGTTTCGACAACGGTATCTGGGTTCAAGGACACACTTTCAATGCCTTGCGCCACTAACCAGTCAGCGAAATCTGGGTGATCTGATGGTCCTTGACCACAGATACCCACGTATTTACCTTTCTCGCGACATGCTTTGATTGCCATTTTAAGCAGAATCTTCACGGCGTCGTTTCTTTCATCAAACTTATCAGCAATCAGGCCTGAGTCACGGTCAAGACCAAGTGTTAACTGAGTTAAGTCGTTAGAACCGATTGAGAAACCGTCGAAGTATTCTAAGAACTGATCTGCTAATAGTGCGTTTGAAGGCAGTTCGCACATCATAATAAGCTTCAGACCATTCTCGCCACGTACTAGGCCTTGTTCAGCCAGTAGTTCGGTAACTAGGCGTGCTTCGTCTAAGTTACGTACAAATGGAATCATCAGTTGTACATTGGTGAAGCCCATTTCGTTGCGAACACGTTTCATTGCTTCACACTCAAGTGCAAAACAGTCGCGGAAAGAGTCGTCTATGTAGCGTGCTGCGCCACGGAAACCTAGCATTGGGTTTTCTTCATCAGGTTCGAACAAAGGGCCACCCACAAGGTTGTGGTACTCATTCGATTTAAAGTCAGATAAACGAACAATGACTGGCTTGTCAGCGAAAGAACAAGCAAGAGTGGCAACACCTTCGACTAATTTGTCGATGTAGAAATCAACTGGTGATGCGTAGCCAGCAATGCGCTCTGAAATTTCTTCTTTCAAGCTAGCGTCTAGGCTATCAAAGTTAAGAAGCGCTTTCGGGTGAATACCAATCATACGGTTGATGATGAATTCTAGACGGGCTAAGCCGATCCCTTCGTTTGGTAACATAGCAAAGTCGAATGCGCGGTTAGGGTTACCTACGTTCATCATGACTTTAACTGGAATTTCCGGCATTTCGCCAACTTCAGATGTGATTACATCAAAGTCGATGAGACCTTCGTAAACGACACCTAGGTCACCTTGTGCACAAGAAACAGTCACTTCTTGTCCATCTTTAAGTACGCTAGTCGCATCGTTACAACCAACTACGGCAGGAATACCAAGCTCACGGGCTATGATTGCTGCGTGACAAGTACGACCACCACGGTTAGTGACAATCGCAGAAGCACGTTTCATGATAGGTTCCCAATCTGGGTCTGTGATGTCAGTAACGAGTACATCACCTTCTTCGATACGGTCCATTTCAGTGATAGATGAAAGCACTTTCACTGTACCTGAGCCTATCTTGTGGCCGATTGCGCGGCCATCAGTGATGATTTCACCTTCATGTTTAAGGCGGAATCTTTCCATGCTTTGTGTATTTTCTTGGCTACGTACTGTCTCAGGACGTGCTTGTACTATGTAAAGTTTGCCATCGATACCGTCTTTAGCCCACTCAATGTCCATTGGACGTTGGTAATGCTTTTCGATGATGCAAGCTTGGCGAGCTAGGTCTTCAACTTCTTGATCGCTTAATGAGAATTCTCTTTGCTTATCAAGCGCAACAGGAACAATCTTAACGAATTCGTCATCGCTGTCGGCATCTGCGTATTCCATTTTTTGTGCTTTGCTACCTAATGCTTTACGTACAACACTTGGGCGGTTAGCAGCCAAGGTTTGCTTGTGTACGAAGAACTCATCTGGGTTAACGGTACCTTGTACAACCATTTCGCCTAGGCCGTAAGCTGAGGTGATGAAAACAACGTCATCAAAACCAGACTCAGTATCTAGTGTGAAAAGAACACCAGAAGCGCCTATGTCACTGCGTACCATTTTTTGGATACCCGCAGAGATAGCCACACCTTTGTGTTCAAAGCCTTGGTGGACACGGTATGAGATAGCACGGTCATTGTATAAAGAGGCAAAAACACGCTTGATAGAAAGCTTGATGTCTTCAAGGCCAATAACGTTTAGGTAAGTTTCTTGTTGGCCTGCAAAAGACGCGTCAGGTAAATCTTCAGCCGTCGCTGATGAACGTACAGCGAAAGATGCTTCTGCATTGTTTTGAGCAAGTACGGCGTAAGCGTCTTCGATTTCTTTGTTGAATTCGTCAGAGAAATCTTCTGTTTCTACCCACTCACGGATGACTTTACCTGCTTCTGCTAAGGCATGAACATCGTCAACGTCCAAAGTATCTAATAAATCATGGATACGTTTGTTAAGGCCACTTTGCTCTAAGAAAGTTTGATAAGCATAAGAAGTGGTTGCGAAGCCGTTTGGAACTTGAATGCCAAGTTCAGTTAGATTAGAAATCATTTCGCCTAGAGAGGCGTTTTTACCGCCCACAGTACCGACATCGTCAATACCTAAATCTTTAAACCACTTAATGAAATTGCTCACCTGTATCACTCCTACGTGCGATTTTGTATTCGTTATTTTTTATGTGTTCTTACGAACGGTTTCTCTCGTGCTTGCGTCTTGAGCTTTGATTTTCAAAGTGTGATTACATGCTTATCTGTATTCTTGTGCGCCATTTGCTGATTTGCATTTGGGCTTGCCACCTTTACTCATTGAGCTCATTGTATGTAGCGAATGGGTAATCAACAAAATTGAATATTCGATGTGGTTTTATTTCAAACGGAAAAAGCTATGTCGTTACATAACAACATAATTGCCAGTTTGACCTATAAAAATGTGACAATTTAACAACGACTTGGAGATAAATATGAAGGTGTATTTTGTATCTGATGGGACAGCAATTACCGCAGAAGTGTTTGGTTCTGCCATGCTGTCTTTTTTTGATGTGAAAATAGATACCAAAAGTGTGCCATTTCTTACCACGGTAGATAAGGCAATGGGTTTTTGTCAGCAATTGGAAGAAGACGCTAAATCTGGTGACGTGCCTTTAGTGTTTTACACCATCTCAGATCATATTATTCGAGACAAAATTCAGGCTTCTTGTGGTCATTGTTACAATCTATTTGGCGATCTACTTTCACCTATTGAAAAAGCGCTTGGTGTACCTGCTAGACCGACAGCTCAGAAAGCTCATGGTATTAAGGAAGGGGTCTACGATGGCCGTATAGATGCGATTAACTATGCTTTGGCTAATGATGACGGCTGCTCTGTGAAGAACTTAGAAGAAGCGCATATTATCTTACTTGGGGTGTCTCGTTCGGGTAAAACACCAACCAGTTTATACCTAGCGATGCAGTACGGAATTAAAGCGGCTAACTATCCCTTGAATGAAGATGATTTTGAGTCCAATGGTTTGCCTAAGGTATTGAAACCTCATAAGAAGCGTCTTTATGGTTTAACTATTGAAGCGAATCGACTGCATGAAATTAGAACTGGCCGTATGGCCCAGAGTAAATATGCATCGTTAAAACAATGTCGTTATGAGGTTGCTGAGGTTGAGGCAATTTACCGACAAGAACGTATTTTATACGTGGATTCAACGCATTTATCTGTGGAAGAAATTTCCACCAAAGTGATGCAAGATATGGAATTAGAGCGTCATAGAGCCTAACAAAACAAACACCAACCTATCTAATTTTTCGATATGTTGGTGTTTGTGACTGTTTTTTTCTGAATTTAATTATAAATATTTACTTTTTTAGCTCTTTTTTGCATTTTTCTTTTCATATCTTGGTTAATTTCACCCTTTTAAATCATGTTTTGTTGTGGAATTACCAATCCAACGAATAAATCGATTTATAAATACACTGCTTTTTTTAGATGAGACCCAAAAGTGTCATTAAGCATCTATAGAATATGAGGTTAGACCTTATAAAGAGATGGAATACGCTTCTATAAGGTAAAAAATTCTATCTGTGTTTGTCTCACTGCTCTATAATATGCGCGTTTACTATCGCTTAATCAGAAGCTAAAAGAATAGTAAATGCTGAACATCGGGTTGTTTGACAATGTGATGTGCAAGGCTCTTCTATCTAGATGCCATCAAATTGATCAAATCAAGGAATACCAACGTTGTCTAAAAAAACCAACAAAGAACAAAATATTATCGATCCTTTTAAAGCGCGTGAAGCGTCCAAATATGAAAATCCTGTCCCCAGTCGTGAATACATACTCGAATTCTTAGCGTCAGAAAATAAAGCTTTTTCTCATCCTGCTTTATGTGAAGCCTTTAACTTGACAGGTGAAGACGAAATTGAAGCATTACGTCGACGTTTGATTGCGATGGCTCGTGATCATCAAGCAAGTTGTATCAATAATGAATACTCTCCTTTAGCTCAAGATGATTTTCACGAAGGTTATATTCAAGGTAATAAAGAAGGGCATGGCTTCTTATTACGTGAAGATGAAGACGATATCTTCATTTCTGCCCGCCAAATGCAATTGGTGATGGATGGCGATAAGGTGCGTGTACGCCCATCAGGTCGTACCGTACGTGGTCGTCTTGACGGTGTTATCGTTGAAGTATTAGAACATAAGCATGCTCGTTTAGTTGGCCGTTATTATAAAGAAAGCCAAGCTGAGTTTGTGACTCCAGAAAACCCACGATTGTCACAAGACATCTTGTTAGCGAAAGATACGGGTTTGCATCCTGAACATGGCCAGTATGTGGTAATCGAAATTACTGAGTATGCGGATAAGCGTAATGCTGCTAAAGGTGTTATCACGCAAATACTGGGTGACTTTATGGCACCTGGTCTTGAAATAGATGTGGCATTACACAGATATGAAGTACCGCATGAATGGCCAGATGCGGTTATCAAACAAGTTAAGAATATCGGCGCAGAAGTCGCAGAAGAAGATAAAGTTAACCGCGTTGATTTAAGAGAGCGAACTTTCGTCACAATTGATGGTGAAGATGCACGTGACTTTGATGATGCGGTTATGTGTGAGAAAACACCGGGTGGATGGAAGCTCTATGTGGCCATTGCCGATGTGTCCCACTATGTTAAAAAAGGCAGCGCATTAGATGCAGAAGCGATTGTTAGAGGTAACTCTGTTTACTTCCCAGGTCGTGTTATTCCTATGTTGCCAGAAGCGCTTTCAAACGGCCTTTGTTCTTTAAACCCTGATGTTGATCGTCTGGCAATGGTCGCGGAAATCTCTTTGACTTCTCGCGGTAAAATGCGCGGTTATAAATTCTATGAAGGTTTGATTCGTTCTCATGCCCGTTTAACCTATACCAAGGTTGCGCACATGATCGCTGAGCCTGTTGATGGCGAACGTGAACCTCAGGCCCAAGCATTAAGAGAAAGATATGCTGATATCGTTTCTCACATTGATGATCTGGCGGGACTTTATCAAGTACTGCGTCAAGCGCGTGATGAACGTGGTGCGCTTGAGTTTGATACCGTTGAAACTCGTATGGTATTCGATCAGTTTTCAAAAATTGATCAAATCGTGCCAGTAGAACGTAATGATGCCCATAAGTTAATTGAAGAATGTATGTTGTGTGCGAACGTAGCGACAGCTGAGTTCTTATTAAAGTCTGGCCTACCTGCTTTGTTCCGTATTCACGAAGGGCCAAAAGAAGAAAAACTAATTGCCTTACGTGATTATTTATCTGTTTTAGGTTTGTCTATTGGTGGTGGATTAAAACCAACACCAGATGATTACGCGGCTTTATCTGCGGATATACAAGGGCGCTCGGATGCCCGTAGTATTCAAACCATGATTCTACGCTCTATGAGCCAAGCCATTTACTCGCCAGATAATCTTGGCCATTTTGGTTTGAATTATGAAGCTTATACACACTTTACCTCGCCAATCCGTCGTTACCCTGATCTATTGGTACACAGAGCGATTCGCTATCTAATTCGTGGGGAAGGGCGTCCTAAGCTACGCCAAGCTGTTCGTGTTGCAGGTAGTGAAGAGCTAAAAGCGAAAAAGATCTATGGCTATGATGATGCTGACATGGATGGCTTTGGTGATTCATGTTCTATCACAGAACGTCGTGCTGATGAAGCAACCCGTGATGTTGAAGCTTGGCTAAAATGCCAATATGTAGAGCAACATTTAGGTGAAGAGTTTGATGGTGTGATCACGGCTGTGACACCTTTTGGCATCTTTGTTGAATTACAAAACCTCTTTGTTGATGGCTTAGTACATATTTCTGCTTTAGGTAATGACTATTTCCACCATGACCCTGAAATGCAGGTCATTGTTGGTGAGCGTACTGCTAAGGTTTTCCGCCTCGGCGATCGACTAAAAGTGACTGTGGCTCAGGTTAATCTTGAGCAGCGTAAAATTGACTTAGCGATAGTATCTGAGAAAAAGCCACCTCGCGCTGTAAAGCAAAAGCAATCTGATTTGTCAGAGCTTGAAATGCAGCTAGCTCAATTACCGCCAATGGAATTAGGTGCACCGAGCCGTCCAGCTAAATCTTCTGAAAAGCCGACTGATAAAGAATCTAAGCAAGAAGGTGATTCAACAGAAGGTGGCGCAGATAAAGCCAATAAGAAAAAGCGACATAAGAAAAAAAGCGTATCAAAAGGTAAGCGTATCCGTCAGAAGAAAACCGATACAGCTAACAAAGGCACCAAGCCTGCGAAAAAGCCTAAAAGTACAGCGGCGAAAAAAATAAGCGCGATTAAGAAAGCAAAAAAGAAAGGTAAAAAGAGCAATGCTAAGGCACGCTCACAAGACTAAAGCAGAGCTGTTATTTCTGCTTGATGCCTGCTGAAGCTTTTATTTCAGCAGGCTTGATAACTAATAATGTTGAGTTGAAAAATATCACTATGTCAGATTTAGAATGGGTTTATGGTATTCATGCCGTTGAAAATTTATTACTTCAGCAAGCTGAAAGAATAAAAGAGATACGTTTTCAAGAAGGCCGTGATGATAAAAAGATTAAGCGTTTACAGGTCTTGTGTCGTGAAAAAGGCATTAAAGTAAATGTGGTAGCAAGACGCGAAATTGACCAGCTTTTCAAAAGCAATCAAGAACGTGTTGTTCATCAGGGAGTGGCTGCATTTGCGAAAATGACACGCTCTCAAGATGAAGCTGATCTGTATCAGCTAGTTGAGAATCTAGATGAGCCACCGCTAATCATTATTTTGGACGGCATTACAGACCCACATAATTTGGGCGCTTGTTTGCGAAGTGCCGATGCGGCCGGTGCTCATGCGCTTGTTATGCCAAAAGATAAGTCTGCACCTCTAAATGCGACGGTAAGCAAAGTGGCGTGCGGTGCTGCTGAAAGTATTCCTGTTTACGCTGTGACTAACCTTGCTCGTACTATGAAAAAGCTACAAGACAAGGGTGTTTGGATATTTGGTACAGCGGGTGAAGCGACACAAACAGTCTATGAGCAAGATCTGACGATTCCATCAGCGATTGTGATGGGAGCAGAGGGAGACGGTATGCGTCGCCTTACTCGTGAGCAATGTGATTATCTTGTGAAATTGCCTATGGCTGGTGTGGTTTCAAGTTTAAATGTATCTGTTGCTACAGGTATTTGTTTATATGAGGCAGTACGTCAACGTGCTGTGAAAAAAGCCTAATTGTTAGGGAAATAAAATGGCTAATGCTCGCTTTAATATTGCGCCTGTCAGTACAGAGATGGACGCAGCGCTAGAAGATAAGATTAATAACAAGACTAAGCCGTTAGGTGCGTTAGGACAGCTTGAGTCTTTAGCTAAGCAATTGGGCCAAATTCAACAAAGCCTTAAGCCTGAAATCAATAAACCTCATATGATAGTGTTTGCGGCTGACCATGGGGTTGTGGCGCAAAATGTTAGCCCTTTCCCGCAAGAAGTGACTTACCAAATGGTGCTTAACTTTTTGTCCGGCGGCGCTGCCGTTAATGTATTTTGTGCCCAACATAAAGTGCCTTTACGTATTGTTGATGTGGGCGTTAAATCTGTTTTTGATGATCATAACTTATTATCAAAACGTAAGGTTGCTAATGGCACTAAAGATTTTACTGAAAAATCAGCCATGACAGAGTATGAATTTAAAGCCGCTCTTCAAGTTGGCTTTGACGAGGTAGACAGAGCAAAAACAGCAGGTTCTAACCTAGTTATGTTCGGTGAGATGGGGATAGGGAATACCACAACGGCCTCTTGTTTGATGGCCTCTTTGACTGGGTTATCCGCAGAGAGTTGTGTTGGACCAGGAACGGGTGCAAGTGAAGAGGGTATTGCTCGTAAAGCAAAAGTGATAGAGCAAACACAGCAAAGAATTAAAGATGACTATCCAAGGGAATTGTATCGAAAGTCTATTTCAGAATTAGATGCACAGCTTATTGCTCAAGAATGTGGTGGCTTTGAAATCATTGCTATGACAGGCGCTATGATACGTGCTGCAGAGCGCAAAATCGCGTTTGTAGTTGATGGCTTTATTTGCAGTGTGGCTTATTTACTGGCTTACAAGCTGGACGAAAATGTAAAAGGCTTTGCTATCTTTGCTCATGAATCTCAAGAAACAGCACATGCCGCTTTATTACGCTATCTTGAAGTAACGCCTTTATTATCTATGTCATTAAGGTTAGGGGAAGGTTCGGGGGCAATTTTGGCCTTGCCACTGATTGAAAGTGCGACCTTATTTTTGAAAAACATGGCGAGCTTTGAAAGTGCTGAAGTGAGCCAAGAAAAAACTTAGTACTGCTAGGGTGGTAACAAGATGAAAGCATGGTTACTTAGTTTAATAGAGCAACCTTGGCCGACAAAAGCCATGTTAATTGAAGGCTTTAAACGTTCTGTTATCACCTATAGTCGCTTGCCACTTAAACATGAGTGGCAAGATGATACCCCTCATGTTCAAGCGGTTACCTTTTTACCGCTAGTCGGCGCCATTA
Source organism: Marinomonas sp. SBI8L (assembly GCF_001624705.1). GTDB lineage: Bacteria > Pseudomonadota > Gammaproteobacteria > Pseudomonadales > Marinomonadaceae > Marinomonas. The sequence continues at coordinate 23,156 of NZ_JSEO01000007.1, forward strand.
TTGCTTTAATCAGCACTTGGCCCCTGTTGTTTGATTTCTCTGACTCTCTTTCTGCTTTGTTAATCATCATCTCCAGTGTGGTTCTCACGGGGGCTTTTCATGAAGATGGAATGATGGATAGTCTTGATGGCTTGATTGGTGGTTGGACTCAAGAGCAAAGATTAGAAATTATGAAGGATTCAAGGCTTGGGAGTTACGCCGCCATTGGTATTTGGTGCGTGCTTAGTCTCAAGTGGTTGCTACTCACTCAGATACTTGCCTTGACTCAAAGTGTTTTGATGGGCGTGCTCCTTTGGCTATTTATCCATGCTTTAGCGCGTGTTACGCCTATTCTTATCATGCATAAATTACCTTATGTTTCATTGGGAAAATCTAAAGCCGTTTCTATGATAGGTAAGCTTTCAGCTCATGAATGGGTTTATGTAGGTGCCCCCATCGCATTACTTTCAAGCTTTATGTTTGCTTGGCACATAGGTACCTTTTTATGTGTATTAGTGGGCATTATTGCTACTCTTTTTGGTCGTTATTTAAAGCATAAAATTTCTGGCTTTAATGGGGATACACTAGGGGCTTCAGAACAGATTTCTGAATTAGCCCTACTATTTTCGATTCTTATTTATTTTAGTTAAAGAGCCAGCGAATAAGTCCTCCTGATTGAGACGAGGTGACTTAATCGCAGGCTCCTTAATCGTGTTTACCGATCTTTTTATATTCCTGCTTGATTGATGTGAGGCCATTGTGAAACTCTTTTTAATACGACACCCCCAACCTGATATTGAAAAAGGTCTGTGTTATGGGGCGATGGACCTTGACCTTGCGCCTGCATGGGAGGAAGACGCAGAGTTGCTTACAAGCTGGCTTTTTTCTCGAATAAAAGGGACAAGTGTGAGTTTTCATAGCCCATTGCAAAGGGCAGCCAAATTAGCTGACTTTTTGGACCCTGAATCTGAAAGCGTGGATGCGTTGAAAGAACTTGATTTTGGTTTATGGGAAGGGCGCTTGTGGCATCAAATAGACAGGGAAGAGATAGATGCTTGGTCACAAGACATTGTTCATAGCGCGCCTTATCAGGGAGAGTCGCTAGATCAGGTGAGACAAAGAGTGATGGGCTGGTGGCTGCAAAAATATCGAGCGCTTCAACATGCAGAAGAGACACCTGATAACGTGATATTAGTTGCGCACTCTGGCGTTATTAAAGTATTGGTAAGCCAACTATGTGGTTGGCCCTTGGCGCAAAGTCATCTTATTAATCCCGGTATGATGAGTGTCACTGAGCTCTATCTTAGCGGTGACTTTGTCCAATTAAACCGTTTAGGTGCAGGGGATTGGCTTAATTAGTCATTGTCTTGCTTTCGATTTTAGGAAGTAGTTTATGTTGTATTATTTGGGCATGTTCGGCATTGCTGCCTTTGCCATTACTGGGGTTATTTCATCTGGTAAGCGGGACATGGATCTCTTTAGTATTATTCTGTTAGGTATGGTCGCCTCGTTAGGTGGCGGTACGATTCGGGATGTCATTTTATCCATGGAAACGGTTTATTGGGTAAAAGATACTTCTTATCTTTGGGTAGCGGTAGGTTCATCCTGCTTTGCTTTTTTCAGTATTCGTTACATTGCTAACCGTGAAACCCTATTTAATTATGCGGATGCTTTTGGGTTAGCGCTTTTTACTGTGGTTGCGACTGAAAGAGTCTTGTTATATCAATTCCCGGATACGATAGCCATTGTCATGGGTGTCATTACTGGGGTAGCTGGGGGGATTATCCGCGATGTCATTTCTCATCGTCCTCCTTTGGTTTTAGGACGAGAATTTTATGCGACACCTGCATTTTTAGGGGCGGCAATGGTGGTTGCACTGTCAAAAATTGCACCTGGACATGAATTTAATGCGATTTACAGCGCTGCCTTTATTTTTATACTTAGAATATTAGCGATACATAAGGGGCTTTATTACCCGAAATGGCTGCTGTATAAAAAAACAATCGACTAGGATAGATAAGATGGCAATTCAGCAAGAAGATGCAGATAAAAGAGAAGCGCGTTTATTAAAGAAAAAAGCAGTGGTGGATGGTCGTATTGCGGCTGCAACCGAAGAGCGTGGCGTAACAATTTTATTAACCGGCAATGGTAAAGGTAAAAGCTCTAGTGCATTCGGTACTATGGCAAGAGCGCTTGGCCATGGTCACAAAGCCGCCGTAATTCAGTTTATTAAAGGCCGTAAAGAAACAGGCGAACAGCTATTTTTCTCTGAACATCCACAAGTATCTTTTAGTGTGATGGGGCATGGCTTTACCTGGGAAACTCGTGATCCAGAATTAGAGCAAAAAGCGGCAGAGCAAGCTTGGCAGTTAGCTAGTGAAAAGCTATCAGACCCTGCTATTCATTTTGTACTATTAGATGAAATTACTTATATGTATAAATATGGCTATCTGAATGTCGATGATTTAGTTGAAGCTTTGGCTAATCGTCCCGCTCACCAGAATGTCATGATGACTGGGCGAACAGCGCCAAGAGCTTTGTTAGACAGTGTGGATACTCATAGCAAGATAGCGGATGAGAAACATGCTTTTAAAGCAGGTGTTAAAGCACAAGTGGGCATTGAGTGGTAGTTCGAGTAGCGACCTATAATGCTGCTTTAAATCGCCCCTATGCTGGGGCGCTTAGGCAGGTATTAACCTGCTTTGATAAGCTTAATCCTCATACTTGGGATAAGCAGGCTATGGCGGTTGCATTAGTCATCCGTCATGTGAGACCCGATATATTATTACTGAATGAATTTGATTATGATGAAAGTGGCGAATCTCTAGCGGCTTTCTGTGAACACTATTTAGAAAACCCAAATCTACCTCAAGCTAAATTAGCACCGCCCATTTATTACCCCGAACGTTTTTCTGCTCCCGTAAACACTGGTCTGCCTTCAGGGCGTGACTTCGACAAAGACGGCGTTGCATCCGATAAAGGTGCTGATGCTTTAGGTTTTGGTGCCTTTCCTGGCCAGTACGGCATGTTGGTTTTATCTCAATACCCAGTTTTGAAGGCGTCTTTTAGAAGCTTTCAACACTTTTTATGGGCGCAGATGCCAAATGCAAAATTACCACAAAAGAGCGAGAAACAAGGTGGCGGTAGTTGGTTTGACCAAGAAGATTTAGCTAAGTTGCCTTTGTCATCAAAGTCTCACTGGGATTTGCCCGTTCAACTTGACGAAGGGGTTTTACACCTACTTTGCTCTCATCCGACACCCCCGGTTTTTGATGGAGATGAAAAACGCAATGCTTGTAGAAATCATGATGAAATACGTTTCTGGCGAGATTATGTGCAAGGTGAGCACTATATGATAGATGACAAGGGCGTAATTGGAGGGCTTACACAAGGGGATGAGTTTTTGGTATTAGGTGATTTAAATGCCAGCTTGAAAGAAGGGGATGCCATGACCCAAAGTTTGCAGCAATTGTTAGACACTTTAGCTATTAAACAAACTCAGTTACCCATCAGTGAAGGGGCAGTAGAGCATTCACCTAATCTTCCTTGGGCTAAGTGGCATACGGCGAGTTGGAGATTGAATGCTGATTATGTACTTTACCCAAGAACACTAGATAGAAAATACTTTGTACAAAAACAAGGTGTTTTCTGGCCTGAAGCCAGTAGTCCTATGGCGAGAAGTGTCAAGCTAGCCTCTGATCATAGGCTTGTTTTTGTTGATCTTAAAAGCAAATAGATTCTCTAGCTGAGTTCGAATAATTAACTCTAAAGCTAAGCCTTTAACTTCAATTGTCAATTTTCATTTTTCCCTAATGGTAAAATAAACTTTTTACTTTCCCTTGAGCTAATGGTAAAAAATGCCCTGTTAAGGTTTAGGGATAACCTCTTTATGTCAGAAATTAATCCAGATAATCAGCTTATACAAGCCTTGTCTGCTTATGTGAATGAAGCCATATTAATCATAAAAGCAGAGGATGCTCAGTGCTTATATGCTTCACCTTTAGCGTGTAAATACCTTCAATCTTGTGCTGTCAGCCTACAAGAAAAAACTTTGTTTGAAATTGATCAAGAGCTTAATGACTTTAATCAATGGCAGGCTTATGTGAGTCAGGTTCAAATTGATAACGCGCATGCCCATTACACCTGTTTGTCACGTCATGATAACTCTGAGCTCTCGGTCGAAATTAGAGCGAATTGGATTCGCTTTCAAGAGGTCGAATCTATTCTCATGACGGTACGAGATGTGTCCGCTCGTCATATCTACGAAAATAAAGTATTAGAAGATAAAGTGTTACGCACTTTTACGCTTCACGAAGCTCAAGATGGTTACTGGGATTGGGATCTGGTTGAAAACAGTCTTTATTTGAGCCCACATTGTTTTCATCTTATGCGTATTAACCAAGATGAAGTTAGTTGCTCTGTATTAGAGCAATGGTTAAGCGTGATTCATCCTCAGGACAAAAAAGCAGCCTTTCAAACAATTGATAATCATGTCAGAGGGAGAACAGAGCGCTTTAAACTCAAATATCGTTTAAGACAAAAGAGTGGCGAATACATCTGGGTTCAAGGGCGTGGGGCAACAGTTGAGCGTGATGAAGATGGTAACCCAACTCGAATTTTAGGTTCTGTTATCGATATTACGGAGTCCGAATCAACCGCTCAAAACCTTTTGTGGCATTCTCAGCATGATGCTTTGACGAAAGTTTATAATCGTAAAAAGGGTTATGAATTTTTCCACGAATATTTAATGAAAGCCCAACAGTCCTTAAGAGATGGGCGACCTGCTTTATTCCAGATTGCTGTGTTAGATATTGATGATTTTAAGCGAGTGAATGATCAGTATGGTCATCTTGTTGGAGATGCTTTGCTCCAACATTTTACTGACTTTGTGCAAAACTATATTGAAGGTGAAATGATATTAGCTAGATGGGGTGGGGAAGAGTTCGTTTTGTTAAGTTATGGCAGAAATGATCTCGGCTTTATTAACCTTATTGATCATTTAGTAAAGCGCTACTCAAGTAGCACCTTTAAAGGGGATTTAGCCAAACCTATTCATACCTCTGTGAGTGTGGGGGTTGCTTGTTTTAAAAATGAGTCAGATTCAATAGCCTCTTTGTTTAAGGCTGCGGATCAAGCTATGTATCAAGCAAAAGCTGAGGGGAAAAATACTTTCTGTCTAGCCTAGGGGCTTATTATCTTTGTATTTTTAAGTAGATAAAAGTGCCTTATATTAGTGCGAAAAAGTGTACAGATTTTTAGACACTTGTTTTGTTTTTACAAAAAAAGCCAATGTTTAAAAGATTGTGAAATTACATGAATTCACTAAAATTCGCTTGCCTGAGCAAAGTTCAGGTTTTCAGTGAGTAGGAGACATGAAATGACCACAATGACAGCAACCCCTTTTAAACATACCAGACTAGAAGATGCCCAAGCCATCATCATAGGTACTATTCTCGCTGCTTTAGGCGTTAACCTTTATACCTCTGCAAGTTTATTGTCTGGTGGTACGGCTGGCTTGGCCTTTCTTGCTCAATATGCCTTCCCGTTTACTTTCGGTGAAGTATTTTTTGTTATCAATTTACCTTTTTATTACCTTGCTGTTACTCAGATTGGCTGGGAGTTCACCTTAAAAACATTTGCCAGTGTATTACTGGTTTCCTTCTTTGCTGATATCACTCCTATGTTTATCAGTTTTGATGGTCTGAACCCTATTTATGCGAGTCTTGTTGGTGGTTTCTTGATGGGAGCTGGTTTTCTTATGTTATTCCGCCACAATGCCAGCTTAGGTGGACTGAATATCCTAGCGCGTTACTTAGCACAGACCCGCGGTTACTCTATTGGTAAGTTCCAGATGATAGTGGACTGTATTATTGTATTCATGGCTATTTTTGTTGTTGATCTAGATGCTATTTTATTATCCGTATTAGGTGCAATTGCACTGAATCTTATTTTGGCTGTGAATCACAAGCCTGGCCGTTACAGTGGCTTTTAAGGGCTGATTATCTAAGCATACGCTTTTCTAGTTAAGACAATTGAATTGCCTACCAAATACTATGGTGGGCATTTCTAAACAAATCATTCTTTCTATTTCTTTCTTCATCCTTTTGATAATGCCGAGTTAGCCTTTTCTTAGGTATTTATCATCTTGTCTCTTTGATAAAATAACCTAATTACAAATCGAACTAATTACTAAAGCTGCTTTCTATCAGCGAAAAGTGAACAGACGTGCGGCAGCAAAGGGTGACTTTCTTGTTGTATACATAGGCTGTTCTTCATAAGGTTTGGTCTTAGGATCAAAGCATTAAACGATTCATTTAAGAGTAACTAACTTGCGTTTAGATTATTACCTAGCTCATGCGGCTAACTTATCAAGAAAAGAAGCCAAAATTGCCATTGCTAAAGGCCGTGTTCTTGTAAATGGTGAAAGCAAATTAAAAGCAAATACCAGCGTGACAGATAGTTGTGATGTGATATTAGATAAGAAGTCATTATCTTTTCAGCAGAACCGATATTATATGATGCATAAACCAGAAGGTGTGGTGTGTGCGCTGCAAGATGATGAGCACTCAGTGGTGCTAGATTTATTGCCAAACGAGATTAAGAAAGAGCTGAAAGTAGTTGGTCGCCTTGATAAAGACACAACCGGTTTATTGCTTTTGACAACAGATGGCCAGTGGCTGCATAAAATCACTTCGCCTAAACACGATTGTCCAAAAACGTATTTGGTCGATTTGGCAGATAAGATAGAGCAAGATGCAGTGAATGCCTTAGAGCAAGGCGTGCTGTTAAATGGTGAAATAGATTTAACAAAACCTGCCAAAGTAGTGGTTCACTCTGATAAGCAAATTAGCCTGACAATTAGCGAAGGTAAATATCATCAAGTGAAGCGTATGCTAGCTGCAGTTGGTAATAAAGTAGAAGCACTGCATAGAAGCCAAATTGGAGCGCTTGTATTACCTGAAGCCTTGCCTTTGGGAGAGTTTCAAGAATTAAGCCAAGAGCAAGCCGCTCTATTAGCCTAAAAGTTGACTATGAATTTCCTGATCATAGGATGATCAAATTAACTTAAATTGAGAGTGAAGTATGTCTGAAGAATTAAGTGTTGAGCAAAGAGTGCATTTGTTGGCTTCTGCTGATGATGAGCGTATGGCGTATTTTGTTAAGCAAGTTATAGCATCTGAACAGGTGTGGAGCTTGAGTAATGAAGAAGGGTTCGTCATGGTAGAAACAGATGAAGGCGATTGTGTCATGGTTTGGCCTGATGCTGATTTTGCCGCACAATGGGCTGTTGATGATTGGGACGATTGTGAACCTGTCTCTGTACCATTAGCGGAATTCAAGGCTAATTGGTTGCCGAGTTTAGAAGCCGATAAGATTGATATTGCCGTATTCCCAAATATTGAAGACGAAGGCAAACTTATTAAAGCGAATGAGCTTGCAGAAGCGCTTACAGCCTAAAAAGTTAACCTGCTAATTTTTTTTAGCAGGTTAATTTCTAAACACCATTTCTATGACTATCATTATCCTTTATCAAATCAGTGAGTTAAAAAAATAAATTTTTTTTGCAACATGCTGGAACCAAGTCAGGATATCTCTGTCTATCTTTACTAGATACGTATCAATTACTGACAATAAACTGACAAAAGAGATAGCCATTATGAAAAATACATTGAATAAAGCCCTTCTTGCTGGTGCTGCTTTAGCTGTTATGACAAGTGCTGTTGAAGCTAAGCCAAATGATCAACTTACAATTTCTGCTGAAGCATCTTCAAGTGTGAAAGAGAAGTTTGATTCTTGGGTTGCAGGTGATCGTCTAAAAGGTCGTAAAGATCGTTGTTACGGTATTGCTCTTGCTGGTGAAAATGATTGTAAAGCAGGTGCGGGAACAAGTTGTGCAGGTACTTCTACAACTGACTTCCAAGGTAATGCGTGGACTTATGCACCTAAAGGCAGCTGTGAATTTATTATGACACCTAATGGCAATGCCTCTAAAAGTGAAATAAAAGCCTAGTTCGAGAAGCTAGACTTTTATGCAAAACTCTCATCTTTTGGCTAAAAAAAAGATGGACTTCTCTGGTGCTGGGATCAATTTGAAACCCCAGCACTATGATGAGGCCATTGCCTTAGCTCTTCCTGATACAGCGGATAAATCGCTTTGGTTTGAAGTACATACTGAGAACTATTTTGTAGCGGGTGGGCCTAGGTTGGCATATCTGCAAAAAATCAGGGAATTATACCCACTTAGTTTACATGGGGTCGGTGCTTCCTTAGGTAATTCTTCCTTATTAACTGAACCTCATCTTAAGCAGGTTGCAGAACTCGTAGAAAGGTTTGATCCTTTTTTAGTGTCTGAACACGCAACTTGGTCTAGTAGCCAAAATGCCTACTTTGCAGATTTATTACCTCTACCTAGAACGCAAAGCGCCCTTACTAGCTTGTGCGATGGGATAGAAAAATATCAAACAGCGATAGGTCGACCTATTTTAATTGAAAACCCTACCAACTATTTAGACTTTGTTGCTGATATGGATGAAGCTGACTTTCTTATGGAAGCCGTTAAGCGAACTGGGTCGGGTTTATTATTAGATGTGAATAACCTCTATCTAAGTAGTAAAAACACTGGTATGGATGTTAATGCATATCTCGATGGTTTAGAGGGTGACCTTATTGGTGAAATACATATCGCAGGCTTTGCGATAGATGAAAACTTTCCAGAACGCTTGCTGATAGATAGCCATGGTGCGCCAGTTGCCGATGGTGTTTGGCAGTTATTAGAGCGAGTGCTTTCTCGTTTTGGACCTAAGCCTGTTTTGCTGGAACGAGACGATAATATTCCTACTTTTAATGAGCTGATGTTAGAAAGAAATCAGGCTCAATCTTATCTTGATTCGATGACACCACTATCCAAATTGGCTGCTAATTCAGCGCCTAATGGGGTGCACCTTGAATGATCATGAGAATTATATTCAAGCCTTCAGCCACTTTATGCGAAGTGGTGATGCTAGCCGTTTAAGTGAATTCTTAACGAATGGGCAAAGTGCTGAATTTCTTAGTATTTATCGAAATGGTTTTTATAAAGCGTGTTTAAGCGCATTAAGCGCAAATTATACTTGCTTAACTTATGCTCTCGATGATGCTGATTTCAAGCAAATAGCGACAGCTTATATTAATCTTTACCCACCAAGCCAAGCCACGTTAGTTGCTTATGGCATGGCGTCGAGCATGTCTAATACTAAAGAGAATAATATTCCTAGCTTTCCTGTGTTTTTACAGCAATTAGAAGGACAGGGACCAGAATTAGCGCTTCCTTGGCAGGTGTTATCTGATCTCGCTTTATTAGATCAGGCTTGGATTAGTACCTTAAATAAGCAGAACACAGACCTTGTCAGCTTAGCGCAAGTACAGTCTATGCTAGAGCAAGGAGAGGATTTATCACTTATTCCTTTTCTTTTGATTGAATCCGTTTCTTTGGTGAATACTGAGTTTGCTATTTTTTCTCAATGGCAAGGGCTTAGATTCCAAGGTGAAGGAATAGATAGGTTACAGCAAGCAGGACAAAACATTCTTTTCTGGCAATATGAAGGAGAGGTTCAAGCAAAATTATTAACATCAGCTGAAGCGCATTTTTATCAAACGTTTTTAGTGACAGGCTCAATAGGTGATGCCTTAGAAAGTGCTGCTCAACAGGATGCTAGCTTAGATATCTCTGCTTTATTTGCGGACTTATTAAATGCATCTCTTTTAAAATTAGAGGTTTAAATAATGATTGGAAAAATCAAAGCATTGTACATTTCAGCAATCGGCTTTGTAGAAACTTGGTTAAAAGACATTGTTTTATTAGGCTTGAGATTTCAGTTAGCGAATGTGTTTTTCTCATCAGGCCTAGCTAAATGGAATGGTTTTTTGGTGCCAAACCCTGATAACTATGACCTGTTTTTGTATGAATTCTTCTGCCCAGAAGAAATTCGTCCTGGTGCATTACTATTATGTGACCCGCAAACATTGGAATATCAAGAAGGCTCTCTAACGGTTAGCCTAATTGAAAATGCCGCCTTAATGGCTGGCGTGATGGAAATCATACTGCCACTGTTATTGTTTGTTGGATTGTTCTCTCGTTTTTCTGCGTTAGCGTTAATTGGTATGACTGCCTTTATTCAGTTGGCCGTATTCCCAGAATGGTCCCATTGGGTGAACCCTGCTTCTTGGTGGGTTGCTGTCGGCGCGGCTATTTTAATCAGTGGGCCAGGTAGATTCTCATTAGATAGGGTTTTAGGTCTAGATAAAAAGTAGTATTGGAAAACGAATAAATTTATTTATTAAGCCTGATCGTAACTGATCGGGCTTTTTTGTTTGAAAGCATGATAATTTCTTATTAGAAACAAAAATTTAACGAAAAACTGTGTTAGCATCGAAAGATATAGGGCTAAACATGTCTTATCGGACAGCTTTTTATTTATAGGGAAACAGATAACTCAATGAAAAATAAAAGATTGCAGAATCAGCTAATAGAAGAGATTGATGCATTTTTAACAACTCAAAAAAGTTTAATGTTATCGACCTCAAACGAAGCGGGGCTTCCTCATGCTTCTTATGCCCCCTTTGCTATCCATGAAAACGAATTACTTATTTTTATTAGCCAGCTTGCCGCTCATACCCAACATTTATTAATGACGCCAAAAGCAGGCGTATTGATGATTGAAGATGAAAGTTTAAGCCAAGATGTTTTCGCAAGAACTCGATTAAGTTACCAAGTTAAAGTCGAAGCAGTTGATCGAGATGATGCCTTCTGGCCACAAGGTATTGCCTTATTAAAGGATAAACTGGGCGATAGGATAGATTTATTGAGCCAGTTGGGGGACTTTGTTCTGTTCCGCTTATCACCAATCGAAGGACGTTTTGTAAAAGGCTTTGGGCGAGCCTATGAAATTAACCCAGGGTCACTTGTTGATGAACTCACTCATATCACAAAATAATAAGAGATAAAGCATATTAAACCTTTAGCCAAGCGTATTTGTTTCCGCTTGAGCATAAAGTGTAGGAGTATAAAATTTAATGAGTAAGCGTAAAATTAATAGAGAAGAAGTTAGCTCGCGCATTTTACACGCTGCTGAGCATGAATTTGGCCTGTATGGATATAAGGGCGCTAGCCTACAAAATATTGCTAAAAGGGCTGGGCTGCCTAAAGCAAATATCGTTTATTATTTTGTTTCTAAAGAAAACCTTTATAAAGTGGTATTGAATCAAATCGCCAGTAGCTGGAATGATGTGTTTGATAAAGCCACGATTGATGATGATCCTGCTGTTGTTCTTGATAACTTTATTCGCACTAAGTTAGCCCAAAGTATTGCTAAACCTCGTAGTTCTCGTATTTTTGCGATGGAAGTGATTCAAGGGGCGGCGCATATTAGTGAATATCTAAGAGAAGAGTTACGACCTTGGCTGCAAGATAGGATCAATCTGATTGAATCTTGGATAGCTAAAGGCAAGATGAAAGCGGTTGACCCTACCAGCCTTATTTTTATGATTTGGGCGACAACACAGCACTATGCTGACTTTGAATCTCAGATACTTACCTTGCTAGATCAAGACGAATACGCAGAAAGCGATATGACTCGCATCGGTGATACCATTAGTAAAACTATTTTAGGGGGATGTGGCTTAAGCATGCCGTCGGCTGCCTAAACCGATATTTTTAGTGTTCCTTAAGGCCAATAAGCTCATTATTGGCCTTTTTTATTACCAAATTTTAATGTGTTTAATGCTGAGTTTATCGTTAAGCTAAAGCTAATTAATAATTTTAAATAGGTGAACATGTGAGATTCTTTATTATTGTTTTGTTTGGCGCTTTCTCTTTTGCTGCACAGGCAAATTTAAATCTTAAATGGTTAGCACCAGAGCCTGAAAATCAAGCGATCAAGCAATTGCTTGAATCCTCAGAAGTGTTGCAAACCAGTATCGATCTGATTAATAACAATTGGCAATTAGAAGATGACATTTTACTGCGTATAGGCGGTGAGGAAGATCCTTATTATGACCCTGAAACCAGTACGATTTATTTCTCCTATTATTTCGCCGATGAAATTGCGCAAAGATTTATTGCTGCTAACCCCAATGCCGATCTAGCTGCCCAGCAAAGTTTTGTTATCTCAGGCGTTGTGCATACCTTGTTCCACGAGTATGCCCATGTTTTGGTGGATTATTTAAATTTGCCTGTACTGGGTCGTGAGGAAGATGCAGCAGATTCTTTTGCATCTTATGTTTTGATTACCATGATGAAAGATGGCCCTAGATTACTCAAAGATGGAGCAGATTTATTTTATCTTGAAAGTTTAGATCCAGAACCTTTTGCCTCTGTTATGTTATCTGACTCCCATAGTTTGCCAATACAAAGATTTTATATGAGCCTTTGTCATTTATATGCCAGTGATGAGAAGGCTTACCAATATCTCATTACTGAACATGACTTTGATGAAGAGTGGGTAAATACCTGCTTCATGGATTACGGCATTATCATCTCTTCTTGGCAGGTGTTGTTAGCGCAAGAAGAGACATAATGGCATAGACAAAGGTGGATTAAATACTTTGGCCAAGCATGCGGCGTAAAGTACCATCTTTATCTATGATGTGATGTTTAAGCGCGCCAACAAGGTGTAAGCCAATCGCAAAAATCATCACATTAGCACCTATGCCATGGATACTTTCACCTACGGCTGCTAAAAATTCATTTTGAACTAGCATCCTGCGCGCATTCTCAGGGTCTGGGAAGCTTGCTACCAGCTCTAAACCAAAAACGTATAAACCTCTTCCTTCTGACAATGTCATTACCATGCCTGATATTGGCATCAGCAGCATGCCAATGATTAGCGTCCAATGCATCACTTTTGCCAGTAGGTGTTCAACTGAGGTGTATTTCCCCGCAGGCTTTGGCCAACCATTCATGTAGCGCCAGATTACACGAAGCAGTGCGATAAGCAGTAATATAAAACCAAAAGATTTATGAATAGGGAATAAGGCATAGTCCTTAAACTCTGTCATATATAGGCCTATTGCCATGAGTCCGATAAAGAGAATCGCAACCAACCAATGTAGGCTAACGGTGATCTTGCTGAACTTTGCTTGGGTATCTTTCATTGTATTACTTACCTATCGTGCTTGATGTGAATTATTGTGGATGCTCATGCCACTTAAGCGTGGCTGTGCAGCCTGTTTCTGAATTGTTCTCTACGGTGTTTTTTAAGGTGAAGTGCCAGCCCTTCTGTTGTGCTATCTGAGTGACAATATCCAGCCCTAGTCCAAAGCTCTCTCGGTTAGATTTGCCTCTTTGCATTAGGTGCTCTGTATCCTTGATGCCACAGCCTGAATCCTGAATTGAAATAAACTTGCTCGAAACATTAATGATGATGCTGCCTTCAAAAGAGTGCTCGAAGGCGTTTCTGATTAGGTTAGAAATGACAATGAGCAGCAGGCTTTTCTCGATATAGATTGAGCCATCATCAATAATATTGAGTTGGATCTTGAGCTCACGACCTTCGATTAGATAGCTAAGTTGATGCTTCACTTCAGACACAAGTGTTGCCAGTTCATGGGTGCTCAGTTTTTGCTTTTTAGGCTCACCTTGGTTGTTCTCTTCTTTGTCGGCTTGGGAGAGCCAAAGCAGTGATTCGGTCAAACCTTTCATGTTATTGCTGGATTGGCGTATATGTATGAGAGGGTCTTTAAAGTCATTCGACCCTGTTTCTTGGCGACGATCAATTAAGTCTAACGCGCTGCTAATGACAGCAATTGGTGTACGCAGCTCATGGCTAGCATTTTGTAGGAAGGTCTTTTCCCTTTCTTGGGTTTGCTTTATACGTTTAATACTTTGATTTAACACTTTTGCGATGTGCCCAATTTCTGATTGGTTTTTCAGTAAAGGGTGATCATCGAGTGATTGATAGCAATCTAGGTCACTGGCGATTTGAGCGAGAGATTCCATCGGGGTGAGTACTTTTTGATGGAAGCGGTAGGCAATCCAAAGGACTAAAACTAATAGAAGAATAAGAACGGTTAAGGTCGCTAGCGTGACCGTTGCAAAAATATTGGGAGTAGGGACTTCTTTAATTTTAAATGCTCTACTAAATAAATAGGCAACAAAAATTTGTCTTTCGTTTTTCCCTGGTATAGCAGTGAGTAAGAGAAAATTAGGAGGTGTTGAGCTTTTCTCCATAGTTTGAGTTGTATCGGTTTCTGTCTTCTTTTTGCCTCTTTTAATAAAGACTTTGACTAGTTCATAATTCGCAACCTGTTTTGAACCAAGTGCTTTAGTTAACCAAGAAGGCAAGTTCTGCTCGCCAATATAAACGCTAAACTCACCCATGTCATAGTGTGTTTGAGTGAGTGTATCTGCCTTATCTAATTGAGCGTAGTGATAACCAATTTTGGTTAGGCTCATACGAGCTGAAATATCTAAACCTTGATTGTAGATATAGTAAATTAAGCCAGAGGTACAAAGAATTACAGCAAACGTTAGAACGATAAGCTTTTCTTGTATGAAAAAACGTAAACCTTGTCGAGTATGGCTACTTTGAGCTTTATTTTTTGTCAGAGAATTAGACGTCATTGTCTTCTCCTTCTTGGCAGCGCAATACCACACCAACGCCACGTAGAGTGTGAAGAATAGGTTGATTGAAAGGTTTATTAATGGTTTTTCTTAGTTGGTATAAGTGAGATTTCAGCGCGTCAGAATTTGGTGATTTTCCTTGCCAGACCACCTCTTCCAATTTCTCTCTACTTAACGGTGCTGGGCTTGCTTTGGCTAACGCCACCAAGAGGTCCCAAGCAACAGGGTTTAAGGTAAGGCTTCTGTTTTGCCTTGTGGCTTCTCTGGTGTCTATGTTGAGAACGAGGTCATCAACCTTAAGTGTATTTTTCTGAGGCAGAGAGCGACTCACTAGGGCTTTTATTCTGGCAACTAATTCGGGTAAGGCAAAAGGTTTAACAAGGTAATCATCCGCGCCTTGTGCAAAGCCCTCAAGCTTATTATCTAAGCTATCTCTTGCGGTCAGCATCAAAATTGGCGTGTTATTTCCCTGATCTCTTAATGTTTTGGCTATGGTTAGCCCGTTTAATCTAGGTAGATTTAAGTCTAGTAAAATAATGTCGAAGGGCGTTTCTTGGGCAAGTGTCAAACCTTGATCGCCCCTTTCAGCATAGTCACACTCAATATTATCGAAGGCTAAATATTCGATAATATTACTGGCAAGTTGTCGGTTGTCTTCAATCAGGAGTGCAAGCATCCTATTACCTTTTAGATCTTTTTTATTTAGATGTATCTGATTACTTATATGCTGTTAGGGCGGAGTATATCCTGTGAAAAATAAGCTTTTTCACCTTAACTTCACCTTTTACGAGTAATCAAAAGCTTGGTGGACGATTATGCCTAATATTAGTGCAAAGGCGGTAAGCCTTAGTCTAATACGAGATTAAATACAGGTGATCCGTTGAGGTTCTAGGTTGATAAGGAGGCGTGAAAAAGCAGAGTAGTGCCTTTAATTATTGAAATAAGGCTAAGACGTTATTTGCTAGTTAGTATATTTCTTGTGATCTTAATTCTATTTTAGTTTTTAAACTCTGATAGATTAGTTACTGATTAACTCCCCACTTTTTTGGAGCTGCTTTGCTTGATGGCGTATTTCATCACTCGCTATTTCTAAGGCAAGAAGGTTAGTGTGCATTTGTCCGTATTGATGCACTATTTTGTGAGGCCAAGGAGCGCTTGCTGCGAGTACGAATTGGCTATCTGTGATCGCTGTCACTTTTAACTCTTGGGTATTTTCTTCTAATAATCCTAAATGTTCGGTGTTTAATTGAATTCCAGCTATGTTAAGCGAGCCTGTTCTAGGGTAGATAAAACCACGGCTTTGAGTTTTATGTTGAAAGTACCAAGATTCACCAGCCCTTAGGTTGATGTCTAAATAGCTGATGTCTTGGCTGATTTTATGGCAAGCTTGTTTGTCTTTATAAGCCCCTAACAGAATACGTGTATTGCCTACCTGAATAATGTCGCTATTTTTTAGATTGAAATAGCGACTGCAAGCGACTTCTTCATCAGGCGGTAAAAGCACCCAAAGCTGCATTATGCCTATATCATTTTTCTTTTGGCTCGCTTCATACCTTTCTTTGTGCCAAATGCCTTTACCGGACGCCATCCATTGTAAGCCTTGATCTTCGATTGTGCCTGTATGCCCCATTGAGTCTTGATGAATGAGCTTAGCATCATAAGGCATGGTGACAGTGGCAACACCTGAGTGGGGATGCCAATCTATCATTAAGCTATTTTTACCTTTTACTCTACCAGCATCAAAGAGCACAAAAGGCGCGAGTAGGTGTCTAATTCTGTGATTAATATAGGCTGGGTGATTCGTTTTAGGTTCAATGATTTGAGACAAGGCTCGCATATCAAGCCTCCTTTTTAGTTTGTTTAATAAGAGCGAAAGCAAAAGCACAAGTTAATAAACCTGATACTGTCATAGAAAAAGCCATAGGCATGCTGTTTATACTCTCGCTTAAGCTAATAACAGCACTGGCCAAAGCGCCTAAACCAAATTGCATAACGCCATTAAGACCTGATGCTAAGCCTGCATATTGACCCGAGCTTGAAAGCACACCCGCAATAGCATTTGCTGAAGTAAAGCCCAGCATAGCCATATAGAGAACAACTCCTAGAACGATATAGGGCAAAGACAAAGCGAGACTTGCCACAAGAAATAAGTAGAGACCAATAACCCCTAAGCCTATCCCCGCCCAAATAAGTTTGATATTTGGATCTATATGACCAAGCCGTCTCGCATTGAGTAGATTTGTACTTATCATGGCAACGGCATTAAGCCCGATTAATAAGCTGTAATCTTGTGGACTGACCTGATGCAAGCTCATATAAACGAAAGGCGAACCTGATATGAAAGCAAACAAGCCTGCAAATGAGGCTGAGCCTGCAAACATATAGCTTAAGGTAAGTGGGTTAGTCAAAACGAACCTGTAACCTTTGAATATCTCAGATAGTTTTACTTTATTACGGGACTTGTTATCTGACTTATTGGTAGATGGGATGTGTGTCTCTGCTTCTTTATTAGTGCTGGCTTGGCTATTGATAAAGAGTTGAGTAAAGAAGGTGATAAAAGCAAAAAAACCTAAGCAGAAGAATATCCATTGCCAGCCAAGGTGAAGAAGTATTTGGCTTCCTAGCATAGGGGCTACCATAGGTGCGATAACGACGACCGCCATAATATAAGAAATAATTTGGCTGCTTTTTTCTTTACCATAGCTTTGTTGAATGAGAGCGAATACCACCACAGAAGTGCCTCCTAAGAAGCCTTGCACACCACGTCCAATGAAAAGCCAGGTTAGGTTAGTACTAAATGCGACAATAAAACTTGCGATGGCAAAACCGATTAAACCCCAGCTTAGTAAGCTGGTTTTATTTAATTTGTCTGCCAAAGTACCAAAGACAAGTTGGCCTAAAGCAAAACTTAATAGGTAAATGGCAACACTTGCCTCCATAGCATCAATTCGAGTATCGAAAAAATGAGCCATTTGAGGTAATGCCGGTAGGTACATGTCTATCGCAAGAGGAGACAGTGAGAAGATCATCGCCATGAGGCAAACGAATCCCCAAAAGGGCATGCTTTGAGTATTGGTGTGAGTGTGAGAACTTGAGTAAGACATGCTGTATTCCTATTGGTTAGCTGTCTTAGTAGTTTAATTAAGCTTTATTTATGAATAAATTAGGCTGGTGGAAATGAATTGTTTCCATATGAGTCTTTATTTAATGAGAATTAGCTCAATATTAGAAACATAAGGCCACCTTACTAAGGTGGCCTTATGTTTAACTTAAGCTTGTTGGCTTGCTTGATTCGACATAAAACTACGCTTACCTAGAATAAAGATCACTAGGAAAACGATTAGGCCTGCAAATTGAATTCCTATGTGTAAGCTTGGCCATAACATAGCAATAGCAGCAAAAAGTAATAAGCCTCTGCTTGCTAGGTTCAACTTATCTTCTAAGTAACCTTCCATCACGGCAACAAACGCATATAAACCGAAAATACCAAATATAGTCAGGCGAATAAGTGTTTCTGCATCACCACCGATTAATGGGGTATAAGCCATTAATAATGGAATAATATAAAGACCTTTAGCCAGTTTCCATGCGGTTACACCTGTGCGCATTGGCGGTGTTTTAGCAATAGCCGCTGCGGCAAATGCGGTTAAGCAGACAGGCGGTGTGACATTACTGTCTTGTGATAACCAAAAGATAATCATGTGAGCAGTGACTAAGAACATAGCAATTGCTTCTGCACCCAGTGCTTGCTCATAAAGCATGCCTTTGAAATCACTTGGTACCTGGCTTAGCAGCTGAGTGGCTTGCTCGATTGGCATGCTTTGCCCTAATTGACTAATCACAGTTGGATCAACCAGCATAAAGATAGCATGTGCTGTTTCAGGTAACTGGCCTGATGCAAGCATGTCTAGCATTTGGCTTTCAGCAATTAGGTTGTAAAGCGCAGGGGCTGATAAGGTACCTAGAACAATATAAGAGGCTGTTACAGGTAAACCCATACCTAAGATCAAAGAAGCCAGTGCGACTAAAATAATGGTAAAGAATAAGCTTCCACCAGCCCAGCTTGTGATCATCAAGGAGAATGTATTACCAACACCTGTGGTGCTGATGACATTGACCACCAGCCCGATGCCGACTAGAAGCACTGCAGTGGTCGACATATTTTTCGCGCCTTGCACCATGGCATCTAATATTTCGATCACACCCATACGATGAGTCTTAGATAACCAAGAGGATGCAATGACTATCAAGATGGCAAAACCTGCTGCATAGGTTGGCGTAAAACCTTGAATTAACATGGTTACTAGGCCGCCTAATGGTAGGATGTGGTGCCAGCCTTGTTTTAGGACAGACATGGCTGAGACGCCATCATCCATGGTTTGTACTACATTGCTACGTTTTGCTTCTACACGAACAAAGAAGGCAACGGATAAAAAGTAAAGAAGGGCAGGAACTGCAGCCACACTGATAATGGTGACATAAGAAACTTGCGTATAAGAAGCCATGATGAAAGCCCCTGCGCCCATTACGGGTGGCATTAACTGTCCACCAGTAGATGCTGCGGCTTCAATACCTGCGGCAAAGCGTGCTGGAAAGCCTGCTTTTTGCATTAAAGGTATTGTAATTACACCAGTAGACACTGTATTCGCGACTGATGAGCCAGATACTGATCCCATTAAACCTGAACCTAGTACAGCCACAAAGCCTGGACCACCAACCATTTTGCTAGCTGCTGCTCGGGATAATTCAATGATGAAGTCGCCCGCGCCTGATTTAACAAGGAAAGCGCCAAACAAAATAAACATGAAGACAAAGCTCCATGAAATTCGAGAGATAGAGCCAAACATGCCGTCTGTACTAAAGAAGCTTCGGTATAACAAGGTCTCTAAGCTTAGCCCTGGGAAGGAGAAAGGCCCTGAAATTAGGCTTCCCCAGAGTACGACATAGGTGAGTGCAACAAAAATTAAAGCAGGGATAAACCAACCTGCGGTTCGACGAATGAGCTCTAGTGCTAAAAGAACTGCAACAGCTGATGCTATCCAATCGCCTGTGACAAAGGTAACGCCTCTATCATAGAGGGCATCTTCAAATAGCATTATGTAGATAGGTAAGCAGATAAGAGCCGCCACTAAAACCAGATCCACGCCTAAGGCAAGTTTTGATTTTGTTAACTTTGAGCTTGCTGGAGTAAGCAGGGTACACATGATGCCAAAACCAGCAAAATGGAATGCAGATACCCAGAGTTCAGGGAAGGTGCCTAAGGTATTAATGTAGATATGGGAGAAAGCCATAAGAATACCAATAAGGTAAATTGCCCTATTGATGCCAGTACCACTTCTGTGGGTACTTTCAAATTCTTTTAATTTAGCTTGGGTCTCTTCATCCATGTGGGGTTGGGTTGAGCTCATAACAACTTACCTTATGGTGCGACTGTTTAATCAGATAAGGAACAGTGCTTAATACTTGTTTTAAAATAGAGAATAGTCTCTCTAGGGGCTAGTTCTATCCCCCTAGAGAGACTGAGAAATCTATCAAGATTTCTCAGGTATTGCTGTACGTGTTTTCGCTTTTTACTAGTTTGCCACTAGATGAGCTGGGATGCTGATACCTTGTTCGCGGTAGTAACGAGCAGCACCTGGGTGAAGTGGTACAGGTAGACCTGCAATTGCTTTTTCGATAGACATAACTGCTGTCGCTTTGTGGATAGCACTTAGGTAGGTTAGGTTGTCGTAAAGACTTTTAGTCAATAGGTACACATCTTCTTCAGGCAAATCAGCACGAGATGCTAGGAAGTTTGGTTGTGCAATTGTATTGATGGCTTTAGTTTGACCTGGATAAGTATTTGCAGGGATTACATAACGAGTCCAAAGAGTGTAGTCACCATTAGCTTCTTTCATTTGCTCATCGGTAAAGTCAAGCACTTGAACTTTATCACCCATAGCAGCATAAGCTCGTGTAATCGCGCTTACTGGTACACCCGCTGGAATATTCATGCCATCGATTGTGCCGTTCTGTAGAGCGTCTGCACTACCGCCGTAACCCATATGAGCTAGGCTAAACTTATCGGCATCAATACCAAGGCCTGATAGCAATTGGCGACCAGAACCTTCTGTGCCTGAGTTCTTTTTACCGATTGAGAATTTGTTATTACCTTTTTCTAACTGGGTTAAATCGGCAACCGTTCCGCTTTTTACCAAATCAGATTTTAGGACAAAATGCTCAACATTCTGCCAAAGCATGGAGATAGAACGTAGGCCTTCTTGTTTGCCTGAATTTGCTACTCGACCTTCACCGTTCCATGCCCAAGCGCCATATAGACCTTGAAGGATGGCAAACTGAGCTTGGTTTTCACGTAATAACTTAACGTTCTCACCTGACCCTGCTGAACTAATAGCAGATAAAGATATGCCGTGTTTTGGCTCTAATTTGATTTTACTTAAAGTGGCAATAGCAACACCGACAGGGTAGTAAGTACCACCAGTGGATGCTGTTGCAAGAATATAGTCGCTATCAGCTGCCACTGTGTGGGTAGCAGATAGTGTGATGGCAGTTGCGCTTGCTAAACCTAGAAGGCTTTTGCTGATTTTTTTAAGGCCCAGTTTCATTTTATTTTTCTCCTAATTGGGGGAACACTGAGAGTAAACTCGATTTAACTTATATCAATATCCATGCCAAAATCATAACTGTTTGATTTGTAAAGAATAAATTATTTTTTTGTAATTAAGAAAGTGAATCCCCTCTCAATTGAGCAAAAAATAGCTGATAGCAATAATTATTCCTTAGGCAAAAAATTGCTTATGCCATGAATGCCATGTGTAACAAGGGCTAAAGGCAAATTTTAATGTTTTATGATAGTTGCACGATTAAGCGTAGGCAAAAAATGGCTTATAGCAATTGTCGACAAAAAGCTGCTTTTTCAAACAAATTTTAACCATATACAAACAAGGTTTTTATAATGTGGTGCCAATTAATTTGTTAAAGTGAGTGAATGAAAACGAAAAAAGTATCAGTTTTATTAAGATGATTTACCATGTGTCAGCGTCTTTTACTGATTGAAATAACGCAAGTTTAGTGAGTAAATTTTATGGTGAAGGTGGTTCTTTTTGATTTGGGGAATGTGCTCGTTAATTTGGGCGAAGCCACTAAATTAAATGCCATGTTAGCGAGTCATGATAATGAAAAGGAAGCTTGGTTAAAATGGTTAGCATCGCCTAGCGTAAAAGCTTTTGATACGGGCAAAATTACTTTAACGGACTTCGCAGTTAGTCTTATTAAAGAAGTATCAGGTGATAAAGCAGATTCTGTTCGTATTAAACACTTTTGTGATGAGTTTATCGCTTGGCCTAAAGGGTTATTTGATGGCGCTTTAGAGTTAGTCGACTCGGTAAAGCCTCATATACATAAAGGGGTTTTATCTAATACAAATGCGGCCCATTGGCCAAGGTTGATGCAAGAAATGACGCTGGCTGATAAATTTGATAGTTATTTTGCCTCTCATCATTTGGGTTTTACTAAGCCGGATATCGCTATATATCAGCGAGTATTAGATAGGTTAAATGTGAGACCAGAAGAGATACTTTTTATCGATGATAACCAAATAAATATTGATGCCGCCCATAGCCTAGGAATGCAGGCTCATAAAGTTAAGGGCGTGATAGAGGCTAAGGCAGTACTTAGTGACTATAATCTAATAAACTAAAATTGTACTTGTTGTCTTTTAAGAATGTTAGGAGCAAATTTCAGTAAGACGTTTTAAGCTAATTATCTGTAATCTAAAGAATTTATTAAGGGAATGAGTTGATGCAATCTTATTTTGACTTTTCGTCAGATGTCTATTCAAAGGGGCGACCGACCTATCCGCCGGAGCTCTATCTATGGCTATCCAACCAAGTCAAAAATCAACAGTGTGTATGGGACTGTGCTTGTGGAACGGGCCAGGTATCCATCGATCTTGCGGCTTATTTTGAGCAAGTCGAAGCGACAGATATTAGTGAATCACAGATAGCTGAAGCTATCCCTCATCGAAAAGTGAATTATAAAGTTTCTCCTTCTGAAGTGTGCGAATACCCAGATCAGCACTTTGATGCTATTTGTGTTGGCCAAGCATTACACTGGTTTGATTTAGAGAAATTTTGGCCTGAAGTAAAAAGAACCTTAAAGCCTGGTGGTATTTTTGCTTGTTGGGGCTATAGCTGGTTAAGTGTTTGCCCTGAAATAGACGATATTATTAACAGCAAAATCATGAGTAAGCTTAAGCCCCATTGGCCTGAGCAAAATAGAACCCTTTGGAACCAATATGATGATGTGACTTTTCCATTAGAAATGCTGGATGTACCTGAATTTGAATTATCCTTTAAGTGGAATGCTTACCGTCTTTTTGATTATATGCAAACTTGGTCTGCTATCAGGGCATTAGACCATGATGATGCAACACAGGTACTTGCTGATGCTTGGGATGCCATTATTAAAGTGTGGCAAGAGCCCTTGGAAAAACGTGAGGTAACTATCCCGTTTTTTGTAAAAGCGGGCCGGGTTTTGTAAGGAATTAATCTATGTTAAAAAAGAGGCTAAGGCCTCTTTTTTTGTATGTGAGTGCCTGAAATATAAGAAATTAGATGGTTTTCTTTATTATTAGTGAAATTTATAGAGACAGCTCCCTTGATGTCGAATATGAGGAACAGGCAATATAGGTTAAAGCGTTATCCTAAGTGTCGGTTAACTATAAAAGTAATGATTAATCCTAAAGTGTAATGGCTCTTAGTCTTTAGAAAGAGATAGTGGTGTTTGCATCCTTGATGTCAAAAATGAGGAACAGGCAATATCAGTTAAAGCTTTACCCTAAGTATCGGTTAAATATAAAAATAATGATTAAGACTAAAGTGTAATGACTCTTAGTCTTTAGAAAGAGATAGTGATGTTTGCATCCTTGATGTCAAAAATGAGGAACAGGCAATATCAGTTAAAGTTTTACCCTAAGTATCGGTTAAATATAAAAATAATGATTAAGACTAAAGTGTAATGACTCTTAGTCTTTAGAAAGAGATAGTGATGTTTGCATCCTTGATGTCAAAAATGAGGAACAGGCAATATCAGTTAAAGTTTTACCCTAAGTATCGGTTAAATATAAAAAAAATGAATAAGGCTAAAGTGTAATGGCTCTTAGTCTTTAGAAAGAGATAGTGGTGTTTGCATCCTTGATGTTAAAAATGAGGAACAGGCAATATCAGTTAAAGTTTTACCCTAAGTATCGGTTAAATATAAAAATAATGATTAAGACTAAAGTGTAATGACTCTTAGTCTTTAGAAAGAGATAGTGATGTTTGCATCCTTGATGTCAAAAATGAGGAACAGGCAATATCAGTTAAAGTTTTACCCTAAGTATCGGTTAAATATAAAAATAATGATTAAGACTAAAGTGTAATGGCTCTTAGTCTTTAGAAAGATATAGTGATGACAGCATCCTTGATAACAAATTTAAGAACTGGAGCAAAATCAATGGAACCTTTGACAGTTGCCGTACCAAGTGCCAGCAAGAAAAACGTCGGCATAGATCAAGAAACATTTGAGCGTATGTACCAAGAGTCGATTACCAACCCTGATGGTTTTTGGGGAGAGCAAGGTAAGCGAATTGATTGGATTAAAGATTATACAAAAGTTAAAAATACCAGCTTCGAACGAGATAATGTGGATATCCGTTGGTACGAAGATGGTGTACTTAATGCAAGTTATAACTGTATTGATAGACACTTAGGCGATAAAGCAGACAAGGTCGCCTTTTTTTGGGAAGGTGATTCAGAAGGCTCTGCTGAACAAATTACCTACCAGCAATTACATGACGAAGTGGCCTTATTATCTAATGGCTTGAAAAAACTTGGTGTGACCAAGGGTGATCGTATTGCTATCTATATGCCTATGATTCCTCAAGCCGTTTATGCCATGTTGGCATGTGCTCGTATTGGCGCAATTCATACGGTTATTTTTGGCGGTTTTTCTGCTCATGCTATTGCCGATCGTCTTAATGATTGCGATGTGAAGCTAGTGCTTACAGCTGATGAAGGCTTACGAGCGGGTAATAAGGTACCACTGAAACATAATGTTGACCTTGCTGTTGCAAATGATGCTTGCCCAAGTGTTGAACATGTTGTGGTTTTCCCTCATACCCAAAAAGAGGTGGAGTGGAACGATAAACTGGATGTGGATTGGAAAGATTTAATATCCTCATGTGAGCCAACTTGCCCAGTTGAGCCTATGCAAGCCGAAGATCCTCTCTTCATTCTTTATACATCTGGTTCAACCGGTAAGCCAAAAGGCGTAGTACATACGACAGGCGGCTATATGGTTTATGCTAGCTTATCTCACGAAGTTGTTTTTGATCTACAACCAGATGACGTTTATTGGTGTGCTGCCGATGTAGGTTGGATCACAGGACATAGCTATATTGTTTATGGGCCATTGGCGAATGGTACTAGTAGCGTTATGTTTGAAGGGGTTCCCACTTATCCTGATTGTGGTCGAGTAGGGCGTATCGTTGATAAGTATAATGTTAATATTTTATATACAGCACCAACCGCCATCCGTGCCCTAATGTCTAAAGGTGATGAACCTATTCAAACCAGCCACAGAGATTCCTTAAGAGTGCTAGGTAGTGTTGGTGAGCCAATTAACCCTGAAGCTTGGTGGTGGTATTACACTAAAGTGGGTAAAGAAAATTGTGCTGTTGTTGATACTTGGTGGCAGACAGAAACAGGTGGCATCATGATGACTCCAAGAGTAGGCGGAAAAGACATGAAGCCAGGTTCTTGTGTTGGGCCTTTGTTTGGCGTGCAACCTGCTTTGGTAGACAGCGAAGGTAACTTTGTTGCTGCTGAGGGGGAAGATGTAGAAGGGGGCTTAGTCTTATTGGATTCTTGGCCTTCTCAAGCGCGTACCGTTTATGGGGATCATGAACGTTTCATGCAGACCTATTTTAGTACTTATGATGGCATGTATTTCACTGGCGATGGTGCACGACGTGATGCAGACGATTACTATTGGATCACAGGTCGTGTAGATGATGTTCTCAATGTTTCCGGCCACCGTCTTGGTACGGCTGAAATTGAGAGTGCTTTAGTCGCTCACCCTGCTGTAGCTGAGGCAGCCGTTGTTGGTTACCCTCATGATATTAAAGGACAAGGCTTATATGTTTATTTAAGTCAGGTTGATGGGGTTGAGATTACAGACGCTCTGACTAAAGAAATACGTCAATTTGTACGTGATGAAATTGGTCCAATCGCTACTCCTGATTTGATGCAGTGGGCAGGTCAAGGCCTACCAAAAACACGATCAGGAAAAATCATGCGACGAATTTTACGTAAGATAGCCGCTAATGAGCATGACTCTCTTGGTGATACCAGTACGCTAGCTGACCCTAGTGTGGTTGATGATCTGATCAAAAATCGTTTAAATCAATAATCCAACTTGATCTGACCGCTCTATTCTTGTTCTCTTTAGTGTTACACTTTTGAGATAAGGGTAGCGCGGTTTTTTGCTCCCTATTATTTATAAAACAATAAAAAGAAGGTGAAGGGACTTATGTATTCACTGCTAATTGCTGATGACCATCCTTTGTTTCGTGGTGCCTTAAAAGGTGCGCTGTCGGAGCTATTTGAAAATATTGAGATCAATGAAACCCAAGATCTTGATAGCACCCTTACTTTTTTAGCGACAAATCCTGATCTAGATCTTTTGCTGTTGGACCTTAATATGCCCGGCAGTGGTGACCTTTATGGCCTTATTCGTATTCGATCTGATTTTGTTGATTTACCTGTAGCGGTTATTTCTGGTGAAGAAGATACTAGTGTGATGGCAAAAGTATTAGAAGCAGGGGCTTTGGGCTTTATTCCTAAGACCAGTCAACCTGTTGATATAGCGAACGCCATTAACGCCATTCTAGAAGGTGAAATCTGGTTACCTGAACATCTTAAAGAAGCTGTTTTAAATCAGCCTAAGCCTGACTTGGATATGGTTAAGCGTGTGTCTGAACTAACGCCTTCTCAATATAGGGTTTTATGCTATTTGCATGAAGGTTTATTGAATAAGCAAATTGCTTATGAATTAAATATTTCAGAGGCAACGATTAAGGCGCATATTACCGCTATTTTCAAAAAATTGGGTATCAATAATCGCACTCAAGCTGTGTTAATTGCCAGTGAGCTAAAGCTGCAAGTTACGCCTCAGGGCTAACCTCTTATTATTTACATTTGTGCTTGGAACATTTCTTTTCAGGCACAGGATCCATTCCGCCCTCGTTTAATGGGTGACATTTACCTAAACGCCTGAGCCCTAAATATAGGCCTTTAAAAAAGCCAAAGCGCTCCATTGCTTCTATCATGTAGGCTGAACAGCTAGGATAGAAACGGCAATTACTACCTATTAGGGGGCTAATCAGAATCTGATAGCCGCGGATTAGTTTAATCGCAACCCACTTAATCATGTTTGTTTTTCATACCTTTTAAGCTGAGTCAGAGATAGCTCTGGATGAGTCTCTTGCTTTAGTTTGATTGTTTGTTACTGTAGGGGATTATCCCACATTTAGTTATAAATTTTCAGTAGAAGACGTTTAACCTATGCCAGATTCTTTACTTGCCCTTGATGCTAGCCATATTGTTGCTTATCAAGGTGAGCCCGGTGCTTATTCTCACCTTGCTTGTAAGCATACTTTTCCAGATTCAAAAATGGTCAATTGCGCGACATTTGCACAGGCTATGCAAATGGTTGAACAGGGCGAAGCCTTGTATGCCATGATTCCAGTCGAAAACTCAACAGCAGGTCGAGTGGAAGAGATTTACCGTGAACTACGTAAAACCGAGCTTTATGTGGTGAAAGAACATTTCGAACCCGTTAACCATTGCTTGATGGCAAAAGCAGGTACCAAACTTGAAGATATCAAGCAAATCGGCAGCCACCCTCAAGCACTTGCACAGTGTGATGAAGGTATTAAGGCTTTAGGTGCGACTAATCTTGCTATGTATGATACGGCAGGCGCGGCTAAGCATTTGGCTGAAACTGGTGAGGAGGGGCTAGGTGTTATTTCGTCTGAGTTAGCTGCTGAGTTGTACGGACTGGAAATTTTAAAGTCACACTTTAATGATAGAGAAGGGAATACCACACGCTTCTTAGTATTTGCGAAGCAGCATAAATTACCTCCTTTAGATCCTGAGCAAGTGTATATCACCTCTTTTATGTTTCGTGTACGTAACATACCCGCTGCTTTATACAAGGCTATGGGTGGCTTTGCGACACATGGTATTAACATGCTGAAGCTTGAGAGTTATATGGTTAATGGTGCTTTTACGGCGACTCAGTTTTATGTGGATGTAGAGAGCCATTTTCAAGCACCTGAAATGCAATCCGCATTGGAGGAGTTACGTTTCTTCTCTGAGGAAATTCGTATGCTTGGTACCTATCGTGCTGATGAATATCGTGTTGCGAAAAAGCCTGTTTAAATTTTTGTTTTCGATTTAGCTATTTTCACAAAAAAAGGGATGCGGATGCATCCCTTTTTGATTTCTAATTAGACATTCATTTAGCTTGATAAAGCTCTAGGGGAAGGCCATCTGGATCTTGGAAAAAAGTAAAGGCTTTCCCTGTGTATTCATCGATACGTATATCTTCTACTTCAATACCTTGGCCAATTAAATAAGCCTTGTATTCAGCAACAGAGTCCACCACAAAGGCTAGATGTCTTAAGCCTTGAGCTTCTGGGCGGCTTGGCCTTCCTGGTGCTCCTTCAAACGAAAAAAGCTCTATTTGGCCGCCATCAGGTAAGGCTAAATCAAGTTTATAAGAACGACGCTCAACGCGATAGTTTTCCGCAATGATCTTAAGCCCTAATATCTGACTATAAAAGTGTTTTGATGTTTCATAGTCAGAGCAAATGATAGCGGCATGATGTATGGCTTTAAGCATGGTCATTGGCCAGTGTTTGCGCTTGTTTAGATTGATTCGTTTTCTTTTCAGCATAATACAAAAGCGCTAAGGCTAATGAGCACAAGAGAATGTAGGCAATTGTCATTGGTACTAAGGTGTTGTTATACATCTGGCCTATGCTGGTGCCGACAATGTTCGACATAATAGAAGAGATGGCACCTATTACAGCAGCAGCGATACCCGCAACATGGCCCATAGGTTCCATCGCCATAGCATTGATGTTGCCAAATAATAAACCGAAGCAGAAAAACAAAATTCCAGCAAAGATTAAGAACATCCAAAGCTGTACTTCAAATACAGATTGTACACCAAGGAAGATGAGTGAATTAAGAATGATGATGCCAAATGCACGCTTACTTATGAGGTGCATGCCTAGGCGTCCAACAATTTTAGAATTAACCAGTGATGACACACCAACTAAGAGTGCTAGTCCGCCAAAATAGATACTAAACAGCTTTCCCGTTTCAAATTGAACTTGAAAGATCTGCTGTGCTGAACTGATATAGCCGATAAGGCAGCCAAACATAAGGCCTGCACAAAACGTTAGGCTGACGGTACTTTTATTCGATATTACTTCTTTAAAGCCTGCGATAAAGCCAGCTTTGGTAAAGGGGATACGCTGTTCTGGTTTAAGTGTTTCCTCTAAACGAAAGTTAATCCAAGTCAAAATAATAATGGCGTAAAGACCATACATGATGAAAATGCCGTGCCAATTAGTGAAGAGTAGGATTAATTCACCCAGACTAGGCGCTAAGGCGGGTACCAGAATAAAAATCATCATGACCAAGGACATCACTTTAGCCATTTCTCGGCCTTCATATTGGTCTCGTACTAAAGAAACCGCTGAAATATAAGGGCCTGCTGCACCTAGGCCTTGAATAATACGGCCAGCAAGTAACATCTCGAAGCTTTGAGCAAAAAAGCAAACCAAGGTGCCAATAAAGTAGATAAATAGACCAGTATAAAGGACAGGCTTACGACCTAGAGCGTCGGATAGTGGACCAGCGATAAGTTGGCCACTTGCCATACCTAAGAATAGGGCGCCAATGAGTAATTGTACTTTATTTGGGTTTTCCATCTGCAAGTCTTGAGTAATCATACCCAAGGCAGGGAGTAGGGCATCAATAGAAATAGCCACTATAGACATTAGCACTGCGGTTAATACGGTAAATTCTTTAGCCGACATTTTCTGTTTTTGCATTGATTCTGCTGCAAGCTGACTCATGCCACTCTCCTTGTAAATAATTGAGGCAAGAGTATATAGAAATTCACTTTTTTAAGTGACTTCTTTTTTCGTTCAATTATGCAACTAGTAAGAAAGTTTAGGCATCAAAGGGAAATGAAAAAGGAGGTTCGAGCCTCCTTTTAATCGGTCTATTTATTTTATGTTTTTTGACAGAAACGCTTAACAAGGCTTGTGAATGGCAAAGGTTTTTCGGCATGTAACCAATGGCCTGTTGCTGGGATCATTTTAACTTGAGCATTAGGGAACCAGTGTAAAATAGCATCCTTGTGCTGAGCCTGAATATAGTCTGAATTCTCACCTTTTATAAATAAGGTTTCACCTTGGTAGGCTTTTTCGAAAGGGGGAGTTGCACGGATTTGGGCATAATTGTTAAAGAGGTTGTCGATATTTACTTGCCAAGCAAAGCCTGTATCTGCCTTGATTAGGCTCTTTAATAAAAACTGCCTGACACTGAGGGTTTCAACGTACTCAGCCAAAATAGTATCGGCTTCTTTGCGGTTTTTGATCTGATTAAGATCAATCGCTTTAAGTCCATCAAAGATACTGTGATGACTTGATTCATAATCAACGGGAGCAATATCAGCAACGATTAAACGCTTTACCTTGTCAGGGAATTGAGAAGCGAACTGCATTGCAACTTTTCCACCCATAGAGTGTCCTAGCAAGAAGCAGGTTTCAATTCCCTCTGTTTGCATCCAAGTGTTGATGTGATTTGCCATGATGTCGTAAGCGGCATTTTCTAAGGCATCTGATTTGCCATGGTTGGGTAGGTCTAAGCAATAAACGGTGAAGTGCTCACTCAGGGATTGCGCAATTGAATGCCAATTATCACTGTTACCAAATAATCCGTGAATCACAACTAGGGGGACTTTGTTCTGACCATACTTTTTAAAATGTATCATGGGCTTGTTATGCTCGTTCTGGGCGCTTGAGAGTGGGTTTGTGTATTATGCTCAACCTGCAATGAGTAATGCATAAAATCATGTAATCATACCTTCAATTAAGCAAGATACAATCTGTGTCTGCTTGATGAAATAAATTGATGAGTATTTCTTAGATAGCTGTAATACTCGATCAAAATAAATGGGAAACTATGTTAGATAGACATTTTATTAAACTGCTTAAATGGCCTCTTGATACTACGGCGGCTTACTTAGTAAAACAGCAAGTTAGTGCCAACAAGGTCACAGTGTTTGGTTTTATTATTGGCATGATGGTGATTCCGAGCTTGGCTTTTCAGGCTTATAGTCTTGCGCTGCTCTTTATCATTATTAATCGCCTTTGCGATGGGTTGGATGGGGCGATTGCTCGTCAAACACAACCAACTGATCTAGGCGGTTATCTTGATATTACGTTAGATTTTATCTTCTATTCAGGTGTGATTTTTGGTTTTGCTTTGGCAAATCCAGAGATGAATGCTTTACCTGCGGCCTTTTTAATTTTTAGTTTTATGGGAACCGGTAGCAGCTTCTTAGCGTTTGCCATCATGGCAGAAAAACGTCAAATTAAGCAGTTAGATTATGGTAAGAAGTCTTTGTTCTATTTAGGTGGACTTACCGAAGGTGCTGAAACCATTAGCCTCTTTATTTTTATCTGTTTAATGCCTGCTTACTTTACGAGCGCTGCTTGGCTGTTTGCCTCTCTCTGCTGGCTCACCACAGGTACTCGAATTTATGCCTCTTACTTGGCGTTAAAAACAAATGCACAAGAGTCTAATTAAGACTTCATCTTTACGTAAACAATAGGAAAAACATGGGCATCTTAACTGACATTTGTATGATACTGGCTTTAATAGCAAGCTTTAAACAAGGTAACTATGCCAGCTATATACCGGGCTTTTTAAATAAATTTTTACCCCAATGTTATCGCTTGATTGCCTTTGTGGCGCTTTGGAATGTGCTTTGGTTTGCTGCTCGTAATATTGATTACTTTTGGGGGCAAATGTCGCTTGTATCAGGTATCAGTACCTTGCTGATTCTGATGCCTTTAATTGAGTTAGAGAAGTTTCCTCGTTTTTTACAAAACTCGGTTTTAACCCTGACTATTCAGCGTTTGGCAAGCCAAATGACAGGGTGGAATTATGTCATTGTGAGGATTTTTCTAGGGGCTTGTATACTGCAATACAGCACAACTTTAATTAAGCTGAATCTGGCCTAATGAGCTGATTCAACTTAATTAATGCTAGGGACGCTGTGATTAAGTCACCTCTTCTTTGTCTGTTCTTTTAAGTGTGTGGCGTATTTTTAGGCTCTCTAGCTAAGAGGGAGATGGCCTGTTTTCACTAGAATGATGGTCTTTTCCTCTACATAAGGGTTATGTTCACTCATATGAGGACTGCGTAACCAAGTGTGTTTTGGGTAAGTGCCATGCTCATCTCGAAACTCACCTTCAAGTACTAAAATCTCTTCACCGCCAAAATGTCTATGGGGCTGAAAACGTTCTCCAGCAGGCCACTTAACTAGGGCCGTATGCTCGCCTCCAAATTCATGCAGGGGCATGACTTCTAACCCTCCAATACCTGCAAGCCATGTTTGTTCTTGAGTATTGATATTTACCTTTACATTGTCACCTTGCTGAAATTGATTGAGTTTTACAAATAAGGTACAGCCGTTCTCACTATGAGGGGTATGTACAGAGTTAGCTGGGTGACGTAAATAAGATCCAGCAGGATAATCACCGTGTTCATCACTAAACACACCTTCTAAGACGAAGATCTCTTCCCCCTGAGGGTGAGGGTGTTGAGCAAAACTGGCTTGGGCCTGATATTTTACCAAGCTGGTGGTGTGGCCAGATTCTTTGGCTTCTCTTTCTAATGGTTTTCTATGTACCAAAGGGCTAGGGCTTGCTTGCCAATCTTGCTTTTGGCTTTCAATGACAAGACGTTGCTGAAACTGCATATTAAGCATGGGATTTGTTCCTATGAATTTCTGATACTCTTATTGTATCGTTAAATAACATAAGAAAAGCAGTAGGCACAAATAGGTTGCTTAGGTACTTTTTGGTCTAGTTTGCTGAAAAATAAGGGTTTATTTTTATTAGGTGAGAAATAGGTGATACCTTTTAGTATCACCTAGATTGGTTTTAATTGGCTTTATATAGACCATAAACAGCATGATCTAAAATACGATCACCGACTTTTTCTGCATGGGTAATAGTGCCTTCTAACGTCATATTTAGACGTTCACACACAGCGCGACTGGCAAGGTTATCTTTTGCTGCACTGATTTGTATTTTCTGTATATCAAGCTCTGTAAAAGCGTATTGAATCAGGTGCTGGCATGCTCGAGTGATAATCCCTTTACCTTGATAACCTGCACTTAACCAATAACCTATTTCGGCTTTTTTAAGTTTATGATCAATGCTATTGAAACTGATGTTACCAACTAACTCTTCTTGATAAAAAATACCACAGGTTAGGCTCTTACCATCGGCATAGTCATGTAATGACTTTTGGGCGAATTCTTTAAAATCATCCGCAGATTGGCAAAAGACTGGCCAAGCAAGCCATTGTTTTAAATAGTCATAATTCGCTTTAACGAGTGTTGAATAAGCTTCTGAAAAGCTTGGATCAACTAGTCCTAGTTTAATATCTTGATCCACTTCCATGGCAAACATAAGTACTCCTTTATATTGTTCTCGTATGTTTGGACTGCTTATTAGAGCATGTTTTTTGTGCAGCTGCGCTAGCGGGATTTTAAATTAGTCGGTAATTAGGGCTATTGCTCGAAAAAACTTTAAACTATACTGTATGTATATACAGTTTTTTTGGAGTTGATATGCGAGTTTCTTATTTAGGTACATCAGAATCCCGTGCTTTTATTGATGCGAATAGCATCCAAATCCCTCTTTATATGGAATCTGTTTCAGCTGGATTTCCATCACCCGCGCAAGACTTTGTCGAGCGTAAACTAGATTTGAATGAACTTTGTATTAAACACCCACAATCCACCTTCTTTGTACGAGTGCAGGGAGACTCTATGTCTGAGGCAGGGATTTATAATCAAGATGTACTTGTGATAGATCGCTCCTTAACGGCTCGCCATGGGGATTTTGTTATAGCTTGTGTTCATGGGGAGATGACGGTGAAAGAGCTTGTGCTCAAGCCTAACGTGGCTTTAAGGCCAAAAAACAAAGCCTATTCTGCAATCGCTATTACAGAAGAGTCTGAACTGGCCATCTTTGGTGTTGTGATTAGCGTTGTTCGTAATATTCAGAGGCAAGAATGAGCAAGGTATTTGCTCTGGTAGATTGTAATAACTTTTATGCCAGTTGTGAAAAACTGTTTCGACCCGATTTAAAGCATAAGCCCGTTGTCGTCTTGTCGAATAATGATGGTTGTGTTGTTGCACGCTCTCAAGAAGTTAAAGCTCTAGGAATCAAAATGGGTGGGCCTGTCTTTAAGTTGGCGGACGATATTAAACGTTATGATATTACCTGCTTTTCCTCTAATTACGCCTTATATGCAGATATGTCGAATCGCGTGATGACCTTGCTAGAGGAAGCTGCGCCAGCCATTGAAATTTATTCTATTGATGAGGCTTTTTTAGATTTATCAGGAATAGACGCTTGTACTGATTTACTCACCTTCTCCCAAAACTTGAAGCGCAAAGTAGATAAAAACACAGGTATTCCTGTATGTATTGGTATGGCGCCTTCTAAAACATTGGCTAAATTGGCCAATCATGCCGCTAAAAAGTATCGAGCGACAGGAGGTGTGGTGAACCTTATGTCTCCTGAGCGGCAAACACGTCTGTTAGCTTTAATTGATGTGGTCGAAGTTTGGGGAGTAGGTAGACGTTTATCTAAAAAGTTGTATCAATTAGGAATACATACCGCGTTAGATTTAGCTCAAGCGGATGTGAATATGATACGTGAGCAGTTTTCGGTTGTGCTTGAGCGGACAGTGCGAGAGTTGAATGGTGTTGCTTGTATTGACCTTGAGCAGGTGCCTCCTAGTAGGCAGCAAGTTATTTGTAGTCGCTCTTTTGCTTATCGCATTACGGAAAAAAGCCAAATGCGTGAAGCCCTTTGTAAATATGTGACCCGTGCAGCGGAAAGGTTAAGAGAACAAAAACGTACCGCTAAACTAGTCAGTGTGTTTATTCGAACCAGTGCTTATAGCCCAAATGAGGCGCAATATGCAAACTCTCTCGTGGCTGAACTTGCTTGCCCTAGTGATGACACCAGAGATCTTATTGCCATTGTAGAGACGAGTTTAGATAAGTTATGGAGAGAAGGCTTTTATTACGCCAAAGCGGGAGTCGTGTTACTAGATTTATATGATGCAGAGCAAGGACAGTGCGAGCTGTTTTCTTCTTCTCGACCACAGGAAAAATCCAAAGAACTTATGCAGGTATTGGATAAGATTAATCAAAAAGGCCTAGGGCATGTGTACTTTGCCGCACAGGGAACCGCCCCAGTTTGGCAGATGAAGCGAGAGTATTTATCGCCAGCCTATACGACTAACTGGCAGGATCTGCCCAAAGTACGTTAATTGGATATTAAACGTACTTTAAGGTGTCATTTGCCCATAGACTGGCTTCACCATAAGAGCGACTTAGCGCGATTCTTTCAGAAGAAGGTAGAACCGCAATATAGTTCCAATCTTGTTTCTCTAAGGCGCAGGCCTTACGTAAACGTGCACCAATGTCACCACGATAATGCTTGATTGCTTCAAGCACTTCATCGTCTAAATTGATCTGTTCAAACACTATCTTTTTTTCAACCTGAAGTACTAGGTCAATGCCTGACATGATACCCGCCATAAAATCCGTATCTGGACTCGGGGATTTTTCTTGAACTGCAAGCGCTTCGCAGCATTTGGCTCGTATAAGCAAAAACCGAAATATTTCGTTTGAGTGTTT
This sequence comes from Marinomonas sp. SBI8L, assembly GCF_001624705.1. Lineage (GTDB taxonomy): Bacteria > Pseudomonadota > Gammaproteobacteria > Pseudomonadales > Marinomonadaceae > Marinomonas. Next base: position 58,812 of record NZ_JSEO01000007.1, read on the forward strand.
TGAGTTGGCTGTAATCGTAATGAGCAGAGCCCACTTTTTAATTTGTTTTAAACCAAGAAAAACAACCGCTTCTTTGAGGTTAGTGACTTTGCGCTGTAGTCCACAGATAGGGCTATTTAGGATACGCAATAATTGGTAAGACAGCCTAGGATCTTTGCTTACCAACTTAGTCACTTTTTCGACAGTGATGTTTTCATTGGATAGCTCACTTACTAATTCTAAAGCGTTACTCATGCTTGAGTTGATACGCCGACCTTTCACAATGGAGGGTTTTTGTAGGTAATAACCCTGAAAAAGATCAAAGCCTAATTCTTTGCACTCATCGTACATTTTTTGGTCTTCAACCTTTTCTGCCACTAGGATGAGTTTTTGATCTTTGAGTGCTTGAATTTGCTTGTGATGTTTATAAGGATCTGTGTGTAAAACATCAATTTTGACCATTTGTATATAAGGGAAAAGGTCCGCGTAGCTTGGATCAAAATTATAATCATCCAGTACAAATCGATAGCCTGCCTTATGCCACTTGGCAACGGACTCAACAAAGGCTGGTGTGATTTTTTGATCTTCAAGAATTTCTATATAGACTAAGGTTGGATCGATTGGAAAAAAGGCGTCGGACATTAATAAGTCACGGGTGATATTAACAAAGTAAGGTGTTCGCATTTGCGTTTCTAACTCGGTAATACCAATACATAAATTCACTAGCACCTGACTTGTCGCATCCTCGCCATCGATGACATTCGCCATAGTTTCGTCATTATTACGAAATAATAATTCATAGCCAAACAACTTACTTTTTTTGTCAAAAATGGGCTGCTGAGCCATCATCAAATCATTAAGTGTGCCAGGTAGTGAAGCCATTCTATATCCTTTTGAAGGTGAACTTAGCAGGACCGAGCCTGCCAACATCTATGTCAGCAGATATTAACAGGGCTATTTCATAGATTACGAGCTGCATAATCAATAATAGTTGTAAAAGTTCGATCAGAGTAACTTAGATTAAGAAAATAGCAGAAATTTGAGTCGGATTGCTAAAAAAATAAAAGGGTGTGGAGTCAGATATTAGTTGTTGCTAAAAAAAGCGATTTCGATATCACTTTTGACGATGGCACAGCAAGCGAGTAGATAGCCGCTTTGTACCCAAGCTAGAGGCTCTTCTAAATAGATTACATTGCCTCGTAGAAGCTTAAGGGAGCATGAGCTGCAGTAGCCTTCACGACACTGGTATTCAACGAGAATACCAGCGCGTTCAAGCTGAGCAAGTAGAGGCTCGTCTTCAGTAACAAGAATTTCTTTCTTTCCCAAAAGTACCCTATGTAATAGGTCTTGGTTGTTAGAAATTGCTGTCATTAAAGCTGTCTTCCTTATTAAAGGTCGAAATCATCAAAATCAGATTCATCCAAATCGTTATCGATTTGGCCGACTAAGTAAGAGCTGATTTCTGCTTCTTGAGGTGCAACCTGTACATTGTCACTAACCAACCAAGCGTTAATCCAAGGGATAGGGTTATGCTTGGTTTCAAAGGTTGGTAATAAACCAATGGCTTGCATACGAATGTTAGTAATGTATTCAACATATTGGCCTAGAATTTGTGCATTCAAACCAATCATAGAACCATCTTTGAAAAGGTAACTTGCCCATTCTTTTTCTTGCTCTGCTGCTTCAAAAAAGATTTGGTAGGCTTCGTCTTCACACTCTTTTGCAATTTCTTCCATTTCTGGATCATCTTTGCCTGATGCCATCAAATTGAGTATGTGTTGAGTCCCTGTTAAATGTAGGGCTTCATCACGGGCAATCAATTTAATAATTTTTGCATTACCTTCCATTAAGGTACGTTCTGCAAAAGCAAAGCTACAAGCAAAACTCACGTAGAAGCGAATGGCTTCTAATACATTGACTGACACCATGGTTAGATAAAGGGCTTTTTTAAGCGCTTTTAGGTTTACATCAACTTCGCCTTTGCCTGGAACATTATGAACGCCTGGGCCTAAGGTGTTGTATAAACCGACTAACAAGATGAGATCGTCATACCATTTTGAAACACTTTCAGCACGTTTTGTAATTTCGGCATTTTCAGTGATATCGTCGAAAACCAAACTCGGGTCATTAACAATGTTACGGATAATATGAGTGTAAGAGCGACTGTGAATAGTTTCACTAAAAGACCAAGTTTCAATCCAAGTTTCAAGTTCAGGAATAGAAACAATAGGTAAAAGGGCAACGTTAGGTGAGCGGCCTTGTACACTGTCTAGTAGTGTTTGGTATTTTAGGTTGCTCAAAAAGATGTGCTGCTCGTGTGCTTCAAGACGTTGGAAGTCTTTTCTATCTGAAGATAGATCAACCTCTTCAGGACGCCAAAAGAAAGATAATTGCTTTTCAATGAGCTTCTCAAAGATAGGGTGCTTTTGTTGGTCGTAACGTGCGACGTTAACATTCTCACCAAAGAACATAGGTTCTTTCATACTATCAAAGCGTTTGCGGTTGAAAGTAGAGTAGCTCATTTAAATAAGGTGTCCTTTAATCGGTTTGCAGGTATGGCTGAGTAAACACAAGTTTAACATGTGTTAATTATCACATAAAAACGCAGCACAAGGTGTCTTTTGTGCTGCGAATTTAAACTATGATATGGCTAAATTTGACTCGGTGTCATGAGTATATAGGCCTTGGAAGCCTATATTTTACAAGCACCACCAGCGCAATCATCTTCTAAGTCATCTTGCTGATCGTCTGCACCATCACGGGTGTTATGGTAATAAAGGGTCTTAATACCCAGTTTATAAGCAGTTAGAAGATCTTTAAGAAGTAGCTTCATAGGCACTTTTGAAGACTCGAACTTAGCTGGGTCATAGTTTGTATTAGCCGAAATTGCTTGGTCAACAAACTTTTGCATGATACCAACAAGCTGCAAGTAACCATCATTAGATGGGATAGACCATAATAGCTCATACTCATCTTTAAGGCGTTCAAATTCTGGTACTACCTGCTTTAGGATACCGTCTTTACTGGCTTTAACAGAAACGAAACCACGTGGTGGCTCAATACCGTTTGTTGCATTATGGATCTGAGACGAGGTTTCAGATGGCATAAGTGCTGTCAGTGTTGAGTTACGTAGACCGTGTTCAACGATGTCTTTACGCAAAGTTTCCCAGTCATAATACAGTTCTGGTGAGCAAACTTTATCGATTTCTTTCTTATAGCTATCGATTGGCAAAATGCCTTTAGAGTATGTGGTCTCATGGAAAGCTTCACATGCACCACGTTCTTTAGACAAGTTGTTAGACGCTTTAAGTAAGTTGTACTGAATCGCTTCAAATGTTTTGTGAGTTAGCTCATTCGCACTGCCATCAGAATAACGTACGCCATTCTTAGCAAGGTAGTAAGCATAGTTGATAACACCAACACCCAATGTTCTACGTAAGTCTGTTGCTCTTTGCGCCGCAGGAACTGGGTAGTTCTGATAATCTAACAAGGAGTCTAGTGCACGTACGATTAAGTCAGATAACTCTTCTAGTTCATCTAAGCTTTCAAGAGACCCTAGGTTAAACGCAGATAGAGTACAAAGTGCGATCTCACCATTTTCGTCATAGATATGCTCTAAAGGCTTAGTCGGTAAAGCAATCTCAAGGCATAGATTACTCTGTTTCACTGGTGCTACAGCAGGATCGAAAGGACTGTGAGTATTACAGTGGTCGACGTTTTGTAGGTAAATACGGCCAGTACTTGCACGCTCAGATGCAAATAAGGTGAATAGCTCTGAGGCTTTTATTGTTTGCTTACGAATGCTGTCGTCAGCTTCGTATTGAACGTATAAGCGCTCAAACTCTTCTTGGTTTGCGAAGAAAGCATCGTAAAGGCCTGGTACATCTGATGGGCTAAACAATGTAATGTTGCCACCAGAAATAAGGCGTTGGTACATAAGACGGTTGAACTGAACGCCATAATCAAGGTGACGAACACGGTTTTCTTCAACACCACGGTTGTTCTTCAATACTAATAGGCTTTCAACTTCAAGGTGCCAAATAGGATAGAAAACGGTTGCTGCACCACCGCGCACACCACCTTGAGAACAGCTCTTAACCGCTGTTTGGAAGTGTTTGTAGAAAGGAATACAACCTGTGTGGAAAGCTTCACCACCACGAATTGCACTTCCTAGCGCACGAATTGCACCAGCATTCACGCCAATACCAGCACGCTGACTGACATATTTAACAATGGCGCTAGAAGTTGCATTGATAGAATCTAGAGAGTCACCACATTCAATTAGGACACATGAGCTGAATTGACGGGTTGGTGTACGAATGCCAGCCATAATAGGCGTTGGTAGTGAAATCTTGAAATTAGATACGGCATCGTAAAAACGACGAATATAATCAAGACGAACACTCGTGTCGTAGTTTGCAAATAAGCAAGCTGCAACTAACAAGTAGATGAACTGAGGGCTTTCGTAAATATCACCTGTGACACGGTTTTGAACCAGATACTTACCTTCAAGTTGTTTCACTGCTGCGTAAGAGAAGTTCATATCACGGCTGTGATCTAGGAAGCTATTTAGCTGGTCGAACTCTTCTGCTGTATAAGCCGTTAGAATATCAGCATCATACCGCTTTTGTTCTACTAGGTTTTGTACGTGGGCAAGTAAATGTGGCGGTTCAAATTCGCCAAATGCTTTCTTACGTAAGTGGAAGATAGCAAGGCGTGCTGCCATGTACTGATAATCAGGCGTATCTTCAGAAATCAGATCCGCAGCAGACTTTATTAGTGTTTCATGAATGTCTGTGGTTTTGATTCCTTCGAAGAATTGAATCTGTGCTTTTAGTTCAACTTGAGAAACAGAAACATTGTCTAAGCCTTCTGCAGCCCATGTTACAACCTTGTGTATTTTTTCTAGATTAATCGACTCTGTTTCGCCGTTACGCTTAGTGACTGTCAGTGTGGTCATGCCCATGCCTAAGATAAATGCTGATTTGATTTAAAATACTGTATCTAGTGTCTTAATCCAATATGAAGCACTAGATATAGTAATTAATTTGATTTGTTGATGCAGACGATAGTGTGCATTGAGGTGAAAATCAAGCCTTGAAAAAGACCTGAATTTAGGTCTTGCTTAACTAATAAGTGGTTACTTACTTGAGCCGCCTTAAGTCTTCGTTAACTGCTTATTGCAACTCTTTTAAATTAAATTTTTAATTTTTTTGAGCCAATTCATGACTGATTTAAAAATATTCAACTAGTTGTTCTTTGGTCAAAATACCAACAGAACGAATTGGCTAAATAAGGCGACCAAAGTATAGAGCACAAGTTGGTGGCAAAGGTAAACGGGTAGGGCATGTCTACCTAAAAAGGTAAGCAATTTACTATTTAGCGCACTAGGAAGGCGCATTTTATGAAGTTTGAAATGCCCCATTATAGGCCCGAGAAATACAACGCCAATCCAAGGGAATAGATTCACTATATCTAGAGTACGTTGAGGGAAGCCAAACTCGCCTGTGAGATAAGTATGCAAACTAAAGTTACGGACACTGTCTATACCAAAGTAGGCGGCAAGTAGGCCTATGCCTATGGCTAAACTCAACCAAGGCTTTCTAGCAACTGGAAGCACTAGCCAGCTCGCTAAAAAGATAAAATGTAAGATGCCAAAGAAGATCCAATTTTGGGGCACAGTTAAGTAAGTCGCCAGTGAGATACCACTAGCAGCCAGGAAGAGCTTGAATTGTCGTTTGAAAATGTTCGGCCATTGGTAGCCATTTTGGCAGCTGATATAGGTCGACCAACCAACAGCTGTCATAAATAGGGTGATAATAACGCTACGAAATCCCACCCAGAAAGGGTCTCTTAGTGAATAGTCTATATAATCAAACTCTCGTAAATCCCAGCAAAGGTGGAAGATAATCATGAGTAAAACGGCGAGGCCTCGATATATATCAAGACTAGAACTGCGCTGAGTTGAAGTATGCTTGTTATAGCCTGTCCATGATATCCATTTGTGAGAGAGAGATTTCATATCTTACCTTGGTAAACGTTTAAGGAACCTGCGAATAAGTCCTCCCGCCTCAGCGTGTGGATAAAAGCGCCTAGATTTATTATACGCAATGGCAGAAGCCGAAAATAGAGCTGGATAGGATTTGTGATATAAGCTTTGGGGACTTGAAAGCACCAAGGTGGGAATGAATACTCAATACCTATTAGGATATTGAGTATTACAAATTAAGATTAAGGCGCTTTACGAGACCTTACCCAATGGTCATTTGAATCGAGTGTATAACATAGGCGGTCATGCAGGCGACTTGGTCTACCTTGCCAGAACTCAATGAAATTTGCTTTTAAAACATATCCACCCCAATTTTCTGGGCAAGGTACTGTGTCTTCTTGTATTTTCTGTTCCAGATCATGAAAACGTTTATGCAGTTCATCTCTTTCTATAGTGTGACTTTGTGGAGAGACAGATGCCGCTAACTTGCTGCCTTGAGGGCGCGAAGCAAAATAGTCTTCAGACACTTTGCGAGACACTTTTACTATCTCGCCTTCTATACGCACTTGGCGACTTAATTCAGACCAGAAAAAATTCATGCAGGCCTTATTGTTATTTGCAAGATCCTGCCCTTTATCACTGTCATAGTTAGTAAAAAAGGAGAAGCCCTGCTCATCTCTTTGCTTCAGTAGCACTATGCGAGAGTGGGGAGCACCTGTTTGGTCCACAGAGCTAAATACCATAGCGGTTGGATCATTCGGGCAAGCTTCTATAGCATCTTTTAGCCAGGCGTCAAAAAACGTCATTGGATCAAGGTTAGACTCATCTTCTAATAAGTCTTTGAATTGGTAATCACGTCGAATAGCACTAATATCTCGGTTCATAATTAAACTCTATAAGTCGATTTTGTCATCACTTTGGAAATTAAAGTCATGGTTTTCATTACGGTCTCAGGAAAAACTAAACCACCCGATTCTAAAGCTGCAATTTTATGTTTAGCTTCATCAATACGCATTTGGTTCAGTATCGCTTTGCTCTTTTCATCCTCATGGGGCAGAGAGTCTAGGTGCTTGTCTATATGAAGACAGACCTGCTCTTCTGTTGCAGCAACAAAACCTAAGCTTAGACGATCACTGATTAAACCTGCACCTGCTCCGATTGCAAAAGAGGCACCAAAAAATAAAGGATTGAGTAGGCTGGTATGGCTACCAAGCTCATGCAGCCTTTGCTCACACCAAACAAGGTGGTCAATTTCTTCAGCTGCGGCCTCATCCATTTCTTCTCTAACACTGGGTAACTTCGCAGTTAGGGCTTGGCCAGAATAAAGGGCTTGAGCACAGACTTCACCAGTATGATTAATCCGCATTAGGCCAATACTATGGCGCTTGTCTTGCTCATCCATAGGTGCTTCATCCACTGTATTTGCTGGCGAAGGACGATTGGCTTTTGCGGCATTAGGAACAAGAGTGCGTAATGCTCGGTCAAGATTTAAAATGCTGTTATCAATAAAAGACATCATAAATAAACTCTGGTAATACTCTTCTGTGTGACTTCCCTCATATCTGTAAGGAAAGGAAAATGTCTATTGCTAACCTGGTGGCCAAGTCAGCTTGCGTTCACCAAGTACGTGCATATGAATATGATATACGGTTTGGCCACCGTCTTGGTTGCAGTTCATCACAGTTCTAAAACCTGATTCATCCACTCCTTTAGCTTTTGCAATCGTTTTGGCAACAAAATGCATTTTACCGATTAATGGAATATCTTCCTCGGTGAGGTCATTGAGTGTGCTGATATGCTTTTTAGGGATGACCAAAAAATGTACTGGGGCTGCCGGCATAATATCTTCAAATGCAATGACATCATCATCTTCATAAAGCACAGTAGCAGGGATCTTTCCCGCACTGATAGAACAAAATAAGCAATCCATATTAACTCCGTAATAGTCTGTGACTCGCTTCATTGAAGCAAGCTTTAAGCTGGTTCATCTTGACTTAGAGCAGGGTTGCTTTTTGTAAGCGTAAACCTTTTGCTGTGAGTCGGGTAATGGTGTGTTTAAGCTGCTGGGGCAGCTCTAGTGTGTGTATTAGCTCATCAAAACCTAAGGTAAGAGCAAAATCTTTGGGCATTTTAACATTGTCACTTACCAGTAAGCACTGATCTTCTAATCTTAGTAGTGGTTTTATCTGGCGAACAACAAGCTGTGGTATGTAGCCATCGTGTTCAAACAATACAACCAAATTTATAACCTTCTTATCTGCTTGAGCTGGCTGTAGTGATGAGAGCTCACTGATGTTCTTAATTTGTATAATATTAATTGGCCAAGACTGTAATAAGCTTAATAGCTTTTGGCAAGCAATTGAATCATTCCCCATGATAAACAACTGACAAGCGTAAATAAGGTCATTGTCAGGTAGGCGGCTTTGAATTCGGTATCTGGCAGGAAAATGTATATTAAGGCGTCTTTGCTGTTTATCGCCCGAAATGCTCATTTTTCCATGCATGCTGCTTAGTAAAAACTCCACATAACCTAGGCCAAGATTAAGTAGATGGTCCTGTAGTTGGGTAAAGCGTCTTGGTAAAGGGGAGATGCTGATATCTAAATGACTTAGGTTGTCTCTGTTATCATCCAATTTTTTTAAGGTGATAGTTAATGCCTTATCTCCATAATGCTTTAGTTCTAACAATAATGTTAAGAGTAAATGTTGGATCTTTTTACCTTGGTCAATTTGCTCGTAGGCTTGAGTATTAGCTGTATTAATCTCAACTAAGACACCGTCTTGATCTATTTCATGGAATAAATTTAGCGTCTCATCAATTAGAGTATCAATGTCAGCAAAGTCACTTGATGTATCTTTGAGGTTGGTGTTCATTTGCCCAAGGTTATCTAACCTTTCTAGCATGTTCTCTAAATTGCGGTTCGCAAGTAAGGCGGTATCTTTGTTATCTGATGATAAGTCAGTATTGAGTTTGTCCTTTTCGTTAAAGGCTCCGCTGATAATATTGGTCTGGCGGCGCATTCTTGAGGCCAAGTCATTCACAAAGTCGAATAACTGAGAGTCATGAAAATTGCTTTTTTCAATGCGGCTGCCATTGAGTGAGTTGAGCTTTAGTAGCATGGCAACAAAGTGAATTAAGCCCTCTAATATAACCGTGACCATTAATCCCCAAATAAAGAAGGTAGGGCTAGCAAGAATGCCATACATGGTTAGTATCCAAAAACTATGGCCAATAAAGAGCAAGAGGCGAGCGGCTAAGTAATAGCCTGAATATGGAATGTGCTTGAAGCTAGCGATAATACTTAAAATGGTTAAGCTGGTTACTGTTGTCACCGTCGCTGTTGATAAGAGGAAGATACTAAACCTATCTGGTGCCAAGCTATAGAGTAGAGCGAGAGCGCCATTTGTTATGCCTAAGGCAACTAAAAATTTATCAATTTTCGGTAAGGTGTTTTTACTATCAAGGTAATAACGAGAGAAAAATACCAAAGCCATCGCTGAGAAGAGTGCTGCAAAATTATAGCTTCGTATTTGAATGCCAATACTATTGGGGAAAAGCTGGATCAGGTAGCCATGTAAAGAGAGATGTAAGATAATCATCCCCGCCAGTAACATGCTGTAAAATAGATACATGGGGTTACGGGAAAAGGAAAAGAATAAAATATTTGCCGCCATTAGTAATACGATAATACCAATTAAGATTCCGGTAATTAAGGACTCAACCTGAAAGTCACTGGCGATATCATTGAGTGGTAAAATGTCAATTTGAGCATTAATGGGTGTACTGGAAGCCAGCTTAATATACACATTAGTAATAGGTGGGTTTCGGGTAGGAAACGGTACTAAATAGTGAGGATGGTTAAGTGGTCTATTACTATAAGGGCGTAACTCCCCCAGTTCTGCAATGGGAAAAGCTATGCTTAGATGGGGCATATAGATATCGAGAATTTGCAGTCTAGGCGCTTGGACTTGAAGTGCGAGACTGTTTTGTTCAGTTAGGTGTATTGCAAGTTTGGCTCGAATCCAAATGTTGCCTTCATTGAGGCCGAATTGCATAAAGCTTTTATTGATAGGTAAAAATTGCGAGCTATATTTCTCATTCATGAGTTGAGCGAGATTTAATTGACCAGAAGGGTCATGTAGGTAATCACCTACTAAACCAATATCAACACGGGAATTACGGTTATCTAACAAGCTGACTTCAAATTGCGCAAATGCCTGATTTGATAAAAACAAAAGAAATACAATGCAGAGTCGAATGATCACTGTGTTAGTCCATGAACAAGAGTTGTCAAAGCCATATTATTAACTAGATAGGGGATTAAATGCTATATCCGATTTTGCTTGAGTATTATTTATATTTTTGTTTTGCCTTACTGGCGATTACTTGGTTTACCCGTGCTACAAAGCCGTCACTGAGAACAAATTTATTATACGGGTATGGTTTGCTGTCCGCGCTAGGCTTTTTATTAGCGCTTGATTGGATGGGAGGCGTTATTTTTGGCTTGATACTATTGGAATTAGGTCGATTGTTAAGACGTTGGTTAGATAAAAAAGCTGAGCAACTTAAGAAGTAGTAGGGTTTAGTCAAGATATAAAAAAACCGTGACTTTGAGGCCACGGTTTTTTTTGTGCTTAATTAAGCTATGAACACTTTTTCAAACTAGTTTGATTGTTCGCGCTTAATCGCTCTGTGAGCAATGTCTGTTCTAAAGTAAACCTTGTCCCAGCTTACTTTGTTTACAACGTCATAAGCGGCAGCTTGTGCTTGTGAAACAGTATCACCTAGAGAAACTGCACATAGAACACGGCCACCATTAGTCACAACATTACCATCTTGTTGGCGTGTGCCAGCGTGGAATATTTTTTGATGGCTAGGAAGCTGTGCATCGTGACCAGAAATAGTATCACCTTTAGCGTAAGCTTCAGGGTAACCACCGGCAGCAAGTACTACGCCTACGCTGGCTCTAGGGTCCCAATCAGCAGACACTTGATCTAGTTTGCCATTGATAGCGGCTAAACAAAGCTCAGTTAGGTTGGAACGTAAACGCATTAAAATAGGCTGTGTTTCAGGATCACCAAAACGGCAATTATATTCAAGTGTTTTTGGTGTGCCATCAGCGGCAACCATCACGCCTGCATACAAGAAACCACGGTAGCGATTGCCTTCGGCATTCATGCCTTTTACGGTTGGCATAATGACTTCGTTCATGATGCGATCATGAATTTCAGGGGTAACAACAGGGGCTGGAGAATACGCACCCATGCCGCCAGTGTTTGGACCAAGGTCGCCATTATCACGTGCTTTATGGTCTTGGCTAGAGGCAAGAGGTAGAACCGTTTCACCATCTACCATGCAGATAAAGCTGGCTTCTTCGCCGGTTAAAAACTCTTCAATAACGACACGACTACCAGCATCGCCAAAGCTGTTGCCCTGTAGCATGTCTTCAACCGCAGCGATCGCTTCAGCTTCTGTTTGCGCTAAGATAACACCTTTACCTGCTGCTAAACCGTCGGCTTTAACAACAATTGGTGCACCCTGTTGCTTGATATAAGCGACAGCTTCGTCAATTTGAGTAAAGTTGCCATAAGCTGCAGTCGGAATGTTGTGACGTGCTAAGAAGTCTTTGGTAAAGGCTTTTGAGCCTTCAAGCTGTGCTGCTGCCGCTGTCGGGCCAAAAATAGCCAAGCCAGCTTTTTCAAATGCATCGACTACGCCAATAACAAGTGGTGCTTCAGGGCCAACAATCGTAAGGTCAATTTTGTTTTCTAATGCAAAAGCAACCAATGCGTCAGTGTCAGTAACACCAATGTCAATATTTTCTACTTTGTTTTCTAGTGCTGTGCCAGCGTTTCCAGGAGCAACAAACACTTTAGTGATGTCTTCTGCTTCTGCGACTTTCCAAGCCAGAGCGTGTTCGCGACCGCCATTACCAATAACTAATACTTGCATGGAGTTTCTCCTTGAGTTTGCAGATGGTGCTTTACACCACCTGCTATCACAATGTTAATTAATTTTGTTTGGCTTAGTGGCGGAAGTGACGCATGCCAGTAAAGACCATCGCCATGCCAGCTTCATCTGCTGCAGCTATAACTTCTTCATCACGCATAGAGCCACCTGGTTGGATAACTGCAGAAATACCTGCGGCAGCGGCAGCATCAATACCGTCACGGAAAGGGAAGAAGGCATCAGATGCCATCACAGAACCTTCAACTTGTAGATTTTCGTCAGCCGCTTTAATGCCTGCAATTTTAGCGCTATAAACGCGACTCATTTGGCCTGCGCCCACACCAATTGTTTGGCCTGCTTTAGCGTAAACAATGGCATTGGATTTAACAAACTTAGCAACTTTCCACGCAAATAAAAGATCATTTAGTTCTGTTTCACTTGGCTGGCGTTTAGAAACGACTTTAAGGTCTGCTAGTGTGATGTTGCCATCGTCACGATCTTGAACCAATAAACCGCCATTAACACGCTTGTAATCAAGTGCAGCTGGTTTATCCGCTTGCCATTGACCACAGCTAAGAAGGCGAACATTTTGTTTCGCACTAACGATTTCAGCGGCTTCAGCGCTGACACTAGGGGCAATGATTACTTCAACGAATTGGCGATCTACAATGGCTTTTGCAGTTTCTGCATCCAACTCTTGGTTGAAAGCAATGATGCCGCCAAAAGCAGAGGTAGGATCCGTTTCAAAAGCTTTGTCATACGCTGCTAGTTGGCTTTCAGCAGTAGCGACGCCACATGGGTTGGCGTGCTTAACGATAACGCAAGCTGGCGTTGTAAAGCTTTTTACGCACTCAAGTGCTGCATCAGTATCGGCGATGTTGTTGTAAGACAGTGCCTTGCCTTGAATTTGTTTTGCTGTGCTAATAGACGCTTCTTGTGGATTAGCTTCAACATAGAAAGCGGCTTTTTGATGAGGGTTCTCGCCGTAACGCATTTCTTCTTGCTTGTTGAACTGCAAGTTAAAAGTACGAGCAAAGTCTTCGCTGCCACCAGATACTTTTTTGCCTAAGAAGTTAGCAATGGCGCCATCATAATGAGAGGTATGCTCAAATGCTTGTACAGCTAGGTCAAAGCGTTGTTCGTAACTAAGGCCGCCATTTTCTTTTAGGCTAGTAAGAATGCCTTCATAGTCATTCGGATTAACAACGATAGCAACGTCTTTATGGTTTTTAGCCGCAGAGCGAACCATGGTTGGACCACCAATGTCGATGTTCTCTATTGCCATAGGTAAATCACAATCAGGGCGCTCAATAGTTGCCTCAAAAGGATATAGGTTCACAATCACCATATCGATTTCATCAATGCCATGCTCTGACATGATGTTTTTATCAAGATCACGGCGACCAAGAATACCGCCATGAATCTTAGGGTGTAAGGTTTTTACACGGCCGTCCATCATTTCAGGGAAGCCTGTGTAATCAGACACTTCGGTCGCTTTAACATTTGATTCTGTTAAAAGTTTGAAAGTGCCGCCAGTAGACAGAATTTCAACGCCTTGGGCAACAAGTTGCTCAGCAAAAGCAACAATGCCTGATTTGTCGGAAACACTGATTAGTGCGCGTTTAATCGGAGTAACTGGGTTTTGATTTGCCATCGTGGATTTCTCAATTATTTATTTAGCCAAAGAACGGGGTAGAAAAACAAAAAAAGGGCGTCGAAAACGCCCTTTTTTGGAAACTATAACATGCCATACTGCTTTAGTTTTTTGCGCAGCGTACCTCGGTTTAAGCCAAGAATAGCAGACGCTTTAGTCTGATTATCTTTCGTGAAGCTCATTACTGACTCTAGTAAAGGTGCTTCTACCTCTGCTAGTACTAACTGATATAAGTCAGTAATGGGTTGCCCATCAAGATGAGCAAAATAATTCTGTAACGCTCTATCGACATTGTCACGCAGTGTATGTGACTGTTCAGAAGAGGTTGATTGAAACGATTGAGTGTTAATTTGTTCTACCACTGAAAAACCTTTTAGTTTAAAGCTAACCAATTTCTAGCAAACAAAGCAAAAATGGGTGACGCTACTTTTGCTTTATCGACTATGTGCAAATTCTGTAGGACTATTGACCGACAAAAAAATCTTCTAATTTATCAAGCTGTTCACTCGTATTATCAATACGGTTAAAAACAGCTCTAAATGTGCTCTGATCCGATAAAGTACGTAGATACCAACCCACATGCTTTCTCGCAATCCGAACACCTAAATAATCGCCATAAAATTGATGGAGTGCTGCTACGTGTGAAAGTACCAGTTGTTTTACTTCATCTAAAGTTGGCGCTGCAAGTTCTTCATTGTGTTCTAAAAAGTGTGCGACTTCTCGAAAAATCCAAGGTCTGCCTTGAGCTGCGCGTCCAATCATGATGCCATCAGCACCAGTATAATCTTTCACGAATTTTGCTTTATGGGCATCATTAATGTCACCGTTAGCAAAAACAGGAATTGAGAGAGCCTGTTTGATTTCTGCTATGGTGTCATACTCAGCATTACCTTGAAATTTACATGCTCGAGTGCGGCCATGTACTGCTAGGGCTTGGATGCCTATATCTTCTGCCATTCTAGCAATGCGTAAACCATTTTTTTGATCTTCACTCCAGCCAGTACGAATTTTCAACGTCACTGGTGCATCGACACTTTCTACTACCGCTTCCAGTATGTCACGGACTAAAGCTTCGTCTTTTAATAGAGCAGAACCTGCTGCTTTATTACATACTTTTTTGGCTGGACACCCCATATTGATATCAATAATCTGGGCGCCAAGTTCAATGTTTTGACGAGCTGCCTGTGCCATCATGTCAGCATCTCCGCCAGCAATTTGAACTGACCTTGGTGAGACTTCTGCATCATGTACGAGGCGATTACGGCTTTTGTTGGTGTTCCACAATCTCACATCAGATGTAACCATTTCAGATACCACTAGACCGGCACCTTGTTGATGACAAAGGCGACGAAAAGGGATATCCGTAATGCCTGCCATAGGGGCAAGAATTACAGGTGATGAAATAGAATAAGGACCGATAGCGAAAGCCATGATATTCCTGTTTACTGGTACGGTATTGTTAAAGATCAGTTACAGCGTCGAGCGGGCGTGAATAATACCTATGCCAAGGGTATTTTTGAAGTCTTGACATGCATAAAATTGACTGTTTTTTGTGCTTTTTTCGATTATTAGTTTAAAAAGTCTATTAAAACAATTAGCTCGAGTCAGGCGTTAATTTTGGTCTTGTTTTAATTGCGCTGAATATAAAGGGTGATTGGTGCGTCAGCTTGAGCACAAGATGGGAGGAGAATAATATTAGTTTTATCTGATGTAAGGCGTTTTGCTTTGTCACTCCCTCTTAAATAGATAAGAAGGAGGCGCTGATTCTAATAAGAACGCGTTTCTGCACGATATACTTTTAGCTTATGAGTAACCGCTGTTGCACCTGGATCTGCAATTGGAATAACCAGATGAATAGGGGTTTTCGGCGGCATATAGGTAATGTCTAAAAAGTCTTTATCGAGAAAGTCTTTTTGAGAGAAAAGTCGAGCGGCAACTGGGCTGCCATTTAAGTCGTAAAACTCCATGGCTATCTTAGGCATAGGTTGTGAGAAATTGCTGTGGTTTGTCATGATCGCATTAACAACTAATGCATTTTCTTTGGTTGGATGGCTTTGTACTCTGACATGTTGGATATCAATGGCTTTCACATCCTCAAAGATAGGTAGCACACAGCCATAATAAGAGCAGACAATATTATAGATAGGTCGAAAAGAAGCTGAGCGGCTGCCAGTCTCGTAATTAACGACGATTAATTGCACTGCGCTAATAATGATTAAAGCAAAACAAGCAAGCGCCCAACGCCACGTATGCTTTGGTTTGCTTTCACCGTTATCCTCCGGATCATCCATTAGTTCCCCTAAGTTGTGGGATACATCATGGTTAAATTGTAGGCCTTGATTGCTGTTGCTGCCTTCTTGTTGAGAAACAGACTGAGCAAGCTCTTGAAGTGCTTGCATATATTCTGGTTCAGCCGCAGATTTTGTGGGGCTTTCACTTGTGTTGACTGCTTGTTTGCTTGAGGCTGTAGTTTGTGGCTTTTGTGGACTGGTTAAGGTTTTAGCATCAAGGAAGAAGTCATCATCATCCATGCTTAATGTAGATTTAACCTGTGTGCTGGTTTTGCTTTTTGCTTGGCTTTGGGCTGCTTCAAGTTCTGCAAGTTCAAGCTCCCATGGCGCAGGTTCTTTTTCGGCTTTTAAAACCTTAGCGTTAACTTTGCGTGTTTTGTCTTCTGATGGCTGCTCGGATGCTGAGTCAGAGGTTTTGTTACTGTTATCAGGTGTTTCTAAGTCATCATCAGAGATGAGAGTGTTTAACCAATCAGGGTTAACTATGTCGTCATCATCCGCAGCGGTAAATAAGTTTGGACTATGGCCTTTAGGTGCCGCTTCTTTCGGTTTTGCTTTTGTCGTTTTTTTACTTTTTGTTTTGTTGTTAGCCGTTGGCGTTTTGTCTGATGTTGATGCTGTACTATCCAATGTTTGTGTAGCATGGGATTGTGCTTCAAAGATGTGGAAGCACTGACCACAACGTACTTTACCTTTTGCCATAGTCAGTACATCAGCACTTACTCGAAAAGCGGTGGAGCATTTTGGGCATTGGGTAATCATACTGTCTGGCATAATAAAGCGATTCGTCTACTCGATTAAAATAATAAAAAGTTTTGCCTAAAAATAAAGGGATGGCTTATTTGGGCAAACCTATGTCAACAAAAGCCTTTCTTTTATATTGCTTACCATCTTGAGAATGGTAAGCAATAGAGTCTTGTTAAGCGTTCTTGGTTGCGACAATGCGGATCCAATCTTCTTTTTCAACGACTGACTCAATTGTAAACCAAGGGCTGTAAGCATCAATCACTTCCTGGGCTTGGTTTGATAAAATGCCTGAAAGAGCTAGTTGGCCACCCGTAGCAACAAGTGCTGAAATAGTGTCAGCAAGTTGGGCTAATGGGCCAGCTAGAATATTTGCTACAACAATCTCTGCTTGAAGGTCACTTTCATAAGGTGGCAGTTTTACCTCAATGCGTTTCGCATCAATCTTGTTGCGTTCAGCATTATCTTGAGTGGCTTGAACAGCTTGAGGGTCAATATCAATACCGACCATATTGCTTGCCCCTAATAACAGGCCAGCTATACCTAAAATTCCTGAGCCGCAGCCATAATCTATAATGGTTTTATTATGGCAATCTAGGCCATCTAACCATTCAAGGCAAAGTGCTGTTGTTGGGTGTGTGCCTGTACCAAAAGCTAAGCCTGGGTCTAACATAAGGTTAACGGCTTCTGGGTCAGGAATCTCTCGCCAGCTTGGGCATACCCATAAACGTTCACCAAACTGAATAGGGTGGTAGCTATCCATCCACTCACGTTCCCAGTCCTTATCCTCTAAAATTTCGATTTTAGTCGCTAAATCTGTCTTAAGCTCTGCTGCTTTTTCATCGATCAGAGGGCGAATTTGTTCTATATCAGCATCCGCTTCAAAGAGGCCGGTAACACGTGTGTGGTTCCAAAGCGGTGTAGTGTTTAATTCTGGCTCATAAACAGGGTCATCATTTACATCTTCAAATGTAACAACCATAGCGCCACAGCCGAGCAAAAGATCTTCTAATTCTGGTACTTGTTCTGGCGTGCTCTGAACGCGGATTTGAAGCCAAGGCATATAGTGTTTTCCTGTTTGTTATGCTTGTTAGGTGAAATATCAACCTAATGGTTTTGTTGATCAAGCGGTATAGCATTATCAACTTCCTGTTTAATCACATAATAAAAGAACAGAAAGAGTGCGTATATTGATTTTGTTTAAATAAAGCTGCTTGATAAACATGATTACGGCTCGAACTATCTAGGATAGTCGAGCCGTATTCTTAGCTTAACCTTTACTCAAAATGAAGTGTAGTAAAAGTTTATAGACCTAGTTTCTTCTCAAGGTAGTGAATGTTAACACCACCTTCGATAAAGCTTGGGTCTGTCGCTAGTTCTTTTTGCAGTTCAATGTTTGTTCTGATGCCATCGATGAAGGTTTCATCTAGTGCATTAGATAAACGTTTGAGTGCTGTTCTTCTATCATCAGCATGACAGATGATCTTACCTATCATGGAGTCATAGGTAGGAGGTACTGAGTAGCCACTGTAAATGTGAGAGTCAACACGAACACCCATGCCACCAGGAGCATGGAAGTAGTTGATCTTACCTGGGCTAGGCATGAAGGTTTTAGAATCTTCCGCATTAATACGAGATTCAACCGCATGGCCATTTAGTACAACATCTTCTTGTTTGATAGAAAGTTTTAAGCCACTTGCTATGCGAAGCTGTTCTTTAACGATGTCAACACCTGTAACCATTTCAGTAACTGGGTGCTCTACCTGAACACGAGTGTTCATTTCGATAAAGTAGAAGCTGCCATCTTCATATAAGAATTCAAATGTACCTGCACCGCGGTAGTTGATCTCAATACAAGCGTCAACACAAGCTTGTAAACAGGCTGCACGTGAAGCTGGATCAAGATGAGGCGCTGGCGCTTCTTCTAATACTTTTTGGTGACGACGTTGCAAAGAGCAATCACGGTCATAAAGATGAACAGCATTGCCTTGGCCATCTGCCAGAACCTGTACTTCAACGTGGCGAGGGTTTGTAAGGAATTTCTCCATATAAACCGTGCTATCACCAAAGTAAGAACCCGCTTCCGATTGAGTAATACTGATAGATTTAAGCAGGCTAGCTTCATCATGTACAACACGCATACCACGACCACCACCACCGGCAGCCGCTTTTACGATAACTGGGTAGCCAATTTCTAGCGCAATACGCTTACATTCGCTTTCGTCTGTTGGTACTGGGCCGTTAGAGCCAGGAACAGTCGGAACACCTGCTTTACGCATAGCAACAATGGCAGAAACCTTGTCACCCATAAGACGAATGGTTTCAGCTTTTGGGCCAATGAAAGCGAAGCCAGAGTTTTCAACTTGCTCTGCAAAGTCAGCGTTTTCAGCTAAAAAGCCGTAGCCTGGGTGAATAGCTGTACTGTTTGTTACTTCAGCAGCACTAATGATAGCTGGAATGTTTAGATAGCTTTGTGCTGATGGGTTTGGGCCGATACAGATTGACTCATCAGCCAAACGAACGTGAAGCAAATCGCTGTCAATTTTAGAGTGGACAGCCACTGTTTTGATACCGAGTTCTTTACATGCACGTAAAATACGCAATGCAATTTCACCGCGGTTAGCAATCAAGACTTTATCAAGCATGATAGGACCTATTGAAGTAATTAAACGATAGTTACAAGCGGTTGGTCGAATTCAACTGCTTCGCCGTCTTCAACAAGGATGGCACCGATAGTACCTGACTTGTCAGCTTCGATTTGGTTCATCATTTTCATTGCTTCAACGATACAAATAGTATCACCAGCATTTACTTTTTGGCCAACCTCAACAAAAGCTTTAGAGCCTGGCGCTGGAGATCTGTAGTGAGTACCAACCATAGGAGATTTAACGGCATGGCCTGATACTTCTGGCGCTGCTGCTGGAGCGATTGCAGCAGGTGCCGCCGCTGGGGCAGGTGCTGCTGCAGCTGGAGCCGCAACAGGTGCTGGTGCAGCGTAAGCTACAGGTGTTGCACCACCACGGCTGATGCGTACTGCTTCTTCGCCTTCTTTAATTTCGATTTCGTATACATTGGATTCTTCCAATAGTTCGATCAATTTTTTGATTTTACGAATGTCCATGTTTGGTCTCTTCTGTCTGTGTTTATTTTTCCAAAAAGTCTAAGCCTTTTGGTGTTAATTATGAGCGCGAACGCTAGCCATGCTTATCCTGAGTGCAATAAGTCATAGCGAAATCTAGTGCATATTCATACCCTTTGGTGCCAAGGCCACAAATGACTGCTTTAGCGACATCATTAAAATAAGAGTGATGTCTAAAAGGTTCTCGGGCATGAACATTAGAAAGGTGAACTTCTATAAAAGGTGTATCAATCGCTAAAATAGCATCACGAATGGCGACACTGGTGTGGGTAAAGGCAGCAGGGTTAATAATGATAAAGTCTACGGCCCCGCGAGCATCATGGATTCGATTAATGATGTCGTGTTCAGCGTTGGATTGCATAAAGTCCAACGAGTGTCCCGCATTTTGAGCTTGTTGAGTCAGTGTTTTTTCTACGTCAGCTAGTGTTGTTGATCCGTAAATCTCTGGTTCACGAGTACCTAACAAATTTAGGTTAGGACCATTTAGCACTAAAAATGACGCCATACACTTTTCCCTTAATTGATAATTGACGTGAAATTATCGTTAAAAAGCAGGAATTTGTCTAGTTCTTCGGGAAAAAACACATAATTTGTTTTTCTTGTTTGCTTTTTGTTCTTTAGTAAACTTTTTACTTGGTTTTTGCGTTACTGATTTTGCTTCAAGCTATAATTTAGTCGATCTACGACTTCTTTCTTGCTTGGTTCACCAACCAAAGCTATGTCTTTTAAATGCTTACCTGTGTCAGTGAAAAACAAAACACTTGGAGGCCCATATAAAGAAAAAGCTTGAAGAAGCGCTTTGTTATCGGCTGAGTTGTCTGTGACATCCGCTCTGACTAGGGTGAATTGATTTAGTAGAGGGACAACATCTGGTGCTAAAAATATTTCTTCTTCCATGACTATGCAGCTAATACACCAGTCGGCGTAAAAGTCGAGCATGATAGGCTTACCTTTTGGGTTATTGGCAATAATTTTGTTTAATTCTTCAAGAGAATAAATGTCGGTAAAGTCTAATTCTTTAGCGTCTGCTTTAGTGATTGTTTGATTCAAGGTTAAATGGTGCAGTGGTGCTAAAGCGTTTCTACCTCCTGATGCTCCACCAATAGCTTGTATTAGCGCTATCATAAGCGTGATGATACCTAGGCCTAAGCGTAAAACATTGTGTTTGTTAAGCTGGTAGCGCATGAGAAAATAAGCACCCAAAAAAGCAAAGAAAACACTCCATAGAATTAATTCGTAATGGCCTAGGTTTAGGCGACTAACCAACCAGATTGCTACACCTAATAGTGCAAAACCCATGAGAGCTTTAATATCATTTAGCCATTCGCCTGCACGAGGTAAAATTTTGCGTCCAAAAAGTGCAACCAATAATAAAGGTGTAGCCATCCCCAGCGCTAATACAAACATAAGTCCTGCACCGTAAAGAGGGTCTGCTTGAGCGCTGACATATAAAATAATCCCGGCTAAAGGTGCAGATACGCAGGGCGACACGATTAACGTTGCGACGATACCTGTGATGATGACACTGATGCTTTTGTGTTTGCCGTTACTATTGCCTAGATTCTCTAATTTGTTCTGTAAGCTGGAAGGGAGCTTTAAGTCAAAAATACCGAACATGGCAAGTGATAATAAAACAAAGATACTCGCGCTAATCATGAGTACTATCGGGCTTTGTAAATAAGCTTGGATATTGTATTTGGTACCAAAAAAGCCAGCAATTGCACCTAACGCCGCATAGGTAGATGCCATGGCAAGAATATATAAAAGGGTATAATAAACACCTTGCCAAGGTTTTTTCTGCGAGCCAACTACAATGGCAGAAACAATAGGCACCATAGGTAAAACACAAGGTGTTAATGAGAGAAGAAGGCCTAAACCAAAGAGAGTCATTATAATAGTAAGACTGCTACCGCTTTGAATCAGATTGATAATTTCGCTAGTTTGAGAGGGTGCAGGCAAAGCCGGGTCTAGACTCAAGGCTGGGGAGATAGAGGGTGTTGCTTGACTGTTTGTAACTGTTACTTCAATAGGTAAGGATTGAGGAGGATAGCAAAGTCCTTTATCCGCACAACCTTGATACTTAACTTGCGTTTTAATTAATGTGCCTGCAGGTAAATTTTCATCGTAAACAAGCGTCGCTTTGAATTTGTCTCGATAAACTATCACATCGCCAAAATAAGGATCAGTTTTATCTAAGCCTTGTGAAAAAGGTTCGAAGCGAATTTGGCTATTTAATTCACTTTGATCAACTAGTTTAAATTGGTGCTGATAAAGGTAGTAGCCGTCAGCAATGTCCCACATCACCTCAACTTGGTTATTTTCCTTTGGACTAAAACTAAACTGAAAAGCTTCTTGTACGGGTAAAAATTCATTTTTTGAATTAAATGGAAGTTTTAAATCCAATGCGTGCAATGATGCACTGGTTAAGAATAAAATAAGCAGGGTAAGGTATCGCATAAAATCCATCTGTATAGTGATGCTAAAATCTGAAACGGGCTAATGTTAACGTGTCAGACACGTGATTGTGAAATTAGTTGCCAATAATATGACTTTTTATGAAAGTTAGGGGGAGAGACGTTTGAAATCATTGCTGGCGGTATTTTTAGTTTTATTATTGAGTGCTTGCCAATCTGTTTCAACCACACAAGCAAATGCAGCACAAAATAATGCTTCTGAGGCTATTGTGTCCGAAAATGTTAGTGATAATTCAGGCTTTATCACTAATGTTAGTTTGAAGCAGGCTGTAGATGTTGAGCAAATAGATAGTCTAATGCAGCTGGAAAAAGTGGGTGAAGAGGTTGCAGTAGTCGAGAAACCGAAAGTTATCGCAACTAAACTAGATGAAGCGCCTGTCTCGTTAGACCCTATAACCCTAAGCTTATTAGAAAGAGGTGAAACAGCATTAGCGCAACAAAAGCTACTTACACCAGAAGAAGATAACGCTAACCTTTATTTTCAGGCCGCTTTAGGTCGAGAACCTGATAACCTTGCAGCTCAAACTGGGATTAAAGAAATTGTCCGTTATTACACAGCTTGGGCATTGGATAAGGCTAAGCAGGGGCAAACGAGAAATGCCAATAAATATCTTGCCGCGGCAAGTTTTGTAGATGAGGCAAACCCTTTAATAAAGCAAACAAAGCAAGAAATTAAGGATTGGCGCGCAGGTATAAAAAGGACATCAAAAACGACTAAAAATGATCAGAAACAGTCAAAAAGTTTGCAAACTAAATTTTATTTGCCGCAGAACTTGTTTAGTTTGCCTGAAGCGCTTGTAATTCAAAAGTTACAACCAATTATTGATAGAATTGAAAAAGATCAACTTAATATCGAGATCTTTTGGCCGAATGATAAAGAGGCGAGATTGCTTTATCGCATTATCAATAGCCGTACGGAAGATTTTCGTGTGCGAGGAATGATATATTGTCGTGCACAACATATGATTGAAGTTAAACAAGGTTAAGGTGTATTTAACATGATGAAATTCGCAGATAAGTTGTCTTTTTTGCAGGGAGCTGGACGACTGTCTAGTGTGGGGAAGTGGGTCGCCATACTTGTGGGTGTTTTGTGTCTTGTATGGACTGCTCTCGGTATTTATTGGAGTAATGAACCTGATCAGTTCGATGTTGTGTCAGCGGCAAAACAGCAAGCGGAGCAAAGAGGCTATCTTAATAATAGTAAAAAGCTTGTGGTGGGTTATACCACAACAAATACCTTGTATACCTTGGTTGATATTTTGCTTGAAAAACCGGGTGGCTTTTTAAGTAATGACATCACTCCGCCCGGTGTTTTTATTGATAATATTCCTGCTTGGGAGTTTGGTGTTCTGGTACAAGTACGTGACTTGTCTCGTGCATTACGTAAAGATTTTAGTCGTTCTCAATCTCAGTCTACAGAAGACCAAAACCTCAAAATTGTAGAGCCGCAATTTAACTTTGATCACAATAGCTGGGCGCTTCCTTCTAGTGAAAGTGAATATCAGCGTGGTAATGAAGAGTTGTTAAAGTATCTGGATAGACTAGCAGTACGTGGTGAAGGCGGTGCTCAGTTTTATGCTCGTTCTGATAATTTACAAAACTGGTTGCAAGATGTTGAGACGCGTTTAGGAAGTTTATCTCAACGTTTATCTGCCAGTGTTGCTCAGACACGTGAAAATACAGATTTAGCTGGTGATGCCAATGCACAACAATCTACCCAAGAAATGACTCAGCAAAAAGTAAAAACACCTTGGCTTAAAATTGATGATGTATTTTATGAGGCAAGAGGTGCGAGTTGGGCACTGATTCATATGTTGAGAGCCGTTGAGGTTGACTTTGTCTTTACTCTGCAAGACAAGAATGCCCTTGTAAGTCTTCGTCAGATTATTCGTGAGCTAGAGGCAAGCCAGGCAACTGTTTGGTCGCCAATGATATTGAATGGTAGTGGTTTTGGGATGCTAGCGAACCACTCACTGGTAATGGCATCTTATATCTCACGTGCTAATGCTGCCATCATTGATCTTCGTCGTTTGTTAGAGCAAGGCTAGTTGTGAACCTATCTCAGCAGGGGCATATTCGACTCGCTGAGTTGGAAGATGCCCCTGCTATCTTGTCTATCTATAATCAGGCAATTGAAACTGGATTTGCTACTGGGCATTTAACGCCTATTCAGCTTTTAGATGTTCTTGACTGGTTAGAAGCTGGGCATCTAGAGCGTCCTTTTTGGGTGTTTGAGTACGAAAATACCGTGCTTGGCTGGGCAAATGTAGATGATTTTCACGGATTACCTACCTTTTCAGATTGTGTTGAAGTGGGTGTTTATGTTTGCCCTGACAACCATAGGCGAGGAATAGGTAAAGCCTTATTAAAAAGGCTAGAAAAAGATATGACGTTATTAGGCGTTTCTCACCTAATGGCATTTGTTTTTCAACAAAATAAATCCAGCTTGGCTTTGTTTAATTTACACGGTTTTGAAGAGTGGGGCTTATTGCCCAAAGCGGCTAAAGTTGCGAGTCAGCAATTCGATATTTGCCTTCTGGGTAAGTATTTAGATGTTGAGGATTTAGAGAGCTAAACGAGATAGTCTGTTATTTTAAAAAAAGGGCCTGTGGCCCTTTTTTTGTACTGATTAAATGAGAGTAATGAATGGGTTAGTTACATAGGTTCAAATACAGAGCCAAGGCTAGGCACAAAGAGTTTGTTATAAAGTCGACTGGCATAATCATCAGTCATAGATGCCATGTAATCACAGATAATTCTATGGCCATTCTGGCTTTGCTCTTCGGCTTCTAACCATTCAACCGCAAGATCTTGTGGCAAGAGTCTTTGCGGATCAGCGCTAAGAGCTTCAAACATTTCAAGCAACATTTGCTGTCCTTTATAAACCAGCATTTGTACCTCTGGTTTAAAAATAATATGTTTCATCTCAAACTCTTTTAATGCGCTAAGTGCTGTTGCTTCAGGGTTAGGGAGCTTAGCTTGGAACTTGAGTAAAGGGTGTTCAAAATCTGAGTTTTCAACTATCTGACAAGAGGTGATGAAATGGCTGACAAGAAAGCCTATAGCATCTTTTCTTAAGTGGCTTTTTCCACTAAAGAGCTTGTCTCGTATCATTGTAATATTATCAGTAAGGGTGGGGCAGTTTGCTTCTAACAGCTTAGGCTCTAGATGTTGCTGCCACATGCTCAAAGTTACCATGCCTAGCACGATAGCATCTTCAAGGTCATGGACCCCATAAGCAATATCATCTGCAAGGTCCATAATGCTGGTATCAAATCCTGAGTGGCATGACTTTGCGTGCCGACTGTCAGGTAGTTTCTTTACTTGCTTAAAGGTGTCCCTGTCTGATTGAGAAAAGGGAGCTAAAATCCAGTCAAGTAAATCTTTCTCATCATTGTAAACACATTTTGGTGGTGCCCAAAGTTCAGCTTTGAACTGACGGAAAGAGGCTTGCTTGCCCTCATACTTGCCTACGACATCTTGATGAGCCACAGGGTATTTTAAAATGCCTAATAAACTTCGACGGGTAACATCCATACCGTATTCAAGAGAGTAGGAGCCACGTTTTCCTAGAATACGCAAAGATTGGGCGTTACCTTCAAAGCCTCCATGTTCAGTCATGAGATAATTTAGTGCCACTTCTCCACCATGGCCGAAAGGAGGGTGACCAATATCATGACTTAAACAAATGGTTTCTATTAAAGATTCATCAGGTAGCCAAGTCTGAAATTCAGCTTGGCTAGAATTGGCACTTCGTAAGTGGTGTACTAAGCCATTACCAATTTGAGCGACTTCTAAAGAGTGGGTCAACCTAGTGCGACTATAGTCATTTTGTCGTATGGCGAGTATTTGGGTTTTTGATTGTAGGCGTCTAAAGGCTGCGCTGTGAATGATTCTCGCCCTATCTCTTTGGTAGGGGGTTCGATAGTCATTATCTCTTGACTCAACCGGACCTGATTGACGTTCTTGCCATACATTGAACATATTCTGCTGTTCAGAATCAGCCACTTTAGGATCTCCTCGCTAAGGATTTAGGCGGTTAGTCTTCATCTTTCACGAAAAGACGATTTAGGTCAATGTTCGTTGTAAATAGAGCTGCCATAATTTGAGCTTATATTTGAAATCTTATGGATGACGCCGTGTTAAACAGCCAACATTTAATTACGTTTAAACTTTTGGTGGAACAAGAAAGTTTTACCCAAACAGCACGTTCACTAGGCATAACTCAACCAGCAGTTAGTCAGCATATTCAAAAGTTAGAGCAAGAGCTTGGACGAGTATTGTTGATTCGTCATGGTCGTAAAATCGAATTGACTGTAGCAGGTAAAACCCTGTATCAGCATGCTCAGGATTTAGAAAAGGAGTATCTAGATCTTATGACTCGTTGGCCGCAGACTGCTTAGATAGATAAGTGTTCTTGCTCAAGTCGGTTAAGGTATTGCTCAGCTTGTTCTAACTGATTTTCATTAAAGACTTTGATTTGAAGTTTGTTAAGTGCCTCGGCGGTAATGCCTTGGCCAGGTATTTTTGTGCCTGAAAATTGGCCATTATAAACTTCTTCATTTCCGCAAGAGGGGCTGTTAGCTTTTAAAATAGCAAGTTTAATCTCTTCTTTGACTGCGAGATCACAAGCCAGTTGAGCGCCATGTCTAAATGCTTGGGTAACTGTTTCACCCTCAATGGTCATGACTTCAAGATAGTTGCTTGATTCTTTATCTGAGATGATTTCTGCAGCGGCTCTTGGCGTGCTAAGCCCTCCAGCTACTTCAGGACATACGCTTATAAGGCGTCCTTCTTCCTGCCACTTTTTCCAAATCAGAGAGGGTAAAGCATTGTCTTTGCCATCGTAACGCACAGGGTGACCATCAAGGCAGGCACTTACAAGAATTTTGTACATAGGGCTTCTTTGTTATCAAAGCTCTATGATAACACTGCAACTTATAAAGAGAAGCCTATGAAGCTTCTCTTTATAACGTTAGATGTTTTATTGATTGTTTACTGGGATAAGGTTTGAAGCGTGTAGGCCACACTCTTTGTGCTCAGATTCTTCCCACCACCAGCGACCTTCTCTTTCATGCTGATTAGGAAGTACAGGGCGGGTACAAGGCTCGCACCCAATGCTGATGTAACCTTTTGCATGTAGCTCGTTGTAAGGTACATCAAACATCTTGATATAGTTCCAGACATCTTCAGATGACCAATTGGCAAGAGGGTTAAACTTGTACAAAGGCTTATCTTCTAAGCTAAATGCGTCATCCAGTTCCGCGATAGCAAGTTGAGTTCGTGTGCCATGGCTTTGATCTTTTCGCTGGCCTGTGATCCATGCATCAAGTGTATGTAACTTTTTACGTAGAGGGGCGACTTTACGAATACCGCAGCATTCTTTATGACCGTCATCGAAAAAGCTAAATAATCCCTTTTCACGGGTAAAGGCTTCTAGCTCTTCACGATCAGGGCTTAGGATATCGATTTTAAGTTTATAATGTTTTCTAACTTGCTCGATAAAGCGATAAGTTTCAGGGTGTAAACGTCCAGTATCAAGTGAAAATACCTGAATGTCTTTTTTTGCCTTTACAGCCATATCAATTAGAACAACATCTTCAGCGCCACTAAAGGAAATAGCAATGTTGTCGAACTCTTTTAATGCGTTGTGAATAATTTTTTGTGCCGCATCTTCCGTGTTTGCTTGAGTAAAAGCATCTAAATCAAATGATGTCATGTATTGTGCCTAAAATGGTTAGCCTCTTTTAGCGCAACCATAGCAAGATGTGACACGCTAATGAAATAAGAAAGCACACTAACCTTATGCTTTCTTGGATTAACTGTGAGAATGATTTTTATTTATCAGAGCAGGGTGCAATTAGTGCTCATTAGTGAGGGCTTGGTATAGGCAATATAGAATGCCAGCGGTGACACCCCATATATGAATATTCTCATAAGTCACTTCAAAAAAACCTCTTGGTTTGTCAGCGAGTATTCTGTGCTCAAACTTAAAGTTTTTTGGGTTGAGTAAATAATCTAAAGGAACCCAATAGGCTGACTCAACTTCATCATAACAAATCATAATAGGAGTGAGTTTGGTTACTTCAGCAATGACTGGGCTCACACAAAAACCTGATGTGGTGAAATAATCACCTAACTGGCCAATAACATTAAAGTTTTGTGGTTTTAGACCCACTTCCTCTTCTGTTTCTCTTAATGCTGTGGCAATAACTGTGGCATCTGTGGCATCCATTTGACCACCCGGGAAGGCAATTTGCCCCGGATGGTTACGCATATGCTTAGCTCTTTGAGTTAATAGTACTTGTAAACCTGCTGTGGGCGAATGCCAAATAGGCAATAGTACAGAGGCAGGTTTAAAGGTTAGATCGTATTCGCTTGGTGCTAATTTCTGATCTGGGTTCTGAACGTCAGGTGTGTAAAATTTACTATCGAGCGCCCGTGAGATCTCTTCGATACTGGGAGAGATCGCAGGGGAAGCCAAAAATGTTTCTACATCCTTCATAGTATCCCTTAACTTAGAAATTCTGTTTCCAAAGTATGGGTCAAACGCTTCACTTTTGTGAAAGTTTCACGAAATTCTTCTTCGCATTTTGAGTCGGCAACAAGGCCGCCTCCGGCCCAACAGTGTATATTTTCTTTATCAGCAACCAAGCTTCTAATCGTGATGCTCGAATCCATTTGCCCGTTTAAACTGAAGTATGCAATCGATCCACAGTAAACTGAACGCTCATGTGGCTCCAGCTCATCTATGATTTGCATGGCTCTAATTTTTGGTGCGCCTGTTATTGAGCCACCCGGAAAGCTATGTCTAAATACATTAAAGTGTTTATGCTTTTCTTGGATGCTGCCAGTAATAGTTGAAACAAGATGATGGACATTTGGGTAAGTTTCTAGGGCAAATAGCTTAGGTACTTTAATTGACCCTGTATCACAAGTTCTTCCCATGTCGTTACGTAGCAAATCGACTATCATCAAGTTTTCTGCTTTATCCTTAGTAGAATTTAGCAATTCTTGTGCCAATGCTTCGTCTTCTGCTGGTGTTTTACCTCTAGCTCGTGTGCCTTTTATTGGCTTTGATTCAACTTTACCTTGATCAACTTGCAGGAAACGTTCTGGTGAATGGCTGAGAATGCTACCCAGTTTATCGATTTCCATATAGGCTGAAAACGGCGTAGGGCAGCTTTTTCGTAGACTTTGGTAAGCCTGTAGCGTATCACCAAGGTATTGGCTGCTAAAGCGTTGAGCTAAATTGACCTGATAGCAGTCACCAGCCTGAATATATTGCATGACTTTTTCAAACTTGGTTGCGTACTCATTGGCTTCCATGTTTGATTCAAACTTATGTTTCAGCTCAAACTTTGTCTCTGATTGCCCTGCTAGGTCTAGGCTTGATGTGCTGTTAGCCTCTAGATTGGCTTGCGCCTGTTCAAAGCTTTTATGGCGATCTAAGATTCCATTAATTTCTTCTTCCTCACACCAAGGGGTGAACATTAAAAAGGTTTGTTTAGATGCATGTAGACTGATGATTGCCCAGCCATAAAGACCAGCTTGAATGATAGGTAGGTTAACATCATGCGTCACTGTGTTGGGCAAGCTCTCAACAAAGTGGCCGCCATCGTAACCAAAATAGCCCACAAGGCCGCCAGTGAAAGGAAGCTCTTCGTCTGCTTGTTTTGCCCAGTCAAACTGACATGCTTTATTTATGATGCTTTCGATGCCTTCCATAACGGGTAAGGTGCCATCTAGATCAAATAAGGGCAGGTCACGCCATTCAAGCTGACATTGTGTGTCATTTAGGTGCGCACTAAGTTTAGCTAAAGGGTCTGCAACTAGAATGTCACATTTTGTGTCAGGAAAGTTAGGGTGGTTACTATCTAACAGTATAGGTTGTGGTAGATCTCGATAAAAAGGGTAAAGGTGAAAGAGTTCTTCTAGGTAAGGAAGATTTACAAGCTTAATATCTGTCATAATAATATCGAAACAAGAAAAAACGCTATTGTATCGACTCTCGCTCATCAGTGGTATCACTTGAACGTCATTCACAAAGGAATATTCCCATTGTCCCAAGTTTTTTATCTTAACCTTGCTAATACTAAGCTTGCCTATCGAGTTTATGAAAACCCTAATGTTTCTGCCCAGCGTACCGGTGTCTTTATTCATGGGGCTGGAGTGGGAGGAGAAATTACTTGGTCTGCAATCATGGAACACCTATCAAGTTGGCACAGAATCATCGTGCCTGATTTAAAAGGTATGGGTGATACCTACGCGCATCATCAAGGCGAAGAGGCTGTTTCTATCGATACTCTGACACAAGAAGTGTGGCAGTTAATAGAGCATTTAGAGTTAAAACATTTTGACTTGGTTGGCTATTCATTAGGAGGCCTTGTTTCACTCAAACTTAACCAGTTGCTGGCTCAAGAGCATCAAGCCGGAAAAAAACTAGATTTAACCATTACCAAAATGTGTTTATTAGAGCCTGCAAGTTTAGATAGAGAAGACAATAAAGAATTGCTTGCCTTGAGAGAGAATTATAAAAAAGCCGCTGAAACGATTAGAGAAACGGGTGATGTGGAGCAGGGTATTGCTCACTTTGTTGACAGTGTCGCGCCAAATAGACGTAAACATCCCATTGCAGAAGCAACGACTCAATCCCGTTTAGCGTACAGGGCGGATGGCTTCTCTTATGCGTTGGATGCAGTAACCGATTATGTTCAACTTGATACGCATGATTTGAGAGCGGATCTATTAAAACTTGCCCCACCCACCTTATTGCTTGCCGGTGATTTAAGTCATGTTGCTTTAAAGCAGCATTATGACCTACTTGCCCAGCAACATTCTGGCTGGGCTTTTGAAGTTTTATCTGGTTGTGATCATTCTTTGCCCTTTCAAAAGCCAAGGCAAATAGCGAAGAAAATGAATAAATGGTTTGCTTCTGAATAAATAGAAAGACTTAAAATTGAGTGAGATCAATAGCTTGATTTGATATTGACTGTTTCACTTTAAATGTAGATTGACTCATAGTGCTTCTCACTTTAGGGTAAAAAAGCTTCCTTATTAGAAGTACTTATTTATAAGTCTAGCTGTAATTTAGTAAGACTTATCTTAGTTTTAAAACGTTGGAAACAAGGAGGTTTCCTGTGTCTTTAAAATCTAAGTGCGATATTCAGGCCTTTACTTTAGTTGAGGTCCTAGTCGTACTCGCCATTTTAATTCTGTTAGCAAAGCAGCTTGTTGGCTCAAGTTTACTCGGTTGGTTTAGTCAAACGGATTATGAAAAACTATCATCTGCTCAACAAAGTTTGGCGCGTGGGTTAACCATAGCCCGTCAATATGCTGTGCAAGCTAGGCAGACAATTTCTCTTTGTGCTGGTGATTACCAAGATCAAGAATGTGAAGGAGATTGGTCAAAAGGTTGGTTTATTCAATCTGAGGGTATGATTAAAACTTATCATTTATTTCCTTCAGGCATTTCGATTATCTGGTCTGGTTTTCCTGCTACAAAACAACAAATCGATTTTTATCATACGGGTTATTCTGGTTATCAAAATGGCACTTTTTACTTGTGTCAGTTTGGATTAATGGCGCGAATCGTTGTTAATCAAAGTGGTCGTTTCTACCTGTATCCTGTTAGTGAACTGTCTGAGTCCATTGAGGGATGCAAATGAATCATACTTTCATAAAGACTTACAAAGTCGATAACTCAAGCTCTTCTGGTTGGGTTCTTATAGAAACTTTAATGAGTTTAGCTGTTTTTGCCTTGGTGATTGGTTTGCTGAATCAGCAAAATGAGCATGATTTTGAGCAGCTGACAGAGCTCAGGCTATCCACTAAAAAAACCTATCGTGAACAGCAGATATTAACCTTGCGCCGACTAAAGCAGGATTATACCTGGCTTGAGGCAAGCCTTGATACTGGCGGTTTTAGTGAGTGTGAAACCTG
This sequence comes from Marinomonas sp. SBI8L, assembly GCF_001624705.1. Classification (GTDB taxonomy): domain Bacteria; phylum Pseudomonadota; class Gammaproteobacteria; order Pseudomonadales; family Marinomonadaceae; genus Marinomonas. The sequence goes on from NZ_JSEO01000007.1 coordinate 90,973, forward strand.
TACGGATACGTCTTTAGATGCTTGGTTTTTGTATTGGATAGCGCCTATTGGTGTGATTGAGTTTTTACCAAGCGAGGAGATATTGGGAGTTTCTGAGTGAAACCTTTGATTTCTGCTAATGCTTTTGCAGGTTATTTGATGTTTGAACTTGCAGTTTCCTTCGCTGTACTTCTGATATTAATGCAATTGTTATTGCCTGTTTTGAGCAATGTAAGACAACAAACTAATACCAAGCTTCGTTTGTTATCACGAATTGAATTAGAAGCTGCTGTGATAGACCACTTTCAATCTCAGCTTGCGCCAATGTTTTGGCGAGCTTGTGGAAACGCTAGTGACTTAACTTTCACTATTGGAGCTGCTGATCAGACCTTACCAGAGCGTATAGATAATAAATCAGTATTAGCTCAAAGTGATTGGCTTAATGCCACGCATATAGGTACATGCGCGTATCCTGTTGAAGTATCGAATTTATCTCAAACGATTAATTATGGCTGTGAATGGGCAGATGAAATAATTTTTTCAAACTGTGATATGTCTTCTCAAGGTGTTGTAGAGCGGGTAGGTGATATCAGTACCGATGTGAAATTCTATGACTCAGATGTGATAGGTAGAAGTGGTTTTGTGTTATCAAAGCAGGCTTTTATTTGGTATTTGGCACCGGGTAAGTTAGAGGACGCTTTCTGGCACACACCAGAGGCCTCTGGTAACTCACTTGAACTCTGGAGTGGTGTTCGTTATTTATCATTTTACCCTTTATTAGATATAGACTCTGATGGCACTTTTGACACCATGACGACTAATTATGGGACTTATTTTGTCTCACAGTTAAAGGGGTTATGGATAGAGTTAATTGTTAAAGAGAAGACTTGTACTCAAGCAGAAAAAGAAATTGAGCAAGAGTTTATGAATTACAGAGGGGAGGTCTGGCGCTTTTTTCCTAAGTGTGAATTTATTATTCGTTTTGTGGTGAGCTAATGCGACAGCCAAAAGTCACTTTCGCTTTTATCAGCTTACCTGTCTTACTTTTATTCCTATTTGTTATTTCGCTTTCATATCAGTTTAATCAAAAGCAATCACAGCAGAGACAATGGCGTTACCAACAAGCACAGGTATTAGAAGAACAGCTCATATGGCGAGCATTTGAATTTCAAATTGTTTCAAATGTGGGGCCTAGTCAAGCAAGCGATTCAACTTGTGCTGGCTTTTGTATTTTAGATATTGGCGATTTGGCGACAGCAGCTTGGCCTAATGTATATGAATATCAGGATGAAAGCTTAGTTTGGATTTTTGAAAAGTATCTAGGTGGCAAGAGTACTTATAGGCTCTGTGCTAAAGCTGTATTGCACTCTTTAACTTATTGTTGGTGGTTAACGCAATCTGATGGACAACTTTACTGGTTTGCAAGTTTACCCATCAATCATTAGAAGTATGAGAGGAAGTTTTCTATTCTCTAATTATTGATCTTCTAAATAGTGTTCTTTACTACAGTAGAATTGATTGTTCCGGCCTTTAACCGCATGACTTCTTGGGGTGTAAACGCCACAGACCTTGCAGGAAATCATTTCCTCTTCAGGTTTACTTTTATTTTCTTTTTTATTTACTTGCTCGCTTCTCTGGTTGATGAGGGCTCGAATATTTCTAAATAGCCACCAGAGAAGAAGAAAAATAAGAGTAAAAACAATTAAGCGTACGATCATCAATATTCCCTTTATTGGGTCTCTAAAACATAACCAAGCTATTCTAACAGACTTGACAGGATAACAAAGCAATGACCTTAAAAGTAGCTATGGCACAAGTTGATATGCTTGTCGGTGATATTCATAAAAATAGTCAAACCGTGATCACTAAAGCGCTCAAAGCAAGAGATGAAGGGCTGGCTAGAGTCATTGTCTTCCCTGAACTTACTTTGATGGGCTATCCACCTGAAGATTTGTTGTTAAAGCCAAGTTTAGAGCAGGCAATTGAGACTGCATTAGATGCCATACTGGATCAGGTGCAGGACATCTATGTGATTCTAGGTTATCCAAGACATGTGGATGGGGCTTTATTTAACTGTGCAGGGGTGCTTTTTAATGGGGTTTTAATTGCAGAATATAACAAACAAAAATTGCCAAACTACAGGGTGTTTGATGACAAGCGTTATTTTGAAGCTGGAAATCAGGCCCTTGTTGTTGATATTGATGGTATTCGTGTTGGGTTAAGTATTAGTGAAGATATCTGGCATCAAGAACCTTGCGCTTTAGCTAAGGAGGCTGGTGCGCAAATTATCTTTAATCTAAATGCCTCACTTGCGCTTTAGCTAAGGAGGCTGGTGCGCAAATTATCTTTAATCTAAATGCCTCACCTTTTCATATGGAAAAAGTAAATGTCCGTGAAGCCTTGTTGCATAAAAGGGCATTAGAGGTAAATCTACCTATCCTTTATGTGAATTATATGGGGGCGCAAGATGAGCTGGTGTACGAAGGAGGCTCATTTGTTGTTGATCATAGAGGGGTAAAAGTTTTTCAAGCACCTTGGTATAAAGCGGGTTTGTATTATTTAGATTTGAGTGCGCATTCTGCCATTACCCTTCGAGGTGAAAAAGCATATTTAATAGAGCCTCTTGCTGGTACTTTGGGTCCTAACTTATCAACTGAAAGCCGCTTATATCAAGCGCTTGTGATGGGGTTACGAGACTATGTGGAAAAGAACCAATTCAAAGGAGTGTTAGTTGCCCTAAATACAAGTCTTGAGTCCTTATTGACCTTTATCATTGCTGTTGATGCTTTAGGCGCTAATCGCGTAAAAGCGGCATTAATGCTGGACGAGCAAACAAGTAAAGCTGATTCGGATACATTAGTGACTATATCTAACAGGTTAAAGGTCATGATTGAACAAGTTGATATTGAACCCATGATGCTTGCTTACCAGGTTATGGCTCTCTTGGAAGGTAAAAAGAAACAAAGCTCAGGACCTAAACTAAAAGCGCGTATTAAAACGTTAACTTTGATGACAATGGCGAGCTCTTTGGGGGTAATGGCATTATCAAATGCAAACAAGAGTGAAATGGCTTTAGGTTGTACTACTTTGTATGGGGGCATGTCGGGCAGCTTCTCTGTGCTGAAGGATATTTTTAAAAGCCAAATTTTTAGCTTATGCCAATATCGAAATAGCATTAAGCAAATAATTCCTCCTGACTGGCTATAAGATAACAGCTTAGATAACGACATTATTCAGCTACTGGGTGTTCAGTCGCTTCATGATTATCAAACTTTAGATCAGGTGCTAAGTCTCTATATAGAGCAGAATTTAAATTTAGAAGAGATAGCTGCACAAACACAAATTAGTCGAAAAAATGTTTGCCGTATTTTGGCTTTGGTGGACGTCAGTGAGTTCAAGCGACGCCAATCACCCTTAGGCGTTAGGGTAACACAAGCAAGCTTTGGCCGTGATCGTCGTTATCCTATTTCGAATGGTTGGCAGTTAGGCGAATAATCTTAAGAAGAGAGGAGGAAGGTGAGTTATCACCTTCCTGAAGGTTATAGCGGCTTGATAAGGATTAATCTATTGCTTCGCCCTCGCGAGCAAAACGAATACGTTCGATTCTTTCCTCTTCTTCTGCGAAAGCCGCTTTAATTTCTTCAAGCACACTGTCAACATCTGCCGCGTCACTAGGGTCTTCAAACAAGCCTGTTAATTGGGTTTCTGGTGTGAGTTTGCCGTCTTCATAGAGTGACCACATTTCTTCTGCATAACGACTATGCTTCAGCTCAGGCGCATACTGGCCGTAATATAGAGCCATATTTTCAACATCGCGCTTTAACATCTCAAAGGCACTGTTGTTGGCAGCAGCATTGACGGCCTGGGGTAAATCAATAATCACAGGGCCATAGCTATCAACCAAAACATTAAACTCTGAAAGGTCTCCATGTATCATGCCTGCACATAACATGAGTTTGACATAATGCATAACCAGTTCATGGTCTTCAATGGCTTGTTCATGGGTGAGAAAAACATCACTCAGTCGTGGCGCTACATCCCCTTCATCATCTGCAACCAACTCCATTAGAAGTACACCATCATAGCAACCGTAAGGCTTAGGTACTCTCACACCTGCCGCTGCTAATTTATAAAGGGCGTCCACTTCGGCGTTTTGCCAAACTTCTTCCTGCTGTGCTCTGCCATACTTTGAGCCTTTCTCCATCGCTCTCGCACGTCGACTATTTCCAACTCGACGCCCTTCTTGATAAAGAACGGCTTTTTTAAAGCTGCGTTTCGCGGCTTCTTTGTAGACTTTGGCACATTGTATTTCGTTATTGGAGCGAATTACATAAACATCGGCTTCTTTGCCGCTCATGAGACGACTAATAACTTCGTCTATCAAGCCATCTTCAACAAGTGGCTGTAATCGTTTTGGTATTTTCATGAGGCCGTTTTACCTTATTTACCGTCTTTTGTGAATACTAATCACAAAAGACGGTAAAGGTTTCCTTTTGATATTCGGTTTTAATGTGATTGAGATTCCTATTTATGGCTCTTAATCTGAAAAAGTTTTGAGTCGATTAAAATGGTGCAGGGAACTGACGAAATACAGAATTAATATCCTTTAATACTTCATCGCTAAGGCTTAGCTCAAATGCACTTAAATTCTCTTTTAATTGAGGCATACTGGTAGCACCAATAATTGTCGATGTCACACCATCGACCTGATTACACCAAGCTAGCGCTAATTGAGCTGGGCTTAATTGATGTTTTTGCGCCACATTAATATATTCAGATACCGCTTGATTGACTAGATCTGTATCTCTAAAGAGCCCATGACGCTGTGTGGCAAAACTCCAGCGTGCACCTTCTGGCCTCGCACCATTAAGATATTTACCTGTTAAAGCTCCTGTTGCTAAAGGAGACCAAGGTAAATAAGCCACATCTTGATGGATGCAGTTTTCAATTAGGTAAGGCCAATCCTTCGCATGCAATAGGCTAAACTCATTTTGAATCGAAACTGCTCTTACTAGATCGTGTTTCTCACTTAAATTGATATATTCATTTATGCCCCAAGGTGTATCGTCTGACAAGCCATAATGGCGAATCTTGCCGGCCTTAATACACTCATCAAGGGCTTGTAGAATTTCTAACATTTGGCTTGAATGTTCTGCTCCGTTCACTTCACTAAATGTTACTGTGCCTGGGTGATGCTTAGCAAAATGAGGAGTCGTGCGGTTGGGCCAATGAAGCTGGTATAAATCAATATAATCTGTCTGTAATCGAGCTAGAGAGGCATCGACAGCGGCAAAAATGCCTTCGGCACTAATAGGTGCACCTGAACGAATATAGGGAAGGCCCGGGCCTGCAATTTTAGTCGCTAGAATAAATTCGTCGCGACGCTCAGGGTGACGTGATATCCAGTCACCAATAATTTCTTCAGTACGGCCATAGGTTTTTTCTGTTGGGGGAACCGCGTACATTTCGGCGGTATCAATAAAGTTTATTCCCTGTGCTAGCGCGTACTCTATTTGCTCATCGGCATCTTTTTGGACATTTTGTGAGCCCCAAGTCATAGAGCCTAAACATACTCTTGAAACGGATAAATTACTGCTGCCTAGTTTTGAATATTGCATATACCTAGCTTCCTGTTAGTAAGGCTATCTCGAATAAAATTATCTTATTGTTTTATATGATGGGGAGAAAAGTTGAAAAATAAAGGTAAGCAAAAAATCATTGCTTTATCTTTCACTAAATTCCTGTTTTTTACTTTCTTGTCTTAATGCTTGAGGTGTTTTGTTAAACCAGCGATTTATCGCACGATAAAATGTAGAAGGCTCAGCAAAGCCCAGTTGTAATGCTATGACTTTAAACGCTAAATCTGTGTGACGAATGAAATGTACTGCTTGCTCTCGTTTATGTTCATCTAATAGGGATTGAAAACTACAACCTTCTTCTTGAAGGCGCCTTTGCAGCGTTCTAGGGCTAATATTTAAATGATCTGCTACCGCTTTTTTGCTCAGGTCTAATCCATTAAATTGACTGAATACCAACTGAGTTTTATCACGCCAGTTTCGATTTTGGTGGCTAGCCAATAACGCTTGAGCATGGGATAAGTGCAGCTGATTTAAACTTACATCACTATCAATTAACTCTTTATCTAATAATGTTATGGGAAAATAAATACAGGTTTGTTTTTGATTGAACTCAGGTTCGAGTTTAAAGACATCCTTGTAGGCGCTTATATCAGAAGTGATGTCATGTTCAAACATTACCTTGTTAGGTACTAGGCTGACATCTCCTACTAACCAGCGGGTGAAGGTGAGTAAGAGTGTCAGAGCTGATTCGTGCTGATGGCGGCTAAAAGGTGTTTGCTCTATCTGTGGGGTGAAGACAATACATATTTGATTGCCCTGATAATGCAAAGACAGACTTGCAGCTTCAGTAATAAGAGGTAAAAATTTAATAAAGTGTTGATAGGCTTCTTTTAAATTTGAGCTTGTCATTGCTAGGTAAGCAACCACATGAAAATAGGAGGGTCTAAATGCTTGCCCCATGATTAGCCCAAAATGTTCATGGCCGCTGAGTTGTTCTGCTTGATACCAGATTTTTTGTGTTTGCTGTAGCGATAAGTATTCAGGCTGATTGTTATCTAGATCCAGTGCTATTTGAGCCTTAGATAAGATTACTTCTGTTTCAATGCCAAGGGACTTTGCTGAGGCAAGTATGGCTTTAATCCAATGAATTGAAACGCGTGTTATAGATTTCATGATACTCATAGTTAGCAAAGTTTTGATTAGATTATCTTGCTTTGGCTCGTAAGGTCAATTAGCTGGCTATCTTGGGTGACTGTTTTTCTTGAAGGAGTTGTTATCTTTAATATGACTCGCCTTATCGCTAAGGCAGATATGAAATTAAAATAAAAAGAAGGTGCTTCAAATGTCTAAATCTATGCAAACCTGGCTTGATGAATACGGTGAGAGTCATCAAAATAAATTGAATAAAGCGATTCACTGGTTCTGTGTCCCTCAAATAGTTTGGACGGTAATGGTGTTTATGTACGTCATTCCCGTACCTGAGGTAATGGCTTCAGTTTCTCCATATCTAAATTTTGCTTCTCTTGCCTGTGTACTGACCTTGTTATTTTATTCAAGATTATCTTTATCCTTAACGCTTGGAATGACTGTTTTTTTATTCGCTTGTTACTTTTCCATGCTAGGTTTTGAAGTCTTGTTTCCTGGCTTTCTACTCAGCTTTGCTATTTTATGGTTCGCCTTTCTTTGGCTTTTACAGTTTTATGGACACAAGGTTGAAGGGAAGAAGCCATCATTCTTTAAAGATCTACAGTTTCTTATGATAGGACCTGCTTGGTTGATGAGTTTTATCTACCTTAAAATAGGCCTGAAGTACTAGTTGGTGTCTTATTACCTAGCTATAGAAGAGCATTACTTGTTTGAAATGCTGTATAAGCACTATTCAAAAACTTTAACTTTAAGAGTATAGCTTAAGGGCCTAGCCTCTTAACTGAAGACCATATTAATAGAGTAACTATTGATATGGTCTTTTGATTGTAAAGTAATAGCTGTTACCCAGATGCTGATGTGAACGTATTTTTTGCGGCCCCCCTTAGTGCTAGCATCTCTAAATTAGATTTTTCCTAATTTAATAAAAAGAGAAGCAATAGTATCTCTTCACAGTTTGTCTCACCTTACCTTACCTTACCTTACCTTACCTTACCTTACTTTACCTTACCTTACCTTACCTTGCCTGCATCAGCTGCATCTTTCTTTTTTAAATCAAGATATGCGAAATTTTTATTTAAACTATGATTAATTATTATTTGTAAGTTTATGTTTTTCTTATTTGGTTAAATTTTTAATTTAAATTTTTCTATCAAATGAGATTCAAATTTCAAAATGTGAGAAAAACCAACCTAATTATTGATTTAATTGTTTTATTTTCTATTATGATGAAAAAAAATTTTCTATAATCGTCCGCCACTGTTACTAAGTGTTATGAAATGTACGCTTTGTTGATGTTGTGTTGTTAGAAAATGAATCTCGCTTTAGCAAATTAGAATGGCTGTTTAGCTATTTAAATAGTGATTACTTATTTGTTAAAGAAAATTCATTATATTTTTCTTTATAAGGTTTCTAGATGAAAATTAAAACTCGGTTAATTGCTATCCTTGTTGCCATTATGGTACTCATGTTGATTGCAATTCTTTGTCAAAATATTGCTACGTACAAAAATGAAGAACAAAACGAAAGTAGCCGTACCCGTTATTTATCTTATTTATTAGCTGACGAGTTTAGACAAACATCCTTGGATCTTACTAGATTAAGTCGTACTTATGTGGTTACTGGTGAGCAAAAGTATTGGGATGCCTATTGGGATATTGCGAAGTGGCGAGCAGGCGATAAAGCCAGACCAAATAATGTGAACCCCGCCTTATATCCAGGCCAACGAAAAAAGCAAAGCGATATAATGGAGGAGCTACACTTCTCCAACGCTGAATTCAGGTTACTGGATCAGGCAACAAAAAACTCTAACCTTTTAATTGCAACAGAAACTCAGGCAATGGAGTCGATTCGTAAAGGTCGTCTTGTTGAGGGTCCTTTTAAACCTTATCCAGGAGAGTCAGTAGAAGCTTTCGCCGCAAGAATTGTATTTGATAATCAATATCACCAGGAAGTGAAAGCTATCTTTAGCCCAGTCGATAAGTTCTTTAAAGCGCTGGATCAAAGAACTGCTACCGATTTAGCTAAATCACAAGGTTCTGCATCGTTGTGGTTAAAAGCGGGTTTTGCCAGTCAAATTATCGTTGCTCTGTTAATCATCAGTTTGATTTTCTTCATCATGCAGGCGTTATTTAAACCTCTTCAATCAGCGATTAATGCCATGTTGAATATTGGTGAAGGGGATGGTGACTTAAGTAAGCGTCTGAATGATCAGGGGACAAATGAATTATCAACGCTAGGGCGCGGATTCAATTTATTTGCCAACCAAATTCAACATGTGGTGATTGAATTGCGCCAAGTGATTGATGATATCTCTTCTTCATCAACTCAATTAAGTGCGACCGCTAACTCTACCGACATCGCTGTAGCTGAGCAAAAAGTAGGGATCGAGCAACTGCTGGTGGCATTAGAGCAGATTCTACCGGCTGTGCAAGAAGTGGCTTCAAATGCGGCTAAAGGTGCAGACTTAGCAAACACCTCGGATCAAGCTGCCAGTAAAGGCTTATTGGTTGTCGATGAAACGATTCAAAACATCCATCTATTACAATCTGATATTGACAGTGCCGCGGGTGTCATTAACAAACTGGCTCAAGACTCAGATGATATAGGATCTGTATTAGATGTTATTCGAGGTATTGCTGATCAGACTAATTTGCTGGCGCTAAATGCAGCGATTGAAGCTGCTCGAGCAGGTGAACAGGGCCGTGGTTTTGCTGTGGTGGCAGATGAGGTTAGAACCTTGGCTAAGCGAACCCAAGACTCGACATCTGAGATACAGTTGATGATAGAAAAGCTGCAAACAGGTGCTAAAAATGCGGTAGAGCGTATGGATGAAAGTAAATCTCGTGCATTGGCTTGTGTTGGTAATAGCCGTGATTCAGGTAAATCGCTGACTGAAATTACGACATCAGTTGCTTCTATTAGTAATATTAACCAGCAAATTGCTGCGGCGACCGAAGAGCAGAATACTGCAATTGAAGAAATACGAAGAACGGTTGAAGTGATTAATGAGCATGTTGAGAGGACGGCAGCAGGCTCAAAAGAAACGGCAAATAGTAGCCAGCATACTACTGACTTGAGTTTGAAAATTCAGGCTTTGGTGGGCAAGTTTAAAACGGACTAATTGAGATGAATGAAAAAAAAGCCCGATTGTTTGAGGTAAAACAATCGGGCTTTTTTATGCTTTAATCTGCTTGATTAAAGCATAACGCCTATGTCTGTCGCGAACTCTTCAGGGCTGACAACAATGCCTTCGCCAGCAAGGTTAGGCGCAATACCTAGGTTAAATCCATCTTTTGCCATGCCAGGTAACCATTTATCGACAAAGTCAGTAAACTTAATATGTAAAGCTTGGGACTTTTCATATTCGTTTCCACGCCATTGGTTGGCTAGCTCTTGGTCATGCCATATTGGAAGTACCTTGTCTTTACCAAGATCAACAAGAATACAGCCATCTTCATCATGTAAAACCCAAAGGTCTTTTTGCTGTTTACAGTGGCTCATAATGGCGTCATAACGAGAGTTTGTTTGAAGACGAAAAAAAGTTTCGATTTGTTGGCTGTCAAAGCCCATTGCTATACCTATTAGTTTAAAATTTTCATCATAATATCATATTGGATTAGGACGAAAATCAAAATTTTGAGTTAATTGAAAGAATGATGATTATAGCGGCAGGTGATAATACGCTTTAGCGAAATTAAAAATCCTACCCATTTTTTAAGCAAATAAAGTATCTATTTGATTTAAAAAATGTTGTCGCCTATCTGGGCTAATCCAAGCACCGTTAAAGCTATTCTTGGCTAATTGTTTTAGCTCATCTTTTGTCAGTTGTGTTTGCTCTATCAAGGCTTGATAGTTGTCATTCATATAGCCGCCAAAATAAGCTGGGTCATCAGAATTAACGGTTGCCGCTAGGCCTTGATGTAGCATCTCTTTAATTGGATGCTGGCTCATATCGTCAACAACACAAAGCTTTTGATTTGATAGAGGGCAGACTGTCAAAGTAAGTTGCTCGTGATTAATATGCTGAACTAGCTCGTCATCTTCTAAACAGCGGTTGCCATGATCGATACGATCCACTTTTAAGTCATTCACCGCTTGCCATATATATTTAGGTGGGCCTTCTTCTCCAGCATGAGCAGTCACTTTTAGTCCCAGATTTTTGCAGGCTTTAAAGACTCTTAAAAACTTTTCAGGAGGATGGCCAAGTTCTGAACTATCCAATCCAACGGCATAAATCTTTTCAAGATGAGGAATCGCTTGTTCTAAGGTATTAAAAGCGCTCTCTTCACTTAAATGTCGTAAGAAGGACATGATAAGTTTAAAGCTCATCCCCCAGTTTGTTTCTGCTTCTTTTAAGGCGCGATAAATGCCATTAATTTGGGTAGAGAAGGAGATGCCTCTTTCAAGGTGACCCTGAGGGTCAAAGAATATCTCTACATGAACCACGTTTTGGCTATGAACTTTAGTTAAATAGGCTAAAGTGAGTTCGTAAAAATCTTGTTCAGTGATAAGAACTGACATACCTTGATAATACAGGTCTAAAAATTCTTGTAGATTGCTAAATGAGTAAGCTTGTTTGAGTTGTTCGATTGAGGTGTAAGAGAGGGAGATCTTATTGCGCTGGGCAAATTCAAACATTTGTTCAGCTTCAAATGTACCTTCAATGTGCAAATGAAGCTCGGTTTTTGGCATGCAAAAAGCAAGTTCTAACAAATTAGATTTTTCTATCAAGAGGAGGTCCTATTCTTATTTTGACTCCGCCTTGCTTTCAGTCTTAACGCTTTGTTCCTGCAGCTTAACATCGTCTATTATATCCAATGACTCTAATTCAGTATTCTCTGCCTTGTTCTGCTTATTTTCAAGTTCTGCACGTACTTTTAATATGTGAGAAAGTGTTGAAATGGCAATTTCGCCTGGTTGTTTTGAAATAATTTCAACTTCACCCATAGGGCATTGCATATGAGCAATCTGCTCTTTGTTAAAACCCTTGTCTCTCAATCTATGCTTGAAACGAGCGCTTTTCGTTTTTGAGCCAATGACGCCTAAGAAAGCACTATCTTCGCGTTTTAAAATTGCTTCACTTAATTCCAAATCTAACTGGTGATTATGGGTAAGGACAAGATAGTAAGTATTTTCTGGCATATCGGCGATTTCATCGACAGGGTAATCACTGATAATTTGATTTACATGTTGTGGGATATGCTCTGGATATTCATCAGCTCGGCTATCTATCCAGCTAACTTGGCAAGGAATCTGATTTAGGCAATTGATGATAGCTCTTCCTACGTGACCAGCGCCAAAAATAGCCAAGTGGAATTTAGGTTGGATCACAGTTTCAAATAAGACGGTTACAAAGCCACCGCAGCATTGGCCTAATGTTGCACCAAGAGGAAAGTCTTGGGTGATAATTTGAGCTTGATTTTGTTTCAGTTGCTGGCGAGCACTATCAATAGACTTAAACTCAAGATGACCACCACCAATTGTGCCAAAACTGTGATTGGCTGTAACCAGCATACGCGCACCCACTTCGCGGGGCGTAGAGCCTTTGATTGAAAGAACAGAGACCATAACAAAGTCTATCCCTGACTGCTCCAATCTCGCTGCTTCTTTGATCCAATGAGTATTCATACTTAAGTCTTCTTTATTTGTCGTAAATGAAAAGTGTGCCTAAAAGAGGGTAATAGCCACCCTCTTTTATTATATCAAACTAGCTGCCGCGATATGTGCTGTAGCTATATGGAGAAACTAAAACAGGTACGTGATAGTGGCTAGTTTCATCATTGATACCAAAACGAAGAACAACATCATCTAAAAATAGAGGCTCTTCTTGTTGAACGCCAAGACGACGGTAATAATCGCCAATTGCAAACTCAAGCTCATATTTGCCTTTAGCAAAGTCTGCCTCAGCTAAAATTGGGCTATCGCAACGACCATCACTGTTTGTTGTTGTTTCTGCAATGAGTTCTTTTGTGTCGGTAATCTTAAAGAGTTTAATTGCGACACCGCTTGCTGGAACACCATTGGTTGTATCAAGTACGTGAGTGGTTAAATATCCCATGTTACTTTCCTTTCGTTTTTCTTAATTGTGAAATTATAGTTTCATATATTAACCTTGGTAAGAAGAATTGGCTAGTATTGCAAACAAAAAAGGGGTACCAAATTGTGATACCCCTTTAAATTCAACAAAATAGGTTAGAAATTAATTAGGCATTTTAGCCTTGATACCTTCTATATACCAGTTTACTTGTGAGAGCTCTTTATCTGTCAGCGTGTGATTAGCTTCAATCACCAGCTTGCCGCTGTTGTCTTTTATCGGACCTGTGAAAGGTTTAAGTTCACCTGAACGAATAGCGTTATAGGTTTCATCTATTTTAGCTCTTACCTCTATTGGGAGGTTTGTATTAATAGAAGAGACATTTAGCATATCGTCTTTAAAACCACCCCAAAAATCCTGTGGCTTGTAAGTACCATCCATGACAGCTTGAGTGGTTTTTAAATAATAAGGAAACCAGTTATCTCTGATAGAGAAAATATGCGCATCAGGTGCAAAATGGCTCATATCGGAAGCTTGACCTATGCCTTTAATGCCTCTTTTTTGGGCAGCAATAAGAGGTGCTGGACTATCTGTGTGCTGCAGCATGATATCAACACCTTGGTCGATGAGTGCATTAGCGGCATCTGTTTCCTTACCTGGATCGTACCAGGTGTTAACCCAAACTATTTTAATATCAATATCTGGGTTGACAGTTTTTGCTCCCATATAGACAGCATTGATATCTCTAAATACTTCTGGAATAGGGAAGGAGGCAATGTAACCAATAGTATTCGTCTTGGTTAGCATGCCTGCAGCAACGCCAGAAACATAACGGCCTTCATAGGTTCTGAGAGTGTAAGTTCCCATGTTTTTAGAACGCTTATAGCCTGTAGCATGCTCAAACGTTGTTTTCTTGAAACGCTTAGATACTTTGAGTGTTGGGTTCATAAAGCCAAAGGAGGTAGTGAAAATGAGATCGTTACCGGCTTTTGCGAGTTGCGTGATAACCCTTTGAGCATCGGCGCCTTCAGGTACGTTTTCAACAAAGGTCGTTTCTATCTTGTCACCGAAAAAAGACTGTAGCTCTTCTCGCCCTCGGTTGTGCTCATAGCTCCAGCCATGGTCACCAATTGGGCCAACATAAACAAAGCCAACTTTAAAGGGTTCTTCTGCTTGCGCTATGCTAATGCCAGCAACTAAGCCTAAACCCACTAATAAAGATTTAAATTTCATTTTCACTCCTTCGCCCTCAGGCATACTAAGTTTGAAACATTCATTGGGATACTACAAAGCTTACACATTCCTTAATTGGTTAAGTTGAGCAAATTTTAGGCCATTTGCCTTGGGTCAAAAGGTTTACCAAGAGATCTTGGTGCCAAAAGCTTTTCTTTAAATTTATCTGCACTAATGATGACCATGACTAGCACTGTGGCGACATAAGGCAGCATAGCAAGTAGGTTTGGTGAAATAGACCATCCCATGCCTTGTAAAACTAGATGCATAATGCTGGCTAAGCCAAATAAATAAGCGCCCAACATTATGTTGCCAATACGCCAAGAGGCAAAAACAACTAATGCTAAGGCTATCCAGCCACGGCCTGAAGACATATTTTCAATCCACATGGGTGTATAGACTAGCGACATATAAGCACCCGAAAGGCCCGCCATAGCGCCGCCGAACATAATGGCGCAATATCTTACTCTTAATACTTTTATACCAATTGCATTGGCTGCATGAGGGTTTTCTCCTACCGCTTTTAGCACTAATCCAGTGCGAGTTCTATTCGCCACGTAAGCAACTGACCCAGCCATAGCAAAGGACACATATACAAGCAGATCATGGGTGAAAAGTATTTTGCCTAATAGTGGAATATCAGATAACAGAGGGATAATAATAGGCTGGAAACCTTGCACTGTTTGTCCGACGACATCAGCTCCAACAAAGGCGCTAAGTCCCGTGCCAAAAATAGTCAGAGCTAGCCCGGTTGCAACTTGGTTTGCTCCAAGGTGTAACACTAAAAAGGCAAAGATCAAGCTCATGATCATGCCCATAAAAATAGCACCAAAAATGCCTAAGCCAGCGGAGCCTGTTGTATAAGCGGCGAGGAAGCCTACAACCGCACCCATCAGCATCATGCCTTCTTGGCCAAGATTTAATACCCCTGACTTTTCACAGATTACTTCACCTAAAGCAATAAAAAGTAAGGGTGTACCTGTCTTTATGGCTGCAAATAAAATTTGAGTGATAAAATCAATGTCCATAATTATCTCCAGCCTAGTTTTGATATTGGGAATTTGAAGGAAAGGTTAAGCGATAGTGAATAAAGAAATCGCAGGCAAGCAAGAAGAAAAGTAGAACCCCTTGAAACATGCCGACAACAGCAATAGGAATCCCCATTTCAATTTGAGCAAGATCACCGCCCATATATAAAACAGCCATAAAAGTGGCTGAAAGTAAGGCCCCAAGAGGATGTAAACGCCCAAGATAGGCGACAATGATGGCAGAGTAACCATAACCCGGAGAGATACCAGGGACCAGTTGGCCTATTGGGCCCGCAACTTCAGAAACACCTGCAAGCCCAGCTAGGGCGCCTGCAAACAACATAACAGCCCAAGTTAACTTTGTTTGGTTAAAGCCTGCGTATCTTGCTGCTGGTTCGTCTGCCCCAAAAACTTTAATCTGAAAACCTAAATGGCTTTTAGCCAAGACAAAGGCGGCGAAAATGGCGAGCAAAATAGCAAAGATGATGCCTATATGTGCACGACCATCTTCATTTAATAGGGGCAATATAGTGGCATCTGAGAAAATAGCCGATTCAGGAAAACCGAATCCATCAGGATCTCTTAATGGACCATGCACGCCCCATAAAAGCAGATAGAGGGCGATATAGTTAAACATTATGGTGGTGAGTATGAGATTAGAGTTGAATTTAAGTTTTAAGAACGTCGGTATTGCGGCCCAAAGCATACCGCTAAGGATGCCAGCGATTAAAGTAAGAGGAAGAGCAAACCAAGCTTCAGAATCAACAAATTGAAGCGCCATAGCACTGCCGCCCAATGCACCAATGAGGAGCTGCCCCTCTGCACCAATGTTCCATAAATTAGCACGATAACAAAGAGATAGGCCGACTGCGCAAAGGAGTAAGGGCCCCATTTTTACGAGCATTTCGCTGAAGTTGTAAGCATCGGATAAAGGCGCTATTAAAAGCAGATGCATGGCTTGTAATGGGTCTTTATCAAGTAAACTAAATAAAATAGAGCCAAAGATAAGAGTAAGGAAAATTGCCAGTAAAGGTGACGCGAATGTCATTAACTTACTGGGCTCGATACGAGCAGTAACTTGAATCATGCTGAAGCCTCCTTACTTGGTGTATCTGTTTCACTGATAAAAGTGCCTGCCATCCACTGTCCTATTTGATCTATATTAGTGTCTTCACAGCGTATTACAGGAGAAAGGAAGCCATCGCATACTGCCGCCATACGATCGGCTAATAAGAAAAGCTCATCGATATCTTCAGAGACGAGTAAGATAGCTGCACCTTCATCTCTTAACTTTAATAAGGCTTGATGTATGGCTAACGCCGCGCCAACATCTACACCCCAAGTAGGGTGTGCACAAATAAGGACTTTAGGGCTCTGTCCAATTTCTCGGCCCATTATGAATTTTTGCAAATTCCCACCACTTAAGCTTTGCGCCTCTGAGAATTCACCGTGGCATTTTACTTTAAAGCTATCTATGAGTTGACTGGTGTAAGATTTAAGACCTTTCCAGTCAACAATGCCTTTATGAATAAAGCCTTTTGAGTGAGTGAGTAGGGTGTTCTCACTTAAGCTCATATCTGGCACGGCACCACGACCTAGCCTTTCTTCTGGTACATAGGCCATGCCAAGCTGCCTACGCTTTCCTGCACCTAAGTCTCCAATAGGGACTTGATTAAGCTTAATCATATCTGGTGCTGCTCTGCTATCCTCACCGCTTATGGCAGACATCAGCTCTTCTTGGCCATTACCTGCAACACCTGCAATACCTAAAATTTCACCAGCAACAAGGTCAAATTGAATGTTTTTAAGTTGGGTGCCAAAAGGTTGGGCGCTGGATAAACTCAAATTTATTACTTCTAAACAAACCTTGTCTCCTGTTTTTTTAGTGTAACCAGCATCTTGTTCGGCTAGATCGCCAACCATCATCTTGGCGAGACTTGCTGGGGTTTCTTCTTTAGGATTACAGGTGTCGACTACTTTCCCTGCTCTTAAAATAGTGGCACTTTGGCAAATCTCAGTTACTTCGTGCAATTTGTGACTGATGAAAAGTATGCTGCATCCTTCTTTGGAGAGCTGCTTTAATACAACAAATAAACCTGCAACTTCCTGAGGGGTTAATACTGAGGTTGGTTCATCTAGAATGAGTAATTTTACTGATTGAACTAGACAACGCATGATCTCAACTCTTTGTCTTTCGCCTATGGAAAGTGAGTGAACATATTTATCAGGGTCAACGTTTAAACCATATTGTTCTGACAGTTGGCTGATACGTTGAGACAAGTCTGGAATAGAAGCCAGCTGTTCTTTACTCAGACATAGCTCTATATTTTGGCTAACACTTAGGGTTTCAAATAGCGAAAAGTGCTGAAAAACCATGCCTATGCCTAAGTCTCTGGCATTTGCTGGATTGCTAATTTTTACCGATGAGCCTTCCCAGATAAGCTCTCCTGCATTGGGGGCTACAACACCATAGATCGCTTTAACCAGAGTACTCTTGCCCGCACCATTTTCACCTAACAAGGCATGAATTTCGCCATTTTCTAATGACATGCTGATATTGTCATTGGCAAGACAGCCTGGATATTCCTTAGTGATATTCTTAAGAGTGAGGCGAGGAGGAGCGCTTTCTTTGCGAGTTAAATTAGGAGTCTCTATCACAATCACATCTCTACTTACTTGAGACATAGTAATAATGCTCAAGGCTTAAGTTGATATAACCCTAGCTCAGTTATTGGAGAAGGGGGCTTATAACATCTGAGTGCTGAACAAAAACAAACTTAATTATTTAGTGTGTGGCTAAGCAAAAAGGATGCCGAACCAGATATTGCCGCCTTGATGCTAACTTTAGTCTAGATGAAACTTAAAAATTGAGAAAAAAACATCTAAATGTTGAAATTTTTGTTTCAGGTATTCAATAATCGTTTTATTTGTTTTAAAGTTGGGGCATAAAGAATTATCTAACATGAGATTGAAGATATTAATCAATCGTAAACATGCTCATATTTTTTTAACGTATCTATTTAGTTTTAACAACTATAAATTTAAAAAGAAATTTTCACGGAGTGCCACTTTATGTCTGATTACCCAAGAAACTTAACTGGCTATGGTGCCAATCCGCCACATCCTAAATGGCCTAATAAAGCACGTGTTGCTTTACAATTTGTACTTAACTACGAAGAAGGTGGTGAAAACTGCATTCTTCATGGCGATAAAGCCTCAGAAGCCTTCTTGTCAGAAATGGTTGGTACGGATGCTCGTGAAGGCGTTCGTCATATGAGTATGGAATCCATTTATGAATATGGAAGTCGAGCAGGGGTATGGCGTTTACTCAACCTATTTAAAGAAATGGACATTCCTCTCACTATTTTTGCTGTCGCAATGGCGTTAGAACGTCACCCTGAGGTGGCAAAAGCCTTTGTTGATGCTGGCCATGAAATTTGTAGTCATGGTTATCGCTGGATTGATTATCAGTATGTAGATGAAGAAACAGAACGCGAGCATATGCATAAGGCGATTGAAATTATTGAGCGCCTAACGGGTAATCGCCCACTAGGTTGGTATACAGGGCGTACTGGCCCAAATACTAACCGTATCGTGGCTGAAGAAGGTGGTTTTTTATATAACGCAGATGATTACAGTGATGATCTTCCATTTTGGAAAGAAGAAGCTGGTATCCCTCAGCTAATGATCCCATACACGCTAGACACTAACGATATGCGTTTTGCCGCGCTTCAAGGATTTAATACGGGTGAGCACTTTTTTCAATACCTAAAAGATGCTTTCGATACTTTATATGCAGAAGGTGCTGATTCCCCAAAAATGCTGTCTATTGGCCTGCATTGTCGCCTAATTGGACGTCCTGCTCGTATCGCAGGTTTACGTCGATTCTTAGAATATGTGAAGCAGTTTGATGATGTTTGGTGCTGTCGCCGTATCGATATTGCTCATCACTGGCGTGAGAATTTCCCTTATCAAAAGTAATACCGATTAATTTGAAGTACTAATGTGTAGTGCTTCTAAACAAGAGAATAGATGATGACAATTTTAATCAATAAGCCAAGTGAATTAAGTAAAGACGCTTTTATGGCTCAGTTCGCAGGTGTTTACGAGCATTCTGATTGGGTTGCCGAATTGTTGTGGCAACAACTTGAAGTGAGTGTAGAAAAGCAATGTTTCGATACTGTAGATGCCATTGCTTCCCAAATGAAAAATATTGTAGATACAGCCAGTTATGACCTTAAATTAGCATTATTACGTGCTCACCCAGATTTAGCGGGTAAAGCTGCCCTTGCAGGTGAACTGACGGATGATTCAACCTCAGAGCAAGCAGGTGTTGGTCTTGATGAACTGAATGAAGAGGAGTTTCAGCGCTTCCAGCATATCAATGACAGCTATAAAGCTAAGTTTGAGTTTCCTTTTATTATGGCTGTGAAAGGCGCAACCAAAACACAAATTTTTGATGGTTTTGATGCGAGAATTGATAATAGTGTTGAGGTTGAATTTGCTCGTGCAGTAAATGAGGTTCATAAAATTGCAGGCTTTAGATTAGCGGAAAAGTAGCTGTAACAGATATGGGTCGTATATAGATAAATACTCATATTTTGTAATCGAAAGTTTCATTAAAAGGTCATTGGGGGAGCGTTCTTTCTAATGACCTTTTTTTGTACATGTATTTTTTGCTGTTTTGCTAAGTTAATGAAAATAAAGGAAAGTTGGAAATCACGTTTAACCTGTTATTGAATTAACATGCTTTATCACAATAAAGGTGTGTTTTTTAAAAGCAATTTGGCATATAGGGTAGGCTTTTTAATGGCGCTTCTGTAAGATAGTCGTTCGGTTTTTAATCATTGCTTAAATGATACTGTTGAATTGTATTAATGTTTTTTAACGTGTTTTTTTGTTAAGTGTTTGATAGAAAAAAAGCAGCAGCGTGGAGTTGGGTGAGTTTTGAGTCGTATCCGAGCTTGTATAGATCAATTTTTAGGCCTCGGCGTTGGTGTTGATGCTGATAGTAGTTCCTACCATGTTCAGGTTGTAAATTTATCTTATTTGCTAACCTTTGCGGCTTTTTTGATTCTTTTTCTTCCTAGTCTTCAGCTTAGTAATGTTTTCCTGCTTGTTTTCGAAATCCTATCCCTTGGTTTTTTATTATTTGGCTTATACCTAAATATTAATCAGCGTCAAAATTACGCTGCGATTCTGTTCCCTGTCATAGTGATATGTAATACCTCAGTAAAAACCATGGTGTTTTACGGTGTCGAAAGTCATCTTCATTGGTTTTTAGCGGTAATAGGTGTGTATGTTTATACTGCATTTAGTCGTGAAATTAGGCATTGGCGAGTCCCCTTTTTAATTGTCAGTGTTGCTATTTTTATTTTGTGTTATGCCTATCCAAATTCATCTCAAATTCTAATGGCACCTGAGCAGCAGGTGGTTGTAAGAAATTTAACCTTTATTATTACGCTTGCAGCGATCAGTGGTGCAACTGCACTTGTAGTGGGTCGTTTAAGGCGAGCTAACTCTGATTTACGAAAATTGGCTGAGTTAGATGAATTAACAGGGATTGCTAACCGTCGTAAGGTGCTTGCGGATGCTGTAAATATTTATGCAGATGCCGTTATTAATATGGAATCTTGTGTTTACGCTATCGTCGATCTTGATCATTTCAAAAAAATTAATGATACCTATGGTCATGAAGCTGGTGACGTGGTGCTTAAAAGTGTTGCCGCTAAAATGGATGAAACAATCAGGCCTGCGGATAAGTTAGGGCGTTATGGCGGTGAAGAGTTTGTCGTTATCATGCCTGATACGGATATAGCACAGGGATTACAAGAGATGGATCGCTTACGCCAAGAAGTGAGTGATATGCTCATAGAAACCGATATGGGTGTTGTTGTTCCTGTTACATTGAGTGTTGGTTTATCTGCTATTTCCCTTGAGACAAACCGATATGAAGAGATCCTAGCTGAAGCAGATAGTGCTTTGTATAGTGCTAAGCGTGAGGGTCGTAATCGCGTTTCTGCCTATACTAGCTTCTAATTAAGTCTTACTTTTATACTTTATAAATACATCCTTGTATTTTTCTTTTCTTTCTAGATCAAATTTCTATGTCTATTTTACCTAACGTACTTTATCGAGAAGCCGATTATTGGGTGGTTAATAAACCTGCGGGCATGAGTTTTCATGCTGAAGGTCAAGAAATTGGGTTTATGCAATGGATGCATGAGCAATATCCTGATCAAACTTTTTATCCGGTACATAGGTTGGATAAAATTACCTCAGGTTTGATTCTGCTAGCAAAAAACAAACAGGCAGCACAAAAGTTTGGGCTTATGTTCGAGCAACACTTAGTGACTAAATTTTATTTAGCGATAAGTGCAAAAAAACCGAAGAAAAAGCAGGGTAGTATCAAAGGGGGGATGCAGCAAGGCAGAAGAGGAAGTTGGATGTTAAATCAGACAAGTGAAAACCTTGCTCACACTCAGTTTTTCTCGACACCAATAAAGCCTGGATTACGCTTGTTTTTATTGAAGCCAAAAACGGGTAAAACGCATCAACTTAGAGTCGCTTTGAAAAGTTTGGGTGCGCCCATTCTTGGCGATGTGCGTTATGGAGGAGAGGAATGTGATAGGGGGTATTTGCATGCATTTCAGTTAAGTTTTGAATGGCTGGGTGAGGCAAAAATTTATCAGTTCATACCTGATTTTGGAGAGGTATTTAATATGATTGAGCCTGTTATGCAAGAAGCAGGTTTTTCTACTCCAAATGAGCTTGTTTGGCCTAAATAGTCCGATTAAGGCTCGCTTTATTGTGGCATATAAATTAAACCCTTATAGCCTGAGACTCTTACATTAAATCCTTGTAGAATGCCCGCCAGAGGTAAACTTAATGAAAAATGTTTTATTGTACTGTCGCCCAGGCTTTGAAAAAGACTGTGCTGGCGAAATTACCGAATTGGCAGCAATGCATGGCTTCTATGGTTATGTGCGTATGCAGCCAAAGCAGGGCTTTGTTCTTTTTGTTATGGAAAAGTCTGATGCGGGTGAATTGCTGATTGATTCGCTTTCTTTTTCTGATTTGATTTTTGCTCGTCAGATAATTGCAGTGAATGACGAAATAAGTATGGGAAGTGGGGGGCGTGTTGAGGCCCTACTTGATGCTGCTAAAAAATTGCCTCTGGCTCAAGATCTCTGGATAGAAACAGCAGATACAAATGAAGGCAAAGGGCTGGCTGGTTTAATTAAAAAACTAGACAAGCCGTTACGACAGGGCTGGAAGAAAGCGAGCTTATTGAGAACTAAGGCGGTTGGGGTAAGGCATCATTTATTTCTCGTGAGTGGTGAGCTTGCCTTTTTAGGTGTTTCTAACGCAAGATGTCGAAGTGAATTTCCTTTGGGGATTAGAAGGCTAAAGTTTCCTTCGAATGCACCAAGCCGTTCTACCTTAAAGCTTGAAGAAGCGATGCATGAATTTGTGCCTGCAAAGAAATGGCCAGTATTACTTCGAGAGGGCATGACAGCTGTTGATTTAGGTGCTGCGCCTGGTGGCTGGACTTATCAGTTGGTTGAGCGTGGTATGCGAGTTACCGCTATAGATAATGGGCCTATGGGTGAGTTGCTAATGGCGACGGGGTTGGTTGATCATCAAAAGGCTGATGGCTTTAAGTTTCAACCGCCAAGACAGGTTGATTGGTTGGTCTGTGACATGGTCGAAAAGCCACAAATGGTGACAGAGTTAATGGCCAAGTGGTTGAGTCAAGGTTGGACTAGGCGCAGTATTTTTAATCTTAAGCTACCTATGAAAAAGCGTTTCCAAGAAGTCTCAACTTGTTTGGCTTTGTTGAAAGATTCGCTGGATAAAGCTGGTCGTCAATACGAAATACAGGCGAAGCATCTATATCATGATAGAGAAGAAATTACAGTGTGCGTTATCTGCCATTAAAGGTAATTTCATGTCAATAAAAAGGCCAATCATCCGATTGGCCTTTTGAGTTTTAAATGGCTGAGTTTTCCGGAGATGGAAAATATCCCATAGCTTCTTCCATTAACTTATCTCTTTCGTAGATGTCTTTACGAAATCCTGGCATGCCATTTCTATCAGGTACAACTGTGAAATAGACAATATAAACAGGCAGTTGCTTGGGTAGGCTTACGACCTTGGTTTGCTTGGATTGAATTGCGTTTTGCAACACTTCAACTTGTTTGCTGCCAGCGATCAGGTTATTGGCAAATAAGTCAGGCTCTTCTAGGCGAATGCAACCAGAGCTGAAGGCACGATTAGATTCCTTAAAGAGATGCTTGGCTGGTGTGTCATGTAGGTAGATTTCGTTTCGATTGGGAAACATAAATTTATATAAGCCTAGAGCATTGCCTTCATCAGGGGTTTGCTCAAAGCGATATTTAAGTTTTTGAGGTGTGATCTTCTTCCAATCGATTTGGCTTGAATCGAGTTCTTTGGCGCCAACAGTCCAGCTGGAATAAACTTTATAGCCCTGTTCTAGTAAGTAGTTAGGGTTGGTATGTAGCTTAGGTAGTAAGCTCTCTTGTGCAATTCTGTGAGGAACGCGCCAAGTGGGATTAGCAACCATATAGGTCATTTTACCTTTAAATACTGGCGTTTTGCGTTCTTTTTTGCCTATCACTGCCTTCATGGTGGAGTGTTGGTCATTCAGAATCGTGTGCACTTTATAGTCGGTTAGATCCACCCAAATTCGTTCAGCTTCTAACTCTGAAGGTAGCCAGCGCCAACGTTCTAAATTGTAAGCAATTTGTTTTGCTCTTAGCTCGATCGGAACGTTAAGCATTTCGATTGTCTGGGAACCGGCATGACCATCGGCTTTTAAGTCATGTCGTCGTTGAAAGTTGATAAGAGCTTGCTTAACTTTTTTATCAAACTTGTCTTCTTGAATCGTTCGAGTTGAGAAACGAATATCTCCAAGCTGAACTAGGCGTGCTCTTAGCTGCGCAATTCTTGGGCCTTGATCGCCAAGTGATAGTGGAACGCCAGCAGATACGCGGATATCTTTTTGTTTGCTAGCAATGTCTTGATAATAAACCAACCACTTTTGTAATACCTGGTAGTTAGGGTGGCGAGGTGCTAACTGAGGTAGGTAGTTAACCATATCGCTAGTGGAGTTTAAATAGAGTAGTTCAGACCACTGGCTAGTTGGAGCATCTAACTGCCAGTTTGGGTCTATAAGTAGGGGTTCGTAGCGGCCAATGCTTAAATCATGGGCATAGCTAGATAGTGCAATCGTCGCGATTACATCCAGTTCTGCCAATTGTTGCGTACTTGGTTGCTGAATCGCGAGATATTCTTTAATGGTGCTGGTGTGATAATAAATGGGGTTGAGTCCATGGCTGCCAGCTTCTTCTAAGATATCAACTAATTTATATAACGAAGGGTTTAGTATATTGTTTTCAATCCAAAAAGGTTTGAACTCCCTAAAGCGATAAGCGGCTTGAACTGCTTCGTTCGGTAGTGCTTGTCCTGCGACAGGAGAAAAGGCATTCACCATCATGCTGACTTGGCTGGTAACGCTTGTCGCAATTTGTTCAACACTTGGTGGTGTTACAACAAAACTACTCGGGCTGCTTTTGGGTGTTGGAGCTGAGCAAGCGCTAAGTAGTAAAGCTAATGAGGCGCAAGCCAGTCCTTTTAAGGCAGTCCAATTCATTCATATCTCCTTGGTGATTGACTCATATTAATTGGTCATGGTTTCTAGTTCAGTGATTGTTATCAATGCTATTTCTCTTGTGTCTCCGCAAATATCTTTGTCTGCTTTAAAGTCACTACAGACTTTGGGTCTAGCATTATCTGTAAAAATATTGCATCTAAAGTCGTTGAGAAGATGTATGCACCTTTCTCCTGCCGCTTTGCCATTAGGCATTCCTGGGATGGCGGAGCTTATCGATGGCGCGATACAGCAGGCTCCACAAGAGGGTCTACATTGCATTCTTATCTCTTAATTGGCAAAAGATAATTTTAACCTAAAATGACGTAAAGCAAGTTAAAAAAATGTATTTTTTATCTTGTGTTAAGTGGATTGTTTTTTATAGGGATTTTGCTCTGTAACCATGTTAACTAATGTAATATTTGGTGTTTTAAACTGTCGCTTTTTCGTCTGCCCGTGTATTGTTTATGTGTCCAGTTACCTTATATGAAATGAATATGAAAGAAAAAATCCTTTTGGTTGAAGATAGCTCTGTTGTGCTCAAGGTACTTAAACATTTGGTAGGTCAAAATTCAAACTTTGAACCTGTTTTAGCCAATAGCTATAGCGCAGCAATAGAGCAAATCGACATTCATGGTAATGACTTATTTGTTGCTGTGGTTGATTTGCATTTGCCTGATGCTGAAAACGGAGAGATCGTTGATGCCATGCTTGAAAGAGGGATTCCATGTGTTGTGTTAACTGGGACCTATGACGATAATCTTCGGCTCTCTCTTTTGAATAAAGGGGTTGTGGATTATGTGACCAAGGATAGTCGCTATTCATATCAGCATGTTATGAAGGTCGTTGAGAGGTTGCGAAAAAATGTTGCGATTAAAGTTTTGGTTGCAGAAGACTCAACAACCAGCCGAAACTTTATTAAAACGTTGTTGCAACAGTATCGCTTTCAAGTTATTGAGGCTAAAGATGGGCAAGAAGCGCTGACGATTTTGGAGTCAGATGACACCATTAGTATGTTAATTACTGATCATAATATGCCTGTGATAAATGGTTATGATTTGGTGAGAATGTTACGCCGAAATGTACGTTTTCAAGATCTGGTTATTATTGGTTTGTCTTCTGAAGGGGATTCATCCTTAACCGCTAAATTCATTAAATCTGGTGCTAACGACTTTCTTAAAAAGCCTTTTTATCATGAAGAGTTTCACTGTCGGGTAATACATAACTTAGAAGCTCAAGAGATGTTAAATACGATAAGAGATTTGGCTAACCTTGACGCGCTTACTGGCCTTTATAATAGGCGTTATTTGATGGCGGAGGGTGAAAGTTTCTATCAGGGTGCAGTTGCTGCACACAGGCCTATTCATGTGGTGATGATAGACATAGATCACTTTAAGCAGATTAATGATAATTATGGGCATTTAATTGGTGATAGGCTTTTGGAGGCATTCTCTGAGCTTCTGACCGAATTTTTCTCTGATTCTTTGGTGGCTCGTTTTGGCGGAGAGGAATTTTGCGTTCTTAATGATACTTGTACTGTAGAAGGTATTGCTCAGCGCTTAAAAGCATTACATGAATGCTTGGATGATAAGTCTTTCACCAGTGAAGAGGTGAAGGTGACTTACAGTGGTGGTGTTGTGAGCGAAGTGTTTGAGAATTTAGAAGGTGCGGTTAAAGTGGCTGACTCACGTCTTTATTTGGCGAAAAATAATGGCCGAAATCAAGTATGCAGTTTAAGTGAAGTTGGCTAGCTTAAGAATATGCTAGTCTTGAGCCGATGATTTTTAGATGTAAAAAAAACCGCGTACTAGACGCGGTTTTTTTGTTTTTAATGTTATTAGCCTTTTAGTAGCTTCATCAAGATAGGAGTGACTATGCCTGGATTGGCTTTGCCTTGGGATGCTTTCATTATTTGTCCCATAAAGAATCCCATCATTTTTTTCTGTTTATCTGCTTCAGCTGCCCTAAACTGTTCCACCTGAGCAGGGTTCGCTACTATGATTTCTTGAATCATGGCTTCTATAGCACCTGTATCGGTAACTTGTTTTAGACCTTTCTTTTCAATTATCTCGTCAGCACTGCCTTCGCCATTCCACATATCAGCCAGAATGTCTTTGGCAGTTTTGCCGTTAATTGTATTGTCTTTAATGCGGGCTAGCAGTAAACCTAGGTTGTTTGCATCGACAGGACTGTCGTTAATATCTAACTGGTTTTGGTTGAGAAGTTTGCTTAACTCCCCCATTACCCAGTTTGCTGATAACTTGGTGTCGCCAGCAGATTTATTAACCTTTTCAAAGTAATCTGCCATAGGGCGACTAGAAGATAGTACGCCTGCATCGTACTCGCTTAGTTTGTATTCAGAAATAAAGCGGGCAGCTTTTTGAGTTGGCAGCTCAGGTAGGCTTGCTTTAATTTCATCAACATACTCTTGAGTCAATACGACAGGGAGTAGGTCTGGGCAAGGAAAGTAGCGATAGTCGTTAGCGTCTTCTTTTGAGCGCATGCTGCGAGTTTCATCTTTATCTGGATCATACAGGCGAGTTTCCTGTGTGATCTTGCCGCCATCTTCAAGAATGTCAGCTTGGCGCTCAACTTCTGTATGAATGGCTTTTTCGATAAAACGGAAAGAGTTAACGTTTTTGATTTCGGTACGAGTGCCAAACTCTTCTTGTCCTTTAGGGCGAAGGGAGATGTTTACGTCGCAACGCATTGAGCCTTCGGCCATATTGCCATCACAAATGCCAAGGTAAGTCACGATAGAGTGAATCATCTTAACGTATGCAACGGCTTCTTTTGCTGAGCGTATATCGGGTTCAGAAACAATTTCAAGCAAAGGTGTGCTTGAACGGTTTAAGTCAATACCAGACATGCCATGGAAATCTTCATGTAAAGATTTACCCGCATCTTCTTCTAGGTGGGCACGAGTGATGCCAACACGTTTGGTGGTGCCATCTTCTAGTGTGACGTCAAGGTGGCCAATACCAACAATAGGGTCGTCCATTTGGCTGGTTTGATAACCTTTAGGTAAGTCTGGGTAGAAATAGTTTTTGCGTGCAAAAACTGATGTCATACCAATGTCAGCATTCACTGCATGGCCAAACATAACGGCCATTCTTAGGGCTTCCTTGTTAAATACAGGGAGTGCACCAGGCATACCTAGGTCAACCAAGGTTGTTTGGGTGTTTGCTTCTGCGCCAAAGCTTACTGGGGCGCCAGAGAATAGTTTAGATTGCGTGGATAGTTGGGCGTGAATCTCAAGGCCAATAACAATTTCCCAGTTCATTCTTATGCTCCTTTTTCCATGCTTGGGGTTTGTAGGTGCCAATCAGTTGCTTGCTGGAACTGGTGTGCAATGTTAAGTAATTTAGATTCAGCGAAATAGTTGCCCATAATTTGAAGGCCAACAGGCATCTTGTTACTAAAGCCGGCTGGTACTGACATGGCTGGGATGCCTGCCAAGTTTACAGACAATGTGTAAATGTCTTCTAGATACATGGCAACAGGGTCATCTGTCTTACTGCCAATGGCAAACGCTGTGCTTGGTGCAACAGGCCCCATGATGACATCTACTTCGTTAAGAGCGTTAACAAAGTCCTGTTTTATTAGTCGACGGATACGCTGTGCTTTTAGGTAGTAGGCATCGTAATAACCTTCTGATAGTGCATATGTACCTACCATGATGCGCTTTTGTACTTCCTTGCTAAAGCCTTCTGCGCGAGATCTCATATACATATCTAACAGGTCTTTTGGTTCATCGCAGCGGTGGCCATAACGAACGCCGTCAAACCTTGATAGATTAGAAGAGGCTTCGGATGGTGCAATGACATAATAAGCGGGGATGCTTAATTTTAAGTTAGGTAGTGATATATCAATAACACTAGCACCTAATTTCTCAAACTCTTTTACCGCTTCTCTGATTGCATCAGCGACGCCTTGTTCTAGGCCTTCGCCAAAGTATTCTTTAGGCAGGCCAATTTTTAAACCCGTTAAGGGTTTGTTTAGATCCGCTAAATAATCTTGAGTGTCTACTTCTGCAGAAGTTGAATCTTGAGGGTCGAATCCCGCAATAGCATTCATCAAGTGAGCGCAGTCTTCGGCACTTCGAGCCATAGGGCCAGCTTGGTCTAAGCTAGATGCATAAGCAATCATACCAAAACGGGAGACACGGCCATAAGTTGGCTTTAAGCCGGTAATGCCGCAAAAAGAGGCTGGTTGACGAATTGAACCGCCGGTATCTGTGCCTGTTGTGGCAACTGCCATGCCTGCTGCAACTGCGACGGCAGATCCGCCAGATGAACCGCCAGGAACAAGGTCGGTGTTCCAAGGGTTTTTAACTAGGCCATAATGACTGTTTTCGTTTGAGGAGCCCATGGCAAACTCATCCATATTTGTCTTACCTAACATAATGGCGCCAGCTTGTTCTAGGCGAGCTGTTACGGTTGACTCATAAGGAGGGATGAAGTTATTTAGCATTTTTGAGGCGCAGGTAGTTTTAATGCCGTTAGTGCAGAATAAGTCTTTATGCGCAATCGGTATGCCAGCTAATGGACCTGCTGTGCCGGCTTGAATCGCTTCATCTGCTTTTTGGGCTGCAGCAAGTGCTGATTCAGAGCGCACAGTGATATAGCTATTTAGGCTAGGGTTTAGTTCCTTGATTTTATCAAGGTAGCTTTGTGTTAATTCGACACTTGTAATTTCTTTGTTGCGTAGCTTTTGTACAAGGCTAGAGATGTTTTGTTCAAGCATGATGGTATCCAATTAATCAATCACTTTGGGCACTAAGAAAAGGCCTGCTTCTGTGCTTGGAGCATTCGCTAGGAAAGCTTCGCGACGGTTTTCTTCTGTTACTTCATCTGCACGTAATCTTTGTGTCATTTCCAATGGATTGGAAAGCGGCTCTATACCATCTGTATCGACTGACTGCATTTGCTCAACTAGTTCTAAAACGCTGGAAAGAGATGATTGATATTGAGAAGCATCTTCTTCAGTGAGTGCTAGGCGCGCTAAATGAGCAATTTTTTGCACGTCTTGTTTATCTAGAGACATATTTCACCCATAAATAGTGTGTTGTAAAAAATGTTGGCTATTGTATCGAGAACCAAGGTTGGGTGATAGAGGATTGCCTTAAAAACTGATTAATAAGCCGCTAAATTAAAAAAATTTTAATAAACAATGAAATAGCACCCTCTATTTTGTAGAAAAGCGTGTATTCAGCTTGCCGAATGGGCCTTGGATTGGTACATTTTTACGCTGTTCGTATCGTATCTATCAGGGTGTTGAAATTCATGTTTAAGAAAATCAGGGGAATGTTTTCAAGCGATTTGTCGATTGACCTAGGGACGGCGAATACCCTTATCTATGTTCGCGACCGTGGAATCGTGCTTGATGAACCCTCCGTTGTGGCAATTCGTCATAATGGCAATCAAAAAACCGTTGCGTCCGTTGGTACTGATGCGAAGCGTATGTTAGGTAGAACACCTGGCAATATTACCGCTATTCGTCCATTAAAAGACGGCGTTATTGCAGACTTTCATGTTACTGAAAAAATGCTGCAGTATTTTATTTCTAAAGTACACGAGAATAGCTTGATGAAACCAAGTCCTCGTGTATTGGTTTGTGTACCTTGTAAATCCACTCAAGTTGAGCGTCGTGCTATCAAAGAGTCTGCTTTGGGTGCTGGTGCACGCGAAGTTTATATCATTGAAGAGCCAATGGCTGCGGCGATAGGTGCAGGTCTACCTGTTGCTGAAGCGTCCGGCTCTATGGTTATTGATATCGGTGGTGGTACTACTGAAATTGCAATCATCTCATTAAACGGTGTTGTAACCTCTGAATCTATTCGAGTAGGCGGTGACCGTTTTGATGAAGCTATCACGACTTATGTACGTCGTGCCTACGGTAGTTTAATTGGTGATGCCACAGCTGAGAAAATCAAAACTGAAATCGGTATGGCTTATCATACTGGTGAAGAGTTGCAAATTGATGTTCGTGGTCGTAACTTGGCTGAAGGTATCCCTCGTAGCTTTACACTAAGTAGCACTGAGATACTTGATGCTTTACAAGAGCCACTAGCGCAAATTGTTCAAGCGGTAAAAGGTGTGCTTGAGCAGTCTCCACCAGAGCTTGCTGCTGATATCGGTGAAACAGGTTTGGTGTTAACCGGTGGTGGTGCTTTGTTACGTGAAATTGATCGTCTTATTAGTGAAGAAACTGGATTGCCAGTAATTATCGCTGATGATCCACTGACCTGTGTTGCCCGTGGTGGTGGTATGGCGTTAGAGATGATAGATAAACATGCTTCTGAGCTCTTTACTGCTGATAATGAGTAAAAGGTTAGAGGTGAGCTATTAGTACTCTCTTTTTTGAAGGTAAGGTCTCAGGCTTACGCTTTTTTTTGCTGGTGATCTTATCTTCCATCATGATTGTTGCAGATGCCCGAAGTGGATTTTTTAATCCACTTCGTCCTTATTTGAGTTTCCTTGTTACGCCTATCCAAGTTGTTGTTAACGCACCTCAACAAGCTATTTCTTGGGGAGTAGAGCACCTTGCTAGTCGTGAGTATCTTGTCTCTGAGAATCAAAGATTAAATCAAGATGTTTTGGTTTTAAAAAGCCGCTTGCAAAAGTTAGACTCTTTGCGTGCTGAGAATGTGCGCTTACGTGAATTGCTGGATGCATCGCAGCAGGTTGAAGCTAAAATCATTATGGCCGAAGTCATTGGTTTTGATCAAAATGCTTATAGCCATAAAATCATGATTGATAAAGGCTTCTCTTCTGGTGCTTATGTTGGTCAATCTGTGCTAGATGCGACAGGGGTGATGGGGCAAATTGTTGAGGCGGGTGCTTATAACAGTCGTGTGCTATTAATCGCTGATGCGAGCCATTTTGTGCCAGTACAATTATCTCGAACAGGTTTGAGAAGTATTTTACGAGGCACAGGTGACCTTAAGCGTCTTGCTTTGATGAATGTTCCTCATTCTGCAGATATTAAAAAAGGTGATGTACTGACGACATCGGGATTAGATGATAGGTTTCCAAGTGATTATCCCGTCGGTGTTGTTAAGTCTGTTGTCCGTATCTCTGGTAAGCCCTACGCTGATGTCGAGGTAGTCCCGTTAGCTCAACTAGAGCGAAGTCGACATGTAATGTTAATTGATGTGCCGGAGTCTCAGCGCTAATGAAAGCCAGTTTGGTATTTTTAATCACTCTTCTTATTGCGCTTATGCTTGAAGCATTACCTTTTCCAGATGCTTTTGTTTGGTTTAGGCCAGAGTGGGCGTTGTTGGTTATCTTGTACTGGGTTATTGCGCTACCTTACCGAGTTGGGGTCGGTGTTGCTTGGATGTTGGGTATTATGGTCGACCTGTTGCAAGGCGGCGTATTAGGTCAGCACTCTTTAACTTATGTCATTATTGCTTTTACCTGTGCTGTTTTTTATCAAAGGCTTCGCATGTATCACTCTTGGCAGCAAGGTGTATTTGTTGGCTTGCTTGTCAGTATTAGTCAGTTGGTAGACTTTTGTATTGATAGGTATTTGGGCGACGCCGAACCTACTCTAATGATTTTTGTGCCAGCTATTATAACTGGGGCTTTGTGGCCTTGGTCTTTTGTTGTATTACGTAGTATTCGACGCATGTACGCCATCCGTTAAGGAAAATAAATGATATTGTTAGCTTCAGCATCACCACGCAGAAAAAGCTTGTTAGGGCAGTTGGTGAGGGAGTTCGATATCTTGCCTGCTGATATAGATGAAACCCCATTTGTAAATGAAGATGCTGCTGAATATGTTCAGCGTATGGCTGTTGAAAAGGCTAAAGCAAGCGCAAGCTTGTCGCTTCAATCTGAACTTTCCCCTCCAGATAGGTCTATTATTATAGGCTCTGATACCAGTGTTGTACTTGATGGTGAGATTTTAGGCAAACCTGATAGTTTTGGGAGTGCACAATCCATGTTGCGTTCATTGTCTGGTAAGACACATCAAGTAATGACGGCTGTTTGTCTATTTGATGCTCGCTTTGATCATTTAGCTGTTAAAAATGTTATTACCCAAGTCACATTTCGTAGGATATCTGACCTTGAAATTAGCCGCTATTGGGATAGTGGTGAGCCGCAAGATAAAGCGGGAAGTTACGGTATTCAAGGTTTAGGTTCTGTTTTTGTTGAGCAAATAAATGGTTCTTTTTCTGCTGTAGTTGGTTTGCCTATGTTCGAAACGGCGCAGTTATTGCAGCAAGTAGGAATAGAGCCATTACAGGAGATGTCCAATGAGTGAAGATGTTTTAATTAATGTAACCCCGATGGAAATTCGAGTTGCTCTTGTTGAAAATGGTGTTTTACAAGAAGTTTATATTGAAAGGTCTACTCGTAAAGGTATTGTCGGTAATATTTATCAGGGCAAGGTTGTCCGTGTTTTGCCTGGCATGCAGGCAGCATTTGTAGATATAGGGTTAGAAAGGGCCGCTTTTATACATGTTTCTGAGGTGGCTGAGCGTGATGCTGTAAACCCAAGTGATCAAATCGGTGATTACTTGAGAGAAGGTCAGTCTTTGGTTGTTCAGGTGACTAAGGACCCAATTAGCTCAAAGGGTGCTAGGTTAACAACGCATCTATCTATCCCATCTCGTTATTTGGTTTACATGCCAGATCAGTCTCATGTGGGTGTCAGTCAAAGAATTGAAGATGAAGCTGAAAGAGAAAGATTAAAACAGCTTGTTTCAGCTGCACTGACGGAGGCTGATGAGACAAGTGGCTATATTTTAAGAACAGCTGCAGAGGGTGCTGGCGAAGAAGAAATCTTAGCGGATATTAAATTCTTAACGCGTTTATGGCAGTCGGTTAAAAAGCGTATTAGCTCTGCAAAAGCGCCTTCAGTAATCTATGATGATTTACCATTACATTTGCGCACCATGCGTGACTTGGTCAGTCTTAAAACTGAAAAAATACGGATAGATTCTAGAGAGAATTACGCTAAATTAAAGTCTTTTGCGGAAGAGTTTATACCTGAGGTGGGGCAAAGGGTTGAATACTATCCTGGTGAGCGACCTATCTTTGATATTTATAGTGTTGAAGATGAGATTCAAAAAGCGTTAGATCGTAAGGTGCAACTAAAGTCCGGTGGTTATCTTTTAGTTGAGCAAACTGAATCTATGACGACTATTGATGTCAACACGGGTGCTTTCGTTGGTAGTCGAAATTTGGAAGAAACCATATACAAGACTAATTTAGAAGCTGCCACAGCGATTGGTCGTCAACTTAGGTTGCGTAATCTAGGTGGTATTATCATTATTGATTTTATCGATATGGAAGATGAAGAGCATAAACGTCAAGTCTTGCGCATGCTTGAGAAGATATTGGACGTAGATCATGCTAAGACAAAAATTACAGGTGTGTCTGAGTTAGGCTTAGTTGAAATGACGCGTAAGCGTACTCGTGAGAGCTTGGGGCAAACCTTGTGTGAGCCTTGTCGTTCATGTCGCGGTAGTGGCTTGGTTAAAACGCCTGAAACAGTTTGTTATGAGGTTTTTAGGGAGATACTCAGAGCGGACCGAGCCTACGATTCTCCGACTTATGCTGTGTTAGCTTCTCGTGCAGTAATTGATCGTATGCATGAGGAGGAGAGTGCCAGTGTCGCAGAGTTAGAAGCCTTCATTGGTAAGAGTATTCATTTCCAGGTTGAAACCATGTATACCCAAGACCAATATGATGTGGTTATACGATAATTGTTTGTGATTGATAAGTGTCCGGCCAAATGAGTTTGAGTGTGAAGCGGGCTGCCGATATAGCTTGGTGGCTTTTGGTTTCTGTTGTTCTAATCTTTGCCTCCTTTATGGTTTTGGTGAAGTTCTCTTTGCCTTATGCTGATGAGTACCGTTATCAGATAGAAAGAAATCTAAGTCAAGTTTCTGGATATCAGATAGAGATTGAGAATATATCAGCAAAACTGGAGGGTCTTGATCCTAGTTTTTCTATTGATGGGTTAAGTTTAAAGGCAGAGGGTGAGTCCCAGCCTCTAAGGTTTGAACGATTGATGATTCGTTTAAACTTATGGCAATCATTAATTAAGCTTGAGCCAAACTTTAGCTACATACGTTTATATCAGACTCAGGTGAGTTTAACTGAGGCTTCAGGGCGCTGGTCTTTGACTGGTTTGCCTGTGGTTGCATCTCAAAATACGGGCGGTTTTGCTCGTATCTTTAATTATTTTTTAGATCAAAGACAGATATCTTTAATAGATACTCAGTTGTCGGTTCACAGTGAGCGAGTTGGTTTAATTAATTTATCATCTGATGCCATGTATTTACAAAGAACCGCATCAGGGATAGGTGTTAGTGCAAAGGTAAAGCATCAAAACTATGATGATGAATTTAAACTTAATGCTGAAATTCATGGTGATTTAATTCGACCTGATAGTTTAAAGCTTGTTGCAGAGCTTGATTTGCCTGAAATGAGTATTAGTCAATCAGAGCTAGTGGAGCTTGAGCAATTTCAGGTTTCTCAGTTGGATTTTGGGGCAAAGCTTTGGTTATCTTATTCGTCTGGTTCTGACTTATCTTTGGTTGGGAGTCTTAATTTACAGCCGCAATTGTTTTCGGGGGAAAAGCTCTCTTTAGCTTCTAAGCTTAGTTCTCAATACTCACTCAGGACTAAGGAATTAAATCTTCAATTGGCAGATTTAGTTCTTAGCAAGGAGGGGGAGGTTTATCCTGCTGCAAACATTAAGTTAACTAGAAATTTTGAGCAGAAGACTACAGGCTTGTCTTTTGATCAACTTGACCTCGCTTTAGGATTGGGTCTTGCTATCCCATATTTAAATGACTCTTGGTTTGTGACAAAAATGCTCACAGCGATGGAGGCTCAAGGTGTAGCAAAGAACGGTCATCTTAAAATAATAGAAAAACCAAAACTATCCGTGACTTATCAGGGAAACTTGATGATAGATTCGGCTCAAGGTTATCAAAATATTCCAAGTGTTGAGAGATTAGAATCGATACTTACAATTAATAATGATCAGGGCTCAATTAGTTTTGTATCTAATGATGCAAGTTTGGCTTTCCCTCTTATGTATCAGGATGTTTGGCTACTAGATGGTGTTGTTGGCCAAGTTGAGTGGGGGCCGCAACAGGATAGTTTTCTCGTGTCGGCAAACGATTTATACCTGAATCGAAATGGAGCTGACCTTACTGGTGATTTTAGGTTAGAGGTGGTAAGTAATGCGAGCGATACGCTGGCGCTAGATATTCATGGTGAGAATCTTGCCATGGCCGATGGTTTGGCGTACATCCCTAATATTGCCTTGCCTGAGTCTGCCCATAAGTGGTTGCGAGATTCATTATTAGTTGGGCATGCAAGGCAAGCTGACTTTGTATTGCAAACTGAGTTATCAGAAGGTTCCAATCCTCAGTTTTTAGTGGACCTTGATGTTGCGGGGGCTGAAGTGAAGTTTGCGCCCGATTGGCCTGCTGCTAAAGATGTTGATGCAGATGTACAAATTGATAATTCAGGCGTTAGGCTTGAGTTAAATTATGCCGCCTTAGCAGATGTTGAAAGTAGGGATTTATCCCTCTCTATTCCTTTTACTGAAGGTGGGCTAGGGGCTCTAAATTTAGACGGTAAGTTGGCTGATGATTTAGGTGATGTGATGGCGTTGCTTGCTCAGACTGATTTAGCTACAGGGGTGCTTAAGCCTTTTCAAACCTGGCGAACTGAGGGGGATGCAAAAGGAGAATTTAAACTTATTCTTCCTCTAGAAGATGATCAAAATGTCAGTCCATATTTTAATCTCGCTTTACAACTTAAAAATAGTCCACTCGAAATAACTGATCTTGAACTGACGGGCAAAATTCTAACTGGATCTTTGAATTATGATACAGAGAAAGGGATCTATGATTCAGTTTTTGATATAGAGGCTTTTTCTGGTAATGCTAAGCTTAATTTATATGGTGATGTATTGCCTTCGAAAGACTTATTGATTAGGGCTGACATCAAAGGTGACTTAAGTCTTGAAGAGGTGATGACCTGGCAGAAATTGCCTGAAATGCTGACCCGAACAGTACAAGGGCAGGTTGGCTTTGTTGCAGATTTTGTGATTAATCCTGAGGCGGCTGATTTAGTTACTATAAATGCTAAAACAGATTTACATGGCGCCAGCGTGTCTCTTCCTGTTCCCTTTGCTAAAACAGCAAACACCCACAAGAACTTAGCGCTTACTATTGATGTGTTATCTGATTATGCTGATGTTTCTATTCTGTATGATGAAAATTACCGTTCTAAATTGCGTTTTTCTGAATCAGGCTTTTATGGTGGTCAGGCTTTAATTAATGAAGCAAGTGATATGCCCCAAGAAGTTCGAGAGGGGTTATCTTTAAGGGGGCAATTACCCCATATTGAATTGGCTGCATGGCGCAAGTTTTTAAATGAATCTGGTAATGAGTCTGAGCCTCAAAGCTTACGCCTATTTGTGCCTGAGTGGCTTTCATTTGTGCACCTAATTGCAGATCAAGTTAGGTTGAATGAAGACAACCTTTTACACAATGTTAAGGTTGAATACGATAGTAGTGAGCGATTAGGTGATATTTATCTTAGTTCTGAAGAAATGAGTTTACAGTTAACTAAAGATTTACAGGGACCTGTTGTTAATTTTTCTTATCTTAGCTGGAATAGTCCAGCTCAAGAAGGTGTTTCGCAAGACAGTGTTAAAAGTGCATCTGATTCTGCTGGGATTAAAGCTCAGCAAATACCAAGCATGTCATTGAATATAGATGAGCTAGTTGTTAACAATCAGCCTTATGGTGATTGGCGTTTGATGATTACTAATTTAGGCAAAAAAATTCGAATTGATCCCTTTTCAACCGAGTTAACAGAGGGCGACTTTGTTGGAAGTTTGTTTTGGCAGGATGACGCTAATTCAAATGTAGAGTTGGTATTGGATATAGATGGCGGGAATATTGATGAATTAACCCGAAAATTTTCCAACGAAACCTTGTTGACCTCCAAAAGTTATAAAATAAATGTCAGTCTAAGTTGGTTGGGTACACCGTTTGATATTCAAAGAGATACTCTAACTGGACGAATAGCGTTTTTATCCCAAAATGGTGTGTTGGAAAAAGTTAATGAGCTGCCTGGCTTCCTAAAAGCTTTAGGGATCTTTAACTTACATGCGCTAGCGCGTAGATTAACGTTAGATTTTTCTGATGTCAGTTCGGATGGCTTGACCTATGATAAAATGTCTACAACTCTGGTTATTCAAGATGGTCAGTTAAATACGAATAAGCCTCTTAGTATCGTTTCTCCAACGGTTGAGATTGAGTTGCAAGGCCGCGCTGATTTGGTTACTGAGACACTTGATGAAAGGATGATCGCCTATTTCCCTTTAGGTAATGCATTACCCATTGCTGGTTTCTTACTTGGGATGCCTCAGGTAGCAGGTATTCTATATATAACAGATAAGATATTTGGGGATAAATTATCGAAAGTGACCGGTGTTGAATATTTAATCAAGGGTCCATTTAATGATCCTATTATTACGCCTGTAATACATACGCCAAAAGAGCGCCCCAAAAATAGAGATAAGTGAAATGAAGATCGCAGCAATTCAATTGACAAGTAAAGATGACTGGCAGGCTAATTTAGCAAATATTCAAGCTATGACTGATAAGGCTGTAAGTGAAGGGGCTAATTTAGTTGTATTACCTGAGAATGCTCTTATGTTTGCGGGTAATAAGATGCGTCCTTTAGCTGAATCACCTGATCAAGAGTTGGTATTAAGGGAGCTTTCCCAATTAGCAAAGCATCATGAAATTCATCTAGTTATTGGTTCGCATCCAAGTTTAAAACGTCCTGATGGTGATGTGGTGGATTCAGGGAGAGTGAGACAGTCTTGCTTGGTACTTGG
Organism: Marinomonas sp. SBI8L; assembly: GCF_001624705.1. GTDB lineage: Bacteria > Pseudomonadota > Gammaproteobacteria > Pseudomonadales > Marinomonadaceae > Marinomonas. The sequence continues at coordinate 129,535 of NZ_JSEO01000007.1, forward strand.
TCCGGATGGTGAGCTTAAGGCTAGATACGATAAAATTCACTTATTTGATGTCATGGTTTCTGATCAAAATGGTCAGTATATGGAGTCTAAGGTCATTGAGCCTGGTCAGCTTGAGCCTATGGTTGTTGAAATTGAGGGGCTGAAGCTTGGTTTGTCAATTTGTTACGATGTTAGGTTTCCTGAGATGTATCGAAAGCTTGCTGACTGTGGTGCTGATTTAGTTATTGTGCCTGCTGCATTTACCTATCGTACAGGCGAGGCTCATTGGCATACTTTATTGAAGTGTCGAGCAATAGAAAATCAATTCTATGTTTTAGGTGTGAATCAATGTGGCCATCACTCAAGTACACGCCAAACATTTGGGAATTCTGTATGCTATTCTCCTTGGGGAGACTGTTTAGGTCGGCTAGATCATGAGCCTGATATTCTACTGGTAGAAATAGATTTAGCTAAAATAAATGAGTGTCGTGAAACTATGCCTGTTCATAGTCATAGGCGCTTTTATTGAATTTTAGAATATAAAAAAAGCGCTTCATAAAGCGCTTTTTTTATTAACTAGTGTTGGCTCGTCCTGAATAGGGGCTAGGCAAGTCCAAGTTTTTTGTCTTGAACTTCTCTTAATAGTCTAAATAGCTTTTTGCGGTTTGTTGTTTTGCCATTTTGACTGACTTCTTTTTGAGCTTGTCTAATGAGTTGTCTAAAGTGCTGAATATCAACATCAGGGTTTTCGCTTAAGTACTCTTGTAAAACACTTTGACTGTTTTCGCCAATTAATGCGTCACGTAGGTTTTCAAGTTGATGAAACATTTTGTTATGAGCAGCAGAAGTTGTATCAAATAACTCAATGCGAGCTGCAATTTTTTCGTGATCTTCTGTGCGCATAATGCGTCCGATATATTGCATATGGCGACGCATGGCTTCATGTTTCTTTATACGATCAGCTTCAGCTAATGCATCTCGTAGGGTGTCAGACATCTCAACTTTTTTTTGCTGTGCCTTACTTAAATTAAGTAGCTTCTTACCCAAAGCTTGCAGCGCTTCCATTTCACGCTTGATTTGAGTTTTACTAATAAAGTTTTCGTCGTCTTCTAATTGATCAAAGTCTGTCATGTGAGCCTAAATAAGAAAAATAGTTGCTAGCCCTAAAAAGGATAAAAAACCGACTACATCTGTCACTGTAGTGAGTATTACGTTACCCGCAAGAGCTGGGTCTATGCCCAAGCGCTTTAATGTAATAGGGAGGAGTGTGCCGACAAGGGCGGCAAACAGTAAATTAATGATTAATGCGCCCGCTATGATATAGGCAATCTCAATGTTGTCAAACCAATATGCAGTTAAAGCGCCCACAACAATGGCCCAAAGTATGCCGTTTAAAAAGCCGACGACAATCTCTCTGTTTAAAAGCCATCGTGTATTAGCTGCACCTATATGGCCTAATGCTATACCTCGAATAACCAATGTTAGTACTTGTGAGCCAGCTATTCCGCCCATGCTGGCAACAATTGGCATAAGAATGGCGAGAGCAACGACCTGATCAATTGTGTTTTGAAAAAGGCCAATTACATAAGAGGCAATAAAAGCTGTAATCAGGTTAATGCCTAACCAAACTGCGCGGCGCTTAGAGGTTTGCATGATGGGGGCAAAAGTGTCTTCGTCATCATCAAGGCCGGCCATACTGAGCATTGAGTGTTCTGCTTCATCTCGAATTACATCGACGACATCATCAATGGTAATACGCCCTAAAAGTTTGCCGGAAGCTTCGTCAATTACTGGGGCAGATACTAAGTCCATTTTTTCAAATAATTGGGCTACTTCACTAGCAGGAGCGTTAGCTTCAATTACCGTTGTCTCTGTTTCCATTATATCTCGTACGCTAGCTTCGGGGTCAGCAACGAGAAGTTTGGTTAGAGGGAGAGTGCCTAAAAATCTATCAGAGCGGCTGACAACTAATAAACTGTCTGTCATGTCAGGTAGACTTGCATGGCGCCTTAAGAAGCGAAATGCAATATCGATAGTGATATTGGGTCGAACTGTGATGGTGTCTGTATTCATTAAGCCGCCAGCAGAGTCTTCTGGGTAGCTTAGGAGTGATTCGACTCTAGATCTGTCTTGAGCCGTCATTGACGCGAGTACTTCAGCTACGACTGTCTCAGGCAGGTTTTGTAGTATGTCTGCTAGGTCATCACTTTCAAGTTGCTCTGTTACGGCAACAAGTTGCTCTGTATCCATTTCCTTAAGGAACTGAACACTAATGTCTTCACTTAAGTATTGAAGTATCTCACCTTCATTCTTTTGTTCTATGAGGTCCCAAAGAAGGCGTCTTTCTTTTGGCGGTGAGGATTCTAGAAGGCGAGCGACATCTTGCGCAGGTAAGGCGCCATTAAGTAAGTATTTAATTTGCATAGTGCCACCAGACTCAAGAGAGTCTGTGACAGTTTGCAGGTGTTGTTGCGTATCCTGTTCAACCATTTGGTTTAGGTATTATTCTTCTTCGTCAAAGCGATTGTTGATAAGTGCTGTTATGGCTTCAAGTGCTGCTGCTTCATCTTCACCATTGGTTTTGATTGTAATATTGGTGCCTTTTGAGGCAGCTAGCATCATCATTGCCATGATGCTTTTACCGTCCACATTGCGACCTTCTTTATCTATTGTAATATCACAAGAAAATCGTGATGTCGTTTCGACTAGTTTACCAGCTGCTCTGGCATGTAAACCTAGTTTGTTAATAATAATGATCTCTTGCTCTAACATGTTGGTCCCTATAACAATGATTTAAATGTGTCGTAAAGTGCCTGATTTGAATCTGCTTGTCTTAAGGACTCTAACTTTTCTGGAGACTGAGCAAATTCTGCAATCTGACCTAGTGTTTTTAGGTGGTGATCACATTCTTGTGGCGGCACAATTAAAGCAAATATTAGATCGACTTTTTTGCGGTCTATCGCGTCAAAGTCAATTGCCTTTTCTAAAGAGATAACAACCATTGCTGTATGGTTTGCTTCTTCCAAGCGGCAATGAGGTACAGCAATACCTTGGCCTACGCCAGTACTTCCAAGTTTTTCGCGAGCCAGTAAAGCATCAAAAACGGCTTCTTTGTCGCAATGAAGTCTATCTCCTACCAAATTAGCAATGCTTTCAAGTGTTCTTTTTTTGCTGGTCGTAGCAAGATTCGCGATTACTAGTTCTGGTTTTAAAATGTTAGTTAATGACACTTTCTATTCCGCTTTATATTAGTCTTTTTCGTTCATTTGAAGGGGGGATGTTCATTGCTTCACGGTATTTAGCAACGGTTCTCCTTGCCACTTGTATGCCTTGATCTGCCAATGCCGTTGCAAGCTTGTTGTCGCTTAAAGGCTTTTTGGCGGGTTCATCGGTAATGAGTTTTTTGATCATGGCTCGTATTGCTGTTGATGAGCACTCTCCACCAGAGTCAGTACTTACGTGACTGGAGAAGAAGTATTTCAATTCAAAGATGCCTCTAGGTGTGTGCATATACTTTTGAGTGGTAACACGAGAAATCGTGGATTCATGCATACCAACTTCTTCTGCAACATCATGCAGCACCATAGGTTTCATGGCTTCTTCACCTAGCTCAAAAAAATCTATTTGTTTTTCAACAATACAGCTAGCTACTTTGAGTAGGGTTTCATTCCGGCTTTGGATACTTTTTAAAAACCATTTGGCTTCTTGCAAAGAGTTTTTAATGTAGTTCACTTCCTCAGTTTTTTTAGAGCTATTAGCAAGTGATGAATAGGTTTTGTTGATTCTAACGGGAGGAAGTGCATCGTTATTAAGTTCAACTTGCCAGATATCATTACGTTTTCTGACATTAACATCTGGAATAACGTAATCAGTATCATCTTGATCGATAAGAGAACCAGGCCTTGGGTTAAGTTGCTGTATTAGAGCAATAACTTCCTTTAGGGCTTCTTCTTTTAGTTTTGTTTTTCGAGATAGCTGGGTGAAGTCTCTGCTTCCTAACAAAGCGAGGTGCTGATTTATTAGGTTGTGAGTGCTCTTGTAAAGAGGGTGTTCTTTGTAAGCTTGTAATTGAACTAGCAAGCATTCTCTTAAATCAGCTGAACAAACGCCTACAGGGTCAAAGCATTGTAGCCTATGTTGTACAGCTAATACCTCGTCCTCTTCTAATTCTTCGAGTTGTGGCATTAAGCCTTGCCAGATCTCATTGATAGAAATGCTTAGGTAGCCATCAGGTTGGACGCACTCAATAATAGAGTAGGCAATTTCAATATCACGTTCAGAAAAAGGCGTTAAATTAAGTTGCCAGATCAGGTGGTCTTGGATGCTTTCTGAAGGTGCATTTCTGCTCTCAAAATCAAAGTCATTGTCGTAGCTTTGGCTTTCTGATGCTGCTGCGGAGTTTTGATAAGTATCATCCCAAGAGCTGTCGATGGATAGTTCTTCTGGGATGCTTTCTGTCCACTCAGACTCTACTCTTGCTTCATCATTATTTTGGCTATTTGAATTAGCTTCATTATCTTTTTTGTCGGTATTTTCTTCTACACTAGTATCATTAAAGTCATCATCATCCATTTCTAAAAGGGGATTAGATTCTAAAAATTCATGGATTTCTTGTTGTAGGTCCAATGTAGATAATTGCAGTAAACGTATGGCTTGCTGCAATTGAGGTGTCATGGTCAGTTGTTGACCAATTTTTAACTGTAAAGATTGCTTCATAGTGAAACACTTTCTGTAAGAATGATTTGGAACGAGTTATGCATATTACTCCCTTTTTCAGTAAAAGAGAAAGATCTAGAGTCGGAAGTTGTCGCCCAGGTAAACTTTTTTTACCTGTTCATTCGAAATGACTTCTTCCGCATTGCCTGAGGCGATAATGTGTCCATTACCCACTATGTAAGCCTTGTCGCAAATATCCAATGTTTCTCTAACATTATGGTCAGTAATTAAGACGCCAATACCGCTTTGTTGAAGGTGTTTGATGATTTGTTTGATATCCCCAACAGAGATAGGGTCAACGCCAGCAAAAGGTTCATCTAGCAAGACAAATTTTGGGTTCATAGCTAGTGCTCTTGCTATTTCAACACGACGCCTTTCACCACCAGAAAGTGCCATGCCTAAATTCTTTCGTATATGTGTAATGTGGAATTCGTTAAGAAGCTCTTCAAGCTTCTCCTCTCTTTCTTGTTTGGAGAGACTTTTTCTAGTTTCCAAGATGGCGGCAATATTATTTTCAACAGACATTTTTCGAAATATGGACGCTTCTTGAGGAAGGTAGCCTATGCCTTTTTGTGCTCTTGCATGCATGGCTAAATGTGTTACTGGCTCGCCATCAATAAAAATGCCACCTTCATCATTCGCAACCATGCCAACTATCATGTAGAAGCAAGTGGTCTTGCCTGCGCCATTTGGCCCTAATAAGCCAACCGCTTGGCCGGACTCTACAGCTATGGATACATCAATAACAACTTTACGTTTTTTGTAGCTCTTAGCCAAATTTTTAGCTTCTAGAATCGCCATTAATTAGCCTTAGGAGGTGTGTTAGATTGGGGTTGTAATGTCATGGAAACACGACCGCCTTTGTTTTTCTTTGCTTCGAATGTGCCTGTTTTCATGTCGTAGCGGATAAAGCCTGCTGCAATTTCATCTTCACCTCGCTTAATAAAGCCTTCACCTTCTACTTCTAAAATAGAGGTGCTGCTATCATAGAAAATTTTGGTGCCTCGGCTAATAACCATATTGCCAGCGATATCTACTTGTTGGCTAAAGTTTGCAGCTTGACCATCTGTCCCTTTAGCAAAGATTTTGTCGTATTTGTTAGTGGACTTTGAGCTAGTAATGGTTAGTTTATTGGCACTAATCAGTATGCTGCCTTGGCTAACTTTTACATTGCCTATGTAGATAGCATTGCCTTTTTCATTATCTATGAAGGCTGAATCTGCTTCGATTTCAATGGTTTCTTGAAAATCTTCAGGTAACGCATACCCAGAAGTGGCGCTAATGGTGCAGCTTAATAAAAATAAGCATTTAACGATTTTGTTCATAACTTCCTCGTACAGATCCCTGCATGGTTACTTTATTTGTGCTGGTAAATGCAGTGATAGTGTCTGCTTTAATATTGCCTTGTGCTGATGTGATGTTGGCTTTGCCAAGGCTAGTAATACTTTGATCTTTATCTGTATAAATAATGCTATTGGATGTAATGACAGTTGGTACAGATTCATTTGATTGGTTTGTTATCTTAGCAGAACCATTTAGCAATATGTCGTTACTTGAATCTTTAATTAAGCCTGTTTCGCTAGAAGCTACCCAAATACTTCCGTTTTGAGTTTTGCTTACTATAGGCTCAATAAGATGAGACTCTCCTTGCATTGGGTAGTGTTTAATTTCTTTCGCTAACAACTTTTCTGTCAACTGGCCATCTATATTAAATGTTTTTGTTTCAACACCTTCTAAAAAAAAGTCTGGTGCAGATTCTAATTCACTTTTTTGTAACAAACTTTGTTTAGGTGTAAGGCCAAACCAAAATGTGAAACTAAAAACTAGCATTGCACCTAGAGCAATTGAGGCCAGTGTCCATTTCTGTTTCATGATAAATCTTTACCTAGCTTGTAAAAATAGACTGATTAAATAAGTAGCATAACTGATAAGCAGTATAATACCGATCCATTTTGGGATGCTGGTTGATTTAGTTCTACGGAAAATCAGGATGCAAAGTGCTAAAAATAGTGAGGTGCAGAACATCCACCAATAATCTCTGCCCATGATGTTAGGGTCTATAAGTCCAGGGGCAATAATAGCTGGTAAAGGAAGTACAGTTGCTAAATTAAACAGGTTTGAGCCTAAAATGTTACCTATGGCAATGTCGTGGTGACCTTTAAGGGCGCTTGTTATTGACGCTGCAAGCTCTGGTAAACTCGTTCCAATTGCTATGATGGTTAATCCGATAAGTAACTCACTGACACCGAAAGCAACCGCTATACCTGTCGCACCCCAAACTAGAATTTTTGAGCTCAAAATTAAAACGGCTAGACCTATTACGGCTATTGTCAGTGATTTAGTAACGCTCGACCCATCGTCTTCTGGTAGCTCCTGTGTAAGCTCCTCTTCTAGGCCTTTGCTGTTTCGTAACAGTAAGAATAGTGCGACAAAAAAAGCAATAATAAGGATAATGCCATCTAAAAACTCTAAGCTGTTATCCATCATAAGTAAGCCAGCAAGTATGGTGATACCTAGCAGAATAGGCACTTCTTTGGTAGCAAGACCTTCTTTTATTGGGATGGCGCTGATTAATAACGTGGCGCCAAATACAAGCGCTACATTTGCAATGTTAGACCCCAAGACGTTCCCTACAGCAATTTCAGGTGCACCATCTAGTGCAGCAATCGCTGATACAACCATTTCGGGGGCTGAAGTGCCTAAGGCAACTAAGGTGAAACCAATAACAATTGGGCTTACATTTAGTTTTTCTGCTACCAATGCAGAGTGCTCAATGAACTTATCGGAACTAAAAACTAGGAGAATGAGACCAAAAAATAGGGCGGCAGAGAATAGCAGCATGAGGTAAAACTAACTCGTGTGAAAAATGATGCCTAATTTAATGAAGTTTGCTCCATAAATTCAAGACCTTAAATGCCATAAACCACTTAATCTCCTTGTTTTAGTGTTCAATTTATTAAAATCCAGTGTAATATTCACGTTTGGTGATAAAGAACCAGGGAAAACTGATGAGCAATAACTTTGTTGATATTCAAAATATGAGTTTCTATCGTGGTGATAGAGCAATTTATAAAGACATATCGCTACAAATTCCAAAGGGTAAAATTACCGCGGTTATGGGCCCAAGTGGAACGGGTAAAACTACCTTGTTACGTTTAATTGGTGGTCAGTTAATGCCTGATGAGGGCAAGGTTTTATTAGATCAGCAAAATGTACCAGATTTGTCTAGAAAGCAATTATACGAAGCTAGAAAGAAAATTGGCATGTTGTTTCAAAGTGGCGCACTTTTTACTGATATTAGTGTCTTTGATAATGTTGCTTTCCCATTAAGAGAGCATACGAACTTCAGTGAAGATGTTATTCGTGATGTGGTTTTAATGAAATTACAGAGTGTTGGCCTACGCGGGGCAGCGAACTTAATGCCTGCTGAACTTTCAGGGGGAATGGCTCGACGAGCGGCTTTGGCGCGTGCAATTGCACTTGATCCCCAATTGGTTATGTTTGATGAACCTTTTGCTGGTCAAGACCCTATCTCAATGGGGGTAGTTGTTGAGTTGATAAAACGATTAAACCAATCAGTGGGAATGACTTCAGTATTAGTTTCCCATGATGTTGAAGAGTCTCTTTCAATTGCTGATTATGCCTATATTCTCTCGGGTGGTGCTGTTGTTGCACAGGGTACGCCTGATGAGATTCGAGCATCTTCAGATGAAAGGGTTAAGCAATTCTTAGGTGGTTTGCCTGACGGTCCTGTTCCGTTTCATTTTGATGCGATGGATTATCAAGAGGATATGAAAATGGGTGGGAATGCTAGATGAAATCAATACAGTCGGCAGGATTGACTGCGATTAACTCGATCGCTGCTTTTGGTAGAGCCGGGTTATTTCTGATCCATGTGATGTTACATAAGCCCAAATCCTTTTCTGGGGCGATGAATTTGTTGATAAAGCAAATTTATTCAGTGGGTGTGCTGTCCCTAGTTATTATTGTTGTATCTGGGCTGTTTATCGGAATGGTACTAGGGCTTCAAGGTTATACAATTTTAGCAAAGTTTGGCTCTGAGCAGGCAGTAGGGCAGTTACTTGCATTGACATTGTTACGTGAGCTCGGTCCAGTCGTTACTGCTTTGCTATTTGCCGGTCGAGCTTGTTCTGCACTTACTGCAGAGATAGGTTTGATGAAAGCGACAGAGCAGCTTTCTAGCCTTGAAATGATGGGGGTTGATCCTTATCGACGCATTATAGCGCCACGATTTATAGCTGGTTTAATTTGTCTGCCGATTTTATGTGTCATTTTTTCAGCAGTGGGCGTGCTAGGTGGTGAATTTGTTGCTGTGAGTTGGTTACAAATTCATGGAGGAAGTTTTTGGTCATTGATGCAGCAGTCGGTCTATTTTTCAACGGATGTTGTTAATGGCATTATTAAAGCATTTTGTTTTGCCATAGCGACAACTTGGATTGCTGTGTTTCAAGGATATGAATGCGAGCCAACATCAGAAGGTATAGGTAAGGCTACAACACGTACTGTAGTGTTAGGGTCTTTGTCTATTCTCGCATTAGATTTTATTTTAACCGCCGCTATGATAGGGGATTTTTAGCATGAAGAATAAGCAGCTAGAGCTTATGGTTGGTATGTTTGTTATTTTAGGGTTTGCTGCTTTAGCGTATTTAGCTATTCAAGTAAGTGGGCTTTCTGGTTCCAGTTCAAAAGATGTATATCAAATACAGGCAAGATTTGATGATATTGGTGGCCTTACTGAAAGAGCAAAAGTCTCTATTGCTGGTGTCACTGTTGGTGAAGTAGATAGTATTGTTCTTGATAAAGAGCTTTATATGGCACTTGTAACATTTAATATTTATGCGGATGTTGAAAATATTCCTACAGATAGCTCATTTGCTATTTTGACTAATGGTTTATTGGGTGAAAAATATGTGGGGGTGTCGATTGGTGCAGAAGAAGAGTACTTAACTCAAGGTGGAGAAATATATGATACACAATCTGCCTTAGTGTTAGAAAACCTTATTAGTCAGTTCTTATTTGAATCGACTCAAGGGGATTGATTATGAAAATATTATTATCCGTTTGTGTTTTACTTTTATCCCTAGTTACTCAATTGGCTTATGCTCAGCTTGGGCCAAGAGAGCAGGTTGTTAATGTTGTTGAATTATTGAAGACTGAGATTGTTGCCAATCGTGACGTTTTATCAAAGGATAAAGCGGCTTTAAGGCAGAAAGCAGACGAAATTCTTTCACCTTTGATTAATTTCGATAACTTTGCGAAGAATGTAATGGGGAAATATTATCGTAGGGCCTCAAAAGAGCAAAGATTAGAGTTTTCAACAGTGACAAAACAAACACTTTTGAATAGTTATGCGACCGCTTTATTAGAGTTTGATGAAGAGAAGGTGAAAATTTTACCTTTAGCCCCTTCAAAGAAAAAAAATAAAGCTAGAGTGAACATGGAGTTTGTGACTGATGCTGGCAGCTTGGTTGATATCGTATTTTTGATGAAGCTGAGTAAGCAAAACGAATGGTTGCTCGATAATGTGATTATTAGTGGTATTAATTTTGGCCTAACTTTTAGAAAGCAATTTGCATCCATGGTTCAAAAAAACAAAAACAACATAGACTTGGCAATTGCAAGCTGGGCTAAGTCATTGGAAAAGAGAGTTGAGTGAGCATGCTTGAATTGGTGGAAAGTGATAAGGAAATTAGCATTTTAGGAGAATACCAAGCAGCAGAGCTTATGATGCTTGAAGCTAACCTAAGCAAATGTTTAAACTCCCTCAATACAGCTAAAGACTTAAACTTAACCTCTTTGAAAGGAAGTGATAGCGGGCTAATTGCATTACTTTTGTTTTATCAGAGGTTTGCAAATAAAAAACATTGGCAAGTAAATTTAATAAATGCCAGTGCCGGAGTGAAAGGTCTGATAGAATTGTCCCAGTTGAATGATTTTTTTACACTAGTTGATGATAAATAGTCGTGTAATGACGTGTTTTGACTAGTTGATTTAAAGTTTTTTGGTAATTAGAGCCAATATACAGAATAAGTTATAGGCGTTATTTAAGATTTGGAGTTGTTGTGAACGCAAACGAAGTAAAAGCATTATTAGAAAGTGAAATTGAAAGCTGTGAAGTGATTGCCGAAGGAGAAGGGTGTAACTTTCAATTGACCCTGATTTCTCCTGTTTTTGACGGTTTATCTATGGTGAAAAGACAACAGCTGGTTTACGCGCATCTTCAAGATTCGATTGCCAGTGGCGCAATTCATGCCGTTACTATGAAAACCTATACACCAGCACAATATAGTCAATTAAACTAATTACGCGTTAAGGAAACAGTATGGATAAGCTGCTAATTACTGGCGGTCAGTCACTTAATGGTGTGGTTAGAGCATCTGGTGCAAAAAATGCAGCTTTGCCTATTTTGGCTGCAACACTTCTTACAAAGCAACCTATTACGATTAAAAATCTACCTCATTTGCACGATATTACGACCATGTTGGAGTTGTTAGGCTCTATGGGGTGTGGTGTTGTTGTTGATGAAAAAATGAATGTTCAGTTAGATGTCTCTACTGTCAACCGCACTGAAGCGCCTTATGAATTGGTTAAGACAATGCGAGCTTCAATTTTGGTGCTGGGGCCTTTAGTTAGTCATTTTGGCGAAGCCATAGTTTCTTTGCCTGGTGGCTGTGCAATAGGTAGCCGTCCTGTAGATCTTCACTTACGTGGTCTTGAAGCGATGGGTGCAGATATTCAAGTAGAAGGCGGTAACATTGTTGCTAAAGTTGATGGTCGCCTAAAAGGGGCGAGAATTTTCTTTGATAAGGTAACGGTAACAGGAACAGAGAATCTTTTGATGGCTGCTGTTTTAGCTGATGGCCGCTCTATTCTTGAAAATGCTGCTCGTGAACCAGAAGTTGTTGATTTGGCTGAATGCTTGATTGCTATGGGAGCGAAAATCACGGGTCATGGTACAGATACTATTACCATTGATGGCGTGGAAGAGCTTTTTGGTACTGAATATTCTGTAATGCCTGATCGAATTGAAACAGGTACCTTCCTTGTTGCCGCTGCAATTACCGCAGGTAAGGTAAAAGTTGTCGATACTGATGTTCATTCAATGGAAGCAGTACTTGCCAAACTTGAAGAGGCGGGTGCCAGTGTTGAGGTAGGCGAGGATTGGATTGAACTTGATATGCAAGGGCGTCGTCCTAAGGCTGTTAATATCAGTACAGCACCTTACCCTGCTTTCCCAACAGATATGCAGGCTCAATTTGTAGCATTAAATGCTATTGCAGATGGTGTGGGGCGAGTTACAGAAAATATCTTTGAAAACCGTTTTATGCATGTTGATGAGATGTTGCGTATGGGGGCTGATATTGAAGTGAACGGTAATACGGCCATTGTTAAAGGTGGTAGTGCGCTTAAAGGTGCCCCAGTGATGGCGACGGATTTAAGGGCTTCTGCGAGTTTAGTTCTTTCTGCATTAGTAGCAGAAGGGGATACTAAGATAGATCGTATTTATCATATTGATCGTGGTTATGAATGTATTGAAGAGAAGTTTGGTTCTCTCGGCGCGAAAATATCAAGGGTATTAAATTAAAATGAGTAAGACGTTAACAATAGCTTTATCAAAAGGTCGAATTCTTAAAGAGACTTTACCTTTATTGGAAAAAGCCAACATTATTCCCGCAGAAGATATTTCGAAAAGTCGTAAACTGATTTTTGATACCAACCATGAAAATATTAAGCTTGTTATTCTAAGGGCAACAGATGTGCCGACATACGTAGGGCATGGTGTTGCTGACTTTGGTGTAGCGGGTAAAGATGTATTGATGGAGTCAGATACAAGTAATATCTATGAGTTGCTTGATTTGGAAATTGCAAAATGTCGTTTAATGACAGCTGGCGTTGTAGGTGTGCCTGAAACAACAGGTCGCTTGAAAGTGGCATCTAAGTTTACGACAACAGCAAAAGAGTATTTTGCACAGCAGGGCATACAAGCGGATGTGATTAAGCTTTATGGTGCAATGGAATTGGCGCCAATTATGGGATTAGCTGATTTAATTGTGGATATTGTTGATACAGGAAACACCCTTAAAGCGAATGGGCTTGAGGCGCGTGATCTTATTGCTGATATCAGTACTCGTTTGGTAGTCAACAAAGCGGCTTATAAAACTAAGTATGATCAGATTCAGCCTATTATGGAAATGCTGCAATCTGCAGTTGAAGGTGAAAGAAAAAGCTAATGAGCATTAATATAAAAAGACTTTCTACTCAGGAAGAGGGTTTTAAAAATGAGTTGGATGCTCTTCTGGCGTGGGACTCAGTTTCAGACTTAGATGTCCAGCAAACGGTTGCGAATATTGTCTTTGATGTACGCAAGCGAGGAAATGATGCCTTGCTTGAGTACACAAATAAGTTTGATCGCTGCGAGTTTAAAGCAGCAGAACAATTAGAAGTGCCTGTTGCTGATATTCAAGCGGCAATAGCTCGTGTTGATGCAAGTATTTTGCAAGCGTTAAAGTCGGCAGCTGAGAGAGTGAAGTCATATCACCTTCATCAAAAGCAAGACTCTTGGCAGTATGAAGAGGCTGATGGCACAGTTTTGGGTCAGCAGGTGATGCCTCTTGATAGAGTTGGTGTTTATGTGCCTGGCGGTAAAGCGGCTTATCCATCTTCTGTTTTGATGAATGTTATGCCTGCAAAAGTTGCTGGTGTGAAAGAAATTATTATGGTCGTTCCAACGCCTGATGGTGTGGTTAACGATATTGTGCTTGCTGCTGCTAGCATTGCGGGTGTTGATCGTATTTTTACTGTTGGTGGTGCTCAAGCTGTTGCTGCGCTTGCTTATGGTACAGAAACTATTCCTAAAGTAGATAAAATTGTGGGCCCGGGTAATATCTTTGTGGCGACAGCTAAGCGAATGGTTTTTGGTGCGGTTGGGATCGATATGATTGCAGGGCCATCTGAAATTCTTGTTGTTTGTGATGGTAAGACCGACCCTGATTGGATTGCGATGGATCTGTTCTCACAAGCGGAGCATGATGAAGATGCTCAATCTATTTTGATCTCCCCAGACGCAGCTTATCTAGACAAAGTTCTAGAGTCGATGAATAAGTTGCTTGAAGGTCAAAGTCGTAAAGATATTATTCTAGCTTCATTGGAAGGGCGTGGAGCTTTAGTTCATGTTGCAAGTATGGATGAGGCGATTGAAATTGCTAATCATGTGGCAGCCGAACACTTAGAGTTATCTGTTGATCAGCCTGAATTGTGGGCGCCTAAAATTCGTCATGCTGGCGCTATTTTTATGGGGAGACACACGGCTGAGGCTCTAGGTGATTATTGTGCAGGGCCTAACCATGTTTTGCCAACATCAGGTACTGCTAGATTCTCATCTCCTTTGGGTGTTTATGATTTTCAAAAACGTAGTTCCTTGATTAATTGCTCTGTTCAGGGTGCTAGTGAATTGGCTAAAATTGCTGGTCCTTTGGCTAGAGGTGAGTCTCTACAGGCGCATGCAATGTCAGCAGAGTATAGACAAATCAAGGATTAGGTTTTGTTAAAACGTGAAGCACCTGATCATCAGCGAAAAGCACTCTATCAATTAAGAGTGGTGACGCGAATTTTTGCTTTGGTTGTGATATTTCTTTTGGTTGTAGGCTACTTCTTGCCAAAGAAATATCATATTGAGCGCTCTATCAATATTGATGCGACACAAATTGAGGTTGCAGACTTTTTAGCGAAAGCGTCCAATTTGTCTGGATGGCTTTATGTGCAGAAAGGACAAGTTGAGTTGCTTGATGTTGCGCTTACGCAGGATTTAATCTTGGCTATTAACTATGAGTCTGGTGATAAAGGCTCAATTAGAATTGGCGAGCTTAGATCAGCTAAATATAAATTTGATGTTATTCCCAAAGAGGGGCAAAGGGTCGTTGCGAATGAACTTAGTCTTGAGGCGTTAGAGTCTGGTAATGTAACCCGAGTTTCCTGGTCTATTAATGGCGAGCTAGAATCGGGGTTGTTGAGCCCTTATCTTGCTTTATTTGCTAATGATATTGCTGGAGCAAACTTCGAAAAGAGTTTGTCTCAGTTAAAAGTTCGTCTAGAAAAATAAACTCAAATTTAGTTTTAAAAGTGCCGCTATTCAGCGGCATTTTTTATTTATGGTTTCTCTGCTCCCATCATAGGTTGCTCACCAAGTTTAATGCTTGTTTGATAGGATTGAGTACCTCTTACACCAACAATAGAAACGACTTTTCCAGGTTTGTATTTTGCAATTTGATTTCGAGTGTTATTGGCATTAGTTGTCGCTATGCCATCTATACTCAATAAAATGTCTCCACTTAAAATGCCGGCGTGCTGAGCAGGACTCTTATTGTTGACATCTGAAACCAGCAAGCCTTCTTTAATATTTAGGTTTAGGATTTTTACCGTAGCAGGTGTTATTTGTCTCGCTTCTATACCCAAATAGCCGCGCTCTACTTTACCAAACAGGATGAGGTCTTCCATAATGTCAACAGCGTCAGCGATTGGGATTGCAAAGCCTATACCTTGTGAGCCGCCGCTGTTTGAATAAATTGCTGTGCTGATTCCAATGATTTCGCCTTGGCTGTTGATAAGTGCGCCACCTGAATTTCCAGGGTTTATTGCCGCATCAGTTTGAATGAAGTTTTCATAAGCATTAAGCCCTAGCTGGTTTCTTCCCATAGCACTTATGATACCCATTGTAACCGTTTGACCTATCCCAAATGGGTTGCCTATGGCGAAAACTAAATCACCAACCGAAGTCATATTTTGTTCTGGCATTTTGATACTAGGTAACTCAAGAAGGTTTATTTTCAATAGAGCTAAGTCAGTCGCAGGATCTGTGCCTATAAGTTTAGCCCTTGTTTGACGACCGTCTCTCAGTGCAACAATAATGCCGTCTGCACCTTTGATAACATGATGGTTGGTAAGTATGTAACCATTATCTGATGTGATTACTCCAGACCCTAGGCCAACTGATTTGTTTGATGTTTTTTGAGATAAAGAGTTGCTTGCTTTGCTGCTCGTAACTTTCTTTTGTGTGTAGATATTTACAACCGCTGGGGCGGCTTGATTGACTGAGTTTGCATAACTTTGAGTGTGCACTTCTGAGTGAGATTCTTTGATTTGGAAGTAAAGTAGATAAGATAAACCAAGACATAGGCCTACTAAGCTGGCTAAAATTGTATTGAGATTAAGTTTTTTACTTATCATAATTTTTATTAATACTGCCTATGGAGGTGATGGTGAATCGTCACGAATTTGAAAAAGCGCTAACCGCTATTCTAAAGCCAAACAAGTTTAAAGACTATGCCCCAAACGGTTTGCAGGTTGAAGGATCGGAAAAAATTTCAAAAGTAGTCACAGGAGTGACGGCCTCTCAAGCGCTTATTAATGAGGCGGTTAAGTTACAAGCTGATACTATCTTGGTTCATCATGGCTATTTTTGGAAAGGTGAGTCACAGGTGATGACAGGGATAAAATATAAGCGCATTTCTAGTTTGATTAAAAATGATATTAATCTATTTGCTTATCACTTGCCGTTAGATGCGCATCCAGAGTTAGGTAATAACGCTCAATTGGTGAAAAAATTTGGATTAGAAAAACCTCAGCCATTGCAAGCCTATTTGCCTTTAGAGGAATCAATAGGTGTTGTTGCTGAGTTTAAGTTGGCGGTTGGGGTTAATGAGGTGAAATCGATCGTTGAAAAAGAATTGGGTCGTAAGGTCTTGTTGGAGTTTGCAGGAAAATCTGAAATCAAAACGGTTGCCTTATGTTCAGGTGGCGCGCAGGGGTATATAGAGCAGGCGGTTGAAAGAGGAGCTGACTTATATTTGACTGGTGAGGTATCTGAGCAAACGATACACTTAGCGCGTGAATACGGTATTAACTTTATTGCGGCTGGTCATCATGCAACAGAGCGTTATGGTGCAAAAGCTATGGCTCGCTATATACAAGATGAGCTTGGAATTGAGGCATGCTTTGTAGATATAGATAACCCTGCCTAGGGCTATCTATATTATCTAGTGCTTTAGCTTTTAATAATTAAGGTGTGTTGCTTTTTTCTTGCTCTTTATTAAAGCCGAAGTCTTCAGATAGGGTTCCAGGAGACTGTACATCTGTTTTTAAGGCGTAGTCTCTAGGCGGTTCTGCTTCTATCTTAGGGGTGTCTTCAATTTTTGCTGTTGTATTTATGTCGGAGTTGTTTTGTATGTTGACGTTGCTTAGTTCAAGGGCGCCATTTGCAATTTGATTTCTTAGTTTAGCAATAGTTGTCTCTGCTTGCTCAAGAGCATTCTCAGTTTCTTCAAAGAAGCTATCTATAGCAACCTGTTGTTTATCAAGTTCGTGTTTCACAGCATCGGGAGATAAAATTGTAGTGTTGTTTGTCGCCGATTTATTTTCTTTTTTCAAGCTCATGCCCAAAAATAGGCCTACAGCTGCGCCAGCGATAAAAATTACCGCATCAATTACTTCTAAGTTCATGACTTACTCCAAAAATATAACAAGTTAAGTATAGCTGAATCTTGTCTCGAAAGAAGCCTTATTGAGATGAGCTTTGGTGAGAATTTTGCTAGAATTAGCTTCAATTTAATTGGTTTGTTTATCTTTCAAAGTTTAAGAGCCCTATGACCCCTTTATCACGTTACCGCAAAGATTTAACTCGTTCTGATTTTGCCTACGATCCTGCACAAGAAGAGGCTGTTGAGGCCTTACAAGATCTGTTTGATCGAATTGTAAATAAAAAGCCTGAAGCAACAGGTGGATTCCTAAGCTTTTTTAAGAAAAGCAATAAGCCTGAAGTGGAGAAGGGTTTATATTTTTGGGGGGGAGTCGGTCGAGGTAAAACGTATTTAATGGATACGTTTTATGATTGTTTGCCAACTGAGAGAAAGCTTCGTTTGCACTTTCACCGTTTTATGCAAATGGTCCATAAAGAGTTGCGTGAAGTTAAAGATGTTAAAAATCCATTGGAGGTCGTTGGAAAGCAAATATCGGCTAAAGCTGAGGTCTTATGCTTCGATGAATTTTTTGTGAAAGATATTACCGATGCAATGATTTTGGCAGGGCTTCTAAAAGTATTGTTTGAAAATGGCACCAGCCTGGTGGCGACATCAAATATTGAGCCTGATGGCTTGTATGAAAATGGTTTGCAGCGAGCTCGCTTTTTACCTGCTATCGATCTGGTTAATAAACACACCCGTGTCATGAATATTGATGGTGGTGTTGACTATCGTTTACGTGCGCTCAAACAGGCAAGTCTTTACTATACGCCACTTGGACAAGAGTCAGAGGCTGCTTTAGCGGCTTGTTTTGCTCGTTTAGCGCCTGATTTAGCGCAAGCAAAAGAAGGTGGTGTGGTAGAAATTGAAAACCGAAAGATACATTTACAGAATAGTTGTGAAGATATCGCTTGGTTTGACGTATACGCATTATGTGATGGGCCGAGAAGTCAGGTTGATTATATTGAAATCGCAAAACTTTATACTACGGTTATCGTGTCTAATGTTCCTCAGTTTGATACGACTCGTGATGATATGGCTAGGCGATTTATTAATTTAGTGGATGAGTTTTATGACAGGCATGTAAAACTTATTGTGTCCGCAGAAGTAGAAATTCCTGAAATATATAAAGGAACACAATTGGCTTTTGAGTATGACAGAACCGTCAGTCGTTTACTTGAAATGCAATCTGAAGAGTACTTGTCGCTAGAACATAGGCCATAAAGGTAAGTGATAGCGATAATATCTTAATGTTTATCTAGGATGTGCTCTTTATAAAGTAGGGTGGAATGTGTATAATCCGCTCGCCTTTTTTAAAAGGTATATGCACGTTATGTTTTCGATACGAAGACATAACCAATAATAATAGGTATTGAGCATGTCAATACATGCTAAATGAAAGGGTTTTTGATGAAAACTTTTACTGCAAAACCTGCTGAAGTAAGACGCGACTGGTTCGTAGTTGATGCTGAAGGCAAAACTTTAGGCCGTTTGGCTACCGAGATTGCTCGTCGTTTACGCGGTAAGCATAAAGCTGAATATACTCCTCATGTTGACACTGGTGATTACATCGTTGTTATCAATGCTGATAAAGTTCATGTTACAGGTAACAAGGCTAAAGCTAAACAATACTACCGTCACACTGGTTATCCAGGTGGCTTGCGTTCGATGAACTTTGAAACGCTGATCGATCATGCTCCAGAGCGCGTTCTTGAACTCGCAGTTAAGGGTATGTTGCCAAAAGGTCCTTTGGGCCGCGCTATGCACAAGAAAATGAAAGTGTATGCTGGTACTCAACATCCACATGCAGCTCAACAGCCGCTAGAACTTAATATTTAATACGGAAGATCATTATGTCAGCTACTCAATACTACGGTACAGGTCGTCGCAAATCATCTACCGCTCGTGTATTCCTTAAGGCCGGTACTGGTAACCTAGTTATCAACGACCGTTCTCTAGAGCAATATTTCGGCCGTGAAACTGCGCAAATGGTTGTTCGTCAACCACTAGAGCTTGTTGAAGCAACAGAAAAATTTGACGTTTACATCACTGTTAAAGGTGGTGGTATCTCTGGTCAAGCTGGTGCTATTCGTCACGGTATTACACGTGCATTGTTACAGTATGATGAGACACTACGTCGTTCTCTACGTACTGCTGGTTACGTTACTCGTGACTCTCGTGAAGTAGAACGTAAAAAGGTTGGTCTACGCAAAGCGCGTCGTCGTCCTCAGTTCTCCAAGCGTTAATCTTGGGATACTTCCAAACGCCTGGTTATCCAGGCGTTTTTTTTATGCGATATGTCAATGTCGCTCTTCTGGTGATGAGACTTTTCTTGCCAGAACCCTTTGTTTTTTTTACTATTTGCACTGCATTCATATTGGGGTTCGTCATACTCTAATTTGGGATTTGTAATTTGGTGGGAGAGAACCATAATGAGTCAAAGCGACGTTAATAAAGGTCGACGTCGATTCCTGGTCGGAACAACAAGTGCTATTGGCGCGGTTGGTGCGGTCGGTATCGCTACCCCCTTTGTTGCTTCTTGGAAGCCGAGCGCAAAAGCGAAAGCTGCTGGTGCGCCAGTTAAAGTTGATGTCAGTAAGTTAGAAACTGGTCAACAAATGATAGTCGAGTGGCGTGGGCAGCCTGTTTGGGTCGTGAAACGATCTAAAGAGACACTTGATAATCTAACAAAAATTTCTGATCAACTTAGTGATCCATCTTCTGAAAAAGATCAGCAACCTGAGTATGCACAAAATGCGTACCGCTCTATTAAACCTGAAATTGTAGTGCTACTAGGTATTTGTACACACCTTGGCTGTTCTCCAACATACCGTCCAGAATTAGCTCCAGAGGACTTAGGTCCTGAATGGGTTGGTGGTTATTTCTGTCCTTGTCATGGTTCTCGCTTTGACTTAGCTGGACGTGTATACAAGAGTGTTCCTGCGCCAATCAACTTATTAGTGCCGCCTTATCAATACCTTTCTGATAATGTGATCTTAATTGGTGATGACGGAGGTAACGCGTAATGGCCGATTTTAAAGAATCGAAAGGCTTGATGGGTTGGATTGACGCTCGTCTTCCTGTAACTGAAGCCTTTGAAAAACACATGAGCAAATATTATGCTCCGAAAAACTTCAATGTGTTTTATATCTTTGGTGTTCTTTCTCTTGTTGTACTTGTTAACCAAATACTAACTGGTGTGTGGTTGACAATGAGTTATACCCCTTCAGCGGAAGCAGCTTTTGCTTCGGTTGAATACATCATGCGAGATGTTGAGTATGGCTGGCTAATTCGCTATTTGCATTCAACAGGTGCTTCGGCATTTTTTGTTGTTGTTTATATGCATATGTTTAGAGGCTTGTTATATGGTTCTTATCAAAAACCACGTGAATTAGTTTGGTTGTTTGGTATGGCTATTTATCTTGCTTTGATGGCTGAAGCTTTCATGGGTTACTTACTGCCTTGGGGACAAATGTCTTACTGGGGTGCGCAGGTAATTATCTCTTTGTTTAGTGCGATTCCTTTAATTGGACCAGATTTAGCAGAATGGATCCGTGGTGACTACTTGATTTCAGGTATTACACTGAACCGTTTCTTCTCTTTGCATGTTATTGCTCTGCCTCTCGTTATCGTTGCACTTGTAGTATTGCACTTGTTGGCATTGCACCATGTGGGTTCTAACAACCCTAAAGGTGTTGATATCAAGAAGTATAAAGATGAAAACGGTGTGCCATTAGACGGTATTCCATTCCATCCTTTCTATACAACTCATGACTTGGTAGGTATTGCAGTCTTCTTATTTGTTTTCTGTTCAGTGGTTTTCTTCTTCCCTGAAATGGGAGGATACTTCCTTGAGAAACCAAACTTTGAAGCAGCTAACCCGCTTAAAACACCTGAGCATATCGCACCAGTGTGGTACTTTACGCCTTTCTATGCAATCTTGCGTGCTGTTACCTTCCCGCTATTTGGCTTAGATGCTAAGTTCTGGGGTGTTGTGGCTATGGGTGGTGCTATCGCGATTTTGTTTGTATTGCCTTGGTTGGATAGAAGTCCAGTTAAATCAATGCTTTACAAGGGTTGGATGAGTAAACTTGCACTCTTTATTTTCTGTATCAGTTTTGTTGTATTGGGTGTGTTAGGTGTTCTTCCTTCAACTGATGGTAGAACAACAGCAGCTCAAATCGCTTCTGTAATATACTTTGCGTATTTCATTCTAATGCCTTGGTATACACGTTGGGAAAGCACTAAGCCTGTGCCAGAGAGGGTGTAATTATGAAAAAAATTATTGCTACTATTACTCTGGCATTGCTACCAGCACTGGGTTTAGCTGCAGGTAGTTCTGTAGAGCTAGAAGACATGACGCCTGATCTTCATGATAAAGCGTCTCTACAGCGTGGTTTAAATACTTTCGCAAACTATTGTTTAGGTTGTCATGATGCTGGTTATGCTCGTTTTGAGCGTGCAGCAACTGACCTTGGTATTCCTGCAGATCTTTTCACTGAAAACTTATTGCCAGCGGGTAATAAAATTGGTGATTTGATGGCTAACTCTATGGACTCTAAAGATGCTAAAGCTTGGTTTGGTGCTCCGCCACCAGATTTAACGCTTCAGGCTCGTGTTCGTGGTAGTGACTGGGTTTACAGTTATCTAAAAGCTTTCTATGAAGATGAGACTCGTCCTTGGGGTGTAAACAACACTGTATTCCCAAATGTCGGTATGCCGAATGTTTTAGAAGGCCTACAAGGTGTTCGTCATGTAACTTGTGCGCAAGCACCTGCGTATGATGAAGATCACAACCCATTATTTGATACTTTAACGGGCGAAGCTCTTACAGTTGAAAAATGTGGTATTGTAGCTCAGAAAACTAAAGGTTCTCTTTCTGAAGAAGAGTTTGAACAAGTGGTTTACGATGTAACTAACTTCTTGGTTTACATGGCAGACCCTATCCGTCTTCAGTCTGAAGCTTTAGGTTTGAAAGTATTACTATTTATCGTATTGTTTGGTGTTTTCGCATTCCTCTTGAATAAAGAGTACTGGCGCGAAATTGACCATTAAAATACTGCAAACAATAGCCGCAAATGCGGCTATTGTTTGAATGTGTTTATGTAGCCCCGCTTAGGGGTTTTCTTTGTTTTTGGAATAGGGGTTTATCCATGGGTGTTGTTGCAAAACGCTCTTCAATGACTTTTTTCTCTGATGGTGAAGACCATTACAGTCACAGAGTCAGAATTGTTTTAGCAGAAAAAGCCGTAACGGTTGATATCATTGATGTGGATCCATTCAATAAGCCGAGTGAATTGGCGGATGTGAACCCATACAATGAATTACCTGCACTAGTAGACCGTGACCTTGTCTTGTATGAGCCGAATGTCATGATGGAATATTTGGATGAACGTTTCCCTCATCCTCCTCTGCTTCCTGTATACCCTGTTGCACGTGCTGAAAGTCGTTTGTATATGTATCGTATTCAAAGAGACTGGGCAGCATTAGCTGATTTTATTTTGACAAGTAAAGATCAAGCTGCAATTGAAAAAGCTCAAAAAGAGCTGAGAGAAAGCCTAATTAATGTAGCGCCAATCTTTCAAGAAAAGCCTTATTTCATGAGTGATGAGTTCACGATTGTTGATTGTTGCTTGGCTCCGATTTTATGGAGACTTCCTATTTTGGGTGTTGAAATAACGAAAGAGCAGGCGCAGCCTTTATTTGAATACATGGATCTTATTTTTGATCGTGAATCATTTAAAGAAAGCCTTTCAGAGGCTGAACAAGAAATGCGTTTAGACTAACGTTAAGTTAGTTGTTGAATAAAGGGGCCTTATGCCCCTTTATTTGTTTAGTAGAGAAACTAGAAAGAGAGAAGGGTGATGGTCCCAAAAAGATCCTATTTGCTGAAGGCAGCCTATGAGTGGGTTGTTGATAATGATATGACACCGTATCTTTTGGTAAATGCCGAATTGCCAGATGTTGTTGTGCCAACGGAATTTATTCAAGACGGTCAGATTGTTTTGAATATTAGTATGACAGCGGTAAGGCACCTTATTATGGATCAAGAGGCCGTGTCTTTCGAAGCTCGCTTTAGCGGTAAACCAATGCAGGTATATGTGCCTATTAAGGCAACCTTAGCTGTGTACGGTAAAGAGAATGGCGATGGATTATTCTTTCCAGATGAAGAGTTTCCAGATGAGCCTACATATCCGACACCAACCAAAGAGCCTGAGCCAAAAGCGGATAAAAAAGGTTTTACTTTACGGGTTGTGAAGTAGCTTTGCCCTGAATCTAGGTTATTGTTTATCGAGTTAATAAAAAAGGCGCTTTAAGCGCCTTTTTTAATCTTCATAGCCAAAAAGTTGGCGTTCAATTAAATCTATTAGTGTATGTATGACAAGGACTTGGCACTCATGCACTCTAGCAGTCCCCAATAGGTTTATTTTAATTTCTGTATCATCTGTAGAGGTTAGAGCTGAAATGTTTTTTGCCTCTGGGCTAGTTAAGGCGACAATAGACATCTTTCTCTGATGCGCGGCTTGAATAGCTTGAATGATGGGAGAGGTGTTGCCTTTATTGGCTACTATAAATAGAACATCACCAGGGTTTCCAATTGCAGTTAATTGTTTTGAAAACACATCATGGTAACTGTCGTTGTGCGATATAGATAACAAGGATGCACCTTCACCACTTAATGTAATTGAGGGAAGTCCAGGTCTCTCTCTTTCCATTTTATCTAACATTAAGGTGTTAAAGTAATGGGCTAAATGTGAGCCCGTACCATTGCCACAACAAATTACCTTATTACCTTCTGCAATACTTGCAAACATAACTTTTGCTGCATGCTCAATATAAGGTGGTAAGGACTCAAAAGCACTTTGCTGTGCTTCAAAGCTTTGGGCGAATTGGGTGTATATTGCTTCTTGAAAATCCATATAGTTAAAATGCGCTTTTAAGCCAAGTAAGATGTTTCTCATCTATGCTTTGATCAAAGAGTATGGCATCAAAGCGTATGTCTACATCGTGTTTATGGTTGATTAAAAGCCAATATTGGGCACTTTTAATCACTTTTCTTTGTTTTCCATGATGAATGCTTTGGGCAGCATTCCCGTGGCTGTTATCTTTCCGGTATCTTACTTCAACAAAAACAATTACACCATTTTCAAGGCAAATTAGATCTATCTCACCCAACTTACAAAAGAAGTTCTGTTCTAAGATGGTGAGCTTTTGTTTCTGTAAAAACCGCCGGGCAGCTAGTTCTGCTAGCTCCCCTTTATTGGTAGCCTTCTTCTTTAGGGCGAGTGATTGTAAAAATGTCCTTATTTTTCGCATTGATCAATCTTCCTGATTTGAACATAACGAGCTCAGGCCTTTTTCTAAAAACACCTAATTCATCTAGAGTAATAAGTCCTGTATTAGCGGAAATTCTAGCTTGTGGGAGTTTGTGAAAAACCCAATAACGATTCGCTAACAAGTAAGCGTCTGCTCCCATGGCTTGTAATCGCTTTAAAATATTTTTAGAAACCTTTGAAGATACAGGGGCCAATAGACTATTTGCTCTTGTTAGCGCGGGTACTTCTGTAAAAAGTATGCGTTCAATATCTTCTTTTTTTGTATTTTTATCTGGTGTTTGATTGTTGATGGAATGGCTTGCCAGAATGGGAATGTTATTGTCATTCGCATAGTAATAATCAAGTGAGGGTCTAATTTGTTTGGCGTCAGTCAAGTGTCCAACAAAGTATAGATAATCTAAATCTTGTCTTGGTCTATCAATGCTGCTTACTTTCTGATTGAGGGTGCGCTCAATTAACTTTTTTCTTTGCTGGCTCTCATTTATAAGCAGCAGCTCTTTAATCGCAGTTTCTCTTTCCTTTGGTTTGTTATTGAACTCAATATTGCTGACAATATTAATATTTTCTTGCTCGCCAATTTGTTTGAATTCATCTGCTTGGCGAAGAGCCCAAGGGTCGGTTAGTGATAAAATACCAGCGTTAGTGGCACCTTCTTGTTTGGCGAAAGAAATTAGTTCTAAAATATCGTCGGCACTGGTTAAAGAAAAATAGTGTAGATTTGGGTGCTTTGCAGACGTTTCTAATTGATTTAACGCGATAACTGGTTTTTCTAAGTTAAAACGACTCAGTTGAGCCACGGAGCTTTTAGAGAGAGGGCCAACAACCACATCTACATCTTGAGCATAAGCTTCGTTTAATGCTGCACCTATATCCTGATAGTCGTCGCTATTAATAAAGATGAGCTGGGCTTTATTTGCATCTTTAATCTGATAATAAGCGGCTAAAAAACCATCAATTATCGCTCTTGATGCAAGGCTTAATCTGCCCGTCATAGGTAAAATAATTGCAATCTTATTAAGCTTAGTTTGATCGAGTTCTTCAATTACTACAAAGTCTTCGGGAGGTGTGCCTGCAGCTGGGTGTAGAGGGTGTCTTGCTTGCCATTGTTTAAAGGCGTTAAGCTGCATACTGATTGTTGCTGATTTTGACCTGAGAATTGATGAGATGCTGAGCCAACCTTTTAAAACAGGGTCAGGATTTTTTTGTAAAAAGCTAACTTCAGGGTCTGTTAAGTTTTGAATTGCTTGCCATAATTGTGATTGATTGTCCGCTAGTCGATCAAGAGGTAAAAGCGAATCAAGCTTAATTCTCTCTTTGACGACAGAAGGCCAGTTCTGAAGTACTTCGAGTGCAGCCGCTCTTTTTAAACCGAGTTTATATTGGCTAGTATTTAGATCCGCATTATCTAGCCTTTTAGCTTTAAATAATGCGCTTAAGGCATATAAAGGTTGCTTTAACTCAGTATAGATTTGAGCGGTTAAAAGGTAGGCATCAAACTGTTTTGGGCCGGTAAAAGGTATGACTTGGTTATCTAGGATAGAAAGCGAAGTTGCTAACTGACCTGCGTTATATTTTAAAGTTGCAGCATTAAAATAATAAACAGAGGAGATGCTTGGCTCTAGGCTTCTTTCTGCTTGCCAAATTAGCTTTTCAAATTCATCTGTAGGTATTTCTTCTACTGGTTCTGCAACTATGGTTTCAGCAATAACAGGTTCTTGTACTACTTGAACTTGAACACTTTGCGTTGTTTTTTCAGAACCACATGCAACCAAGAGTGCAGAACACAAAGATAATGCTATTATACGCCCGTTAAAAAGACTCATATGCTTAAAAATCAAAGAGAAAGAGGTCGTATGTTACCACATAGTTCTACGGATGTTAGTGGCACCCTGTATATTGTCGCGACACCAATTGGAAATTTAGATGACCTTAGTAAAAGGGCAAAAGAAACCTTAGAAAAGGCAAGTTATATTGCTGCTGAAGATACTCGCCATACAAAGAAACTACTAAATTTCTTTAATATAGAAGCCCGTTTATTTTCACTCCATGATCATAATGAAAAAGACCGCGCCCAATATATCGCTAAGTTACTGGACGAAGGTGAAGATATTGCTTTGGTTTCTGATGCTGGTACTCCTTTGATTTCAGACCCTGGGTATCACGTTGTTAGCCATCTAAGAGATTTAGGCTACAAAGTATCACCTGTGCCAGGACCTTCAGCCATCATAACGGCTTTATGTGCATCTGGTTTACCAACAGATAAGTTTTTCTTCCAAGGCTTTTTACCCGCTAAAAGTAAGTCTCGTAAAGACGTAATGCAAACATGGAAGCAGCAAACAGGTACAACGATATTTTATGAGTCAACTCATAGGATTAATGATTCTATTACAGATCTCATGTCAGTGTTTGATGATGATGTTGAGCTGGTTCTAGCCCGTGAGCTGACTAAAACTTTCGAGACTTTTCTTAAAGGTAAGCCTTCTTATATCTTGCAATGCTTTGAAGAAGACTCAAATCAAATGCGGGGAGAGTTTGTAGTAATGGTTGATTATAGACCTCAAGAAGATGAGGATGACAATGATCAAGAGGCCAAGCGAATTCTTGAGATATTATTGACTGAATTACCTGTTAAACAGGCGTCACAACTTGCAGCTAAGATTACAGGTCTAAAGAAAAATTTTCTGTATCAAATAGCCTTAGAGATGAAGTCATAAATTACTTTTGATATAGCTATTATTGATATTGGATTCTGCCAATATAGTTATTTGAAATAATGAATATAGGGGTGTTATTAAGGATTTATTCGCTTTAGACATTGTCAAGATAAGAGCAACTTGCCTATTATCGCTAGACTATTAAAAAAAACTTATGCATTTTTTGTCAAAATGGCTGAAATCGCCTGCCCCTATGATAATTGCCATAGCGCTCATTGTAATGATTTGCGCTTGGCTTACGTATACTTCATTATCCGTTAACGGCTGGTCCTATCCTGTCTCTTATCATGAATCAATTAAAGCTCAATCTTCTTTATTTGATCGTCAGATTTTATCTCACATTCATGAAGTTGAAAGCCTGAGAGATCAACTTAACCGATTAAATACTTATTCTCAAAGTGAAGTTGAAGGTGTATTGAGCCATGTTAAAGGTGGTGAGAGTCTGGTTAATTATGTTTGGTTTGATGCTCGTGATTCAACAGGTTTAGACTCACTCTTAAATCAATACGAAATGCGCCAGTTTGCAGACGAAAATACGAATATTTCCAACTTGTTATATATAAGCCAATCTGAAAAATATGCTGGCATGCTTGGTTCAAGTATTAGGATAAAAGATGCTGGGTTATTATTTGTGAGTATGAATATAGCTGAGCTATTGCCCCCTAAATCTGATGTTGATATCACTAATAACCCGCCCTGCTTAAATTTGTCATTATTAACTTATTCTGAAACTTTGAGCCTTGTGTATAGTGCTAAAGCCCTATCATGTCAGGGGTTTAGTAAAGGTCCAGTTTCTGAAACTTATCTTTTTTCATGGTTAAATTATAAATTTAAGTTAAGTGTTTTTCCTTCTTTCAGTCCAATTCAAAATGAACCTAGATCTTTAATTAAGCTCTTACTTTCCATGTTAGTGTTAATGGCAAGTTTGATTGTATTTTATATATACAGGTCAAGACGTTATGAATACAAGATTGAAAGTCTTTTAAAAGATAGAGGGCAAAGTTTAAAAGAGGTCCGTACTGAATATTCGAATTTATTTATGTTGTCAGTGGACGGTATTTATCGGGCAAATTTGAATGGTAACCTGCTTAAAGCAAATCCTGCCTATGCTATGGCTTTTGGTTATGACAATGAAGATGAACTTTGTATTAAGGTAAAAAATATTGGTCAACAATTGTATCTAAACCCCAAGCAGTATTTGCATTTTATTAATCTGCTTAAGAAAGAGCAAAGGGTGATAGGTTTCGAATGGCAAAGTCAGGACCAAGCGGGTAGGCCTATTTGGTTGCTTGAGAATGCTTATTTAACTCAACATGAAAACGGTGAAGTCTACTATGAAGGCTTCATTTCAAATGTGACCGAAAAGAAAAAAGCGGAAGAAGCTTTAAAACAGCAAGCGCAAATGGACTCCTTAACTGGCTTGTTAAATCGAGCAACATTTGTGGCTCAGATGTCATCTTTTATTGATCAGCATGGGGCTGATCAAAGTGCAATTTTCTTTATTGATCTAGATAAGTTCAAAGCAGTTAATGATCAATATGGTCATCATGTTGGAGACGAGTTATTAGTTGAGTTCTCTCGTCGTTTAAAGGCGTGTTTCAGTATTGATGAAATGATAACTCGATTAGGTGGTGATGAGTTTGCTGTCTTTTTAAAGAGTGTTGAGGGGTTGCCTCAGTTACATGAGTTGGCTGATAAAGTAGTAGCTGGTATGCGTAAGCCATTTGCGTTTAGCAATGGGTTCAACTTTAAAATATCTGCCAGCATTGGCATCAGTATGTTGGACGCAAGTGTAAAAAGTGCCAGTGAAGGGTTAAAGCAAGCTGATATGGCCATGTATGAAGTAAAGCGCAATGGACGTGCCGACTTTATTGTCTTTAATCAAGGGCTGAATGAGTTTGAAAGACGTCGAAGTTTATTAGAAAAGAGTCTTTTTAACGCGTTAAAGCATAATGAAATTTATATTAATTATCAGCCGATAGTATGTTTTGAAACAGGTGAAATTAAGGGGATGGAAGCTTTAATGCGCTGGCGAAATGACACCTTAGGAGAGGTCTCACCAGCCGAGTTTATTGCTATTGCTGAGCAAGTGAATTTAATAAATCCCTTTTCAAACTGGTTAATTCACCATGTATGTCATGATTTAAAAGATTTAATTAGTGCCAGTGGAAAGCCTAACCTTTTTGTTAGTATTAATATTTCGCCTAAGCAACTGCTCTCTGATCAGGTATGTGACAACTTGCTTATGTCGATGGAGGTGAATCAGTTAACACCTAAAAATATTAAAGTAGAAATTACTGAAACAGCGATTTATGACCAAGAAGAAAGTGTTCTGCGACAGCTCAGACGTATTCGTAGTTATGGTGTTGGCATTTATATCGATGACTTTGGAACAGGATATAGCTCTCTTGAAAGACTAACTCAGTATCCTTTTGATGGACTTAAAATTGATAGGTCGTTTGTTAAGAATTTAATCCCAGGTAATAGTCAGGATGTCATTCTCAAAGCATCGGTGAAAATGGCAGAAATGTTAAACCTTGTTGTCGTCGTTGAGGGGATCGAAAGTCATTTTCAGTATGATTTTTTTAAAGTTTTAAAATGCGAATATGCCCAAGGTTTTCTTCTTTATAAGCCTTTATCTCTGGTTGAATTGAAACAAGAAATATTACAAAAAAACTATTTTAGTAGCGACCTGCTTACTGATGAAACAATCAGCTAATGATTCAACAAGGCTTTACTTTTTCTTTAATCTCCTTATAGTTGCTCCCACTTGTCGGAGTGCCATTTGGCTGAGATCGTGTTTATGCACGGGATCCGCAGAACCTGAACAGGGCTAAATACCTGCGTAGGGAACAAGAAAATCTTCATTCTTTCTTATCTGCATCGAATGCTTTTCCATTCTTAAATTATGGCTAGTTGTCATAATAGAGTGGTGTTAGCAAAAATCAGAAATATGATTTTTGTAGAAGCAAACGCACGACTGACAAGCACTTCTTTCATTTAAAAGGATTGCTTATGTCTTCTAATGAGTTAAAAAATACTAAATCAAACTCAGCTGTACCTGAAACACTGAGTAAACGCGAAGAAGCTAGGTTAAAGGCTAAAGCCTTTATTGACTCTTTGCAGGCGAACCCTTTTCCAGCCTCAGAACGTGTTTTCATTCAAGGAAGTGACCCTTCTATACAAGTACCTATGCGTAAAATTAATGTTTCGGATACGCCTATAGGCAAAGATCCTGCTAATTTTACCTATGAGAAAAATGAACCTGTTTATGTCTATGAATGTTCAGGACCTTACTCTGATCCAAGCAGGCACATTGATGTTTATAAAGGTATAGCGTCCACCCGAGGCAAATGGATAGCAGCACGTAATGATATTGAAGAGCTTGAGGGGGTATCTTCAGAATTTGCTCAGCAAAGGCTCAGTGATGAAAAGTTAGATAACCTTAGGTTTGAAAACTTACCAAAAGTAGTAAAAGCTAAGCAGGGCGCGGTGGTAACTCAACTACATTACGCACGCAAAGGTATTATTACGCCTGAAATGGAATTCATTGCGATTCGTGAGAATCAAAATATGCAGGCAGTACAAAGTGAGCTTTTGTTGA
Organism: Marinomonas sp. SBI8L; assembly: GCF_001624705.1. GTDB lineage: Bacteria > Pseudomonadota > Gammaproteobacteria > Pseudomonadales > Marinomonadaceae > Marinomonas. The sequence continues at coordinate 160,418 of NZ_JSEO01000007.1, forward strand.
AGCAGCATCCAGGACATAGTTTTGGTGCTAATATCCAAACTGAAATTACTCCTGAGTTTGTGCGTCAAGAAGTTGCAGCAGGTAGAGCTATCATACCCGCAAATATTAACCACCCTGAATCAGAGCCCATGATTATTGGCCGTAATTTCCTAGTGAAGGTCAACGCTAACATTGGTAACTCTGCCTTAACCTCATCAATTGAAGAAGAAGTTGAGAAGCTTGTTTGGTCAACGCGTTGGGGAGCCGATACCCTGATGGATCTCTCCACAGGTAAAAATATTCACGAAACTCGTGAGTGGATTTTGAGAAACTCACCGATTCCAATTGGTACAGTACCGATTTATCAAGCACTGGAAAAAGTGAAAGGCATTGCCGAAGATCTAAACTGGGACGTCTTCAGAGACACATTGATTGAGCAAGCGGAGCAAGGTGTAGATTACTTTACAATTCATGCAGGGGTTCTATTACGTTATGTTCCTATGACAGCCAAACGACTGACAGGAATAGTTTCTCGTGGCGGTTCAATTATGGCGAAATGGTGTTTAGCACATCATGAAGAAAGTTTCTTGTACCAACGTTTTCGTGAGATTTGTGAAATCTGTCAGGCTTATGATGTTTCTCTATCTCTTGGTGACGGCTTGCGACCTGGCTCTATCATGGATGCTAATGATGAAGCTCAAATGTCTGAGCTTAAAACCCTAGGTGAATTAACTAAGGTGGCCTGGGAGTATGATGTCCAAGTTATGATTGAGGGCCCAGGACACGTGCCTATGCAAATGATTAAGCATAATATGACAGAGCAACTTGAGCATTGTCATGAAGCACCTTTTTATACATTAGGGCCGCTAACTCAAGATATTGCACCTGGCTATGATCATTTTACATCCGGTATAGGAGCCGCTCAAATAGGCTGGTATGGCTGCGCAATGCTCTGTTATGTAACGCCTAAAGAGCATTTAGGCTTACCAAATAAAGAGGATGTAAAGCAGGGCTTAATTACCTATAAAATTGCAGCTCATGCGGCAGACCTTGCTAAAGGGCATCCCGGGGCGCAAATTCGTGATAATGCATTATCTAAAGCGCGTTTTGAATTTCGTTGGCAGGATCAATTTAACTTGGCATTAGACCCTGAAACAGCGAGAGCTTACCATGATGAAACTCTGCCACAAGCATCAGGCAAAGTTGCTCATTTCTGCTCTATGTGTGGACCAAAATTCTGCTCCATGAAAATTACCCAAGAAGTAAGGGATTATGCTGCGGATCTTGAGCGAAGCTCTAAGATTGAAGTGCATAATGTCGAAGCAGATGAGGTGCGTAAAGGAATGGATGATATGTCAGCTCAGTTTAAAGATTTGGGAAGTGAGGTGTATTTGTTACAAGAAGAGATCAACTAGGCTTCTATAAAAGCACTTTTTGAATTAATCTAGAGCCCTCTATATTAGCAAGTTCTTGTGAAAAATGTGTTTCATGATAAGTGATCACTTTTACAATGCAAAATTTGTTAAATAGAGGGCTTTTTATGCTTTATTTTAAATAATTTTACCGCAAGATTACTTCAGATTGACACATCTTGACGGGTTAATAGTCATAATTAAAGTATGGCTATTATTTGCCTGAAAAGGAGTTTGTTGAATGGTGATCTCACTAACTAAAACATGGTGCTTTTTGATAGCGCTCATTTTGTTGGCGCTTTTTGTGTCACCTTATGTTTTTTTGGAGTGGAAATCAGAAAGCTTAAAGCGTGAAATTCTAGAAGACTTTAAAAAGCTTCGCCAATCTCAGCCTCCCCCACATATCGTTCATAACCCAAGATATAGAAAACCATCTGATATGCCTCAGGTGATCTTCCCCAAAGCGGTTGTAGCGCGAACAACAATGGATATGCCAAATGACCATGTTGTCTATTTTTTAACGCGTAAATTAAGTTTATCTGAAGAAGCTCAAAGTACGCTATCAGATATAGTGACTCGATATTCAAATCAAAGAAAAATCTTACAAGGTAAGATAGCCGTTGAAGTTCAGCTGCTAGCAGAGCTAAGTCCTAGTGATGCTGAATATATGCAGAAAGTGTCTGATGCAGCAGGTATTCAGGCAGACATTAGTACTCAAGTTATGCGTTTATATGCCAAGCAGCAAGTCGAAATTTATCAATTATTAACCCTTGATCAAATTGAAGAGCTTGAATTGATAAAGCATAGATTTGCACAAAAGATGAAGGCTCGAATCGCAAAGGATAGAACAAAAGGAATCTTTTCATTTGAAAGTGGTGATATTGAATCTAACGAGATTAAGTCAGACAAATAATCTAGATGACAGTATTTAGGACACATAAAAAAACCAGCTTAAGCTGGTTTTTTTATGTGTGGTCAAACTAGTTTGTTACTTTCTCAAATAATTCAAAGTAGGTTGGGAAAGTCTTGGAGGTACAGCCTGGATCATTAATTGTCACCTGACTGTTTGAGAAAGCCACAAGTGAGAAACACATAGCAATTCTATGATCATTATAGGTATCGATTGCAGCATGCTGTACATCTGCTAATGGTTCAACATAGATATAATCTTCACCTTCATCAACTGTAGCACCAAGTTTACGTAGCTCAGTCGCCATGGCATTGAGTCTATCCGTTTCTTTTACGCGCCAGTTGTAAATATTTCTAATACGAGTAGGGCCTTTGGCGAAAAGAGCTGTGGTAGCAATTGTCATTGCCGCATCCGGAATATGGTTCATATCAAGGTCAACACCATTTAGTTCGCCCTTGCTGGCCTGAACCCAAGTTGGACCATAACTAATGTTTGCACCCATAGCAGCAAGAACTTCTGCGAATTTAACATCGCCTTGGACGCTATCTGTGCCAATACCATGAACCTTGATTGTACCACCCGCGATAGCTGCTGCGGCTAAGAAGTATGAAGCCGAAGAAGCATCACCTTCAACCATGATCTCACCAGGGCTTACATAGGTCTGATTACCCTTTACCACAAAGCTCTGGTAATCCTTATTTTCAACTGTGACGCCAAACTGCTTCATCACATGTAAGGTAATATCAATATATGGTTTAGAAACAAGCTCGCCATCAACGTGTATCGTTAAGTCGTTTTGTGCAAGGGGAGCACTCATAAGAATGGCGGTTAAGAATTGACTGGAAATATTGCCTTTAATAGAGACTTCGCCACCTTGAATACCATTTGCATGGATTTTCAGAGGTGGATAATTCTCTTCGCCTAGATACTCAACGTTGGCACCTAGTTGACGAAGTGCACTCACTAAATCACCAATAGGGCGTTCGTGCATGCGTGGCTCACCGTGCAACAGATACTCGCCTTTCCCTAAACATAGTGCAGATGTTAATGGACGCATTGCTGTACCAGCATTGCCTAAGAATAAGTCAGCAGAAATAGGCTCTGATGTGGCATTGGAAAGAGGGCCTGCAACACCTTGCACTGTACAACTCGTGCCATCGTCACTTAATTGATAATTTACGCCTAGGCTTTTAAGGGCATCAAGCATATGACGAATATCATCACTGTCTAGCAGGTTGGTGATCTTGGTTTCACCTTTTGCTAATGCAGCCAATAGAAGAATACGGTTAGAAAGGCTTTTAGATCCAGGAATCTGGATCTCGCCATCGGCGCTAGAAAGCGGTCCAAGTGTAAGTGAGTTCATTAATGTTTCCGTTAAAAATGCGTTACTACTAGTTAATTAATATCAATTTTTTATTATGTTTAATTTAAAGTCTAGGCTTCAAATTCATCGATAAGCGCACCATTGTTCAGCGCTGCCATATCTAATTCGTTTAAGGTCTGATATGTCTCTTCAATTGCTTGAATTCTATCATTTGCCTCATTGTAATTGTCTTGATAAACCCCATTTGCTAAAACGCTAATGATGTTCATAACACTGGCATAAGAGTCGAAGGCAGAAACACCTCGAACCACACATGAAAAGTGAATGTCGCTGACTTCTTTTGGATTCACATCGGCGTGATCTGTTACATAAATCAAGAAAATGCCACGCTTTCTTAGGGTAATCATTAGATTTTTAAGCCAAGCAGGGCGTCGGCGAATACCCATGATAATGACAGTATCTTTAGCTGTGAAACTGGCAACCTCTTCACCGAGTGTTTGTCCTGGCAGTGGAAGCAGGGTGACATTGTCACGGCACTGAGTGAGTTGCTGACGTAAATGCAACGCTAAAGCATGATTGTTGCGATAACCGATCACATAAACTCTTTGAGCTTGTCCAATGGACTTTACCGCAGCATCAAAATCACTTGTCTTAATAGACTCCAGAGTTTTTTGAATATTGTTCTGGTCACACTGAATATAGTCACTAAACACATTTGAAATAGATTGGTGCTCAGGCTGCTTCTCTGCAATGGGTGTACCCCAACGACGTGCAGCACGAACTTGGCGCTTCACCTCTCCAAAGTCTTTGTACTCTAATCTTTGTAGTAGTCGCGTAACTGCGGATTTAGAAACACCGGCTAATTTGGCTAACTCAGTGGCAGAATATGTGGCTATGTCACCTTGATGATTCAATATGCAAGATGCCAGCTTTTGCTGCGTTGGAGATAACTGATCGTAAATTTGTTTAATTCTTTGTTCTATTGATAGGTCTTGCATGGGTAATAGTCAGTTCCGCATCAAAATACTTGGAATAATTACTATTCGTATTAGTAATTCGCTCTTAGTGCTAAGAAGTTCTTGAGAGTATACCTTTTTCACTGAAAAAAGTGCGTTATGAAAAAAAATATTTGGTTATAGTGAAACAAATGTATTATAGTTGCATTATTGAAACATAAATTTCATCTTTGGTGTTTTGAGAATAATTCACTTTTTTTACTTCTCACCAAAGAGATGACCTTATTTAAACCTCATTAGCCTTTCTAGGAGAGACCATGTCTAACACTGATAAAGTTTGGTACGGAGTGAATCTAGCATCTACCCGTCTTGGTGCTGAAGCACTGTATGCAACGGATGATTTCTTTGCGCCAATTAGCCGTATGATCCAGGATCACGATCCAGTTTGGATTGATGACAAGTATGATGATAACGGTAAGTGGATGGATGGTTGGGAAAGCCGTCGTAAGCGCTCTGAAGGTTTTGACTATGGTATTATCAAGCTAGGTATCTCAGGTAAAATTAAGACACTTGAAATTGATACACGCTTTTTCACGGGTAACTTTGCGCCAGCAACTTTAATCGAAGCTTGTTACTCAGAAACTGCACCTGATGAAAATACTCAATGGACAGAAATCACAGAAAACATTGCACTTTCCGGTAACAACCAACTATTTGTTGATGTTAACGATGACACTGTTTACAACCATGTTCGCGTTAATATTTACCCAGATGGTGGTATTGCTCGTCTTCGTGTTTATGGTGAGCCAGAAGTACGCTGGGATGAAGTAACAGGTGATAAGCAAATTGACTTAGTTGCTGTTGAAAATGGCGGTCGTGCCCTTGCTTGTAACGACGAACACTTTGGTACTATGCATAACATCATCATGCCTGGTAAAGGGATTAACATGGGTGATGGTTGGGAAACACGCCGTCGCCGTGAGCCGGGTAACGACTGGGTTATTCTAGCACTTGGCCACCCAGGTGAGGTTGAGTCTGTCACTATCGATACCGCTTTCTTTAAAGGCAATTTCCCAGACGGTCTATCTTTACAAGTAGCAAATATTTCTGAACTACCTGATTCGACATTAGCGGCTCAAAGTATTTATTGGAAAGAGTTGCTACCTAAGCAGTCTCTATCTGCTGATGCTGAACACGTATTTGCTGAAGAGCTTAACCGTGTTGGTGTTATTACTCACGTTCGTATGAATATCTTCCCTGATGGTGGTGTGAGCCGTATTCGTCTAATGGGTAAACCAGTTAAAAACTAATTAAGAAAAACATGACGAGCCTAGATATTAGGCTCGTTAAATAGAACAGGATTCGTGATGAAACTGAAAATAGAAACGCTAACAGCAGACGCCTTTGCAGATTTTGGTCAAGTAATTGATACCGAAGTGTGCACAAACCAATTTGCAATCAATGGAGGCACAACCCAGCGCTTTCATGACCTTGCTGAAGTGGAAACAATAGGTGAAGCAAGAGGTGGTATCAGTATCTTTCGCGGGGATGCTAGGCAATTTCCAATGCAAATTGAAATGCTAGAGCGTCATCCAAAAGGTTCTCAAGCATTTATGCCATTACAACAAAGACCCTATCTTGTGGTTGTTGCACCGGCGTTAAATGATGAGGAGCCAGATCTGAGTAGGTTGCGTTTGTTCTATGCGACGGGGGCTCAAGGGGTAAATTACTTCACTGGTACTTGGCATCATCCACTATTGGCGCTCGAAGAGGTTTCTGATTTTCTTGTCGTAGACAGAATTGGAGAAGGGCACAATTGTGATGAATTCTTTTTCCCAGAAGGAAGTGATATTCAAATTGCAGCAATGAGTTTCGAAGGGGTTTAAAATGTTAGATGGCCACTATAATGAATGGTTAAACTTACTAGTACGTTGGTTTCATATCACGGCTGGTATTGCGTGGATAGGCGCATCTTTTTACTTTAACTGGTTGGAAAATAACCTAGTTAGAACAGGCAAGCAAAAAGAAGGAATTTCTGGCTATCTTTGGGCCATTCATGGTGGCGGTATTTACCGTCTAGAAAAATACAAATCTGCACCGGAAAAAATGCCGGAAACCTTACATTGGTTTAAATGGGAAGCCTACACTACTTGGTTGACAGGTATTGCTTTACTCTTTGTTCAGTACTACATGAATGCCAACTTGTATCTGATTGACCCACAAGTCATGGCACTTGAAGCGTGGCAGGCTGTTGCAATTGGTATCTTGGTGATTGTGGCAACTTGGGTAATCTATCACTACCTATGTGATCTTTTGGCGAGTAACCCTCAAGTATTAGTTGCTGTTGGTTTTGTGCTCATGTCTTTGGCAGCTTACGGTTTGACGCAAGTCTTTAGCGGCCGTGGTGCATTTATCCATATTGGTGCAATGATTGGTACCATGATGGTGGGTAACGTTGCTCATGTCATTATGCCTTCTCAGCGCGCTTTGATTGCAGCGGTAGAAAAAGGTGAAGAAGTAGATCCTAAATATGGTGCGAAAGCTTTATTACGTTCGCGTCATAATAACTACCTAACACTGCCGATCTTGTTCATCATGATCTCTAACCACTACCCATCTACGTTTAGTGATGCGCATAATTGGGCAATCCTATTAGGCTTGGTTGTGATTAGTATGGCTATTCGTCATCACTTCAATATCCAGCATAAACCTGAGAAATCAGCTTGGATCTTACCTGTTGGTGTTGTTGCGCTACTTGGTTTGGCCTTTATTACTAAGCCAGCAGCCTATGTTGCACCAGTTACTGCAAATGCAGCAGTAGAGCAATCAGTGGATGATAAGCATGCGTTAAACCTTAAGGCGAAAGACATTATTATAGAGCGTTGTGCTAGCTGTCATGCGGTTAACCCAAGTTCTGAAATGTTTACCGCTGCACCTCTTGGGATTCTGCTAGAAAATCAAGAGCAAATTGATGCATTGCAAGAACGTATATTCCAGCGCTCTGTTGTATTAAAAACAATGCCACTTGCTAATATCACGCAAATGACAGATGAAGAGCGAGACCTTCTTGGTCAATGGTACACTTCGAATCAGAAGTAAAATGCTTTAGTTTTGGTTTGAGTTAAAATTCAGCCAAGTTAAATCAAAAAAGGGCCCGATTATCGGGCCTTTTTTTGCGTTTAAAATAATTATTTTCTATTTTTAGATGTTAAGGGACTAGGGAACCTGCGATTAAGTCTGCTCTTTTAAGGTATTTGGGGAAAAGTATCACACAAGACGTTACCTTGACGTGATGTTGGTACACTTTCGAGAAGTGACAACACAGGGTGTTACTCTTTCTGAAAGACCTGAAGGGCGTGGCCTAAAAGTTCTATCTTTACGTTGAGGACCATATTAATAGAATAACTATTAAGTTGCGCACCTCGCCATAAATCTAGCGGCTTTTATCCACACGTTGAGGCGGGAGAACTTATTCGCAAGTTTCCTAGGTAAGGTTACGAGGTTTTAAGATGTTTTTGTTCGATTGTTACAAATACCTTGATCAAGACTTTTGTAAGTTGAGTAAAGGTTCTGTTCCAAAAAATAAGAGTGCTCATGCTAGAAAGGTCATAAATCCTATGGTTAGTGCTCAGACTTGAATGTATGAAAATAGAAAAGATTTTGATAACCTGTTACCAAGTACTAAGGATAGAGTGCTGAACATAAAGGTTTTTTTAATTACAAGACGGAGTTTGTTGCGATAATATTATTTAAACAAAAAAATATTGTTAAGTTTAAAAAAATTGTTTCGATACTAAATTGCATGGGTTACCCTTCTTAGACATTAGTCTAAAAAGATTATTTAATGTAACGTCGTGTAACAATTCAATGCAGCTTAATCAGGTGAATGCAATATGTTGGTAAATCTCAGCTTTAGAGCAAAGCTCACCATTTTACTATTTTGTGCTATAAGTGGTTTTGTCGTAGTCACTTTAGTCGCGTTAAATGGTTTAAATACTCAGCAAGCCACTTCTTCCCGTCTTCAAAATCTCTCTCAAATAGAAAGTAACCTTGATGCTCTTGTCATCTCTATGATGAAAAAGTATGAGGGTGTACTGACTATTAATAACGATAATTATGAGTCGTATATCGAAGGGATTAATTCAAACAAGGAAACGTTTTTAGTAAGTTTAGATCAAAATATTAGTGAGATAGGTACAGAAGAAGGCCGAGCAACACTTGAAACGGCTAAAGCAAGTTTAGAAAGTTACTCTAACTCGTTAACCAATATTGTTCACCAAAGACATATTCTTGGCTTTGATGGCCAATCAGGTATTAAAGGAGAAATCGCTTCTCTTGGTGAAGTTGTTCTTGGTGAAATTTCTTTTCTAAGTTTGGTGAAGCAAGAATTCTTGCCTGTTCGTGAAGCTGAGAAAAACTATATTTTTGAAACAACTGAAGATAACCGAGCTTACTTTCTTGAAAAATATAATAGCTTTTTCAAGCGTGTAAAAAACTTTGGTTTGGAAGAGCGTTTTGGTGAAAGTATTAAGGCTTACTTAGCTTCAGTTGAAAAGCTAACGGTTCAAAATACAATTACGATTGATGCTGAGCAAGTTTTTGCAGAGCAGAAAGCTGAGTTTGCAACCAACCGCTCAGCTGCGTCAGATTATTTAAAAAGTTTAATCATAAGTGCTGAAACCTTAGCGAAAGACAGTTCTAAACAAGCAAGTTTTACCCTGATTAGTGTGAGTATCCTTGTTGCTGTATTTGCGGGCTTAATGATGATGGGTATTGGTAAAAGTGTTAACAAAACACTTAATCAAATCATTCGTGATCTTGTGAAGGTAAAAGAAGGCGACTTAACTGCTAGACTTTCGATTAATGCGAAAAGAAATGATGAGTTTGATGCACTTTGTGGCTCTGTCAACGAAATGACGGGTGGCTTAGGCTCAGTATTAAGTGATGTGGTGACAACCACGACAGAAGTTAATGACATGGTTTCTGAATTAAATACAGCAGTATCTAATATTGCTGACAGTAACAAGTCGATCAATACTCAAACTAACTCTTTAGCTGCTGCAACAGAAGAAATCTCAACAACCATTTCAAGTATTTCAGATACAACAGATACACTAAGCGTTCAGTCTAAAGATACTTATGAGTCTGCGAAAAATGGTGCAGAGACAATTAAAGAAGCGCTATTCAATCTGTCTAAAACCGTCGGATTTGTTAATAAAACAGGTGATCAACTAAATGAGTTAGGTCGTTTGTCTAAAGACATTGATGGTGTGATCTCTATGATCAATGATTTGGCAAACCAAACTAACCTACTTGCGCTCAATGCGGCTATTGAGGCTGCTCGAGCAGGCGAAGCTGGTCGAGGTTTCTCTGTTGTAGCCGATGAAGTCCGTTCTCTTGCGGAGAAGACAGTTGATGCTACTGCAAGAATCACTGACATAGTTAGCACAATTCAAACCTCTACAAGTTCTGCGATCTCGACGATGAAGAATGGTCAAGAAAACCTTCTTGCTATTGAAGAGTCGGGTGAAAAAGCAGAGCAGGCGATGCGTGAGATCGAAGTTAACGCGAGAACCGGTGCTGATTCAGCCAATCATATGGCTCAGTCTATTCAGGAAGTGTCTAAAACTGCCGTACATATGAGTGAAGATATGGATAATATTGCTCAACAGCTACAAGCAGACACAGATTCAATTACGACTATTGCTGATAATACTAACCAAATTCATAATTTGGTTGATCATCTTGATAGTAAGACACGCGTATTTACCACTGTCTAATCTAATGATGAAATATAAAAAAACCGGCTTATGCCGGTTTTTTTATATCTATAAGCCCGAAGCTTAAAGTGCTTGGAACTCTTTTTCCCAGCGCTTACCTTCTTTCTTAGAGGGTGAACCAACAGCGTTAACAGCGGCTCTTAGTCTTGCTCTTGAGATATCTGGCCCAAGAATGGCCATAGAGTCAAAGACAGAGACTGAAGATGTTGTGCCGGCTATTGCAACAAATAGTGGTGCAAAGAAGTCTTTAGGTTTGATTTCCATGGTTTGAGCTAGGGATTTCATCGCATTAAAGATTTCGTCTTTTTCCCATTTGCTAAGTGATTCAAGCTTCCATGTAGCAAACTGCAATGCTTTTCTTAAAGTTTCATCTTCAAGTTTAAGGCCATCAAAACTGCTAGCATTAATGTCTAAGTGACCTTTTAAGAAGAAGCCTGCGACATCAGCCACATCTGAGAATTTCTCAATTCTAGGTGTGATCAAAGGCAGAATTTGCATTAGGTATTCAGGGTTTAATGCCCACTCTTGGAACTTCTGTGCAAAAGCTTGCGGGTTCAAGTCTTCACGAATCCATAAACCATTAAGCCAGCTAAGTTTCTCTACATCAAAAACAGGGCCGCCTAAAGAAACACGTTGTATATCAAAGTGTTCGATCATGTCATCTAAAGAGAACTTCTCTCTTTCATCTGGCATTGACCAGCCCATGCGTCCTAAATAGTTAACAACAGCTTCAGCAAGGTAACCCATACGTTGGTAGTAAAGGATGCTTGTTGGGTTCTTACGTTTAGATAGCTTTGACTTATCAGGGTTACGTAACAAAGGCATGTGACACAGTGTTGGCATATCCCAACCAAAGTATTGATATAGCAAAATGTGCTTAGGGGCTGAGTTGATCCATTCTTCACCACGGATAACATGGGTGATCTTCATTAGATGATCATCAACAACATTGGCTAAGTGGTAAGTCGGCATACCATCTGCTTTTAGCAGAACTTGCATATCAACTTGAGCCCAATCAATTTCTATCTCGCCACGAAGCATATCTTGCACGCGGCAGATACCTTCTTCTGGTATTTTCATGCGGATAACATAAGGGACACCAGCATCTAGCTTTGCTTGTACTTCTTCTTGGCTTAACTTAAGAGCACGACCATCATATTTAGGTTGAAGACCTTGTTCTCTTTGCTCGTTTCGCATTTGATCAAGCTCTTCAGCTGTTTCAAACGCGTAAAAAGCGTGACCTTTTTCAATCAGCTCTTTGGCGTAATCTGCATAAATATCACCACGCTCACTTTGGCGATACGGGCCATACTCGCCACCAACATCAGGCCCTTCTGCCCAATCTAGACCTAACCAGCGTAATGCATCTAGAATCATTTTTTCTGATTCTGGTGTACTACGAGTTTGGTCTGTATCTTCAATACGAAGAATGAACTTACCGCCCATTTTGCGAGCAAAAGCCATATTAAATAAAGCGATGTACGCGGTTCCTACATGTGGATCACCTGTTGGTGATGGGGCGATACGCGTTCTGATTTCAGACATAAGAGACTCATCAATTCCAGTTGTAAAAATGGCGATTATTATAAGCCTCTTGAAATAAAAGCGTAACTAAGAATTTCGCTATTTTTGTTTTGCTTAAGGCTTTTCAAATGATTGTTTAGGCCTGACATAAAAAAGGATGCCAATTGGCATCCTTTTAAAGGGTAAATATCTAGATAAAAGAAAAAATTAGTTAACTAACCAAGTATTTAGCTCTTTAATCTTCTCTTCATCAAGCTCGCCAGTGTATTCAAGCAAGGACATTTGTTTTACCGCAAAGCTGTATCTTAATTGCTCAAGTGTGCCTTGAGAATTGTACAGATCAGATTGTGCATCAAGTAGTTCAACAATGTTACGAGTGCCCACATCATAGCCTGCTTGTGTGGCTTCTAATGAGCTGGCATTCGAGATAATAAGTTGCTTCTGTGCGGCAATTTGCGCTACAGACGTTTTTAGATCTCGGTACAAAGAGCGAACCGCTAGCTCTGTTGTTTGTAATTGATCTTCTAGGTTCTCTTCAGCGGCAACGGCATCATGAACAGACTGTCTCACTTGCGCGTTGATTGCACCACCTTGATAAAGAGGAATGCTAACATTAACCCCTATAAATGCCGCCAGACTATCGCCATCACCACTTGAGGTTGGTGATGTGTCGCGATCAGAGCGAGTAAGGCTACCAGAAACGGTCACCGTAGGGACACGGCCATTGGACTTTTGAATCTCAATGTTAGTCAAAGCAGAGTCATGAGCCAGAGCCAAGGTTTTTATGTCGTTGTTTTGCTTTTTCGCAAGATCCACATAAAAGCTCGCTGTCTTACCTGCTTCCATTTCAATGGGATAGTTTTTAGATAAGTCAGGTACATCAGTGATGAGCTTGCCTGTTAACTGACGCAAGGTTTCTTGGGCATTAATCATGTCAGCTTCAGCACTGATAATATCAACGATGTTTGAGTCGTATTCAGCTTGGGCTGTATGAAGATCAGTAATGGCAACCTGACCCACTTCATATTGTTGTTTCACTTGGTCAAGCTGGCTGGCTGTTGCTTTAGCTTGTTGTTTTGCTGTGTTGAGATTCGACATTTCAGTGAGTAAATCAAAGTAAGCTGAGATACTTTCAAAGCTCAAGTCTTCTTCTGTATTGGTATAGCTCACACCTGAGCTTTCTAGGCCAATTTCAACCGAATCAACCGCGTAGCCAAGGGCGGGAGAGTAAATAGGGTAATCTAGACTGACTTTGAGAGAGTTAGTATTGGTATCAGAGTCGCCAGCGTCCGCACTGGTATCTGTGTAACCAAGGTCAGCATCAAATGAAATATTAGGGAATAAGTTACCCTTAGTAATCACAACGCCTTCTTTTTCAGATTCATAAGAAGCGGCGGCAGAGCGTAAGCCTGGGTCGTTGATTTTAGCAAGTTGGTAAACGTCTAATAAGTTTTCAGCTTGGGCATTCATACTAGAAGCCGTAGCTAGGGTGACAAGAGAGGCGATAATGGTCTTTTTCATATGAATACTTCAGCTCGATTAATTTCGGATAAATAAATTCTGATAATGATACTTAGATTGCACTTATCTGGCACTTGGCAAAATGGAATATCAGATATGTCTAAAATGTAATACTTAATGTAGAGGCCTGTGTCCGTTTATTGAGTAAGGTTCAACTTATATTTGATGTTAACTTTTTCATTTGGTACAAGTTGATAGCTTAATTTGAGTCTATATGCAGAACGCATTTCTAATTGGGTCAAAGGCTGTTTAGATAAGTCTTGGTAATCATCAATAAGGCCGTTGGCATTATGAAAAACATCTATTTTCTGATGCTGATTAGATAGGTTACTAAGTGATAGTTGCCAAGTTTGATTTGAGGGTAACTTTAATGAGCTTGCTTCTATCAAGGTTAATTCAGCTTTGATGTCTTGGCTTTGGTTTATCTTGAGAGTGACTTGGTTACCTTGTCTTAAATGCTTGAGCTGGGTAATGCCAGCTGGAAGTAAATAATCTTTATACTGCCAAAAGGTTTGATAACTTCCTGGCATGGCATCTTGCTCTAAAATCAAATCTGCTCTTTGTTCAAATTGTATTTCGTGCTGAACTTTTGATCTTGGATTAGGGTGTATTTCAGCAACTGAACGTATTTGATTTAACTTTAGCTTTTGCTCTTTAAATGGAAAGAGAAGAGTTTGTCTTGCACCTAATCGAATGTCTTGGTTGGTTGGAACAGTAATTTCATTCTTTACATAATCAACCCCTGAGGATTCTGTGGCCATGTCGCTAAGCTGTAATCCTCTAGCCATTTTCATGCTGGGTTGAGGAGCTTGATGGTGTTGTTTAAGTTGCAGAATAGGGTGAGCTAAGATGAGATCTTTATATGATGCATTTTGAATTAGGGCACTCTGCTTTAAGACTGCATACTCATTATCAAGAAAAATACTAAGCTGTGGCTGCCAACTGAGATCATAGGTTTGATAAGTGAACTTATCATTTAAAGAAAACAGTGGTGTTAACTTTGCCGCTTGATAGTCCATGACTAGGTTGTAATCTGAGAGGTGCAGTTGCATAACGTGTCCTGCAACCAATAATTCAAAGAGGTCGTGATTACTACTTAATAAACGTCCTTCATAAGCTTGTTCATTGTGGCGGTTTATTACTTTAACTGGCTGATTAATATGCCTTTGCCAGTTTTTACCTTGATCATAAATTCGGCCTAAATCTATTGGTTGGGTGTTAATGAGTGGTATGATGCTGCCCTCAATAGGCATTAAGGATAGTTCTGCTTCTTGATCAAGCTCTTCAATTAATTGACTGCTGTTTAGGCCTATGGCTGCCTTTATTGTGTTTGCAGCAGCCAATTCAAAAGGAGCGATCAATAATAAGCAGACCGGAATGTAGTAAAAGCGCATGATATTTCCTTATATATGTCGATATGGATGTCAGTTTAATTGGTAAAAATCAGAACCAAGATTTGGATATTATTTCACTCTTGTACTTGATAATCCATGTACATTAATCAATCTAAAAATAAGGGTAGTGGGTGCAGAAGCGTTTTTTAATTATTGATGGGCTAAATCTAATTAGACGTTTATATGCCGCGTTAGAAAAAGAGATGGATCCTGTTCGGCGTATTGAACGTACACAAAGTACGAGCATTGATGCTTTGAGCCGCTTGTTACATCAATTTGACCCAGATTATGCGGTTGTTGTTTTTGACTCTAATGGCCAGACATGGCGTCATAGGGCTTTCCCAGAGTATAAACTAGGTCGAATTCCCATGGATGATATTCTTCTGAATGCCATGCCTGAATTTGCCAAGCTATTTCGTTTTAATAAAGTGCCAGCATTGAGATTGTCAGGCTGGGAGGCGGATGACTTAATTGCAACCTTGGCATTCAAAGCGGCTCAAAATGATATTAAATCTTATATTATTTCAACAGATAAAGGTTTTACTCAGCTTTTAGGTGATACCAATATTTTGCAATATGACTACTTTGCAAGGTTGGGATATGACAAAGAATGGGTATATGAAAAATACGGTGTGAGTGCCGAAATGTTAGGGGATTATTGGGCTTTAGTGGGAGATACGACAAATAAAATCCCTGGAGTAAAAGGCATTGGTCCAAAAACAGCAGTAAAGGTATTGGCACAGGCCAATACAGTAGAAGCCATCTATCAAAACCTTGACACATTTGAGCCAAAAATGAAGCAAATGTTAGAAGGAGGGCTAGAGCAATGCAAACTGAGTAGGTCATTAGCACTGCTTAAAACAGATGTTGAAATAGGCGTTAAATTGTCTCAACTAAAATATGTGAAGCAATAGTCTTCATACTCTTTTTCTATGCTTAGGTTCTAATAATACTTGGGCTTTTAATTCTTTTAGACCTGATTGAATATTATTAAAAATGATATCGATATGAGAGCTAGCCTCAGTAAAAAAAGAATCTGGGTTACGATTACTGAGAGCTTGATCTTCAACTGATTTGGTTATTTCTTCGATGAATGCGACTAAATTATCATAACTTTGCTTTTGCAGTTTTGGCTTAACTTGGCTCAAATCTCGTTGTATTTTCCCCAAAGTGAACAAGAGCAATAGCTTTTTATCTGCTGAACAATACTTGGTATTGGTGACTTGTAATGTGATTGCTCTTACTTGTCCTATTGCTTCTGTTAGTTTAGGCAGGGTTCTTACAAGGTCATTAGCCAAGTTTTGTATATTCTGATCTGTGTGTGAGGTGAGAGCATACTCATCAGCTATATCCCATAAACAATCCAAAAGTCTTTGTATGAGGCTAGAGTGTAAATGAAAGCTTTTATTTACATCTTGTGTTGGGTTTATTAGCAGAGCCCCCCACATCTGATGTGATTTACGAATAAGGCGCTTCAGAGCTTTGTCTGGTGAATTTATTAATTGATCATAATGTCGATCAATTTGGGTTCTGATTGTGTTGAGGTTTGCTTGGCTGACATTTTGCCCATTAAGTCGACCTGCATAAAGGCCCCTGTGTTGTTGTGTTAACTTAATAATATCAATTATGTGAGTGAGGGCAGATAAGCCTCGTAAGCTTTTTGCTTTCGCTTGTCTGCGGGCAAGATAAAGTCGATAACATGCAAAAAGAGTAAATAAACCTATTAATAAGGCGAACAGAATAGGGCTTGAAGGCATAAATTATTCCTTATGAGATCCGAGTTTCTTGGAAAGCCAGGTTAGATAAGTCACCATTTCTTGTGTATCACGGCTAGACAGGCTGTTTTTTTCACTTAAGGTTGCGATATTTTGCAAGCGTAAACACAGATCATCATTGGCTTTGCTAAAGTCGTTAACAAATGCACTGGCGATAAATGCAGCATCATGAGTTTGATTAGCTGCTAATTGAATATGCTCTAACTGCTTGCCTGTGGTATTAGCCGCTTGTTGACTGGCATGTTTGAATTCATTAATACGCTGGCTTGTGTTATTAGATACTTGTACTTGCGTCTTTACTTGGCCTATCAGACCTGTGATCTCTTCTGTGACATGCTGGGTTCGTGTGGCTAATAACCTTATTTCGTTGGCAACAACAGCAAAACCTTTGCCTGCATCACCTGCTCTGGCCGACTCTATAGCAGCATTGAGAGAAAGTAGATTTATCTGATCATTAATGAGAGTGATGTTAGTGATAAAGTCTTGGATGTTTTGGGCATCTGTCTCAAGTTGTTCAATATTGGTTTTGTTCGTTTTGATTTCATTATCAAGCTGAGTTAATGCGCTTGTTAATGTATTAACCGCAGTCATGCCTTGTTTGGATGCGGTTTGTGTTGCGTGTGCAAGAGACTTGGTTTCTTCTATTTGTTTGGCTATTTGGGTAACTGTCGTATTCATCTCCTCAGCTGTGCCTGTTATGGCGTTGAGAGTGAGGTGCTCTTGGTTAGCATCTTGTGCAAGATGGGTGGAGGCTTGACCAAGTTCATCCGCAGTGTATTGCGTTTCACTGGCGCAATTATCAATTAATTGATCTTTTCTTTCTAACTGTCGTATTAGCAAGTTTATTTGTGTTACTAATTCATTAAAGTCACTATCATTACTGGATAGTTCAATGGTTGATAGCTGACTTAGATCCTGAATATGATTGCTGATGTTAGAAAGTCTCTGCTGGCCTAAGTAAAGTACCGAAAGACTGACGTAGAGCAGAATGATTAAAACAAAAAGACTAATGAAAATTTGATTTTGTTGGTTTGGATATAAAATCAGTAAAAAACAAATACAGGTAAGAAATGTGATTAACGTAATCCTGAATGGGCTTGGAAGCGATGACACAAGTGTCATGCCAGGATGAAATACCCTCATATATTCTCCTTGATCTTTCGACATAGGCACTTGGCTTATGTGAATGTGGGTTTACACTCTTTAAGCAATAGCTATACCAGTCTGAGAAATATAATGAGGTTGGTGTTTAAGTTATTGAATAATATTGAATAATATTGATTATTTTGATTTCTAAGTAATGTCTTGAGATATGAAAATATATTGTGTGAACCAACTTGGTGCACACAATGTAAAAGAGTAGAGGTTTGAAGAAGAGCGTTATAGAGAGGTTTATCGTTTTATACGGTTTTAAAAATGGTGTGGGTCTAGATTAATGGTTTCAAGCTTCTGGTTGATGAAGCTGATGTTGCCTTGATATCTGGCTTCGCCAGTTGAGGTAAACTCGAAACTGAATTGACGCTTTATTTTAATTTGACCTTTATGCCAAACAATACGTGTCTTTTCTTGAGAGATAGTGTCGTCTAACAACTGAACATTGAATTTCTTGCAATGTTGTTTTACTTGAGGAATTGCTCTTTCTTTCACTGCTTTTCCTAACCACCACAGATAAACAAATAGTCCAAGTGAAAATAGAATAACGAGATCTGATAGAGATAGGTTCATATAGATGCAATTAAATAGTTTTAGTTGCTTAAGGTTATGATAAATAAAAAGAAGAAGTAAACGGTTTTATGAAAAAGCCATGCTATTTTCATATTTAACACTAAATTCAAGATAATAAAACGCAGGCAACCTGGCAGGAGAGTTTAGGTTGCCTGCGTGCTTCACACTTGTACGATGGGCTCAATAAAGACCAACATTGATATAAGGCGAATTTGGTCATTCGGGGCAGCGAATGAGTGGAGTTCCAAATTATGAGTCGTTTTGCCTCAGTGCATTATCAATGCGCCAGTCATAGATCTTCTATTCAGCTTCAGCCATCATTTCAGCGTAAAGTTGGATGACCCACTGCTCAACACGTTCGTCAGTGAGTTCAAATTGTTGATCTTCATCGATTGCTAGACCGATAAATTGATCATTGTTTTCAATACAAGCTCTTGATGCAGTGAAGTCATAGCCTTCAGTAGACCAAGTGCCAATAAAGGTAGCGCCA
Source organism: Marinomonas sp. SBI8L (assembly GCF_001624705.1). GTDB lineage: Bacteria > Pseudomonadota > Gammaproteobacteria > Pseudomonadales > Marinomonadaceae > Marinomonas. Next base: position 179,208 of record NZ_JSEO01000007.1, read on the forward strand.
GAATCTTTAAGGTGCTCGTAAATCCAGCCCATAGCATCAACGAAATAATCGCCGTAACCAAATTGGTCACCCAAACCGTAAAGTGCAATCAATTTGCCTTTTAGGTCTAGTGCAGCTAGATCTTCACCAATGTCTTCCCAGTCGGACTGAATACCGCCAAAGTCCCAAGTAGGAATACCTAAAATCAAAAACTCATATTGAGCTAAAGTATCAGCATCTATGTCGCTAATATTAAAAATTTCTGTTGTATGTCCAAGCTCTGTCCATTGTTTCGCAATTTTATGAGCAATTTCTTCTGTGTTGTTTGTATCTGTTCCATAAACAATGGCAATAGGTGTATCAGGTGACACTTTAACTCTCCTAACTATTTGGCCTAAACTTGGGCCATAAAATGGTTCTAAAAACGTATTCTAGAAATATGTTTAAGAACTTAATGTACTTGACCATACTGATTTGTAGGTACGCCAAACTGTCGAATAAACATAGCTTCAAACTGGTCTTCAGAAAAACCGGTTTTCGCTACAATTTCAGATCGCGAATAATGGTCAGTACGTAACATAGCCGCGGCACGTTTTAATCTTATTTGATCTCGGTATTGGGTAACCGTTTGACCAACAAGATGATAAAAGCCTAATTCTAAGGCATCAGCATTTAAACCTGCTTGGTATGCAAACTCAGTAAGTTCTTTCGTTATGCCAATATCTGCTTCTAGCAAATTCTGCACGTTGAATAGTTTACTTTGGCAATCATTGCAGGACAACATGTGAGACAAGGTTTGCATCTGTTCTAGTGCTAAAAATGCAAAAGCATAGATCTGACCCACCAAACTCAGTTGCCTTTGAGCGTTATTTTCGATTAATGGCTTAATATTTGTATGGCTTTTATTGGTTATCGGTAAACAAACCACACTTTTTGTAGGGGCAATCTTATGCATAAGCGTCTTTAAAAAACCGATTAGACCAGCTTGTTTCTCATTAAGCGCATTAGCCAAAAGCTCAGGTTCAAAATGAACTTGTACTAAACTGCGAACTTCATCTGCTTTTACTTCGAACTCACCTGCGACATCATTATCAAAGTACGAGACTTGTAAGGAATCCAAATCAGCTGGAGAGTATACTGATTGCTTTCCTAGCAGAGAAAAGTAAATTCCTCTTTCAGCCTTTTCAAAAAATACAGTGTCTTGAAAGCACTTAATTTCTTGCTGCGTTAAAGTTAAGCCAGACATTAATTGATAGGTATTTTTATACCCTGAAAAAGCATCAGACATCAGTGATGATACTTCTCCTTCTTCGTTATAAATGTCATTAATGCTGATGCGCATTGGTCCTAACCTTTCGTATTTGATAATGATTACTATTTATAATATCAAATAAATGCAAATGCAAGTCATTCTCATTAAAAGTTTAGATATTTTGAAAAATCCTTAATTTAATGCGCTTTTTACTGTTTTGAAGTATGGGGCTTGCTATATCTTATTAGGCACTCTCTCGTCTGCTAGTTTTAAGGCTCTTAGTTTTATGGCACTAAGACGAGAGGCGCTTTTGACTGGATTTTAGGTGGAGAGAATAATTTAATTGCTGGTTTAGTGGATTCTCATCTTAACTTTCATCTAGATAGTCGCTGCGATTTAAACCGTAACGCTGCATTTTTTGATTAAGTGTCCTTCTGGGTAAATGTAAAAAGTCTAAAGTACTTTGGATATTACCTTTAAAATCACGTAATGCTTGGTCTATTAGGTTCCTTTCGTACTCTTGAACTTTAACGCTCAAGGGGAGAGGGGAAAGGTTAACATGTGAGCTTTGTGCTTGATAACCGCTAAGAATTTTTACTATGGTGCTGTTGGCTTCTAATGCATACCTTAGGGCGACATTTCTCAATTCTCGTACATTACCTGGCCAGCCATAAAGCATAAGTGTCTCATGGTCCATTGGGCTTAAGGGTCTGAAATTAGCGCCTTTTTCAGCACAGGCTTGTTGGCAGAAGTGCTCAAACAATAGGGGGATATCATCGCCTCGTTCGTTTAAAGGCGGTAGGTGGACTTGTGAGACATTCAGCCTAAAGAATAAATCCTGACGGAAGGCTTCTTGGGTCTGTAGGTTGCCTTTTGCAGCAGCAAGCACCCTAAGGTCTACCTTAATTGATTTATTGCCACCGACTCTCTCTAGGGTGTTTTCTTGTAGTACTCTGAGTAATTTGATTTGCATAGCCAATGGCATGCTTTCAATTTCATCTAAGAACAGGCTACCACCGCTGGCAAGCTCTAATTTACCAATGCGTTGTTTTTGTGCACTAGTAAATGCACCAGCTTCATGACCAAATAATTCACTCTCAAACAAATCTGCCGGAATAGCGGCGCAGTTAATCGCCATAAAGGGTTTATCACGTCTATGACTGTGCTCATGAAGAGCCTGAGCAACGAGCTCTTTGCCGCAGCCAGTATCACCATAAATGATGACATTGGTATCAATTTGAGCAAAGGTCTTAATTTGTTCACGAATAGCTTGAATTTCAACACTCTTACCTAGAATTAGCTCTTCAATGCCTTTTACATTCGCTAGGTAATCTTGTTGCTGTCTTTGTTGCGCATCAAGCTCTCTTTGAGCACATGCTTTTGCCACTGTTTCTAGTAGACGATTAGGATCAAAAGGTTTTTCAAGGAAGTCAAAAGCACCATCTCTTAAGGCTTTGACTGCCATGTCGATATCACCATGGCCTGTAATAAGTATCACTGGTAATCTTGGGGCCAAAGCGAGAAGTTGCGACATCAAGCCTAAACCATCTAGTGGCTGCATTCTGATATCACTGATAACAATGGCATTGCGATTCACATCAAATTCCGCAAGCAGGGTTTGGGCATTATCAAATTCTTGTACTTCATAGTCAGATAAGCGCAACCATTGTGCAGTTGTTTCACGAACAAGCTGATCGTCATCCACTAAGAGTAGTGTGGTTTTACTGTGCTTGGTTTTCAAAATGTGCTTGCTCCAATGTGAGGATAAAAGTAAGGCCTGTATTGTCGTTTTGCTCTGCAATTAGTGTGCCTTGCATATCTTTTGCGAGGTTTGCGCTGATCGCAAGTCCTAGGCCAAGGCCTTTACCTATAGATTTACTGGTATAAAAGGGTTCAAAGAGGTGTATGAGGCTGGCTTCATCCACACCTGGACCATTATCTTCAATCTTAATTTGCACCTTATTGTTGACTAACTGACTGGTGAAATTAATTTTTGCTGCAATGTCATGTTCGATGCAAGCATCTAAAGCATTGCTCAATAAGTTGGCAAAAATACGTTCTAAGCGAGTCGATTCAGCACTGACATTTTGTTCTTCAAGGTTTACTTTGAGTTCCAGTTCCTTTGCTTTATCACCAAGACTAAGAAAGGCTTTATCTAGGCAATCATCTAATCGGGTCGGCCCGAGTTGTTCGGGTCTTTGATAAGCAATGACTTTTAACTCACTGGTGAGTTTGTGCATACGACCTATCATGGCTTCTACTTGGCTTAAGGTTGTTTGCGTTTCTTTGATCTGATTTCTATTGAGTAATAGCTCAGCAGTGTAAACCAAGGTGCGAAGGCCGGTGAGAGGTTGATTTAATTCGTGGGCAATTGCAGTAGACATCTGGCCTATGGCTGCTAGCTTTTCCGCTCTTAAAAGTTCTTTTTGAGCCGCTTTCAATTCGTTGCTACGGGCCTCTACTCGACTTTCAAGGTTATTGTTTGCTGCAATTAAGGCCTGCTCAGCTTGCTTACGTTTTGAGATATCAATCAAGGTAACAAGAAAGCCGCTGGAATGGGCCCAGTTAATGGCAGAGATGGAAATAAGCGCTGGGAAGCTTTCTTTCTCCGCACGTTTTAGCCAAATTTCTTGCTCTTTTATATTAAGCGCGTGATAAAAGTCATTAAGACTTAGGCTAGGTTGCTGGTGGGCTTCAGGGTAGCTGTGGCGCGGTGCAAGCAGCTCGCTTAAGTGTTGCCCGATAAGTTGGGGCTGATGCCTAAAATAAGCTTGCCCAGTTGGGTTAATAAATAAAATATTACCGACATTATCAAGTTGAATTAAGCCCACATGGGTTTTTTCAATTAAGGCTTTTTGCCTTTGTTCATTTTGCTCAAGCAGGCGTTCATTCTCTATCTTTGAGGCAATCTTTAGTGCTCTTTCATTGCGATACAGGGCAAATACAATTAATAAGGAGCCAATCATTAGACAAACAAAGGCGATGTAATTGGCCGTTTGTTTACTGCTCTTCATGGGGGATAAATAATGAAGCTGCCATTCAAGGTCATCTAAGACGACGCTGTGTAGCATATAATCTTTGTTTTCTATTTTTATTTGATAAGTCTTTGTGCCTTCAATGAGAGGGTAGCGTAGTCCAGATTGCAGGCTTTTTTTATCTCTGGACCAGTTAAGGTCGTCATTGGCTAAAAAGAGATTCTTTTCCTTATCTGTAATGGCAATGATTTCCCCCGATACGGTCCAACTCTCTATTAAGTGGGAAAGCTGTATCTGTATGGCGACTGCCCCAAGTAGCTGACCAGAACCGTAAATAGGTGCCGTGAGTAACTGTGCTGATTGCGTGTATTCCTTGTTGTATCCAGTTAGTAAGCCAGCTTCACCTTGCTGTTTTATTAATTGTTTAGCGAGTTCTGTTTGGGAGAAAAAAGGGTCGAGTACGCTCTTTCCCCTGTCATTGGTGGAAAGAAGAATGTCACCATCTTGATTGAGAATAAACCAGTCATTGGCACCTGATACCTTAGCTATATCTTCAAGGTAGCCTCTTAGGTAAGGTGTGGGCTGAGGGTTAGATATGAACTCTCTAATAGCTGGATTATCTGTCACTGAATAAGGCATGTGGCGGTATTCATTTAACTCACGCCTTAAGTCTGCAACATAGGTTAATAGCTGGTTTTGCCCTTGTTGATGGAGCTTTAACATCAAGGCTTGGCTTGCAAAAAAATGTGCAATGGCAAATAAGAAGCTAGCGGCGAGTAGTGCGCTACTAATGAAAACTAATTTGTGCTTTTTATAGCTAAAATTCAAAACTATACCCTAGCTAGGCTAATGAAAGGCGAAAATGCTTTAGTGCTAATTATATAATTAATAGCTTTAGGTCTTAATTAAATTAATCCATAGCTGCGCAGTAATGTAATACCAATGCTGGTACTGATTAATGAAAGCATGGTGGTTAGTACTATGATGTTAGCTGCTAGTTTAGCATTTCCTGCCATGGCTCTCACCATGATATAGCCAGCTGAGGCTGAAGGGGCTGATGACATTAAAAAGATGACCCCTAGTTCCATGCCTCTAAAACCCCATAAAATGCCGGCCAGTGTTATCACCAAGGGTTTGATTAGCAGTTTGCCAATACTGGCCATGGAAGAAAGGGGCAAATCATTTTTTAAAGCACTGAAACTCAAAGTAGCTCCGGCACATAAGAGTGCAAGAGGAAGCGTCATCTGAGCAAAATAACTGCCTGTTTTAAGAATACTCTCTGGCAAGCTGATACCTAAACTTGAAATGATAGTTGCCGAAACAATACTGATAATAAGTGGGTTTTTTACTATGCCTTTTAAAGTGTTTGCAATGTTTGCTTGCTTGTTAAAAGAGCGGTTTAAAGTGATAACAGATAAAATATTAAATAAAACGGTAACACTGCCTAAGTATATGGAGGCGATAGAGAAAACACTGTCCCCGTATGCATTAACGCAATAGGCTAATCCGATAATTCCCATATTTGAACGAAAGGCTCCCTGAACAATAACGCCTCTATCAGCTTTGTTTTTTACTAATTTTGCAGTAACAAACTCAAACACTAAAAAGAGTAGTAGTACACAAGTTACTGCAAAAATTGGCAAGCTAAAATCAGTGGACTGGGTTAAGTCTGTTTTAACAATGCTGATAAATAGTAGAGCGGGCAGGGTAATGTTAAAGACGAGTTTAGATGCAACATCAATAAAATTATCATTAATCATCCTAAGGTAATTTAATAATGCACCTAAGGCGAGAATGAAGAAAATGGGCAAAGTAATGGAAACTGAAAACTGCAGAACCGAGAGAAAACTTTCCATTGTGGGTCTCTAAGCTAAAGATAGGATTCAATAAGCCATGACAGTGGCTTATTGAATTTTAAGTTGCCTACTAATCGTTATTTTCGAAGCGATAACCCGCGCCATAAACAGAATGGATTACATTCAATTCTGGAGCCACCATTGAGATACGCTTACGCAGCTTTTTAATATGGCTGTCTATGGTTCTATCACTGACAACTCGGCTATCTGTGTAGATGCGTTTCATAATGATTTCACGACCAAATACACGGCCAGGTTCACTAATAAGTAATTGCAGTAGTTGGAATTCTACTGTGGTTAAATCGATTAGTTCGCCTTTGTAGGTAACGCGAAGTCTATCTACATCCAGCTCAAAGCCTTCAGTTTTTGGCTCTTCAATTTGATCAAAACCAACGCGACGTAAGTTGGCTTTTACACGTGCAACCACTTCTCGAGGGCTGTAAGGTTTACAAACATAGTCGTCTGCGCCCATTTCCAAACCTAATAGACGGTCAATTTCTTCCGCTTTTGCTGTCAGCATTATGATAGGCACATTACTAAATAAGCGAACTTGTTTACAGATTTCCATGCCATCAAGACCAGGTAACATAAGGTCTAGTAAAATGAGGTCAACATGATTTTGTTTTAGATAATCAATGACAATATCACCACGATCAAGGTGATGGCTTTCATAGCCAGATTGAGCTAAATAAGCCGTTAGTAATTCGGCTAATTTAGGTTCGTCTTCAACAATTAGTATTTTACTCATGATCTGCTTGATATTCCTAAATTAAGTTAGCGGTAGCTCGATACGTATACCAAGACCTTGTTTGCTTGAAGAATAGGAGCTAATTGTACCTCTATGGCCGTTAACAATACTACGGCAGATAGCTAATCCTAAACCTCGTCCGCCTGTTTTGCGGTTTCTTGAGCATTCTGTTCGATAAAAACGTTCAAATATTTTTTCAATATCTCCAGAGCAAATGCCTGGCGCTGAGTCTTCAAAACAAATAACGACTGCGTGCTTTTGCTTTTGTACATGAATGCTTAGCTCGCCCGGTGCTGAAGTGTATTTTAGCGTGTTACTCATTAAATTTGAAAACAATTGATTTAAGCGGTTCGCATCAGCTGTAATCGGGATAGCACGTTTCTTATCAAAGGTTAATGATAAGTTAAGGTTAGCTTCTTCGAATGATCTTTGCATACTAGCAACGGTTTGCTCAAGCACATCAACAACATCGTGCTCTTCCATCTTGTAATCCATATTACCAGTATCATGCATAGATAACTGGTTAAGATCTTCGATTAAGCGACCCAAATGCACTGTCTCATTCAATAAAGAGCCCAAGCTATCAGGAGTAACTTTAATGATGCCATCCTGCATGGCTTCTATCTCACCTCGCAAAATAGCAAGAGGCGTCCTTAGTTCGTGAGCGGTATCCGCAACCCAGCGTTTTCTTGCTTCTGTTGTATTTTGTAGTGTACTCGCTAAATGGTTGAGGTCGAATGCCAGCATGCCTAATTCATCACGGCTATTGGTTGGCAGACGAGTGCTATAGCTACCTGATGCCAACTGTCTTGTTGCTTGACTCATTTGGCAGATAGGTCGACTCATTGCTTTAGCAAGACTCCATGTAAACAAAGCTACGATTGCGATCATAAATGCAGAGATAAGCAAGAACGACTCAGCCTGTTTTTTCACAAACTCTATCGTGTGGTGTTGTACAACTTCTTTGAGAGACCTTAAGCCGACATAACCAACAATTTCACCCGCTACTTTTACTTTTTGAGTTAAAGCATATTTAAATGGAATTTCACCTATGAGGGTTTCTTTGTCAGCGTTATACAATAAAAAGCGTTTACGGTACTGCTGAGATGGATAAATCAGATCCAAGTTGGGTGTAAGTGGTGAGGGCACCATGTCAGCGGTACTAGCAAGCTTGGCTTTTTTCCAATCTTCCTCTAAGCGACTCTCGGATACGAGAAAATCCCAATCCTCATAATAGATGTAGAGGTTTGCTGAGCGGTTAGCCATTTGTCCAAGGTAAGATTTGTCTTGCTGAATCACATAATTGAAAAAGCCTTGGTCAAAACTCCACTGATAAATCTGCCACATACTACCAATGATAAGTATGTTGGATACGGCAAAAATGATAAAAAGTTTATATTTAAGTTTTAATGTAGAAAGAAGGTTCATAGGCCATCTGGTTTTCAATTTGTATTAAGTTCAATTTACCCTGAAGCATACGACTAATCGACCCAAACTGACTAGATGTTGCTTGTGTAAATAAAGAGGAAAAATATTGATTTGGATGTTTTTTAATCAAACTAGGCCCTTTATAATGCCCTGCGATTTAATTGCGTCTAAAAGCGTAATTGATAATAGGTTTTAAGTTTATAGTGTAAGTGAGTGATATGCCTCCGTTTCGTTTCCATGAAGAAGTTGTTAGAAAGTTAGATGCTAAGACCCGTCGTAGGGCATGGAGACTAGCTTTAATTCGCTCTAAAGTGTTTTTTAAACCTTGGGTGATGATTAAGCTGAGTGGTTTGTTTTTAATGATTGCCTGGTTGCTTACTGGCCCGTTAGGTGGGGTGTCTGGAGCTTGGGTGCCTTGGGCTATCGCCTTACCTTTCTTGCTGCCATTTGTGTTACACAAAGATTATGAAAAGCATGTGAAACCAGAGCTAATAGCGCTTTCTAAAGAGTTAAAACATAGCGCTAAGGTTTCCTGTTAAGGTTTCTTCTGAATCTTCTTTTAGTGACGCCTATTCGTTATTTTCCCTAGGCGAGATAGACTCTCTTTTGTTGATTATAAAAAAACAGTATTATGCTTTTTTGTTATGTTTTATTGGTGCTGTTATGAGTCATATTTCTTTTCATTTAAAAGCCTCTCTGTCACTTTTGTTGATAGTGTTAAATACTTTATTTTGGTTTACACCAGTGGTTGCGTTAGGCGTGATTAAGGTTTTAATTCCCAATACTTGGATCAGAGGGAAACTTAATCTTATTATCGATAGAATGGCGACATACTGGATAGCTTTAAATAATCTTAACCAGTCTCTACTGGGGCGAACAAAAGTAACCCGCTATGATCAAGAGCGTCTCTCTTTAAATGCTTGGTATATGCTCATTTCAAACCATCAATCTTGGGTGGATATTTTAATCCTGCAAAGAATTTTTAACCGTAAAATTCCTTTTCTCAAATTCTTTCTGAAGCAAGAGCTCATTTGGGTTCCATTTATTGGTCTTACTTGGTGGGCACTCGACTTCCCCTTTATGAAGCGTTATAGCCAAGCTGCAATTGCTAAACGCCCAGAGTTGAAGGGTAAAGACATTGAGGTCACACGTAAGGCCTGTGAAAAGTATCAGTTTTCACCTGTAACCGTGATGAATTTTTTAGAGGGAACAAGGCTAACGGCCAGTAAACATGAGAAACAAGGTAAAAAGTTTAATAATCTGCTAACACCAAAAGCTGGCGGCCTAGCTTTTGCACTTTCCGTTATGGGTGAAAGGCTAGATAATTTGTTGGATGTCACTCTGGTTTATCCAAACGGAATCCCAAGTTTTTGGGATTACCTTGGTGGTAAGGTTAAAGAGGTGAAAGTACATATCCGAGTTCTTCCTATTTCTGAAGAGCGCATTGGTAATTATTTAGAAGATGAGGACTTTCGCAAAGCCTTCCAGCTTTGGGTTAATGAAATCTGGTTGCAAAAAGATCAGCAAATTGAAGTGATGCTGAACTAGATAATGACGTCTATGTCATTATCTAGCGTTACTGTAATATAGGCTGATTAAGTAAATCCTTAATCAGCTCTCTTCGCTTGGCTCACCTCATCGAGTAAATAATATAGTGATTGATAAGGAACGCCTGCATGTTCGCTCAAACCAATCTCACAAGTTCTACTTGATGAAATCCCTCGTTCGCATTCTTTTGGTAATTGCTGCTTAAGATTCGCTAAAGCACTTTGGTTTAGCTCAGGATGAGAGAAGCCTTTATCACCGGCGAAACCACAACAACCAATGTCATCTGGCACATAAATATTGTCACACAGTAGGTTTGCGAGATTTAGCATGCTTGGCTCTAATCCTGCTTTTTTAGTGCTACATGTGACATGAAGGCTGATGCTATCGCTACTTTTTTGAATATTAAGTGCAGGTACCAAATGCTCTAAGGCGAACCTAACAGGATCATAAGCATCGAGCTTTTTGTCTAGGCCTTGATCTGCACTGTTAATGCAGGGGCTAGTATCAAATAAAACAGGCCATTTGCCATTTTCAGAAGCCGTGATGAGTGCTTGGTTTAATTGGCTACGCTTCTCATCAGCTTGCTCAAAAAAGCCTTTACTCTGAAACGGCATACCACAACAAAGGTCTGATACTTGTTTGGGAAGAATGACGTCAAACCCCGCCTTATCTAATAGCTCGAATATAACTTGAGTTAGACTTCGTGAATCCACCTGGTCCGGATCTATGCCTAAAGTTCTATTGGCACAAGAAGGAAAGTACACCACTTTTTTAGTATGGTTTCCTGTATTTGATCTTGTTTCTTTCAACCAGTGGTTGGCTTTAGGGGTATTAGGACGCCATTCACCCACTGTGCCTTGGCTCACTTTATTTACCTGAGAAACCAGTTTTGACATGGTTTTATTGCCAATAACATTACGAGTAATGTTAGCGCTATCAAGGGCAACCTTTATTAATTTAGTGCTGGTATCAAAATGTTTCGCAGCCCATTTAGCTTTGTTTTCATTAACTTTATTGTTTTCCTGTCGTAAGTGGCGTGTCAAATCACCTGTATTGATGCCAACAGGGCATGCCATACTACAAAGCCCACAACCTGCACAGGTATCAATGGCTTGATACTGATAATCTTTTTCAAGAGCTGCCAAGCGCTCTTTTTCTTCAGGTGCTGTCGCTAAGCGTGAAAGTTCACGGCTGATCACAATGCGTTGTCTTGGTGAAAGTGTTAGGTCTTTTGATGGGCAATTTTTCTCGCAAAAGCCGCACTCAATACAGGCATCAATTAATGGGTTACTTGCCGGTAAAGGCTTTATATTTTCTAAATGAATATTTTTATTATCGTTTAGAATTACTCCTGGATTAAGTATGCCTGTTGGGTCGAATATCTGTTTGATTTTCTCCATGACGCTGTAACCTGTCTGGCCCCATTCGAGCTCAACAAAGGGAGCCATGTTTCGACCTGTGCCATGTTCTGCTTTAAGTGAGCCTTGGTATTTTCCAACCGTCATATTGGCGACATCTTTCATCAATCCATCGTATCTATCAATATCGGTTTGAGTGTCAAAAGATTGTGGGAAAACAAAGTGCAAGTTGCCTTCTAATGCATGGCCAAAAATAACGGCATCATGGTAATGCCATTTTTCAAACAGCTTATGTAAATCATTAACGGCATTGGCAAGTTCTGCTACTGGATAGGCGACGTCTTCAATTAGAACAGTAGAGCCTGTGCTTCTTATTGCACCAACAGCTGGGAAAACACCTTTTCGAATTGCCCAATATTGAGCACATAAATTTGCATCTTGGCTAAATTGGTAATCAAGGCATGCAGGCTCTTCAGCTTGATTTAATACCTGATTGATCTTGTCTACTTGGTCTTCTAGCTGGTGGCGGCATTGGGCTCTGGTTTCGACGAGTAATACACATGAGCCTTCTTTTAATTGAGTAATCGTTTGGCTAATTACATCATGATGACGTACAGAGTTTAATGCAGGCCAGTCCATGAGTTCAACGGCTGCAACAGGTGTGTGCTTTAGACGGCTAACAGCGTCACAAGCTGCTTGAATATCATTAAAAAAGATTAATGCAGAGGCTTTGTGTTTCTCTTCAATCATGGTGCGATAAGAGACATTAGCAATAAAGCCTAGAGTACCTTCTGAACCTATGAGTAGGTGAGCAAGGATATCAATAGGATCTGTAAAGTCGGTTAGGGCATTTAGGGCATAGCCAGTTGTATTTTTAAGACGATATTTATGTTCAATTTTCTGTTTCAGCTGTGGATCGCTTTTAACGTCTTTAGCTAATTGAGAAAGCTCTTCTAGCATCTGGCTATGTGACTGCTTGAACTGGGATACTGATTCAGGGTCTGCAGTATTTAACTGGCTGCCATCGGCCATAATGCAATGAATTGACTCTAGGGTATGGTAGGTATTGTGTGCTGTGCCACAACACATGCCTGAGGCGTTATTAGCCGCTATTCCGCCGATTTTGGCCGAGTTAATAGAAGCAGGATCTGGTCCAATTTTTCGTCCATAAGGCGCAAGGTATTTGTTTGCCTGAGCACCGATAATACCTGGTTCAAGTTGAATGATTTTACCTTCATCAAAAATTTTATAATTTTGCCATTTATTGCCTAATGAAATGAGTACAAATTCAGTAATGGCTTGTCCAGATAGGCTGGTGCCAGCAGCTCGAAAGGTAATTGGAACCGAGAATTGGTTTGCTGCTTTTATGATGTGAATGACTTCTGATATCGATCCAACCTTGATAACGGCTTTAGGAATAAGTCGATAGAAGCTGGCATCTGTACCGTAAGCAAGTGTTCGTAACGGGTCTTCTATGATGTTATTTTCAGCACATATGGCTTTTACTTGATCTAAGAATTCTTGATACTGCATTTTACACTCACTTTGGTATGACCAATTTGTTTTAATAGTTAAATCTCAAACTACTTGCTGTATTTAGCTTTGTCAAAGGCATTTAATTTAAAAAAATCAATATAGATTGGTCATACCTATTTTGTTTCGTTTTAAATTTTTAGCTTTTCTTTGAGTTTTTTCTTAAGTTTTTGGTTTTAGGTTCATAAAAACTTTCTGAAGCTCTTCTTCTTTCCTTTCTCTGTCTGGTTTTATCCTGTATAAAATGGCTTTTTTTTATCTGTATGCTCAGCAATCACTTAGCCTGTCTGTTTGAATATAAGATAGTCTTGATAAAATTTTGCCAAATTAGAATATGTGTTAGGAAGTTTTGAATGAAGTTGTCTCAGTTGTTAACCGCAAATTCGCAGCAAATGGAAAGTTCACTTGTGCGTGAGCTTCTACATTATAGTCAGCAGCCAGATATTTTATCTTTTGCTGGTGGCTTGCCTGATGAGGCTTACATGCCTGCTTTCCCTAATATGGAGAGTGTTGCAGATAGTCGCCAATATGGTCCAAGCGAAGGTGAGGCGGCATTGCGTGAGCAAGTTGTTGCGACTGTGGCTGAACGTGGTATTCAGGCTGGCTTTGATCAAACTTTGATTACAAATGGTTCTCAGCAGGGGCTAGATATAGTCAGTCGCTTGATATTGGATAGTGATTCAATGATTTTGACTGAGCAGCCTACTTACCTTGCTGCGATTCAGGTGTTTAAATTGCAAGGCGCTCAGATTCAGGATGTAGCGGCAGATGATGAGGGAATGTCAGTATCTGTTATGCGAGAGTTGATAGATCAACATCAGCCAAAAGCCGTTTATTTAATTCCTAACTTTCAAAACCCAGCAGGGCATTGCTATAGCTTGAAGCGTCGTCAAGAGATTGCAGCTCTATTAGATGAAAAGGGTATTCTATTGATAGAAGATGACCCTTATCGTGATTTGTGCTTTGAAGATGTAGATAGAACACCTATTTCTAGTATGCTTAAAACGGCGCCTTGGATATATATGGGGAGTTACTCAAAGGTTTTATGGCCAGGATTAAGAACGGGCTACCTTGTTTCATGTCCAGATATTGCGCCTTATCTTGTTAAGCTAAAACAAGCGACTGATTTGCATACGAATCGTTTAGGCCAAAACCTAATTGCTAGCTATTTAGCGACAGGTGAGTTTCCTGCTCATTTAGAAAAGTTGCAGCAAGTATATAAGGCGAAGCGCGATACCATGATGTTGGCGTTAGATAAGTATTTGGGTGACCTTGTACAATTTGAAAAACCAGCTGGCGGTATGTTTGTTTGGTTGACCTTACCAGAAGGTGTGTCTTCTAAAAAAGTATTGTCAGACGCGCTAGAGCAAAAAGTGCTAATTTTACCTGGCACGCCTTTTTATCCAAATAATAGTGATGCCTACGATAGTAATATTCGTTTGAGTTTTGCTCGCGTACCGGAAGATAAGTTAGATTATTCAATCGCATTACTTGCAGATGTGATAAAAGCGCAAATGAACTAAAGAAGACGTCTTCGTTTTCTGATTAAGGCTGCCTCATTGAGGTGGCCTTTTTTGTTCTTAAAATTATCTTATGAAAGATGGGGGTTGTATTAATCAAGTGTTACTAAGTTTCTTGATACCTTGTTCTACATCACGAAAAGGGTAGCTCAGGCTTTAGTCGTGAACCTACTAGTGTCATTATTTTAGCGATGTAAGCACTATGTAGCTGATGTTCTGGAGCGGATGTCAAGGATGCTAACAAGGATGTATTAACGAGGTAATCTGCATTGTTAATTGAAGAAAAGCAAATCAGCGTTTTCATTGAAAATCTGCCAGGTCTAGTTTATTTAAAAGATTTACATGGTAGGTATCTAGCGGTTAACTCCGAATTGCAGCGCTATTTTAGTCAAGATAAGCCTACCGAAATTCAATTCAATAACCCTAATCAAATTTTGCCTGCGAGCCTAACAACTCTGTGTTGTGAGTATGAGCAAGACTTAACAAAAGACAGTTCTCAAGTAAGTTTTGAATTTACTCTGAAAAACTTTGCCTGTTTAGACGTTTCGTTAAAGCCATTCCTCTTTGATGGTGAGTTTTGCGCCATTCTTGGTGTAATAAAGGATGTTACACAAGAAAAGCTGGTTGCTGATAAAAACTCCCAATATAAAGCTGTTTTCAACTCTGCAAAAGAGGGGATTCTTCTGGCGGGAGTCGATTCAAAAATTAGAGCGGTCAACCCAGCCTTTACTGACATTACAGGTTATAGCGCAGATGAAATGATAGGGAATAATCCCTCTATGCTGAGTTCTGGACAGCATGACTCAAGCTTTTATAGTCAGGTTTATAGGGCGCTTTATCAGGAAGGGCAGTGGCATGGTGAAGTATGGAATAAACGTAAAAATGGCAGCCTTTACGTGCAATGGCAAACGATTACAGCGCTAAAAAACGAAAAAGGGGAAATATATGAGTTCCTTGCTGTATTTAGTGATATTACCCATAAAAAGGCGCGTCTTGAAGCTATTGAGTTTAGAGCTAATTTTGACCATTTAACTGGGTTGCCAAATAGAGCGTATTTTCATGAATTAATGGCTAATCAACTGACGCTCTGCTGCAAAGAAAAGAGCCAGTGTGCTTTGATGTATCTAGACTTGGATAACTTTAAGCGAATTAATGATTCGTTAGGTCATAGTGTAGGCGATAGTTTGCTCAGAAAGGTGACTCAAGTACTAACGAATGTGATTGGTGAAACTAATACTGTTTCTCGTCTAGGTGGCGATGAATTTGTGATTATGTTGCCTTCATTTTCACAAATTAATGAGCTTGAAAGACTAGCGCAAACAGTGGTTGATGCTTTAAAAGAGCCTTTTGTTATTGAGTCAAGCTTGGTGCATACAGGGGCAAGTATTGGCATTGCCTTGTCACGAAATGTTGAAGATGTTGAAGAGATTTTACGTCTTGCGGATCTTGCGATGTATAAAGCGAAAGAGCTTGGAAAAGGGCGATATGTGTTTCATACGGGTCAGATGTCGGAAGATGTGCTTTCTGCTCGAAAGCTCGAACTAGAATTGCGAGAGTCAATTTTAAAGCAGGATATACGCGTCGCATTTCAGCCTATTGTTGATTTATCTAGTCATGAGGTGCTTGGGTATGAGGCATTGGCAAGGTGGACAACCTCTTCGGGTCAGGTTGTTGCGCCTGATGTTTTTGTTGGTTGTGCAGAAGAGTTAGGGTTAATTCAAGATTTATTCGAAGTGGTTTACGTTAAAGTCTTGAAGGGATTTTGTGATTTACAGAAACAGCACGCCAAGCGTATTTATGTGTCTATAAACCTTTCCTGTTATCAAATTCCTAGTCTTTTGGGTGTGGGTTGGATGACAGAACAGCTCAGTCATTATGATTTGGCACCAGAAAATATCATCCTTGAGATTACAGAAGGGGTCTTGCTAAAAGACTCGATGAATACTCGTTTATGGTTGGAAAAGGTGAGAGAAGCTGGATATCGTCTAGCTTTAGATGACTTTGGTACAGGCTTCTCTTCGCTGGCTTATTTAAAAAGTATACCGGTTGATATTCTTAAAATAGATCGTCGCTTTGTGGCAGATATTGCTAACGATGAATCTGATCTTGCTCTTGTGAGTGCTATTCTTGCTATAGCTGAGGCTTTTTCGATTAGAGTGATTGCAGAAGGCGTTGAGCGTGAAAGCCAGAGGCAGGTCTTGGGGCGTTTAGGTTGTGGTTTAGCACAAGGTTATTATTTTGGCCGACCTGCTGAAGTTGAAAAGAAGGCGTTATTAATTTAACTGACGATATTATAGATAAATTGCTATTATCTCTCTATTTGAGGGGGATAAAGTTTGTCAGATGTTAAAGAGGTGAGTGCGGAGCCTGAAATTAAATCACCCTGTATGTCTTTGTGTTGTCTAGATGATGAGGATGTCTGTATTGGCTGTCATCGCAGTGTTAAAGAAATTACTGCTTGGGGTCGCATGAAACACCAAGAGCGCAAAGAAACTATGCAGAGAGTGGCTGAACGTGAGCAGGCTAGTGGTCGTATGATGCGTTAGCAAGCAAGTTGTAAACTTATAAAAGTAATAATCAAAGCTGAGATGGATTGTCTTGGCTTTTTTTTGTGCCTGATTTTAAGGGTTGTAAATTTCAGGTAGAAAACTACTGGAGATTAATCGTTAGTTTTTTTCTCACCTTGTGCTTTGCTAACGACTTAAGAGTGCGAAGCAGTAATTTTCAATTATGTTCTGTGGATTATAAAATTTAGGTAAAAAAAACCGATGATTACATCATTGGGCTTTTGTGTTTCTCAAAAACTATTAGTTATTAACCGTTAGCTTTTTTCTCTCCTTGTGCTTTGCTAACGACTTAAGAGTGCGAAGCAGTAATTTTCAATTATGTTCTGTGGATCATAAAATTTAGGCAAAAAAAACCCGATGATTACATCATCGGGTTTTTGTGTTTCTCAAAAACTATTAGTTATTAACTGTTAGCTTTTTTCTCACGTTGTGCTTCGATTACTGCTTCAGAAACAGAGTTCGGGCAAGGAGAGTAGTGAGAGAACAGCATAGAGAACTGACCACGACCAGATGTCATAGTACGTAGTGTACTGATGTAACCAAACATTTCTGATAGAGGTACGTCAGCTTTAATACGAACACCAGAAACGCCAGCGTTTTGATCTTTGATCATGCCACGACGACGGTTAAGGTCACCGATTACATCACCAACGTGATCATCAGGAGTGAATACGTCAACAGCCATGATAGGTTCGATCAACTGAGGACCTGCTTTTGGCATAGACTGGCGGAAAGCGCCTTTAGCAGCGATTTCGAAGGCAACAGCAGAGGAGTCAACTGCGTGGAAGCCACCGTCAAATAGTTCAACTTCAACGTCAAGAACAGGGAAGCCCGCTAGGGTACCTTCGTCCATCATAGACTTGAAGCCTTTTTCTACAGCTGGGAAGAATTCTTTTGGTACGTTACCACCAACAACAGAAGAGCTGAATGTGAAACCAGTACCCACTTCACCTGGTTTGATGCGGTAGTCGATCTTACCGAACTGACCAGAACCACCAGATTGTTTCTTGTGAGTGTAGCTGTCTTCAACTTGTTGTGTGATAGTTTCACGGTAAGCAACCTGAGGTTGACCAACAACTAGGTCTACACCGTAGGTACGCATTAGGATATCAACTTTGATATCTAGGTGAAGTTCACCCATACCACGTAGGATTGTCTCACCAGTTTCTTGGTCAGTTTCAACGCGGAATGTTGGATCTTCTGCAACCATTTTACCAATCGCAATACCCATCTTCTCGTTACCACCTTTATCTTTAGGTGTTACGGCGATAGAGATTACTGGCTCAGGGAATACCATTGCTTCAAGTGTACAAGGGTGCTTAACGTCACAAAGAGTATGACCAGTTTGAACGTTTTTCATACCAACGATAGCGATGATGTCACCCGCTTGCGCTGTGCTGATTTCGTTACGATCGTCAGCTTGCATTTCAACCATACGGCCGATACGTTCAGTTTTTCCTGTGAAGCTGTTAAGTACAGTATCACCTTTGTTAAGCACACCTGAGTATACACGTACGAAAGTTAGGGCACCGAAACGGTCATCCATGATTTTGAATGCCAATGCGCGAAAAGGTTCGTCAGCAGATACAATTGCTTTCTCGCCGTTTGCATTACCTTCTTCGTCAGTAAGGTCTTGAGGCTCAACTTCAGTTGGGCTTGGTAGGTAATCAACAACCGCATCAAGAAGAATCTGCATACCTTTGTTCTTGAACGCAGAACCACAGTATGTAGGGAAGAAAGCAAGGTCACGTGTACCAGTACGGATACAACGCTTGATGTCTTCCATTGAAGGCTCTTCACCTTCCATGTATGCCATCATTAGGTCGTCGTCTTGTTCTACCGCAGTTTCGATCAACTGTTCACGGTAAGCTTCAACATCATCAACCATGTCAGCTGGAACGTCTTCGATTGAGTAGTTTTCTGGTTGTCCAGTTTCGTCCCAAACGTAAGCTTTACGAGTTAGAAGGTCAACAACACCAGTGAACTGATCTTCAGTACCGATAGGCAATACCATGATTAGTGGTGTTGCGCCTAGTACGTTACGTACTTGGTCAGTTACACGGTAGAAGTCAGCACCCAAACGGTCAAGTTTGTTTACGAAGATGATACGAGCAACTTCTGAATCGTTAGCATAACGCCAGTTAGTTTCAGACTGAGGCTCAACACCACCAGAACCACAGAATACACCGATACCGCCATCAAGCACTTTAAGAGAACGATATACTTCTACTGTGAAGTCAACGTGCCCAGGTGTGTCGATAACGTTGAAACGGTGGTTTTTCCAGAAACAGCTTACTGCTGCAGACTGGATGGTAATACCACGTTCAGCTTCTTGAGTCATGAAGTCAGTTGTAGATTCGCCTTCATGTACTTCACCGATCTTGTGGATCATACCGGTAAGTTTAAGAATACGTTCTGTTGTAGTTGTTTTACCCGCGTCAACGTGAGCAAAAATACCAATGTTTCTGTAGTGCGATAAGTCAGCCATTACATTACTCTAATATATAAGGTTTGGACGAAAAATTTTCGCGCAAGTATACAGGATAAATAGTCAGCATTAGAAGGGCATAAGCATAGTTAATTTTGTATTAGTTGCTATCTTAGCCATGTAAATACTAATAAGAGGGGAGAATAGCCCCAATTTTAGGGGCTTTGACTGTAAGTGTGATTTTTTGAAACCTATAAAAAAAAGCAAATTACAGTGCATTTATCCTTTGTTTTTTGCCTCAATCCACTGCGACATATACTGAGTGCTCTTCAAACTATGGTGTCTCACCATTAATCCCATGAAATTTTGTTGGCGATTCTGTGTTTGATTAGCTTTTGAATCAATAAGTCGTTCAATAAATTTCTGTTGCCATTCATTTTTATGATAAAAGCGGTTGAGTATCTGGATAGCTTTGTTTTGGTTTGCCTTCCAGCTTGGCTCATCTTGATAAAGTGATACAGCGGACTGAATAAATTCATCCATGTCGTCAGAAATAACACCATTCCAAGCAAAGTCTCCATGCATGGCTTCAGCACCTATCGATGTGGTGATGCTTGAGGTGCCATTTTGCATTGCTTCAACTAATTTACCTTTGATACCAGCACCAAACCGAATGGGAGCTAAGCATACTCTGGCATTTTGCATCACCTGATTGGCATCTTTAGCCCAGCCTTTAATTAAGAAGCCTTGTTTTTCATTATGAAGCTGGGTGGCTTTAGGTGGTGGGTAGGCGCCATAAACATGAAGCTGTGCTTGAGGGAGCTGCTTGCGTATTTTTGGCCAAATTTCAGTTTTAAGCTGTAATACAGCATCCCAATTAGGTTCGTGACGAAAATTACCTATGCTAATAAAATGCGCCCTTTCTTCGAAAGAGGGGAGTGAATCCAGTTTTGTTTGATCAACCTTCTCTAGCATAAAAGGAAGGTGCATAAGTTGGTAGGCTGGGACATTGAACTTGTCTTGTAGCAGCTGATACTCATACTCAGAAATCATAAGCGTTAAATCACTGCGTAATATGGCTGCAATTTCTCTAATGCCTAGATCTGAGTGCATATCGCTAAGTTGAAAATTTTGACCTGATTTAACCGCTTTATGTCTAGCGCTTCTGAGGCTATGAAGATCTTCGGTATTAAGTACGCGTAAAGCGTTAGGGCAATGCTTTTCAACTCGCCATGCAAACTGCTCTTCCATCATAAAACGATCAAAAATCACTATGTCTGGATTTAACGAGATAATATAGTCATCAAAACTAGACTGATTAAGTTCTATTTGACTGGTACTTATCCCCATTTCACCAAGGTTAACCATATGTTCTGTCGTTTGTGCAGGGGTTGCGAAATGAACTGAAAAGCTTGCGCTCTGTAAGCTTTCGATGAGTTGCATCATGCGTGAGCCAGCAGCGGATGAATTTGGTTCTGGCCAGACATAACCAATAATTAATATTTGCAAAGGAATACTCTTAATTTCTATCGGATCGAATTAGGTTTAGAGGTGAAGAGCTATGGTAAAACTTTCAATCAAGACAATATAGTAAAAGTATTCCTTAAACCCCTTGTTGCTTTGTTTACCATTTAAAGTTGGGTGCTTTTTCAGGGGGCGTTAAAAAAGACAAATCAAAGTAATATTCACTAGGATTATCTTTTTTGATCAGAATGGTGACTTCTTTATCTTCCAGCATATCGCTAGGGTCGAATAATAAGTAATCACTTTTAAATATATGTAATGCGGTGGCATTTGGATTTAACCATTCCGTATAAATTCGATATGGTTTTTTTCCTTTACATTCATGTTCTGGGTTTATTTCGACGCTTCTTAAGACTGTTTTAATTTTAACTCCATGGTTTTGTAAATAGCGTACTTTTCGCTGTTTCTTAAAATCTTTCAAGTGAATAAGAATAAAGCAGAGTATTAAGGCGCTACCAAGATCAGCAAGAATGCTGAAGGGAGATGTAAAGCTTGGGGTGGGTTTTAAAATGGCTCTGCCTGGTTCAGACTCACTATAAATGACAGCAATAGACTGCCCTTGTTGTAACGGCTGGGTACTTTGAGGTGAGCTTAGGTGAAGCTCAATTTCTTGATTCCACAGGGTTTTGAAAGAAACAATTAAATCTTGTTTAAAGGCATTATCCTGTGAAGAGCTTGGTTGAACAACATGTCCACTGGCTTCTTGGCTATCTTTGAAAGGGTGCTGGGATTGATAAAACAAGATACTTGCGATTAAAAGTAAAAAAAGGCCTATGGTTAAAATAATATATTTAGCGTGTTCTAATTTATCCATTTGATACTTCCCTTCATCGTTTAACGCCATAAATCATTCACAGCTGTTTGTCTAAATTGGAGAAAACTTCTTTAGGTAAATTCTTAATCTAATTAGCAGAATACGTTATTTAACAGAGTGCTTAACAGAAAGTTTTTATTGTTTTTTGTTATGCGTTTGTACAAAAAGTGAGGCCTATTTGAGCCTAATTTAAAAGGAGTTAATAAGGTTTTTATGAGGCTGACTCAATAATGATAGGAGGGAGCTATCTAGGAAGTTGGTTATGGATGTCAGTGCACCCTAAGGGGAAAGGTGCACTTTATTTAGAATAATATTGAGTGTGATTACTTTTCGACAAAAGCTCTTTCAATCACATAATCACCTGCTTCACCAATACGCGGAGAAATTTTAAACCCTCTCTCATCAAGAAGTTCTCGACATTCAGCTAGCATGGATTGGTTGCCGCATATCATGACTCTATCTGTTGCTGGATTCATTGGTGGAAGCCCTAGGTCACGACAAAGTTTGTCCGTCCTAATAAGTTCAGTCACGCGGCCTTCATGTTTATAGCTTTCTCTTGTCACTGTTGGGTAATAGCTAAGCTTTTCTTTAATTTCTTCACCTAGATATTCGTTGTCAGGCAGCTCATTTTCAATAAAGTCTTGATAGGCTAAATCAGCGATATGTCTGGTGCCGTGAACTAAGATGACTCTGTCAAAACGCTCGTACACTTCTGGGTCTTGAATAACACTCATAAAGGCGGCTAAACCTGTTCCTGTTGCAAGTAAAAAAAGGTTTTTACCGGGTAAGAGGTCATCGACAATGAGGCTGCCAGTTGCTTTTCCCCCTAGAATGATATTTTCACCCACTTGAATATTCTGCAGTCTTGAAGTGAGGGCACCATCGGCCACTTTAATGCTAAAAAATTCGAGCTCGTCAGCATAATTAGGGCTGGCGATACTATAAGCCCTCAATAAAGGTTTGGCGTCGACTTCAAGTCCTATCATCACGAATTGGCCATTCTTAAATCTAAAGCCTGGGTCTCGCGTGGTTTTAAAGCTGAATAACCCATCATTCCAATGATGGACTTGAGTGACTTGTGCTGTACTTAAACTGGCCATGGTTGGCTCCATATAATTATCTAATGATAAGACTATAAGGCGAGGGGAGGATAAAATCTTATGGATTCTGGTGATTATTTATATAGGTATTATTTATGGTTTTTTGGTTATTGTTTTGTTTTTGTTATAATGAGAATAACTATCTATATAGCTAAAACCACAGGCCTTAAAGTAAAAATCCTTTTAAAGGGGAATCTATAGGACCCCAATAATAATTACCCCTTTTGTAATATAATAAAGAACTAAACCACGTTTGTTCAATCCAACCTGTTTTAGGCAAATATTTATTGAGAGAGAAAGTTTGATGACTAAGCCCCTTAACCCTTTAAATGCCGCAGAGCAACATGTCATTCTTCATAAAGGAACAGAGAGACCTTTTACTGGAGAGTATACAGACACAACCGCAGAGGGGGTTTATCTTTGCCGCCAATGTGATGCGCCTTTATTTTATTCAGAGCATAAATTCTTATCTCATTGTGGTTGGCCAAGTTTTGATGATGAGATTGAAGGTGCAATTAAACAGCTACCTGATGCAGATGGAAGACGTGTCGAAATTGTTTGTGCTAAGTGTGATGGTCATCTTGGGCATGTGTTTGAAGGTGAGGGATTAACCACTAAAAACCTTAGACATTGCGTTAACTCAATTTCAATGAAATTAGTAACAAGAGATGCTACTTAAGTCACTTTTATATTGGTTTTTACATGTCTAAAGCACATTTGTTTTATCGATTTGGCCAACCTGAATTGAATAAAAAGTTGGATGAAACTGATATAAGCTTTGTTGATATTCGTAAGCGTTTTAATTTTCGCTCTATTCAATTAGGGCGATGGGTAACACCTGAAGAGCAAAAGCGAGCAGCCCACGCTTTTTATCATGCACTAGTGACTTTAATGAAAATATTGCAAGCGCCTGAAAACCTTATTTCATTGCGAGCAAGTCTATCATTACAGTACGGTAGAGGTGGTCGTCCTGGTGTTGCCGCCCATTACTCGCCCCACGAAAGGTGTTTTTCTTTAGCTAAAAATGCAGGTCCAGGTAGCATAGCGCATGAATGGTTCCATGCTCTTGATCATTACTTGGGGTCTCAAGCATTTCAGACATTACCCAGTTTTGACCAAGGTCTGAACTATCAATCAAAGGCTTTGTTTGCTTCCAAAGCTTGGCTTCTAGATGCGCCTATGCGTCGACATCCTTTAAATGATTTGTTATCGAACTGTTTTAAGGCCATTTTACTAGATGAAAGCGGCCATGCGGCAAGTCAGCTTGTACAAAACTCCAACCTTATTGATAAAAAGTTAAATCAACTTTATTACAGTTTGCCCGAAGAATTATGTGCAAGAGCATTCGAAGCTTTTGTTGAGGATGCAGGTTTAGCAGACGCAAGTTTAATTAATTCTTTTCTGGTGAAAGGAAGCCGCCATTCAGAAGAAGCAAGGTTAGGCCTTTATCCAGAAGGTGAGCATAGGTATAAGATTAACCAAGCTTTTACCGAATACTTTGAATTATTAGGTGCCTACTTAAACAGCGGGCTTTGAGTAGTGTTTTAAGTCTGTTTACTTGTTTACTTGTATTTCGCTTTGTAGCCAGTGATAAAACTGCTGTACATGATCATTTTGTTGACGGTAGCTAGGTACTAAAAAATAAAAACCATAGCTACTTTTGTATTCAGCCTCTAACACATTAACCAACTCACCTTTTTTTATAAATTCAGTGGCCAAAAAGTTTGGAACAAGGGCGATTCCTTGTTTTTGCTTAGCTGCCTCTAAAGACATAAAGAAATGCTCAAAACCATGATGGAAATTGGGTGCTTCTTGTGGTTTCCCTCCTTCTAATACGCTGCTTAAAAACTGTGACCATAATTGAGGTCTAGTGGTTTGCATTAGTAATGGGTGTTTTAGAATGTCCTGAGCTTGATTTATGGGTGTTTGAGATAATAAGTCAGGGTGAATAACAGGAATGAGTACTTCTTCTGCCAAAAGTGTTGAGTTTTCATGGCTTAAAGAAAGCGGTAAACAGCGAATTGCTATGTCAGCACTTGCTTGGTGAAATTGAAAAGCACCATCTCCTGATACCATATTTAGTCGTAAATTAGGTAAGGCCTCACTGAGCCTTTTTAAGCGAGGTATTAGCCATAGATGGCTTAAAGAGGGAATGATATTTAGCTTTAAACTATGATTGTTGGTTTCTAGTTGTTGTAAATTTGCTGTAGAACTTTGGATCTGTTCTAGGGCTGACATAATAGTGGGTAAATATTGTTTACCTGCTTTAGTTAAAGCAAGGCCTGTTGTTGTTCGGTCGAATAAGGCTAGCTGAAGATGTTCTTCTAAGGACTTAATCTGCTTACTGATTGCCCCTTGGGTAACACAAAGTTCCGCAGCGGCTTTAGAAAAACTTAATTTACGTGCCGCCACTTCGAAGGCTTTTAATGCATTTAGTGGGGGGAGTTTATTTGGCACAACTTACCTCATTACTTTTTCTCATAGGGTCTGAGAATATATCGTTTGTCGGTGAGGGTAAAGACATCATAAATTAAGTTTCTTCTTGATAATGATAAAGATACCTACACCACAATGAACCATATTTTTCAACGCCACTGTCATGCCAATTTACCTGTCGCCGCTCGAGGCGAAGGTGTTTATATTTTTGATCAAATGGGTAAATCTTATTTAGATGCGAGTGGCGGTGCTGCTGTGTCTTGTTTAGGTCACAGCCACCCTGCAGTAAAGGCGGCTTTACATGAACAAATTGATCAATTGGCTTATGCTCATACAGGATTTTTCACGACAGAGGCTGCTCAAAACTTAGCCGATAAACTAGTCGCATCAGCACCTGGTAAGCTTGAGCATGTATATTTTGTATCAGGTGGTTCTGAGGCGGTTGAGTCTGCGTTAAAGCTAGCTCGCCAATATTTCGTTGAAAAAGGCGAGCTGCAAAGATCTCGTTTTATTTCTCGAAAACAAAGTTATCATGGCAATACGCTGGGTGCGCTTTCAGTTGGCGGAAATGCCCTAAGACGCGAACCCTTTTCTCCTTTACTTATGCCTGTTGAGCATATTTCTGCTTGTTTTGCATACCATGGTCAGACTGCATCTGAAACCGCATTTGAATATGGTCAACGCATGGCAAATGAACTAGAGGAGAGGTTATTAGAAGTTGGTCCTGAAACTGTCATCGCATTTATTGCTGAGCCTGTTGTGGGTGCAACGGCTGGTGCTGTTGTCGCTGAAGAAGGTTACTTTAAGCGTATTCGTGAAATATGCGATAAATATGGCGTTCTTCTTATTCTTGATGAGGTGATGTGTGGCATGGGTCGTACAGGTACCTTATTTGCTCACGAGCAGGAAGGTATCGAAGCTGACATGGTAACAATCGCGAAAGGCCTAGGGGCAGGGTATCAGCCAATAGGTGCTATGATGGCATCTTCTGAAATACATAATACTATTTCAAATGGTTCTGGCTTTTTTCAACATGGTCATACATATATGGGCCATGCAACGGCTGTCGCGGGTTCATTAGCTGTTCTTAATGCAATCGAACAAGATGCTCTACTACCTCGTGTTAGGGTTGCAGGGGATTTATTACAAGCGAAATTAGAAAAACGCTTTGAGAATCATGCTTTCATAGGGGATATTCGAGGTCGAGGCTTATTTCGTGCGATCGAGATAATGGCAGATAAAGAGAAAAAAACACCCTTTGCTGCAAGCACAAAACTACATGCAAAAATAAAAGCTCAGGCGATGGAACTTGGCCTTATGTGTTATCCAATGCCAGGTACAATTGACGGTCAAGAAGGGCATCATGTGCTTTTAGCTCCTCCATTTATTATTAGTGATGACCAACTTGATGAGTTAACTGACAAGTTGTATTTTAGTATTGATGCCGTAACTCAAAAACATTACAAGGAAAGTGTTTAATGACAAGGATTAATGGAAATAGCCCCGCTTGTGCTGTTATCGTTGCGCCTAATGGTGCAAGAAAGAGTAAACTCGATCATCCTGCTTTACCTATCACCCCTGATGAACTTGCAGAAGAAGTCGCTCTATGTGTTGCCGCTGGCGCTAGTATGGTTCATCTACATGCTAGAACAAAAACAGGTCGCCACTCTCTGGAAATAGATGATAATCGTGCAGTTATTGCAGCGGTTAGAGAAAAATTAGGTGATGAGGTGATGATCCAACTGACCACTGAAGCAGTTGGTATTTATCAGCCTGAGCAGCAAATGGCATTAATTAGGACGTTAAAACCTGAAGCAGCTTCTTTTGCTTTATCTGAACTTATTCCAGATCCATCTTTTGAATCTAATGCCAGTGAATTTTTTCATTGGGCTGCTGATAATAATATAGTCGCTCAATACATTGTCTATTCAGCAGATCAGCTTGCCTATTATTTAGATCTTCGTAAAAGAGGCCTTTTACCTAAGAATAAGCATCACCTTTTATTGGTTTTAGGGCGATATCACAAACAACTAGAATCAGATCCATCCGACTTAACTCCTTTTATTCATCTAATAGAACAATTAGATGATATTCGTTGGGCAATTTGCGCTTTTGGCAAAAAGGAACAAGACTGTCTATTAGCAGCAGCGAAGTTAGGCGGTGATGTACGCATAGGGTTTGAAAATAATCTGTTTTCTAAGACAGGAGAGTTAGCAAAAAATAATGCTGCTCAAGTCGAAGAGATGGTGTCACGTTTACAGGAAATTAAACGTACAGCAATGACAACTGAGGTGCTAAGGAATCAGTTCTAATCGTACAAAGGAATGAATACTTACTTTTGTTTCAAAAAAAGCAAGGTAAGCGAAAACTATCACTTAACAAATAAAGCAAACAATAAAATAGCTAAGGGGTCGTCAATGAAATACATTAAATCCACACTTATCGGTGCAGGTATTGCCGCATGTTTTGGTGGAGCATCTGTTACTGCTCAAGCACAAGAGTTCATCACAATTGGTACAGGTGGTGTAACGGGTGTTTACTATCCAACAGGTGGTTCGATTTGTCGCTTGGTGAATAAAGCGCGAAAAGAGCATGGCATACGTTGTAGTGTTGAAAGTACAGGTGGATCTGTATACAACATTAACACTATCCGCGAGGGTGAATTGGACATGGGTGTTGCTCAGTCTGACTGGCAATATCATGCTTACAATGGCACCAGTAAATTTAGCAAAAATGGTAAATTTGAAGACTTAAGAGCGGTTTTCTCTGTTCACCCTGAACCATTTACATTGGTTGCTCGTGCTGACTCAGGTATTAAAACCTTTGAAGATCTTAAAGGTAAGAGAGTGAACGTAGGTAATGCGGGTTCTGGTCAACGTGGCACAATGGAAGTTGTCATGGATAAATATGGCTGGGATATGGATGACTTTGCGTTGGCATCTGAATTAAAAGCGGCAGAGCAGTCTAAAGCACTTTGCGATAACAAAATTGATGCAATGGTCTATGTTGTTGGTCACCCAAGTGGCTCTATTAAAGAAGCAACAACGTCTTGCGATAGCGTTATTGTAGAAGTCTCTGGTGCTAAGATTAATCAACTAGTGGCTGATAATTCTTTTTATCGTACTGCAACTATCCCAGGCGGCATGTACTCAGGTAATGCTAAAGATGTGGGTACCTTTGGTGTGGGTGCGACTTTTGTAACTTCTGCAAAAGTAGATGATAAATTGGTCTACAACGTGGTTAAAGCTGTGTTTGAGAACTTTGAAACCTTCAAAAAGCTACACCCAGCTTTTGCTAATTTGAAGAAAGAAGAGATGATTAAAGATGGCTTGTCTGCACCATTACACCCAGGTGCGGTTAAGTACTATAAAGAAGCGGGTTTGATGTAAGTCGACAAGTTCGTTTAATTGTCACTTCAACAGGGGCTTAGGCCCCTGTGTTTTTTCGTTTTCGGCATAGGAATTAATCTATGAACCCCAAACATTTATCTGGCTCAAATGATGAGCAAAATAATGCAGCAGATGAGTTTTTAAGCTCAGAAACTGGTAGCCGTCAATTTAACGGTAATATGGCAAAGCTCGTTGTCGGCACATTAATCGCTTGGGCAAGTTTTCAAATCTGGTACGCTTCTCCTCTTCCATTTATTCTTAATTTTGCCACTTTTAATGAAGATCAAGCTAAGTATATTCACTTATCATTTGCGATTTTTTTAGCATTCTTTTTATTTCCTGCAACAAAGAGTTCGAGTAAAACGTCTGCATCCTTACTCGATATAGTGCTTGCGGTAGCTGCCTCAAGTGCGTGTTTATATTTATTAGTTTTTCGCAATGACCTCGCTTCTCGTATGGGGGCACCAACCGTAACAGATATTATTGTTGCTGTTGTGGGTATGCTGGCGCTCCTTGAAGCAACACGGAGAACCCTTGGGCCGCCGTTAGTGATAGTCGCGGTTGTCTTCTTGACCTTTACTTTTGCTGGTCAATATATGCCAGACGTGATTGCTCACAAAGGGGCAAGCTTGAAGAAGGTTGCTTCCCATCAATGGCTAACGACCGAAGGTGTTTTTGGTGTTGCTATCGGTGTTTCCACTACCTTCGTATTTTTATTTGTTTTGTTAGGCTCATTGCTTGATAAAGCTGGCGCCGGTAATTACCTGATAAAGGTTTCTTTCTCCTTGTTAGGCCACATGCGTGGTGGACCGGCTAAAGCTGCCGTCGTAGCATCTGGTTTGAGCGGGATTATTTCAGGTTCCTCAATTGCGAATGTAGTTACCACAGGTACTTTTACTATCCCTTTGATGAAGCGAGTCGGCTTTCCAGGTACGAAAGCGGGTGCTATCGAAGTAGCAGCTTCTACTAATGGCCAGTTAACACCACCTATTATGGGAGCTGCAGCTTTCTTAATGGTGGAGTATGTTGGTATCCCTTATATAGAGGTGATTAAACACGCTATTCTGCCTTCTATTATTTCCTATATTGCCTTGGTCTATATCGTCCATCTTGAAGCCTTAAAGCTTAATATGAAGGGGATTGAAAAGCTTAACAAACCAACACTTGCCATGCGTATGTTGTCTTGGATGAGCACATCTGTGATTCTACTAGTATTAGGTCTGGTGGTTTTCTATGGGTCTAGCTTTTTAGAAATGGTATTAGGTGGCACATCTTATTTGGTGATGTTGTTACTAATAGTGGCTGCATATTTTGCGCTAGTAAAACTATCAGCTGCGTATCCAGATTTAGCTGAAGATGAAACAAGTATTGAGTTAGACCACTTGCCAGAACCTAGACCTACCGTGTTCTCAGGTCTGTATTTCTCTTTGCCAATCGTTGTTCTTTTATGGGCATTAGCGGTTAAGCAATACTCTCCTCAACAATCTGCTTTTTACGCTGTGGTGTTTTTAATTGCCGTAGTGCTAACTCACAGGCCAATTAAGGCTTGGTTCCGTAATGAAACCAATTGGGCTGGCCAGTTTAAGGTATGCTGGAATGAATTTATTGATGGCATGATCACCAGTGCTAGGAACATGGTCGGTATTGGTATTGCCACAGCTGCAGCGGGGATTATCGTCGGAACAGTAACATTAACAGGTTTAGGTCAGATGATGACTGAATTTGTTGAGTTTATTTCCGGTGGCAATCTTATTCTGATTCTTATTTTTACCGCGATAATTTGTATTGTTTTAGGTATGGGTTTACCGACAACAGCAAACTATATTGTGGTATCGACCTTGATGGCACCCGTTATTGTGTCATTAGGCGCTGAGAATGGCCTAGTTGTTCCCTTAATTGCTGTTCACCTCTTTGTTTTCTATTTTGGTATTTTGGCTGATGATACGCCACCCGTTGGTCTTGCTGCGTTTGCCGCAGCAGCAATCAGTGGTGATGACCCAATTAAAACGGGTATACAAGGCTTTATTTATGACATACGAACGGCGATCTTGCCTTTCATGTTCATCTATAACACCCAGCTTTTATTGATTGGTATAGATTCGATTCTAGATCTCATCTTAACCGTCGCCAGTGCGATAGTTGCCATACTTGTCTTCTCGGCTGGTACTCAAGGTTATTGGTTGGTTAAAAGCCGATTATGGGAATCTTTAGTGCTTGTTTTAATCGCTTTTAGCCTATTCCGTCCAGGTTTCTGGTGGGATATGGTCTACGAGCCAAAAACTCAAGTAGCGCCAACTGCATTGATTCAAGAAGTAGAAGCACTTAATCAGGGAGACTTTATTCAACTTCAGGTAGAAGGTGTCACCATTGAAGGAGATGAAGTGAGTAAAACTGTCTCATTACAGCTGACTCAAACAGATGGCGATGGTATGGCAAGACTTCAATCTTTTGGTCTGAATCTAACCCAAGATGGTGAGATCTGGACGGTTGATTATGTTGACTTTGGTAGTGCAGCAGAGAAAGCCAGTATTGATTTTGGTTGGCAAATTATGGGGATAGAAAAAGAATCCGATAGACCGCCTAAAGAGCTGGTATTTATCCCTGCATTGCTTGTCCTGCTTGTTATTCGTAAATTGCAGCAGCAAAGACTTAATTCTTTTGTATCTGGTCAAGCCGCTTAGGAGGCATTATGTATGACACAGTGCTAGTGCCGGTTGATCTGGCAGAAAAAGGCTACACAGATAAAGTGATAGAGCATGCTTTGCATGTTCTATCACCTGGCGGAAACTTAATTCTTTTAACCGCATTAGCTGGGTATCAAATGCCATTAGTTGGGTCTTTCTTCCAACCAGGGACTTTTGATAAAGCGGTAAAACAAGTGCATCAAAAACTGGTTGAATTTGTAAATGATGAGCTTCCCATTGATGCTAATGATTGCACTACTAAGGTTGTTGAAGGAAAGCCAGTGGAATCTATTTTAAGCGTTGCTAAAGAAAGTAATGCGCAAGTGATTGTCATGGCTAGCCATAAGCAGTCGAGAGTGGGTTACATGATGCTAGGCTCAATCGCAAACAAGGTATTAAGCCATGCAGATATCCCTGTCATGGTGGTAAAGGGTTAACGCTTCAATCATGAAAGCGCTAATAATTGGTGTTAGACAATTTAGACCGCACATTTATGTGCGGTTTTTTTTGCGTTGCATTTTAGATGAGAATGACTAAATAAGACTCTTAGGTAAAGTTTGCGAAAACTCCTTGCTTCTTAGATACAGTGAATTCAAATTTACGTATCCTAACTGCCTGATAATAATGGGATAAAGGATTAACTATGTCAGATATTAAGCAGATATTAAACTTCATGGTTGAAGTTGAAAAACTCAAATCAGTGTTGCGTAAAACAAAGCCGGTTGGACATTTTCGCTATGAAAACTCAGCAGAACATAGCTGGCATGTGAGCCTTATGGCGCTTTTGCTAAAAGATCATGCTGATGACGAGATCAATATTAATCGGGTTATTAAGATGCTTCTGATTCATGACTTAGGTGAAATAGAAGCTGGAGATACCATTATCTATGCCTCTGAAACAACTGAGATTAAGCAGCAAGAGAGTCAAGGTATCCATAAACTCTTTGCTCTGTTACCTGCAAAAATGGAAGTTGAACTCAATAGCTTATGGTTAGAGTTTGAAGCAGGCGAGACGAATGACGCTAAATTCGCCAAGGCCATTGATAGAGTGCCACCGCTTTTACATAATATTCATGGAGAAGGGCATAGTTGGAAGCGGCATAACATATCTAAAGAAAAAGTTTTCTCATTAAATAAAGCACGCATTCAAGGTGCAAGCCATACATTATGGGAAGAAGTAGAGACTGAGCTTAATAAAGCGGTTGAAGCTGGGGCGTTAAGCTAACTCTAATGCTAGAGAGTTAGCAAAATACCAGCGTTAAGAGTACATAAACAAAAAGGTTTAATAATATGATCAATGACGTTCAGTTGAGGCAAGCCAGCATTCAGGATGCAGAACAGCTCTTAGCGTGGCGTAATGATGAACTAACAAGGTTATCTAGCCATACTCAAGATTTGATAGAGGTTGCTCAACATCAAGTTTGGTTAGAGAGGTCGCTAAAAAATACAAACCGTAAACTTGTGATTGCAGTCTATCAAGATGAAGACATTGGTTCATTGCGGGCTGATTATGATAGAAAGAAGCAAGCTTGGGAACTTTCTTGGACTTTGGAGCCAAACTACAGAGGTAAGGGGTTAGCTAAAGAGATGGTGCTTGTTTTTGCAAATAGTATAAAAGATGCCATTTGTGCTGAGGTGAAAGAAACTAACTTGGCTTCAGTTAGAGTAGCTGAATATGCAGGTTTAACATTCACTCATCAGCAGCATCAAGTGTTATTTTTTTCCCGATCTGAGCTTTGCTCCTCACAAGATTAATAAAGCGTAATTCCACGTAATATATCCTGAAATTTGGGTTAGATAGACTCAAGTTACTTGATCCCCTTTCAAGTGGCCCCTGGGCCGCCAAAGCAAGGATGCTATTTGGCTATTAATGTCAAAAAATTGATATAAATCCGGTTAAAAACACTTAAATTTGCGATATTAAGCTCAATAAATGGCACTTTTGGCCGATTACCTATATGAGGGTGATATTTAATGAAAATGTCACTAAATCCCATAATAATTGAGTAAACAATAACCGATAACTTTAACGGATTTAAAGGTGGTAAGTATGCAATCGGAAAATTTGAGTTTAACTCGAGAAAAGGATGTTGCAGCGAGTCAGAGCTTTGAAGAGCTCTCAGGTAAGGATAAAAAAGACAATCAAACTAATGACCTTGAAAGTAAAATTAAGGTTAAAACAGCACGTAAAACGACAAAAGTTAAAGTCGCTAAGCGTCTTTGTATTTTTGAATAAATTCTTTTAAATACATTCCTATTTTAGTTTGAATGGCAAATAAGGCTCGAGAGTAGTCAATTTGCCATTCGCATCTTTTTTGAATACTCCATCATAACGCTACATTTCTTCTGTATTCTGTTTCTGACTTACTTTCAGTTAACTGTAACCTTCTATAGTTTTGGATCTATTATGCTAATTTTGCTATTTCCCGTCTGGGCTTTATTGTTAAGTGCTTATGCTTACTTCCAGCCAAACTTTTTTGTAGATTTTAAAAGCTACATTATTCCCCTTTTAATCATTATTATGCTTTCAATGGGGCTAACATTAACAGCAAAAGACTTTAAGCAAGTTCTGGCGAGCAAACGAGCTGTTATCGTCGGTGTATTGTTGCAGTTTATGGTAATGCCAATAGCAGCTTTACTTGTTAGCAAAGTATTTGGTTTTGATGATGAATTAACTATTGGTATGCTTCTAGTGGGCAGTGTTGCTGGAGGTACAGCATCAAATGTTATGTGCTACCTAGCAAAAGGTGATACGGCCTTATCAATTTCAATGACAAGTATCTCAACCTTAATCGGTGTTGTATTAACTCCGCTTCTGGTCGCTCTTATGGTAGGAAAGGGCGTTGATATTCCGGTTCAGGCTATGCTGGAAAGTTTAGTCAAAATTGTACTTTTACCTGTGACAGTCGGCGTCTTATTGAATACTTTTTTTGCTAAAAAAGTGGAAAAAATTCAGTTTTTATTACCCTATATTTCTATGTTTACCATTGTCTTTATTATCGCCATAGTGGTTGCTTTAAGCGCAGGAAAACTCGCTGAAATAGGTTACTTGATTGTCTTTGCCGTGATGATTCATAACAGTATAGGTTTGATCTTAGGTTATGGTGTCACTCGTTTGCTAGGGTTTGATGAGAGAATATGTCGAACGATAGCCTTTGAAGTAGGGTTACAGAACTCAGGACTAGCTGCCGCTCTAGCGATTAAATTTTTTACACCTGTTGCGGCTTTGCCAGGCAGCATATTCAGTATTTGGCATAATGTTTCAGGCTCGCTATTAGCGAGTTATTGGAGCAAGCAAAAAAGTTAGATAAAAAGGCCTGCTAACGTTAAGTAGCAGGCCTTTATATTTGAACTTTTTAAAGCTATTTTAATGCTTTTTGTTTAGATGCTTCTTGAAGCCAGTAGGTTGCTAGAGCATCATTTTTTTCTGTACCTTTACCATCTTTATAGCTTTCAGAAAGTCTAAGCATACCTTCAATACTGCCTCCATTAGCCGCCTTTTCAAACCAATAAAATGATTGTGTATAATCTTTTTTATTGGTGTATCCCATATAATAATATTCGCCTAAATAAAATTCTGCCTGATGGTTTTTTTGAGCCGCAGCTAAGTTAAACCAATAAATTGCACGGCTTTTATTCGCTTTAATTCCTTTTCCTTTGAATAGGTAATAACCAACTTGGAACTGGGCTTCAGCAATATTTGTTTCAGCAGCTCTTTTAAACCAGTCGTAGGCCTTGCTGTCATTCTGTTTGAATCCAAGATGGTCATGATAGCAGAGACCTACTAGGAATATAGCTTCACTCTTAGACGGTATATCATCATTATCATTTTGTTGTGCTCTAGTTTCAGCTAATTTACAATTTTGATGATTTACTAAACGTGGTATAGGATTGTTATTTCTATTCTCAACATAGGGTATTTCTAACTCAAGATCAGCAATATTTTGTATTGCAAGAGAATTGCCTTGGTCAGCAGCTTTTTTATACCAGTACATAGCTAAATCTAGGCTTTTTATTTTTCCAATTCCAAACTCGTAACAATTCCCAAGGCTGTTTTGAGCACTTGGTATGTTAAATTGGGCAGCTTTTTCAAATAATGAACAAGCTTTATCATCATCTTCTTCTCTACCTTCACCAAAATCAAAACAATAGGCATAACTGTTGATTGATTCTGGATCTTGCTTGAAAGCTAGCTTTTCATAAATATCACAAGCTTTTTTTTGGTTTTGTTTTCTATCAAAACCATAAAAATAGTCATTTGCGATTAAGTATTGTTTGCGAATTTGTTTTTCTACTTCGCTGACAGGCTTAAGAGAGTCCTTATACCTATCAACATATTTATCGTTCAGTGAATTTGATTGGCATGCTATCAAACTAAAGCTAGTTATTAGCAACATAAGTGGCTTAAACATTTATTCCCTTAAATTAAAAGATTGTTAGTTGTTTAAGGGTAACCCATTGTTTATATTAAAATAAACAATGGGTCTGCTCAAAATTTAAATACAGTGTTGTTAGTATACTTATTAGTTGAAAATTTGAATGCTTTAGAGGTTTAGCAAAGTTACGTTAGTTTTACGTATTCAAAAAATTTATAAAACTGATTCTTAAATTCGTAGCTTGTTCAACACAACTAAAAGCTCTCATTACTTATTTTTCAATATTTACGGTTCTTGATTTTGATGCAACCAAGAAAGAATATCCTCTAAAATCTCAGTGCGATTCGTTTCGTTTAAAAGCTCGTGACGAGCATCAGTGTAAAGCTTAAAAGTCACTTTCTCTTGGCCTGCTTTTCGATAGCTTTGGGCCAGTTTAGTCAGCCCTTTGCCCATTAATCCGACAGGATCTTTATCTCCTCCAATAATTATAATGGGAAGATCTATTTGAATTTTTTTGAGGCTGTCTGGTTGAAAAAGTTGAGTTAAAGCGGTTAAAAAATCTTGCCATAAGCTGATGGAGCAAGCAAAGCCGCAAAGGCTATCATCAACGTATTTATCAACTTCTTTTGGATCTCGACTGAGCCAGTCATACTCTGTTCTGGTGGGCTTAAAGTGATTGTTGAAGGAACCGAAAGATAAGAATTGCAGCAGTTTACTGGGCTTATCAGAACCAAGACGCATGGCTTCAATATTGGCAACTAATTTACCTGCCTGACTCATAAAAGTATTTTGTTGGTTCGAGGCGCTTAACATTAGTCCATCTATCGGCTTGGCGTTGCCGATCAAATAAGATTGAGCGATAAAAGATCCCATACTATGGCCAAAAATATAATAAGGCAGCTTGGTCTCTTCTGTGCAAATTGCTTCTCTGACTGTTTCTAAATCAATTAATACTTTTTGCCAGCCATCCTGTTCTGCAAATTGGCCTAAAACCGTGGTTTTACTTGTACCATGGCCTCTATGATTGTGAGCAAGGACATTATAACCTTCTTCCACAAGCGCTTGAGCGAAAGTGTCATAGCGTTTGGCATGCTCAGCCATTCCATGAAAAATATGTACCCAAGCCTTTGCATTTTCAGAGGGCCAAATGAAAGCTTGAATCTCATGACCATCTTGGGCCTTTATTATTTTTTCTATCATGTGAGTGCTCATCAATAAGGGATGCTTAGGACGACACCATCCTAATTTGAAAGCATTTATCTAAATTAGATATACCATAAGAAAAAACTAAAGGCTGTTAAAACAATTGCTTGTGCTTGAGTATCTGATATTCATTGAGGTAATAAATAAACCTTAATCATCATAATAAGGCTTAGGTTTTTTTATCTGCTGTGTTTTGGTCTCAGTATAATATTGGCTATATTCCTGTTGTAAAAGTTTATCTACTAGAAAGGTTAATTTTTCAAATGCCTGATCTTGATTGCTGGCTTTGATGTAAATATCTATGGCGTTATTTGTTTTTACTGCGTTTAGTTCTAACTCGCTTTTAGTGTACGAGGTTTTGTTGAGGTATTTATGATCAGAGTATGCATACTCTGTGTCGTCTGGGGATTGGTAAGTAAAACCAAAACTATAACCGGAATGCGTTTGGGAACCACTAAAAGAGCAAGAGGTTCTACCTTCATCTTGGTTAGATATGTCTGCTGGATCTTTATCCAATAGATTCATAAAAGCAATAATCGAAAGTTGCTCGCACAATGTCGAAAACTCTAACGTTTTTGCGGCTTTAAGTTTGAATTCTTCATCTGTACTTAGGCTAAATGTTTGTTGTTGAACAGAGCTACAACCAAGGAAAGTAATGGTGCTAACAACTAGGGCAAATTTAATCATACTTGAAAATACCTTTTAAACACTCTCTTTTAAAGGTAGATCATAAGTTGTGGAAATTGCGGTTTTTCTTAGCTTTTTAACATTTATTTGATAGGGTTTTAATCGAACTAATGTTTTGCTTGGTTAATAAGCTTTTCGTTCAATAGTATCTCATCTGCATTTAGCGTATTTATCGGTGTGCTGATATCTGAAGATATTTGCCCATGAACCTGCAAAGACACATAACGCATAGCACATACTCTTAAAAATGAAGTGAAGTTTCCCATATCATGGCCGGCATCAATTGACTCATGGTATAGGCGAGTAATCATTTGTGGAACTTGAAGATCGTCTCGTTTGGCAATTTCTTCTAGAATCCCCCAGAAGCTATTTTCTAAACGAATACTCGTAACCATACCGTCAATTCGAAGCGAGCGTGTCGAACTTTGCCAGAGCTGGCTATCGGCTTGAATAAAAAGTTTGCACATGATTCTAACCTTATTTGTAAATTATGAGTCTAACGAGTATAACAACGCTTTAAAGCATACTATGAAATGCTTTAAAGCGTTTTTATTTGACGTATTTTTCGCGTATTCCTATCGCTTAGTTGGCTTCAAGTAAAAGGTAGAATTGTTTTAGCCATTCAGGGTGAGCAGGCCAAGCTGGGGCTGTAACAAGGTTGCCTTGAGTGATAGCTTGATCCACGTCGATATCCGCATAAATGCCTTTGCTGGCTTCAACTTCATAGCGACAAGCGGGGTAAGCTGAGCACTGTCTTCCTTCTAAAACACCGGCAGCAGATAGTAATTGTGCTCCATGGCAAATGGCTGCAACGGGTTTATCTTCGATGAAAAAATGACGCACCATCTTGATGACTTCGGGATTAAGCCTTAAGTATTCAGGTGCGCGTCCTCCTGGAATGACTAATGCGTTATAGCTTTCTACTTTTACTTCTGCAAAAGAGGCGTTTAAAACAAAGTTATGCCCAGGTTTCTCGGTATAGGTTTGATCTCCTTCGAAATCGTGTATAGCAGTACGAACACTGTCACCTGCCACTTTATCTGGGCAAACAGCATCAACCTGATAACCATTAGCGAGTAATGCTTGAAATGGCACCATGGTTTCGTAGTCTTCGGTAAAATCACCTGTGATCATAAGGATTTTTTTATTATTCATTGTCTTTCCTATCGTCAGTTTGATTACGGTAGGTTAGTTGTAACAATAAATAATCGATTTAAGGTATTAGCGGGTTAATACAAGCGAAAAAGCTGTCTTTATATTTCGTCTTTTAACCCTTTAGGTAGAAATCCTTCCATTGCTTCTGTTTGCATAAAGGAAGAGGCAAGACGTTGTTTTTGTTGAGCCAATTTAATGAGAGGCGCACGGCTTTCATCTACTTGGCAATTATGTTCACTGATGAGACGTTTACCTTCTTCATTTAATTTGTCTTCATGGATTTTTCGTGTGTTGATGGAAAAGTCACCGATTGCCTGAATGTTATTATTACGACTAAAGCGCCTAAAACCGTTAAAGCTAAAATGTTCTTCTACGTATCTATCGCTTAAATTGACTAAACACTGCATGACTTCATATAGCAATTCGTTAATACAGGCCTTATTTAGGACTAGAGTACATTCAATTCCA
Source organism: Marinomonas sp. SBI8L (assembly GCF_001624705.1). Lineage (GTDB taxonomy): Bacteria > Pseudomonadota > Gammaproteobacteria > Pseudomonadales > Marinomonadaceae > Marinomonas. The sequence goes on from NZ_JSEO01000007.1 coordinate 218,236, forward strand.
TGTAGTTCTGCGAACTCAATTTGAGGATCTTGAGTGGCATTGCCTATATGGAAAATAATATCGATAAGAAACTTTCCATTTCGGCGAGTGCATATGTCTAAGCATTCAATACGGGTTTGATCAAAGCTGAGTCTTTCAAAGGTCTGATTGATGACATTCATATCAAAGTCAGCATCTGGGTCCATACTTAGGTCAAATAGCTCTGCATATTGTGCCATTAAAGGAAGGTCGTGATGGCTGTTAAAAGGTGTGCTAACGCTCTTGCCATCTTCTGCTTTTAAGCTGAAAAGCTCTCGAATTTCATGTTCCCGAGTTTTCTTAAGGGCCAAAAAAACAGTTTGTACTATCTCTGAAGTAGGTAGATTAACTTCCACTCGCCATTTACGGCCATAAACAATTTTATTGCTTCTGTCTGGGACCTTCTTCTCATAGTTCTCCCTGCCAATAATACCTACTTGAATGAAAAGACCTTGCTCATCTTCAGCGCAGAAAATAGGGAAGGCTTTATCAAAGCTTATTTTGCCTAGTAAATGCTCAACACTTTCCAGACTATGACTGTATCCATAAAAATGCTGAGGGACACAGGTCTGCCCATTAGGAAGATCTACCACAGGGGCGGAAATAAGACAGTACTCACCTAGTGCAAGATGAGCTTGAATGTCCATTTGGCTAAGGGATGTATTTTGAGTTTTATTAACCAATGAGTTATTCACTTTTTTAGTCATAGTACCTGCAACATGTTTAGCATAAGAATATTTGCGAAAACAGAAACGCGCTTCAAGCTTCATATAGATTAGATTTATCTACTTTAGTTCTAATCTATGGAATAAAAAGGTGCTTTATTAAAAAATAAAACTGTATAAATGTACAGTTTTATGGATTTCATATTCTGCTTTTATCCACTGTCTGTTTAGACCTTTACGTAATAGCTGGATAAAAAGTTCAATGAAATAAATTTTTGAGACTGTAGAAAGCTGAACTTTAGCTTCCCTAGTTAGTTGAAGCTCGTTTTGTAAGAGGTGTAATATTTTTAGAATTAAGGGTAACAAGTGTTTTATTGGATATTAACTCATGAATAAAACCAATTATTAAATTTTGTTAATGTTTATAAAAAACAAAGGGTTAGTATTTATTGTTGAAAATATGAACCCTTAACGTTCGTTATATGAGACTTTTGGGGAAATGAGATTATTACACTGGCTGAGTGATAAATCGTGTTTTATATTGGTTGTGAGTCAGTAATAACCTTTGCTTGTTGCTGGCTTAAATTACCAATGTGTTTAGATTTAAAGGAATAAATTATGTCGTACATGATGGTAGGGACGTATGGCCCATTTAGCTCTTTGTTAGATGATAGGGCCATGACGTGCTTTAAAGAAGCAACAGCGCACTTCGACAATGTTCAATATACGCCCGTTGCTGTGGCCACTCAGGTGGTATCAGGTACAAACTATGCTTTTTTTTGTGATGCGAAAGAGAGTGATAGTCAAACACTTTATTCTGCCATGATTACCATTTTTAAGCCCCTAGATGGTGTAGCAGGCATTATGGATATTGAAAAACTATCAGATTAGTTTGATGAAAGTTCATTTTGTAAAATAAGTGGAAAGGGCGACCTAATTGTCGCCCTTTGATCCTGTTAGGATATGGGGGAGATAACTTCAACTGCTTGCATCATTCCTAAATCCTCATGGGTCAGGTTGTGGCAGTGAAATACAAAAGTGCCAGTATAATCTTCAAACCGTGTTCTAAAACGAATGCGTGAGAAAGGTGCTAAGTTAACAGTGTCAAGCCAAGTTCCTGGCTCAACATCTCCACCACTTATCATTTGAAACGGATTGACGTGAATATGGAATGGGTGTGATTCAGCAGTATGATTATAAACTTCCCATTCTTCCACGGCGCCTAAGGGGATTTGCCAAGGATTGAGACAAGAAAAAGGTTCGCCGTTAATTGTGTACTTTTTGCCTTCTGCAGCACCTGAAAGCCCAAACTCTAAACGTCGGCCAAAAGTAATTTCATCCTTGTTAATGTTATTTAATAAGTTAGGTCTAGGTAGCTTTCCTTGAAAAAGAGGCATGTCTAATTTTTGTGGCTCTATGACAAGGCTAGCTAATCGTTTTGCTTCCTTTTCCGCTTCTGAATCAGTGTCTGTAACTGGTTCTGAATAGATGGCATAAGTACCTGTTGCCTTTGCTTTAATTAATATATCTGCTCGATTACCTGGCACCATAACAATTTGATTTTGAATGCGACTTTCTTCTAAAGGGTTACCGTCAAAGCAAAGAGCTGTAACCTCATGTGCTTGTACGTTAAATTGCATATTGGCCATATGGCTAGCATTTACCATACGCCACCTTTGTACTTCTCCCTGCTTCATTGTGATAACAGGTTTATATTGGCCATTGATTAAGATGGCACCTTGCTCACTTAATAAATCATAATTTTCGCATAAACCTTCGCTATCAAACCTAGGTGTTTGGAAGCACAAAACCTGTTCCTTACAGGCTTTAATTTCGGGTACATCATCAATTGGGCCTTCAATGATCAAGGCGCCAGCCATACCAGAAGCCACTTGTAGAGCTACTGAGCCATGAAAGTGAGCATGATAAAAGTAAGTGCCGGGAGGGTGGTCTTTAGGAATGTTATAAATATATTGCTCGGACTCTTGGAACCTGACTAAGGTAAAAATATTATCTGCAGGGCTTTTGGGTGACACATGCACACCATGTACATGCATATTCGTCACATTAAAGCCCCTTGGTGTGTTGTCTTCTTCCGTTGGGATGCTAGTGCAAATTTCTTGCAAAGGATCATAGGGAAGTTTGTTGTGTAAACCTAATCTGATTGTGTCTCCCGCCTTGACCCTTAGCGTACGACCGACGGGTTGGTTATCAAAGCAACGCAAGTAGGTTTGCTGATTCATTAACTCAAAATTGCCATATTGTGCATTGATATTTACCCTTAGTAAGCCATCCACTGCAGCTTCTTGAGGTGGATTTTGTAAAGGGCGTGAGTGAGCGCTTTTCGCCCAAGCCCCAGAGATAAAATATCCCGTACCAGCACCAGCGAGACTAGTTAAACTTATTCCTTTAATGAATGAACGTCTTGGTATTTTATTGTTTTTAAAGATGCTCATGCTGACTCCTTGGCACTTGCATTAAAAAAGTGGCTGATAATATGCTCTGCACTGCGAAGGCCTAATGCGGCTGCCGTTAAAGAAGGCGACGCACTGCCTACGCTTAAATAGTTAGCCGTGCCGACTACATAGAGGTTGTTATGATCAAAGCTTTGGCTGTACTTATTGACAACTGCTTTATTGGCATCATCACCCATACATGCCGTGCCTGCGATTACGGCATCACCAGAGGTGAGGCTTAATTGATACTTTTGCTTGAATTCACCTGCGACAAATTTATGCCAGTTTTCATCAGTTTTTGCAGGCATGGGCTCATCTGTGATGGTTTTAATATCAAGTTTATGAAAAACATCTAGGTGCCAATCCCACGCTTTTTTGCAGCCTCTTAGGGTGTAATCATCAAGCTGAAAATTTACCTCAGGTCTAGGGAGGCCTAATGGATCAAGTTGGTCTGATAGCGTTACTCGATTGGTGCTAATAGGTAGGATTTCAACAGTACTATGAAGGTTGATCTGACGAGCCGTTCTATTATCAACATAGTGTTTTAAGGCTTCTCCCACTAGGCCTTTTTCTATGCCTTTTTCTGCTTCTTGGATAGGGCCTATACCTCCTTTAAATGCTGCGTTAACGATAAAGGGGGCAATAGAGGCAGATTCAGATCTAAATTCGCCATCTCGCCATTGGCCAAAGGCACCTGTTGCACTGACAGGTCCACGATAGGGGTAAACCTTCATATCATCTGAGGCATAGCCTAAGGTGTTGATGTTGGCAAAGCCCATCAAGTTTCGACCAACTTGATCTGATGAATTACTTAAACCCGATGCTGGCACATTGAACTTGCCTGCCGAAAGCAGCATTAGTCTGGCTGTTTCTACGGCATGGGCGGCTAGAATAAAGGTTTTTGCTCTAGCAATGCCAATTGGGCCTGTTTTAGGGTCAGCATCAAAATTACGATAATAAATCTCCTTAACTTGTTTACCGTCTTCTTCAAGGGCGACTTGGAAAACAACTCGGTTGGCTAGCACTCTTGTGCCTAGTTGTTGTGCTTTTTGAACATGAACGCTTGCATCATATTTAGCGCCAATGGGGCAGATAGGTAAACAACTTGCGTTACCACAGCATTGGGGTCTGTTATCCCTTGGAACAGAGTTACGACAGTGGGGCAGCGGTTGGCTATCTGGGCCTAGATTATGTTCTTTTACACCTTTGCCAATGACTCTATCTAGATAGGAGCGAGGAACTTCAGGCATAGGGTATTGAATGTCTGGTGATGGGGCGATGCAATCTGGGCCACCTGCGACACCCCATGCATCTTCAATTTGATGATAATAAGGCTCAATATCTTGATAGCTAATTGGCCAATCTTTCCCCACTCCGTATTGGGTTTTCATTCTAAAGTCATTGGGAAAAAGGCGCTCTGCATGGCCTGTCCAGTGCCAAGAGGTTCCTCCTACTAAGCGCATAAAAAAGCCTTCAAAAGCAATCTGCTTTTTAGGTTCTTGTGGGGCGTTTGGAGAAGAGGGTAATTTAGGTTGTACGTAATAGCTTAAAGGGTCGTTATCATCTGGGACAGGTGCCCAAGGCATCATCTTATAAGGTGAGTTAGCTTCTTTCGTTAGGTCATTCTTATAGCGGTTAATAGCATCGACTTTATTAACCTTGGCACCTGCGTCTAGTATCACGACATTCAAGCCGGCTTGAGATAGTTTCCAAGCCATTATGCTGCCGACAACACCTGCACCGACTATAACAACATCTGCCTCAATGCTTTCTTGAGGGTGAGTTAGACTATAGCTTTGTTGCTCTTGTGCTTCTTTCATATTGGTATTTGTTCCATCAAATGTGTTAGTTAAGCTAGTGTTGGAGCATGTTTCCAGTAACCGAAAGGGCCGCCGCAAGTGGCAGAAGGTTTGGTAAAGCTACAGGCTAACCAAGTTAAGGCTTCGTCATAGTTTATTTGGCCAATCACCTTTTTCATCTGAAGCTCAGTCTCTTGTGTTAGATTGAAACTAGCTCCCTCTTCTTGTCGTAAATTAGGGCACAGCTTTTGTACCATAGGATTAAGTCTGTCTTGTTCATTGAGGCTGACCTGACTTAAATACCAAGCTTTAAGAATGGCTTGAACAGGGTAAGGATGGTGTTTTGCTAAGTGGGAGGATAATGCTTGGTTTTGATGCTGGCTTTCTTCAAAGCTTAAAATCAGATTGTCATACTGTAGGGTGAACTGATAATTCAAACCAAGAAGAAAGAGAATATCTTGGCCAAGTTGCAAGTAGCTGGAATCTAGTTTGATACCTGTCAAAATGCTGCTTATGGATAAAAATAAAGAGGTATCTTTATGGTTAGCAGCATTGACGGGGGAGCTCAATAAACTAAGGGGAAGGCTGGTCGCACTCGCTGCGAGAGCCATCCCTTTTAGCGCTGAGCGTCGAGAAAGAGGCGAGCTTATCTTGGGCATGTACACTTCCTTTTACATTACACAAAATGAAATTAAAACAGGGAGTCCCTGTACTTTTTTATACTGAGCTATTAAGCCTAAAAGTCTCCTGTTGAGCTAACTTTACCTGACTGCGCCCATTGTTCTTCGCTTGGTAAAGCGCACTGTCAGCATCTTTAATCAGGTGCTGTATATTTGACTCAGGCTCAGGGACGCAGGCCGCAACGCCCATACTTAAAGTGACTATTTGATGAGGATTTTGCAAATGGGGCAAACCCGCTTCAATGATGATATTTAATAGGTGGTCTGCGATTGCTAAACAGCTGGTTTGATCTTTCATTGGGAGTAGAATAATAAACTCTTCCCCACCATAGCGGGCTATAATGTCAGTGTTTTGATCAAGTTCTTGCTCAAGTAATTTAGCAATTTTTAGTAGGCATTGATCTCCTGCGAGGTGGCCATAATAATCATTGTAAGATTTGAATAAGTCTACATCTAACATGATGATGCCAATCCAGTTGTTATAGTGCAGAGCGTGTTGCCACTTATCATTAGCCTCAGTAAAGAAGCGTCGTCTATTTGCAACCTGGGTTAATTCATCTGTTTCACTTAATGTCTGTAATTGATCATTAAACTGCATTAATTTTTGATTAGCTGCTTCTGTTGCTAAATGTGCTTTTTTAAGCTTTTCTTCGGCATCAATCCTTGCTTTAACAAATACGGCAAATGCTTGAGCAATAAGGGCGATTTCATCATTGCCTTTTAGAGGTATTTCTACTTCTTGCCCCTTAACATGACATTGCATGGTGTTACTCAGGTTATTAAGTCTACGTATGATATAAAAACGTATGAAGAAATAAGTAATACCTGTTAACAGTAGAAAAACAGCACTAAAAATAAATAAACGGGTGATGGCTTGATTGACGACATTTTGATGGTTCGCACTGGCAGTTTGTGCCGCTTCTTTTAATGTCAAAAAGTAGTTATAGCTACTACCACTTAACCTTTGGGCGTGTAATCTAGCGGTTCTTGCAGCCGCAAGTGTTGCCCTGTGGCTTTTTTGCAGTGGCGTTTGTAGTGCAATCGTTTCTTTTAATAAAGGCTCTAATTGGTTTAAGAAATTTTGCTCTTTTGTTTGAGTTAACTTAAGGCTGGTTAATGAATTAAAAGAAGCTTGGCTTAACTGGCTAATTTTATTTAATTGCCCAAGGCTTTCTGTATTTAGGGCAAGGGAGGTGTAATTTAAAACAGCAAGTGCATGGAGGTAGAACTCAGGGTGGCTTGTTTTAATATCTTCTTCGATAAGCCATTGAGATAATAAGGTGAGCTTCTGTGTATTCTCTTGTTTATCAAAGATGAGCTTTTGTTCTTGCAAAAGGCTTAACTCTAAATGTTTCAAACTTTTAAAGAAGGGAACTTGTAGTTTATCTATTTTATCTAACTGAGCGGCATCCATTTCAGCATTAGAGTTTAGCTTTTGTCTTACGTTCTGATAAATAGCCACTAAGCTTTGATTTAAAACTTCCTCATTAGAAATGCTTCTATCACTACTAATGAGTTGTTCGATTGCTTGTGCCGCAATCACCTCAGCATCCCTTGCTAATTCAGCCGCATTCATCGCACTTTCAAAATGGTCACCGGATAGGGCTTTAAATTTCTCAGCCTGTTCTGCCAAGGTGTTAATGCTCATATAACTGGCGACAAGATAGAAACCAAGTACAACAAACAATACAAGGTTCAGGCGAAAGCTAATATGCTTAAATTTGTTTGACTTCAATGTCTGGTCAATCTTCATGGTTCACTCGTTGGTGAGGGTGAGATTATTTAAAAATGGGTGCATAGAGTATGCCACCTTGAGTCCAAGGCTGATTGATACCTCTCTCTATGCCTACTCTTGAGTTGATACCAAAATGGCGATTGTATATCTCACCGTAATTTCCGACTGCTTTTATGGCTCTATAGGCCCATTGGCTATCTAGGCCAAGTTGTTCACCTATATCACCTTTTTTACCAAGTAGATTTTGTATTTCTGCATTCTTGGCCAAAGCGAGTGCTTGATCTATGTTGTTGGCATTAATGTTTTTTTCTTCTGCGAGTATTAGGGCATGAACAACAGCGCGTATGATTCGACTCCATTGATCATCATTATTTCGTACCATGGGGCCAATAGGTTCTCGGGAGATGGTATCTGGCAGTAGGCGATAGTTTTCCGGCTTATCGGTACGGTTTGCACGATTTGTGGCAAGGTTCATACGATCAGCTGTATAAGCGTCACAGGGTCCACCTCTGAAAAAGCTATCGCCATTTGAGAAAAGGACTTTAGTATTTAGTTGCCTGCTTTCGATAAGGTCGACTAGGTTTTGGTGAGTACTAGTATTTTGAGTGACACACACGGTTTTATTATCTAAATCATCAAGGGATTGAATATTCGTTGCTGAACGAACAATAAAACCTTGGCCGTCAAATAAATAAACGGCGGGAAAATCTAACTGATAATCACTTTCTCTTGAATGAGTCCAAGTCGAGCTATACATGACCACATCTGTTTTTAATTCGAGAAGCGTTGTAAAGCGACTCGTAGCTCCCACTTCAATGTAATTAACAAATTCTTGGTTTTTTAAGACGGCAGCTGCGGTAGCACGGCAAAAATCAACATAAAAACCTTGCCATTGACCTTCAAGATTAATCGCGCTTCTTGCTGGGTCGTCGGGGAAAACACCACAGTTAAGATCGCCACGATTTTTGACTTTATCTAAGGTCGATTGTGGGGAATCCACAGCGGATGCATGCAAAGAGGAGGCAGTAAACAAAATAAGTAGAGCGAGGTAATAATCCATTTTTCCCAGTATTAACATCATGACTCTTATATAATTATTTCATAAAGTAAGTGGATACTAACGCATATTTAAGAGTTTTTAAATGCGAATTTAAGTTTTGTGGCTTGAATTTATACCTTAAAAAATCGCATATTTTGAATCACTAAGCTTGAAACTGAACATATTTACAATTAGCTGAGGTTTTAGCGAAAGATTTTAATCTTTAGAATGAAAAATATTTAAAAATTAAAGCGATATTTCAGTAACTCATTTGAGCTTTGCAAAATATAAATCTAATTTATCTTTGTATTCACAAGACTATATTCACAGTGCAATTTCTGGGACAATAGGGCCCTTAGAAATGTTTCAAATAGCAGCTAGTTTTCTATGGAAAACAGCAAATCAGGCACAGTTAATCATGATCAAAAAACACAAGAGCGCAGCTAATCTATTTTCATACCCACAATACTGGGCTGAATGTTATGGAATAGCCCCATTCTTACCCACAAGCCGCGAAGAAATGGATCAACTTGGTTGGGACTCTTGTGATGTTATCTTGGTAACGGGTGATGCCTATGTTGACCATCCAAGTTTTGGTATGGCGGTTATGGGTCGTTTGCTTGAAAGGCAGGGCTATCGTGTTGGTATCATTGATCAACCCAATTGGCGCAGTGCTGAAGATTTTCGCCGTTTAGGTGAGCCTAATCTTTATTTTGGTGTGACCGCAGGCAACATGGACTCTATGATTAACCGTTATACGGCCGATTTGAAAGTTCGAAACGATGATGCTTATACCCCTTATGGTGCTGGTGGTAAACGCCCTGATAGAGCGGTAATTGTTTATTCTCAACGTTGTAAAGAAGCTTTCTCAAATGTACCTGTCATGATTGGTGGTATAGAAGCGAGTTTACGCCGTATTGCTCAATATGATTATTGGAGTAATGAAGTGAGGCGCTCTGTTTTAATAGATTCAACAGCCGACATCTTACTCTACGGCAATGCAGAAAGAGCTATAGTTGAAGTGACTCATGCTATTGCTGCCGGTAAAAAAATGTCAGAGATCAGTGACATTCGCGGTACAACTGTGGTGCTTAATACTCCTCCTGGTGGTTGGACTGAACTTGATTCAACCCGTGTCGATTGGCCCGGTAAAATCGATAAGATTTATAGCCCATATGAATATATTCCCGAAGGTAAGTGTCAGACTGACGAGGAAGAGTCTGATGTTATGCCGATCCGTGTTATTCCTGCACCACTTGGTCGTAAACAGAAATTAGACCCAGCTAAAACTTATGTGCGATTACCTTCCTTCGAAAAGGTCTCGAAAGATCCTGTGTTATATGCACATACATCGCGAGTTTTACATTTAGAATCTAACCCGCATAACGCACGAACTTTGGTGCAAAAGCACGGTAAAAAAGAGATATGGGTTAACCCACCACCAATTCCTCTGTTGACTGATGAAATGGATGGCGTATTTGATTTACCTTATGCCCGTGTGCCTCATCCAAAATATGGCAAAGCTAAGATTCCAGCCTACGACATGATTAAAACCTCAATTAATATCATGCGTGGCTGTTTTGGAGGTTGTACCTTCTGTTCAATTACTGAGCATGAGGGGCGTGTTATTCAAAGTCGTTCACATGAATCTATTTTGAACGAAATTGAAGACATTAAGCAAAAGGTGCCTGGTTTTACTGGGCATATTTCAGATCTTGGTGGACCGACTTCTAACATGTATATGCTTAATTGTAAGAGTGATGAAATCCAAGCCTCTTGTCGTAAGCTATCTTGTGTTTACCCGACAATTTGTGAAAACCTAATTACAGATCATAGCCCAACTACCCAGCTATACCGTAAAACACGTGCTGTTGAAGGCGTGCATACTGTCTCTATTGCCTCTGGCTTACGTTATGACTTAGCAGTAGAAGATCCTGAATATGTTCGTGAACTGGTTACTCATCATGTGGGTGGCTTGTTAAAGATTGCACCAGAGCACTCTGAGACGGATACCTTGGCGAAGATGATGAAGCCGGGCATGGGAACCTACGACAGATTCAAGCGTATGTTTGATAAGTATTCAAAAGAAGCAGGTAAAAAACAGCATCTCATTCCTTACTTTATAGCAGCTCACCCTGGCAGCGATGACAAGGACATGTTGAGTTTAGCCCTTTGGCTCAAACAAAATGATTTCAAGCCAGATCAGGTACAAACCTTCTATCCTTCGCCTATGTCATTGGCAACGGCCATGTACCATTCTGGTAAGAACCCGTTAAAAGCGGTGACTTATAAGAGTGAAGATGTGGTGACAATTAAAGAAGCTGAGCAGCGAGTAGTGCAAAAAGGCTTCTTGCGTTATCACGATCCTGATAACTGGTCAGCGTTACGTAAAACATTGCGAGCAATGGGTCGTGGTGACTTGATTGGTGATGGCGTTAATAAATTGGTGCCTGGCGAAGAAAGGGATAAACAAGTTTCCCGTCGACCTAAAAAGGCAAAACCGGGTCAAGCAACGGGCGCATCCCATTCTAGTAATAGACCAACCATGGCAAAGAATGCAGCGAAAGCAAAAGCTAATCAAAAAGCGGATAAAGCCAATGGTAGAGGAGAGTCTCGTCCTGCTAAACCTGCAAGTGCTGGTAAAAAGCCAAATGCGTCAAGGCCTTCTCAGCAAAAATCAGGGAATCGCAAGCCTAAACGTCCAGGCCGTTAATTGATATTGAGTCGAATAAAAAAGCAGCCTAGGCTGCTTTTTTGTGAATAGGATTAATTTTGAGGGCTTATAGTAATAAATTTGCTTGCTTTAGGGCTCTTTGCCTGCGGGATTCAAGTCGGCTTACTTCAAGTAATATGTCCTCAACATACGACAGATGTTCATGGATAGCGAGTTTAGCCACATTACCGTCGCCTGTCATAATGGCATTATAAATACTTGTATGCTGTTGCATGACCATTTCTCTTGCTTCGCTGTGTTGAAATAAATAATTCAGATTGGCAGCGATACTTTGTGACAACATTTGAAATAGCGCTCGCATAGTATGTAGCATTACAGCGTTATGGGCGCATTCGGCAATGGTTAAATGAAATGCAGCGTCTTTTTTAGCTTCTAATTCAGGTAGGCGCATATTGTGTGCTTGCACTAAATCTTCATAGGCTGCAGTCAATTTCTGTTTATCTTCATCTGTGCTTCTTATCGCAGCATAGTAAGTGGAGATGCCTTCTAATGCGTCCCTAAATTCTAGTAAATCATATCTAAATTCATCGTGTTCTGATAAGGCTTGTAATAAAGGGTCTCTCAGATCGCTGCCTAGTGTTTCACTGATGTAATTACCGCCCCCTTGGCGACTAACAACCATGCCTTTTGCTTTTAAGTTTTGAATTGCCTCTCTTAAAGAAGGGCGGGAAACTTTAAAGCGCTCAGCTAACTCTCTTTCTGGAGGTAGCCTGTCTCCAGGTTTAAGTACACCTTCAATCATCATGCTTTCAAGCTCTTTGGTGATTTGATCAGAGATTTTTAAGCCTGCCATTTGTATTTCCTAAACTGCGTTTGATGATATCGACAAATTGGTAATACCATTTAATGGTTCTGTTTAATCGATTTTAGCTTTCAGGCTCTTAAATATCTAGTGCTTGATAAAATTTCTACAATATGGAATAAAGAGATTAACTAATTGGTAATATTGGTAATACCAATTAAATGTTTTAATTCAAAAATTTCAATATATTTGGTTGTTTGAATTATTTGCCATGGATGAGTGTGCTTATGTAGTGCTGGCTATTTTCAAATGTTTGGAAGAAAACCGTCATCTATTAAATTGTGGTGATGTATTACTGCTGAGTGTTTGATGTTTTTATCATTTTTCATATTAAAGCGAGAGGTTGGTCCTGTGATTATTGCGTCTTCAACAGATTACCGTAAAGCAGCAAAAGCGAAATTACCCCCATTCTTATTTCACTATATAGATGGTGGTTCCTATGGCGAGCATACGCTTAGAAGGAATACACAAGATCTCGCTGATATCGCGTTAAAGCAACGTGTTTTAAATGATATGTCTGAATTGGATTTAAGTTCTGAGCTGTTTGGCGAAAAGCTGGATTTGCCGATTACTTTGGCACCAGTTGGTTTAACTGGTATGTATGCAAGGCGAGGAGAAGTGCAAGCCGCAAAAGCAGCGGACAAAAAAGGCATTCCTTTTACTATGTCGACGGTATCTGTCTGCCCAATCGAAGAGGTCGCACCAAGTATTGAACGACCTATGTGGTTTCAACTTTATGTCCTAAAAGACCGCGGCTTTATGAAGAATGCATTAGAGCGAGCTAAGGCGGCTGGTGTCACTACCTTAGTGTTCACTGTGGATATGCCTGTGCCGGGGGCCCGTTATCGGGATATGCATTCAGGAATGAGTGGTGCTAATGCTCCCATTCGACGTGTGCTTCAAGCTATGTGCCATCCTGAATGGGCGTTGGATGTGGGGTTGTTGGGTAAGCCTCATGACCTTGGAAACATTTCAACCTATCGAGGTGAAGCGACCAAGTTGGCTGATTATATTGGTTGGTTAGGTGATAACTTTGATCCTTCTATTTCATGGAAAGATTTACAGTGGATTCGAGATTTTTGGGATGGGCCAATGGTTATTAAGGGGATTCTGGATGCTGATGATGCTAAAGATGCAGTGAAATTTGGAGCGGATGGCATCATAGTATCTAACCATGGTGGGCGACAGTTAGATGGTGTGTTATCCACAGCTAGGGCATTACCAAGTATCGCAGATGCGGTAAAAGGTGACGTTAAGATTTTGGTGGATTCAGGGATTCGTAATGGCTTAGATGTTGTCAGAATGCTGGCATTAGGTGCAGATGCGACTATGTTAGGGCGCTCGTACATTTATGCTTTAGCAGCAAAAGGGCAGTCGGGAGTTGAGAATCTTATTGATCTTTACGAAAAAGAAATGCGTGTTGCTATGACATTATGTGGTGCTAGCAAGTTAAGTGACCTTAGCAGAGACTCATTGGTGAACTTAAAATAAATCTTTCTTTTTGTCTTAGGCTTATTGGATTGAGGCATTGTAAAAGTGATGATATAACCCTTAGTAATTGTTTTTCTTAAATTTATGAGTAGTGTGTTTGCTTGTAAGGGAAATATTCAAACCATTGCGGGATAATCAGATGGTGAGAGTAGGACTAAAGCGCAGGGTAAGGTATTATGGGCAGGATTTAAAATTGTTAAGCAAGTGCCTAGCAATTGATAACACTGGATTATTATCACTTTCGGCCTAGATCATCTTTATTGTAATTGGCTGGAAATACGACATTGAGAAAATTTTATGATCATTAAACCAAAGATTCGCGGATTTATTTGTACGACAACACATCCAACAGGTTGTGAGTTGAATGTTAAAGAGCAAATTGAATTTACTAAAAACAAGGGCGAAATCAAAAACGGTCCGAAAAAAGTTTTAGTAATTGGTTCTTCTAGTGGTTACGGTTTGGCGTCACGTATTACAGCTGCGTTCGGTTCTGGCGCTGCAACTTTAGGTGTTTTCTTTGAGAAGCCTGCAACTGAGAAAAAGACAGGGACAGCAGGTTGGTACAACGCAGCTGCCTTTGATAAGTTTGCAAAAGAAGAAGGCTTATACGCTAAAAGTATTAATGGCGATGCCTTCTCAAACGAAGCGCGTGAAAAAGTTATTGAAACAATCAAAGCTGATTTAGGTCAGGTAGATATGGTTGTTTACTCTCTTGCCTCTCCAGTGCGTAAGCTGCCTGAAACAGGTGAAGTGATTCGCTCTGTACTTAAGCCAATTGGTGAAACTTATCGTGCGACTGCAATTGATACGAATAAAAACACCATTATTGATGCTGAGGTAGAGCCTGCAACAGAAGAAGAAATTGCCGCTACTACGACTGTTATGGGTGGGCAAGATTGGGAGTTGTGGATGTCAGCGCTTGAAGAAGCTGGTGTTCTGGCTGACGGCGCACGTACCGTTGCATACTCTTATATTGGTTCAGAGATCACTTGGCCTATCTACTGGCATGGTGCGCTAGGTAAGGCTAAGGAAGATTTGGATCGCGCTGCAAATGCAATTAATACGCGTCTTGCTGTTAATGGTGGTGGTGCGAATGTTGCTGTACTTAAATCTGTTGTGACTCAAGCATCTGCCGCAATTCCAGTGATGCCTTTGTACCTAGCAATGGTATTTAATGTTATGCGTAAAGAAGGCATCCATGAAGGTTGTATTGAACAAATTCAGCGTATGTTCTCTGAGCGTTTATACAATGATCTTGATCCTGCTGCCAATGTTGATGATGCTAATCGTCTACGTTTGGATGACCTTGAGCTACGTGAAGACGTACAGTCTGCTTGTCGTGAATTATGGCCAAGTATTACAACTGAAAACTTGTTTGAAAAAACAGACTATCAGCTGTACAAAGATGAATTTTTGAAACTATTTGGCTTTGGTGTTGAAGGTGTTGATTATGACGCTGATGTTGCACCAGAAGTTGAGTTTGACGTTATTGACTTGTAGTTTTTGAGATAAGTCGTCTAACTAAGTAGTTTAGGTTTATAGTCTAGATTAATAATTTAGATCAAAGTTGAACTATAAAAAAGCCGAGCCAAGTGCTCGGTTTTTTTATGCCTGATATAACCTTGTAAAATTAAAAATAACCTTGTTCTTGAGTAATATTTAAAAGAGTCGATAAATTAAGGTTAGAGTTTATCTATTGGTGAGGTACACTCAATAGAGTCATTTAGTTCTTTGATCAATTATTTTGGGCGAGGGTTTTGTGTTTAAGCCAGTTCTGTTATTCGCATTAGTGTCATCTAGCGCATTTTCTCAAACGATTGAGAGGCGCATTGTTGATATCGTTTATGGTGACAAGGTGATAAGAACAACGCATCAGGTTGTTCTAGATACTGAGCTTGAGGTTGATGTCATTCCTGCGGAAGAAACCAAACCAGAAGTTGCTACAAATGTGGTTATTACGGCTAATGATGATCGTTTGTCTTATTTAGAAACAAATAGGGCAGCGATACGAGAACAGGAAATCTATTCGGAAGTAAATCGACGAACGCGAGATGCACCTTATACCGTATTGTTTACTGGCTATATTCCGCCAGAAATTCAGAAAAAAAGAATGGCTATGATGCCTGAGGTTGGTTTGTTTGGTGACCAGAAAGATAAGCTGCTAAATAATCAAGGTGATATTACGCAGGAAATTGGCCTACCAACAACTAAGGATAACAGTCTTAATGTTGGGCAGTTCTCCAGTATGTCTGATAAAGAACAAAGTGCTAGAGGGAAAACAGGTTCTAATCAGGGTGAGGTGGACTCAGGTTTGAACAACTTTATTAATGGTACGAGTGGCAACGCTAGTGAGCAAACACCTGATGCTGAGCCTAGTAATGATGAAATGCTTGAGAAACTTATTGGAGGCTAGTTTAGCTTTAGTCAGATTCTTATAATTATTAAGATTAAAAAAATGCCAACATCAAATGTTGGCATTTTTGTTTTGAGTTAAAAGTAGTTGTGCTTACTTATTTAAGCTCTATGCTATTCGCGGAAACTTCTAACCAATCTTCTTTAAGGTTTTCATTGAGAAGAGGCTTATTGTGAACCAAGATGCTAGGTGCTTCGCCAGATAGAATTTGTTGCGAAACGAATTCGCTAAATTCTTCTTGAGTAATGTCGGACATGACCTGAATAAACTTTTCACGACGATGGAAGTCTTGCTCTGGTTTGGCTATCTCGCTCCAAAAACGCCCTGTGTCTTCACCAAGCTCTTTTTGTTTACGTTTTAGCTGAACCAAAATGTTATTGCGGATTTGCTCAAATTCTGGCGCGCTTAGTTCGCAGATTCTCTGCAAGTCTTGGCTAATAAAGTTCTCAATTTCTTCAACAATTTCAGGGCTTTCATGATCTGGTGATTGCACTGTAAAGCCGATAGCAGGCACATCTGCCTTGGTTAAATTATGAGTGCTAACAATATAGCCTAGTTGTTTTTCCGTTCTGAGTTGGCCAAAGAAACGGCTACCAATAGCTTGTTTCAATAAAGCAAAGTTAGCCTTCTCTGTGAGGTTGTTTTCTTTCTCACCAGATAAAACATAAAGAATGGCGTTGTCTTGGCTTGTTGTCTCTACCTTGAACGCATTGCGGCTTCGGTTGTTAAGTAGTTGACGCTTAATTTGCTTGGCTGTTGATGGTTGAAGTTTTTCTTCATATTGCTCTGTAAGGGTCTTAGCAAGTGCTAGTGTTTGCTCTTCTTTGATGTTGCCATTGCTGAACCCTACAATATTGTATTGGGAGAGGGCGAGGTTTTTGAAGTTCACAAGATCATCAAAATGGATGTCATCTAATGTCGCTAACATGTCTGAAATAGTGTGGCTGTCTTCAATTAATAGCTCGGATAAGCGCCAGAGTGCAACAGAGTATGCATTTGCGTGCTTACTGTTAAGTAGGTCTTTTCTTAGTTGTTGTTTGGCAATTTCAAACCTATCTGCTTGAGGTTCAAGCTCATTGATTTGTTTCATAAGCCATAATAAATACTGGTTTTGTTTGTCGTTATAGCCCGCTGTAATTAGGGTTAAGCCATTGATGTGTGAATAAATATTGTAATTCAAGTTAGCATTGTATGGCAGGTAGGTAGCTTCACTTAAAGCGTCATTAAGTAGACGAGCCCAAAGTTTATTTAAGACGTACTGCTTGTTGTTGTCTGAGGCGCCTGGGTAACGTACTGCTAGATAGTTGCTGCTTTTGGGTTTGTCGAAGCGGTTGTCTGATCTATGCCAAAAGCTAACCCCTTGTGATTGGTAAATGCGTTTTGGTACTTCGTCATAAGTATCGATTAAAGCCAATGAGTCTGGAATATAAGTGTTTGCTTCTGGTGCTTTGATTTCATCTAGATTAGCTGCGTGATCAAGCTTGCTAATAAACTCATCAGATAGGTTCAAATTGGTGTATTGGCTATGGTACCAAGGCTCTTCTTGCCAGTTGGTTTTGCCACTTGCCCAATGTGAGGGTACATCACCTTTGGTAGCTAACTGGATAAGCATGTTGTTTGGATTAAGGTGTTGAGCTAAAGCTTTTACTTCGTCTGGGTTTGCTGATTCAGAAATCTGGAAGGCGTTTAAAACATCCTCAGCTGGTGTATCAAGTAGCTGGCTAGCGAGCGTTCTTGATAACTGAATTGGGCTTATGTAACTGTGATAGTTAAAACCAAGTTGTGATAGGGCCTTCTCTTCTTCTATATAGGCCAGGTTAATCTCATTGTTTTTAATTTTATTGATGTTTGAGAAGGTGGCGAATATCACATCATCAATTGCTTTGACTCCATCGTCAGTCAGCTTGATACGAATGCTAAAGCTTTGTTCCTTGATATAGTCTGTTCCTAACCCAGCGCTAAGGCTTCTTATCCAGCCGTTACCTTTGAGATAGCTATGTAATGAGCCTTGGCTTTCTTGGCCTAAAAGGTAGCTTAGATAGCGTGTTGGTTGATCTTTATAGCGACCATTTTGTGATGGCAGGAGAAAGTTTAGTGTTAAAGTGTGACCATCCTTTATTGGTTTGATGAACTGTAAGTTTGCTGTGTTAGGTAAAAGTAAGTTAGGGGTGTCTTGCTTTGTAATACTTTCTGTTTGTGAGGTTTGTTGCTCTGCAATTGGGCCGAAATAGTGTTTTGCTAGAGCCTCAAGCTCATCTAAGGGAAGGTTGGCGACCAAGGATAGAGTCATGTTTTGAGCGAAATAATGAGTTTGGTAGCAATTGATTAGCTGCTCTCTCAATGAGGCTTCAGGTAAGTCTTTTAATGTGTCTAGATTACCCACACTGAAGTGATTGCTTGGGTGGTGTGGGTTAAACAAGGTTTTAAAAGCTTGGTTGTTTCGTCGTGCGTCATCGTTTAGCTTTGCAGTGTACTCTGAGTGAACGGCTTTTCTTTCTCTTTGTGTATATTCTTCACTAAAAAGTGGTGCAATGAAAAATTGTGAAAAACGATCTAATGCCCCTTCATAACCTTCGTCTTGAATATCAAAAAAGTAATTGGTGTGATTTGCTGCTGTATAGGCATTATTTGAACCACCAAACTTATTTATGTAAGTCTTATACTCAGCTGCATCTGGGTATTTCTCTGTTCCTAAAAAGAGCATATGCTCCAAAAAGTGTGTGAGACCTTCTTGTCCTTCTGGGTTGTCATTTGCACCCACACCAACTGCAAGTGCAGCAGAAGACTTCTCGGCTTTGGCATCAGAGGCGAGAATAACCTTTAAGCCATTGCTAAGCTCAAGGTAGCGATATTGGTTGTTATCACTTTGGCTTTGTTTAATTTGAATCATACTTGTGTTGTTGGCTTCTAAATTGGTTGTGTGATGTGAAGAGGCTATTGCCATACCAGAAGAAAGGGTAAGCAATGCTATAAGAGTCTGAAAAGATTTAACTGAACTGACTTGTAAGTGTTTGGTGAAGCAGCTTGTAAATAAGGACATAAAATGCAAATTCAAAAAATGATTTCACATACTAACAGCAGGTTATTTTTAAGTGCAAAGTATTTTTAGTCCCATTTTTAAAGGGTTAGAACAAAAAAAGAGAGACAGCGCTCTCTTTTTTTGTGTGAAAAAATTAGCATTTAATTGCTAGGTTTTTCCTTTTTTTCTTGCGCGTCAATGGATTGACCGTTTACATCTTTGCTGTCGTCACCCATCAAATATAGGTAAAGAGGCATGATATCTTCAGGAGATGCGATTGTGTTTGGATCTTCTGCAGGGTACGCGCGACTGCGCATAGTTGTACTTGTTGCGCCCGGATTAATTGCATTAACTCGGATTTCAGTTGTGTTTTCGAGTTCTTCTGCCAGTAACTGCATCATAGACTCAGTAGCAAATTTGGAGATTGAATAAGCGCCCCAATAAGCTCTCGCCTTGCGGCCAACGCTTGATGTTGTAAATACAATAGAGCCGGCTTTGGATTTTTCCATTAAGGGCATAACTGCCTGAGTCAGCATAAATTGGCTTGTTACATTAACACGTAAAACTTGCTCGAATGTACTTGCTTCATAATTTGCTAAGGCTGTTCTATCGCCTAAAATGCTGGCGTTATGAAGTAGTCCATCTAGATGGCCAAACTCAGTTTCTATGATGTTTGCTAAATCGGTATAATCATGTTCACTTGAGCCATCCAAATTAAGAGGGACGATAGCTGCTTGGGGATAACCAAGGTTTTCTATTTCATCATAAACAGCTTCAAGTTTTTTTGTTGTACGGCCCAGTAAAATGACTGTGGCGCCATGCTTGGCGTAGTTAATGGCAGCAACTCTGCCGATACCGTCGCCAGCTCCTGTGACAAGGATAACCTTGTCTTTTAGTAAATCGTTTGGCGCTTGATAATCTAACATATAAATTCCTTTGAATATCTGTGTTAAAGCGGGTTAGTTATCTGCTTTGATGGTATGCATTAGATAGTTAACCGAGACATCTTTTTCAGTTAGTCGATAGTGTTTGGTGATTGGGTTGTAAGTCATGCCTGTTAGGTCTTGAACTTCAAGTCCTGCAAGACGTGCATAATTACTAAGCTCGGCCGGTTGGATGAATTTGGCATAGTCATGCGTGCCTTTTGGTAGCATATTAAGAATGTACTCAGCCCCAACGACTGCAAATAAGTAGGCTTTAGGATTGCGGTTAATAGTCGAAAAGAATACCTGGCCGCCTGGTTTTACTAATTTATAACAAGCTCGGATAATAGATGCAGGATCTGGAACATGCTCAAGCATTTCTAAGCATGTGACAACGTCATACTGCCCAGCTTCGCGTTCAGCTATCTCTTCAGCCGTAATGCGTTCGTAATCAATGTCTAGCTTACTTTCTAATTTATGGAGTCTAGCAACACCTAGCGGTGCTTCACCCATGTCAATGCCTTTTACATTGGCACCTCTTTGGGCCATAGACTCGGATAAAATGCCGCCGCCACAGCCTATGTCGATAACCTTTTTGCCCGCAAGCGGTGCTCGTTCATCAATATAGTTGGTGCGTAATGGGTTGATGTCATGAAGAGGTTTGAATTCACTCTCTTTATCCCACCAACGGCTTGCTAAAGCTTCAAATTTTGCAATTTCAGCTGTATCTACATTGTTTTGATTTGCGTCGCTGTTCATTAAAAAATTCCAATCGAGAAAGGGTTAAATCAATTTTGTTTGCAGGGCTTAGGCTCATTTTATCACTTGGCTGCCGCTGTCTACTATTGTTAGGGTGCTAATTTTTCTTGCCAATGCAAAACATCCTGCTTGAGCTTATCGCAATCTAGCGTTGTTAATTTTTTATCTTTTAATAGGGCGTTGCCTGCAACCCAAACATGGCTGACCTGGTCTCGGTTTGCCGTGTAAATAAGTTGTGAAATGGGGTTGTAGACGGGTAAGTTTGCCAGTTCATTTAATGCTGTTGCACAAAGGTCTGCTTGTTTGCCAATCTCTATGCTGCCGACTATGTCATCAATGCCCATGCATTTTGCACCTTCAAGGGTTGCCATGCGTAATGTGCTTGCAGCATTTAATTCTGTTGCATCATTAGCAACGGCTTTAGCTAGCATGGAGGCGCAACGCATCTCGCCCATCATATCTAAATCATTATTGCTTGCTGCGCCGTCCGTACCTAACGCTAATGTGATATCTCTTGCTCTTAATGAACTGACAGGGCAGAAGCCGCTAGCAAGTTTTAGGTTAGATTCAGGGCAGTGGACAACTTTAATATCTCTTTCGGCTATCAGGTCCATTTCATGTTCTGTTAACTGAGTCATATGCACGGCTTGTAGTTTACTTGTTAGCATGCCAACTCGATCTATTCTGGCAATAGGACGACAGTAGTATTGCTCAAGAGAGTTGCTTATCTCTTCTGCTGTCTCATGTATGTGCATTTGTATCATACAGTCTAGGTCATTCGCTTTAGTTACTACCTTACTTAATTCAGCATCATTAAGTGCATAAGGTGAGTGAGGGCCTAATATACTGTTTACTAACGGACTAGATTTGAATTTATGAAAGCTATCTTCTGCTTGTGCTAAATATTCATCAACGTGATTTGCCCAGCTTGTTTTTATATTCAATATGGTCGGGCAAAGCTGTGCTCTAATCCCTATTTTTTGAGCGCTGCTGCCAACATCGTGACTGAAAAAGTAATTGTCACTGAAGCAAGTCGTACCACCTCGAATCATTTCTGCTATTGCTAACTCGCTCCCAACACGAGTGAATTCCGCGCTTAACCAGCGACTTTCATTTGGCCAAATGTGATCTTCTAGCCAAGCCATCAGAGGGAGGTCATCCGCATAGCCGCGAAACAAGGTCATTGCTGCATGTCCGTGGGCATTTATATAGCCAGGAGTGACTATATGCTCATCTAGATGGTAGGTGTTTTCTGCTTGGTATTTTTGTCTGGCTTGTGTTTGGGGAAGTAAGTCCACAATTATCCCTTGATCCACCACAATTGTGTGGTCGATAAGTGGTTCATCTATATTAACCCTAGCAATCCACTTGGCGTGAATTAGGGTGTCTACAGATTGCTTTTGTTGTGGGCTGGTTAGCATGCATGCTCCTTAAACTTAATGCTTACATTATAGCTGCTTCACTGGCTTTTATTCCATTTTAAACTTGGCTTTTGTCTTGTCTTGCCTAGATTTTTTCTTTTTTTGATGATTTTTGTCCCTAGATTATTTCAATCTTGCGAAGGGGGTGAAAGCAAATGAAAGATGAGAGTGGGAGTTCTGGATTTGCTTGTGCTACAATGCCGCGCTTATAAAAGAACATATCCAGAGAGTCGATGTGACTCTAAGGCATAAGGAACGATTGTACCTATGGGTGAATTAGCCAAAGAAATTACTCCCGTCAGTATTGAGAACGAACTGAAAAGCTCTTATTTAGATTACGCCATGAGTGTTATTGTTGGCCGAGCTTTGCCTGATGTTCGTGACGGTTTAAAACCTGTCCATCGTCGCGTTTTATTTGCGATGCATGAAGAGAAAAATGATTGGAATAAAGCATATAAAAAATCGGCTCGTATCGTTGGTAACGTAATTGGTAAGTACCACCCACATGGTGATACTGCCGTTTACGATGCAATTGTCCGATTGGCTCAGCCTTTCTCCATGCGTTACACCTTGGTTGATGGTCAAGGTAACTTCGGTTCAGTAGATGGTGATAACCCAGCTGCGATGCGTTATACCGAAATTCGTATGGAAAAAATTGCTCACAACTTCCTAATGGATCTTGAGAGAGAGACGGTTGACTTTGTACCTAACTATGATGGTACAGAGCATATGCCTGATGTTATGCCGACTCGAATTCCAGGCCTTTTGGTTAACGGGTCTTCTGGTATTGCGGTTGGTATGGCGACAAATATTCCACCACATAACTTGAGTGAAGTGATTGATGGTAGTTTGGCGCTTATAGATAATGAAGCGATTACCATTGATGAGCTTATGGAGTTTATCCCAGGCCCTGACTTTCCAACGTCTGCTTTTATTAACGGTAGAGCCGGCATTGTCGACGCTTATAAAACAGGTCGTGGCAAAATCTATATGCGTGCTCGTCACCATATTGAACAACTTGAGAAAGGAAATCGTGAAGCTATTGTTTTCACCGAAATTCCTTACCAGTTAAATAAAGCGCGTGTTATTGAAAAAATTGCAGAACTTGTTAAAGACAAAAAGCTTGAAGGCATTAGTGAGCTAAGAGATGAGTCCGATAAAGAAGGTATGCGTATTGTTATCGAGCTTCGTCGTGGCGAAAATGCAGATGTAGTCGTTAATAATCTATTTATTCAAACTCAGTTGCAGGGTGTTTTTGGTATTAACATGGTGGCCTTGGTTGATGGTCGTCCAGAGTTGTTGAACCTGAAACAAGTGCTTGAGTGTTTTGTTAAGCACAGACGAGAAGTTGTTACTCGTCGTACTATTTTTGAACTTCGTAAAGCACGTGAGCGTGGCCATGTGCTAGAAGGTCTAGCTGTTGCTTTGGCGAACATTGAAGAAATCATCGAGTTAATACGTCAATCGCCAACTTCAGCTGAGGCAAAAGAGAAATTAGTCTCTAAAGCTTGGGCACCAGGTGATGTATCGGCAATGTTAGAACGTGCTGGTACTGATGCTTGTCGTCCAGATGATTTACCAGAAGAGTTTGGCTTTAAAAATGGTTCTTACTATCTATCTCCAGTTCAAGCGCAGGCGATTCTAGATTTACGTTTACACCGCCTGACAGGTCTTGAGCATGAGAAGCTGCAAAACGAATATAAAGCTCTTATTGAACTAATTGCTGAGTTGTTACATATCTTGTCATCTCCAGCTCGTTTGATGGAAGTAATCCGAGACGAATTAGTTGAAATCAAAGAGCAGTTTGGTGATGAACGTCGCACTGAGATTTTGACATCCCGTCAGGACTTGACGGTTGCTGACTTGATTGATGAAGCGCCAATGGTAGTAACCATCTCTAATACAGGTTACGCCAAATCACAGCCACTAGAAGAGTACCAAGCTCAAAGACGTGGTGGTCGTGGTAAGTCATCATCTAGCATGAAAGATGAAGATCATATTAGTCATCTATTAGTAACAAGTAGTCACGATACCATCATGCTATTTAGTAACTTTGGTAAAGTATACTGGTTGCGTGTATTCGAAATTCCTGTTGCTAGCCGTAATGCGAAAGGTCGTCCGATTATTAACCTTCTGCCATTGAGTGAAGGTGAGTCGATTTCTGCATTATTGCCTTTGGTTACCCCAGAGAAAACAGATGCTGATGACTCTGAAGTGGATGAGAATGAAGACGCTGAAAGCTTTATCTTCATGGCGACTGCGAATGGAACCGTGAAGAAGACGGCTATGCAGCATTTCTCTCGTCCTCGTTCAACGGGTCTGATTGCCTTGAGCTTAGATGAGACCGATGAGCTTGTTGGTGTTGCTATCACAAGCGGTAAAGATGATGTCGTACTTGTCTCTAGTACAGGTAAGACAATACGCTTTAAAGAGTCTGATGTTAGAGCTATGGGTCGAACAGCGGCTGGTGTTCGCGGTATCAAGCTTGCAGCAGAAGATGCAAAAGTTGTGTCTTTGATCGTGCCAGAAGAAGGTATGAGCGTACTGACTGCTTGTGTACACGGTTATGGTAAGCGAACACTGATTGATGACTTCCCAGTTTATGGTCGTGGTGGTCAAGGTGTCATTGGTATTCAGGTATCTGATCGTAATGGCCCAGTTGTTGGGGCTGTCCAGGTTGCTGATGATGATGAGATTATCTTGATTACTGATCAGGGAACCTTAGTACGTACTCGTGTCAGTGAAGTTTCTTGCCAAGGACGTAATACACAGGGTGTTACCTTGATTCGCTTGACTAATGATGAGCATCTAGTTGGTGTTGTTCGAGTTGTCGAGGATGATGAAGAGCTAGAAGATGAAGTTGATGGTGAGGTAATTGAGGGTGAGGTGGCAGAAGTAAATGCTGAAACCGCACCTGATGACACGGCTTCAGATTCGGGTGAATCTGAACAATGATAGTGTGTCTCATTAGTTAGTGTATCTAAGCAAGGGCGCCTTATTTTGATAATGCGCCCTTGTGTTTTTTGGTGGTTTTAGTTTTTAAGAAGGGTTTTTAGCGTCATGTCTCGTGTTTATAATTTCTGTTCTGGTCCTGCTGCTTTGCCTGAAGCTGTTTTAGTAAAGGCGCAACGTGAAATACTAGATTGGCACGGAGTTGGAATGTCGGTGATGGAAATGAGTCACCGTAGTAAAGAGTTTGTATCTGTTTTGGAGTCAGCTAAACAGAACTTGATTAAGTTACTTGATATTCCAGAAAATTATGAAGTGCTGTTTATGCAAGGTGGTGCATCGACTTTGTTTGCACAAATTCCTGCTAATTTAACGCCTGGTTATGAGTCTGCTTGTTATTTGGATACAGGAGTTTGGTCTGCAAAAGCGATCAAAGAAGCTGCTAAATATACAAAAGTGGATGTTGTAGCTTCTTCAAAAGATTCAAACTACCAGACAGTGCCGGCTTTCGATGGTCTACAAATTGATGAATCTGCATCATATCTTCACATTACTCCCAATGAAACCATTGGTGGTTTAGAATTTGCTGATTTACCAGAAACTGACTTGCCTATTGTTGCAGACCTTTCTTCAACGATTCTGTCTCGTAAAATTGATGTGAGCCGTTATGGATTAATTTATGCGGGTGCCCAGAAAAACATTGGTCCTGCAGGTGTTGTTGTTGTCATTATTCGTAAGGACCTGTTAGCGCGAAGCCAAGATAGTCTGCCAACAACATGGAACTTTGCCAAAATTGCTGAAAATGGCTCTATGGTAAACACGCCTCCAACTTACAGTATTTACTTGGCAAATCTGGTTTTTGAATGGTTGCTAGAGCAAGGTGGTGTTGAAGCGATTGAGCAAGTCAATATTGAAAAGGCGCGTCGTCTTTATCAGAAATTGGATTCAAGTCGTCTGTTTGCTAACAATATAGATGCTAACTACCGTTCTCGCATGAACATTCCTTTTACCTTAGCTGATGAGTCTTTGGAAAAAGCTTTCTTAGAAGAATCTGAAGCCGAAGGATTAAAAACATTGGCTGGCCATCGATCTGTGGGTGGTATGAGGGCAAGTATTTATAATGCTATGCCAATTGAAGGTGTGACAACACTGATTGACTTTATGAATGCATTTGAGAAGAAATACGGTTATTAAAATAGTTTGCACTTGTGTGGGCTTTGCAAAGTATTTTTGAAGAATAAGTGAGTGCCGAGTAGGCATCAAACGAGCCGTAAGAGCTCGAGAACTAATGAAAGGTTGCTAGAGAACGTGCCAAAAAATAATACAAATGTACCAGATACTTTGCCTTTATTAAGGGATCGTATTGATGCGATAGATACTGAAATACAAGCATTGATTAATGAGCGTGCCCAGTGTGCGCAGAAAGTAGCAGATGTTAAATTGTCAGAACAGGGGGATGAAGCGGTTGTCTTCTATCGTCCTGAACGGGAAGCGCAGGTTTTACGTCGTGTGATGGAGCGTAATAAGGGGCCGTTAGGTAATGAAGAGATGGCGAAAATTTTTCGTCAGGTAATGTCTTCATGTCTTGCCCTTGAAAAACCTATGCGCATTGCCTTTTTAGGGCCTGAAGGTACCTTTACTCAACAGGCAGCGATTAAGCACTTTGGACGCTCTATTATTAGTGCGCCAATGGCAGCGATTGATGAAGTATTTCGTGAGGTTGAATCTAGTGCAGCTAACTATGGGGTTGTGCCAGTAGAGAACTCAACCGAGGGTGTGGTTAATCATACCTTAGACAGTTTTAGAGACTCTACATTAAAAATCTGTGGTGAAGTTGAATTGCGTATTCATCATCACTTGTTAGTTGCTCCTAATATTGATGCTGAAAAAATTACTCATATTTATTCTCATCAGCAGTCTTTGGCACAATGTCGCGCTTGGCTTGATAGATATTGGCCTCATGCAGAGCGTATTGCCGTTAACTCTAATGCCGAAGCGGCTAAAATGGTAGCCGATGCGGCGCAAAAAGGGGCAGCGATTGCGGCTATCGCAGGGGATATTGCCAGCGAACTTTACTCTTTAACTAAGCTGTCTTCCAATATTGAAGATCACCCTGATAATACCACTCGATTTTTGATGATAGGGCATCAAGATGTATTGCCAAGCGGTAAGGATAAAACCTCTTTGCTGATTAGTGCTAAAAATGAGCCGGGTGCCTTATATAAGCTATTGGAACCATTTCAGAAGCATAATGTCAGTATGACCCGATTAGAAACTCGTCCATCTCTTATGAGTCGTTGGGGCTATATTTTTTATATCGATTTTGAAGGTCATGCTGATGAAGGAAGTTCTGTTGCTGTGATCAAAGATCTAGAGAAGCGGGCATCAGAAGTGAAGGTGTTAGGATCTTATCCGATCGCTGTTCTTTAACTGTATTTATCAATGCCGTTTTTTATAAGGTGGCAAATTTAATTTGAAGTATAAGGTGTTTACGTTGTCTGAGTTGCAATCCAATCAGTTTGAAAAAGCTGATGAGCATTTTGGTAATGTGTTAATTGTTGGTTTGGGCATGATAGGTGGCTCAGTTGCTAAGGCATTAAAAGAACGCGGTCTTGCTTATCTATTTGGTTCTGATCGACGCCATGATGAACTGACATTGGGTGTTGCAACTCATGTAATTGATTTTGAAGCTGAGCTAGATGCTGAGTTTATTGAAAAAATGGACGTCATTCTTCTGGCGACGCCAGTAAGAGCGATGGAGGTTGTGCTCGAACAGATAAAGCCTTTTTTATTGGATACCACCTTAGTAACAGATGTAGGTTCGACTAAGGGGAGTGTTGTTGAGGCGGCAAGAAAGGTGTTTGGTTCCGTACCTGCGAACTTTATTCCTGGGCATCCTATTGCAGGGGCTGAAAAAAGTGGTGTCTTAGCTGCTAACCCCAATCTATTCGAAAATCATAAGGTTATTGTTACACCTTTACCCAACAGTGATGCATTGTTAGTTGATAAGCTTCACAGGATGTGGACTGCAATTGGTGCTGATGTGGTAAGTATGGATGTGACGCATCATGACCATGTTCTTGCTGGTTCTAGTCACTTGCCTCATTTACTTGCTTATACTCTGGTTGATGCATTGGCTAACAGTGAGCGTAGTCAGGATGTATTTAGATTTGCAGCAGGTGGGTTTAGAGATTTTACTCGTATCGCTTCAAGTGATCCTATTATGTGGCGAGATGTCTTCTTGGCAAATAAGGATGCGACTCTTGAGTCTTTAGATTCTTTTACTGAGCATTTACAACAACTGAGACATTCTATTGAAGTGGGTGATGGGCCTGCGATGTTTGGTGTATTTACTCGAGCAAAATCTGCGCGAGATCATTTTTTGCGTTTATTAGAGGCGAGATCATCTTCAAGCGCTTCGACTGTAAAGCCTATTTCTATTAAGGTATTGCCCGCTTCACTGGTGAAAGGTGAGATTAATGTGCGCGGTGACAAATTTCTGTCACATAGTCTGATTACTATGGCTGCCCTTAGTGAAGGGGTAAGTGAATTCTCGAACCTTGATATGGGTCAGGGGGTCAAAGTGACCTTGCAAGCTCTGCGAGATATGGGGGTTGTTGTTGAGGATTTTGGTGGTCAACGTATTCGCATTCATGGTGTTGGCTTAAATGGCTTAAAAGCACCTATTGCCCCGATTAATGTGCATGAATCCGAGTTAAGCTTACATGTGTTGCTGCCAGTGCTTGCTGCGCAAAAGTTTGCTGTTACCTTTGTTGCTGAAGGGGCTTTAAGCTCACAGCCTTTTGTAGATTTACTCTCGATTGTTAAGGTAATGGGAGCAAGTGTGACGACTTCTGAGTCTGGATGCTTACCTTTTACGATAGCAACAGAAAATCAATTGATAAATCAGTATAAAATTGATGTTAAAGGGCGCTCAAGGCAGTTAAAATTAGCCGCGCTAATTGCTGGGGTGATGAGTCAAAAAAATGTTGAGCTGAATTTGCCGAGGGATTTAGATGGCAGTGATGCTGTTTTATCTCTGTTTTCGTGTGAGCAGGATGTTCGTACTAACGACAAGGGTGACAACATACTTGCTGTAAAGCAGGGGCAGAAGCCACAGGCTGCAAGTCTAGATGTGCCTGCAGATGACAATAAAACAGCTTGGTTAACATTATTGGCATGTTTATCTCCTGGGTCTAAGTTGATGATTAATAATGCTGGCATTACTCAAATGAACTCAGCATTTTTAAAAGTTCTGCTAGCAAATGGCGCCAATATTGAATTGCACAATGTTAACGAAGATCAGCCGCTTACTGTGTCTGAAGGCAAAATTAAAGTTGGGTTTGCTGCTTTCTCTGGCTTTACAATAAAAGAATCAGAGATTTTATCAGTTTGTAGCGAATTGCTACTACTGTGTGTTGCAGCTGTGTACGCCAAAGGTACCAGTAGAATCGAAGGAATACATAGCTTGCCCTATCGCTGGGAAGATAGAGTGACAACCTTTGTCGATGCTTTAACTATTATAGGTGTGCCATGCAGTTTACAAGCTGGTGTGCTGGAGATCGAAGGTTGCATTCCTTGTGGTGGGGAGCTGGATAGTGCGGGCGATTACCATTTAAGTTTAGCTATGTTGGCTTTGGGTATGCGCAGCCGTAGTCCTGTGACAGTAAATGATTGTCACAAGTTGTTAGAAGAATTTGAAGAGTTTGAAACTATTGTTGAGTCATTAGGCTTTCATTGCCAACTTACTCAATAACAAGAGAGGAAAGAATATGATCAATCAGGCACCTATCATCACAATAGATGGTCCGAGTGGCGCTGGTAAGGGCACTGTGAGTCAGGTAATTGCTGATAAACTAGGCTGGAATCTATTGGATAGTGGTGCGTTGTATCGCCTATTAGCACTTGCTGCTGCCCATCATGGGATGGCGATGGACGATGCTGACACATTAAAAGTTTTAGCTGAACACTTGGATGTTCAATTTCGTCACGGAGAAAATGGCGAAACAGAAATCGTGCTAGAAGGCGAGAATGTGACTCAAGCAATTCGCACGGAAGTGGTTGGTAATAATGCCTCTAAACTTGCTGCTATTCCGGAAGTGCGTGAAGGTTTGCTTCTACGTCAACATGCGTTTGCCCATGAGCCAGGTTTAGTGGCGGATGGAAGAGATATGGGGACAATCGTATTTCCTGATGCGCCAGTTAAGGTTTTTTTAACAGCTAGTGCTGAAGAACGCGCAAACCGTCGCTTCCTTCAATTGAAAGCGAAGGGCGAGAGTGTTAATATTGAAGAATTAGTGAGCACCATT
This sequence comes from Marinomonas sp. SBI8L, assembly GCF_001624705.1. Taxonomy (GTDB): domain Bacteria; phylum Pseudomonadota; class Gammaproteobacteria; order Pseudomonadales; family Marinomonadaceae; genus Marinomonas. The sequence goes on from NZ_JSEO01000007.1 coordinate 248,448, forward strand.
CAAGAAAGAGACGAGCGTGATGCAAATCGTGCCGTTGCCCCTCTAGTGCCGGCAGTCGGCGCCTTGGTTGTTGACAGTACAGATCAATCCATAGAACAGGTCGTTGAATCTATTCTTGCCGAAGTGGCAAAGAAGGGTATTAACTGATCTGTTTTTTGGCGTTAATGACGCTATACTTTAAAGCGTTTGTAACAAATTATCCCTGAGATAGGCGCCAGCAAAGTCTATCTCGCACTTTTTTAAAATTGACCCGTGTTTGCTGGCAATGCGGTTACAGTATGGTTTATCCATGCTTACTTAATAGGAAATACAATGACTCAAAGCTTCGCTGAACTGTTTGAAGAAAGCTTGTTAACCGTCGAAATGGCGCCAGGCTCAATTGTTACCGGTATTATTGTTGATATCGACAATGAATGGGTAACTGTTCATGCAGGTCTTAAATCTGAAGGTGTTATTCCTCGTTCTCAGTTCCTATCTGAAAGCGGTGAATTCACTCTTAATATCGGCGACGAAGTAAAAGTTGCTCTAGACGCAGTAGAAGATGGTTTCGGTGAAACTAAGCTTTCTCGTGAGAAAGCTAAGCGTGCTGAGACTTGGGAAGTTCTTGAGAAAGCATACGAAGACAGCGAAATCGTTGTTGGTGTTATTAACGGTAAAGTTAAAGGTGGTTTCACCGTTGACATCGCTAATATCCGTGCTTTCCTACCTGGTTCCTTGGTTGACGTTCGTCCGATCCGTGACACTTCTCACCTAGAAGGTGTTGATCTAGAGTTTAAACTTATCAAACTTGATCAAAAACGTAACAACGTTGTTGTATCTCGTCGTGCCGTTATGGAAGCGACAAACAGCGCTGAACGCGAAACATTGCTTGCTTCTCTAGAAGAAGGTCAAGAAGTTAAAGGTATCGTTAAGAACCTTACTGACTACGGTGCATTCGTTGATCTTGGTGGTGTTGACGGTCTTCTACACATCACTGACATGGCTTGGAAACGCATTAAGCACCCAAGCGAAATCATTGCTGTTGGTGATGAAATCGACGTTAAAGTACTTAAGTTCGACCGTGAGCGTAACCGCGTATCTCTAGGTCTTAAGCAATTGGGTGAAGATCCATGGGTAGCAATCAAAGCCCGTTACCCAGAAGGTACTAAAGTAACTGCTAAGGTTACTAACCTAACTGACTACGGTTGCTTCGCAGAACTTGAAGAAGGTGTTGAAGGTCTTGTTCACGTTTCTGAAATGGATTGGACAAACAAGAACATCCACCCATCAAAAGTTGTTCAAATTGGTGATGAAGTAGAAGTTATGATCCTAGACATCGACGAAGAACGTCGTCGTATTTCTCTAGGTGTTAAACAGTGTACTCCTAATCCATGGGAAGAGTTCGCTACTTCTTACAACAAAGGCGACAAGATTTCTGGTGGCATCAAGTCTATCACTGACTTCGGTGTATTCATCGGTCTTGAAGGCGGTATCGACGGTCTTGTACACCTATCTGACCTATCTTGGGATGAGACTGGTGAAGAAGCAGTTCGTCAATACAAGAAAGGTGATAACCTTGAAACTGTTGTATTGTCTATCGATGCTGAACGTGAGCGTATTTCTTTGGGTGTTAAACAACTTGAAGAAGACCCATTTGTTGGCTTCGCAGCTGAAAACGACAAAGGCGCTATCGTAACTGGTACCGTTAAAGAAGTTGATGCTAAAGGCGCAGTAGTTGTTCTAGCTGAAGGTGTTGAAGCAACACTTAAAGTATCTGAGCTAAGCCGTGACCGTGTTGAAGATGCAACTTCTGTATTGAAAGAAGGTGATTCTGTTGAAGCTGCTGTGATCAATGTTGATCGTAAAGCTCGCACTATCGCTCTTTCTATCAAGCAGAAAGATGCTTCTGAAGAGAAAGCAGCAATGAAGACTCATTCAGAGAAAGCAGCACAAGTTGAAGCAAATGGTCCTACCACTATCGGTGATTTGATCAAAGCTCAACTAGAAAACCAAAACTAAGTTTTAGTTCTCTAGTGTTAAAAAAATGCGGGCTTATGCCCGCATTTTTTTTATTTAAATTCTCATAAACAAGCCCTAAGTCGTTGACAATAAAAGTATGCACAGAAACTGTGGATAACTGTGGGTATATGGCAATAGGCCAAATAATTGTTTATAAATCGTTTCTTTTCTATCTGTAAATTAACACTTGTTGAGGTGTTTCCATGTTTGATAAAAGGGTTTCAGTTGCTATCACGGGCGCGTCTGGCGTGCAGTATGGATTGCGCTTAATCGAGTTGTTAGTTAAAGCTGATGTTCAGATATTTGTGATGATATCCAAGGCAGCTCAAATTGTTATGGCAACGGAAACAAGTTTTAAACTGCCCGGACAAGCCGCAGCTCAAGAGGCACATTTATCACAGGCTTTTGCTGCAAAAGAAAATCAAATAAAAGTATTTAATAAAGAGCAGTGGTTTTCACCTGTTGCTTCTGGGTCTTCTGCGCCTTCATCTATGGTGGTTGTGCCTTGCTCAACAGGATGCTTATCTGCAATAGCAACAGGCGCCAGCAATAATTTGATAGAAAGAGCGGCAGATGTTGTGCTTAAAGAGAGACGCAAGTTAATTTTAGTGCCAAGGGAGACGCCTTATTCTGAAATACATCTTGAGCATATGTTGAAGCTTACACGCATGGGGGCTGTGATTATGCCTGCTTCACCTGGTCTCTACCATAAACCAGAAACTATTGAGGATATGATCGACTTTATTGTCGCTAGACTGCTAGATCATGTCGGTATTGATCAATCTTTGATTGAAAAGTGGGGGGAATCCTCACTGGCATAAGAGCTATAAATTTTTTTAATGTCATTTTTGTGTAAGGATTGTGTCATAAAGCTCACCTGTTATTATTAGGTATTAGAAATATTTTTAACTAACTGTTTGTTTAAAATGGATAAATCACACTTTGTGATCCACTCTTAATAAATAATCGAAAAAGTTAAATTTTAAATCCTATTAAATATACTGGTGAATTTATGAAGGTTTCTCATAAGGTAGCTCTTTGCGCATCTTTTGTTGTTGTTTTAGTTTTTTCAATTTATTCATGGATGCAATACAGCAACTTAAAGACGGCGCTGTTTGAGAAGACAACAATTAGTACACAAGAGACTAGTAAGGCGCTTGCTGTACAGGTAAATAACTGGCTAAACAGTAAGTTAGCTTTAATTGATATAGCTGCTCAGAATATCGAAACTGATTTCAATGGCGCAAATATTCAAAAAACATTTGATTTGCCACTTTATAAGCAAGAGTTTTTGCTGATATTTGGTGGTTTGTCTACAGATGGTAAACGTATAACAAATGACCCTTCTTGGAATCCTGCCAATTGGGATGCAAGAAAGCGACCTTGGTATCCTCTTGCTAAGGCGCATAAAAGAGCCATCCTAACTGAACCCTATGCTGACTCAGTGTCAGGTGAATTGCTAATTTCTGCTGTTGCTAACTTCTATGATAATGGCAAGTTTAAAGGTGCTTTTGGTGGTGATTTAAGCCTAAAAACAGTATCTGATGCAGTGAATACCCTTAACTTTAACCATACTGGCTATGCCTTTATTTTGAACAAAGAAGGTAACATTATTAGCCATCCTCAGTTAGATTTTAATGGGAAGAACGTTTCCGATTTAATTAAAGGTGGGGAGTCTAGTTTTGGAACCAGCTTGAAACCAACCGAGCTACTAGATGGCACTGATGTGTTTACTACTTTTAGCCCTTTGTCGAATCTATATGGAACAGATTGGTATATAGGTGTAGTGCTTGAAAAGCATAAAGTTATGTCAGATGTTGAGAAGTTCGGTTGGATTGCGCTAATTAGTACAATTATTGCTGCTCTGCTTTGTTCGGCTGTGCTTTATTATGTTGTGTCGCAACTATTGCTTCCATTAAAGGCGTTAAGAGAATCTCTACAAGATATTAACTGTGGTGAAGGTGATCTAGTTAAGAGACTTGATATAAATAGTAACGATGAATTTGGTAAGGTATCTGAAGACTTTAATCAGTTCTTAAGTTATCTACAAAACTTGATCAAAGAAGTTAAGTCAACTTCCAGTCAAGTTAGGCTGAATACTGATAAAACAGAAGATTCATCATCGCAAGCCGCGCAAGAGCTGAATTCACAGCTTTCAGAGTTGGATCAATTGGCGACTGCTATGAGTGAAATGTCCGCTACTGCTCATGATGTGGCTGGTAATGCTCAAAGCGCTGCACAAAAAGCCAGTGAAGCTGATGATATTGCGAGAAGTGGTGTTGCGATTGTCGATAAAACCTCTGCATCAATTGCGCAATTAACAACTCAGATGGGGAGTGTGGTTACTACAATTAATGAGCTAGTTAACTATAGTAACAACATAGAGTCTATTTTGACTGTTATTACTGATATTGCAGATCAAACAAACTTATTGGCTTTGAATGCGGCGATTGAGGCTGCACGTGCAGGTGAGCAAGGCCGAGGTTTTGCTGTTGTGGCCGATGAAGTGAGAACCTTAGCTTCTAAGACTCAAGAATCTACAGAGCAAATAAAAGGCATGATATCCCAGCTGCAAGTTGGTGTGAAAAATGCTGAATCAGTGATTTTGAAGAGCCGTGAAAATGCGGATGAAACTCAGCAGGTTGCAATTCAGGCAAGTACTTCTCTAAATGAAATACGTGCAAGTATCGATGCAATTAATGGTATGAATGTTCAGATAGCAACAGCTGCTGAAGAGCAAAGTATGACCACAAAAGAGATTAATCAAAATACGCAAAATATTCGTAACATAAGTCAGTCGGTGTCAGATCGTGCTATGAGCCAAGAAGGGCTGTGTAAAGTGATGGTAGAGTTGACTGAACAACAAGAGCAGGCGCTTGCTAAGTTTAAAGTCTAATACTGAAAGACCTTTGATATAGTAGAAAGAAATGGCTCGTAGAAATACGGGCCATTTTTTGTTTTTCACATAGTTTACTTTTTTCTTGCCATAAGTTTGTTATTAAGCACTTGTTATGACGAGCTAAGGCTTTATAGTGAATTGATATATTTTGAAGGAGTAGATAATGCAAGATAATAACGATTACGTACCGCCTAAAGTTTGGAAATGGGAAGCTGAAAGTGGTGGTACTTGGGCAAGTATTAATCGTCCTATTTCTGGCGCAACTCATGAAAAAGAGTTACCTGTTGGTAAGCAGCCTTTGCAGTTGTATTCCTTAGCAACGCCTAACGGTATTAAAGTGACCATAATGTTAGAAGAGCTTTTAGCTTTGGGTGTGAAAGAGGCTGAATATGATGCTTATTTGATTAATATTGGCGAGGGTGATCAGTTCTCTTCTGGTTTTGTTGATATAAATCCAAACTCTAAAATACCCGCCTTGCTTGATAATAGCCTTGAGGTGCCACAAAAAGTATTTGAATCTGGAGCCATCCTTTTATATTTAGCAGAAAAATTTGGCCATTTGATTCCAGCAGATTTTGCTAAGCGAACTGAGTGTATGTCTTGGTTGTTCTGGCAAATGGGAAGTGCTCCATACTTAGGCGGTGGTTTTGGTCATTTTTATGCCTATGCGCCAGTCAAAATAGAATATTGTATTGATCGTTTCACTATGGAAGCGAAGCGTCAGTTAGATGTGCTTGATAAGCAGCTTGAGGGAAAACGCTATATTTGTGGTGATGAATACTCAATCGCTGATATCGCAATTTGGTCATGGTACGGTAACGTTGCACTGAATGAAGCTTATAATGCAGCAGAGTTTTTAGATGCAGAGTCTTATCAAAATGTGATTAGATGGGCTAAAGATATTAAAGATAGGCCAGCCGTTAAGCGCGGAAGAATTGTGAATCGATCTTGGGGTGAGGAAAATGAACAAGTACCTGAGCGTCATGATGCGAGTGACATTGATGCTAAACTAAAATAATTAGCATAAGTTATGAAAAAAGGCGGACCCAGTTTAACTGGCTCCGCCTTTTTATTTGGCTCTTTTATGTCAGCTTAATTTAAAAAATTAAGTGAGCCATTAATGCGATAACAGGTAAGGTAATAATTGTTCTAAGTAAAAAGATGACAAATAACTCAAAAATATTCACAGGAATTTTACTACCTAAAAGGAGTGCGCCAACTTCAGACATGTAAATAAGCTGAGTAACGGACATGGCCGCTATCACAAAGCGAGTCATATCTGATTCAATTGATGCTGCCAAAATAGACGGAATAAACATATCAGCAAATCCAACGACTATTGTTCTTGATGCTTCTTCTGCTTGTGGAATTTGTAGTAGCTCTAAAAAGGGTACAAAAGGCTGACCTAACCAATCAAAAATAGGTGTATTTTCTGCGATAACAAGGGCTAGTGTACCTATTGCCATAATGACAGGCAGCACTCCAAGAACCATGTCAGCAGCGTTGCGTGAGCCTTCAGCGGCAAGCTTACTTAAGCTAGGTGCTTGCTGCGCACGGTTTAAAGCTTGTTTCATTCCCCATTGGAAAAGGTTGCTATCGCTAGGGCGTTTATCTCTTTCTCCATCAGCTTGACTGCCATCGATAAAGACATCTTTTTTCCAGCTAAGCGGAGGTAGTCTCGGGATGATCACAGCACAGACAAAACCTGCTAAACAAACAGTCAGATAAAAAGGTAAAAAGTAAGCTTCAAGTTCAACTTGGGCGATTACAACCAAACTAAATGTGATTGAGACTGCTGAAAAGGTTGTACCAATAACGGCAGCTTCTCTTTGTGTGTAAAATTTCTCTTGATATTGCTTGCTGGTAAGCAAAATGCCGACGCTACCGTCGCCAAGCCATGAGGCAAGGCAGTCAATAGCTGAACGGCCAGGAAGCTTGAAAATAGGACGCATAATAACGGTGAGTAATGTGCCCATTAATTCAAGCAAGCCGAAGTTAAGAAGTAGCGGAAGTAGAAGGCCTGCAAAAATAAACACACATAGAAGAACAGGAAGTAGATCGTTTAATACAAGTCCACCTGTTGCCCCATCATGAAACATAGCGGGTCCAGCTTGTGTAAATGTTGCTATGGCTAAAACAGCTCCAAGAATACGAATGACTAACCAAAAAGGGCTAACTAGGAATAATTCTTTTAAATAGTGACTACGGGTAATGAAGTTGGGTTTTACTACCACGGCTACAATTGAAATCAGGGCGGAAATCCCAATGATGGCAGAGATGATCATGGTCATTTGATCACCAATTAGAGCTTGTAATTCTTTGGCTAGGATAGCGACTGGAATTGTGATGGCGTCATTATAATCGATAGGGGTCATAAATAAGAAAAGACCCAATAAAGACGGAATTAAAAAGCTTAACCATGTTTTACTGGAATAACTTTGTGTTGAGGTCATCTGTTTTTGCATATTTTTATGATTCTAAAAACGGGAACTACCTGACGCTTCCTGCGAGGGTAACTAGATTAATGGGGTCGGCTATCCTAAACCGGCTGCGTAAGATACAGGTGCAAGCAATAAAATAGAAGATAGAAAATTATAAGATTGAGTCGTTAAGTTTTGATAAAAAGCCAAAATGAATGTAATTGGCTGCAATTTGAGCAGTTTTGTGTGGGTTTAAGATCTTTTCTGATCACTTGGCTTTTAATTAAGATGTAATGACGAAAGCAAATTGTACAAACAAGAAAAGAGAATTAGTCCGTTTTAAAAAGTTTGTTGGTTTTTCAAACTCTCACAGGTTCGAACAATATTGATAATGGACTTTTTGCAGCTTTTATTGCTGGGTATAATGTTCGAATAAGTGGTTTTTATTGAGATTAAAAGAGAGGTTCTGTGGTAGATGTTCTAGGGAAGGGTGAGATGACTTTACCCATGGTGTTAGCAGGACCTGTTTTACGACATATTTCCAGTGATGAGCTAACGTTTTGGCTGGTAACAAGTTGTTCAGCTAAATTTGAGCTATCTCTTTATGATGAAAGCGATCAATGTTTTGACACTCTGTGGCTTGACGGCTATCAGCAAGAGATACAGGTTGGTGAGCATTGCTTTATTCAATTAATACACTATTCACCTAGTAAGTCATTAGAACAAGATGTGCTTATCCAATATCAGTTGAAGGTTAATGGAGAAGAGATAACTAAACTCATTCCAGAGCTTTGTTATCTTGATCAAGAAAAACCTGGGTTCATGATTAAATCACGTGCCGATAATATTTTGCATGGTTCTTGTCGTAAGCCTCATCATGCAAGTGAAGACGGTTTATTAGCCGCTGATCAAGTCTTGTCAAAAGCGCATCTTGATGCGGTAAGTCGTCCTGCTTTGATGATCTTCTCTGGTGACCAAATTTATGCTGATGATGTTGCTGGACCAACTTTAGTGGCTATACATCAGTTAATAGGCAGGTTGGGTTTATATGATGAGAATATCGAAAATGAACTGGTACCAGATAGCCAAACACTTATCGCGCATGCTGATACCTATTATGGGCGTAAAAAACTCTTACCAAACTGCCAGTTTACTAGCTTTAATATTAAGGGTGAGCAACCCATATTTAGTTCAGACTCTGCTGAAAACCACTTAATCAGCTTATCCGAAATGCTTGCCATGTATTTATTGGTTTGGTCGCCAAGCTGTTGGCAGTTGGTGGATTGTGAACTGGGATTAGCTCGCATCCCCAAAGAGCATCAAGATACTTACCTATCTCAATTTAAGACGTTAAAAGAGTTTGTACTTGGCTTAACTAAAGTACAAAGACTAATGGCGCATTTACCTGTTTATATGATTTTTGACGATCATGATGTCACTGATGACTGGAATCTAACGAGAGCGTGGGAAGAGGCTATTTATTCAAATCCATTAGGTCGTCGTGTAATTGGTAATAGCTTGATTGCATATTGGCTTTGTCAAGGGTGGGGAAATCAGCCAAACCGATTTGAGGAATTGCAAAACGATGCGTCTCTTTATTTTGGGCAAGATGGGTTTAGTCAGCAAGATGAGTTAGTTGATCGTATCTTAGATTGGAATAAGTGGCATTATAGTTTAGCGACTTCGCCTAAAATCCTTGTGTTAGACACTAGAACTCAAAGGTGGCGTTCTGAATCCAAAGCGAATAAACCCTCTGGTTTGATGGATTGGGAAGCGCTTATAGAAATGCAGCAAGAGCTAATTAATGAACCTGAGGTTATTTTGGTGTCACCTGCACCTGTATTTGGTGTGAAGCTCATAGAAGTAATCCAGAAAATATTTACTTTTGTTGGCCGACCTTTAATGGTCGATGCTGAAAACTGGATGGCGCATCCAGGATCTGCCAATGTGATGTTAAATATTTTTAGGCATAAAAAAACACCACCAAACTTTATAATTTTATCGGGTGATGTGCATTACTCGTTTGTTTATCAAATCAAAATACGTTTTAGAAAGCATGGCCCACAAATTTTGCAAGTTACGACAAGTGGTATAAAAAATAACTTCCCAGCTAAGTTGTTAAACTGTTTTGATACTTTGAATCGTGTGTTGTTTTCTAGTGCTTCGCCGTTAAATTTACTGACACAAAGGCGAAGAATGTCTGTGCGTTGGCGCCAACCTGAAACAGGATGTAAAAGCGTGCTTTATAATCAAAGTGGAATAGGGCAGCTTATTTTAGATGAAGAGTTTGAAAAAACTAAAGCCTTGGTGATAAGTCGAGAGAGGACTACCGAGTTTAAATAAACTACTGAACTTAGCGCAACATAGCTAATAGTTTTTTAGTGTCTTCCTCACTCCAGTCTTCTTTATTAATAAGAGACTGAAGCTCTGGGTGGCCTTGGGCTTGAGCTAAATTCTTTTTGAATTTTGCAAAGTGGTATTCTTTGATAAGCGCTTCATCTTCTGCACTCTTATAGAGGTCAGACTGGTATTCAGGTTCAGTTGGTACCTGTGCTTTAGGCTCAGCTAGTTTATTAATCGTTTGGTAGGCTTTTAAAAAGGCTTTCTTATTCATAATCTCACCTAATGGCCACTTATAAAGAAGTGGCCGCTTCTAAACGTAAAATTTCAAAATGATCAGTCTTAGCTTGCCACTTAATGTTGATATCCCAAAGTTGCATGCCATGCTCTCTGTCTGTCTCTTCAGTCAGGTAAGCGGGTCTAGGGTCTTGGCTAACAATTTGCTCAATTAAATCACGAATGTTTCGCCCAGTATCTAGAGTATAGCTTTGACAACCCTGTTCAGCTTGTTCACTGAAAACAACGGGGCGTGTCACAGTGGATATAGGTGCAAAGCCACCTTTGGCCTCTTCTATAATATCGGCATAAGGTAAGTATGGCTTAATATCTATCACTGGCGTGCCATCTAATAAGTCAGCGCCATGTAAGTCGATAAAAACTTTTTTTCCTTCCTGGTAAATCTTCCCCAATTTTATAACAGATAAACCAACGGGATTGGGTCTATGGGTTGCTCTTGTAGCAAATACCCCCATCTTAGTTTTACCACCAAGACGAGGTGGGCGGATTTTTGCTTTCCAGCCATCTTGAATGCAGGCATGGAAGATAAAGTGAACCCAAATATGTGAGAAGTCTTCAAGGCCGTCAAGAACATCAAGTCGGTTAAATGGCGGTAATAATTCAATTCTAGCGGTGGCTTCTGTTACTAATCCGGGCTGTCTTGGGATGCCGAATTTTTGTTGATAACAAGAATGTACGATTCCTATGCTAGTTAATTGAAAAGCTTGATGATTTGTTTGAGCGCTGAGAGACAAAATAATCCTCGAAAAATAAGCGGATGGGCAGTAATTCACCTGAGAATTTTGTTAGTATACCTTTTACACGTCTAGGTAACCTAGGCTTGTCGATTGAATTTTCATTTTTAGTTAATTAGTTTGAGATAAGAAGATGACTGTCAAAGATTACATGATCCAAGTTGGCCAACAAGCCCGAGCGGCTTCAAGGAAACTAGCACGCGCGTCTACACAAGATAAGAACGCAGCCTTAAATGCTATGGCGAATGCTTTGGATCTGGCACGACCTCAACTGTTAGCTGAAAATGCCAAAGATCTTGAAAACGGAAAAAACAAAGGTTTAGATGCGGCTTTACTCGATCGCTTAGCATTAACTGAAGCACGTATCGACGGCATGATAGAAGGTCTTCGCCAAGTGGCTGGTTTATTAGACCCAGTTGGTGAGATTACAGATATGGCGTATCGTCCTTCTGGTATCCAGATTGGTAAAATGCGCGTTCCATTAGGCGTGGTTGGTATTATTTATGAGTCTCGTCCTAATGTGACCATAGATGCTGCAAGCCTGTGCTTAAAATCAGGTAATGCCACCATTTTACGAGGTGGTAGTGAAGCTTATTATTCTAACCAAGCGATTGCTAAAGCGGTAGTTGAAGGTTTAAAAGTGGCTAACTTGCCTGAGCATGCAGTACAGGTAATCAATACGACAGATAGAGCGGCAGTAGGTGAGTTAATTACCATGCCTGACTATGTGGATGTGATTGTACCAAGAGGTGGTAAAGGGCTGATTGAGCGTATTTCTAATGATGCTCGCGTGCCAGTTATTAAGCATCTTGATGGTAACTGTCATGTTTACATTGATGACGAAGCAGATATCGATAAGGCCATTAAAATAGCGGTTAATGCGAAAACTCGCCGTTATGGTGTTTGTAATGCCATGGAATCTTTATTGGTCCATAAGGATATTGCCCAAACAGTATTACTTCAATTGGCTGATATTTATGCCGAAAAAGGCGTGGAGCTAGTGGGTTGTGACTCAACTCAAGCTTTACTTTCTGGTGTAGGTGACGCCACTGAAGAAGATTGGTATACGGAATATATGGCACCTAAGTTATCTATTAAACTTGTAGATGACATGGATGAAGCGATTGAACATATCAATAAATATGGTTCACAACACTCGGATGCTATTGTGTCTCAAAACTATTCTAAGACGCGTATCTTTATGACAGAGGTTGACTCTTCTTCTGTCATGGTCAATGCTTCAACAGCATTTGCTGATGGCTTTGAATATGGTCTTGGGGCTGAAATCGGTATTTCTACCGATAAAATTCATGCTCGTGGACCAGTTGGTTTAAATGGTTTGACTAGCCAAAAATATGTTGTGTTTGGTGACGGCCATACAAGAGATAATTAAGTTGGCAGAATTTAATACCGAGAAAAAGAGTACAAATGAAAAAGTAAGTGTGGCCATAATGGGAGGGACATTTGACCCTATTCATAATGGCCATTTACGAATTGCGGTCGACATAGTCGACCGCTTTCATTTTACTGAATTGCGTTTAGTCCCTTGTTTTATTCCTGTGCATAAATCCCATCCTTCTATTACCGCCAAGCAAAGATTAGAAATGGTTTCTTTGGCTGTTAAACAACATCCAGATTTGTTGGTGGATGATAGGGAAATTAAGCGTACAGGGCGAAGTTACAGCATAGATACTCTAATCGAGTTAAGACAAGAGCTAGGTCCGGATGCTTGTATTACTATGGTGATGGGGATGGATAGTTTTATTTCATTACCTAGTTGGCATAAGTGGCAAAGTATTTTGAACTATGCTCATATTTTGGTTGTCTCAAGACCAGGTTGGCATCCAGAATTTACTTTGGATTTGCAAGACTTGATTGAAAAGAGTCGTGCTAAAACGGCGGCTGAGTTACAATCCGCTCCCGCTGGCAAAATTCATATGGAAGCCCTGACAGAATTAGGGATTTCATCAAGCATGATACGTACATTATGTGAGCAGAATAAGTCGATTGCTTATTTATTGCCTGAATCCGTACATGCGTACATAGACCAGCACACACTTTATCAATAGGAATACAGAATTTTATGAGCGATACACAAATCACAAGTGATCAAATTTTAGAGCTTGCCGTTGAAGCCTTGAAAGATGTTAAAGGTGACAAGATCACTGTGCTGAATGTTAAGTCACACACTGACATGATGGACTTTATGGTTATCTGTAGTGGTACCTCAAAACGTCATGTAAATGCATTGGGGCAAAATGTTATCGATACACTTAAGCAAAATGGTCTGCAGCCTCTAGGTTCTGAAGGTCGTTCTATGGGTAACGATTGGGTTTTAGTTGATTTGTATGATGTTGTTGTTCATGTCATGACAGAAGAAGCTCGTTCTTTTTATGACTTAGAGAAATTGTGGGATATTACCCCAGAAAGCATCTAATTTAGGTGAGTGAATTACTCGCATTACCCAAACCTCATGATCAAAATTAGGCTGTATGTAAATTCAGCTTAAATAAGGTGAAGTCATTAAATGAGAATAAAGCTCATTGCTGTTGGCACCAAAATGCCAAAATGGATTACCGACGGTTTTACTGATTACAGTAAGCGTTTACCAAAGGATTTTAGCTTGGAGCTGGTGGAAATACCTATGTCTCCAAGAGGGAAAAATACCGATATAGCCAAGGCCATCCGTAAAGAAGGTGATGCTATGTTAGATGCAATCCCAGCTAATGACAGAGTAATCGCAATGGAGGTTTTGGGTAAGGAGTGGTCGACAGAGCAATTAGCAGAGCAATCTGAGAATTGGCGTATGGAAGGTAATAATATCAGTTTATTAGTCGGTGGCCCTGATGGACTTGATCCAAGATGTAGCGCACGTGCTGATAGATTGTGGTCTTTATCCAAGTTAACTTTGCCTCACCCCATTGTCCGTGTGATCTTGGCTGAGCAAATCTATCGAGCTTGGACCCTTATGAATAATCACCCATATCATAGGTAATTAACTCGGTATGGATGCTGGTCAAAAATACTTCCGTAATTATAAGTTAGAGCAATCCCTCACTCAGAGACGAATTGTTTTTGCTGCCATTTTTGTAATGGTATTAATAACTGTCTTAATTGGCCGCCTATTTTATTTACAGGTTGTTGAGTTTGAGCGGTATCAAACCAAAGCCGATCAGAACCGTTTAAAGCTGGTAACAGAGCCACCTTCAAGAGGCCTGATTTACGACAGAAATGGCTTGGTTCTAGCTGATAACCGGCCCATTCATAGTTTGACCATAGTGCCTGAGCGTGTAAAAGATATGGATGCTTTTCGCGAAGAGCTGGCCGGTGTTATTGAAATTACCGATGAAGAATGGGATGACTTTAACCAAAGGCGCAAAGCCTATAGACGCCCTTATCAATCTATTACCTTAAAATCTCACCTCACTGACAAAGCTTGGGCTAAACTTTCAGTTGATCTTTACAAATGGGAAGGGGTTCAAGTCGAAGCTCAATTAACTCGTTATTACCCTTATGGTGAAGCCTTTGCTCATGCCATTGGTTATGTGGGGCGTATTAACTCTAAAGACTTAGAAAAGTTGGATAAGCAAAGATATCAAGGGTCTTTGTTTTTAGGTAAATCTGGTATTGAGCGTTTTTATGAAGAAGAACTGCACGGCTTTCCTGGGTTTAGTAAGGTAGAAGTCAGTGCCCGCGGACGTATTATGTCTGAGGTAGAAAGGCAAAACCCAGTACCAGGTAAAGCGATTCAATTACATTTGGATGCCAGACTCCAGCAGTATGCCTATGACTTGTTAGGTGATTATACTGGCTCAGTTATCGCTATGGACCCTAAAACAGGTGGTGTATTAGCTTTTGTTAGTAAGCCTGGTTTTGATGCCAATATGTTTGTACGAGGTATTAGTGTTAAAGAATATGGCGCTTTAAGAGATTCGCCGAAACTTCCTTTGTTCAACCGTGCTCTAAGAGGTGGTTATCCGCCGGCCTCTACCATTAAGCCTTTTATGGCATTAGCCGGGCTTGAAAATAAACTCTCCTCTTGGACCGAACGTTATTATGCCTCTGGTGCTTATCAGATTAACCCTGACGGTAGACGTTATCGTGACTGGAAAAAAGGCGGCCATGGTTGGATTAATCTAGAGCGCTCTATTATTGAGTCGGTTGATACCTACTATTATCAGCTTGCCCATAAAATGGGAATTTCACCTATCCATAGCTTCTTATCAAGGTTTGGATATGGTGAAAAGAATATCTTGGACCTTTATGGTGAAAACGCAGGTTTGCTTCCCTCAAACCAATGGAAAAAATCTAAATATGGCGAACCTTGGTACCCAGGTGACTCTGTCAATGTGGGGATTGGACAAGGATTTATGGTTGCCACACCACTACAAATTGCAACAGCGACCACGGCATTGGCTAATCGAGGCGAATGGCTAGCACCACGTATGGCAAAAACTGTATCGGGTGATGTTATCGAATGGCCAGAAGATAAACTGGTTTCTAAGAGGATTACCCTAAGACGAGAAGCTGATTGGCAACGTATGGTTAATTCCATGAAAAAAGTTATCACGGATGATCAGGGTACGGCCAGACGTTTACAGGGTACAAGTTACGATATTGCTGGTAAGACAGGGACAGGGCAAGTATTTAGTTTGCAAGACGATGAAGAATATGAAGCAGATAAACTAGCCAAAAAACTCCATGACCATGCTTTATTTATTGGTTTTGCCCCTTCTAAAGAGCCTGATATTGCCATATTCGCGATTTTTGAAAATGGTGGAAGTAGCTCTAAACCTGCAGATTTATCAAAAAAATTATTTGATGCTTACATCCTAGGTAAGTATCCGCGTAAATATAATTATTTAAAGGTTGGCTCTAATGAATAAAGGCTTTTATGCTCAACTAAGGGCCTTCAGTAACGCTAAATTCTGGCGTGACCTTCATATTGATTTTTTCCTTGTTGTATCCTTGGCCTTGGTGGCAGGTGGTGGCCTTATCATACTTTATTCTGCTTCTGGGCAGGATGTCGCTATGGTTGAAAGGCAGTTTGTACGCTTATCTATAGGGTTTGCTGCTTGCTTGTTTTTGGCTCAGGTACCGCCTAAATTTTTAAGACGTTTGTCTCCTTTATTATACCTTGGCGTATTCAGTTTACTTGTCATGGTGCTGTTCTTTGGTGTTGGGGCCAAAGGTGCACAGCGGTGGCTAGAAATACCAGGAATAGGCAGGTTTCAGCCCTCAGAGCTAATGAAGGTTGTTATGCCTATGGCTGTTGCTTGGTATTTTTCTAATCGTCATTTACCACCAAAATTCAAACATATTAGTATTGTTCTTATCATGGTCGCAGTGCCTGTTTTCGTTATTGCTAGGCAGCCAGACCTTGGAACATCACTACTGGTTGGTGTGTCAGGTATTTTTGCACTTTTCTTAGCGGGGTTGGGCTGGCGTTATATTTTAGGTGCAGCACTTTCAGCACCTATTGCAGGCTTTTTCTTGTGGCAAGTGATGCATGCCTACCAAAAACAAAGGGTGCTGACTTTCTTAAACCCTGAGAGTGACCCTTTGGGTTCAGGCTGGAATATTATTCAGTCTAAGACGGCTATTGGTTCGGGTGGCCTAGAAGGAAAAGGCTTTTTAAGTGGCACACAGGCTCAATTAGAATTTTTACCAGAAAGCCATACTGACTTTATTATTGCTGTACTTGCAGAAGAATTTGGCATGTTTGGTTGCTTAATTTTGCTAACAGGATATTTATTGATTATTGCTCGTGGCTTATATATCGCTGCTTTTGCTGAAGATAATTATGCTAGATTGTTAGCAGGTAGCTTAACCTTAACTTTCTTTGTTTATATTTTCGTTAATATAGGCATGGTATCTGGCATATTACCTGTTGTAGGTGTGCCATTACCTTTAGTGAGTTATGGCGGTACATCCATTATTACTATTATGTCGACGTTCGGGATATTGATGTCCATTCACACTCATAAAAGAGCGAGAAAATGATGAGACCTTTATTAGTTATTGGTATGGCTTATTTGTTGACCGCGTGTTCACAGGACGGTCTTCAGGCACAAGTTGCTGCGCCAGTTACAGAAAACACCTTAGTTGCTGAGCAAACCTTGGCTTTGTTAGATGGTGAAGCACAAGACACAGTTAAGCATAAAAATATCAGTGATAACCTGCATAAAAATAGCCAAGATTTTAAAACATCCTATGCAGCAAAACCTGATGTACAAGCATTCATTGAGAAGATGGTCTCAACCCACAAATATGACGGCGCTTTATTGCAAGCAGCCTTTGCCAAAATTCAGGCGCGTAAAAAAACCATCTCAAAATCTAACAACCAGCCCGAAGTCCTAACGCCTTACTACAAGTATCGAACGCGTTTTGTTGAATCGAGCCGAATCCGTGAAGGCAAACGCTTTATTAAGACGAATCAAAAATGGTTGAAAAAGGCACAAGCAGAATACGGTGTTAACCCTGAAATTATTGCAGCCTTAATTGGTGTCGAAACTTTCTATGGCCGCATCACAGGTAAAAGAGATGTCTTTACGTCACTTTCGACACTTGCTTTTGATTACCCAAGAAGAGCTGAATACTTTCAATCTGAGCTAGAAGCTTATCTTCTGTTAGTGAGAGAGAATCAATGGCAAATAGGGAATACCAAAGGCTCTTACTCTGGAGCCCTAGGTATGACTCAGTTTATGCCTTCCAATTATCGTAAACTTGCCGTCGATTTTGATAAGGACGGTAAAGTGGATTTGTGGGGGTCAGTACCTGATGCAATCGGCAGTGTAGCTAATTACTTGCGTCACCATGGCTGGCAGGATAGCCGTGGGGTTATCGTGGCAACATCTGCTAATGCGGCAAGTAAAAAGCAATGGGAAGAGTGGATAAATAAAGGTAGAAAGCCTGAAAAATCCCTATTGGAATGGCAAGCCATTGGCATAGG
This sequence comes from Marinomonas sp. SBI8L, assembly GCF_001624705.1. Lineage (GTDB taxonomy): Bacteria > Pseudomonadota > Gammaproteobacteria > Pseudomonadales > Marinomonadaceae > Marinomonas. Next base: position 266,088 of record NZ_JSEO01000007.1, read on the forward strand.
TAAAGAAATCAATAAATTAAAAGCGCAAACTGGGCTAATTGGTTTGCAAGTGGGTGATGAAAAGTATAACTACTGGTTAGCGGACGAAAACTTTTTTGTCATCATGCGTTATAACCCAAGCCGTCGCTATTCAATGGCCGTGCTTGAGTTAGCGAAGGAGATACGTCTTTAATGAAATCCATATTAACTATAGCCGGTGTAACCTTATTTTTAGTCGGTTGTAGTAATACTCAAACAGTTTGGAACAATAACGTTAGTAAGAGTAAATCTGTTCCTCGAAATATGACTCAAGCTGAGTATGACAAAGCTTCTGGAGGCGGTCGTTATACTCAGTTGCAAGATACCGCACCAACTGAATCGGTCAATACTGAGCTTTTACCTGAGCTTACGCCAAAGTGGGAGCCTAAAAGTCGTGGGGGCAATAAGAACCCTTATGAAGTTTGGGGTAAATCTTATAATGTGATGGATTCTGCCAAAGGCTTTGTGCAAACAGGGACAGCCTCTTGGTACGGTAAAAAGTTTCATGGTCATACCACCTCAAATGGTGAAACCTATGACATGTTTAATTACTCAGCGGCCCATAAAAACCTGCCTTTACCAACTTACTTAAAAGTTACCAATCTTGATAATAATAAGAGTGTCATTGTTAGGGTTAATGACAGAGGGCCATTCCATAGCGATAGAATTGTAGACTTATCTTATGCTGCTGCCGTTAAACTTGATTACCATACCAAGGGATTAGCAAGAGTTAAGATAGAAGCAATTACGCCAGAAAAAGGCGAACCTTATCAAGCGCCTGAGGTCACAACTAAGGTAATAACGCCAGTGGCTATTTCGGCACCGGTAGAAGTAAAAGCTGAAACTAACTTTACCCATTTACAAATGGGGGCTTATAGTAAATTAGCTTCAGCAGAAGCATTAAAGCAAAAACTTTTGGAAGAGTTTGATACCAGTATTAGTGTTTTTGTGAGTGAGCAAACAGGGTCATTATTCAAAGTAATGGTAGGGCCGTTTGCAAATGCACAAGATATGAATACTTGGAGCAATAAGTTGCTCGATCAAGGGTTTAGCAAACCAGTTAGAGTAAATCTAACACCATAATGTTGATTCAGGCTAGAGATTGATTAAGGCCTCTAGTATCATTCGCACTTCATTCTTTGGAAAGCACAAAATTGGATATGAAACGACCATTTATTTTATTCGCCGCACTGATGTTGAGTTTTGTCACATCTGTTTATGCCGCTCCGACTTTAATTCCTGCGCCGCCTCAGCTATCAGCAACGAGTTATATCTTGCTAGATGCTTACACAGGTGAAGTGCTGGTTGAGCAGAACTCCAAAAAAGAATACCCACCTGCAAGTCTTACCAAGCTAATGACTGCTTATATTGTCGATTATGAACGTAATCGCGGCAATATTGCATTAGACGATATGGTAAGAGTGAGTGAAAAAGCTTGGCGCATGGAAGGATCTCGTATGTTTATACGAGAGGGCACCAAGGTTCGTTTAGAAGATTTAATGCGCGGTATTATTATTCAATCTGGTAATGATGCGAGTGTTGCAGTAGCTGAACATATAGCAGGTAGTGAAGGTGCTTTCGCTGACTTGATGAATCAACATGCTCAATTGTTAGGCATGAATAACTCTAATTTTGTTAACTCAACAGGCTATCCGGCTGAAGGACATTATTCGAGTGCGTATGATTTAGCTGTATTAGCACGTGCTAAAATAGTACAGTTCCCTGATAGTTACCCAATGTACTCAGAGAAATACTTTACTTACAACGATATTCGTCAACCAAACCGTAACAAACTGTTATGGCGAGATAAGACAGTTGATGGCCTGAAAACAGGGCATACGGAGGCGGCAGGCTACTGTCTAGCGGCTTCTGCTGTGAGAAATGGTACGCGCCTTATCTCTGTTGTTATGGGTACAAAAAGCAGTGAAGCCCGTGCTAATGAGACACAGAAACTGTTGAATTATGGTTTCCGTTATTATGAAACACGTAAACTTTATAGCCGTGGTCAAGTGATCAATGAAAGTAAAGTCTGGGGTGGCGCAGCTGAAACTGTTAAAATCGGTTTCGTAGAAGATGTATTGGTGACAATTCCAAGACGTCAAGCAGATGCAATTCCTGCTACATTAGAAATTTCTCCTACAATTAAAGCACCAATTAGTGCTGGTGATGTGTTAGGTAAAATAGTAGTAACAGGTGATGATGGCATTATTTTAGAGAGAGACGTTGTTGCTCTTGAGAATGTTGCTGAAGGCGGATTCTTCAAACGCCTATTAGATAGTATAAAACTGTTCTTTATGAACTTGTTTTAAGTAGTACTGAGAACACGTTATGGCACTGATTAAAACCGATGGCAAACAAGCTGTCGATGTCTCAGATGAGGCGGTAAAAATTGAATTTCCTTGCGAAAATTACATGGTAAAAGTAGTCGCAACGGATGGTGAGAATCTTTTAGAAGAACTAACTGAGTGCATGCAAAAACATGCACCAGAGATAACAGCGGATTCTGTTACAGCGAAACGTTCTTCTAAAGCGCGCTTTGTGAGTTTTACTTTCCGCATTTTAGCGACAGGTGAAACTCAACTGGCTGCGTTACATAAAGACTTAATGGCACATGCAGCTGTGAAGATGGTTATTTAATGCCGAAGTTAATTTGTCGTGACCTTGGCATTGTTGATTACAGTGATACATGGGAAAAAATGAAAGAATTTACTCAGACGCGTGATAAAAGCGCGGCTGACGAGATTTGGTTGTTACAGCATCCTCAAATTTTTACTCAAGGTCAGGCAGGTAAATCCGAGCATCTACTCGCGCCCGGTGATATCCCTGTCGTTCAAGTTGATCGAGGTGGTCAAGTTACTTACCATGGCCCAGGGCAATTAATTGCCTATGTTATGGTGGACTTGAAACGTGCACAAATAGGGGTGCGCGACCTAGTTACCCTATTAGAAAATTCTGTGGTAAATACGCTCGAAGAAAATGATATTGACGCCTATCCCAAAGCGGATGCTCCAGGTGTTTATGTTAATGAAAGAAAAGTAGCGTCATTAGGGCTGAGAGTAAGGCGAGGGTGCTCCTTTCATGGACTAGCTTTAAATGTGGATATGGATCTTTCCCCTTTTGACCGTATTAATCCGTGTGGCTACCAAGGCTTACAAATGGTAGATATGAAACATCTCAACAACAATGTGATGTTTTCGCACGTTGTCGTTCAGTTAGCGAATCAGTTAGCTGAGCTGCTCGGACACCCAAGTCCGACTATCCAACAAGGGTGGAATTAAGAAATGACTACACAAGTAAAACGCGTTGTACAAGGTGAAAAACTACGTGGTGCCGAAAAAATGGCACGCATCCCTGTAAAGGTAATTCCTACCGAAGAAATTCCACGTAAACCAGAATGGTTACGTGTCAGAATGCCTGCTTCTCCAGAAATTGCCCGTATCAAAAAAACACTTCGCGACCATAAATTAGCGTCTGTGTGCGAAGAAGCAAATTGCCCTAACCTTGGCGAATGTTTCAGTAACGGCACAGCAACCTTTATGATTATGGGCGAGATTTGTACACGCCGTTGTCCATTTTGTGATGTCGCTCACGGTCGACCAAATGCATTAAGCCCGGATGAGCCAAAAGAATTGGCTGCTGCTATTCGTGATATGAAGCTTAAGTATGTGGTTATTACATCTGTTGACCGTGATGACTTGAAAGATGGTGGTGCTCAGCACTTTATTGATTGCATCAACGAAACACGTAAAGAGTCTCCAAATATTGAGATCGAAACTCTGGTGCCAGACTTCCGTGGTCGTATGGACAAAGCCCTAGACATTCTTGAGCTTGCGCCACCTGATGTTTTCAACCATAACCTAGAATCTATTCCACGCTTGTACCGTCAAGTTCGTCCTGGTTCTGATTACCAATGGTCGCTTGATCTACTTAAGAAATTTAAAGACCGTTGCCCAGATGTTGCAACTAAGTCTGGCCTAATGGTTGGTATGGGTGAAGAGTTCGAAGAGATTGTTCAAGTAATGAAAGACCTTCGCGCTCACAATGTTGATATGTTGACTATCGGTCAGTATCTACAGCCTTCTAAGCATCACTTCCCAATGTCACGCTTTGTGCCACCAGAAGAGTTTGCTCGCTATGAAGAAGTAGCTAAAGAGCTAGGCTTTAAACATGCAGCTTGTGGACCATTAGTACGTTCATCTTACCATGCTGATAAGCAAGCACATGGAGAACATGTTTCCTAAGATTATTTATTCCATTAGTAAAAAATCTTGCTATGCAAAGACTTTTTAGATATATAAATGCTAGAAAATCTTTCATAAAGAAACTTAAAAAAGGGGGCCATTTGGTTCCCTTTTTTCATCATTAGAAATTATATTTGCCAAAAGAATAGGTAGATGGATAGTAAGTAGCATATTGCTGCCTTTTAGTCTTTCGCACCTAGGTTAGGAGAAAATTATGACGAAACGATTATTAACAGAAGCACTACATACAGGCTACGGACAAAGCTTTGAAGTTGATGAAGTATTATTTGAAATCGATACAGATCACCAACATTTAGTGATTTTTAATAATAGTCAGTTTGGTCGTATTATGGCATTAGACGGTGTTATTCAGACAACAGAACGTGATGAATTTATTTATCATGAAATGATGGCTCACGTGCCAATGTTTGCCCATGGCAATGCTAAAAAAGTATTGATTATTGGTGGTGGTGATGGCGGTATGCTTCGCGAAGTATTACGTCACCCAGGTGTAGAGCAAGTGACTCAAGTTGAGATAGACCAAGCCGTAGTGGATATGTGTACCAAATACCTACCAAACCACTCAGCAGGGGCTTATGAGCATGAAAAAACCCAAGTAGTTATTGCTGATGGCGTTGATTATGTGAATGAGACTGACGAGAAGTACGATGTGATTATTTCTGACTGTACTGATCCAATTGGTCCTGGTGAAGTGCTGTTTAGCTCACGTTTCTATGAAGGCTGTAAACGTTGTCTAACACCTGGTGGTGTTTTTGTTGCACAAAATGGTGTTAGCTTCATGCAAATTGAAGAAGTCACAACGACTGCACAAAGACTAAAACCATATTTTGCTGATCAGTCTTTTTATTCAGCGGCTGTACCGACTTATGTTGGTGGCATAATGACATTCGCTTGGGCTACAGATAACCAAGCCCTAAGAAGCCTTGATGCTAAGACAATAAGAGAGCGTTTTGAAACGGCTGGCTTTAGTACACGTTTTTATACACCAGAGGTTCATCAAGCGTCTTTTGCTCTGCCTCAGTATGTGATTGATGCAATCTAGCGCTTAATTAGATAATAAGTTCTAAGACAGGCTGACCTTATGCTATTGCCATAAGGTCGGCCTTTTTTCTATTTTTCTGATAACTTCCTTTGCTTATCAGATGTGTCTGTATGAAGGAGACACTATGACAACTTGGTCTGTCAAAGACTCAATCGAACTTTACAATGTAGATCACTGGAGTGGTGGTTTCTTTTCGATTAATGAAAGTGGCAATGTGGAAGCCCGCCCTGATAGGGAACAAAATATTGACTTAACCAAGTTGGCAGCTGAGTTACAGCAGCAGAATATTCCATTTCCTACTTTAGTTCGTTTTCCCAATATTCTGCATTCTCGTATTAGCAAAATTACCAGTTCATTCCATCAAGCGATTGATTTTTACCAGTACCAAGGGGATTACGCTATTGTGTATCCTATCAAGGTAAACCAACAGCGGCGTGTTGTTGAGGAAATAACAGGTTTTCAAAAAGATAACCCGCTGTCAGTGGGTTTAGAAGCGGGCAGTAAGCCAGAGCTAATGGCCGTTCTTGCCATGCACCAAAGTCCTGATGGTGTGATTGTTTGTAACGGTTATAAGGATAAAGAGTTTATTCATCTTGCGCTTATGGCAGAGAAAATGGGCCACAAAGTGTTTATTGTGGTGGAGAAGATGCATGAACTTGGCTGGATTCTAGAAGAAGCAGAACGCTTGAATGTGAAACCAAGAATCGGTATTCGCATCCGTCTTGCTTCAACCTGTACAACGCATTGGGATAATAGTGGCGGTGATAAGTCTAAATTCGGTTTAACTACCTCTCAGCTTATGCGCGCGATAGAAGCATTACGCCAATCTGACATGCTAGATTGCCTTGAGTTAATTCACTTCCATCTAGGGTCTCAGATTACCCGTATCCGTGATATTCAAAATAGCCTAAAAGAGTGCGCTCGTTTTTATGCCGAACTGCATAGCCTAGGTGCCAAAGTGCAATGGGTTGATGTAGGTGGCGGATTAGGTGTGGATTACGAGGGCACAAGGTGTCAAAGTGCATATTCTGCTAACTACAGCATCAGTGAATATGCGAACAATGTGGTTTTCGCTTTTCATAACATTTGCCAATTACATGATTTGCCTCACCCCAATCTAATTTCTGAATCAGGCCGTGCTGTGACTGCGCATCATGCCATGATGATAACGAATGTCTTTTCTCATGGGGAAGAGCCTCTAGTGACCGAAGCGCCAGAGCAGGATGATGATCAAACTGTCACCATGAGGCTTTGGGAATCGTTACAAGCATTGGAAGGTAAGGCTCAAGATAAGCGTTCTCTAGTGGAGCTTTACCATGATTTATGGGATGACTTTAACGAAGCCTTGTCATTGTATAACCATGGCCAATTAGCACTGATGCAAAGAGCGCAAGCAGAAAACCTCTTTACCGCAGCATGTCGCTTATTACTACCAAGACTAGATAATAGAAACCGAGGCCATAGAACCATTATTGATGAACTTAACGATAGGCTAGCGCAAAAAGTTTTTGTGAACTTGTCAGTGTTTCAGTCCATGCCTGATGCATGGGGGATAGATCAAGTTTTCCCCGTACTGCCTTTACAAGGGTTAGATAAAGCCCCCTCTTTTAGAGGGAAAATACAAGATATAACCTGTGATTCTGATGGCTGTTTGTATCGTTATGTGGATGGCCAAGGCTTAGAGTCTAGCTTGCCTTTACCTCCGCCACCTAAAGAGAATGAAGATTATCTTTTTGGCTTTTTCCTTGTGGGTGCTTATCAAGAAACCTTGGGGGATTTACATAACCTTTTTGGTGATACTAGTTCTGTTGATGTTTATCTTACTGATACAGGTTTTAAACTTGATCATGTGCTTATGGGTGACAGGGTACAAGACGTACTAAGGTACGTAAGTTATAAGGAGAACGAGTTGCTTGAGCGTTATCAGGAAAAAATCGCATCAAGTAAACTCAATCAAGATGAGCAAGGCGCTTTGCTAGCTCGATGTGAAAAGGTATTAAGTGGTTATACCTATCTAACTTAGCATAAGTTAAAAGAACCAAGCCCTCGTATCTCCCTTAGTGGGTATTGGTTTGCACTAAAGGGCTTGATAGCATGCTTTACTTATCTGAGGTAAAAGCCTGATAAGCAAAAAAGAGCCCGTGCAAAACACGGGCTAAGAATCTACTAAGAGAATACCGTTAAAGGGGGAAACGGCATTCGATTTGATAGCAATACAGAAACTGAATTGCCTGACAGTCCTACAAGTGATACTGCGCTTTTGCTAATCTTTTGATTGAGTCCTAATGATGGACATGCTCCAACTGAGCCTTATAGCATCAGTAGCAGTATAGTAATGGTTCCAAATCAAAAGCCATAATTACCTGTCACTTCTAACTATAGACAAACTTCTGATTTTGCGCGTTTTTTTAATAAATTTTATTTGCCTTTAATCTTTATGATTGAAAATTTAGCAAAGGTTTTGCCATAGGAAAGAGTATGAAAATAGCCTTATTACTGTGTGATGATATCAGTGCAGAGCTGCATGATGAGTTTGGTCACTATCAAGATATGTTCCGTCATTTAGTAAATAAAGACGATGAATTGACCGTGTTTCCTGTGTATCTATACCCAGAAAGCCAAGACACGCATTTGCCTAATATTGATGAGTTTGATGGTTTTATTGTCTCTGGTAGTAAGCATGGCGTCTATGAAGATCATATTTGGTTAGCACCCTTGTTCGAAACTATTCGTGCTGTGTTTAAAGCGAATAAAAAGCTTGTTGGTATCTGCTTTGGGCATCAGGCGATTGCTATGGCGTTAGGTGGTAATGTGGCTAAATCTGATAAGGGCTGGGGAATAGGGCACTACCAAAATCAATGGTTATCAGAAAGCAAAGAGTCTGATAATGACTTAGTGTTGTTAAGCTTTCATCAAGACCAAGTAGAAGCTATGCCAGCAGGTTTTGAGGTTTTGGCAGCAAGTGAATTTTGCCCTTATTATGTAACCCGTTATCAGCAACAGGTACTGACTACTCAAGGCCATCCAGAAATGTCTGCTGACTATATTCTCGCCATAGTGAATTTATTTGAAGAAAAGATAGGGTCTGACACAGCCAAGCAATGTCGACAAAGTATGCTAAAGCAGGATGATACTCAAAACTTTCGTAGAAAAATCTGTGAATTTTGGAATAATTAGGCACACTGGAATAAACCCTCTTGCTATAAGTGCCAAAAAGGAAGTCGCTTAATGTTTAGTGAATCTGTTGAGTTACCTTATTATGCCGCTATTTTAACAGTAAGGCTGAATTCAGCGCATGCTGCATTTGAAATCATGATGGATAAAATGATGCAGGTGGCGACTCAACAAAAGGGTTTTTTAGGTGCAGAACAATCTCAAAACGAAGAAAATATCTACATTTCATATTGGCAAGATGTCGATAGCATTCATGCTTGGCAAGCCCACTCTTTGTATACAAGAGCCGAAAGTCTTGGAGAGAATTTCTGGTTTGAAGCCTATGAACTTCGCATTGTCGAAGTGCGAGAGCAAAAAAGCTTTGTTGCCCCTGATAATGAAATAGTGCACGTTCGTTTCCCTGAAATAAAAACCGAACGGGGGGTATTGAAAATACTTTCTCCCGATCAAGCGCCACTATTACATGATTATGTGTGTCAGAATCGCACTTTTTTTAAAGAGTGGGAACCCGCAAGGCACGATTCCTATTATGAACTGGAAACCTCCATTCAAAGAATTAAGCAGTGTCGAAAGGACTTCCTTCAACATCAAGCCTTTGCATTTTTTTTATTAAACCCAGAAGAAACGAAAATCTTAGGTTACTGTAACTTCTCCAATCTTGTTCAAGGTGTTTTTCAAGCTTGTTACCTAGGTTATAGCTTAGCCGAAGCCGAGCAGAAAAAAGGGTTAATGCATGAAGCTATTTCAGCAGGTATTGAGTACATGCATAAAACACAAAACATCAGTCGTTTTATGGCGAATTATATGCCCAAAAACCAAGCCAGTGGGGCTGTTTTAAAGCGTTTAGGTTTTGTTGAAGAAGGCAGAGCAGAGAAGTATTTGAAGATAGCGGGTAAATGGGAAGACCATATACTCACGGCAAAGGTATTGCGTTCTTAGGATTTGTTTAGGCGTCGATTTTGTCGTTTTGATTTGCAATGCTTATTTGTTGCTGCGATTCGTTATTTCTTTTTAATCACCAGCACCCTGTCTTTTGCTGGTGGTGGACTATAAATACTCAAGCACTGGCTAGTACCTTGGTTAAGGTTTTTAAGCCTGTGCCTTTGTTTTTCATTTACCAAAGCCCAATCAAACTTTTCTAATAGCACTTCTTTTTTATCTATCAGCAGGTTGAAATCACCCTTTAGTGACATGATGAACTGTCTGGATTGCCTATGATAATGCAAATGCTCAGCTTCATTCTCTGGGTAGGTTTCAAGATCAATACTTAAGCTTTCGATATGACTGATGGTTTGTCGGTTAATACTTTCATTATTTTCGATTTTGCTTTTAGAGCTCTGATTCATCAGATAATGCTCGTTAGCGCAAGGAGCTAAATTGCCTTGATAAGCCACTAGCAGTAACTCTACCGAAGGAGATAAAAGCACCAGCTTGTGGGCGCGGTTTGGCTTAATCCAAGCGCCTTGGTATTGGTTTAACGCCGTACCAACGTCTGCATCACTTAAGTAAGCTTGTCCAGCCAGAAGAAATACAAAAGCATCATTGGGGAAATGGTAAAAGCGACTATGTTGCTCATCTTGAATGACACTTTCATGATAGATTCTAAAATGACTTTCGTTACACAAGATCCGCCTTTTGCTCGCTTGGCCAAGCGCGTGCTGCGGGCTTGGGTAGGGGGCTTGGGATGGATCGGCTGAATTCATTTTACTTCCTTCATAAAGTAAAGAGACGGTTTTAATAGCATTTATTATGCCTTATTTTTCCTTTCTTCAAACCAAAAATCTCTGCTATTTGGTTGGCTAATGAATGAGTTAAGGTAAAAATGACGAAAATCTAACCAGAGGGCAAAGATTTCAGCAACTCATGGCGTTTATTTAGCATTTAAAGGTCGATAAAGTTGCGGGCATTGGCTGCAATTCTTTATAGTAGAGCCCATATTTTTCATCCTAATTAAGATTAGGGAAGCAAAGACTTAGTTCATTCTAAGTGCTGGCCAAATTTTGTAAGAAGGAAATCATCCTTGAGCGAGTTGTCAAATTTCGAGCAGAACGAAACATTGTCCCTGCAGGAATACACAGAAAAAGCCTATTTGAATTATTCCATGTACGTCATCTTAGACAGGGCTTTGCCCCACATAGGTGATGGACTCAAGCCAGTGCAAAGGCGCATCATCTATGCGATGAGCGAGCTGGGTTTAAAAGCGACGGCTAAATATAAAAAATCAGCACGTACTGTGGGTGATGTACTAGGTAAGTTCCATCCACATGGTGATAGTGCTTGTTATGAAGCTATGGTGCTAATGGCTCAGCCGTTTTCTTATCGTTATCCTATGGTCGATGGTCAAGGTAACTGGGGCGCGCCGGATGATCCAAAATCCTTCGCCGCTATGCGTTATACCGAATCTAGGTTATCAAAATATGCCGATGTGCTATTGCGTGAAGTATCACAAGGTACGGTTGATTGGATTCCAAACTTTGATGGCACATTAAAAGAGCCGTCAGTATTACCAGCAAGATTACCTAACCTACTATTAAACGGTACTACAGGTATTGCGGTAGGTATGGCAACGGATGTGCCGCCACACAACCTCACCGAAGTGGGTAATGCTTGTATTCATCTGCTTAATAATCCAAATGCGGATTTAGATGATTTGATGAACTTCGTACAGGGTCCTGATTATCCGACTGGTGGTGAGATCACAACACCGAAAGCCGATATCAAAAAGCTGTATGAAACAGGTAAAGGCCAAATTAAAGCCCGCGCTCGTTATGAGATGGAAGAGGGCGACATTGTTATTAATGAATTACCTCATTACGCCTCTGGCTCGAAGATTCTAGAGCAGATAGCCGCGCAAATGCAGGCTAAAAAATTACCTATGATAGTGGACTTACGTGATGAGTCTGACCATGAAAACCCAACACGTTTAGTGCTCGTGCCTAAATCAAACAGGGTTGATGTGGAAGCTGTCATGACGCACTTATTCGCTTCAACAGACCTTGAACGATCTTATCGCGTTAACATGAATGTTATCGGATTAGACGGCTTGCCTCATGTTAAAGGCCTAAAAGCATTTTTAACTGAATGGCTTAAATTTAGAATCGATGTAGTACGTAAGCGTCTTCAATTTAGATTAGATAAAGTCCTTAATCGTTTGCATATTCTTGAAGGTTTATTAGTTGCCTTTTTGAATATTGATGAAGTGATTGAAATTATCCGTAATGAAGAAAAACCAAAGGCAGAGCTTATGTCTCGTTTTGGTTTAACAGACATTCAAGCGGAAGCTATTTTAGAGCTGAAATTACGTCATCTAGCAAAACTAGAAGAGATGCGTATTAAAGGTGAACAAGACGAGTTAGAGAAAGAGCGTAAGCAACTTGAAGCACTACTTGGTTCAGATCGCAAACTGAAAAAACTCATCAGTGAAGAGATCCAAGAAGCGATTGATGCCCATGGCGATGAAAGACGTACACCGATTGTTGAGCGTAAAGAGTCTCAAGCTTTCAGCGAAGAAGACTTATTGTCTAATGACCCTGTCACGGTTGTGATCTCTAAACAAGGTTGGATACGTTCTGCTAAAGGTCATGATGTTGACCCGTTAGCTCTTAACTACAAGTCTGGGGATGAATTCTCTATTTCCTGTAAAGGACGCAGTAATCAGACACTCGTTCTATTAGCGTCTAATGGGCGTAGCTACTCAATTAAAGCGCATACCTTGCCATCAGCGAGAGGGCAAGGTGAACCAATCACAGGGCGTATTAGCCTAGATAAAGATGTCACAATCGTGGCGGCTATGCTTGATACAGACAGTGCTTTCTACCTTATTGCCAGTGATGCCGGTTATGGCTTTATTGCTAAATTGGGTGATCTTCATGCTAAGAATAAGGCAGGTAAAGCAACCTTAACCTTGCCTACTTCGGCGAAAGTGCTTGGCCCTATACGCGTGTCAGACCCTGCTAACTCTCATATCGTCGTGACCTCTAACGAAGGACGTATGCTTGCCTTTAAAGCTGACTCCCTGCCTCAAATGGCGAAGGGTAAGGGTAATAAGATGATTAGCATTCAAGCCTCTCGTGCCGCGAGTCATGAAGAGTATGTGGTTGCCATGGCAAGTGTGTTAGCGGATGACTTATTACAAGCGCATTCTGGTAAGCGCTTTATGTCTTTCACACAAAAAGACTTAAATGAATACCAAGGTGAGCGAGGGCGACGTGGTTTGAAATTACCTCGTGGTTTCCAACGTGTTGATGCATTAGAAGTGAAATTAGGTGAAGGTAAAAGTGCTCAGGCACAATCTGATTTACTTAGCTAACGAGTTGAAGCCAACTCACTGAAAAAGCAGAGATAAACAAAAAAGGGCCGTATGGCCCTTTTTTGTGCCTAGTGATTAGCTTTTTAACGATCTTTATTTAGCGCTTCACTAACAAAGTCGATAAAACAGCGCACCTTAGAAGAGAGGTGTTTACGGCTCGGGTAGATCAAATAAACATCAATTTTGAACCTGTCATAATCTTCAAAAAGCTGGACTAACTTGCCGGTTTCTATCTCATCACCTAGGTTGAACTTAGGCATGCGTGTAATGCCTTTACCAGCAAGACATAAATCCAACTCTAGCTCAGAGTTATTCGTCATTAAGCGGCTTTTTACCTGTACTTGAATCGGTTTTTCTTTGTCTGTTTCAAACGACCAAAGATTAGGTTGCTTTACATAAGAATAGGAAATCGTTTGATGATTAACTAACTCACTTGGATGAGCCGGGGTGCCGTATTTTTTTAAATAGTCAGGTGAGGCGATAGTCACAGCGTGGGATGAGTATATCTTACGGCTAATAAGACTAGAGTCATCAAGCTGATGCGCTCCTCGAACCAAAATATCATAGCCTTCAGTAATCATGTCGACTTTGCGATTGTTTAAATCCACATCCAAATTAACAAGCGGATATCTATCCAGAAAGTCAGCAAAGATCTCAGGCATTTGAGATAAACCAAAGCTGGTAGGGCAGCTAATACGTAAATCGCCTTTAGGTTCAAGTTGCTGGCCACTTAACGCTGATTCAGCTTCTTCTGCTTGGTTAATAATCAAGGAGCACTGTCTATAATAAGCTTCACCTTCTGGCGTTAAGCTTAGTGATCGTGTTGTTCTGTGCATCAGGCGTAAGCCCAAGCGTGACTCTAACTTGTGGATTTCTTTACTGATATAAGAGGTCGAGTGGCCACTGTTTTGCGCTGCTTGAGTAAAGCTGCCGCTATTGACGACTTCGACAAAAATTACCATGCCGTCTAAAAGTTGTGCGTTATAGGTCATACGTTCGAGTTCTAATTTAGATAATTCACTCTAGTGTGCCTTGTTTCTGATTAAGAGCCAAATGGAAATTATTATTCTACAAAATGTGGATTAATCATTATGTGTTGATAGTCTAATATAACTTCATCGATCAGCTGCACCAGATTAAAAGGCAGCTCCACACTGAATTAGATGAGAGAAATATTATGAAAGTATTAGCTTTTGGCGCAAGTAACAGCACTCAATCACTAAACAAGCAATTAGCAACTTATGCAGCAGGCCTTCTTGGCCAAAAAGACAATGTAGAAGTTGAGATCCTAGATCTAAACGATTTTGAAATGCCTATCTACAGCAGCGATATAGAAAACGCGTCAGGCTTGCCACAATTAGCAAAAGACTTTTATGCAAAAATTGGTGAAGCAGATGCCCTTATTATTTCTTTTGCTGAGCACAACGGTACTTACACGGCAGCTTATAAAAATATCTTTGACTGGACATCACGTGTTGATATGAAGCTTTATCAAGAAACGCCAACTGTTTTATTAGCAACATCACCAGGTCCTGGTGGCGCAGCAACTGTGCTTGCTCAAGCAAAAACATCGGCTCCTTATTTTGCCGGTAATGTTAAAGCGGATCTTTCTATTCCAAGCTTTTATGACAACTTTGATTTAGAAAAAGGCGAGTTAACTAACCCAGAGCTTAAAGACAAACTAGAGTCTGCATTAGCTCAGCTTGTTTAACTTTATGAGAAGAAACTAGGTTGAAAAATCTAGCTATAGCGAGAGTTAAAAGCTTAGATCTTCTGTTAAAAGCCATCAAATATATCTGTTTGATGGCTTTTTTGTATTTGAACTTGTTTAAGTAAACTTAAATGTACAGCGTTAATTGAGTGACTCAGGTGGGTTTATCGTCACATGCTCAAGGCATTTTTGCTGAATAAATTCTCTTAACCAAATATGGGCAGGGTTGGTTTGTTGGGTTTCAGGCCAAAGCATAAAGTACCTTGCAGGCGCGAGATGAAAAGGCATAGGCAACATCTTTAACTGATATCGTTCGCATAACTGATTGGCAAAAGCTGAGGTGCAAATCATGCTCATATCCGAATGTTGGGTGAGTAGGGCGGCACTGTGAAAATCAGCCACTACGGCTAAATCCGTACTTTCATTACCTTGTGCTAAAAGCACTTCGTCTAGCAGCCAGCGGGTTTGCTCTTCCACACTGATCTTAATACGAGATAAGGTTAAAAAGTTTTCTAAATTCCACGTACTCTCTAAAATAGGGTGATCATTTCGGACTAAGCAAACATTCTCATCTTCAAATAAAGCCACCTTTGGAAGATCTGGTAAATGGTTGATGTTCCAAGGAAAGCCTGCTCGTGAATCCGTATCACGGGCAATAATAAGAAGGTCAAGCTGGCTTTGCTCAACGAGCTGGATACTTTTGGAATGTGTCTTAGCTATGTTGAGTTTTACCTTGGGTGCTGCCTGTGTCAGAGATTGCATAAAACTGGGAACCACAACAGGGAAAGCATTTTCAGCAATGGAGATTTTAAACTCTCTTTCATCCTCTTTAGGATCGAACTGACTTGGCACCATCATTTGGCAATAAAGCCTTATCCATTCTCTTAATGGTTGCTCCATCGCTTGGGCTTTCGCCGTTGCTTTAAGGCCAGTACCCGCCTTAATAAAAAGAGGGTCTTTGAGTTCGCCACCAACTTGTTCCCTTAATTTCGTAAGCTGTTTACTGACAGCAGATTGAGTCAGGTTAAGTTGATAAGCCGCGCGGCTAACGCTGCCTTCTTCTAAAAGAATCAGCATGAGTTTGAGTAGGTTTAGATCGATTTGAGCAAGTTGCATGGATTATTCCAAAATGGAAACAAGATGAAGCCAATAAGTCATTATATTTCATCTTCAAATCAAACTAAACTAAGTATTAATTAAACATTAAATCATGTTTGTCCTACCTGCTTTTTGGAATACTTGTTTTATGGCTCAACCACCTTCTCTCAATCTGTTTTTGCTCATTATCTTATTAGGCCCTCTCGGAATAGACGTCTATTTGCCTGCAATTCCCGCCATTGCTGAATCCATGAATACCCATGTTGATGGGGTTCAAGCCTCGGTTGCCATGTATTTGTCTGCCATGGGGTTAGGGCAATTAATTGCAGGGCCTTTAGCTGATAGGCATGGTCGTAAGCCTTTAGGTTTGACCGGTATTGCCTTGTATTTTAGTGGTGCATTAATTGCCTCATTAGCCACAGTGGTTGAAGTCTTGTGGTTCTCTCGTGTGTTACAAGGTTTAGGGGCTTGTGCCATTTCTGTCTGTGTTATTTCAGGTGTGAGAGACAGTTACAGCCTAGAAAAAGCCAGCCGTATATACAGTTACTTGAACGGCGTTATCTGCGTGATTCCTGCTTTAGCTCCAATGTTAGGCGGTATACTTTTAAATTGGTGGGGTTGGGAATCTGGCTTTATTCTTATGTATGCCTATGCGATTCTGATGGCGTTTGTCATCATACTAAAACTGCCAGAAACCTTGCCTTCTGACACGGTAAAACAAAAGAAACTGATCAGTTTAGAACGGTATAAACCTATCTTAATTAACCCTAAATTTCGCTTTCACGCGGGTATGGTTATGCTGTTTATGGGCATCATTATCGCCTACATCAGCATGGTTTCAGTCCAGTTAATGGTGGTGATGAAACAGTCGACTTTCGCCTTCTCCCTTTGGTTCGGTTTCAATGCCTTTATTAATATTATTGCTTCTTTCACAGCACCTAAAATCATCGACAAAGTAGGGCGTAAATTTGCGATACAGTTTGCTTCGTCGTTAGCCTTATTTGCAGGTGTTTGGTTATTGTTAGTCCTTGATAGCCTTGATCCACTTGCCTTGATGATACCTGTCTTTATTTCGAGTACAGGTGTTAGCTTTGTCTTTGCTGTATCTAATGCGGGAGCTTTAGCGCCATTTGCTGAAAGAGCTGGAACAGCATCAGCCTTATTAGGCTTTTTCCAAATGACAGGTGCTTCTTTAATGGTTGCCATGATTAACACCTTGCCTTTTGGTGCTATGGCCAATTTTGCTATTGTCATGTTCTTGCCAATAATTTGGCTAGGTCTGCATAGTTTTAATAAACAAGACCTGTTTAAATTAGATCCAGCTAACTAATTCGAAGAGGAATAAAGGTGGAAGACAATAAACAGGTACAAGTAGGAATCGGTGTCATCCTAGTTAAGGAGGGTAAGGTTCTTTTAGGCCAGCGTATTGGCGCTTATGGTGCCAATACTTGGGGGCTACCTGGCGGTCATTTAGAATATGGGGAAACCTTTGAAGACTGCGCCATCAGAGAAACTTTCGAAGAGACAAACCTCACTATTTCAGGCTTAACCAATGTTGGCGTAACAAATGATTTATTTGCTGATGTGGGTAAACACTATGTCACGCTATTTCTACAAGCCGAGCAAATTTCTGGCGAGCTAAAGCTTGCTGAGCCGGAAAAGTGCTTAACTTGGCAGTGGTTTGATTGGCAGGATTTACCTAAGCCTTTGTTTCCTTCTCTTGCTAATTTCATAAAACAAGGGTTTGAGTTAAAAAGTTAAATTAATTTATCTATTCTAGCTGCTTCTAATGTTAAAGTTTTTAAGGTAAGAATTATCAGGCAACCAGCCTTATTACTCGTCACATAAAATGAACAAGGATGATTATGTACATTGAATCAGAAGTACAACTTAGAGAGCTCTATGGCTTTGCAAAAGGCAGAGCAAAAGACAAGCAGCTGGATGCACTAGAAAAGCATTCGATTAACTTTATCGAGCATTCTCCCTTTGTCACCTTATCCAGTTATGCTAAATCGGGCGCGTTAGATTCATCTCCAAGAGGAGGTGAGCCCGGGTTTATCAAGGTGGTCAATAACAACTACATCATCATCCCAGATGCCCGAGGTAATAACCGTCTTGATACCTTGGTAAACCTTCTCGATACAGGCAATATAGGTTGTCTCTTTCTGATCCCTGGGGTGGACGAAACCTTAAGAGTCAATGGCACAGCGCGGATTTCGACAAGAGAAGATTACTTGAACCTCTTTACCTCTCACCAAAAAACACCTATATCATGTATCGAGGTCCAAGTCACAGAAGTCTTTTTACATTGTGCTAAGGCGTTAATGCGATCCGAGCTTTGGTCTGAAGAGTCGAAAATAGAGCGTTCTCAACTACCGACCATGGGCAGAATGATGCACGATCAACTTAAGATAGATGAAGAGCCAGAAAGCCAAGAGGCCATGGTCGCCCGATATAAACAGGGTCTTTAGCATAGAAAACACTCAGTTTTGCTAAAATCCGTATTAATCAGGTTTTAAATGAATTCCTTTCATGATGGCTTGGGGACTTTGCGTGGTAATAATTTTGAAGTGACGTAAGCTTGTCGCCCGCTGTGAGCTGCCATAAGTGGCTCACAGTGTGTTACTTCTTATTATCCTTCGGAGCGTTTGACCCAGTGAACAAAGTGTCCTCTTTGGCAGTTTTGCCATTTCTCGTATTTTTAAGTCTTTTTATTGGTAGCGGGCTTTATTATCAAAGCTTAGGTACTGATTTTGCCTTCTATCAAATCAAAGCCCCGGTTGCGATTTTACCCGCCATTCTGATCGCCTTTTTAATGGTAAAAGGGTCTTTCAATAAAGCGCTAGATACCTTCATTAAAGGTGTGGGCGATAACACCATTATTACCATGGTACTTATCTTCTTATTGGCGGGTGCTTTTGCCAGCGTGATGAAGTCGATAGGTGCGGTTGATGCGACGGTTAACTTTGCCTTAGCAAGTGTACCTAGCAGCTTTATTCTGCCGGGTTTGTTTATTATCTCTGCCTTTATTGCCACTGCCATGGGTACGTCAATGGGCACCATCGCCGCGATTGCACCCGTTGCCTTAGGTGTGTCTGAGGTCAGTGATATTGAGCTAGTGTTAGCTATCTCAAGTGTAGTGGGTGGTGCCATGTTTGGTGACAACCTATCTATCATTTCAGATACCACGATTGCGGCAACCCGTACCCAAGGTTGTGAGATGAAAGACAAGTTCCGTATGAATGTGAAGCTTGCCATTCCAGCAGCTCTAATCACGCTGATTGTCCTATATTTCGCAGGTGCCGATAGTCAATTAGCTGATGTAGGCGACTATGAATACATCTTGATTCTGCCTTACCTATCGGTATTAGCTTTAGCCGTTTTGGGTATCAATGTTTTTGTGGTGCTTTTTAGTGGCTTGCTACTCGCTTCGGGTATTGGTTATTTCCACCAAGAAACCTATGGCATTGCGAGCATTAGCCAAGATGTGTATGCAGGCTTTGGTGCCATGCAAGAAACCATGCTCTTATCTTTGTTGATAGGTGGTCTTGCGGCTCTCATGCGAAGTGAAGGTGGTCTAGCTTGGATCTCAGCCAAACTACAGGCCTTGGTAAGTAAACTTGCTGATCTGGGTTTAATGCAAACCAAAGCCGGTGAGATCTGTATAGCCTTACTCGTCGCATTAATGAACTTTGCGACCGCGAACAATACCATTGCCATTCTCATCTCAGGGGCAGTAGCAAAAGAGATTGCCGAGAAATACCAAGTAAGCGCCGCCAGAAGTGCTAGCTTGTTAGATATCTTCTCTTGTGTGGTACAAGGGTTAATTCCTTATGGCGCGCAAATTCTATTGGCGAGTTCTATCGCTGCTATTCCACCTTTTGCTTTGGTTTCAAGTATCTATTATTGTTGGGCCCTTGCGATTATTACCTTGTGCTTTGTTCTGTTCTTATGGCCAAGGGAAGATAAGCGCTAATCGGTTTTATCACTAGATGCATTTAGGGAGAGGATATGTCTGAGTATTATGCTTGCGTGCAATGGCACAAAGGTGAAGATGAAAGTTTTATCGATAACCAATATAGCCGAGCACATCAATGGCATTTTGATGGTGGCCTGAGTATGCCTGCATCTTCTTCTCCCCATATCGTGCCTTTGCCGTATTCGGTTGAAGCGAATGTTGACCCAGAAGAAGCTTTTGTGGCCTCTTTGTCGAGTTGCCACATGCTCTTTTTTCTTTCTATTGCAGCAAAAAAGCGTTATCTGATTAATGAATATAAAGATGATGCCATAGGTTTGATGGAAGAAGACGAAGAGGGCAAAATGGCCATGACTAAAGTTACCCTTCGACCTTATGTGGCTTTCTTGGGCGAGCGTCAACCAAGCCTAGAGCAACTTGAAAAGATGCATCACCAAGCTCACGATCTTTGTTTTATTGCTAATTCAGTGAAAACCCAGATCGAAACCCAAGTACGTTTGTCTTTGGCCTGAGTAAAGTAAGAAAAAAGCGAAGATCTCAGAAAGCAAAAAGGGAAGCCAATGGCTTCCCTTTTTTATGTCGCAAGACGCGCTTAAGCGGGTGTCTTCTCAGCAATATCCATAATCACTTTGAAGAAGTCTTTTGCTTGGTGTGGCCCTTGGATAACGTATTGATCGTTAATCACATAGGTCGGCGAGCTATCGATTTCTAGCTTCTTAAATTGCGCTAGCTTCTTCTCAACCTTGATCTTAGTTTCTTCTGTGAAGGCATCTTCAATCGCATCTTCATCAAGGCCAGCTTGCTTACCAATCTCAGCCAACACGTCCACATCACCTATGTCTTTCGCATCGGTAAAGTAAGCGTGGAAAAGCGCTAACGCGAGGTTAGTGCCAAGCTTCTTTTTATTAGCAATATGGATAAGCTGGTGGCTTAGATGAGTATTAGGGATAAGCGCCTTATCGCTAAAGTTAAACTCTATGCCTTCTTCTTTACCCACTTGCTGTAGCGCGTGATCCGCTTCGTTGAGCCTTTCTTCACTGCCAAAACGGCTGGTCAAATATTCGATTCTGTCTTGTCCTTGAGTAGACACTTCTGGGTGTAACTCAAGGGGCTGCCAGCGAATATCAAATCGATAATCATCACCTAGCTGTTCCATCGCTTGTTTTAAGCGTGAATAACCAAGGTAAGCCCAAGGGCAAACTGTGTCACAAATGATATCGATACGAAAATCAGCCATACGGCCTCCAATAGTCTGTTTCTTTGCGACGCTTTATACCTTATTACGCGAGGGAGTGTTAGGGCTTAGGGTGAAAAAAGTTGGAAATTGTGGGTTGGGGGTGAGTGAGGCAAAAGTGAGCTTATTAAAAATTAACAGATTTTATCTTTGAGTCGGGTTTAAAGTTATATAGAATCAATGAGTTATAATGTTGCTAAGCGTGGTTTTGTAACTGATTAAGCAGGGATTGAGGTAACGCACATGTGCGTTTAGCCAGGAAGGTTTTCAGTTGGTAGGTAGCCGCCTTTCCTTTTTAAATCTTATCTAAAAAAGAGTGATGTGACGTTTTGAATGTGGTTGATAAGTCGGATAAATCGGATAAATCGGATAAATCGAGCGTGAGCATTATTAAAATAATGAAATGGACACCCCTTCTATACTGAGCTAGTTCTTCAGTTTAGGAGGTTAATATGGAATGTATTCAAGTAGCAGGTATTGATCTTGCTAAATCGATATTTCAAGTGTGCGCCATTAATAGCGCAGGTAAACCAATTTTGAATCGATCATTTAGGCGTAATCAGTTACTTAAATTTTTTAGTAACTTAACGCCCTGTTTAATTGGTATGGAAGCTTGCGGTAGTGCGCATTATTGGGCTAGAGAACTTCAAAAATTAGGTCATGAAGTTAAGTTGATGCCACCACAATATGTAAAGCCTTACGTTAAAACGAA
>NZ_JSEO01000059.1 GCF_001624705.1 Marinomonas sp. SBI8L
CGCTATTGATATGAACAGCTCAACTTATCGCCATCCGGTGAGCCGATTAATTAAAAGTAACTTGTTTAATTGATGAGATGAAACAGAAGAGTTAACGAGAGGTAGACACACTTATTGGGACGGTACCATTTAGACAGCATCAAGTTACAAGAATTAATGAATAAGCAAGCAAACCTTAATCAAGTACTAAATTAGTTAACCCAATCAAATACTGGTCAATTATCGCGAACAGATCCAGACGCTAGACTACTGTTTAAACGAGGAGCAAAAATAGCGGGTTATAATATCCAAACTGCCGTGGATGATCGCCATCACTTAATTATTGCAAGTGATGT
>NZ_JSEO01000060.1 GCF_001624705.1 Marinomonas sp. SBI8L
CTTTAAATTGTCCATAGTCTCTCTTTGTTAAATTTGTTCGTTTTTTGGTCGAAACAGAATTAATTTAACGAAAGAGGGGCGCCTTTTATATACCCCTTAGACACACTTTATGGGACGGTATGGGAATCAGGTGGTTCAGACGTGGTTGTCTCCTACCTTTTTCCTAGTTTATTTTAGGCAAAAAAAAACCAGTCACTAGGACTGGTTTTTTATAATTCAATCTTGATAACGACCTACTCTCACATGGGACCTCCCACACTACCATCGGCGATGTCACTTTTCACTTCTGAGTTCGGGATGGGATCAGGTGGTTCAACGACTCTATGATTATC
>NZ_JSEO01000061.1 GCF_001624705.1 Marinomonas sp. SBI8L
ACTGAGGCCAAGCTTCGAACCATTTTTTAAAATGCTTAGGAGTTCTCATTAGCGCTCCACTTTCGCCAACTCTGATCTTCACCTACCGGCGCCTGACCTTGCTCAACAAGAAAGCTGTCCACCGCTAAAGCAATATCAGGCACACTATCAACCAAGGTACCATCTGAATCAAAGCACACTAACTGAGGCCAAGCTTCGAACCATTTTTTAAAATGCTTAGGAGTTCTCATTAGCGCTCCACTTTCGCCAACTCTGATCTTCACCTACCGGCGCCTGACCTTGCTCAACAAGAAAGCTGTCCACCGCTA
>NZ_JSEO01000062.1 GCF_001624705.1 Marinomonas sp. SBI8L
TTTGTACGATGAATTAAGGTTCTGGCACCGTGTATAAGCTGCTTACGTAAATACTGATTCCCTCGTTTACTCATTCTTCCCATATAGGATTTTCCACCACTCGCATACTGTTTAGGCGTTACGCCAAGCCAAACTGATAGTTCTCTTGGATTAGCAAATTGACTGGCATTGCCAATAGCTGCGAATAAAGCTGTTGCATTGATAATGCCGATACCAGGAATGGTCATCAGCCGCTGACAGAGCTCATTTTCAAGAACATATTCATCAAGCTCTTTTTGTATGGATAATCGACGTCTTGATAAGT
>NZ_JSEO01000063.1 GCF_001624705.1 Marinomonas sp. SBI8L
ACTCAATCCGAAGATTGTGTTTGTTATTTCGATCTATTCAAAAAGTTAAATTGTTAAAGAGCATTTAGCGCAAAGCGCTAAGTCAGTGATTGTTTGTTCCTTAAAGAAGTAACAACAACTTGCTTAGCGTTTTCTGCTTCGACTTAAAAAGCCTGTCTTAAAAAAAGTTACCAGATAATTTGTGTGAACACTCACCAGAGCTTCATATCGTTTAAGGAGGTGATCCAGCCCCAGGTTCCCCTAGGGCTACCTTGTTACGACTTCACCCCAGTCATTGACCACTCCGTGGTAA
>NZ_JSEO01000064.1 GCF_001624705.1 Marinomonas sp. SBI8L
AAATTATCTGGTAACTAATTTATATAGAGACGCACAGAAGAAGTGTTTGGGTCTGTAGCTCAGTTGGTTAGAGCGCACCCCTGATAAGGGTGAGGTCGGCCGTTCAAATCGGCCCAGACCCACCAATTAATTATCCTAAATTAATTGGCCAAACATTTTAAGTGATACATGGGGCTATAGCTCAGCTGGGAGAGCGCCTGCTTTGCACGCAGGAGGTCTGCGGTTCGATCCCGCATAGCTCCACCATTACTTACTTATTCTGTGACTCATTACCCAAAGCTCTAAGCAAGT
>NZ_JSEO01000065.1 GCF_001624705.1 Marinomonas sp. SBI8L
CCCCCCCCCCCCCCCCCCCCCCCCCCCCCCCCCCCCCCCCCCCCCCCCCCCCCCCCCCCCCCCCCCCCCCCCCCCCCCCCCCCCCCCCCCCCCCCCCCCCCCCCCCCCCCCCCCCCCCCCCCCCCCCACCCCCCCCCCCCCCCCCCCCCCCCCCCCCCCCCCCCCCCCCCCCCCCCCCCCCCCCCCCCCCCCCCCCCCCCCCCCCCCCCCCCCCCCCCCCCCCCCCCCCCCCCCCCCCCCCCCCCCCCCCCCCCC
>NZ_JSEO01000066.1 GCF_001624705.1 Marinomonas sp. SBI8L
TAGCTTTAAATTGTCCATAGTCTCTCTTTGTTAAATTTGTTCGTTTTTTGGTCGAAACAGAATTAATTTAACGAAAGAGGGGCGCCTTTTATATACCCCTTAGACACACTTTATGGGACGGTATGTACTTTTTCTACTGGCAGTAAGCTTTAAAACCCTTCATACCAATAATATTTAGCACACGGGTAAAATTGTAGGCTAGATTCATTAATGACCACTCTCCTTTGACCTTTTTAAACCCTCTAACAAGGA
>NZ_JSEO01000067.1 GCF_001624705.1 Marinomonas sp. SBI8L
CATCATGTACATTTCCCGATGTAACATGCACATCCGTGATGATGTTGACTTTACTATCAACAGTACGGTGATCGAGATAGAAAAAGCCTTTAGGTTTTTGATCTCGCACCATGTAGCCACTATCAGGATCGGTTGTGCTTTGTTTGATCGTTTTTTCAGGTGGCGCCTTTTTGGATGGCGCTAAGGCTTTTTTCCAAGTCTTTCCCTTTCTGTTGCGACATCGGCATCAAGTTGATCGAAGTAAGC
>NZ_JSEO01000068.1 GCF_001624705.1 Marinomonas sp. SBI8L
ACTCAATCCGAAGATTGTGTTTGTTATTTCGATCTATTCAAAAAGTTAAATTGTTAAAGAGCATTTAGCGCAAAGCGCTAAGTCAGTGATTGTTTGTTCCTTAAAGAAGTAACAACAACTTGCTTAGAGCTTTGGGTAATGAGTCACAGAATAAGTAAGTAATGGTGGAGCTATGCGGGATCGAACCGCAGACCTCCTGCGTGCAAAGCAGGCGCTCTCCCAGCTGAGCTATAGCCCCATGTAT
>NZ_JSEO01000008.1 GCF_001624705.1 Marinomonas sp. SBI8L
TTTAGCTTTAAATTGTCCATAGTCTCTCTTTGTTAAATTTGTTCGTTTTTTGGTCGAAACAGAATTAATTTAACGAAAGAGGGGCGCCTTTTATATACCCCTTAGACACACTTTATGGGACGGTATGGGAATGCATACTCGCCAGCTTTACAGGCTATGAACTTAATACTACTCGTCATACTTAAGGCAGAACTTAAGACTATGCATTACCACGCAGAGCTGTTTAATATGCTAATTACTCTACCTCTCTTAGCGAGTTACTAATAGCTTCAAATCTCAGAGACATTTTTTAGTAGCTTTGTAACTCATCTCAATCTATAAAGTATGAATCTAGATTCATTTATGGTGAGAAAGGTGAAATACGTTTTAACACTGCTAATTTTCTTCCATCCTCATTTCATCAGCTCTCAGACAATAACAATATGTGGTGCAAGCTTTCCACCTTCGACAATTGTTGAAAATGGCAAACTTACGAAAGGTTATTCGATTGAGTTGATTGCTGAAGCATTCAGCCGTTTACAACTAGAGTATAAATTGTTGGTTTTGCCGTGGAGCCGTTGTTTAAAGCAAGTGCAGACTAATGATATTGATGCTGTTATAGATACAAGTACTCATAACCAGCCTATTATCACTGGAGACTTGGCAATAAGTTATAACCAACTTGCAATATATGTGCGTAAGGATTTCTATGAGGATAAATATTCTGCTGGTTCACTAAAAAAGCATCTCTTGGGAATACCTAGAGGTTACACCAGCTATTTGAATATCGCGAAAGACCATGAATGGAAAACCTTTGAAGCTGACAATGAAGAACACATGTTTATTATGCTAAAAAAGGGGCGTTTTGATTATGTGTTTGCTGATACATCAACTGCCTTGGAAGTCGCATCGAAAGTGAATGTCGCCGTTAAGTCACTTAAACCTGTTGTGACCTCTGAAGCCTATTATCTTGGCTTTAGTCCGAATAATAGAAAACTTGCAACCGCCTTTGACCAAGTATTAGATCAGATGATTAAAGATGGTGCTATGGATAGGATTTACTCACGGTATCTACCTTATAGCTACACAGAGATTAAAAAGATAAATACAGCGTTATCATTGGAAAATGATTAAGCTTGCTTATGGTTTTGAAAACGTTACTTCATTGATTATTCTAGTTTGAGCCTATCACGTATGTCACAAATTGAAACAGCCATGAGCATCGCTTTAGATGCTCATAAGGGCCAAGTAGACAAAGCTGGTGCGGCTTATATTTTACATCCTCTTCGCATTATGGGGAAAATGTCGAATGATGCTGAGCGCATCGTCGCTCTATTACATGATGTACTTGAAGATTCTTCTTATACGGCTAAGGACTTATTAGCTGAAGGAATAAGTACTGAGCTTGTTGATGCTGTGATTGCATTGGCTAAAACGCTTGATAGTAAGGGGCTCCCCATTGCTTATGATAATTACCTGATTCAGGTTAAGTCTAATCCGTTAGCCTGTCGCGTGAAGCTTGCTGATCTTGAAGATAATATGGACTTATCTAGATTAAATCAGGTGACTGAGAAAGATATTAAGCGGGTTGAAAAGTATCAAAAAGCCAAAGCTTTCTTATTAAGTTAACTTACTTGCTTTAAAGCCAGCGCTTTTAATTGAGGGCTAAAATCACTGGCAGTTAAGCTTTTTGAGTTTACTAATTACGGATTGAAACAGGAAGTTTAAATTCGATTAGTAGGCCGCCCCATTCTGACTCTGTAAGATCCCAAGTACCATTGTGAATTTGTACTATTTTATCAACAATAGATAAGCCTAGCCCAGAGCCTTGTTGCCCTGAACCAACCACTCGGAAAAAGCGCTCTTTTATCCTATTTCTAAGTTCTGCTTCAACACCTGGTCCAGAATCGGCAATACTGATGATGACATTTTGTTTAAGGTTATCTAGATGGCAAGCTAGTTTAATTTTACCCTGATCAGGAGTGTATCGGACTGCATTGTCTATGATATTGCGAAGTAGACTTTGCATAAGTGGCGCGTTTGCTTCAAGGTCAATATTTTTATCGCTAATGTTTTTGATAAAAGTTTGTTGCTTCTGTGCAAATTTATCCTCTTCAAAACTGATTGCTTGATGGCATAAAAGTCGAATATCTAGGGTTTCAAATTGCGCTTTATCCAGTTGACCTTCAGTTCTACTTAAAGCAAGTAGCTGATTAACTAAGTGAGTCATACGAGAAATGCCTTTCTTCATACTATAAAGACTCGTCTGAAGCTCAGCTTGGCTTTGCTCTTTTTGCTCTTTACTAAGATCTGGATCTATAAGGCTATCATCAATCGCATTTTCAGCATGAATTAACAAAGAGGCTAACGGTGTTCTTAACTCATGTGCCGCATCTCCAACAAAGCGCCTTTCTCTTTGATGAGCTTCGTCTAAACGATCAAATAAGTTATTTAGCTCTAGTAGGAGCTCATTCACTTCTAAAGGTGCTTTTTCATCTTCTAGCTTCTCGAGATTTCTATAGTGTCTCTTTTTTACTGTTGTGCTTAGTCTATTTAACGGCATAAGACCACGCTTTGTGATAAACCAAACAAGAATGATGAGAAGCGGAACAAACACAAGAATGGGAATTAGATTACTTTGTACTATTTCATTAACTAACTCTTGGCGTATCTCGGTTTCTTCTGCAACCACTAACCACCAACGATCGGACTGAGAATAGAGAGTGAATGTACGCCACTCTTCGCCCCCTACTTCTTTGGTGCTAAAGCCTTCTTTAAAGTCTGTTAGTGATGACCTAGGTGCGAAGGGTGAACTTATTATGAGTGTATCTTTGTCCCAGATTTGGAAAGCAAGCTTGCGTTCATATTCATGTGAATAACCCGGGTCAGAGGCATTGCTAAGGTTTAAGGAGTCTAGAATCTGTTGCTTATTGTGGCTAGTTTGACGCGTTATTACACCATGAAGAACACGGCTAGATTGAGCAAGATTGGCATCAAAAATCTCTTCAACTTCATGGCCTGCTTCATAATAAACAACGAGAGCAGGTATTATGGTCATAACTAATGCCCAAAAGGTTAAATTCAGGGTTAAGTAGCGCTTGATCGAATATTGTTTTTTTGACGCTTGGCTCGGCTTATTTCTCATGCTGGCTTTTCTGCCTTATAACCCATTCCTCTTACTGTTTTGATAAACTCTGGGTAAATTTTCTTTCTGAGGTGGTGGATATGAACTTCAATACTGTTAGATTCCACATCACCGTCCCAACCATAAACGACATCTTCAAGCTTTGCACGTGAGAGAATCTGGCCAGGGTGATTTACAAACTCCATCAGAAGCGTAAATTCGCGCCTTCCTAAAGTGAGATCGTTACCATCAAGGGTTACTTGCATACTAGCGGGGTTAATATTAAGTCTGCCAAAAGCAATGGTTGGCTCACTATGACCATGATGACGGCGGCTTAAAGCACGCATTCGGGCTTTTAACTCGGCAATTTCAAACGGCTTAGGTAAGTAGTCATCAGCCCCAAGATCAAGTCCTTGAATTTTATCGTCTAAACTATCGTTCGCAGTCAAAATTAACACTGGTGTATTGAGTTGCTGTTTACGGATCGCACTTAGTAGCTCAAGACCACCCATTCCTGGCAAATTTAAATCGAGTAACAAAAGGTCGAAGCTTTCTGTTTGCAGGGCTGCTAAGCCCTGCTTTCCATCCATCAACCAATCAACTTGATAACCTTCGCGGGTAAGGGACTTTTTGATACCTTTACCAAGCAGGTCATCATCTTCTACAAGTAAAACTCTCATGCTAATTATCTAATCTCAAACAGTTTTTTATTTATGCTAGGTGGTTTCATATGTGAATGCCACCCTTGGCACATCGAAATGAAAATATCTTACTTATTCCTTAGCTAGGCTTGCATTAAACCAAACCTGCATGGCGGCGTATTGTTGGCAATTGTTTATTTATCGCCTTGCTCACTAGGTTTGGTAGTACTTGGTTAAGTTTACTGAAAAACCTCTCAGGCCAGCCAATTGCCAATTCATGCATATCGCTATCAAGTAAGCGTAAAAGCTGCTCTGCAACCTCATCAGGTGAATCCATAGCAACATTTAGTTCTTTATTCATTGCGATAATATTTGCTGTACTCAGCTTTGTATTCGTTGCTCTAGGCGATAAGTATTTTATTTTCACGTTAGTTTGGGACAACTCACGACCTAGCGCTTCAGAAAAGCCTCTTAGGGCATATTTACTGGCGCAATAACTACTAAAACCTGGATAACCAATGCTACCAAAAGTAGAACCTATATTTACTATTTGTGCATCGTCTTGCTGTTCTAAGTGAGGTAATAGTGCCTTACTCAATAAGATAGGAGTCAGAGTATTTAGCTTGATAATCTGTTCTATTTTTTTATCGGGTGTGTCTTCTAAAAAAGAGAACTGGTTATCACCAGCGCTATTAATTAGCGTATTGATTGGTGTGGGTGAATCTTCAATATATGAGATGAGTCGACGGCGTTGCTCTTCTTCAAGTAAGTCACAGCTAAAAATAGCGACTTGTTTTGAGTCTATACCTTGTTGATTAATCAACTTTTCCTTTAGTTCTAGCAAGGCTTGTGTATCTCTTGCGACTAATAATACGTTAGCACCATTCTCAACGAGATGTTGAGCAAAGCGTTGGCCAATACCACCTGTTGCACCTGTAATGATTGCATTGGTTTTTTCAATCTTCATGGTCTTACCTCATTGCTATTGGTTTATGTGTTTAAGTGTTTAAGTGATAGTGTCAGTATGAATGGCGAACCTTAAATCAAGCTTAAGGAAGTGAGATAAAACTGATTAAACTCTGTTATTTGCTGTAGAACATAATGCCAAATATTCATACGCTTTTTCCCATTGCAATGACTAGCTGGCGTTCATCTGGATTGCCTTGAATTGCACGTCGTCCGTGCATGACGCGGGTATTATCAATAATGATCATGTCACCGTTTTCCCAATCGAGCTCATAGGTGTGGGCTTCTGCATATTCAGCTAGCTGATCTAGTTCTGATTGTTCAATGAGACTACCGTCAGCATGATGATAAACTGGTTTCTGGTAATTAAATGAAGGGCCTAGCAAAGCATTAGCAAATGCGGTTTTACCCTTATGTTTTGATAAAGGGTTTATTTTTAAACTGTAATCAAGCTCCCTTTTTGCATTCAGTGCGCCATCTTGACCAGGAACCATCTTAAGAACGTCTTCTAGATGCTGCCTTGTCACATCTTGTCCTACAGCTAGCTTTGGGTGCTCATTACGGACATAGGCCTTCCATAGTAATTCAGGTAAGGTTCGAGTAACCCTGATAGGTGAATCAAAGCGCTCTTGTATCGATTTAGGCAGAGCCTCGTATAGAGAAACACCATCGCACAGGATTGTTTGAGAACCCTGACGGGCACTTTTCTGACTATAAAATGCTACCAAAGAGGGTGGGAAGGGAGTGTTTCCATTTTCAATATGTAGACCAACCGCTTGAGTACCTGCATCCACTTTTTGACTCATACTAGTGGTAAACTCTCTGGCTGGATCAAATGTTATCTGTTGGCAAAAGTGTAATATTAACTCGTTAAAGCTATCTAGATTATGCTGAAAGCCTCTAAATAATGCCCAACCTTGTTCCTCTAATCCTAATTGTGCTTGGGCGAGATGATGAGATTTGATTGATTCATTTTCTTTTGAAGACACTAAAAAATAGGGGTTAAATGCGGTTATCTTATTTCTAGTATTAAGCATGTTTAGTCCTTTTATAATTAACAGTTAGCCTACTGAAAACTATATTCGGCTTAGCTTAAATGAGTCTTAAATCAGCGATTTCTAATTAAAAAAAGAGCCTATGAATAGACTCTTTTAGATTTCTCTGCTTCTACTTCTAACTTGCTAATATAAGGCATCTAATCTTGCTTTGTAGTGTGAAAAAATAGCATCACGACGTATCCGTCCATTGTCTGTTAAAAGTTGGTTTTGGGTGCTGAAAGCTTCATCGGATCGAATCCACGAATTTACTTGGGCATAATCAGGCAAACCTTGATTGATTTCGTTTAGAGTAAGGGTGATTTGGTCATTAGATGTTGATAAATCTGCAGTAATTATGGCATTTAGCCAAGGTTTCGCATCACCAAAAACCGCAACTTGTTTGATATTGCTTGAATGAATCAGTTCCGACTCTATCCATTCAGGGGCTATGTTTCTGCCAAAACTACTGACTAAAAGGTTTTTGCGGCGGCCAGAAATATAGAGGTACCCATCATCATCTATATAACCTAAATCTCCTGTATGGACCTCATTATTTTTTTGCCCTTGGTTTAGGTCATCTTGATGTAAATAGCCTAACATAGCCTGACCAGAAACTATGATTTCACCCGATTCATCAATACGTACCTGCGTATGAGGTAATACTTTACCAACACTGCCTACCTTATTGTTATCAGGTGTATTCAGACTAACGGTCGCTGCACATTCAGATAGCCCATACCCTTCATAGATAGGCATGCCAAGCTCATGGGCTTTTTCTAGGGCTGACTGAGTACTTTTTCCTCCACCTACAGCGGCAAATTTAAGACTGCTAAAGAAGCTTGGTGTCGTCTGTTTTAGCTGAATCACACTTTTTAGTAATTGGGGTAAAAGAATTAAACTGTCAGGTTGGTAGCACTCGATCGCTTGAGCGAATTTTTCAGGATTAAACTGTGAACTTTGCTCGAACCCTAAATCACTTAAGGGTTCGATTTGAATGCTATTTCCCATAATAAGAGGCACATAAATACCGGCAATATTTTCTAGTAAAGTGGCTAATGGCATAATGCATAGATGATGTTTAATGCCATGATTTTCAATTGTTTTAGCAAGAGCTAGGCTAACGTTCTCTATGTTCTCAAGTGAGAGACAAACACCTTTAGGTTGACCTGTTGAGCCTGAGGTATAAGTGATTTTTGCAACTTGCTGCAATTGCTCTGTATTAGGTTTAGTTAGGTTATTTAAAATAACTAACTGAGCATGGCTCAAAGTTAGTGTTTCTTGAATCGTAAAGATTTCTGAATCAAACTTTTGACAAAGAACTGCTTCAATACCAGCGTCTTTTATTAAGTGCTGAATTTGCCCTTTACTAAAGAATAGAGGGATAGGAATAAGGCTAATGCCAAGTGACATCGCGGCAAGATCAGCAATGACCCAATTAATTGAGTTATCCATATAAAGTGCAATGCACTGGAATTGAAAAGGCTTTAGCTGGTCGGCTAATTCGGTTACAGCATTAAACAGAGCCTGATTATTTAGCGTCGTTTTCCCTGACACAATAGCTGTTTCTTGTGGTTCCTTGTTTGCGCGTTGGGATAATGTATTAAGTAAAAAATTCATAATATGACCTTAAGATAAAGTGGTTAGTGGCTGCTGTTTGTTTGGGTTTTAAGTTCCATAAATCGCTGTCTTGCTTGCGCTACATTAATTAAAATTATTTTGGGTTTATCTTCATAAAAACTTCCCCAAGAATGCTGTTCTTTACCTAATCGAGATTTATCAACATCATGAATAATATGGGCTTTAATCCCTAGGCGACGATAAACCACTCGCATGACACCAGTCCCAGTGGATACAAACCACTCAATACCTTGTTGGTGTAGATAATCTGCTGTATAGGCAAACAGGGCTTTACAGCTTTTTGCATCGGAAGAGGCTAGATTGCCAGTTTCACCTATACTGTTTCTTTCAATGTTTTTACCAATATAGTTCGAGACTAAAGATTCAATGCTTTGGTCTAAATAATGCTCTAAGAAAAGCGATTCTTCTCTTGCGAGGCGGTAACCTAGCGCTGTATCAACTTCATTTTCTTGATTGAAAATGGCAAGCAATGACGGCGCAAAGTGAGTGAGTTCTGCACCATGGTGTTTGCGAAAAATATTTTTAATAAAATCTTCTACTTGCGGGCGACTAGTGTCACCTTTTTTAATAGATCGAACTTTGCTTTCTTGTCCGATGACATAAGGCTTGCTTTGTCCATTAACTAGGTTAGAAGATGTTTTAATCTTAGGTTGCTTTAGTGACCAGTGCGGTTGGCTTTTTAGGTGTTTAGTATTATTTAGGTTTTGTTTGCTCATGACATATAATCCATTACTAATTGGTATGTTGAGCAGAATATGAGATTAACCTTATACGAAACTTAAATTATAAATTACTTAATTATAAAATCTTACAATATGGAAACTTGATATACGTTTGAGAAGGACGTCGACTATGTACCAACTATATTATTATCCGCTTAATGCCAGTATGGCTCCTCATTTTGTCTTACAAGCCATAGGGGTGCCTTTTAAGGCTATTTTGTTAGACCGTAACAAACAGCATCATAAAAGTTCAGAATATTTAGCTTTAAACCCATTAGGGCGAATCCCGACATTAGTTAAAGATGACCTTATCATCACAGAGAGTGCTGCTATTTGTTTATACCTTGCAGAACGCTATTCTGAAGCAGGTTTGATACCAGATAGTGAAGATGTGAAGCGAGGTAAGTGTTATCAGTGGCTAATGTTTTTAACTAATACATTACAAGCTGAAATCATGATTTCTGAGTATCCTTCACGTTATGTATCTCCAGATCAAACTCAGGCATTGTTAGCAAATCAAGAAACACGAATAGGGCAGCTGTTAAAGCAAATTGATAGTCATTTGTCTGAGCATGTTTTTTTCTTAGGGAATGATATTAGTGTCTGTGATTTCTACTTTTTTATGTTAGCCATTTGGGCTGATGAGCTAGAAAGGCCTCCTTTAGCTTACCCTAATATTGCTAGGCAATTGCGTTATATGGCGCAACAAGAAGCCGTGATTAATGTGTGTGAGAAAGAAGGGTTTAGCCTTCGGGATTATCAATAAAAGCGATCAAAAAAGTTAACAAGAAGCGCTATAGAGAAAGAAAAGGAGTAAGGAATAACTTAAAGTTTATTTAAATTTTTTCTTACTTTATAAGCTTTCTAAAAATGCTTTTAAGTTTGCCTTTTCTTCTGCTGACAGGTTAAGTGGCTTTAATATAGCGATACCATCAGTGTGTAGGCGTTCCTCATCTATATTTGAATAGTGCTCTATCACTGCATCTAAATTGGCTAAACTTCCTTGGTGCATATAAGGCGCTGTGAAGATTATGCTTCTAAGAGAAGGCACCATGAACTCGCCAAAATTTCTATGTTTTAATGTCACGTGTTTCGCTAAAATTTTACTCTGATTGCTGGTGTCATCATTATGAATACCTAGGCTTGAAAATGGAGATTTCTTAAGGTTCTTAATGCCTTGATATCTACCCTTATCCACCTTGCCTTCACGGTCAAAATAACTCATGCCAATATCCGCAAATTCGTTATTGCTAAAGAGAGGTCCACTATGACAAAAGTGGCAATTTCCTTTTCCGATAAAGAGTTTTAATCCTTTTATTTTGGCTTGGCTATAACGAGACATTTGCTCTTTATCCTGTTTAAGTAAGGCTTCTCTAAATAGATCAAACTCACTTTTTGAAGATATTAATGTACCTTGATAGCTTGCTAATAATTTACCGATAAAGACGAGTTTATCTTGCTCCGTTTGAGCGTTCTTCCATATAGGATGTGTTACGAGATTTCTATATTTATATTGGTTAACCTGTAAGTAATTGCTTACTTTATTTATATCTAGGCTCATCTCGGTAGAACTTAATAAGGCTCTAATGCTTGCTCCCCATAAAGTGTCTGTATCACCGCTCCAGCCGTACCAATGTTTATACTTAATATTTAATAAGGTCGGGGTATTTCTTATACCTAAGTTGAGCCCAATTGAAAGAGGACTTTGGTCTGTAAAGCTTTTATTTGGCTGGTGACAAGTAGCGCAAGACACCTGGTTGTTAGCAGAGAGGTTTGCATCAAAAAATAGCTTTTTTCCAAGCTCAATTGCCCTTGGGTCTTGATCAAGAGAGTTGGTTAAATCTGGTGTATTAGAAGTCGGCGGCCATGGGCCAAACTGACTAATAACGGCTAATTCACTCGGGCTAAATTTTATATTCTCTTGGGTGTGAGAAAAGGATGAAAAGCTGAGTAATAAGATGCAGCTTAGCCATTTTAATTTCGTGCTTTTTCCTATTTCTCTAAGGTAAATCATAGTTATAAAATAATGCCTGAGGGTGAGAATCCAGGTTAAAACTAAATCGCCATAGCCCCGGCATATGCAATAAGTTGCCCTGAATCAGAAAGCGACCTTCTTCTAGTTGAATGATACTAGGTTGGTAATTCATACCATGTTTATGCAGTGGCATTTGCGCGTTGAATTTAAGTTTACCTGAATAGGGATGCAGGCCTTGGCAAACTGAAACAAACAAACTGAAAGGTTCGCTAGTACTTATAGTGCTTGGTTGGCTTTTAGCACTTAAGGTAACTTGGCCCGATGTGATGGCGATCCATGGGGAGTCAAGCTGGTGGCACTCGCTCTCATCTGCGGCCGCGATTAATTGGCTGTTGATTAAAAGACTGGCTCCTAAGATCAGATATTTGTTTGCTATCACGGGCTTACCTTTTATCTTTTAGAGCCCATTGGGCGAGAGTTTGAGCATTTTTATAGGCAATGTTTTGCTTTAATTCTTGAGGTAAAGTGTTAAGCCATTCTCGAGACCAGTCCGCATGATCTATCACATAATACCAACGTTCTGGTGCATAGGTGTCTGTACCCACCATGAAGCGAAAAGGGTACTTTTTGAACAAGGTAAGCCATTCATCATGAACCTTACCATTTGATGAATGTTCATAACGAAAGGCTAAATCAGCGGATAAGTTAGGGTAGTTAGCAAGCATTTCATCGATAACATGAGGTTGTTCAAAGCCTGAATGGGCCCATAGTACTTTAATATTTGGGTTTTGATCGAATAAGTACTTAACGGCTTCGGCATCAGAATGAGCATGTAAAAATATCTTATACTGAGACGCTAATCTAATGACGGCTTGCATAACGGGTAGCTTGGCATCGTCTCCAAAAATATGGAACTCACCGATACCTGCATAGGTATTAGTGGCAAGTTTGTTTTCCAATAATTCAATGACACTTTCATCTTTAAACCAAGTGCTGAGTTCTCCTCTTTTTCGATAGGGGCGAAGAACTGGCACAATCAGCTCTGGTGCAACTTGGTAGAGTAATTGAGTGCCTTGATCACTAGAGCTTGAAACAAAGGCTTTTTTAAGACCCGCATCTTTAAGCACTTGTACCGCCTTTTTAGGTGGCAACATATCCCAAGCATCATGACTGTAATGTATGTGCGTATCAACGAGTGGGAACACGGGGGTATTTGCATAAGCGGTGTTTTTCAAACCGACTAAGAATAGCAATAAAGAGAACACTGGTATCATGAACTGCTGCATAGGGTACCTAGAAGAGTCATTGAATAAGTCTTTATAATATGAGACAGCTAAAGCATAAAATCAATAATCAGACAGGCACAACACTTCATAGGAATTAGCTTGTACAAGGAAGGAATTGCTAGGTGTTAGTTCCATCTATGGTTATGCTATCTCTATATTCATTTTGTACTGAGCTAAGGTAGTAATTGTTTATGAGTAATCAATTAGCCAATGGTATTGATAATTTTGATCGCCATATTCTAGATATTTTACAAGAATCTAATCGTACCACTTCGGATCAAATTGCAGAACAAGTTGGCTTATCTGCTGCCGCTGTGCAGCGTCGAATTAAACGCATGCGAGAGCAGCAGATTATTCGTGCAGACATCTCTGTTGTGAATCCAAAAGCTGTTGGGCAAAACATTAGCTTGATCGTACAGGTAACGCTAGAGCGTGAAAGGATGGATTTGTTAGATAGCTTTAAAAAAGCCATGAGTGATCATAAGTCTGTTCAGCAATGCTATTACGTTACTGGTAGTTCGGACTTTATTCTGCTTGTGAGCGCTGCAGACATGGAAGAGTACGAAGAATTCACCCGTGAAGTTTTCTTTGGCAATGATAACGTAAAAGGCTTTGAAACCAATGTGGTTATGGACTCAGTTAAGTCTGGTTTGAGTGTCCCAGTACTTTTAAATACCTAATCTTTAATCACAAAAAAGAGGAGCTTGTTTAAGCTCCTCTTTTTGTTTCAGTTAGTAGGACTTAGCCATGTACTAGCTGTTGGTATAGTTCAGGGTCAGTTGCCCCCTCAGTACCGATAACAAGCACCTGACTCTGATCAGTTAGACCTAGTGCTGCGGCTAAATCTTTATCTTGGCTTGCTAGCATGGTAGCGGCTAAACCAGGAACGGCTGACTCACCTGCTTCGATAGAAGGTAAACCATCAAAGCTGTTTGCAAGCATTTGCATGGTTGGGGCTATGGTATCTTCACTTAATGTTAAGAAGTCATCGGCGCCATTTTTAAGAATTTCCCACGCAAGAGCTGATACTTCACCACAAGCTAAACCAGCCATCAGTGTTTCTAGGTCGCCATCCACTACGATTGGTTTGCCCGCTTTAGCACTTAACTGAAGACAGTTGGCTTGCTCTGGTTCAACAATAATAATGCGTGGACGTTTGTCACCCCATAAGTCCCAGAAATAGCCAGTTACTGCTGAGGCTAAACCACCAACACCACCTTGAATAAAGATATGAGTAGGAATCTTAGTTTCAAGTTGCTCAACAATCTCAGCCAACATCACGGTATAACCCAGTGCGACATCTTTTGGGATTTCCATATAACCTTCATAGCTGGTATCCGACACTATGATACGGCCATGTGCTTTGGCTTCGCTATCCGCTAAACGTACAGATTCATCATAGTTGCCCGAGATACGAACCACTTCAGCACCAAAAGCCTGCATTGCTTGCTTACGGCCTTCAGATACATCTTTATGGATGTAAATAACACAGCCACAACCAAACATTTGTGCACCCCAAGCAACGGAGCGCCCATGGTTTCCGTCAGTTGCACAGCTAATGGTTATTTGTGCAAGTTCTGCTTTTAAGCTGCCATCTAATAGTTCATCAACACTTGGTTTTGAACCTAGTTTGTTAGCGAGTGTCTGTTGTAACTGACAAGCGACGGCATAGGCACCACCTAAAGCTTTAAAGCTTTTTAAACCGAATCTTTGTGATTCATCTTTGTAGAAGATACTGCCAACACCAATGTCAGCGGCTAATTGGTTGAGTGAATGCAGTGGCGTTTCAGCATAGGCTGGCCAAGTTTTGATATCGGCAATGGCAGAAATGGAATTTGCCACACTCAAGATGTTTTTTTGTTCAGCACTATACTGGTTATCTTTATGGGCCAATGGATTGGCAAAATGAGATAGTTTTCCGTCAAGTCTTGTCATGTTACTTAATACCTTAGCCGTATGTGATGGATAAATATTACGTTAAGCCTGTGCGGGGAAACGGTAATCTCGACTATGGATTTAAGGATATTCTTTAAAGACACAAGGGTTTTATCATTTTTACTGAATTAGAAGGATTATTCGCTAATCGCTTAGGATCTGTTTGAGAAAAATGACGAGATAGTTGAGAAAATTTAAGAAATTGTAAACTAGGCTCGCCATGTGCTGAGCTTTTTTTTATGATGGCGAGCAAATACTATTACCGCTTTGGTTGTGGTCAAACAAGATTAAATTAATAAGGGCAAAGTTAAATGCTGTTTTACAAAATGGGGTTAGTCGTGACCAGTGCTGTTGCCTTAGCAGCATGTTCGAGTACTTTTTACATCGATGTTCAGAATATGACTGACCAACCTATCTCCTATATAGATGCTAATGGCACCAACTCTAAGATAGAGGCTCAATCAACAAGTAAAGAGGTTTACAGCTTTAACTGCATTCGTATTGAGCGTGATGGTGTGACTTATGAATTCAACTCTGATGTGGCCTTTCCATTACGATACAATCAGGTAGACCTTATTGAAGACGGTTTTAACGCTGCAATAGTTGAGAGTGATGAAACTAGCGAGGCTGGTGAGAAAGCGCCTTTGCGTTTGCTGATGGATGATGGCTTAGGTGGCACCATTGAGTTAGAAGAAGGCTGTAACACAGGTGTGAGAGATAAAATTTTCACAGGTGATTTAAAGAACTTCTAGTTGTGTTTGAGTAACTTCTTAAAACTAAGGAAATCCAAGTCATATTGCGAGTAAGTATTCTCGTTTGCTGACTTTACTCATCTTCTTTAGTTTTCCAATCTAAGTTCAAACGTTATAATGCTGACAACTTAAAGTGAGGTGCAGCAATGAGTGAAACAGAAGAGTCTATCGGATTTAAACGTCTAAAGTGGCATTGTCGTCGTGGCATGCTGGAACTGGATGTCTTGCTAGAGCCTTTTTTAGAAGAAGAATTTGAGAAGCTTGACGATGATGATAAGCGTCGCTTTTACAAGCTAATTCAAGTTGAAGACCAAGAGATGTTTGTTTGGTTTATGCAACGAGAAGTACCTAGCGATCCTGATATTGCACGTATAGTTAAGATTATTCTTGATCGTGTACAGCCTGAAAACTACCAGGCTTAAAACCTCTTTCTATGAAGCGGTACCTTGGCTCTGCTTTTGCTGGGGCCTGGTACTGGCTTGTCATATCTGGTTAAGTCCCCAATTATATTTAGAGCTTAGTTTATTCCACGCTGTGGCTGTAACTTGTCTGCTCATTGCAAGGCGCTTGGTGTATCTTGACCAAGGTGCCATTAGTATTAAGACGAATCTGGCTGTTTTAGATACTAACAGTGGCAGATATAAAGTTGAGTTTAAGAGTTTTAATGCTTGGCGTTTATTAGCGGTAATAACGCCAGAAGACGCTATCCAGACGACATCAAATACTTGGGTAAGCTACTTTAAGTTTTCTTTTTGGCTAACCAAGCTGAAGCGTGCTTTGTTTGAGCCAGCCTATCTTAGTATTTACCACAGCATGTTAAGTAAAGAAGAGTTCGCTTATTTACGTTCATTTGCCGCCTACCAATGTCATACAGGAAAAGATAAAGCTTAATAATTAGGCTTTATCTTTTCGATAAACAAATAAGTAAATGGCTAAACTGAATGTTAGTCTTTAAAGGGAGAGAGTATAGTGGGGCTAGATTCTTGCGCTAAATCTGGGTGATCGAGCGTAAAATGCAAACCACGGCTTTCTTTACGTGTCATTGCAGATTTGATGATTAGTTTGGCAACCACAGCTAGGTTTCGTAACTCTAATAAATCATTACTTACCTTATAGTTACTATAAAACTCGTCGATTTCAGACAGTAATAAATCTACTCTGTGCTTGGCTCTAATAAGGCGTTTATCTGTTCTTACTATTCCCACGTAATCCCACATGAAGCGGCGCAGTTCATGCCAGTTATGGGCAATCACAACGTCTTCATCTGAGTTAGTTACTTGAGTTTCATCCCATGCTGGGATACTCGCTGGGTAGTAAGTAAGTTCGCCTGAATTAAGAATGTCTTGCGCTGCTGACCTTGCATATACAATGCACTCTAATAGTGAGTTACTAGCTAAGCGGTTAGCCCCATGAAGGCCAGTATAGGAGGTTTCGCCAACCGCATATAAGTTGGCAAGATCTGTTTGTCCTTGCTGATTAACTAGCACGCCACCACAGGTGTAATGGGCTGCAGGCACGACAGGAATTGGTTCTTTTGTCATGTCATAGCCATAACTTAGGCAACGCTCATAGATGGTTGGGAAATGAGATTTTATAAAATCACTGCCTTTATGCGTGATATCTAACAGCACATGATTCACCCCTAGACGTTTGATCTCATGGTCAATTGCTCTGGCAACCACGTCTCTAGGAGCAAGCTCTTTACGATCATCAAAGCGAGACATAAAAGCACTACCATCAGGTAGTAATAAACGTCCACCTTCACCACGAACGGCTTCAGAGATTAAGAAGGTTTTGGCTTTGGAGTCATAAAGACAGGTAGGGTGAAACTGATTAAACTCCATGTTTGCTACACGACAACCAGCACGCCAAGCCATAGCAATACCATCACCTGATGCGGTATCAGGGTTACTGGTATAAAGGTAAACTTTACTGGCACCACCGGTTGCTAATGCGACTTTGGCGGCTTTGAAAACATCTACTTCACCGGTTTTATGGTTCAAACTGTATAAGCCGATGCATTCATTTTCACTTTGATTCGCCTGATTGACCTTGTGTTTAGTGATTAAGTCTATGGCAACGCGATCAGGGTAAAAGGTAATGTTAGGGTGCTTAGATGCATTGTCGATAAGAGTGTTCGAGATGGCTTGGCCTGTTGCATCTGCACTATGAATAATGCGTCTGTGGCTGTGACCACCTTCTTTTGTCAGGTGATAATGTTCACCGCCTTCATAACGAGTAAAAGGCACACCTTGTTCTATCAGCCAATCAATACTTTGTTTAGATTGCTCAACCGTAAAGCGCACTGCATCAGTATCGCCCAAATCAGCACCAGCTATCATGGTGTCTTTGATATGAGAGTCGACAGTATCCTTGTCGGATAAAACGGCAGCGACACCCCCTTGGGCATATAAAGTCGCGCCTTCGTGAATATCACCCTTGGTTAAAATGGCAACCTGGTGTTTATCTGCAAGCTCTAAAGCAAGGGTAAGCCCAGCTGCGCCAGCACCTACGATTAAAATGTCAGTTTGATATTCACGGCTCATTATTTGTTCTAATTCAACTGTAAAAGATTAATGGTACTATTGTTAACCTCGCTATGGGAATACTTGCCTGTTTTGAAAACGACGTGATGATGCAATTTTATGCAGCTGGGCAGTAATAATTTGATTGAAAATAGTGAGATTGAATTGATAAAGGCGATTTAGTCCTTATTTCTTAGGATTACTTTGTCCTAAATTTTCTTTAAAGTGACTGGCTAGATGGTTTTAGTCAAAATTTATATGAACTAGTTATTGATCCAGTGGTCAACCAATAACAATAAGGTTGTAAAGGCGCTGGAAAATAATGGTTTTGAATGAGGTGCCTATGCAGCACAGTTCATCTTCCGACCAAGAGTTGGTTGAAAGAGTTCAAAATGGTGATAAAAAAGCCTTTGATTTATTGGTTTTAAAGTACCAATACAAGGTGATGGGCCTTATTGGACGATATGTTTCAGATAAACATGAAGTCATGGATGTTGCCCAAGAAAGTTTTATTAAAGCCTATCGTGCGATTGGTAACTTTCGTGGAGACAGTGCCTTTTATACATGGCTATATCGTATTGCTGTTAACACAGCAAAAAATTACTTGGTTGGACGTAATCGTCGACCTCCAAGTTCTGATGTTGCCTTGGATGATGAAGAGGAATATACGGTATTTGATGCCTTAGCTGATGTGGATACGCCTGACGCAACCTTAAACAAGGATCGTCTTGAAGCAGCTATTTATGAAACCATTGAGCATTTACCTGAAGAGCTGAAAACAGCCATCAGGTTACGTGAATTTGATGGTTTAAGTTATGAGGATATCGCTCAGATAATGGGATGTCCTGTTGGAACGGTTCGGTCACGTATATTTAGAGCACGTGATGCGATAGAAAAACGCATTCGTCCTTTTATGGGCGGGGGAGAGTAAAATGGTGAGCAAGCAAGAGCAGAATGATCGTTTAGCTGAAAGCTTATCAAGCTTGTTTGATGATCACTGTGAGGCAG
Organism: Marinomonas sp. SBI8L; assembly: GCF_001624705.1. Lineage (GTDB taxonomy): Bacteria > Pseudomonadota > Gammaproteobacteria > Pseudomonadales > Marinomonadaceae > Marinomonas. The sequence continues at coordinate 17,589 of NZ_JSEO01000008.1, forward strand.
CTGAGATTGATGAAATCTTAGAGCAGGACGCAAAAGAGTGGCAGGAGAAAATGCATGCCTATGCATTGACCAGCTCTATTTTGAGTTCTGATAATCAAGTGGATCATTTGGCGACAGATTTAGTTGCAAGAGTGCGAGAAGGTATAGAGAGATTAGAAGATGAAGATGCCAAGCAAGGTGAAAATGTGGTGTCTTTTGATCAATTTCAAGCGCCTCAAGCCGCGCCTATAACAGAAGAAAAAGCGCCAAAAGAATCAAAAGTACATTTTATCAAGCAAACCGTGTCTGGCTTGGCGATGGCTGCCAGTGTGGCTTTTGTTGTGATTGGTGGTGGATCATACCTGTTAGAAGGTGAGACAAACCCTCAAACACCTGCTTTAGCACAGGCCCCAAGTCTAGCTTTGCCGATAGATGTGAAACCTTTGCAGCAAGTGAGTGCTGAAATCGAGTTAGACAATAAGCGTCTACAACGTTACTTACGCCAGCATGCAGAGCAATCAACTATGGCGGCGGGCCAAGGTATGTTACCTATGGCGCGTGTTGTTAGCTATCCTGTTGAGCAGAAGTAAGGTGCGTTTTATATGCTTTTAAGACGCATTGGTTTAGTTTCGGTCACACTTGTCGCGCTTTTAGCGAATAGTGTGTCAGCTCAGGATGTTTCGGGATTAGGTTTGATGAACCGTATGGTCGAAGCCTTTTCTACCTTGAGTTATGAAGGCGTGTTTGTACGTTCTCATGATTCTCACATGAATAGCATGCAAGTTCGCCATAGTGTGATTGATGGGGTTGAATATGAAAGCTTATTAGACTTAGACGGAGAAAAGATAGAAGTCATTCGAATCGATGACAGTGTTATCTGTGTTTATCCAAATATGTCCTTTGCTAACAATACAGACCCTATTACGGCACCTTTTAAACGCTTTAAAGAGTTTAATGGCGAAAGACTGCAAAAAGGCTATAACTTTGTTGTGACAGATAAAGGCTTGGTTGCTGGCCGCCGTGCGCAAAAGTTAGAGTTAAGACCAAGAGATCAATACCGTTATGGTCATGAGTTTTGGTTAGATATAGAAACGGGCTTTTTGCTAAAGCACGATACGTTAAAATCGAATGGTAAAGTGCTAGATAGAGTACAATTTACCTCTTTAAATGTATCGCCGAATCTAACTAAAAACGACTTCGTGCCACGTATGGGAACCTACTCGGAGCATGTGATTGAAGTCACACCTAAGTCTGTTACCAGTGATTGGGTGTTTGATTGGTTACCAGCAGGGTTTGCGCCTGTTTGGCGTGGTGCAAGGCAGATAAATGATAAAGCGTCTATGATGCTATTATCGGATGGTATGACATCCATTTCGATTTTTGTTGAAGCGACAAACGTGCAAAAACCGCTAACTATCATGAGTATGGGGACAACAATTGCGGGCGAGAAAAGTAGCATGATGAATGGCTCTCCTTTCTTGCTAACGGCTGTGGGCGAAGTGCCTGATGCGACTATTCGTAAACTCCTTACCGTGATTATGCCGAGGCAAAAATAATGGTAGAAGAAAGTGGCATAGTACTTTCTGTTAGTGATGGCTTTGCCGAGGTAGAAACGGTTCGTACAAGTAGTTGCACTGCTTGCCAAGCCAAATCTGCCTGTGGCCATCATGCCATAGCAAAAGTATCCTCAAGTAATCGTATGCGTATGATGGTGAGTGATACATTTGCTAGCCAAGTTGGTCAAGAGGTGGTTGTAGGTATCCCTGAAGATACTTTACTAAAAGCCTCTATATGGATGTATTTAGTACCTCTTTTAGGCTTGGTCTTAGGTGCTGTTTTACCTAGTTTAGTCAGTGATGAGTCAATATTTGCTGCTATTGGTTCCATTCTCGGTTTAGCGACGGGCTTGTACTTTGCGAGAAAAGTGTCCCTTGCGCATGTGAATGATCCAGACTTCCAACCAAAAATTTTGTCTATCAAGACGAAACCAATCCAAAACATTGATGTCTTACAGTTGTAACCAATTGTTTTATAAGCTTTAAAAATACAGCCTTAAAATAACTGGATATTACTTAAGACTTAATTTTTACTTAATAAAAAAGTGATTTACTCTTTTTATAAGACTTAACAACGAGTCTAAATGCTCTGACGTTATAAAGGAGACGAGCTAATGATAAAACGTTTAAACCCTCTTTATATTGGGTTGCTTAGCTTATTTGCTGTGGCAAGTATGAGCGCCAAAGCAATGCAATTACCTGATTTTACTGAGCTGGTGGAAGATTCATCACCTGCTGTCGTTAATATAAGTACAGAACAGCTACCTTCGACAGCACAAGGTCAACCTCAATTGAACCCAAATGCAAAAGAATTGAACGAGTTCTTTCGTCACTTCTTTGGCCAACAACCATTAGATAAGCAACCAAAACGTAAGCAAAGGAACTCATTAGGTTCTGGTTTTATTATCTCTGCAGATGGTTACGTTCTTACTAATAACCATGTCATTGATGGTGCTGATATTATTCATGTGCGTTTAAATGATAGACGCGAATACGAAGCTAAGCTGGTGGGCACAGATAAAAGGACAGACCTTGCTTTATTAAAAATTGAAGCAGAAGACCTACCAACAGTGACCATAGGTGATTCAGATAATATGAAGCCGGGTCAATGGGTATTGGCTATAGGATCACCATTTGGTTTTGATTACACAGTAACCGCCGGCATCGTTAGTGCGTTAGGCCGCAACCTACCTTCTGATAACTATGTACCTTTTATTCAAACAGATGTAGCTATTAACCCAGGTAATTCAGGTGGACCACTTTTCAACTTAGATGGTGAAGTAATAGGTATTAACTCACAAATCTATACCCGTTCTGGTGGCTTCATGGGGGTATCTTTTGCGATTCCTTCTAACCTAGTCATGTCAGTTGTAGATCAGTTGAAAAACGAAGGGCGTGTAACTCGAGCTTGGTTAGGTGTGATTATCCAAGATGTGAGTAGTGATCTGGCTGAATCATTTGGCTTAGACCGCCCAAGTGGTGCACTTGTTAGCCGAGTTATTCCTGACTCTCCAGCACAAGAAGCGGGTTTGATTGATGGGGACATTATTCTTGAGTTTAACAATGAAATCATTGAGCAATCTTCAGAATTACCTTATCGAGTGGGTGGATTAAAAGCAGGTGATGTTGCTAAGTCAATTATTTACCGTAATGGTAAAAAAATGGAATTGAGCTTCACCTTGAAGAATTATCCAAGTGAGCCTGATCAATTGACTAAAACACAACAACAAGAAAACCGTTTAGGTATGGTTGTGGGTGAAATCTCTGATGACATGCTGCGCCGTTTAAACATTCGTGGTGGTGTTGTCATTGAGCAAGTGATTGGTGGCTCAGCGGCTCGTAATGGTCTACAACAAGGTGATGTAATTACCATGTTAAATGGTACTAGCATTGACAGTGTTGAGCGTTTCCTTGGTAGTGTTAGTGCTATCCCTGCGAATCACTCTGTACCTATGCGTGTGATTCGTGATGGTTACCCTATGTTTATTCCTTTTAAAATTGTGGAATAACAAGTACAACTAAAAGTGAATGTAAAAAAGCCTAAGTAGATGTCGCTACTTAGGCTTTTTTGATGTCACGAATTTATGAGTGATTATAGTTTTTTTATGAAAATCTTAGAGTTTCTTTGGTAGTTATAGAGGCTCTGTTTTGCATTTGGGATTGCTGATAGGCTATCTGCCTTAAAGCCACGTTCGATAAACCAGTGAGCGGTTCGTGTGGTTAACAAAAAGAGTTTATTAAGCCCCTGTTTTCTAGCAGACCTTTCTATGCCTTTGAGGAGCCTATCCCCACGACGTCCGCCACGATAGCTTGGATCAACTGCGACACAGGCAAGCTCGCCTAACGACTCATCTTCAAAAGCATATAGAGCGGCGCAAGCAACAATGGCGTTATCTCTCTCTATCAAGATAAAGCGATCTATTTCATTTTCAAGCAACTCTCTAGAGCGTCTTACTAAAGTACCGTTGGCTTCTAGCGGTGCTAAGAGAGCCATCATACCGCCCACATCATCTATGGTGGCTTGCCTTAACTGTTCGTAGCTATCCTCGTCTATCATGGTGCCAGCCCCTTCACGAGTGAATAGCTCACGGATGAGGCCGCCATTTTCATTAAAGGAGATAAGGTGTGCCCTAGGCACGGCATTACGAACGGCTTGGATACAAGCTTGTAAGGCCAGCTTAATTTCATTATTCGATGAAAGCTTTTCGAGCAAGCGTTCGGCGTCCTTTGCTAATAGTTCAGAAACCAGTTCACCTTTATCCGAGAAGATACCTTCTTCAGAATTAAGCATGATGAGTTTGTCTGCTTTCAGCTGAATGGCGGCTTGGGTCGCTACCTCTTCACCTTTTAGATTGAATACTTCACCAGTAGGTGAATAACCTAAATGTGAAAGCAGCACCATGTTGTCATCATTTAGCAATTTATTAATGGCTTCGGCGTCAATTCGTCTTACTTCACCTGAGTGTCCAAAATCTATGCCATCAACCACACCAAGCGGTCTGGCAATAACATGATTACCACTGCAAATTTTAAGTCGTGTACCGGCCATAGGGGTATTTGCGAGCGCCATGGATAATTGCGCTTCTATCTGCACTCGAACCCCTGCAGATGCTTGAATAATAGGAAGCAGTTGCTCTTGTGGGGTAATGCGGCAAGCTTTATGTAGTTTGCTCGTTAATGCCTCTCTCTCGAAAATACGATTGATCTGTGATCGGGCACCGTGAACTATGACGAGTCGAATACCAAGTGAATCCATCAGTGCAAGGTCACTAATGATATTGGAGAATTGTGCGGATTCAGCCGCTTCACCTGGGATAAAAATTACGAAAGTTTTATCCCTGTGAGCGTTAATGTAAGGCGATGAATGGCGAAACCAGTCAACGTAACTCAAGTCAAAGTTCAGATCGTCAGACACGTTAAACCTCTTGGTCTGGGGGTATTAAATAAAATGTTGCTTAGTGTAACCTGTTTGTTCCATGATTTATGCCTCTAGACAATATCGTCGTACTAAAGATCGAATTAAATCTTGCATAGGCGTAATTTGATCTAGTGCTAAATATTCATTTGGCTGATGGGCTTGATCAATAGAGCCTGGCCCTAGCACTAGGGTTTCCATTCCCATTTGATTTAAAAAAGGCCCTTCAGTTGCGAAAGCAACCGTATCAGCTTTTTTCTTGGTTAAAGCTTCACAGGCTTTGACTATGTCGGATTCGAGACTAGTGGCAAAAGAGGGTACATCAGGGAACAAGTGTTCCAATTGAATTTTGGTGCCAGTGCGCTCCGCTATGATTGGTAGTCTCTGTTCAATTTCTGCGATTAAAGCTTGATTGCTCATACCGGGAAGCGCACGAATATCGAAATCAATATCACAGCCTGCACAAATTCGGTTAGGGCTATCACCTCCATGAATACAGCCTAAATTGAGAGTAGGGTAGTCAATGGCAAAGTCAGCATTCTGATATTGAGCTTTTAGTTCTTGGCGAAATGACATGAGTTCAGACATAACGGCATGCATGGCATCCATAGCGTTATTGCCCAAGTTTGGGTTTGAAGAGTGACCACTTTTCCCTGTCACACGGATACGCTCCATCATAATGCCTTTGTGGGCATAAATAGGTGTCAGAGAGGTAGGCTCACCGATCAAAGCATATCTGGCTTTAAGTTTGCCGCTTTCAACCAAGGCGCGTGCGCCATTCATCGAACTTTCTTCATCTGCGGTAGCAAGTACGATAAGAGGTTGTTTGATCGGGCTCTGGCACATGTCTTTGACCGCATCTAAAACAATGGCAAAAAAGCCTTTCATATCACAGGTTCCAAGGCCAAATAGTTTCTGTTCTCGCTCTGTTAATGTAAAAGGGTCGGATTGCCAACGGCCTTCATCAAAAGGAACTGTATCTGTGTGACCGGATAAGACCAAACCGCCATCGCCTTCTCCAAGCGTGGCAACAAGGTTGTACTTCTCCAAGGGGCCTGCAAGCTTGATAACTTCACATTTAAACCCTAAATGGCTCAGCCAGTCCTCGAGCAACTCGATAACGGCTTTGTTAGACATGTCCCACTGTGATTGGCTACTACTGATAGAAGGGGCAGTAATCAGCTGTCCCATCATATTAATAAGTGTTGGCAATGACATAAGTTTCTCCTTGAAGTTAATTATTTTGCCTGAACCAAGGGTGAAAGCTACTGATTCTGATAAACTGCCAGAACTTTTTTTATTTTTCTCTGTTGCTAGGCTTATATATGCCCCTTTTTATAACAGAGAGTGACACTGATGAGGTTTTATCATGGCAATGGAACTTGAGCTTAAGTTAATGATTCAGAAGGATCACCTTAACTTAGCCTATGACTTTTTAAATGCAATTTGCCAACAGGAGCCTGAGTGTCATGCAGAACCAAGTCTTCAACTGATGAATGGCTACTTTGATACTCAAGATAAAACCTTAATGAATGCTGGCATTGCCTTACGCATTCGAGCGATTAACGAACGCTATATCCAGACGCTAAAGACACGAGGCTCTAACCGTATTGGTATGCATGCTCGTGGCGAGTGGGAATGGGATATTAAAGAAGACAAGCTGGAGCTTGAGCGTTTAACAGATGAGATGTTACCTGAGTCCTTACATGATAGAGCTTGGGAAAAAGGTCTAGAACAAGTATTTCGTACCGACTTTGAACGTCAAATCTGGTTGATTAAAGCCACTAACACCTTGATGGAAGTGGTGTGTGATCAAGGTGAAGTGACTTCTCCCTATGGTAAGGACCAAATCAGTGAACTCGAATTAGAATTAAAATCTGGTGATGAGATTGCTTTGTATGATTTTGCCAGTCGTTTAGCCCTTACTGTGCCAGTACAAGTGAGTACCGTGAGTAAAGCGCAGAAAGGAGTGCGTTTAAAAGATAATAAGATTGAACTACCAGATGCACTCAGTGAAAATGCCAGTGCTATAGAGCAGGGGGCTTTTTGGTATGAAACCTGGTTAGTTTACTGGGAAGCCATGTGTTTTTATGATGATATTGCTTTTCTAACCCCTGTGTATGATGCCATGGATCAGCTAGCTAACTTTGTTAGCCCTTTATTAGCTCAGGACCTAGTGAATCTTGAAACCCTAATGAAACGTAAAATGATGCAGCTTGATTCTGAGTCACCATTACCGCTGACTGCACTTTTAGAAACGGGACAGTCCATGCTAGCCATCGCCCGTTGGCTTAATAGACAAAATAGTCAGTAATCTGGCTGTGTCTTCAGTGACTTTAAATCAAATTATAAATTTGTTGCGATCGATATTGCTCTTGTTGTCGAGGTGAAAATGACAATTTTGTTGCCCCAGAATAATCCAAGTTTGAACCAGTTTTCTCAGTTATTAAATGCATCCAATCAGGACGCACGTTTAGCTCAGCTAATAGAGGTAAGACAGTCACTTGCGGATTTCCCTAATCAGGGAGAGTTAGACGCTGTTTTGAATCTAAGTGACTATGTTTTTCAGCAAGCAAGCCGTTTCCCTGAATGGGTGGATGAATGGGCAACCATGGAGAGTGCTGGTCTATTAGCTATGTCTCCAAAACTGTGTTTGCCTATTGGTGCAGATGAGCTTTTTAAATTAGATGAAAAAACCTTGATGTCGCGACTTCGTTTGTTCCGTCATCAGTGGATGTGTCGACTTATTTATCTTGATATTTTGCAGCGTATTGACTTAAAAGACCTCACTAAAATTCTAAGTGAGTTGGCTGATGTATGCGTACAAACCAGCTTAACCTGGCTAAAAAATAACTATCAAAACCTCTATGGGGATGCGCTAGATAGCGAAGGCAAGTTAGTTTCCATGATAGTCATAGGCATGGGTAAGCTAGGTGGCGGTGAGTTAAACCTCTCTTCAGATATCGATTTGATTTTTGCTTTTCGAGAGCATGGAGAAACACAAAACGGTAAAAAATCCATCTCGCACCAGGAGTATTTCACCAAGATAGGTCAAAAGCTGATTCAGCATTTAGATCAGATTACCTTAGATGGATTTGTCTTTAGGGTAGATATGCGCCTTCGACCTTATGGGCAAAGTGGTGCTTTGGTGCTTAATCTGGATTCACTTGAAAATTACTATCAAGATCAGGGACGTGACTGGGAAAGATACGCTATGATCAAATCCCGAGTGATGGCAGGAGAAGAGTGCGATAAGCTGGCTTTTGAGCAATTAAGACGACCTTTTGTTTATCGTAAATACTTAGATTTTTCAGCGATTACAGCCTTGCGTGATCTGAAAAAAATGATTGCAAAAGAAGTTCAGCGTAAAGGCATAGAGCACAATATTAAGTTAGGGCAGGGCGGTATTCGTGAAATAGAATTCATTGTTCAAGCTTTACAAATCTTACATGGTGGCCGTGATACAGGGTTACAAACACAATCACTTTATCAAGTGCTGCCCTATTTGGCTAAACAGGGTTACTTAGATTCAGAACAAGTGGATGCCCTATGGCTGGCTTATCAGTTACTTCGTCGTACAGAGCATGCCTTGCAAGCGATTAAAGATGAACAGACGCAGTTATTACCAGAAGACGAAGTACAGCAACTCAGAGTAGCTATCATGCTTGGCTATTCTAACTGGTCTGAATTACATCAAGCCCTTGATCAAGCAAGAGAGCAGGTGCATCAATTTTTTGTTGCCTTGATTGATGATGACAAAGAAGAGGATGCAGAAAACTCAGATAGAGAAGCTTGGCGTTTGCTATTTCGAAGTGGCCTAAGTCAAACTCTGGCTCCGCTAAAAAATACAGAGCTTAAAGCAGATAAAACGAGTAGCAGTGCCGCTAGTCAGCCACTTAATCAAGAACATGTGGCGGATCTTATCGCTGAGGTAAGCTGGGATGATCAAAGCAATGTAATTGATCAGATCAGCCGCTTTTTAACCTCTAAAGCCGTTGCTTTCATGCAGCCTATTGGGCAGGAAAGGCTAGCAACATTTTTTGCTGACTTTACCTATGCACTTAAAAGTGAAGCACATCCCGATATTATTTTAGAGCGTGTGTTTCCTATTTTAGAGGCCATTTTAAGGCGAACCTCTTATTTAGTACTCTTGATCGAAAACCCGACAGCGATTTCTCATTTAATACGTTTAAGCCGTGATAGTTCTTGGTTTAGTGAGCTGATATCTAGCAGCCCTATGTTATTAGATGAGCTACTCGATGGCACAACTCTCTTCTCTCCACCTGATAAAGGCATGATGGAAGATGAGCTAAAACAAATTTTATTACGTTTACCCGAAGATGATGAAGAAGCCCATATGGATGCTTTACGTCGTTTCCGCCGTTCTATCATCCTACGTATTGCTGCTTGCGATATTACCGAGGTGTTGCCTTTAATGAAGGTGAGTGATCATCTAACTTGGTTGGCAGAAGTCATTCTAGAGCAGGTAATACAAAAGGCTTGGTACTATTTAATTCATAGACATGGCTATCCGACCAAGAAGAATGAGGATGCACAGCTTGAGGCTGTACTTGCCCCTGAATTGGTCGTCGTTGGCTATGGTAAGTCGGGTGGGTTAGAGCTAGGTTATGACTCAGATTTAGATTTAGTCTTTATCCACAATAGCGATAGAAGCGCTAATACTAATGGTGATCGCAGTATAGATAACCTTACTTTCTATACTCGCTTAGGGCAGCGTATCATCCATATGCTAACAAGCTTTACCTCTTGTGGACGTTTATATGAAGTGGATATGCGTTTACGCCCTTCAGGAAATTCAGGTTTATTGGTAACCAGTTTAGATGCTTTTACTGACTATCAAAATAAAGAAGCTTGGATTTGGGAGCATCAGGCGCTAACCCGAGCAAGAGTGCTGTCTGGGAACCAAGCGTTAGGGCAAGAGTTTGAGGCGCAGCGACAGCAAATTCTGTCTATCGTACGCGATAAGACAGAATTAAAAACTGAAGTCATCAAGATGCGTGAAAAAATGCGCAAACACCTAGACAGTAGTAAGACAGATACCAGCTTCGATCTTAAACAGGGTGCTGGTGGTATCATAGATATCGAGTTTATGGTGCAATATTTAGTATTAGCTTGGTCGGCGACTCATCCTGAGTTAATGCAATACTCAGATAATATACGTCAAATTGAAGCCGCTGTTTTGGCTGGTGTATTGAGCCAAGAAGATGCAGAAAGCATGACCGAGACTTATAAATTGTATCGTGCACAGACCCATAGACTGACTCTGCAAAAACAAACGCGTGTGATTCCAAAACAGCAGTTGCAAGCGAATCAGGAACAGGTTAATAATTTGTGGCAAGCATTTGTCTTAAAAGAGAGTTAAGGTCTCTTACTAGGATGCTAATAAATATAAAACAATAATAAGGCTGGTAACTGGCAGCCTTTGCAAATGTATGAGATAGGAGAAAGAGTATGGCAATGCCAACTATGGCAGATAGAGATGGTTTCATCTGGTTAGACGGTGAAATGGTTGATTGGCGTGATGCAAAGGTGCATGTGTTAACACATACATTGCATTATGGCATGGGCGTATTTGAAGGGGTTCGTGCCTATGAAACACCAAAAGGTCCTGCCATTTTTAGACTAGAAGAACATACTGACCGTTTGTTCCGCTCGGCTCATATTCTTAACATGCCAATGCCTTGCACTAAGGAAGAGGTTAATCAAGCTCACGTCAAATCTATTCAAGAGAATAAATTGGCTTCTGCTTATATTCGTCCTATGTGTTTTTATGGTTCTGAAGGTATGGGGTTACGTGCTGATAACCTGCAAACTCATACCATGGTAGCTGCTTGGGAGTGGCCATCTTATATGGGTGAAGAGAACCTAGCTAAAGGAATTCGCATCCGTACGTCTTCTTATACTCGTCATCATGTCAACATTACCATGTGTAAAGCCAAAGCTAATGGTAACTACATGAACTCCATGTTGGCATTGCAAGAAGCATTGCAGTCTGGTTGTGAAGAAGCCTTGTTGCTTGATAACGAAGGCTATGTAGCTGAAGGTTCAGGTGAAAATATCTTCGTGATTCGTGACGGCATTATTTACACACCTGAACTGACATCATGCCTTGATGGTATTACGCGTCGCACCATCATTCAACTAGCTGAAGAGCTAGGTTATACGGTTAAAGAAAAACGTTTAACCCGTGATGAAGTATATGTGGCAGATGAAGCATTCTTTACCGGTACTGCAGCAGAAGTTATGCCGATTAGAGAACTCGATAATCGCCAGATTGGCAGTGGTGCTCGAGGCCCTATTACAGAGAAGCTACAAACCTTGTACTTTGATATCGTAAAAGGTCGTAATAGCAAGTATGACCACTGGTTAACTTATTGTTAATCAAAATAAAAGCAAGTTTATGATGAACTAGCTTTAAATTATATGTCTGAAGAAACCAGCCAAAAGGCTGGTTTTTTTTGTGCTAAACAAAATACGGTATCCAAACTTTTTGTATAAAAAATATACAAAAAATAAAGTGAATAACTTTCAGTTTTTAAACTTATGAATCATATTTAGGGAGTTGGCAAAAAAATATAAGCGGGTTCAGCTTTTCTTTAAGCTGACAATCAGGATGTCTATATGCAATGGAATCGCAATAAGCCTAAGTCTCACGTGGAATTTCGCTTATGAATGCGGTGATGTTGCGATTAAAAGAGCGTCACATATTCGACTTTGATGCTTTTCAGAAAATTGTCCGTCAATGGCTACCTAATGCCGTTTCCTCTATTGGTTTGCAAAGCCTTACTCTAGTAGACCTTTTGATTATTAGCTCTTTGGGTGCAGAAGCCCTTGGTGCAGCCTCTAGCATGAGCTTTGTCTTCCTTTTGTTGCAATCCATTTTTATTGGCTTTTTTATTGTGGTGAGAACGGAATGTTCTCAAGCTATGGGGGCTAAAAACCTAAAACAAGCTCATATTTGCTTTTCTACCTCGGTACTGACCTGTACTTGTATCAGTTTGGTTTTGATGACACTGCTACTTAGCTTAGCTAGCTATATTGCCCAAGGTTATGTCTCTGATATTTCTCATTCAGGTTTTGCGGAAGATTATCTGGTTTCCCGTATTTGGGGGTTACCTTTTATGGCATTGGGCTTGTGCTTGTCTGGTTATCTGGTTTCTTGTGGCCTTTCTTCTGTGAATATGTATCGCAATATCTCGATTAACCTATTTAATTTAGTGAGTACTTATCTTGCTGTTGATATGGGTTATGGGGTGGCTGGGGCAGGGTTTGCTACCGCTTTTAGCCATATTTTGGGTAATCTTATCTTTGCGCTTTATTCTGTTGCCCGCTTTATTCGATTAGAAAAAATTCAATTAGAGGGGGTTAAACCCATGCTAATGAAAGCGATTATGGTGGGTTTAAGCCAATTTCTATTTATTGGTTACAGCGTGGTGTTACTTGCCATGTTTGCTAACATTTCAGCTACCAGTCTTCTCATTGCGAGTTTGGTGATGCGCATTTCACGTATTTATGTGATTCCGATTAGGGGCTTGGGCAGTGTTACGGGCGCTGTAACGGGTAAGGCGGTGGGGGCTGGCGATACTCACGCAATTCGTAGCGTGTTATATACCGCCTTAACAACAGGCATATTAACTTACTTTTTATTGGCTCTAGCCCTTTGGCCCTTCTTAGGGGCGATTTCGGTTTTATTTGTGGAAAGTATTAGTTTGGCGGATGAGATACGTCAGCTGTTGTTATTAGTCTTGTTAGAGGCTCCCTTAGCGGTATTCATGTCACTTTTTACTCAAACCTTGTTTGGAATGGGGCTACACCAAACTGTGCTGAAATACACAGGGGTTTATCATTGGCTAATTCTATTACCCATCATGGGGATTTTTATCTATTTAGGGGTAGAAAATTTAGTCTTGCTTTGGAGTGTGCAGCTGGTGGCGGGTGTGGGTTATTGCGCTTATTTATTCTCGCGAATTAAAGGGCATATTTTTGCTCAGTCGCATGATTGATCTATTTATTGATTCTCTAGTTGAGAGATTCAATATTGAGTAGATCAATCATGCAAAGCAGAGTGATTAACTGTTATCAGCTGTTTTTGCAGGGCGACGACGGCGCGGCTTACGTTTTGGTGCTAATGGTTGTGTTCTAAGGCCTGGCTCAAGTTTGATTGGGCCTTGATTCTTGTTTGCAGGCTTCTTACTTGAATCATTAGATTGTTGATGATTCTTCTTTGGTTTTTTTGGCTTTTTAGCTTTGATTGGTCGAGTATCTAAACGTGTTTCTGGTACTACATGGTTTGGATCAAAGCCCACTAAGGTCTCTCTAGGAATTAACTTTTTAATGAGGCGTTCAATGTCTTTTAGCTGATCCACTTCGTCAGCGCTCACCAAAGAGACTGCTTTACCTGATGCACCAGCACGGCCAGTACGGCCGATACGGTGTACATAATCTTCTGCAACATTAGGTAGGTCAAAGTTTACCACCTGTGGCAGTTGCTCTATATCTATCCCTCTGGCAGCGATATCAGTTGCCACTAAAATTTTAATGTCAGAGTTTTTAAAGTCTGCTAAGGCTTTTGTTCTTGCCCCTTGGCTTTTATTACCATGAATGGCAGCGGCACTGATGCCTGCGTCATTTAGCTTTTGTACAATTTTATTTGCGCCATGTTTGGTGCGGCTAAATACCAAAGCTTGTTGCCAGTTTTGGCTAATAATTAAATGAATCAGTAAGGCCGTTTTCTCTTTTTTATCTACCGGATGAAGCAGGTGATGTACTGTCGGAGTTGCTGCATTAGCTGGAGAAACAGAGACTTCTACTGGGTTATTCATTAAGCCTTTTGCTAACTGTCTGATGTCATCAGAGAAGGTGGCGGAGAAAAGTAGACTTTGTCTGCGTTTAGGTAGGAGTGCTAACACCTTTTTAATATCATGAATGAAACCCATATCTAGCATACGGTCTGCTTCATCAAGCACCAAGACTTCTAATTGATCAAAGCGTATGGCTTTTTGATTATAGAGATCAAGTAAACGTCCTGGCGTCGCAACAAGAATGTCTGTGCCTTTACGCAGGCGCATCATTTGTGGGTTGATTTTTACGCCACCAAAAACAACGTCAGACCTTAAGTTTAGGTTTTTGCCGTAGGTTGCAACACTGTCTGCTACTTGTGCTGCCAACTCCCTTGTTGGGGTTAATACGAGCGCTCTAACTTGGTTCGGACTCGCCTTAGCGCCTCGGCTTAATATCTCAAGTAGGGGTAAGGTAAAGCCTGCTGTTTTACCTGTACCTGTTTGAGCCGCTGCCATGATGTCATTATTTTCAAGAATGGCAGGGATAGCTTGCTTCTGAATCGGAGAAGGTTTGCTATAACCTGATTCTTTGATGGCTGCGAGAATCGGTTTAGAAAGGCCAAGTTCGGCAAAACTCATAGTGCTTACTCGTATTAATTGATATGGATTACTAATGCTTATGTTAGAAAGCGCGCAGCTTAACTTATAAGTGGAGGCAGCGCTATTGAAACTCCACTTCAAAGTTTAAAACAATAGTATCTAATAAAGGTTAGGTTCTTTAGATTCGAGTAATCGTTAAATTAAAAGTCATAAGGTTAAGTGGTTTTGACATTATATTGATAATGATTCCTATTTGCGTTTTGTTTTGATATCATAATTAGTATTAATTCAATATGTGGTGGTTAAAGATATATGCCTAACAACTCTGTATCGATTCCTGAGAACAAGTTAGCTTTGCGCTCATGTTTGTTGTCTTTGCTGCAGGGCGTAAATGATCTCGATGAGCAAGAGAATCTAGTTTATTACGGTTTGGGTTCTTTGCAAATTATGAATTTAAGTATCTATTGGCGAAATGCAGGCTTAGCCGTTAATTTCATCGATTTAGTGAAAACGCCCACCTTAGCTGCTTGGTGGCAATTGATTGAAGAAAAGCATTAACCCAATTTTGTTTTTGTCAGGCCCCCTGTGTTCTATCTGCCGATAGGGGGGCGTGGCACTTTTAGTGATATTTCCAATATTGTTTTAATCTTCTGTCTTTTATCTCTTTATCTTAGATCTTGCTTTTAAATCCCTGCTTGGATTGTGTATCTGCTCAAGATCAGCGAAAATAGCGCCCATTCAAATTTAATGCTCAGAAGGCTTACTTAATCCAGCCCTCTTGAAACCAAAGAAGATACTTATTCATGTCTAATGCCGAGTTTATAAAGGAAGTCGATCAAAGACGTACCTTTGCGATTATTTCTCACCCTGATGCGGGTAAAACCACCATTACTGAAAAGCTGTTGTTACTGGGTCAATTGATTCAAACAGCAGGTAGTGTGAAAGGCCGTAAGGGCGATAAACATGCAACCTCAGACTGGATGACAATGGAGCAACAGCGTGGTATTTCCATTACCTCATCTGTGATGCAGTTCCCTTATCGTGATCGCATGGTTAATCTTTTGGATACCCCTGGACACGAAGATTTCTCGGAAGATACTTATCGTACTTTGACTGCTGTTGACTCGGTATTGATGGTGATTGACGGCGCGAAAGGTGTCGAGGATCGTACCATCAAGTTAATGGAAGTGTGTCGTTTGCGTGATACACCAATTCTAACTTTCATCAACAAAATGGACCGAGATATCCGTGATCCAATTGAGCTTTTGGATGAAGTGGAAGAAGTCTTAAAAATTAAGGCTGCACCTGTTACTTGGCCAATTGGAATGAGTACCTTTTTTAAGGGGGTTTATAATTTATATACTGACACCATTCATGTATATGAAGGAGGTCGTGGTCATAAATTAACGGATGATGTGCAAATTCAAGGTATCGAGTCTGATGAAGCGAAAGCACATCTAGGTGATTTGTATGATGACTTCTTAGATGAAATTGAATTAGTTCGTGGTGCTAGCCATGAATTTGATCATGATGAATACCTAGCAGGCCGTATTACTCCTGTTTTCTTTGGTACTGCCTTGTCTAACTTTGGTGTACGCGAAATGCTGGATGGCTTTGTTAAATGGGCGCCAGCGCCTAGCCATCGTGCAGCTAAAACACGTGATGTCGATGCTCGTGAAGAGAAGTTCTCTGGTTTTGTATTCAAGATTCAAGCGAACATGGACCCGAAACACAGAGACCGTGTTGCCTTTATGCGTATCTGTTCTGGTACCTATAATCGTGGCATGAAGATGAAACACTGTCGTTTAGGGAAAGATGTTAAGGTAACGGATGCAGTATCTTTCACAGCAGGTGATAGGGAAGGGGTAGAAGAAGCTTTCTCGGGCGATATTATTGGTTTACATAACCATGGTACGATTCAGATAGGTGACACCTTTACTTCAGGTGAAGAGCTTAAGTTTACGGGTATTCCTCATTTTGCCCCTGAACTATTTCGCCGAGTGCGTTTGAAAGACCCTCTTAAGATGAAAGCCTTACAAAAAGGTTTACAGCAGTTATCAGAAGAAGGTTCAACTCAGTTATTTATGCCGCAAATAAATAATGACCTTATTGTTGGTGCCGTGGGTCAGTTACAGTATGAAGTTGTTGCTTACCGTCTTAAAGATGAGTACAAGGTAGAGTGTTTGTACGAACCTGTAAATGTGGCAACAGCCCGTTGGGTTGACTGTGAAGATGATAAGATCTTTGAAGAGTTTAAACGCAAAAATGTGGCTAACCTAGCGATTGATGGTGGCGGGCATTTAACTTATATTGCACCTACTAGAGTTAATCTTATGATGGCCGAAGAGAAATGGCCTGACGTGCGTTTTAGATCGACACGTGAACATTAAATGAAGTGATTAGCCTAGTTGGCTAATTGAAATGCTTCACTGGAGTAGTAATGACAGTACAATCTGTAGAACCCTTTGAGTTTACTCATGCAGCAGCAAGTAAACTTAAAAACCTAATTGAAGAAGAAGAGAATAATCGTTTGATGTTACGTGTTTATGTAACGGGTGGTGGTTGTTCTGGATTTCAGTATGGTTTTACCTTTGATGAAGAGTTTCAAGAAGATGATACGACTGTTGAGCGTGAAGGCGTAAAGATGGTGGTTGATCCTTTAAGTTTCCAATACCTTGTTGGTTCTGAAGTGGATTATCAAGAAGGGCTTGAAGGGTCTCGCTTCACGGTAAAAAATCCAAATGCTAGCTCAACTTGTGGTTGTGGTTCGTCTTTTAGTATTTAGCTTAATAGACCGGAATTGTGACCTAGAAAAGCCGTATTTTATGACGGCTTTTTTTGTTTTTAAATCTGTAAAAAAGGCTGTTTAGGGAGGGTGAGATGAATGTTGGAGAAAGGCTTTATCAGCTAAGAAAAAATAAAAAAATATCTCAGCGTGAACTCGCTAAACGAGCAGGCATGACTAATAGTGCCATCTCTATGATAGAGACGAATAAAGTGAGTCCGAGTATTAGTTCTCTTGAAAAGGTATTAGCGGCATTGGCCGTGCCTTTATCCAGCTTTTTTGATACTTCACAAGCGGACGAGTTAGATTATCAGGTGGTATATAAAGAAGATGATTTGCTAGATGTCAGTCATGATCAAGTGAGTAAACAGCTTGTAGGTAAACACTTCATAAAAGAACGGGCTATGTGTGCGACAGTCCAGCGTTATCCTGCTGGTGCTATCAGCGATGTGGAAGAAAACGCCAAGTTAGCAGAAAAGACAGGTTACCTGATAAAGGGCAAATTGGTTTTAGATATAAAAGGAAAAAAGCACTCACTGGAGGTGGGTGATAGTTTTTATTTTGAGTCTCACTTGCCCCACAAAATTTTCAATCATACTTATACAGAAGCTTTAATGTTTTGTGTGGCTGCAACTGCAAAAAGCTAACGTTACTTTCTAGTTATAGCGATTAGCTTTACGTTTTGATATTGGCGATATAGATAGCGCCTAGACCGGGCTCGCCTAATAGAATTATTTTGATTAAGTCATTGTTGCAGCGCCAAACCCTTAAACCACTAAAAAAGTGATTTTCTGGTAAGTCCTTAAATTTAGTTTTATCCCGCATGTTATTTAAAATTGGTAGAGTTTGATTCTCGTCACCATCTTGATCAAGAAAATAATGGTTATCAGTATTGATGCTCTCTAGGAAGCGACCATTGTATGGGCTAGGAATAACCTCTAGCTGAATGGGTTCTATCTCAGGCAAAGGCCAATGGTTGGCTGCTTGTGTAAACCTAGCCACTCTTAACTCCAAGTAAAACTCAAATTGTCTTCCTGCTGTGCTGGTAACAGGCATGACAAACTTATAGTTAAGTATGTCTGTAGGGCAGGGCTTTACGCCAAGTCCATAGTGGTTTTTGTGGCGTGGAACTGTGTTTGGCGGTTGCTGTAGTGCTAAATGCCACTTGTTGTGGCCAAGATCTAATTCATCGAGCGAATAAATCGGCACCAGAGTTTTATTTAGGTGTTGGATTGCTGCTTGTAACAAGCTGGCTTCAATGCTCATATTAGCATCAAGCTTAGTGTAAGCCTCGCTTGTAAGATTAACTTCAACAGCATGGTTTGCTGCGTCACTTAAAAAAACGCTATCAGCATCTGGTTTTGTGGCATGCTGGTTTGAACGGGCTCTAATTTTAACCTTGTCATTTGCTTTTGCATGCATTTTTTCAAGGGCTTGAATAAATATCACGACATTAATCCTAATAAAAAGCTAATGGGTAATATTGTTATCGGCACTTGTTGGTTAAAGTTTAATCAGTTGGTTTGGGGTAGGAGAAGAAGACTGGTGAAGGTATCACCAGTCTTACTAAAAACTAGCGTAGTAGATTTGAAAGCTTAGGGTTTGGTTCTAATGCTTTGCGGTAAAAAAGGGCTACTTTACCAATAGTTTGTACAACTTCACATTTCATGATTTTGCTTGTTTCTGCAATAAGGTCACTGCGAACTTCACGGTCCATGATGCTAAAACGTACTTTAATGAGTTCGTGATCTTCAAGAGCGCGATCAACTTCAGTTAATACGGCTTCTGTTAAACCATTACCTGCAATCATAACAACAGGGTTTAATGCGTGACCAATAAGTCTATATTGCTTTTTTTGAACGTTGGATATGCTCATATTTTAATTTTCTCATGTTTAGTTACTCCTCTTTGATGGAGGCTTTAGAGGTTAAGATATATTATAACGGAATATTGTTGAATTTAGGTATGAAGAAACCGTGGCAAGATCAAAAAGTAGTGAAAGCTGGATGAAAGAGCATTTTGATGACGTTTATGTAAGGCGTTCTCAGCAAGATGGCTATCGTTCACGCGCTAGTTATAAATTAATTGAGATAAATGATAAGGACAAGTTGCTTAAATCTGGCATGAAGGTGGTAGATTTAGGTGCAGCGCCAGGTGGTTGGTCTCAAATCGCGGGGAGATTGATTGGAGACAAGGGTAAAGTTGTTGCATCGGATATTTTAGAAATGGCACCTTTGCCAGGTGTAACCTTTGTTCAAGGGGACTTTACAGAGGATGATGTTTATCAAGAAATCCTAAAAGCGATAGGAGATGAGCATGCAGATCTTGTAATTTCAGATATGGCCCCCAATATGAGTGGTAATAGCGCTGTTGATCAGCCGCAATCCATGTATTTGGTGGAATTGGCTTTAGATATGGCTTCACAAGTTTTACGACCTGGCGGAAATTTTTTAGTAAAAGTTTTCCAAGGAGAGGGCTTTGATGAGTATTTAAAGGCAATGCGCGGCATGTTTGCTAGTGTTGTAACACGTAAACCTGATGCTTCTCGTGCGAGAAGTAGAGAAGTTTATTTGTTAGGTAGACAATTTAAAGGGTAAATTAGGGATGGGCTTAGAGCTGGTATATACTTGCTGAAGGTCATTTATTCAAACGTTAAGAGGTGTGCTCTTGAACGATATGCTTAAAAATATTCTGTTGTGGTTAGTAATCGCAGCCGTTTTATTAACTGTATTCAAAAATTTTAATACCACGACTGAAACAAGCCGTATGACTTATTCGTCATTCGTAAACTCAGTGCAGGACGGCAATATTGCGCGTGTTGTAATTGATGGTTATACCATCAGTGGTTCCGACAAAAATGGTGTGCCGTTTGAAACTGTACGCCCAGCAGCAGCTGATCCAAAAATTATGGATGATCTGTTGAGTAATAATGTGGTTGTTGAAGGGCGTATGCCTGAGCAGCAAAGCATTTGGACTCAACTGCTTGTTGCGAGTTTCCCTATTTTGCTTATTTTGGCCATTTTTATGTTCTTCATGCGCCAAATGCAAGGTGGCGGTGGCGGCAAAGGCGGCCCTATGGCATTTGGTAAGTCTAAGGCGAGATTGCTGCCTGAAGATCAGATCAAAACCACCTTTGCTGATGTCGCTGGTTGTGATGAAGCAAAAGAAGATACTAAAGAATTGGTCGACTTCTTGCGTGAGCCAAGCAAATTCCAACGCCTTGGCGGTAAAATTCCTCGTGGTATCTTGATGTGTGGACCGCCAGGTACAGGTAAAACCTTGCTAGCGAAAGCGATTGCAGGTGAAGCCAAAGTACCTTTCTTTACCATTTCCGGTTCAGACTTTGTTGAAATGTTTGTTGGTGTCGGTGCTTCTCGTGTTCGTGATATGTTCGAACAAGCTAAGAAACACGCTCCTTGCATTATCTTTATTGATGAAATTGATGCTGTTGGCCGTAACCGTGGCTCAGGCATGGGTGGCGGTAATGATGAACGTGAACAAACATTGAACCAATTATTGGTTGAAATGGATGGCTTTGAAGGTAACGAAGGTATTATCGTTATTGCTGCTACTAACCGTCCTGATGTATTGGACCCTGCTTTGTTACGTCCTGGTCGTTTTGACCGTCAAGTTCAGGTTGGTCTGCCAGATATTCGTGGTCGTGAACAGATTCTTAAAGTGCATTTGCGTAAAGTGCCTTGTGATGAAGATGTGAATCCAAAAAATATTGCTCGTGGTACACCTGGTTTCTCTGGTGCTGATCTTGCGAACTTGGTTAACGAAGCGGCACTGTTTGCTGCACGATCTAACCGTCGCTTGGTTAATATGGAGCAGCTAGAACTAGCTAAAGATAAAATCCTCATGGGTGCTGAACGTAAGACCATGGTGATGAAAGAAGATGAGAAGCTAAACACGGCTTATCATGAAGCTGGTCACGCTATCATTGGTTATTTGATGCCTGAGCACGATCCTGTGTATAAGGTAACGATTATTCCTCGTGGGCGTGCTTTAGGTGTGACCATGTATCTTCCAGAAGAAGATAAGTACAGCATCAGTAAGCGTGGTTTAGAATCACAAATCTGTAGCTTGTATGGTGGACGAATTGCCGAAGAAATGATTCACGGGTTTGATGGTGTATCAACAGGTGCCTCTAATGATATTGAGCGAGCAACAAGCATTGCCCGTAATATGGTTACTAAGTGGGGGTTATCTGCTGAACTGGGTCCATTTGCTTATGAAGAAGATGATAATAACGGTGGTTTTATCGCAACTTCAACTGGCAGTAAAGCTAACTACTTCTCACCTGAAACAGGCATGCGTATTGACGCAGAAGTAAAAGATATTATTAGTACTTGCTACCAGAAAGCGACACAAATCCTAGAGGACAACCGTTCTAAGCTGGATGTGATGGCTGATGCTTTGATGCAATATGAAACTATTGATGCTAAGCAAATTAAAGAGATTATGGATGGTAACAAGCCATCTGCGCCTGAAGGTTGGTCTGACTCTAATGGTGATGAGCCAACTGCTGGCGGTAATGCGCCAAAAGAGACTGTTGATCTAAATACTGGTGAAATTAAAGATGAAAATGGTTTTACGGATGCGCCTGATGCGGCAAATCCTAAAACTAGCGGAGAGAGCTAAGCGCTCTCTTTGCTTATCTGTTTAAACTGGTTTTTATTTAAGAGAGATAGGGAGCCTGATGGCTGTTACTATTTTTGGGGATAAGTCACTCGACTTATCCCGTCCTCAGATCATGGGTATCTTAAATGTTACCCCTGATTCCTTTTCCGATGGTGGATCATTCTCCAACCTTGATGATGCTCTTTTTCAGACCCAGAAAATGCTGTCTGAAGGTGCCTCAATTATTGATGTTGGTGGTGAGTCGACAAGACCTGGCGCATCTCCTGTTTCATTAGAAGAAGAGTTGGGCCGAGTAATACCTGTTGTTGCAGCCATTAAATCTCGCTTTGATGTTGTTGTATCTGTAGATACTAGCTCAGCTCAGGTAATGACTGAGGGTGCAAAGCAAGGGGCTGGTCTAATTAATGATGTACGTGCTTTAACGCGTGATGGTGCATTGGACGCTGCTGTGGAGACAGGTTTGCCCGTATGTTTAATGCATATGCAAGGTAGCCCTGAATCAATGCAGATGAATCCAAACTATTCTGCAGTTTATAACGAAGTTATTAGTTTCTTGTTAGAGAGGGCGAGGGTTTGTCAGGCATTAGGAATGAAGCCTGAGCAGATACTGTTGGATCCAGGTATCGGTTTTGGTAAAACCTTAGAGCATAACCTTGAGCTGTTAAATAATATCGACCAAATTTTAAGTCATGGTTTTGATGTGCTGATTGGTGCTTCACGAAAAAGCATGATAGGTCAGGTGTTGAATGCAGACGTTCAAGATAGATTGTTTGGCACTTTAGGTGCCCATGCTGCGGCTTTTTCAAAGGGCGCAAGTATTTTTAGGGTGCATGATGTGAAACCTCACCATGACATGCTAGAACTCATGTATCGAATTAAGAGAGAAGAATAAATGCGTAAATATTTTGGCACAGATGGTATTCGCGGCAGAGTCGGTGAAGGTGCGATTACTCCTGAATTTATGTTGAAACTTGGCTGGGCAGCAGGGCAAGTATTTAAAGAGCATGGTAAAAAAGTTGTAATCGGTAAGGATACTCGTATTTCTGGTTATATGTTTGAGTCTGCTTTAGAGGCTGGTTTGGTTGCCGCTGGTGTTGATGTGCGTTTAGTTGGACCTATGCCGACACCTGCTATTGCTTATCTTACACGTACTTTTCGTGCAAGTGCGGGTATTGTAATTAGCGCATCTCACAACCCTTATACAGATAATGGTATTAAGTTTTTTTCTGCTGAAGGCACAAAATTGTCTGATGAGATAGAAGAGAAGATAGAATATTACGTGGATCAGCCTTTAGTTGTTGTGCCATCTGATCAGATAGGGCGTGCTAAGCGTATTGATGATGCAGCTGGTCGTTATATTGAATATTGTAAAGGTACTTTCCCAATTGGGTTGCAGCTTAATGGTCTTAAAATTGTGGTTGATTGCGCTGATGGTGCAACTTATCACATTGCGCCGAGAGTGTTTACTGAGCTTGGTGCTGATGTCATTGTTCTTGGTGATAAGCCTGACGGTCTAAATATTAATGAGAATAGTGGTGCAACCAAGCCAGAGTTAATGCGTGAGAAGGTATTAGAGGAAAAAGCTGATATTGGGATTGCGTTAGATGGCGATGGCGATCGTTTGATCATGGTTGATGCCGATGGCGAAGTGCGTGACGGTGATGATGTACTGTACGTTATTGCAAACCATTTAAGAAATATTGGTAAGTTCAGTGGTGGCGTAGTTGGTACTCTGATGAGTAATTTTGGTCTGGAGCTAGCTTTTTCAGAACAAGGGATAGGTTTTGGGCGTGCTTCTGTTGGCGATAGGTTTGTGAACGAAAAATTAACTCAGCTTGGTTGGGTGTTGGGTGGTGAACCTTCTGGCCACATTGTCTGTCGTTCAATTACAACTACTGGTGATGGTATAGTTGCTGCTCTGCAAGTTTTGCAAGCAATGGTTGAAGAAGAGAAAACTTTGACAGAGCTCTTGCAGGGCTTTAGTAAATTCCCTCAAAGGCTAAAGAATATCCGCGTAAAAACACGCTTTTCACCTGCAGAAGTGCCTCAATTGCAGCAAGCTATTGCTCTAGCCAATGAAAAGTTAAATGGTTCGGGAAGAGTCTTGTTGAGGGCTTCAGGAACCGAGCCTTTGGTTCGCGTTATGGTTGAAGGTGATGATTCAGCCTTGGTTGATGAGTTGGTTGAATCTTTAGCGAATGAAGTAGAAGCGTACTCAAAAGCACTTTAATTTCTTAATTTGCTGAGACTTCTTGGTTAAAAAATAAATCATATTAAACAAATACTTGAAAACAAGGCGGCATTTCATTAGAATTGCCGCCTCAAAATAAGAGGTGCAAGAATGGCTCGCCAAAAAATTGTTGCAGGAAATTGGAAGATGAATGGTTCTTCGGAATCAATTAATCAGCTTGTTGTTTGCTTAAACGCTGCAATAGAAAATACTCCTGTGGAAGTTGTGGTTGCTCCATCTTTCCCTTATTTAGCGCAAGTGGATAACTTGTTAGAGAAAAGCTCTATCAAAATGGCTTCTCAAAACGTATCCGAGCAAGGCTCTGGTGCATTCACTGGTGAAGTAAGTATCTCAATGTTGCAAGATTTTGCAGTAGATTATGTTTTGATTGGGCATTCTGAGCGTCGCTCGATTTATGGTGAAACAGATCAGGTGATTGCTGAAAAAGCGAAAGCGCTTTTAGCAACTGAGCTGACTCCAGTTCTCTGTATTGGAGAAAGCCTTGAGCAGCGTGAGCAAAACATTACTTTAGATGTGTGTTTTTCTCAAATTGACGCTGTGCTAAACCTTGTTGGTGTTAATGCGTTTGAACAAGTTGTCATTGCATATGAGCCAGTTTGGGCAATAGGTACAGGGCTTTCTGCTTCTGCTGAGCAGGCTCAAGAAGTGCATAAAGCAATTCGTGAGCACATTGCTAAATCTGATGAAGTAGTTAGCGAAAAAGTAAGAATTATTTATGGTGGTAGCGTAAAATCGAGCTCAAGCTCTGACTTGTTCGCTATGCCAGATATAGATGGAGCCCTTGTTGGGGGTGCATCTTTAAAAGTTGAAGAATTTATTGGTATTGTGAAATCTGCAGGTTAAATGATGGAAGCTTTGGTTTTAGTTGTACACGTGTTAGCTGCTATTGCGATTATTGGTTTGGTGTTACTGCAGCAAGGTAAAGGTGCTGATGCCGGAGCTTCTTTCGGTGGTGGTGCTTCGCAAACTGTGTTTGGTAGTCAAGGTGGCGGTAGCTTCTTTGGTAAACTGACAGCTTTATTTGCATTAGTATTTTTCTTAACAAGTTTTGGTCTTGCTTATGTGGCAAGTCAGCAAGCTAAGCAAGTTTCTGGTCAATTAGACTTTGTGCCTGCTGTTGAAGAAATTCAAGATACAGTAACTGTTCCTGATTTGGCTGAGCCTCAAGCTGGCAATTCAGATGTTCCTGTAGTTGAGTAAACTTACCTTTTAATAGGTTAAGTTTTTGGTATGCCGATGTGGTGGAATTGGTAGACACGCCACCTTGAGGGGGTGGTGGCCTAAGGCTGTGCCGGTTCGAGTCCGGCCATCGGTACCAATGTTGATTTGTAGTGATTATGTGTGTATGATGTGCACACTTTGACGCGGGGTGGAGCAGTTTGGTAGCTCGTCGGGCTCATAACCCGAAGGCCGTAGGTTCGAATCCTGCCCCCGCAACCATTGTGTATTGATCTTTCTAAAGGGGTCTGTTTACACAAAAGAATTCCAACTTGCTTGATGCTAAATCTCAAGTAAGACAATGAGTTAGATTATTCTGATTCATTTGAAGAACCCCTTTATGGGGTTTTTTGTTATCTGGATATAATAAAATGGGCCTAGAGCCCGTTTTTTGTTTCTGAACTTTGACATTTGTTAAATCGGAGAAAGTGATTGTCTAGCAAAGATACTATATTAGAGGGCTTTATTCGTCCTGTAGTAGAAGGACTTGGCTACCGTTTTTGGGGGTTGGAATATATCTCTCAAGGTAAAGATTCGGTGTTAAGAGTGTTTATAGAGAGTGACTCTGAAAATGGCACTGATATCGAGGATTGTGCCAAAGTTAGTCGACAAGTGAGTTCTATCTTGGATGTTGAGGACCCAATTACTGGTGAGTATAGCCTTGAGGTTTCATCACCTGGTCTTGATCGTCCATTATTTGATTTGACTCAATTTGAGGAATACATCGGAGCGATAGTGTCGCTGCGTTTACGTGTGCCATTTGATGGGCGACGTAAGTTCAAAGGTCAGTTGACAGCCGTTGAAGGGGAAGACGTTGTATTGCGTGTAGATCAAGAAGAGTACCTGTTGCCAATTGATCTAATTGATAAAGCCAACGTTGTTCCAGTATTTTAATTTACCCTTTAAAGAGAGGCTAAAAGGATGAGCAAAGATATTCTTTTGGTAGTGGAAGCAGTTTCCAACGAAAAAGACGTACCAAAACAAGTTATTTTTGAAGCAGTTGAAATTGCTTTAGCAAGTGCCGCTAAACGCCGTTTTGAAGAAGAAGCAAAAATTCGAGTTGCAATTGACCAGCGTACAGGTGATTACACCACGTACCGTCAGTGGGATATTGTTGAAGACGAAGATTATGCTCAACCTGCCCATGAACTTACCATCGATGACTCAGTAGAGCAGAACCTAGGTTTGGCTATTGGTGAAATCTTCGAAGAAGAAGTTGAATCAGAAGCATTTGGTCGTATTGCAGCGCAAACGGCTAAGCAAGTGATTGTACAAAAAGTTCGTGAAGCTGAACGTGCAAAAGTTGTTGCTCGCTATAGCGAAAAAGTTGGCAAGCCGGTTCACGGTCAAGTTAAAAAAGTAACACGTGATAGTTTAATCGTAGATTTAGGTGAGAATGCAGAAGCTGTATTGCCAAAAGATCAGCTGATTTCACGCGAAACTTTCCGCATGAACGATAGAATTCGTGCTTTGTTGCTTGAGATTCGTGATGACAGCCGTGGCGCTCAATTAATTCTATCTCGTAACGATCCTGCTTTCATGGTTGAACTTTTCCGCCTTGAAGTGCCAGAAATTGCTGAAGAGATGATTGAGATTCGTGGTGCCGCTCGTGACCCAGGTCTACGTGCAAAAATTGCGGTTAAAACAAATGATCGTCGTATTGACCCTATTGGTGCTTGTGTTGGTATGCGTGGCGCACGTGTACAAGCTGTTTCTAATGAATTAAACGGTGAGCGTGTTGATATTGTGCTTTGGGATGATAATCCAGCTCAGTTAGTTATCAATGCAATGTCGCCTGCTGAAGTTGATTCGATTGTTATTGATGAAGACACTCACTCAATGCAAGTGGCTGTTAGTGCCGATAACCTAGCTCAAGCAATTGGTCGTAACGGTCAGAATGTTCGTTTGGCTTCTAACCTAACAGGTTGGCAGTTAAATGTAATGACAAGCGAAGATGCTGTCGCAAAACAGCAAGAAGAATCCGATAAGCTTATTAATCTTTTTGTGAATAACCTTGATATTGATGATGACCTAGCTGGTCAGCTTGTCGATGAAGGCTTTGCCACATTAGAAGAAATTGCTTATGTACCAATGGAAGAAATGCTTGATATCGATGATTTTGATGAAGATCTGGTTAACGAACTTCGTTCAAGAGCAAAAGAAGCCTTATTAAACTTAGCGCTACAAGCTGAAGAGCAGTTGGAAGAGGCTGCACCGGCTGAAGATCTGCTGACAATGGAAGGTATGGATAACCATCTGGCATTGGTATTAGCGTCTAAAGGCATCTGTACAATGGAAGATTTGGCTGAGCAGTCTGTTGATGACTTAGTTGATATTGAAGAAATCAATGAAGAACGCGCAGCGTCACTAATCATGACAGCCCGTGCACCTTGGTTCGCTGAATCTGAATAAATCTGAGTAGAATAAAGGGGGAACTTAATGACAGTTCAAACCGTAAAAACACTATCCGAGCTGGTGAATACACCAGTAGAGAAGCTGCTGACTCAGATGAAGGAAGCAGGGTTGCCACAATCAAGTGAAAGCCAAGAAGTTTCAGACGCAGAGAAACAAGTGCTATTGAAACACCTTCAACGTGCGCATGGTGGTGATGAGTCTGGTGATAAATCGTCTCAACGTATTACTTTGCAACGTAAAAAAACCTCTACCTTGAAAGGTGGCGATAATAAAACGGTAAACGTAGAAGTGCGCAAAAAACGCACCTATGTGAAGCGTAATGATATTGAAGATGAGGCTGCTAAGCAGCAAGAGCTGTTGGCGCAGCGTCAAGCTGAAGAGCTGGCAAAGCAAGCTGCTGAAGAAAAAGCTAAGTTAGCAGCAGAAGAAAAAGCACGCCAAGAAGCAGAAAGAAAAGTAGCAGAAGAAAAAGCGGCTGCTGAAGCTGCTGAGGCTGAGCTAAAAGCTAAACAAGAAGCTCAAGCTGCTGCTAAGAACTCATCGGACGGTAAGAATTCCAACGTAGGAGCGAAAGAGTCCTTGGAACCTGTAAAACAAGCTAAACCAGCACCGAAGAAAAACCATCATATGACTGCTGATAAAGAACCTTCAAAAGGTAAGAAAGCAGCGCCGCAAAAACAAGACGGTAAAGGTAAAAACCGTTTCGGTGCTGATAAAAAGCGTGGTAATAAAAATATCATGGGTGACGATGAGTTCGGTCGTCGCAATAAGCTTGGTAAGAAAAACCGTAAAGCGGCTCCTCAAGAGCACGGTTTCCAAAAACCAACTGCACCAATTGTGCATGAAGTTGCCTTGCCAGAAAGCATTACTGTTGCTGACTTAGCTGAAAAAATGTCAGTTAAAGCAGCTGCTGTTATCAAAATTATGTTCAAAATGGGTGCTATGGCGACCATTAATGAAGTAATTGACCGTGATACAGCAACCTTGGTTGTCGAAGAGATGGGTCACACTGTTAAGTTCCTTGATGAGAACGCAGTAGAGAATGACATCATTGAAGCGATTGACTACAAAGGTGAAGAAATTAAGCGTGCACCAGTTGTAACTGTAATGGGTCACGTTGACCATGGTAAAACATCGCTACTTGACTACATTCGTACGACACGAGTAGCAGCGGGTGAGTCTGGTGGTATTACACAGCACATTGGTGCTTACCATGTAGAAACGCCTCATGGCATGATCAGCTTCTTGGATACTCCTGGACACGCGGCGTTTACTTCTATGCGTGCTCGTGGTGCGAAAGCGACAGATATCGTTATCCTAGTATGTGCTGCGGATGATGGTGTGATGCCACAAACAATTGAAGCAATTCAACATGCTCGTGCTGCTGAAGTGCCTATGGTTGTTGCTATTACTAAGATTGATAAAGACGGTGCAGACCTTGATCGTGTTAAAAACGAGCTAGTTGCACAAGAAGTTGTACCTGAAGAATGGGGCGGCGACGTTCAGTTCGTTGGTGTATCTGCTAAGTCTGGTGAAGGTATTGAAGAGCTTCTAGAAGCACTATTGCTTCAGTCTGAAGTACTAGAGCTAACGGCTGTACCAAGCGCTCCTGGTAAAGGTGTTGTGGTTGAAGCGCGTCTAGATCGTGGTCGTGGTTCAGTTGCTACCTTGCTTGTACAAAATGGTACCTTGAAGAAAGGTGACATTGTATTAGCGGGTCTTCAAATGGGTCGTGTACGTGCCCTTCTGGATGAAAATGGTAAGCCAATTGAAAGTGCTGGCCCTTCTATTCCAGTTGAGATCTTGGGTCTTGATGGTACGCCTGATGCTGGTGAAGAATTCTTGGTTGTATCTGACGAGCGTAAAGCACGTGAAGTTGCTAACTTCCGTCAAGGTAAATACCGTGAAGTACGCTTTGCTCGTCAATACTCAGCTAAGCTAGAAAACCTATTCTCTGAAATGGGTAAAGACGAAGTTCGTACATTGAACGTTGTCTTAAAAGCTGATGTTCGTGGTTCTCTTGAAGCCTTGAATAAGTCTTTACTTGACCTAAACACTGATGAAGTACGTGTAAATATTATTTCAAGCGGTGTAGGTGGTATCACTGAAACAGACGCAACACTAGCTTTGGCTTCTGATGCGGTAATCTTTGGTTTCAACGTACGTGCTGATGCATCAGCTAAAATCTTCATCGAACGTGAGTCAGTTGATCTAAGATACTACAGCGTAATCTATAACATCATTGATGATGTTAAGCAGGCGCTATCTGGTATGTTGTCTCCTGATCTTCGTGAAGATATCAAGGGTACTGCTGAAGTTCGTGACATCTTCCGTTCACCTAAATTCGGTCTTATTGCCGGTTGTATGGTTGTTGAAGGGACGGTTTACCGTAACAAGCAAATCCGTGTATTGCGTGATGATGTTGTTATTTATGAAGGCGAACTTGAGTCTCTACGTCGCTTTAAAGATGCAACTAATGAGGTTAGCAAAGGCATGGAATGTGGTATCGGTGTGAAGAACTATACCGATGTTAAAGTTGGCGATAAGATCGAAGTCTTTGAGACTGTCGAAGTCGCTCGTTCTTTGTAAGAGGCTAAAATGGCAAGCGAATTTAGTCGTACTAGTCGCATAGGAGACCAGCTTCAAAAAGAGCTGGCTTCTATTATACAGTTTGAAGTGAAAGATCCTCGTTTAGGGATAATCACTATTAATGAAGTCAGAGTAGCTAAGGATCTTGGCTACGCTGACATTTATTACACTGTGTTAGGAATGGATGATAAGCCAGAAAAGCTGGCAGACAGCCAAACCGCACTAGACAGTGCTAGTAATTTTTTACGCCGCCGTGCATCACAGGAAATTAAACTTCGTGTGATGCCTCAGTTACGTTTTCATTATGATGATAGCGTAGTGAATGGTGCAAAAATGTCTGCCTTAATTGATGAAGCAATTAAAGCAGATGCTAAGCATAATCCAGAAAATGACAGTGAATAAACTGCTTAAGATCTAGGTTAGAAGTAAAATGGTAAAACGTACATGGCGACCAGTACATGGGATTGTCTTACTGAATAAACCTTTAGGCTTAAGCTCAAATCAGGCTTTGCAAAAAGTTAGACGTTTATTTCAAGCTGAGAAAGCGGGGCACACTGGAGCCCTTGATCCTTTGGCAACAGGTATGTTGCCATTGTGTTTTGGTGAGGCAACCAAGTTTTCTCAGTTCTTGTTAGATGCGGATAAACGTTATATTACTAAGGTGGCTCTTGGCGTGAGAACGACCACGGGCGATGCCGAAGGTGATGTGTTGACGACAGAGCCTGTGCCTGATTTAACGGATGAAGCATTGGAAACCATACTAGATCGTTTTCGTGGCGATATAGAGCAGATTCCTCCTATGTATTCAGCGTTAAAGCATGAAGGTAAACCTCTTTATGAGTATGCTCGACAAGGTATTGTTATTGAGCGTAAACGTAGAGCGGTGACTATTTCTGATCTGACTGTAATAGAAAGAACAGAGAATAGCTTAACCCTAGATATTTCTTGCTCTAAAGGAACCTATATTCGCACTATTGGTGAGGATGTGGGTGAAGCATTAGGTTGTGGTGCACATTTATCAGCATTACACCGAGTTTCATCGGCAGGTTATGATCCACAAGATATGCTTACCTTGGAAGAGTTTGAGACAATGGCTGAAGCTGGTTATCCTGAATTGGATAAACATTTATTGCCAATGGACTCTGCCGTTATGCATCTTAATAGGGTAGAATTGTCCGCGGCTGATGCTAGGGACATTCTTTTTGGTCGTGCATTGGCCAATGGCACTGAGTTTGAAGAAGAAAGTTTAGTGCGTTTATTCGCGCAAGCTGATCAAAGGTTCTTTGGCTTAGGGCAAATTCGAGGTGAATTTATTAAACCTCACAGATTAATAAATACGAGTGAAAAACAGGGTTAATTCCGTTTTTTACTGTATCTAGGGTGCCTGAAAATATGCTCGGCCATCCTATATTTTTAATAGCATATTATATCGGAGATAAGATAATGGCATTAACTGCAGAATCAAAAGCAGCATTGGTAAAAGAGTTTCAAGTAGCTGAAGGCGATACAGGTTCACCTGAAGTTCAAGTTGCTTTGTTGACTAAGAACATCGAAGGTCTACAAGGTCACTTTAAAGCTCATATCCATGACCATCATTCTCGTCGCGGTCTTATTCGCATGGTAAACCAACGTCGTAAGTTGTTGGACTACCTTAAGCGTAAAGACGCAGCACGTTACACTGGCTTGATCAAAAAGCTAGGTCTACGTCGCTAAGACTGAAGAAAGGCCATAGTTTACTATGGCCTTTTTTTTTAGCCTAAATTAGATAGTTTCATCCCCAAGGGACAGCCTGTACTTCAAATTATTTTTTGCAAAAATTAAATTTAACCCTAGATTTGATTGAGAAATAATCTGAGTACTGGCTCTAAAAGAATGTCTTTGGGTGAAAACAGTTTTTAAATTTAATAAGGAATACTTGTGAGTATTACGACTAAAACTTTTCAGTTCGGTAAAGATACCGTAACACTAGAAACAGGCCGCGTTGCACGTCAAGCAACAGGTTCTGTACTTTGTACAATTGGTGATGTGCAAGTTCTTGCGACCGTTGTAGGTGCTAAAAGTGCACAAGCTGGTCAAAGCTTCTTCCCACTTTCAGTTCATTACCAAGAGCGTGCTTACGCTGTTGGTAAAATTCCTGGTGGCTTTCTTAAGCGTGAAGGTCGTCCATCAGAAAAAGAAACACTAACTTCTCGTCTTATTGACCGTCCTATTCGTCCTTTGTTCCCTAAAGGGTTCATGAACGAAGTGCAGGTTGTTATTACTGTTATGTCTACAAACACAGACACTGACGCTGATATTGCTGGCATGCTAGCGACTTCTGCAGCGCTTTCAGTTTCTGGTATTCCATTCAATGGTCCTATCGGTGCTGCTCGTGTTGGATTCAATGATGATGATGGCTATGTACTAAACCCTTCTTACTCAGAGCTAGATGGTTCTTTGTTGGACATGGTTGTTGCTGGTACTAAAGACGCCGTTCTAATGGTTGAGTCTGAAGCACAAGAGTTGACAGAAGACGAAATGCTTGGTGCTGTATTGTTTGCACATAAAGAATTGCAAGCAGCTGTTACTGCTATCACTGAGTTTGCTGCTGAAGCTGGCAAGCCTCGTTGGGAGTGGTCTGCTGAACCAGAAAACGAAACACTTAAAGCGGCTATCACTGAAGGTTTTGCTGATCAAGTTGAAGCAGCATACGGCATTAGTGAAAAAATGGCACGTTACAGCAAGCTAGACGAAGTTCGTACAGCGGCAGTTGAAGCGTTAGTTTCTGAAGAAGCTGGTGTTGAAGAAGCTGATGTAACGAAAGCATTTGCGAAACTTGAGAAAAACACAGTTCGTCGTCGTGTAATCGAAAGCAAGCCTCGTATTGATGGTCGTGACAACAAAACAGTTCGTCCAATCGAAGTTGAAGTTGGTCTTCTAAGCAAAACTCACGGTTCTTCTTTGTTTACACGTGGTGAAACTCAAGCAATTGCAACTTGTACATTAGGCACTAGCCGTGATGCACAGATGAGCGATGGTCTTGCTGGTGAAAATAAAGATAGCTTCATGCTGCACTATAACTTCCCTCCTTACTCTGTAGGTGAATGTGGTCGTATGGGTGGTGTTGGTCGTCGTGAGATTGGTCATGGTCGTCTAGCGCGTCGTGGTGTTCAAGCGGTATTGCCTTCAGAAGAGGAATTCCCATACACAATCCGTATCGTATCTGAGATCACTGAATCTAACGGTTCAAGCTCAATGGCTTCTGTATGTGGTGCTAGCTTGTCTATGATGGATGCTGGTGTTCCTCTTAAAGCACCTGTTGCTGGTATTGCAATGGGTCTTGTGAAAGAAGATGACGGTTTTGCCGTTCTTACTGACATCTTGGGTGACGAAGATCACCTAGGTGATATGGACTTTAAAGTAGCGGGTACTGAAGAAGGTATTACTGCTCTTCAAATGGATATCAAAATTGAAGGTATCAACGAAGAGATCATGGATATCGCTTTGAGCCAAGCGCTTGAAGCTCGTACTCATATCCTACGTGAAATGTCTAAAGTGATTGGTTATGCTCGTCCTGAAGTATCACCAAATGCACCTTCTATGGCTTCTATCAAAATTGATCCTGAGAAGATTCGTGACGTTATCGGTAAAGGTGGTGCAACTATCCGCTCAATTACTGAACAAACAGGTGCTTCTATCGATCTTGATGATGATGGTACTGTTCGTATCTACGCTGCAGATAAGGCGTCATCTGATGCTGCTTTGGTTCGTATCTATGAAATCACTGCTGAAGCTGAAGTAGACAAGATCTATAAAGGTACTGTAGCTCGTCTAGCTGAGTTTGGTGCATTTGTTACTATCTTGCCTGGTAAAGATGGTCTAGTTCACATTTCTCAGATTGCTGAAGAGCGTATCCGTGCTGTATCTGACTTCCTAGAAGAAGGCCAAGAAGTTTTGGTTAAGGTTCTAGATGTTGATGCTCGTGGTCGTATCAAGCTTTCTATGAAAGATGTATCAGAAGAAGAAAAAGCGGCTTTTACTGAATAAGTAAAGACTCAGCTTCTGATATAAAAAAAGGGAGAGCATATGCTCTCCCTTTTTTGTTCTTGCCTGATAGCTTTATTACTTTTAATATTCGGTAAGGCTAAACTAATTATTTGAGCTATAAAATATATATAAGGTCAGTGCTGACGCTTATTAATAGGGAGATCTTATGAAATATCGCTTACTTGGAACCTTAATGGCTTCCGCATTTCTAGTTGCTTGTGGTTCATCACCTGAAAAGACAGAAACTCAAGCTGTTGCAGCTCCAGTTGCTTCTTGCTTGTTTGCTGATGGTTCTGGTGGCGCTGCCCCTGATTGGGTTTGTGGTGCACCTATGCCTGGTTATGATTTGTCTGCTGTAGGTTATAGCGATAAGTCTGGTGCTGGTCCTAACTTTATGAAGCAGATGGCTGCAACGGCTGCTCGTGTAGAATTAGCTCAAGTGCTTAGTCTAGATATTCAGAATATGATTAAGCAATATGCTGAAACAACAGGTGCAGGTGATGCTGAAACCGTTGATCGTGTAAATACATCTGTGACTAAGCAGATTACAGATCAAACTCTAGTGGGCTCTAAGATTATTCGCCAAATGCCAACGCCAACAGGCGGTATTGTTGTGCTAGTTGCTTTAGATCCTTCTGGTGTTGAGCAGGTCACTAAAGATTTATTGAAAACATCAATGAATAATGACCAAGCTTTATATCAACAGTTTAAAGCGGGTAAAAGCTTTGATGAGTTAGCAGAAGAAATTGCTAAGTCTCGTAAGTAATATCCCCTGTAAATAGAGAAGCGAACCCTTGGGTTCGCTTTTTTTATGCTTAAATTAAGCTGTTCGCTTTGTTAGAGAGTTAAGAATGAAGCGACTAAGCTTATAAAGTCTTGTTAATGTGAGTTGGGAAGTGGTCTTGACGTTTTTCTATTTCAGGAAGTTGAAAGTAAGTTGGTTAGTGATCATAGCTTGTTGCCTTTCCTTGGTTGGGTGTCAGGGATCAAGTGACATTTCTGATAGCCTTAAAACCTATGTAAAGGATTTAAATCGTTACGAACAACTAACTATCGAAGAGCCGGCTAAAAGGTTTCCTGCTTATTCTTTACCGTCATACAAGCTTAAACAGCAGAGTCTAACTCAGTTTGATATTGGACTTATTGATTTTTTGTCGCTGCAGCATTGTGATTTAGGATTTTTGGTTGGAGAGAAAAACAGTGTTTTAGGCAAGGTTATGCCTAATAGTCAGCAGCTGCTGTATGAAGTGAGAGTGATTAAAGCGTTAAATGAATGTGATGCTGTTTCGTCATCGCTGCAAGATAAGCTTAGTTTGGTTGCTAGAGTAAAACGGCAAGAACTAAATAAGGTGTATGCAAACGCCGTTTTTAACTCTAAAGAAACTGATGTGTTCTATAGTTTTTCCAATGGTTACCTACCACTTTCTGAGAACCAATCTAGCTTTCAGGCTTTACGAATTTCGTTAGATAAATTGGCGAGATTAGGGGAGATGATTGAGGCAGAGCAAAGTGCAGCGTCAATTTTAAAGTCTGGTTTATTGGATGACTTTGAAAGTCACTTTAAAGTTATTCATGATAGTGAATACGCGGGTAGACTCATACTAAGCTTACTTCTATTGACGGATTACTTGGCAAAAGTAGCAGACCATTTATCTGTATTAGAGACTGATTCTGCTTTTTGTCGAGGGCCGATGGTATTTTTAAAACAGCAATTCAAAACACATTATTTGGAGCGCATCCAGCCCTATATGGCGCGTGTAAATCGAACCGCTTATGAGGTTCTGACAAGCTTGTCTGTCATTGAGCTTAATGCTGCGCCTTCTGGCGTTGAATTAGCTTCGTTTCTTCAGCAGTTTTCTATGAAAAATGAATCTGAAATATGGCGTCTTTATCAAATGAGTGCACAGCAACATGCTACTCAATGGAATCGCTTATTAAGAGGTTGTCACCTGTTTTAATTAAGCGCTAGCAATGAGTGTGCTGACACTTTCAAGGGCGTCGTAAGGGGTAGAGTTGGCTTCGATTAGAGGTTCTGACCCTAATGCTTTTAATAATGCGATATTTGCTTGAGGGTTAGTGTGTATGGCCTGTTTAAAGCTAATAGGGCGGTTAACTGCATGATAGCTATGTTGATTCAGACTATCCTCATCGTTATAGATAGCCGGTCCTGGTTGAGTAAATAAACTCATTAAAAGCGCAAATTGAGCGTTATTAGAGACACTGCTGCCTGCATGTGTACGCTGGGTAATCTGGCTTTCAACAATATTGATTATATTCATCTAGACACAACTTTTTATCTTTCCTTAACTATCGAACAAATAACAGAAAGCTTTAACTTTTTTGTCATATCTTTATCGCATAAATTGTATTTATTTACTTTAAAGACAAGTATTTGCAGAAAGTAAGTTTATTAATTTTAGGCTAGATATATACTAGGGTGATAAGGGGTCTTGTTTTCCATTGAGATATTAGTTAACAAGAGTTTGCCTATGAGGGAATGAATCCCGTTTGATAAATGATTCAAGGTAATCTTTATAGTGTTTTGAAGTGGCGTGATTAATTACTGGTAGCCTATATGCATGATATTAACCAACTGATAGAAAATGTAAGAGAAAACGAGCAAATAGCTCGTAAGTTCTTTGAAATAGAGCGCTGCATTCTATCGATTGGCCGTTGTGACCAGTTTGTTTCGACATTAACTAAAGAGGTGCAGAAGCAGTTTAATGTGCCTTATGTGTGGGTTAACCTGATTAATGAAGCTCCGCTTTCTCATCTCATGGAAAGCTTAGAAAAAACGCCTAATTTACGCGATAGAGTGATGTTTTCACGCCGTAGTCATATGGTTGATGTTATTAAATCATCGGCCAAAACTATCTTAGTAAATGATGATGTCGCTAAATGCCAAGCTATCATTCCTGCTGTGTATCAAGGGGTGGTGCACTCTCTTGCTATTTCTCCTTTAACAATTGATGGTGCTCTTGTGGGGTTGTTTTGTCAGGCCGATGCAACTCAGGAGCGTTATGACCCTAGGTTAAAAGACACATTTCTGTTAGATCAGCTAGCAATTAAAATCTCCATTTGCCTGAGTAATGTGACGGCTCGTGAAAAACTTGAATACCTAGCAACTAGAGATTCGTTGACTGGATTATTAAATCGTCGTCAGTTGGAATTAATGCTAGATAGAGAGTTTCAGAGAGCGAAGCATGAGCAGAGAGATTTAACGGTAGCCTTTTTGGATTGCGATGCGTTTAAATCAATTAATGATACCTTGGGGCACAACTGTGGTGATGAGGTGCTCGAATATATTGCTAAGCGGCTTTTAAAACATGTGCATAAGCAGGGGCTTGCCTTTCGATTTGCTGGTGATGAGTTTGTTTTTGTTTTACCTGGTAAGTCTTTGGATCATGGTCTGCAGATTGCTGAGTCTTTACATGAATACTTGCAATCGAACCCTTTGCATTACAAATCCAACCTTGTGCCTATTACGATTAGTTATGGTGGTGCGAGTGTTGAGACTGATAGGGTAGGCAACTATAAACAACTGTTAAAATTGGCGGATGAGCGCCTGTACGATTATAAAAATAATCGTAAGCGATCTGTACCAACTAAAGTCTTTAAGTTTTTAAATCGTTTGAAATAATTGTAATTTTATTACAATAATCTTGTTTGAAATCCACTTTCTGTATGTTTTTTAGTGAAATTATGTAGTAAAATTTCATTAAATTTAGATCGAGTCTAGTTATGTCCTATGCACTTATTGCTGATTTGGGTGGCACAAATGCGCGTTTTGCATTGTCTCCAATTGGCAGCACTCAAGTCCAAGAAATTAAAGTGCTACCTTGTGAAGAGTTCGATACTCTTTTTTTAGCGCTAAACGAATACCTTTCCCAATCCAGTGTTTCAATTGAGTCTATTTCTGCTGTCGTATTAGCGATTGCAGGCCCTATTAACCAGCCTTTGATTCGTTTCTCAAATAATAATTGGCAGTTTACTCGTGATGATCTAGTTGCTTACTTTGGTCCAGAGAAAAAACTCGCTTTGTTGAATGACTTTGATGCGATTGGCCACTCACTAGATGTGCTTGAAGAAAAAGATCTTGTAGCCGTTGGTGATGGCACGGTTGATTCATCTCAACCTGCATGGGTTGTGGGGCCTGGAACAGGTTTAGGTGTTGCTTGCGTTATCCCTCAGGCAGATATCGGTTATGTATTGCCAGGAGAAGGTGGTCACGTTGATTTAACAAGCTGTACCGAGCAAGAGGACTATATTTTATCTTACTTGCGTGAGCGGCATCACAGAGTCTCTGCTGAACGTGTGCTTTCTGGGATGGGGATGGAAAATATCTATGCCGCACTGGCTCATAAGCAAGGCTTAGATCAAAGTTTAACTGCGCCAGAAATAGGCAAGGCTTTCAAAGAAAATGATCCTTTAGCTGTCGCTTGTATGTCACAGTTCTTTGTTTATTTAGGGCGTGTCATTGGTGATTTAATTTTAAATGTTGAAGCTCGAGGTGGTGTTTATATCGCAGGCGGCATAGTGCCTAGATATTTAACTGAATTTATTGAAAGTGGCTTTAGACAAGCATTGGAAGAAAAAGGGCGTATGCGACATTTAGTGAGTGCTATCCCTACTTTTGTTGTAACGGCAGAGCACCCAGGTTTAATTGGTTGTGCTAAATATGCTTCATATCTAGTGAAAGCGTCAAATAATGGAGAGAGTAATGAGTAATTCCCGTTTAAAAGATTGTGATGTTGTAATTTTCGGCGGAGGTGGTGACCTTGCCATGCGTAAATTACTACCCGCTCTCTATCACTTAGATATGGATGGTCTATTAACCTCAACAACTCGTGTTATTGGTGCGTCTCGCCGAGATATGACGGCACAGGAGTATCAGGCTAAGGTCAGAGAAGCCTTAGATGAGTTTGTGCCTTCAAGTATTGACGATAATGAAACTTGGCCTAGATTTAAAGAGCGTTTAAGTTATGTATCTGTTAACGCCCAAGAGCCTGCTGATTTTTCTCGCTTTAATGAGCACGGTGTAGGTGAAAACAATAAAGATGTTGTTTTCTATCTGGCAACGTCTCCTGATTTATTTGGCCCAATATCTTCTTCTTTGGCTGCTGTAGGTTTGAGTGAAGATCGTATGCGAGTGGTGCTAGAAAAGCCGCTTGGACGTGATCTTGTTTCCTCAAGAGCAATTAATACTGAGGTGAAATTAAACTTCAATGAAAGCCAAGTTTTCCGTATTGATCACTACCTAGGGAAAGAAACTGTTCAAAACCTGCTAGCGATTCGTTTTGGTAATACTTTGTTTGAGCCGCTTTGGAATAGTGCGCACATAGACAATGTGCAAATTACTGTTTCTGAAACGGTAGGTGTTGAGGGGCGTTGGGGCTATTACGATAAAGCAGGTGCGCTGCGCGATATGGTTCAAAACCACCTAGTTCAGCTTTTGTGTCTAGTGGCTATGGAGCCGCCAGGCAGAATGGATGCAGGTTCTGTACGTGATGAAAAAATTAAAGTGCTTAAAGCGTTACGTCCAATTACAGGTGCTAATGCTTATACCAAAACAGTGCGCGGGCAATATGCAAAAGGTGTGGTAAATGGCAACTCTGTACAAGGGTATTTTGATGAGGAAGGTAGTAACCCTGATTCTCGAACTGAAACCTTTGTGTCTCTAAGGGCTGATATTGACAACTGGCGTTGGGCTGGTGTTCCTTTCTACCTTCGCACGGGTAAGCGTTTAGGCGAGCGTTACTCTGAAATTGTCATCCAATATAAAGCGGTTCCTCATAGTATTTTTAGTGATGAAAGCAATCGCCAAATGCAGCGTAACCAGCTCATTATTCGTCTTCAGCCAGAAGAGAAGATTTCTTTGACTGTAATGAATAAAGTGCCTGGAGCAAGCGAAGGCATGAACCTTCAGCCCGTTGATCTTAACTTGAGTTTAACTGAGGCTTTCCATAATAAGCGTAGCCCAGAAGCTTATGAGCGTTTATTGCTTGATGTTATGCGCAATGATGCAACCTTATTCATGCGCTATGACGAGGTTGAAGCGGCTTGGAAGTGGGTTGATGGCATTATGGAGGCTTGGAGCCAGACAAGTGAGCGACCAAAAGAATATGCGTCAGGTTCTTGGGGGCCAGCGGCATCTATGGCGCTGCCTATTCGTGATGGTCGTAATTGGCACGATTACTAATCCTTGTTGTAAACAACGACTTTTGATTTTTTAACAAACAAATTTATAGAGGATAGGAATAATGGCGAGTCAATTAACAGCTAGAGAAGTGATGACTTCAACACCAGTTGTACCTGTAATTGTGGTTGAGAATGTTGAGCAAGCAATTAACTTAGGTAAAGCGCTTGTTGCTGGGGGTGTACCAGTACTGGAAGTGACCTTAAGAACTGAGGCTGCATTGGATGCTATTGCAGCATTGAGAGAGCAGGTCCCAGAAGCGATTGTGGGTGCAGGTACAGTTTGTACGCGTGAGCAATATGTGAAAGCGGTTGAGGCTGGTTCTCAGTTTATTATTAGTCCAGGTATGACGCCAGATCTATTAGCGGTAGGTAAAGAATATGATGTGCCTTACCTGCCTGCTGTAGCAACTATTTCTGATATTCTTTTGGGTATGGAATATGGCTACGATCATTTCAAATTCTTTCCTGCAGAAGTGAATGGTGGAGTGAAGGCGCTAAAAGCTTTCGCGGGTCCATTGGCAGATATTAATTTTTGTCCAACAGGTGGTGTAAGTCCTGCTAACTACAAAGACTATTTGGCTTTGCCAAACGTGCTTTGTGTTGGTGGATCTTGGATAGTGCCTAAAGATCTGATTGAAGCGGGTAAGTGGGATGAGATTACTGCATTGGCTAAACAGCTCTAGCGTTAGTTGATTCACTAAAAAAGGGAAGCCATTGATTGGCTTCCCTTTTTTGTTTTAAGGGTTTATTAAAGTTAGTTAAAGGTTCTCTTCTGCAAACTCTGCTAGTCGGCTTCTTTCTATGCCGTTTACATGCATTACGCTGGCATAGTTAAAGTGTTTACATTTTTCTACTAGGTAAGTTAAGCCTGAAGTAAGTGGGGTAATGTATTTATTATCAATTTGTGCCAAGTTGCCAAGGACAATGATGCGTGAATTGCTACCAATACGAGTAACAATGGATTTTAGTTGGAATTGAGTGAGGCCCTGTGCTTCATCTACTATGATAAGTGCGTTATTGAATGACCTACCACGCATAAAGTTAAGGGATTTGAATTGTATGTTTGCCTTCTGTTTAACATAGTCAATGCTACTGATGGAGTGTTCATCAGCCCCGTGTAATATTTCTAAATTATCATCAAATGCGGCTAGCCAAGGGGCCATTTTCTCTTCTTCTGTACCGGGTAAAAAACCTATGTCTTCTGCCATAGGTGGGGTTGAGCGGGCTACAATAATTTTGTTGAAACGTTTTTCTTCCATACTT
The DNA here is from genome assembly GCF_001624705.1 of Marinomonas sp. SBI8L. Classification (GTDB taxonomy): domain Bacteria; phylum Pseudomonadota; class Gammaproteobacteria; order Pseudomonadales; family Marinomonadaceae; genus Marinomonas. Next base: position 59,329 of record NZ_JSEO01000008.1, read on the forward strand.
ACTTGTAGTGCATAAGCGAGAGCAAGTAAGGTTTTACCTGAGCCAGCTGGCCCCGTCATTATCATGAGATCTGAGTTTTCATGGCGTAATAAGTAAAAAGCCATGGCTTGCTCTAAGTTTCTTGGGTTTATACCCCAGAAACTCTGATGCATTAAAGCTGCTCGATTTAAATCAAGTAGATAAATGTAGTTGTCGTCTAGGTTGCAAACAAAGCCAACGAATTCCGAATCGTCTGTGATAAACATGTTAGTAAAAGCTTGTTCGATAGCATCTCTTGGTAGGAGGTGCACAGTATGCCTGCCGTGATTTTCTGTTTTGACTTTATCTATGGTGTCCCAAAATTGTCCTTCATAATGAACATAGCCTTTACTTAATAAATCTACATCATCAAGTACTTTGTCTTTTTTATAATCCTCAACTCTTTCAAGGCCCGAACCTTTGGCTTTGATGCGCATATTAATGTCTTTGGTAACAAGGCAGACTCTGTCTCTTGGGTTGGTGGCTTGAAGGCTAAGGGCGACATTGATAATGCGATTATCGTTGGCGTGGGCGTGATTACCGTTTAAAAAAGGAATGTTATCTTGTTGTTTGATTTGTTGGTCTGGAAAAATGGCTAAACAACCAGAAAACTTTGAATTGTCGGCGGAAGTGGTTTGAATGGATACGCCAGCTTGTAGCTCTTTAGGTGAGGCGTCACCTACGATTTTGTCAATTGTATTTATAGCCAGTCTGGCTTCTCGGCTGACGTCTTTGTCGCGCCTATCTTTAATGATGTCCAGTTCTTCAAGAACTGTCATGGGGATAACTACCTTGTGCTCTGCAAAGGCGTATATTGCGAGTGGATCATGGAGTAGAACGTTAGTGTCTAAGACAAATACTTTTTCCATATGCATGACTCCTGTTGGATCATTATTTAAATATATCGATTTTGTTAACGCTTCCTTGGGATTAAGTTTGTGTTTCAATTAACGTATGACTAAATTATTTCTCTACACTTAAAAGCTTATATGGTCTTGATATTAAAGACTAATTCACTTTTTGCATAATTATGTTTTAGCGTTAATCCTAATTCATTATGTTTTAAGTTTAAGACAAATTTGTGACAAATGCCCAGCTTTATATGCTAAAAATTAGATATAAAAAAACCGCAGACAAGCTGCGGTTTTTTTTTAACAATAGAAAAATCTATTCGTCTAGGAAGCTGCGCAAATGTTCTGAGCGGCTTGGGTGACGTAGTTTTCTAAGGGCTTTCGCTTCAATCTGACGAATACGCTCACGTGTTACATCAAACTGTTTACCCACTTCTTCAAGTGTGTGGTCAGTGTTCATATCAATACCAAAACGCATACGTAAAACTTTTGCTTCACGTGCTGTTAGGCCAGATAAAACACTTGTTGTTGCTTCTCTTAAACCTTCGATTGTTGCTGTATCAATAGGTGATTCAGCGCCATCATCTTCAATAAAGTCTCCAAGGTGAGAGTCTTCATCATCACCAATTGGTGTTTCCATTGAGATAGGCTCTTTCGCAATTTTAAGTACTTTGCGGATCTTGTCTTCAGGCATATCCATGCGAACAGCAAGCTCTTCTGGTGTTGCTTCACGGCCCATTTCTTGTAGCATTTGGCGAGAAATACGGTTCAGTTTGTTGATTGTTTCAATCATGTGTACTGGAATACGTATTGTTCTTGCTTGGTCTGCAATAGAGCGGGTAATTGCCTGTCTAATCCACCAAGTCGCATAAGTAGAGAACTTATAACCACGACGATATTCAAACTTATCAACCGCTTTCATTAGGCCAATATTACCTTCTTGGATAAGGTCCAAGAATTGTAGGCCGCGGTTTGTGTATTTTTTCGCAATAGAGATTACAAGACGTAAGTTTGCTTCAACCATTTCTTTCTTGGCGCGACGAGCGCGTGTTTCACCAATTGAAATGCGGCGGTTGATCTCTTTAAGTTCAACAATGCTAAGACCAGTATCTTTCGAGATATTACGAAGTTTACGTTGGCTACGCATAAATTCAGCTTCATTTTCTTGTAATGCTGCTGCATATCCTGCGCCTGATGCAACTTGATCAGGGAACCACTGGATATTGGTTTCATTATTCGGGAAACGTTTTAAGAACTCTGTACGTGGCATGCCAGCTTTGCGAACACAAACTTGCATTATAATACGTTCTTGTTCGCGTACTTTGTCCATACGACTACGAACGCGATCAACTAGGTCGTCAAAAATCTTTGGAACCAGTTTAATCGGTGCAAAGCAAACGCTAAGTTCTTCTTGTTTTTCTTTAACAATAGAATCTTGGCGTGAGTGTGTTTCAAGTAATTTCAATAACTCTGTGTGATGACGCTCAATTTCACCGAAACGACGGGCAGTTTCTTCTGGATCTGGGCCGTTATCTGTTTCTTCTTCGTCTTCGTCATCGTCACTTTCTTCGGTTGATTCATCAAGTTCTTCTTCAGAAATTTCTTCAACTAAAGGGGCGTCTTCGAAAACAGGCTCTTCGCCGTCACCATCAATAAAGCCGCTAAAGATATCGCTTAAGCGACCTTCTTCTTCTTTCGTTTTTTCGTATGCGTCAAGTAGTGTTTGTACTGCACCAGGATAGTAAGATACAGCGGCCATTACTTCGCGAGTACCTTCTTCAATGCGTTTAGCGATAGCAATCTCGCCAGCACGAGTAAGTAGCTCTACGGTACCCATTTCACGCATATACATGCGGACAGGATCAGTAGTACGAGCAACATCGCCTTCAACGGCAGCTAGGGCTGCGGCAGCTTCTTCAGCAGCAGCTTCATCAGTAGAGTCGCCTTCTTCCATGAGAAGGTTTTCTTTATCTGGAGCATACTCACCAACCACTATCCCCATGTCGTTAATCATGGCGATGATTTGTTCGACCTGTTCTGGATCTGAAAGGTCATCAGGGAGGTGGTCGTTAACTTCGGCAAAGGTCAAATAACCTTGCTCTTTACCTTTTGCGATCAGCTCTTTGAGGCGTGATTGTTGATTGTCTGACATTAGACGACCTATGTTAGAATGCGTTAGAGAGAATTAGCCGTAAAGTTTAGCAAAATCAATGAGATTTATCTAGATTTATAGTGCTTTTGGCGAGGAAAAGTTAAGCTTAGCCTACTTCTTCTTGCGAATTTGCTCCATAAGTCTTCTTAATTCTTCACGGCTGTTATTATCCTTTATGGTTTCATTACCCTTACTTTTCAAGCGTGTAATTGCGTTATTTAATCCTAAGCTTTCTTCCTTGCTTGTGATCATGTCCTTAACCTCTTGTTTTGCATCGACTAATTTGGATTTGGTGTGGGCGTCTTGATGATTCAAAAGATGATAAATTTTTTCTGTTTGTTCTGTATTGTGCCAAGAACCAAGTAAATGCCCCAAGTTTTTGTCTGGGTGTTTACAGAAATAGCGCCAGACCTTACTGAAAATCTGTGTGTCTAAATCTGGCTGTCTAAGCAGAGGGTCACTCACTTCTATCTCGTTAGCGATATGTGGATGTAGTAACAGGCATAAAATGGCATGTTCTGTTTGATTAAGTGCTATTGCCATTGGAGGAGGGAGTTCTTCCTCATCTTGCCATTTACCTTTACCAAACTGTTTTTTGTTGAATGGTTTTTTGCTTTTCTTTTTTGGGCCAGGGTAGCCTTGCTCAACTGGTACGCTAGAATCTGAGTAAGCATAGTGTGAGTCGTCGTGATCATAGGCTAGGTGATCAGGTAGAGGGATGTCATCATACTCAGCGTATTGAGCGCTTTCATAATCTTGAGTTTGAGTGTTGCTCTCTGGGCTTCTTTGATATTTAGGTTTTTGTGCAGATAGTTTGCTGGTATCAATGCCAGCTTGCTCTTCCAGTTGTTTGAGTAAAACAGATTTATAGGTGATGTCAGGCAATGCTTGAATCTGAGACATGACATTCTGGGCGAACTGAGCCTCACCTTCTTCATCGGCAAGGGTAACTTGATTGCGTGCATGTTCAAAAAGGACATGAGACAGTGAGCTGGAGTCTTCTAATTGGTTTTCAAATCCTTCTTTGCCTATCTCTCTTACTAGTGAATCAGGGTCTTCGCCTTCTGGTAAAAATAAGAAGCGAACTTGCTTCCCGTCTTGCATCACCGGTAATGTTGCTTCTAGACCGCGAATGGCAGCGGCGCGGCCAGCTCTATCGCCATCAAAGCACAGGGTAACTTTGCTAACGAGTTTAAATAATTTACGAATATGATTGCTATTAACAGAGGTTCCGAGAGTAGCTACAGCATTTGTAATGCCGTATTGTGCGAGTACTATAACGTCCATGTAGCCTTCAACAATTAGGATGTGATCTAACTGTTGAGTGTTTTGTTTGGCTTCATATAAGCCGTATAATTCTTGGCTTTTCTGAAAGACAGGGGTTTCTGGTGAGTTTAGGTACTTAGGCTTTTCGTCGCCAAAAGCTCGACCCCCAAAGGCAATGACTCGTCCACGAGAGTCCCGAATGGGGAACATGATGCGGTCACGAAACCTGTCATAATAGTGACCTTCTTGATCTTTCTTTTCGATCAGCATGCCAGCTAATAAAAGCTGCTCTTTTTGCTCTATTTTTTTACCGAGTGACTGTAGTAGGTTATCCCAGCCTGGAGGAGCAAACCCTAGTCCGAATACCTTGGCAATTTGTCCTGAAAGTCCGCGTTCTTGTGCTAAATATTGGGTAGCTTTAGACTTTTGTTCATGCTCAATTAGCTGTCTTTGATAGAAGGTAGCGCTTTGAGTAAGTTGATTAAGGAGGTCTGCGTTTTGCTCGTATCTATCTGGTGCTCCCTGTTCTCTAGGGACTTCCATACCTGCATCTTTAGCCAGCAATTCAATTGCTTCAACAAAATCAAGATGATCATTCTCCATTACAAATGAAATGGCATTTCCACCTGCACCACAACCAAAGCAGTAATAAAATTGTTTAGCGGGATTGACGCTAAAAGAAGGGCTCTTTTCGTTGTGAAAAGGGCAAAGAGCAGTGTAGTTTTGACCTGTTTTTTTCAGAGTGAGGCGAGATGCGACAATATCTGTGATATCAACACGAGCGAGTAGCTCATCAATAAACTGATCTGGAATACGTCCTGCCATAAAACGAAGCTCACTCTAAGTTGCTGACCCCAAAATAGTATAAATCAAACTAATTTGGGGTGAAGGCTTAAGGGGTGGATTATCCTAAAATGGATTTAACTAGTTTGCTAGCTTGGCCCATGTCACCACGACCTTGAACCTGAGGTTTTACGATAGCCATGACGCTACCCATTTCTTGCATTGAGCTTGCGCCTGTTTCGGCAACCGCTTTCTCAATAATGTCTTTGATTTCGTCTTCTGTAAGTGGTTGTGGCAGAAACTCTTGAATGACACTGATTTCAGCCGTTTCAACATCGGCAAGGTCTTGACGACCACCGTCAGTGAACTGTTTAACTGAGTCTTTACGCTGCTTAACCATCTTATCAAGAATTGCCAGAACTCGTGCATCATCAAGCTCAATGCGCTCATCAACTTCAACTTTTTTACATTCAGCTAGCATGGTGCGAATTAAGGTGACGCGAGCTTTTTCTTTAGCGCGCATTGCAACTTTAAGTTGAGCTGAAATTTCTTGTTTAAGTGCTGACATTGTTTGGCTCCATAAGGTGTCTATAAATAAAATGGAAAAAAAAACGGCTAGTATGAACTAGCCGTTTTCTTGCTATAAGTAGAAACAAGTTCCTCTTATAGATCAACATTTGTTTTGTAAGTAAGACTTACAAATAAGGCAAAGGCCTAGTACAAACGTTGGAATTTTTTCTGCTCACGAGAAACTTTTTTCGCGTGACGCTTAACTGCAGCAGCAGCAGCACGTTTGCGAAGAGTTGTTGGTTTTTCGTAGCATTCACGACGACGAACTTCTGCAAGAACACCTGCTTTTTCACAAGAGCGTTTGAAGCGACGTAGAGCGATGTCAAATGGTTCGTTATCTTTTACTTTTACAGCTGGCATGTATTTACCTATATTAAAAATGTTTTAAATTTGTTCACAAAAAACGCGCAGATAATACTCTCATTTTTGTAAGCTTTCAAAAAAAGAATGCTTAATCTTTAAAAGAGTATAAAACTCATTAAAAACGTTCTGTGAAGACATAATGATTGGTCTCTATCTTAATAGTTAGACCTAACTTCATCTCTTTTATCTACCTGTTAAGGTATAGCACTAATTCAAAGCGCTTATATAAAATATTTGACCTAATAAAGAGTGCTTGGCTTAGCCAAAGCGAAGAAAATCACCTGCCTTTTAATTTAATCTATTTAAAACGGAGCGCATTTTAGGCGCTTTGATGTTCAAAGTCCAGTTGTTATGGGGTTAACAAACTAATTTGACTGGATAAAGTGAAATTTTGTCTTGCACTAACCTTTCTACCTGTATGAGATCAGGTACAATGCTTGGCAAATCTATATCGAATTTATAAAGAGAATAAGCCGTAATGAAAGTGCTAGGTCTTGAAACCTCTTGTGATGAAACGGGTATTGCTATTTATGATACTCAAGCTGGCTTGCTAGCGCATAAAATTTATTCACAAATTGAACAGCATGCTGAGTATGGTGGTGTAGTGCCTGAATTGGCATCTAGAGACCATGTACGTAAAACTATTCCTCTGATTGAAGAGGTGTTAGCAGAAGCGGGTTTGAATAAAAAGCAGTTAGATGGCATTGCTTTTACTACAGGGCCGGGCCTTGCGGGCGCTTTAATGGCAGGAGCAACTATTGGCCGTGCATTAGGGTTTGCGTTAGATATACCAGCCATAGGTGTACACCATATGGAAGGGCATTTACTGGCACCTATGCTTGAAGAAAAACAGCCTAAAATGCCATTTGTGGCGTTATTGGTTTCGGGTGGTCATACCCAATTGGTAAGAGTTGACGGTATTGGGGAATACAAGTTGCTAGGCCAGTCTCTTGATGATGCTGCTGGTGAGGCGTTCGATAAGGCTGCAAAAATGATTGCTCTACCTTATCCAGGCGGTCCACAGATAGCAGCGCTAGCGGCAAAAGGTAAGGCAAGAGAAGGTCTGAAATTTCCTCGTCCTATGACTGATAGACCCGGATTAGATTTTAGCTTTAGTGGTTTAAAGACTGCCTTTTTAACGTCTGTTCATAAAGCCATGGATGAAGGTGAAATGAATGATGAGTTTAAAGCTGATGTTGCGTTAGCTTTTGAAGAGGCTGTGGTGGATACTCTCGTGATTAAGTGTAAGCGAGCACTAGAGCAAGAGGGTTTGAAACAGCTCGTTATTGCCGGTGGGGTAAGTGCTAATAAAAGGCTTCAAGCTAGTCTTCAGGCTAAGCTAGCTAAAATACGCGCTAGCGTATTCAATGCCAGACCAGAATTTTGTACTGATAATGGTGCCATGATTGCCTATGCAGGTGCTCAACGATTATTGGATGGTCAGGAATCAGGTTTGCCTCTGGATATTAGGGCAAGGTGGCCTTTGGCTGATCTGCCGGCATTAACGACGAAAAGAAATTAAAGGTTAAATATGACAGATACTGTTTTCATTGAAGGTCTTCAAACAGAGGCCGTCATAGGGGTTTATGATTGGGAAAAAAAGATCAAGCAAGAGCTGGTCTTTGATCTAGTGATGAGTCATGACAACCGTGTGCCAGCTGCCACTGATGACCTATCTAAAACATTGGATTATGAAGCTATTTCAAACTACATAACGGCTTATTGCCAAGAGCATGTATTTGAATTAATTGAAACACTGGCTGAGCGTTTACTTGAATCCTTGATGGTGAAGTTTGCCCTAACTGAGGTTGAGTTAACACTGAGAAAGCCAGGAGCAGTGCCTACAGCAAGAGCGGTTGGTGTAAAAATTAAACGTAGTCTTAATTAAATAGCTGCTTAGTTAAGATCAAAAAAATGCCCAAGTTTTACTTGGGCATTTTTGTTTGTGTTAGTTTATTTCAACTGCTTTTACTAAAGGATTAAGGCTGTTTTCAAGTTTTGTTATTCGTGCCTGTTTGATGGCTTGCCCTAACTCTGCCCCTTTATGTCCCTGTTTCATCATATCTTTTGCGCTAATGCTGGCGATACGTGATCTAAGGTCATACCAGTCATTTTTGTCGGTATTTGTTAGTAGGCTTAAAAGTTTGGCAAACTCATTAAACACTTGAGGCTTTTTTATCGCCGTAAATGATGTTAACCATTGATCCCATTCTTCCGCTTTCATAGGTAGTGTTGCGTTATGCATAAACTCGCTAACAAGGTTGGCATAATGCTTAAATTGATTGGGGCAGGTTAATTTATCAAGTGCGGGTGTCAAATTATTTGGTAGGGTTTTATGGCAAATATAGGCCCATACTAAATATTTGTTATCAAGAGAAGATAACAAATTTTGATCTGCTTGCTTTAGCAGGGTAGCAATCGCAGGCCACTCAAAACCTGCTAAAACATGATCAAGCGCTTGGCAGCTTTTCAATACATTAAAGAAACTTTCAGGATTTGGGTAGCTAAGAGATTTCTCTAGTTCACGCCAAATTCGCTCCTGGTTTAGGCTTTCTAACTCGCCTGATAGGCTTATCTGAGTCATTAGTGCCAATGTTTCTGGTGCTATGCTAAACCCAAACTGTTCAAAGCGAGCACTAAAGCGAGCGACTCGTATGACTCTTAAGGGATCCTCAATAAAGGCGTCGGAAACATGGCGAAAAATGCGTTTATCTAAATCTTTTTTACCTTGATAAGGGTCGATGAGCGTACCGTCTTTATCCTTAGCAATCGCATTGATGGTAAGGTCTCGACGAGCTAAATCTTCTTCAAGACTTATAGTGGGTGAAAAATCACAAATAAACCCAGTATAGCCTTGTCCTTTTTTAACTTCAGTTCGAGCTAAAGCATACTCTTCTTTTGTTTTTGGGTGCAAAAATACAGGGAATAATTTACCTACTTGTTGGAAGCTGTGGGAGAGTAGGTCATCAGGTGTTGCACCCGTAACGACCCAATCTCTATCCTTAATAGGCAAATTTAATAACTCATCTCTCACAGCGCCACCCACTAAATAGTGGGTAAAAGGAAGGTCTGTTTTAGTCATTTAGGATTCAGACTCACAGCGCTCTGGGTGTAGCGCTTGCCACTGGGTAAAGCCACCATTAAGTGAATATACGTCTTTAAAGCCTTGGGCAGCTAGGTATTCTGCCGCGCCTTTACTGCTATTGCCATGGTAGCAACAAACAATTAGAGGTGTTTCAAAGTCATTGTCGTTCACAAAAGCTTCAAGGTTATCATTGCTTAGATGAACTGCATTTTGCATGTGGCCGTTTTGAAAGCTTATTAGGTCGCGTATATCTGCAATGTTAGCTTTTATATCGATAATAGGTAGGGCGTCTTGTATGTCTATGCATTTAAATGTCATGTTATTGGCCTAATCATGGGGCATGGGGTGCTATGGGTCTGCCAATCATCTAGACATAAGGCAGTTAAGCTACCTCCCCAAACACATCCTGTATCGAGTGCATGCACTCGCTTCTTTTTAACTTTGCCTTCAAGTGATGCCCAATGTCCAAATATAATTTGGCAATCCTTGGGAAGTTGAGAAGGAAATTTGAACCACTTTTTAAAGTCTTTATCGCCTGACTTGTTAGTGGCTTCTTTTGATTTAAGGTCTAGTTTGCCCTTTTTATCGCAAAAGCGCATGCGGGTAAGATAATTGATAATGGCTCTAATTCGATCAAAGCCAATAAGTTCTGGGTCCCACTTGTTAGGCTTGTTGCCATACATGACGTTAAAGAAGTCGTTAGCATACTCAGATTGCAATAAGTTGCTTGCCTCTTGAGCATAAGAAAGCGTTTCTTCTAGGTTCCAGCAAGGAGGAACTCCGGCATGGGACATAATCGCATTAAGTTCAGGATCGTAATGACACAATGGTTGAGCTTGGAGCCAATCAAGTAAAGTGTCTCTATCCGGAGCGTTTAGTATTTCTGTCAGGGTGTCGCTGCGTTTCAGGTTAGCTTGGCCTCTTGCTATAGCCAATAAGTGTAGATCATGGTTACCCAGTACAACTTTAATATTATCTTTAATAGAGTAAAGATATCTCAAGGTTTCTAGGCTCTCTGGACCGCGGTTAACTAAGTCTCCCGCTATCCATAGTGTGTCTTTTTTAGAATCAAATGATATCTGTTTTAACAGACTAAGTAGTGGCTGAAGGCAGCCTTGAATATCGCCTATTGCGTAGGTTGCCATAGCTTTTCCTAGTGAACCATATTTGGCACAGCAAGTTTAAAAATGGGTATTTCTACATCAAAATGCTCGCCATTTTCACCTAGCATTTGATAGCTACCTTGCATCACACCTACTTGGGTATCTAATACGGCACCACTTGAATATTCAAAATGACTACCGCTTTCAATTTGTGGCTGTAAACCAATAACTCCCGCGCCTTTTACTTCCTGTACCTTGTCATTCCCATCAGTAATTATCCAATGACGAGAGATAAGCTGAGCTTTACTTTTCCCCTCATTAATAATTTTAACATGATAAGCAAAAACAAATCGTGAAGCTTCTGGAGTTGACTGGTCAGCAAGGTAGTCAGTACTTACTTCTATTCTAATGTCTTGGTTAGGCACTAGTGGCTTCCTTGTTATCAAGGTAATTTGCTATCTTGACGTAATCTGGCACATCAAGTCTTTCTGGTCTTAAACCAGGGTCTATTTCGAGCGCTTCAAAATCTTCATTGTTTAGGATGCCCTTATAGTTGTTTCGCAACGTCTTGCGTCTTTGCTGAAAACCTAGTCGTACAGTGCGCTCTAGGGTTTCCAAGCTATTTGCAAAATATGGCTTCTCTCTATAAGGCGTCATACGAACTATTGCTGAATCTACCTTTGGTGCTGGGTCAAAAGATTCTGGACCAACAACAAATAAAGATTCTACCTGACAGTAGTATTGAGTCATGACGCTTAGGCGACCATAAAGATTGTCTCCAGGTCTTGCTGCTAAGCGATCAACAACTTCTTTTTGTAACATGAAATGCATGTTATCTATGATGTCAGCTTGGCTTAGTAGGTGAAAAATAAGTGGTGTCGAAATGTTATAAGGTAAGTTACCAACAACACGAATGTTTCCTTCTGTTGCAAGTTGCGAAAAATCAAATTTCATCGCATCAGCTTCATGGATTCTAAGATCTGGGTAGCGGAAAAGATTCACTTTTAGGATAGGGATTAAGTCTCTATCTAGCTCTACAACATCCATGGACTCCGTTGCAGCAATAATGCCTTGAGTTAAAGCGCCTTTACCCGGGCCAATCTCAACAATACGTTGACCTTTTTTCGGGGCAATACAGGCAACGATATTTCGGATTACGCCATGATCATGAAGGAAGTTTTGTCCAAAGCGTTTTCTCGCCTTGTGGGGTTGTGTTTTGCTCATTTAGGAAACTTTTTTCGCATTATTAGCCATTTCAATGGCGTGGTTGATCGCAATTATTAAACTGCCCTCGTTGGCTTCGCCTGTACCTGCAAGTTCAAGTGCTGTGCCGTGATCAACTGAGGTTCTTATAATAGGTAAACCAAGAGTGATGTTGACGGCATTGCCAAAGCCTTTGTATTTTAACACAGGTAAACCTTGATCGTGATACATAGCAAGAACACAGTCGCAGTTTTCTAAATTTTTCGGAGAAAAAAGTGTATCAGCAGGTAGTGGGCCAATTAGTGACATGCCTTTTGCGTTTAACGTCTTTAAAACAGGAATGATGGTATCTATTTCTTCCATACCAAGGTGGCCATCTTCTCCGGCATGGGGGTTTAAACCACAAACGAGAATTCTTGGTCGCTCAAGGCCAAAACGAGTAATTAAGTCTTGATTTAAGGCTTCAATTACTTGGGTCAGAGACTCTTTAGTAATAGCGTCACTGATATCTTTCAAGGGGAGGTGGGTTGTTGCCAGAGCGACTTTTAAGCCTTCTGTTGCCAACATCATAACAACTTGATCAGAATGGCATCTTTGTTGGAAGTATTCTGTATGGCCGCTAAAGTGATTGCCTGTATCGCATAATATGCCTTTATGCACAGGTGGCGTAACTATGGCGTCAAATTCATTGTTAAGGCAGCCATCAGCAGCAAGTTCTAAAGACTTAATAACAAATTCAGCGTTACTAACATCTAGTTTACCTGGCGTGACCTCGCATGTCTGTGGGATGTTGATTACATCAAGTTGACCTGCTGAGTGAATCGGTACACTTTCACTGGATTGATGATTTTTTATCTTAACATCAATGCCTAACTGCTTTGCTCTTTGCTCCAGAATAGTTGAAGAGCTTAATACAAGAATTCTTGCGTTAAACGGCTGCTGTAGTGCTTTTAAAATGATATCTGGTGCAATACCTGCTGGCTCGCCACTGGTAATACAAATAGTTGGTACGGATGATGTATTCACTGATCTACTACCTAAATTTATGTGCTGTCTAAATTAAAGAGCTAGCTAAATAAAGAGTGCCTACGAAGAGTAGGCACTTGATTCGGGTATAACTAAATTGATCAGACCGAATTAAGAGTCTGTCTTAATATCAATAAATGCTTTGCTCTTAAGTTCGTCAAGCCATTGGCTTAAAACTAAATCTTGTTTTTGAGCGATAAGAGCTTGTTTGGCATTCGCTTCTTTTATCTTATCACTAATATCTTGGCTACGACGTCCCTCTACTTTAAGTACATGCCAGCCATATTGAGACTTAAATGGCTTACTGACACCGCCGACACTTGTTTCGTTCATGACGGCTTCAAATTCAGGTACCATAGTGCCCTGTACTGTCCAGTCTAAATCTCCGCCTTTAAGAGCAGAACCCTTGTCTTCACTAAACTCTTTCGCAAGGCTTGCAAAGTCTTCACCTTTTAGAATACGCTGGTAAATAGCTTCCAGGGCTTCTTGTGTTTGCTTTTGGTTTCTAATGGCATTGGCTGAAAGCAAAATATGGCGAGCTTTAGTCTGCTGTTGAAGAGCTGTTTGTGATGACTTCTTATCAATTAACCATAATAAATGTTGCCCTGCGCTACTTTCAATTGGTCCGTAAAGTGGCCCTTTGCCGGAATTCAAAGATTTAATGAAAAGTAGTGGGAGTTGGTTCATTGGGCGCCAACCCAGATTACCACCCTCTAATGCAGCTTGGCCGCTTGAATGTGAAATAGCTTGATCGGCGAAGTCTTGCTCTGTTTGTATTTTATTTTTGATCAGCATGACTTGTTCTAAACTTGTGCTTTCAGCTTTATCTCGAACCAGAATATGTCTTAAGTGAACTTGATCTTTGTTGTTAGATAGAGCTTCGTCAGAGTTTAAAAAATCATTGATTTCTTGTTCACTGATAATGATGCGTTGGCGAATAACTTGGCTTTTCACCTTGCCTAATAAAATCTCATTTTTAATCTGGTTTCTATAAATTGTATAGTCAATATCTTGCTGTGCTAAAGATCGCTTTAAACCATTGAGGTCTAGCTTCATTTTTGCTGCCACATTTAAGATGGCTTGGTTGACTTCTTGATCACTAATACGAATGCCAAGTCGATTAGCATAGTTGGCTTGCAATGTTTCATTGATCATCTGAGAGAGTATTTGGCGACGGATATTATCTGTCATTTGCCCATTTGGTACTCTGTCTTTAATGATGTTGAAGCGAGTTGAAATATCGCTTTCTAAAATGGCTTTAGAATCCACAATGGCTGAAATACCATCAATTTTTGTTGCTGCAAAACTGAAACTGCTTGCCATGACTAGGCTAGTGCAAATTAAAGTAACTAGTTTGTTCATTATTCGTATCCAACTTTTCCTGAGTTCCAGTATGTATCGCCTATGCTGCTAACACCATTGTCTTGGCCAATGGTGCTTAAGCTGCGTAAAATAAATTTAAGGTAGATTCCTTTTTGAAATACCTCATCATCATCGCGCCAATGTTGATAACTTAATTGCGCTTTTACACAGCAATTTTCATATCCAACAGCCGCTGTTCTTTTGCTTCTAATGCGATCAATGTAGTCATAGTCTTCCTGGTACATGAAGGTCCAGTTTTGATTAAGAGGTACTATGGTACCAAAGGTGCTTTGCTTGGTATCTGTCACTCTTGTATCTTCATCTATGCTATATAGATAACTTGCATTTAGCCTGATGCCGTTATTTGGAGCAAAGCTGGTAGATATTTTACCAAGTTCTAAATCGTCATCTGAGGTGTCATAATTAAGAGCTAAGGAAGCATGAAAAAGTTCACTATGCTTATAGCTAATTTCACTCAAAAGCGGACTCTCTTTAGATCTATCTGTGCTAATTTCATAGCTATCGTCAGAGTCGTTACTTGGAACACCAGGGTTGATGTCGATTTTTCTATCAGACAGATAAAAAATTTGACCTAATTTGAAGGCCCAACGCTCATTGTTATTTGGGTCATATAAACGACTTTCAACACCTAAAGTGACTTGTTCTGTATCACCAATCCAATCATTGCCACTAAATCGAGTGTGACTAAAAGCTTGTGAATAGGTCAGAGACTTCTCGCTCGTATCAAAATAAGGGATATCACTTTGATCTTTAAACGGCGAGTTCAGGTAGCTGACTTTAGGTTCGAGTGTTTGTCGCCAAGCTTGTGAGTTTATGTTTAAAGTTCTTTCAAACTCGATACTTGAATCCAGGTAGTAGCTAACGTGATTTATGCTTGCGTTATAGTTTGAGTTATTTGTATAACTATGAAGATCGTACTCTCTGTACTGATGCAATATGCCTGGCGTGATAGAACCCCAACTATTTGCTATATCAAAGTTGATGTCTTGGTTTACCACTGTACGGCTACCGTCTGTTACTTCTTCGTCAGGGTCTTCAAAGTTTGTTAATTGAAGCTCTGGACGATAATTTAGCCAATTATTGTAATAAAAGTAAGATGCATCGAACCTAGGGTTCCATTCAAACGGGCTATCGTTTGTGCTAAGTGGTGTTTGGTAGCGTTTTATTGCTGCTGAAGAGGATAGATTGCCTTCTTGATAGTTAAAGGTGAGACTTCGCTCGTAACTATCTTCTTCTTTTAAGCTAATTGAATTAACTTCAGGGACTTTATTGGCCGTTGGATTATCTTCAAACAATGCATGAGCACTAATGTTTTCTGTAATTGTTTGCTTAGATTCTAACTTTCTGAGTGTTTGTTGCTTCTCTGTATCATGGTAAAAGCTCGATTCTTCAAAAGTAGTTAGCCCTCTTTCATTTAAGTATCTCATTTCAAAATCATAGCCAATACCTTGATGCTCAACGAAGTTTGGTGTGATCGTCGCATCAAGTTGTGGTGCAAGGTTGAGATAAAAGGGGGTTGATAGGCTGACACCGTCATCGCTTGAGTAACCAAATGAAGGAAATAGAAAGCCTGTTTTGCGGCGTTGATCTAATGGAAAAGAAATCCAAGGGAAGTAAAAAACAGGGAAGCCTGCCACTCTAATTTGAATGTGTTTTGCGGTGCCAAAGCCTATGTTTGGGTCTAAGACAATTGAGCTGCCGTACATCTGCCAGCCGCCAGAGCCGGGTTCACAAGTTGTATAGAAGCCTTCTTCAATGAAAACAACCCCGTTTTTTGCTTTGCCAATGGACCCTGCTTCGCCTCTTATACCTGTATCATGGAAGACAAATTGAGCGTCTTCAAAGAGAACTTCACTGCCTTCTTCAGAATTACTTACTTCAGCGTTAGAGGCTTTAATTAGTTGTCCTTGTCTACGACTGACGACATTGCCTGAAAGTTGAAGATGTTTATCTAATTCACCATTAATTTCATCTGCAGCGAAAGACTGAGTTGGTTGGAGAATTTCAGCGCCACCTTGAAGTCGCATCTTGCCTTCATTGGTGCGAACAATGACATCAGCTAAAACTCGGGTATTTGGATCTGTGCTGGTTTGCCATTGGTCTAGATAAGCGCCTTGGCAGAACTGCCTAACCGAAGACAGCTGCTCTTGGGTCAAAGCTTCTTTCGGATACCAGTCTAATTCTGCAGCAGAAACAGTGGAAATAAAGAAAATACTGTGTAAAAAAATGAACTTGATACGAATCTTGTTGGTCATGCGATGTATACTGGTTGCTTTAAACAAATTGTGCATAGCAAGGTAGAAATCCCTGTTAGGGTAATAAGTTGGGCTAGATGATAATCTAACCTGTGCTATTTGGGCTACTGATTCTGGAGAAAAGTTCACATGTGGAAGCTGGTTGCGGCTGTTTTGGGTTATTTGCTAATGGGCCCATTGGGTATTTTGCTCGGTTTGGTTGTTGGTCACATTATTGATGCTGGGAAGGCGAACTTAGCCGGCCTCAATATTAAGCGTGGATCAGTACGTCAACAACAAGCTGCTTTCTTTCAAACCTTGTTCCTTTTGATGGGGCGTTTGGCAAAAGCGGATGGTGTTGTATCAACCGAAGAAATTAAACTTGCCTCAGATGTTATGGATCGAATGGGGCTTAAAGGTGATGCAAAAAAACAAGCAATAGAGCTTTTTAACCAAGGTAAAGCGGCTTCTTTTGATTTGGTTGAAGTCTTGGCTAATTTTCAAAGTGTGGTTGGTGAAAGAAGTATTCTTACTCGTACTTTAATTGAAATTTTATTGGTATCAGCCTACGCCGATGGTGATTTCAGTCTGCAAGAAAAGTCTTTAGTTTCACAAGTGTGTGCTCATTTGGGAATCAGTGTTGCGGAATTTGAACAGCTGCATTTACAAATTAAGCAACAGGCTCAATTTAGGCAAAATGGTGGCGCGGCTAATCACTTAAATGATAAAGAAATGTTGCAAGCTGCCTATGATGCAATCGGTGTTAATGCGACTATGACAGATGCAGAGATCAAAAAAGCTTACCGTAAGCTGATGAGTCAAAACCACCCTGATAAGATGATGGCGAAAGGGTTACCAGAAGAAATGGTATTAATCGCCAAAGAGCGGACGCAAGAAATTCAATCCGCTTATGACCTGATTAAGAAAACGCGTAAAGCCTCTGCTTAAGGTGATTGATAAAACAGTGATTTACTGAACTCAGGGAGCGTTTTTAATTGTTCCCTTTGCTGAGTGTTCTGTTTTAAAAAGCCTCTAATACGTTGTACTAGCTGTTTTTGGTCGATCGAAAACTGACTGTTACTGGTTACTTTGATTTGCGTATAGTTAGGTGTTTGACTTTCTCTTTGTAGCATAGCGATACGGCGAGCTTGAGCATAGTGTTTATCAAATTGGTTTGGGCGGATGTAATAGTCAAGGACAGGTTGTGCGCTTCCCTTTAGTAGCTCGGCAAAAGGGAAGTAAGCTAGCTGATTTGGCACGCTCGCGGAAATTAAAATAAGAGCGCCTGTATTTAGTTGCTTGCTAGCACTGTATTTAAGTGCGTAGGTCGCACTTGTACCGTAGCCTAATAAACTAATATTAGAAATTCCTTTCTCATTCGCAAAATCAATGCTGGCATCTATTCGGCCAAAAACCACTTCTTCGTGTGTTAAGAGGGTCTTGTCCTCTGTTTGTTCACTTTCTTCTTTGGGAGTAAAACTAAGAGCTTCTTTTTTTAGGCTATCCGGCACCTCAATAGATATTGTGCACCAGCTGCTTTTAGTAAGTTCTGATCTAACTGGACTGATGACATTCGGCCAATCAGGGTGTTCATTGTTACCATGAAGCAAAATGATGCATCCCTGAGGATCGTTGGTTTGTGCAGCCTTATGCAAGGCTAAAAATGGGTCACCTTGAAAGCTTAAATTTTCTATCTCATTAGCGGCATTCATTTCGAGTTGGCGGGTTAATGCTTCTATACGTTTTACTTGCGATGGTGTGAAGCTTCTTTCCTGAAGTGGTTTGCTGGCAGTTTTATTATCTGTCTCGATTGCGTCTTCATTAGTCTGTGTTTCATCACCTGTCGCCTCATCCGCTGCGAATGCAGAAAAAGAGAAGAGAAATAGAAGAAGGATGAATCCCTTTATCTTATTTTTATGTCTCATAAATACTTATCTTTCAAGCCTTGTTAGAATAAGCCAAATTTTACTCTGGAATTAGCGATATGAATGATTTTGTAATAGCTCCATCAATTCTTGCTGCCGACTTTGCGCGTTTAGGTGAAGAGGTCGACTCTGTTCTTAATGCTGGTGCAGATATTATTCACTTTGATGTAATGGATAATCATTATGTGCCTAATCTAACGATAGGGCCAATGGTATGTAAAGCTTTGCGTGATTATGGCGTTACGGCTGAAATTGATGTGCACCTTATGGTTAAACCTGTTGATAGTATGATAGAGGACTTCCTAAAAGCGGGAGCTAGTTATATTACTTTTCACCCAGAGGCAACTGAGCATATTGATCGTTCATTGCAAATGATTAAAGAGGCTGGCTGTAAAGCTGGCTTAGTATTTAATCCTGCTACGCCTTTACATCATATGAAACATGTTATGGATAAATTGGATATGGTTATGTTGATGTCTGTTAACCCAGGATTTGGTGGCCAAAAGTTTATTCCTGCAACTTTAGACAAACTGAGAGAGGCGAGAGCCTTGATTGATGCTAGTGGCTACAATATTCGTCTTGAAGTTGACGGTGGTGTTAGTGAAAAAAATATCGCTGAAATAGCTGCTGCAGGGGCTGATACCTTTGTTGCAGGCTCGGCAATTTTTGGTAAGCAAGACTATAAAGCTGCGATTGA
Organism: Marinomonas sp. SBI8L; assembly: GCF_001624705.1. GTDB lineage: Bacteria > Pseudomonadota > Gammaproteobacteria > Pseudomonadales > Marinomonadaceae > Marinomonas. The sequence goes on from NZ_JSEO01000008.1 coordinate 77,988, forward strand.
TGCAATGCGATCAGAGTTGGCGAAAGTGGAGCGCTAATGAGAACTCCTAAGCATTTTAAAAAATGGTTCGAAGCTTGGCCTCAGTTAGTGTGCTTTGATTTAGATGGTACCTTGGTTGATAGTGTGCCTGATATTGCTTTAGCGGTGGACAGCTTTCTTGTTGAGCAAGGTCAGGCGCCGGTAGGTGAAGATCAGGTGCGTCAATGGGTAGGGCAAGGTGCTGCGAGTCTTGTAAAAAAAGCAATGTCAGATGCGGGTCTTGATGACGCACTTTATGAAGATTGCTACCGTAGTTTTTTACTTGCTTATAAAAGTAACTTGACGCAAAAAACACGTTTGTATGCAAATGTTCTGGACTTACTGAAAGCATTAAAAGCGAATCATGTGCCTATGGCTTTGATTACTAATAAGCCAAGTGCGTTTGTTAAGCCAATACTTGATCACTTTGAGATCAGTGACTATTTTTCTTGGATCTTAGGCGCGGACACTTTGGAAGAGAAGAAGCCTTCTCCTTTACCTTTGTTGTTCTGTGCTGAAGCTATTGAAGCACAGAAGGATCAATGTGTCATGATAGGAGATTCTCAGACAGACAGTCGAGCGGCTATTTCGGCAGGTTTTAAAAATGTTTTGGTGACTTATGGTTATCATCAGAATGTTGATTTGAAATCTTTAGAAGCGGATTTACTCATAGATGATCTAGTTGAGTTGCTTCTTTAAAGTAAGTGTTTTGTCATTATAAGGCCGCCAAATTTTGTTTGGCGGCTTTTTTTATGGCTCTGGTTGAATGTTTTGCTCTGTTTGGATTTTTAACGTTTGAGTAGGGAAAGCCAGCTCTGCGTTATGGTGAGCAATGATGTCGATAATTTTGAGTAAAATGTCTTGTTTTACTTCATGAAAACGAATCCAGTTTGTCGTTTTAGTAAATGTGTAGACGAAAAAGTCTAAGGATGAAGGGCCAAATTCATTGAAATTAACTATCATTGTTTGGCTGCTATCTATGTCTTGGTGCGTTTTAAGCATGGCTTTAATATCATCCATTATGCTTGCTAAAGCATCAACATCATCGTATCGAATACCTATTTTTTCATAGATTCTACGGTGTGACATACGAGAAGGGTTTTCCACAGAAATAAGTGAAAAAGTTGCATTTGGTACATATAAAGGGCGTTTGTCAAACGTTCTTATGCGAGTTTGACGCCAGCCTATGTGTTCTACAGTTCCTTCGATTTCTTTGTCAGGAGATCTAACCCAATCACCTACTGAAAAAGGGCGATCGAGGTAAATCATCAAACCACCAAAAAAGTTTGCAAGTAAATCTTTTGCGGCAAAACCTACCGCAATACCACCGATACCACCAAAGGCCAATATCCCTGAAATACTAACCCCTATGGTTTGTAAGACTACGAGTGCTGAGATAATAAGTAGGCTTGCTTTAATGAGCTTACCAACGGCAGATACCGTCGTTAAATCCATCGGGTGTTTCATTTTTACTGGGGAAATGAGTATTTGTTCACAGCGTTTTACTAAACGTGAAATAAACCATGTAATGAGAGCGATAAGGCCTATTTTACGAAGTGCATCTATGCTGGTTTGAGAGAATGCGCCTGTTTCATTGTTTGAGGTTTGAGAAATGATTAATAACCCTAGGCCCCAAATAAAGTACTTAATAGGTTGTCTTGCGGCTATTAGAAGTGCTTTGTCCCAAGGGTTTTTGGTAACTTTTAGTTGTAACAGTATGCGAGAAATGAGCTTGGAAATAATGAGATGAATAAAAAGGGTTATGAATAATATAAACGCAATTTTAACTAGCCAATGCATTTGAGACTGTCCAAGCCCCACATAGTTAATAAAGGTATCCCAATTCATTGTGTCTTTCTCGTCTTATGCTTAGGTAAAGTGTGCGCGAATATTTCTTAATAGTGTGAATGTTGAGTAAGTGACATGTCATTTTAATTGGTTTTAAGGAATAAATATCTAAATTCTCATTTTCTGCAAATAAATGTCTTCTAATTAGTATTATGTGAAATATACCTGCTTAATGTCACGTTTTTTTAAGAAACTATGATTAAATAGCTCTTTTACGAATTTTTTTTTGAATTACACGCTTTCTACACAATGATTCAATAAGATAAAAAGTATCTAATTAATCCAATTTTAATATAAGTAATTGGTTTGAATATCGGTATTTTTTGTTTTATGTGTGCTCGATAGATTGATCTATCCTTGATAAGAGACGAAATTGCTAGTGGGTTTGTTTATCGATTATGCATGGAAATAATTGAATAATGAAAATTTTTATTGAGATTCACCTCAGGTTTGTAGCAACTGTTTGGCTGATTCTTATGGCTGTTTTGAGCCTACTTTACCTCATTAACTACATGAAATTTGATAGCTTGATGTCCAGTGTTGTTTCATCAAAGTTAGAGGTGATTTCTTCGTCATTAGAGTCTTCCATCCTAAAGGCAGAGCGCTTAGGCATACATCTTAAATCAGCAAATAACCTACCAGACTTAATGGAGAGGGCGAAATCTAGAGACGTTAATGTGAAGTTAATACACATTATTGGCGATGATGGGGTCATCATTTTCTCGACTGACTCTCAGCTTGTAGGGCAGACCGTTGAAGAAAGCTTAAGTAAAAGAGCGCTTCGCTCTACCGAGGCTAATTGGATGTTGGCAACAGATAAGGATCTTTATAGCGGTTTGCAATTAAAAGACAGCTTCGATGAGCTAATAGGCAGTGTCGTAATCCAGTACGACAAGTCCTCTTTTTCAGGAACTTATGCTCAAGTTAGGTTGCATTTACTCGAAATGACAGTGGGTATCTTCTTAATATTTTCATTGATTGTCTTCTTGGTTATTAGGTTGTGCTTTGGTGATATTAGTGGGGTTATTCACCTGATTGAGCAATATACGGGCGGAGAGAAAGTGACTAAAACATTTGACGCACCAGAAGGCTCGCTAGCGTTTAAATTAGCAGAGCAAATGAAACAGGGTGAGCAAATGAAAGCTCAAGTAACGAGTGAGTTGGATGCCATTCAAACTCTTAAGGAACAACAAAAGACTGAGGGTTTGTCTAAATGAATGAAGTGAAGAGCATGTCCGGCTTTATTAATAGCCGCTTAATCTTAGTAACGGTATTAAGTGCATTATTTGCCTCAGTTTTGAGTACTTTATATACCTTGATTGAATTTGATTTTGCGCTTGAGCCCGAGCTTCTTAAGAAGGCTAACGCTGTTGCAGAAGTTATTCATGATGATGTGCAATTAGCAACAAGTGTTGGGATTCCTTTTGATCAAATTGAAGGCATGGATTCATATCTCTCAGACACACTTTATAAGTACCCTGAGCTAACGTTTGTTGCCATAGTATCTGAGAAAAACAGCCTTCTTTACAGTGCTGGTACAACACCTAATCTGAGCCGAATTAAGCCTGAATCATTTAATATTGAGCACCCGAACTTTTTACAAGAAAACATTGTTGAGCGTTTAATTCAGGGGTCGAAAGAGTTATATGGGATCTTCTTTAGTGATGCCTCTGCTAATCATGATAGAGATCTTTTTAAACTGGAAATGACACTTGAAGATAAAACGCTTGGATATGTACTTGTTGGATTGGATTCTGGTTTTATTCAATCTCAGCTTACCGACGTGTTTTTTGATGTTGTGATCGTTTTGGTTGCTGTATTACTTGTTTGTTTTGAAGTTGTCATGGTTGTGGTGATGTTTTATGTATCAGAACCACTTAAAGAGTCCGAAAGTTTATTGCAACGACAAGCAGAAGGTGACTTTTCGGTTAATGAAAAGGTAATTACAAAAGGGGTTTTTGGAAACTTTATCGGAAAACTCAATCAAGATTCCAAGGATTTACAGGCACAATTTCAATCAGCAGTACAAATTGTTGAGCAAGAAAATGTGCAAAAAACCGAAGTGTCGGCTAAATCTCATTTGCAAAAAATTGCTGAGAAGTTTCGTCTACAAAATGTACTCAATGTAAAAAGTGGCGATATTGTAGACGCGCGTATTCCTTTATTTGTTTTCTCTTTAGCAGAAGAATTACAGAAATCCTTTATGCCCTTATTTGTGGCCGAGCTCTATGAAGCTGATTCTTGGATCTCGAAAGATGTGATGCTGGGCTTGCCGATTTCTATTTTCATGCTTGTCATTGCATTAGCTACGCCATTTGCTGCTGGTTGGGTGGATAGATGGGGGCAGAAACCATTGTTTTTAATTGGTTTAATACCTGCCATTCTAGGATATTTAGGCTGCTATTTTGCACAAGATGCCATGGATATCGTGATTGCTCGTGGGGTGACTGCGTTAGGATATGCTGTTATCACGATCAGCTGTCAGAGCTATATTGCAGCGGTTGTTTCGTCAGAAAACAGAGCTAAAGGTATGGCGATATTTGTTGGTGTTCTAATGACTGCGACCATGTGTGGTACAGCTTTAGGAGCGATTATCGCCGATAGAATTGGTTATCAACCAGTGTTCTTGCTTTCAGCAATTTTATCGAGTTTCGCTGGCGTGTTAGCTTGGAGAATGTTCTCAGGTAAGGTGAGCACAGCATCATCTGCGGCAAGTCAAAAAGCTAAGGGCGGCCTTCTGTTATTAGCTCGTAATGTTAAATTTGTCTGCATTATTATCTTTTGTGCGATTCCGACTAAGATTATTTTGACTGGCTTCTTGTACTTTATGGTACCTCTATATTTGGTATCACTCGATGCAAGTCAATCTGAAATTGGCCGTGTCATGATGGTTTACTCTTTAATCATTATTCCTTTGAGTCCATTAGCGTCTGGCATTGCAGATAAATCAGGCAAGATGAAAGAGCTAGTATTACTGGGTACAGTCCTATCTGGCGGTATTTTGGTTTCTCTTTATGGTGAAGCTTCCTTCTATAAACTTTTGCTGGCAGTTGCTTTGATGGGTGTTGCTCACTCTATTTTAAAGGCGCCACTTATTGCTTCTGCACTTGAAGCTGCTGAGGCTACGCCTGAAGTTGGGCGAACTAAGGTGTTAGGTATTTTAAGAACAGCAGAGCGTATTGGTAGTGTATTAGGTCCTGTATTGGTAGCGACTCTTCTCACTCTATATGATTTTGGTGAAGCTATGGCCATTGTAGGTACAGGTGTTTTGGTATCGGCCCTATGTATGTTTATTTTCCTTCGTGTGCCAGATGCAAAGCAGGATGCAGGAGCTGAATCATGAAACTCTTTATCACACTAATACTCCTATTTACTCCATTTGTAGTGTCCGCGGCTAAAGTTTTTGATGCCGCTAATCCTGCCACAATTTATATGGTGGTTTGGCGTGGCTGTGAGGATGCTTGTCTAGGGTTTAAGAGCTATCTCAAAAATAATGATTTACCTGTTAATTTAATTGTGCGAGATGTGGCAAGGGATAAAACACGTATTGCTGAGTATCTTGCTGAGGCTAAAGAATTAAAGCCTGACCTTGTGGTGACTTGGGGAACGAGTGTATCAAAGGGCATGATAGGTACTATGGGTGAGTATGGATCTCAGACCAAGCTTGGAGATATTCCCGTCATGTTTATGATAGTTGCTGATCCTTTAGGCGCAGGAATTATCTCGTCTTATAAAGAAAGTGGTCGTACTAATGTTACTGGTATTCGTAATCGTATTTCGGAAGATGTGCAAATTAGAGCAATGAGAGAATACTTCCCCTTAACTCGTATGGGGGTTATTTACTCTGAAGGTGAGCTTAACTCGGTATTAAATACCAAGAAATTGCATGCTTTATCTATCGATATGGGGTTTGATTTAATCGAAAAAACTTATCAATTAGATGATAACAACACGCCTTTGCCAGGCCAGTTCGATCAAGTTATGGCTGACATGGCAAAGGAGAATGTCGATGTTGTTTATGTTGGTTCAAGTTCATATAACTTAGAGAATAAAGATGAGTTTACGCGAGCTGCAGTAAAGTATTCTTTGCCTGTTGCCAGTGCTTACGATGTGATGGTTACGGAATCTAATGGTTTAATTGCTGTGGCTAACAAATATTATAATGTTGGGCGTTTGGCTGGAAATCAGGCAAATAAAGTCTTGTTTGAACAGTCGACTCCGGGCGCTTTGCCTATTGCCGAACTGAGTCGCTTCTCTATGTTTATCAACATGGATGTGGCGCGAAACTTATCCTTGTATCCCCCTATTCAGTTATTACGATTTGCTGAATTGATTAATCCTGACTCACATATTGAAGATTAGACTATGGATGAATTATTAGAACCGCAAAGTAGTAATTTGGTAATTGCCAATAGCAGTGGTGATGAATTTGTTGTGACTAGTATGTCAGTAACAGAAGGGCTATCAGAGCTTTCTGTGATAGAAGTTGACGTGCTTTGTCAGGATGTTTCTCCTGAAGATTGGGTAGGTGATCAAGTTACCTGCTCACTTTATTCTGCTCCTGGTGATAGCCGTAGTTCAGTACGAGAGTACTCTGGTTATGTTGTTGCCGTAAATGGCCTGACACAGAGTGTGCAATCTCGTAGTCGTGGTATGCGACTGATAATCAAGCCTTGGTTGGCATTGCTAGCCTATAGCGGTAGCTGTCGTGTGTTCCAAGAGGTCTCAACACAAGATATTGTGACCTCTATCTTTGATGAGCTTGGTTTTAGCGGCTGTTATACAGTAAATAGTATGCCGTCGACAACGAGGGCTTATTGTTTGCAATATAACGAATCTGATTTAGATTTTGTAACTCGCTTGCTGGCAGAAGAAGGTGTTCATTTTTACTTTGATGCTGATGCTAATTCGGCCAAGATGATACTTCAAGATGCTTCAAAGCCCTTCTCTAAAGACGGTAAGGCTACCCTAGATCATGTTGCAAAGCCGAGTGGCGAGAATGATCTAGCGACACTTTGGGAACCACAAAACCAAATGCATAGCGCTAGTATTGAATTAGCTTCTTATGACTATAACCAGTCCAAATTGATTACTAGTAAAGCGCAATCGTCTAAATACAGCTTGTCTGGGAATACAAAGTTAACTCAATATCGTTATCCTGCTTCTAGTATAACGGGGTTAATGGATGACTATTCTAGCCCTTTAGCTGTGACAGAAAGAGCCCAGCTTGATTCGCATTACACCAGCATTAAAGCCAGAACAGACACTATTTCTATTTCAGCTGGACGTTATCTTGACATGAACTCGCACCCAAGTAGTGATCAAGAAGGTAGTTATTTGGTCACGCGTGCTGCTTATCAATTTGATGCAAATGGAAGCTCGGCATTTGATAAAGAAGCAGAACTTATTTGTGTACCTGAAGATCATTTATATTATCCGGATATCGTTGAAAAGCCTGTTATTCATGGTTTACAGACGGCTGTAGTCGCTGGAACTACAGATGATGAACCTGCAGCAGATGAGCTGGGTCGAGTACGCATTAAATTTCACTGGGATTCAGAGACGGGTGATAAGACAAGTTGTTGGGTGCGTGTTGCTCAACCTATGGCTGGGAATGGTTATGGTTTTCAGTTTTTACCAAGGGCAGGTCATGAGGTCTTGGTAAGCTTTATTAATGGCGATCCAGATCAGCCTGTGGTGGTTTCTAGTGTTTATAACAGTACTCATAAGCCACCTTATCCAACGCTAAACACCACTGAATCAGGGATTAAAACCCAGCAGAAAGGTGAGTCCAACGAAATTCGCTTTGATGATAAGGCTGATGAAGAGGCTTTTTATACCCACGCAGCGAAAGATTATACCAATGAAGTTGTGAATGATTCATTTGAGATTGTGGGTAATGAAAAGTCCGTGGCTGTAACACAAAGTATTACCCAAACGGCAGATGTGAACTTTTCTGTAACAGCGAAAGAAAATATCGCTCTAGCTGCTGAAAAAGCTTATACCTTGAGTGCAACAGATTCTATTTCAGAAGACAGTAAAGAGATTACTTTGACTGCATCTGACACCCTTAAGCTAGTTGTTGGGGACAGTGAAATTGTTATGTCTAGCTCATCAATTGATATCAGTAGTGGTAGCGTAACGATATCAGGCAGTTCAAGTATTTCAATAGAAGGAGGAAGTCTGTCCCAATCTGGCACCTCTGTCTCCATTGACTCGGATGCTTCTATGGATTTAAGTGCGGGAGCTAGTCTAACAGCTAAAGCTACGGCAACTCTAACTGCTCAAGGGTTGAATGCTACTTTGCAAGGTGATGTTGGTGCGACTGTAACAGGTAGTGCGACAGCCGAAATTTCGGCAGATGGTATGACAACCGTTAAAGGCGGTATAGTGATGGTGAATTAGATGCTAAAGAAAATACCCTTAACATCATGTGAAAAAGTGTGGGAAAGGTTTAAATCTTCCGATGAAGCAAATGAGATAGTCGATCTAAGTTCTGAGCCGAGAGTTATTATTGATAGTTTACTTGAGGCTGGCTTATATCAAGATTTGGTGCATTTCTATTGTCATGCTTTGCCAATGCGAGAAACCATTTGGTGGAGCATCTGTGTACTTGAGTTAAGGCAGGATGTGTTAACAAAAGCTGAGCAATCTTTATTTAATGCTTGTAAGGATTGGGTGAGAGAGCCGCAAGAGCCTAAACGGCGTTATATTGAGAAACAAATGCAGCAACTTAAGAATGAGAGTTTTATTCGATGGTTGGCCCAAGGTGTTTTTTGGAATGGTAGTGGTAGTGTTGCAGAAATTAGTTTGCCAGTTGTTATGCCAGCCGAGTTTTTATATTCCAAAGCCATTGCGGGGGCGATTAATACCGCAGCTGTTTTGCCTGAGTGGAAGGGACGAGATAAATTTTATAAACAAGCTTTCGCCAGTGCGTTTGATATAGCACAAGGTGGTAAAGGGTTGATTGATTAGGAGGACGCTATGAGCTTAGCTGCAAGATTAGGAGACACTTGTGTATGTCCAATGGTTACTGGAACAGTACCTCATGTTGGAGGTGCAATCTCTGGGCCTGGCTTGTCTACAGTTTTAATTGGCAGTCTACCTGCTGTGTGTGTTGGTGATATGTCTGTTTGTGTGGGTTCCGTTGACTCTATTGCAATGGGAAGCGCCACAGTGCTTATTGGAAGTAAAATGGCTGCACGTATGGGTGATCTGACATCCCATGGTGGCTCTATCGTTCTTGGTTGTGCCACCGTTATGATTGGTGGGTAAAGCGAGCCCGTGCGCACCTAGAAATGAATAATAATTAAATATAATTGAGATGATATTTTATGGCGCAATTATTGGAAGCAATTTCTGCGGATGCACCTTGTGGTGAATATTTAAAAGATAATCGTACCTTGTTTCGAGGTTTGCGAAACTACTTTAACCAAGCTCAATCCTCTTATCGTCAGCTAATGGAATCTCCCGATGCCATGCATGATGAAGAGTTACTGACACAGAATGCAGCAAATTGGAATGAACTCTCTAATCAGTGTGAAAAAACCATTGAGACAGTCTCTAAAGATGTTGAGGTTATGTGTTGGTTGAGTGCTGCTCAGCCTTTTTCGCATCAGCCCTTGGAAAATTTAGCCAGTGTATTGACAAGTTTTACACAATTGATTGATACCTATTGGGATGATTTACATCCAAAGCCGCCAATCAAAAAACTGAAGTCAGAAGATGATGCTGGTAGAGCTCGTGAGTGGGCTGAATTTAGAGTTAAGCCATTTTTGCAGTTGGTAGGGGAAAGGGATGGCACTGGTCTTTTATCTATGCCATTACAAAGCATAGGCCTGATTGGTGCTATTGATTATAGTCGTTACTATTCGGCCGAAAGAGATGGGCAGTTAGATGCATTAAAAGCTGAAGCATCTCAGTATATTTCAAGTAATAAAGAGCAAGTAAAAGAAACTATTTTATCCCTTGGGGCGATTAAGCAACAGTTACTTGCACTTGAGGCTAGTGTCGTTGAGAAATGCCGTGGTGTTGGGGCTCAGCCAGTTAGCTTCCGGTTTATTAACCAAACCGTTGACCGACTAATTAATGCTAGCCATTATTTGGTGGGTAACCTCATTGTACCTTGGCCTTTGGATGCTCAAGAGCCTGAGCCAGCTGATGTATCTAATGCAGGTGAATCGGCCCCTGTAATAAACGAAACACCTACACAAGCCCCTATATCTGGAGAGATGACTATGTCTAATAAAGTGACTAATGAGGTTGTTTCCTTACAGGGTAAAGTTGGTGAGGAAATCTATACTCGCGACCAGGCTTTTCAGCAGCTTAGACATATTTCCGATTACTTTAGTCGCACTGAACCGCACAGCCCTGTTTACATGTTGTTAGAAAGGGCAATTAGATGGGGTTACATGTCTCTGCCAGATCTTTTAAATGAGATGGTAGGTGAAGACGACAAGATGATGGGGCGCATGTATCAATTAGCGGGCCTAGAAAGTGTTGATAAAACTGTGATTCCTGACCCAACAATATCTGCCGCAGAGTTGTCTCATAAGCAACAAGCTGCACCCGTTAAATATAACGCTCCACCTGTGTCTGTTCCAAAAAATGAAAAAATGGAGCCTGCAGCGGTAACAGAGCCAGTGAAAAAAGAAGAAACTGTGCAGGAAGACAATGCTAACTCAAATAACCTTTCTTCTTTTGAATGGTAGTGGTTCTGTTATAGTTTGTTGTTTTTTATGATAAAAAATATCTTTTAAGTTTTACTTAAGAAATAATTCATATACTTGGCTAGTAGCGTTTAGTATCAAGAATAAATGAAATATGAAGAAGTGGTGGATCTTTGGTGGGTTAAATTTACAGTTAATGGATATAACAGTAATCTATTTATCAACAGAGTAAATATTACGAAAGAAGAGCGAGAAACTATTTCAGTATCAATTAAATACTTGTTAGTTGATCATCAGCTTTCATTGAATTGTCGCGAGACAGGTCTATTGTTAATTGCTTAGTAATTATTGGAATGAGTGATAGAGAATTGAACGACTCATTTACAGGCTAGGTTATTGTTTGAATAAAATTGAAAAAACAAAATTTAAATAGAGGAAATAAAACATGGCTACTATTTACATGCGTATTGACGGTGTTGACACAATCAATGGTGCTGCGACTATTGGTGAAGTTGGTGGTAAGAAAGGATTCTTCGCAATTGACTCTCTATCATGGGGTGCTGTGCGCGGTGTTACTGTTGATGTTGGTAATGCAAACAACGCTGACCAAGGTATGGTTGGTTTGGGTGAGTTGAGCATCTCTCGTCAATCTGATGGTGCAAGTCCATTACTAACCACTTTCTTGTTCTCACCAGGTGCTGAAGGTAAAACATGTGAAATCATGATTACTAAACCATCTCGTGAAGGTAACGGTGCTGATCCATACCTAGTGATTACAGTTGAAAAATCTCGTATTGCTAGCTACAACGTAGGTTGTGGTGACGGCTCTTTGCCAAGCGAATCTTTCGCTCTAGCTTATGCAACTATGAGCTTAACTTACTACTATGAAGATGAAGCTGGCAAAATCCAAAAAGGTGATGTTATTAAATATGACGTACCTACAGCGACATTAGCTTCTAAAGCAGCTTTATAAACGGCTTATTAAATAGAGTTAATCATTAAGCTTGTTGACCCAGTGTTTACAAGCTTAATTGCTGTTAACTCAATATCAGTTTTGTTTGTTGTTACTTGAAGGTTTGGCTATTAAAACAATTGGTTAGTAACATTAAGACAAGCGTTTTGATTGTATTCAAATTGTAATGACTAACTTAGTAATGCTTATTACTAGTGTGTACAAATAACGGAGAAAGATTATGGCGTTAAACTCGCAGCATAAACGGGTCAGTAAAAACCGTGTCAGCATTACTTATGATGTTGAGACGAATGGCGCGGTAGAAAACAAAGAACTGCCATTTGTTATTGGCGTAATCGGTGATTTTTCAGCACATAATGATGACAGAGAAGATTTAGAAGATCGTACTTTCTATCAAATTGATAAAGACAATTTTGATACTGTAATGAAGCGTGTTGGCCCAGAATTAAAACTTAAAGTTGATAACACACTTTCTGATGATGATAGTCAGTTTGAAGCTGAGCTTAAGTTTAATTCAATGAAAGACTTCGAACCAGACTCTTTAATTGAACAAGTAGAGCCGCTTAGTAAATTAGCTGAAACAAGACAGCAGCTTAAAACCTTATTATCTAAAGCCGATCGCTCTAGAGACTTAGAGAAGCTATTAAAAGAAGTGCTTCAAAGTGCAGATACAATTAACGCTCTATCAAGCGAATTAGGTATTGAACCGAATGGGGGAGAAGAATGAGTACTGAATTAGAAAATCAAGCTGGTGCTGAAGGCGCTGAAGGCTCTTTAAGCTTTCTTGATCGTGCTATTGCTGCAACCACTCAGACCCCAGAAGATACAACAAAAGAGCTTTTCTCTGTTTTAGCTGAACAAGCATTAGACGGTACTGTTGTTTGGGATAAAAACTTAACAAAGACAATCGAGAATGCGATTGCTGAAATTGATAAGCAAATGTCTCGTCAGTTATCAGAAATCATGCAACAAGATGACTTTCAGCGTTTAGAAGGTTCTTGGCGTGGTCTAGGCAAACTGGTTCGTGAAAGTGAAACAGGTCAAAGCCTAAAAATTAAACTAGTTGATTTCCAAAAAGACGAATTGTTAGAGCAATTTGAAGATGCGCCAGCGGTAGATCGTAGCCCGTTATTTGATGCTCTATACCAAAAAGAATTTGGTACAGCTGGTGGTGAACCTTACGGTTTATTACTTGGTGATTTTAACTTCTCTCATAAAGATGAAGATGTTTCTCTATTGCGTTATATGGGTGAAACGGCGGCGGCAAGTCATGCACCATTTATCGCTGCAGCTAACCCTGAAATGTTTGAAATTGATTCATTCACAACCTTCGATGAAGGTAAGCCGGTTGCCGCTGGATTCGATTCCCCAACCTATGCTGCGTGGAACGCCTTTAGAGAAAGTGATGATGCACGTTATGTAAGCTTAACTCTGCCACAAACTTTGGCTCGTCTTCCATATGGTGAGAAAGGTTTGTCTACAGATTCATTTAATTATGAAGAGCTAGGAACAGATGCAGAAGGTAACCCTTTACCAAAAGATAACGATCAACTTGTTTGGTCTAATGCTGCTTTTGAACTAGGTCTGAAAATGAGTCAGTCTCATACGGCGTTTGGCTGGTGTACAGCGATTCGTGGATTAGAGAATGGCGGTAAAGTTGAAAACTTACCTAACCTAACTTATCTGTCTGATGCGGGTGATATCCAGCAGCAGTGTCCAATTGAAGTGAACTTAACAGATGAACGTGAGAAAGAGCTAAGTGATCTTGGTTTCTTGCCACTTGTTCATTATAAAAATACTAATTTTGGTGTTTTCATTGGTGGTCAAACAACACAAAAACCAAAAGTGTTTGTTGATCCTGATGCAACAAGTAATGCTGCAATCTCTGCGCGCCTTCCTTACATCATGGCAAGTAGTCGTATTGCGCACTATCTGAAAGTGATGGGTCGTGACATGTTGGGTTCTAACTTAGAAGCTTCTGACATTCAGAAAGATCTACAAACTTGGATTGACCAGTATACAAACTCTGGTGCAGTGGGTAATGAAGAAAGATCTAAGACACCTTTGTGTGAGTCTCGTATCCAAGTGGTAGAGCAGCCTGGTCGTCCTGGTTCTTATTCTGCAGTCGCTCACTTACGACCTTGGTTACAACTAGAAGAGCTTACTACGTCTGTTCGAATGGTAACTAAAATACCTGGTTAAGCTTTTTAAGTGGTAGTCGATGATGTTGCAGAATGATTTTCAGGATGATTTGAATCGACTTGATGCAAAGGGCGATGATTTTTTAAGGGAAGCGTTAGCTTTACTTGTTCAACTAGATGAACAAATCTTATCGAATCCTAGTGTGTTAAGAGCGACAATTCAGCGCCTTATTACTGAAATTGACGTTAAGTTGTCCGAACAACTTTCTGCCATTATGCACCATGAAGATTTTAAGCAATTAGAGTCTTCATGGCGCAGTATTGACTCCCTTGTTCAGTTGCCAATTAATAAGCAAAAAACTAAAGTCAGAATTATTGATATTTCATGGAATGAGCTATCTCATGATGTGAATTCATCTGTCTCATTAAAACGCAGTCACCTATATAACTTGTTAGGGAACAAAGAGCTTAATACATCAGGTGGTCAGCCGTTTGGCATGATAGTAGTTGATCATTTTGTGTCGATTGATTTTGACCAAGATTATGATGATGTATACACCTTAGAGTTACTGGCCAGTTTAGGTGAGTCATGTTTATGTCCTTTTGTTTTATCACCTTCAGATAATTTTTTTGGCGGTGGTGATGCTGATTGGCTATCAGACACGGATCGAATTGAAAAAATTCTATATGGTCCTGAGTTTGATGCTTGGCAAAGGCTGAGGAAAATACCAGCCTCTCGCTTTTTAGGTTTGGCTATGCCTAAAGTTAAGCTAAGAAATAGCTATCAAAACTTTTGCTCTAACTTTGTTTTTAACGAAACCTACCAAAAAGAAAATGGCCTATGGGGCAGTGCCGCTTTTATGCTGGCGTCGGTAGCAATGCGTGAATTTAACCGCATTAGCTGGTTTGGTTTTATGAAGTCCCGTTGGCAAGATCAGTATTATGGTGCACTCGTTAATGTTCCTCCCACTGGTGCAGGTTCTTTTTGTACTAAAAAGCCAATTACTCAAGTGAATGTTATTACGGGTATGGGGGCTTTTTATGCAGATCAAGGTTTTGTCCCGATTTGTCATAGTTTAATGACCGATAAGTATTATTTACGTGGTAATAATTCTATTTGGGACAGTGGTACCAATGAAACAGATAAGGTAATGGGGCAGTTACAAACTACTTTGATGGTGTGCCGTATTTCCCATTATTTGAAAGTACAAATTCGTAGCATGATAGGTAACTTTCAAACAGCGCAAGAGTGTGAAGTTTATCTAAATAACTGGCTCGATAAATATTCAAGTAACCTTTTTAATGCAGATGAAAAAACCTTAGCCAAATTTCCATTAAGTAAAGGCAAGGTGACAGTCCGTGAAGTTGCTGGCCACCAAGGTCGATATGTTTGTGATGTTTTAGTTCAACCTCAATACCAATTCGATCATGTATGTGGGGAAGTTCTATTATCGACCGATATAGGGCCAGAAGATGTGTCTTCTAGAGGAGTTTTATCATGATTTTTTGGAAAACCTTTTTGCAAGAAGATGGCATATCACATCACGATGAAACCCTAGAGGCAATTCGTTATCAGCTGACAGTGTTATTAAACTCAGAAGCCCCTATGTTGAGCTTACCAAAAAACTTAAAGCAGGTAGAAAAGTCTACTGTTAGGTTTGGATTAGACAGTATTTATAGTATCAGCAGCCAAATGGATAATGATCAGTTTTCTCGCTCAATGGAAGGTTGGATCAGAGATTTCGAGCCAAGACTAACCGATGTTCATGTTGAGATTGAAGAGGCGGAAACCCATAAGAATATTATTAGCTTTTCTTTAATGGCTCGAGTAACAACCGAAACTGGCAACCATGCCTTAATGTTTGATTCTAATATTTGCTTAGCCAATCAAACAGTTAGTTTAGAGGGGCAGGAAGTTGTCTGATCAATTAATGCGTTATTACGAACGTGAGCTCGCTTATGTTCGAAAATCTTTAGATGAATTTGTTAATCAATTTCCAGAACAAGCAGGTACGCTAAGGCTTAATCAAAGTGCTAATGAAGACCCTAATATCAGTCGTTTGATTGATGCAATGGCACTATTAACAGCAAAAACTGAAAAGCGTATAGATGAGCAATTTCCTGAGTTAGTACAAGGGTTATTCTCCTTGCTTTACCCAGGTTATTTACAAGTTTCACCTAGTTATACTGTGCTGGAATTAGAAGCTGACCCAGACAAATTAAGTGATATTGTCTTTTTACCAAATGGCAGTCCTTTAACGTTACCTGTTAAGTCGGGCCACGAGTGTGAATTCACCACGGTAAGTGATTTACAGATCCTGCCTTTAGAAATCACTCAAGTAAAAGCGCAAGCAGCACCTTTTAACTTTATTACCCCAGCTCAACTCAAGCACTCTGATTCTGTCATACAAATCGAGCTTTCAGCGCTTGAAAATATGTTTAGTCAAATTGCTTTTAATGATTTTAATTTTTATATCCGAGGCTTTGAGAACAACTCTGCCAGCGTGATTGACCTTTTGTTACTACAAACAGAAGTGATTAGTGTATTTCATGGAGATCAACAAAAAGTCATTGAAGTTGATCGTTTAGTCTCTCGTATTGCTGATGAAGATTTTCAGTGGTTACCAAAATACGCAAGCCACTTTAAAGGTTATGACTTACTGAGAGATTATTTTACCTATCCTGATAAATCCGCCTTTTTTAGTATTAAGAGCCTAGGACGAGAGTTATCAGAGTTCTCTACTGATAAAGTCACCATCAACTTCTTTGTTAAACAGTTACCTGCTGAGTTTTTACGCCTTTTTGATAAGAGCGTATTTGCCTTAAATGCTGTACCTAGTATCAATTTGTTTGAAACCAGAGGCGAGCCTCTCAATTACGATTTTTCTAAGTTAGCTTTGCCTGTTGTTGCTGATGTGAATGCAGGAGAGCAACTGGAAATCGTTTCAGTTGAAAGTGTTAGTGAAGTTTTACCAACGGGTGAAATAGCCCTAAGTCCTGTATATGAATCTGGTTACTGGCATGATGATAAGTCTCCTCAGTGGCAGGCCAAGCAATATTGGAATGAGCAGGGTAAACGACATATAGATTTATCCATCAGCTATCCATATAGCCAACCAAGTGATTCAATCGTCTTATCTATGATGTTGAAGGTTTGTAATGGCCGTACCCCATGTTTAGTGCCAGCGGGAACAGAATCAGACTCTCTAGCCGCAATTGACTTACCTGGTGTTTTAAAAACTTTATCAGCACCGACAGCACCTCATTACCCTGATTTAGATAATCGTATGAATTGGCGTTTTATCGCCCTATTAAATTCAAACTTTTCATCTTTGCTGCAAGCTGATGACCCTGTGAAAGCCTTGCAACACGCATTACGCTTATGTTGTCCACAAACTTTATGTCCTCAGGCAGATGCGATTAAAAATGTTGAATATCAGCATCTAGTGTCACCTATGACTATTATGCAGCAAACCATTTTTGCTTCAGGTACTGAGGTCACTATTACATTAGATGATGAACTAATTGCCAATCAGGTGGCAGTTTTTGCCCATGTGCTAAACCATTTTTATCAACAGTTTTGTAGTTTTGATCGCTTCATACAATTAAAAATTAAACGCTTTGGTAACAGCCAATCGAGTATTGATTTCCCTAAAGTACATGGGAGTCAGGTGTGTCTTTAGTCACCTCGGTTCTAGCTAACCCTAGACGCTATGACTTTATTCAAGTCATCAGGTTGTTGCGAATGGCTGCTAAAGAGAAGCAGCTAAGGTTTATTCCTGAACCTATGCCAGAGGGTGATAGTGAAGAAGTCATCGCTATAGAGCTAGGGGTGACCAGGTGCAAAGTGACTTTAGGTATTACTGCTTTGTCTGGTTGTAGAGGCGTTATTCCTGATTACCTTTATCAAGAGTTATTGAATGCGTTACATCAGGAAGAGTTTTCATTACAGACCTTTTTAGATGTTTTTAACCATAGGTATTACCAGCTATTTGCCGACTCGGTTACCAGTAATTTGCTCTTAAAAGAAGAGCAAGAGGTGATGCAGTCATCAAACTCAAATAGTTTGAAACAAAAAGATGCGTTGGCTCAGTTATCTGCATTACCGCAAAGCCTGACAGAGGGCTCAACAACTAGCCTGTTAAGATTTAGCGTGTTGATTGGCTTAAAAACGAGAAATTTAAAGACACTAAAACAATTGCTCAGTGCTTACTTTGACTTAGATATTTCGGCCAAGGTGGCAGAAAAAACAATTTACAGAGTGCCATCGGATTGTCTGACCAAGCTTGGGCAGCAGCAAGGGCAAAACCAACAACTGGGCCGTGGCTTTTTATTAGGTAAGCAAGCGAGCCAGTATTTTCAATCATTAGAGATTTTAGTAAAGCCAAGAAGTCATCGTGAATTTTTAGGCTTACATGCAAATTGGCATTTTGCTCGCAGTTTAAGAGCCTTGGTGTCTGTTTATTTGAGAGAACTCACGGATGTGAAAGTTTATTTATACGTTAAACGCGCTTATATAAATGAGCCTAAATTATCCGCATTGAATGGTGGTGTTCGACTGGGCGAGGCAAATTGTTTATTGCCAAAACACGCACCGGATGAATATCGAAAAATCCTTCTACAACCAGAGAGATAAATTATGTCCCACGTAAAACTAGGAAATTTAGTTAGTAAATTAGAGCCAGAATTACGAAGTGCTTTAGAACAAGCCGCTGGTGTAGCAATGAAACAAAAAGTTGCCGCGATTGAAGTAGAGCATTGGTTAGTGCAAGTACTTGCGGTAAGAGATCAGGCTTTTGAAACCTTTTTGAAAGTACAAAATGTTGACTCTACAGCCTTGATGAGCGAACTGACATCACGTCTAGATCGAATCCCTAAAGGTGCCGAAGGTCAGCCTACAGTTAGCGCAGGTTTAAGTGAATTGATAGAAGCAGCTTGGATGCAAGCATCTGTTAACTTCGGTCATGGTCAAGTGAATGCTTTTCACCTATTACTTGTGATGGTTCAGGCTGACGCGTTTGGCATGAAGAAAGTTAACTTGCCTAGTTTATCAACTGTTTCAGTTGAAGCTTTGCAGTCTAAAATTAGTAAATTACAAACCGTTGCCAGTCTAAGTACTGCGACCGCGGGTGAAGTGGGTGCTCCTGCTCAAGGTGGCGAAGGTGGTGCACTTGATAAATACACTATTAACCTGACTCAACAAGCGCGTGATGGCAAGATTGATCCTATTTCAGGCCGTAATGCTGAAGTTCGTTTGGCAATAGACATTCTTTGTCGTAAACGTCAAAACAACCCTATTTTAGTTGGTGAGCCAGGTGTGGGTAAAACTGCTGTTGTAGAAGGTTTAGCGCTGCGTATTGTGAGTGGTGAAGTACCTCCTGTGATTCAAGGGGTTGAACTACATACTTTGGATTTAGGTTTGCTTCAAGCGGGTGCGAGCATTAAGGGGGAATTTGAAAACCGCCTTAAAGATGTTATCAACGAAGTGAAGAACTCTGAAACCCCTATTATTGTTTTCATTGATGAAGCGCATACGCTTATTGGAGCAGGTGGCGCGGCAGGACAAAACGATGCTGCAAACTTGCTAAAACCTGCTCTTGCTCGTGGTGAGTTTAGATCATTAGCTGCGACAACTTGGGCTGAGTATAAGAAGTACTTTGAAAAAGACCCTGCATTAACACGTCGTTTCCAAGTCGTAAAAGTAGAAGAGCCAAATGCGGTTGATGCTTTGCAAATGCTACGTGGTGTTGCTAAGTCTTTAAAAGCACACCATGGCGTCTTTATTAAAGAAGATGCATTAGATGCAGCAGTTAATCTCTCTATTCGTTACCTACCAGCGCGTCAATTACCAGATAAAGCTATTAGCTTGTTAGATACTGCCTGTGCACGTATTGCTTTAACTCAAGGTGCCAAGCCTGAGCGTATTGAAAGTTTAGAGCAAAAGATTCGCTACTTTAATAGTGAGCTTTCTGCATTAAACGTAGAAGATGCTGTTTTTACGGAAGCTGCGGAAGACAGACAAGCCCTAGCTGATCAAGTTGTTGAAATGGAAGCTGAGTTAGCTGGTTTAAATGATAAGTGGAACAAAGAGCTGGATCTTGTTCAGCAAATTATTAGTTTAAGTGACACCATTCAAACGCAATACAAAGATGATGCATTGGATGCAGAAGAGCAAGATGCTTTGCAAGACTTACTGAGCCAGTTAGAAGAGGCCCAAGGTGACGAGCCTTTGGTTTTCTCTATGGTTGATTCAGGTGTGATCGCAGAAGTAATCTCAAGCTGGACCGGTATTCCAGCTGGCAGCATGGTGAAAGATGAAGTTGCGAAACTTCTGAATCTCGAAAATGCTTTGCATGAGAGAGTAATTGGCCAAGACGCTGCGATAGGTGAGCTGGCTAAGAGTATTCGTATTTCCCGTGCAGGATTAACCGATAATCGCAAGCCTGTTGGTGTTTTCCTCATGTGTGGACCAAGTGGTGTGGGTAAAACTGAAACTGCGATGGCACTGGCTGATCAAGTATTTGGTGGTGGGGATAACCTAACTGTTATTAACATGACTGAATTTAAAGAAGAGCATAAGATCTCCATGTTACTTGGCTCTCCTGCAGGTTACGTTGGTTTTGGTGAAGGTGGTGTTTTAACAGAAGCAATTCGTCGTAATCCATATTCTGTTTTGTTATTGGACGAAATGGAAAAAGCACATCCAGGTGTACACGACCTTTTCTATCAAATTTTTGATAAAGGGCACATCAAGGATAGTGAAGGTCGTAATGTCGACTTTAAAAACACCATTATCATAATGACATCAAATGCCGCAGACCAAGCTATCTGTGATATTTGTGATGAACAAGAAGAGCGTCCATCGACAACAGATTTGGTTGAGCAAATCCGCCCGGATCTACAAACTTTCTTTAAACCTGCTTTCTTAGGTAGGGCGACTATCGTGCCTTATTATCCTCTGAATACAGAAGAGCTAACTAAGATTACCGAAATCAGCTTAAAACGTATTCAGAATAAATTGGATGAGCAATATAAAGCGACATTCGAATGGGATCAAAGTTTTATTGATTTCGTGGTTTCGCGTAATATTGACCCGACAACTGGCGGTCGTGCTATTGAGCAAATTATTAATCGCTCTCTAATGCCTAGACTAGCCGAAGAATGCATTCAAAGGTTGAGTGAAGGTTTAGCAATCACAAGTGTTAAAGTGAGTGTCGAAGCTAGCTCGGGTGATTTAGCTCTAACCATAGATTAATAAAAAGAGGATAACCGTGCAGATTGCTAGAACAGGGTATCATCATACTAAGTGGGTTCTCAGTCTTGTATTGTTTTTACTAAGTGGTTCAGCCTTTGCGCTGGACCGCTTGTACTTAGCAACGCAGGAATGGCCACCATATCAAACGGTAGATCGTGGAGAAATTGGCGGTGTTGCTGTTGAGCGTGTGCAATGCACTTTGCGCCAGATGGGGCAGCCTTACGAAATTACCATGATGCGTTGGGATAAAGCGCAGCTATTAGTTGAAGCAAATAAAATGCACGGTTACTTCTCAGGTTCACGTAGTGCGTCAAGAGAGCTGTATTCTGATGCCTCAGACCCTTTAATTTCAGAAGAATTGTCTTGGTTTATTTCACCTAATGTAAGTCTGGATTTAGATGATGAAAGTGCCAAATATAAAGCACGTTTCAGCGCTAAATTTAATACGAATAAATGGCTTAATTTAAAAGAAGAAGGTTATAACGTGGTGAAAAAGCCACGTGATTCTGACTCTTTGTTACAAATGTTATGGCAAGGAGATATAGATGTTGCTTTAGAATACCGTTTGGTATTTGAGCATTCTATGGCTCAGGAGAATATCCCACTAGATTACTTCCGTCGTGTTCCTTATGGCACACAGGATTTAATGGTGCATTTCTCAAAAGAATTTTTACGTAAAAACCCTGTTTTCTTAGGCAATTTTAATAAAGCCCTAAAGCAGTGTCTTTAATAGCGGACTTGTAAAAGAGCAAATTTATGTCGATAAGTTTACAGCTCGTTGAGCTACCAGAAAATGAACAAGTCAATAGTAGGCAGCTTTCTTTACCTGATACAGGAGGAACAATCGGGCGCTCTTTCGATTGTACGATCCAATTACCTGATTTTAATCGTACTTTATCTCGTGTCCATGCAGAGATAGTGAAACACCCTAAAGGCTCTTATCAAATTATAGATCGGAGTGTGAATGGTGTTTTTGTTAATGGCCAATTATTGGGAAAAGGGCTACGCCACTTTTTAGCTGATGGCGATACGATTGTGATGGGGGCCTATACCTTACTTATTAGTGATATGGAGTCCTTGTTTGCCGCCGAAGAGGAGCCACCGGTTTTAGATGATGTTTATTCAGAAGAACTAGACTCTAAAAGCTTTTCAATTGATAGCTTAGACATAGGGGAAAAGAGCAAAGTACAGGAAAGTCCTCAGAACCTAGGGGATTACTTTGATAATAAAGATGATGACTTTTCAGAGGAAGCAAACTTGTTCTCCAAGAAAAATGTGTTAGCTGATGATGAGTTTGGGTTTGATCCATTTGAAGAGTCTCCAGGGGATTCCGAGTTTGAGATTAATGAAGAAAAAATTGAAGAAGTAAGCTCGCATGATGAAGAGATCGTCATGTTAGAAGAACCAAATGTGAGCCTGCAAACAACTCAATCATCAAACTTGTTAGACGAACATCAGATGTTGAGCGATAGCATCATGGCCTTAAGCCAGATGGTCGATCAGCAAAAGTTGGGACTTAATAGTGCGATTGCTCATGAAAGGTTAATGGAATGCATTGATAAAGCCGTTGATCGTTTTCTGGAAGATTTAGAACCTGATCATATGGAAGATGTATTTAACGATTATTTAACAGGCTGGGGCAACAGAGATAAAAAGTATTGGAAGTTGTACCGTAAAAACTTTATTCGCAAACAGGAAAGAAGAGAGTTTCATCGTTCTTTCTCCGCGTTATTTTTAGAAGAATTAAGAGGCAATAAGTGAGGCTTTTGAACCTACCCGCCATTTTGTGTGTGGCTTTATTAATGTTAGTGACTGGCTGTAGTAGCAATAGTGCTACAAGTGCCAATACAAAAGCATTCATTGCACCTTATCAAGTTGAGTTTAACGTTGAGACCCTAGACGATATTAATGCTTATGGTGATCAACAGGCTCGACCTATTGTTATTCGTATTTATCAACTCAGTGAATTTGGTGTGTTTAATAACGCTGAATTTTTAGACTTATATTCAAAAGATAGAGAAACATTAGCTGATTCGTTAATTGATGTGACATCACTGGCGCCAATGCTGCCGGGTAAAAATCAAAAAATAACCTTAGATGTACAGCAAGAGTCTCGTTATATCGCTGTGCTAGGTGAGTTTGCAGATTATGCTAATGCCGAAGTTAAAGCTTATGTTGCTTTAGCGGAAACCCCTGAACAATACCCTGTTTATATTCGAGTTAGTGGTAAGAAAATAGCGATATCACAGCCCGTTGATGAATCTTGGTGGAAAGTATTTTAAGGAGTCTGATTTGAGACGTCATCGCAAGGTAGTTTGGAGCGAGGGTATGTTTATTGCCCCTCAACATTTCCAACAACAAGAGCGTTATAACCACCACTATTTAGAGCAGTATATCGCTTTGACTCAGGGTGGTCAGCGTTATGGTTTATCGACGCTTGAGATTGATCAGCATAGATTACAAATTGGCAAAATTGCGGTTACTCAGTGTCGCGGTCTATTTCCTGATGGTACCTATTTTGAAAGTACCCGTGAGCTTCTGCTAGATGTTAAGCAAGGTGCATTAGAAAAGACTGTTTACCTCGCTTTACCAATGAAGATCGAAGGCGAAAATGAATACGGTCTAAGAGAAGAAAATAAACGATATTTAAAAGAAACTGTTAACTTATTTGATGCCAGTGATTCAGGCCAAAATTCAGTTGAAACGACGGTAGCAGAACCAAATGTTAGGCTGTTACTAGAAGGCGATGAGATGACAGGGATGACAATCATCCCGATCGCTAAAATTCTGGAAAGTCGTGAGAGTGGGCAGCTAGTTCTAGATCAAAGTTTTATTCCTGCTTGCTTACAATACGGTGCTTCTAGCTTATTAAGAGAAAGAGTAAAAGAGTTATTAGTACTGACTCAAACCCGTGCTAATTCTGTTGTACAGCGTATTGGTGCTGGTCAAAACCGTAAAAGCGAGCAAAGTCTGATGCGAGAGTATCTATGGCTGCAAACTTTGAATCGCTGGTTGCCATGGTTGCATTTAACTGCAAATAATACAGAACTTAGTTTAGATGAGTTTTACGATGGTTTAGTGCGCTTCTCTTCAGAGCTAGCAAGCTTTAAACCGAGTGTTGCCGAAGCGCCAGACTTACTAGTAAGAGATGATTTACAGCATGTGTTAGGTAAACTATTTACCCGCCTACGTGACCAGCTGTCTATGGTACAAAGTGATAATGTTGTTGAGTTTGCTTGGGATACCAAGTTATTTGAACGCCGTCGTTTATTAAGAACCTCGGTTAAAGATATTCACTTAATGGAAAACCGTCGTTTTGTTTTGGCTGTAGAGTCAAGCATAGGAACATCGGCATTAGCACAGATCTTTCCAACAGCATGTACCTTGTGTGGTTTGGGGCAAGTCGCAGAACTTGTGCGTAATGGTCTTTCTGGCATTAGTTTAAATGTATTACCAGTTGCCCCAAATGAGCTAAAACCTAGGGCAGACATTTGTTATGTCGAAATCGACACACGCCATATTTACTGGCAAGAGATAAAGGAAAAGCGTGAAGCCTTAGCTATTCACGTTGATAGCCGTATCCCTGATTTGCACCTGCAACTCTATGTCTTAGGTTGAGTTATTTATGAATAATTATCTTGATGAAGCGACAATTGCTGTCGCTCCAGCATCCTCTGCTGCAACTGCATCTCATTTTAAAGACGCCGTTTTTTTAGAAAGTTCGAGCGCCTTAAAAAATCAGGCGAAAGATGCGGTTGATCTGCAAAATTATCTGCATTTTGATAATGCCATTATGAGTGCCAGTGCCGAGTTATTAGCCTTAACTGTTACTGTTGCACGTATGCAGAAACCGGATGATCTCTTTCTATTTAAGAAAGGCATCAAGCGAATTATTTCAGACTTAAAACATAAAATCGCTGCTTTAGATTATCCGCCATCTGTGGCGGATAAAACCTGCTTCTTATTTTGTATTGTGATTGATGAGCAGATTCTCCATAGCGCTTGGGGCGAAGAGTCCAGTTGGGAAAACCAAACTCTGGTGAGTGAGCTGTTTGGCATGCGTAATGGAGGAGAGCAATTTTATACGGTAGCAGAGAGAGCATTATCTCAACCTGCTATGTTAATTGATCTACTAGAACTGATTTATGTTTTCTTAAAAATTGGCTTTCGTGGTCAATACCGAGTGCATGGTAGTGATAAATTAGAAGAACTCCTTAAGCGTTTAGAAAAAAATATTTTTGAAAATAGAGATAAACCAGAGTTGAAGCTTTTTAATGGTGAGAGTGATGCTAATGTTTCATTTTTCCATAAAGCTAAAAAGCCGCAAAGGCCCGCTAAATTCTGGCGTCAAGGGCTGCTATGTGCCGCTTCAATTGCCTTGGTTTTTACGGGTATTTCCTATTGGTATCAAACCACTTTGCCGCAAAAAGCGAGAAGTTTTATTCAATTAAGTGAGTTTACCCAAGCATACTTTAATGAAGTTGATGGAAAAGACATTGAGTACACTTATGTCAGCACCGATGAAGAAATGCTTAATCCAGCCAATGCTAATAAGAGTGTTAACCCAGTAACACAGACAGTGGTGAAAACGAAAAGTCAGAATACTTGGCGATTACAGCTAGCTACTTTATCGAGCGAGAAGTCTGCTCAATCCTTTATTCAAGAGTTAGCCTTTTATAAAGGCACTGCTGAAATAGTTAAATGGCGTAGTAAGTTTCGTGTAGTTATTAATTTTAGCGATAAAAATACGGCGTATGGTGCGTTGGACAAAATACGTAAGAACGGCATTCCTGATGCCTTTATAGTCACCCTAAAATAAGTCGCTAAAACGCTATAAGGTAGGTTGTTTAAATGATGAAGAATAAAAAAGCTATTTGGTCTTTTATCGGGCTATTATTTTTATTCGGTACGTTACAGGCTTCATTTGCGTGGGGATTTGGCCTTTTGGCTATGACACCTTGGTGGCAGGGGGCTTTGGCTGTTGCCACGATTCTTTTCACTTCTATTGTGTCTAGCTTCTTAGTTGTTAAAAGTTTATTTAAAGTTAAAGATCCTAAAAAAGAAGAGTTGAAACTTCAAGCCAGTTTTTACCGGGCTTATTTTAAGAAAAGCTTTGATGCGCTGTGGCGTATACAGGCAAAAACATCGACAAACCCTTATCACACACCATGGTATTTATATTTTAATGAAAACTATGATGATGATAGGGAATTGATTCAACAAATGGGCTATGAGCCTATAGAGTTAGAAGAAAAATATAATAACGAAAACGCACCTATTAGTTTTTGGTTGAATGAAAATAGTGTGCTTTTATGTATCCATCAGAAAAGCCCTGCTGAGAAACTAAAACAAGCGACCGAGTTACTGACCAAACATTTGCTGAAAAAGCGCCCAAGACAAGCTGTAAACGGCATTATTCTTGGGGTGAGTATCCGTGAGCTGCTAGCCAATGACAGCGGTGCAATTTCAAATAAAGGCAAACAAGATAGAAACTTAATTCGCCACTTCAATCATGCATTTGGTTTGAATCTACCTATCTATTCAATTTTTACTCATATGTCTGAACTAAGAGATTTTTGTGAGATTTTCTCTACCCTAGATGAAAGACAAAGAGATCAGGCCTTTGGCGCCTTAGTTCCTGATATTGCTCAATTAGAGTTTAATAAAACTTGGTTCGATGAGTCATACGATAGCTTGCAAAAAAGTATTTCTGATAGTTTGAGTAATGCTCTAAGAAGCCAACTTAATACAGATTATCGTGATGCGATTGTCGCCGGTACTTTCCAGTTTTCTATGTTGAAATCGACCATAGAAAACTACTTTAATAGTCTCTTTATCGATCATCAGTTTGAAGGTAAAGCACTTTATTTTCGCGGTTATTTCTTTGTTAATGCGGGTGGTGAAGCAAGGCCTATTGACCCTTTGACCATGATGCAAGCATCGGATTTGGGTTATGAGCAGCTTGCTAAACAAGAGCTAGTTAAGAAAAACCTTAGCTTGTTTGGTAAGCGCTTAATGCGCTCTATTCTTGTAAAAGAAGCGCCAATTGTTGGGGTTCAGACCCGTCGAGAGTTTACTTATCGTGTGACGAGAGTAGCGGTAACAGGCGGACTTCTACTCATCTTTGCTGGTTTCTTATGGATTTTAAAGTCGAGTTTTGATTACCAGCAAGCAATCGATCAACAAGCAATCGTGCAACTGGATCGCTACGAAGAAAACCTAGAGTCTAATCAGTCAAT
The DNA here is from genome assembly GCF_001624705.1 of Marinomonas sp. SBI8L. GTDB lineage: Bacteria > Pseudomonadota > Gammaproteobacteria > Pseudomonadales > Marinomonadaceae > Marinomonas. The sequence goes on from NZ_JSEO01000008.1 coordinate 105,131, forward strand.
TTCTGATGATTTATCATCACCTATTTTTAGCCTGTCTGAAATTCGTGATATCTATTTGTTGTATCGCGTTGAAAAGCCTTGGTTTATGTTCTCATGGTTGCCTGATTCGAGTATTCAGGTTGAAGTAGATAAAGCTTACTTTAGAGAGCTAGAGGAAGTTCTTCTTGTACGAATGAGAGATTACCTTCTTAAGGATCTATTTGTTTATAACAAGCTAGGTGACAAGGTAAAAACCTTAGAACTCTTTAACTTACAGCAAATTTTGTATAACCCAGTCAGAGAGAATAGCGAAGTTCTGGTTGAGTATTATGTCAGCGCGCTAAGAGAAGAGGGTGAAGGTGATAGTGTGATTCTTGAAAGGTTTAGGGAGTTATCTCACGACCTTTTGGCAACCACGGCTATTCCGCAACAGGATAATCAAGAGTTGGTTGATCTAGTTAAAACCTCACTCTCAACAGAAGATGTGAGTGAGCTTTTATATCAGCATATTTTACAAGAAGAGAGCTTAGCTCAGCGAATTGATCTAAGAGAAAAGCTGGGTCAGTCCTATAAGAAAATCTTTGATTTCAAACCTGGCTTTAATCAATATGTTGTTCCTTTCATCTTTACCCGAGATGGCTTCCAAGAATTGATGGCAAGTACAGGCTTTGAATTAGCTGATGATGCGATTAAAGGTTACGAAGGTGTGATGGGGAGAGTGAGCGAAGCAGAGCTGAACCGAATCAACCGACAATTACGTCAACGTTATATCGATGACTACATCAATTTTTGGCAAAACTTTGTTTCTAATATTGAGTGGGTAGAAAGTACAGGTTGGGCGGCTACGAAGCAGCAACTGGCGATAGGTTCAGATCCTATTTTCTCACCGCTTGTCAGGCTTTATAACCTGATTGGTAGTCATACTAATATTAGTGCTTTGTTTAACCTTAAAGCGGCACCTAAGGAAGGAGAGGCAGAAGCTGATAACAAGCCAAGTGAAATGGTTACCAAGATAGCCAATGCCATCGAATTACCTTTTGTTAGTTACCATAAGTTAATTGAACTGGATGATGCTGGACAAAGCCGTTTGGATATTGCTTTGGGACAAATGGCGAACACTCTAAGTTGGGTGCAGCAATCTGATGAAAGCCAATCACGCGAACGCTTCTTCTTAGATCAAGTCTTCAAGCTAGATACGATTAGTCCTATTGCACAAATGGATACCTTGAGTCACAGCTATACAGATCCAATTTTGCCTAATCTATTAAAAGGCGTGGCTACTACGTTTAACCAGTTAGCTCTGGTTGATATAAGAGCGCTTATCAATAGTGATTGGTCTCAGGTGAGTGACTTTTATCAGGCAAGGTTAAGTAAAAAGTATCCTTATACAAAGACAGCATCAGATGATGTGAGCTTACAAGATTTCCAGACATTTTATGGTCCAGAAGGGAAAGTCGCCGCCTTTGTAAATGTGTACGGCAAATATTTCACCAAAGGTAATGATGGCCGCATGATGATGCGAAGCTTCTTATCGAATCGACATTTGATTTTGAACTCTGCCTACGCGACCTCTGTTGATGATGTTTCAAATATAAGAGACGTATTCTTTAATGATAAGGCGATTCAAATTCCTTTCTTAGTGAAAGCTCAGTCTATGACACCAACCCTAACTGAGTTTACGATTCGTGATGATGGTTTATTATTCTCTTATCGAAATGGACCTACCTTATGGCAGAACTTAACTTGGCCTATGTTGGATAACCAATCTTTTAATCTCGACCTACAAATTAAAAATGTTGATGGTGTTGTAAATCGCCAGCGTTTTGAAGGTTTTTGGAATTGGTTTAGGTTAGCTGACTCTCTTGATGGCTCTTTAATTACTGGCACGAAAGACGTTTCACTCTTATATGCAGATAAAGACAATCAAGTGAGATTTATTTTGCGAGTTGAAAATGGTGTGAACCCTTTCACTGCAAACTTCTTTGCAGGTACTAGAGTGCCTGCGTCTTTATAATGTTTGACCTTAATGACTGGCTTATTCGTCAGTCAGTTTATGATGAGCAAGTACAGAATTTAGATAAAAACCTTGTACTTGTTCATCATAAAGAGCGAGATGTTTGGCATAAAATTAAGGTGGCTGTTGAAGCTTCTGAGCGTTATTTGATTTCACAAGAAACACTTTGGTTAAGGCGTAGTTCACAGTGTCAGCCAATAAGGTGTTATGCATCCGAAGCGAATGATGATTATCAAATTATCATTATGGATTACCTTGAGGGAAGGAGTTTATCTGATCAAATCAGGGAGACTAAAAACAACAAGGTTTCAAACGCTACTCTGCTATCTTTATTTAATAATATTAATAAGTTGCATAAAGAAGGTATTATTCATAATGATATCAAGCCTAATAATATTATTATTCAAAATGAGCAGGCTTATCTAATCGATTTTGCAAGTTGTGGCTGGTTAAATCAAAGTTATACCTCGAAAAAATATCAATCATATACGCCGGCCTACACACTTGCTGAGCCTTATGCCCTAACAGAATTTCGACCCCTTGCTGACTGGTATGCCTACCTTTTGTTGTTAGACCTTATTCTAAATGAGTCTGTTTTAATCCTGTCGAGTGATAATTTGGCGGCTTTTACTCAGCATCAATTTAATGTCATTCGTACTTATCAATTTCCAGAAAAAATTGAGGCTTTTCTGATTTCTCAGTTAGATGCAATTATTTAACTTTTTGTTTTACTAATAATAAAAAGCAGCTTCACACTTAGTTTTAATATTGTGGAGATGTGGTGAATTTTAATTAATAAGTATCTGAATAGGTGGAGGCTAAATTTTTGAAAACATATAATGCATGGATGGCTTTAACAGTATTTCAAAAACTCATGCTTACCTTGTTAGGTCTCACAGCCGTTATTTTAATAGCGACTTTAGGTCTGGCAAGATGGAGCTTCGAGAGAGGTTTCTTAGACTATGCGAATGCATTGGAACAAACTCGTCTCGAAGTTGTATCAAACAATCTTACGGAGCTTTACTTTGAAGCAGGTGGAGATTGGAAAAAAATCCCTAAAGAAAGTTTAGAGAGCCACCTTTATTTATTGCCTAAGCGTAACGGTAGCGGTTCAGAAAAACCTCTTCCTCCAGGTATTCATAAAAGACAGTTTGATAGTAAGCATCACAATACAGCGTCTCAGTCTGAGAAACTGATACCTCTAACCTCTTCTGATACGGAATATGGGGGCACTCGGGCTAATGGTAACTTAGATGTCAGACCCTTAAATGCCGACATAGGTACTCCTCCTGCTGGTCGCATTGGCATTAATAGAGATAAAGCCGCACCCTTTACTGCGCTTTATGATGAAAATCATAGCTTTGTAGCGGGTGATTGGATGGATGATGCGGAGAACTTAAGTATTGCTATCCCTATCATCGCAATGGGTAAGCAAATAGGAGAGTTGCACAGTATACCGCCACGCTTTTTTCAAAGCCCCCTTGAGACAGAGTTCTCCAAGCAGCAGTTAATGCGAAGCATTGTGATTGGAACCGTGGCTTTGATATCTGCCGCTTTGTTATCTTGGATGCTTGCCACCTTATTTTTAAATCGTCATCGCTATGTCTTAAAAGCAATTAAGTCTCTGACTCGTGGAGATTATTCACCGAAAAAACTGCTATCAGGGCGTGATGAAGTGGGCTTGTTAATGGAAGACATTAATTATCTGGCCAAGACTCTAGAAGAAAACCGAGATTCAAGAAGGCGCTGGCTGGCGGATATATCCCATGAATTACGAACGCCGTTAACGATTTTAACCGGTGAAATTCAGTCACTCAAAGACGGTATTCGAGAATTTGATTATGCGCAGATTTGCTCCTTAGAGCAGGAGATTAACTTTATGCGCAAACTAACAGATGATTTATATGAGCTGTCTGTTTCTGATATTGGTGGTCTTAACTATGAATTTAAAAAGATCGATTTAGAAACAGTATTAACCACAACATGTGCCAGTTATAAAAATAGAGCGCTAGCTAACGACATTAAATTTGATGTGTCTTCCATGCCTCAAGTCTTTAGTGGTGACTCAGCACGTTTGGCTCAATTATTTAAGAATATGCTGTCTAACTCACTGGCTTATACTGATAGTCCTGGTGTAATAGAAATTAGAATGATTTCAGAGGACAATCTGGTCACCATCATTTTTGAAGACAGTGCTCCAGGTGTTAAGCCAGATGACTGTGAGCGTTTATTTAATCCACTGCACAGGCAGGATGAATCAAGGACTCGACGTCGTGATGGTTCAGGTTTAGGATTAGCGATAAGCCGCAATATAGTTGAGGCGCATCGTGGAAAAATATTAGCATCCCCTTCTAAGCTAGGAGGATTAAAAATAACAATTACTTTCCCTATTATAAATGGATATAGAAGATGAGTGCCGGGCTAATTTATATAGTTGAAGATGAAGTTAAAATCGCACAGATCCTCGTTGATTATCTGGTTAAAGATAATTATGACGTGAAGGTTTTATATCGTGGAGATGAAGCGGTAGAGCGTATTATGGAAAGCAAGCCAGATCTTGTGATCCTAGATGTTATGTTACCAGGTAAAAGTGGTATCAATATTTGTAAGGAACTTAGAGAGCATTCTAACGTACCTATTATGATGTTGACGGCACGTATTGATGAAATGGACCGTCTAGTAGGTCTCAAAGTTGGGGCTGATGATTATGTCTGTAAGCCTTTCTTACCAAGAGAGGTGGTTGCTAGGGTTAATGCTATCTTACGTCGTGTGAACCGCATTGACGACGAAGAAGAGAAGTCAACCGAGTTGGTATATCGTTCAATCACATTGGACCTTGAGTGTTTTAAATGCCACGCCAATGGTCAATATGTGGAACTCACACCTGTTGAGTATCGTTTGTTGCAAATTATGGTTTCCCGCCCTAAACGTGTTTTCTCTCGCGAAAGCCTGATGCAAAAGTGCTACAAGGATGACCGTATTGTCAGTGACAGAACCATTGATAGTCATGTGAAAAACTTACGTAAAAAACTTGCCGCCGCTGATCCTAGTGAAGAAATTATCCACTCTATCTACGGCGTTGGTTACAAGGTCGAGTAAGCCTTCAGAGCAAAGTCACCTCTCTTCTTTTTTAGGGCCATAATTTAAGTATTATGGCCCTTTTTATCTTTTGTTAGCCTGTAATACTTATGCCATGATGAAAGAGCTGGTTTAAAATTCGGCTCATGCGGTAAAAGCAGATGATGGACGAAAGGTTGGCTTAAAAGTATCAGGGTCACTGTCTGTAGAGCATGGAATGTTACCCTTGGTTTAACCCTAGAAGAGGCCAAAAAGCTAATGTCAGATATGGAAAAGGCCATTGAGTTCAAAGAAAGCTTTGAAGGTGAGGATAAAAGCCTTTAGGCGATGATTAATTGCTTCAAACTGAAGCAGTATGAACTGATTGATGGTTTAACAAAGTACTGAAAGTATCTTTAGTAGAGAATTTGATAGCTGCGAGAAGCGGCTATCAAATACAGGGTTTTATAAATTAGAGCAGTACTGAATACCAAAAAACGCGACCGATGACTCTGACGTCTAAGGCACTCTCTCCACTAAGCTCTTCATCATGATGGTCTGGGTTAGCTGAGCGAATTCTTAAACCATTAAAAGGTAGTCGATATAGGTATTTTACCCTTAGCATGCCGCCATGCTCGATAGCGTACATTTTTCCGTCTTGAATCTTGGTTTGGCTGGTATCTAGGCCAACCGTTGAACCGTTAGGTAGTATTGGCTCCATGCTATCGCCATTCACTTTACAGCAAGCCACTGTCTCACTTGAAACACCTGCTTTATTAAGGGTTGAGACATTAAATCTAAGTTTTTGGGTGGCAATATCTAGCACGTTGTTAAATCCGTTTCCTGCTGACAACTCAATTTCACTGAAAAAAGGTATTTCTACCTCGTTTGGGTTTAAAGGGGTATCACTGTCCCAAGCATCAATATGCCCTAAGTTAAGATGGCTATCTCGCTTGTTGTCCTCTTGAGTTTGAGTTGCCTGCATTTCTCCCTTGCCATATTCAAGCCATTCTGTTCTAACGCCTGTGGCGACAGAAATGGTTTGTACTTTTTCGCGGCGTGGTTGAGATTCACCATTAAGCCATTTATTTGCTGCCTTAACGGTAGTACCGGTTTGTTTTGCTAGCCAAGCCCCAGCGCCATGACGCTGTATGCCTGCTTTTTGCAGTGCTATGAGAAGCCGATCTGAAAAAGACAAAGTGATTACCTTAAATTTATGAACCAAGAGTTCAATTATGATTCATTGTTGCGGAACTTTCAGTTCATATGTATTATGTACTAAAAGTTCATTTAATGATTTTAAAAATGTACTCAATCATTAATATGAATTGATAGGTGACCTTAAGTTCACATAGTTCGATCAAATGCAATAAAGGTATGGCAGAAGCCTGCTGCTGGAGGAAGGAAGATGACAGCTCACGCTCTTCACGTTAACTATCCAAAAACACTCTTATTTTCTTTTACGACAAGTGAAAGGAATCTTTTGAAGGAAATAGCAGGGCATTGGATGAAGATGTATGCCTGTCATGAGATTGATCGTGGCAATTTGGTTGGATTTCATTTTTTAACCGTATGGGACCCTTTAGTCACCTTAGAAAAAATTAGGCTTCAGCCTTGCTTTAAAACTGATGCAATCAGAAGAGATGGCTATGAATTTGATATTGGTCGTCAGCGAGATGTCCCTCTATGTGTCTACGAAGTGCAGATGCTGAGTGAAATGGTGAAAGCCGCTGTGGAATGTCGCTTAAATCGATTTTTGTTAATAGATAAAGGTTCTATGGCAGATGTTGTGGGAAGACGCTTAACCTGGTCTTGGATGAATAGTCAGGTCACCATTGCCTTATCTCAAAAGCTGGATCTATTAGATCAGGTTGCAGGTCTTTTTTATGGACACAGCGCTTATCAATCTAGTTGTTTAGCAATTGAGACATTAGCAGGTGTTGAATATGCCTAAGCAAATATCTTTAACTCCATCCAAATCAAACGCGACAAATGAATGTTTTAAGTGGCGTCACTCTTTGTTAAGTTCGCTGCATCCAGATGACGCAAGATTACTTGGCGCTAGGCTATCAGAGAAAGATCAGATTTTCGGCTATATTGCTGCTAATACTTGGCTAAGAAAGGTGATAGGTCGCTATCAGCTGTTAGCTAAGCTTTCTACGCTTAGGCCAGTGGTTGCTAAAGAAGCGAACCGTCTAGCGCACTACCTTGATGAAGAAAGTGCCTATGCTTGGTTGAAAAGTGTAGTTCAGCGTTTGCAATATTGTGACACCTTAATTACCGATTTAAGTGGCGAGACGTTAGCGGCTTGGGCTTGGCAAAAAAGTCATGGCTTTGAAGTCGAATTGGTAAAAATAGGTACTCAATCCAATGCTGAAGCGGTGAAAGCTTATATAGAGCTTCATTTGCGACAAGCTGACGTTGATTTTCACAACTGGCAAGATAATGACAAGGTTGCAGGCCTTGCTGCTCGCATGATTACCGCTAAATGGTGGGTGAGACAAGCGAGAAGGCAATGGATCAAGGTTGAGCAGGTATTAAGAGAGTGTGGTCAGGTTCACAAATATGCTTCACCTTATGTATCCCACTGGTCTCTTAAAAAAGAACAGCAAAAGCAAGCGAATCAAATGGCTTTTCTAGAAGGCTGGGAAGCCATAAATGATCAAGGTCAAGCTTATAGTTTGGCACAACTTGCTGAATTAGGTGTGGCTAGCCCTGACAAGCGTTTTGCTGAGCTTATGGTCCGAAGCCGTGGCTTGGAAGAGGTCGCGAAAGAACAGGATCATGATGCTTGGTTTATTACCCTGACTTGTCCTTCAAAATATCATCCTATTTCGCAAGGTAGGCGTAACCATAAATATCGATTGGCAAAGAGTCCAACCGTGCAAGAGGCTCATGCTTATCTAAATCATGTGTGGCAATGCTTTAGGGCCTGGTGTCATCGTCACGGTATTGCATTTTATGGTGTTAGAACGGTGGAGCCTCATCATGATGGTACACCTCACTGGCATCTAATTGTGTACCTAGATAAAGCGCAATCTGATCACTTTTTAGCGGCATTTAAACGTTACGCGCTAGCGGAAGATGGCCAAGAAGCGGGCGCTGAAAAATACCGATTTAAAGTGCTTAAAATAGTGCCTGAAAAGGGAACGGCGACCGCTTATATCACAAAACACATTTCAAAAAACCTCCATGGTAAACACCTTGATACAGACCATGAAACAGGTCGTTCTGGGGTGGATGCTGCTAAGCGTATTGTGGCTTGGGCAAGATTAAATCGAATCAAACAATTTCAATTTATCGGTGGTGCTTCTGTCACTGTATGGCGTGAATTAAGGCGACTACAGATTAAGGCTGCTCCTCGTGCATTTGCGGCCATTTATCATGCGGCAAATCGAGCGGATTATGCTGCTTTTATCAAACTTATGGGCGGAGCTTTTGCGGGGCGTAAACAAACGCTAGTTACCCACTATAGTGAACCAGAAGAAAATCAGTATGGGGAAATGGTGAAAAGCATTAAAGGGGTAGCAAATGGCATAGAGGTTGTTATTACGCGTCTTTATGAATGGCGAGTACAGCGTAAACATCTGGAGGCTATCGAAGAAACAGTCTCTGAACTTACTTGGACTAGTGTCAATAACTGTACGCCAAGCCGATTACTCATGAATACTCACATCACTAATCAAGCATTTTAATTTTGGCACAAATCTCATTTTTTAATTTAAGCAAACTCATTTAAACAAAGTAAGGAGTCTTCCATGGCATTTCGTATTGAGTGTCCTAACTGTCAGTCTAAGGCTGTCATTTCTAACAGTAATAATATCGCAAAAGATATTGACCAGGTTTTTATGAAGGAGCTGTATTGCCGCTGTTTGAATATAGAAACCTGTGGTTGTACCTTTGTGGTCTCGGCCTCATTCTCCCATTACCTGAACCCACCGCAACAAGATATTGTGGCTATGGCCAAGGAGATACTAAAGAAAGAGCAACAGCTTAAGCTGGAAGAGGGGAGGTGTTAAACTCTCATTTAATTTGATGTGAATCGGTTAAGTTTATTGAATAAGCATGAGAACTAGATTTAATGGCAAACTTTGATAAAGCGTTTAATTTACGAAGGCGGCATCCAACTGGCATGTTGCATATGCTTGCTAACGAAGTGCAAAGTAGGCTTACTCGGTTAAGTTATCGTGCAAGCTTAGATGTGAGCTATGGACCAAGCCCTGGTGAAAAACTGGATATCTTTCCTGCGGCGAAGGAGAATGCTCCTGTGTTTATTTTTATTCACGGCGGTTACTTTAGGGCGTTAGACAAAGCTCAATATAGTTATTTGGCACAAGCTTTTGTGAAAGCTGGTTGTACCTTGGTATTGGTTAATTATGACTTAGCGCCAAAAGTGACGGTTAAAGAAATAGTTGATCAAAACGTAAAAGCCTTTGCTTGGGTGCATAAGAATATACATAAGTGGCAAGGAAACCCTGAACACCTTGTTGTTGGTGGTCATTCTGTGGGTGGTTTTTTAACCGCTAAAATCCTTGCTCATGATTGGCCTCAAGAAATAAAACAGAGTATCAAGGGGGCTGTTATGCTAAGTGGGCTTTATGACCTTAAACAGATGCAGCAGTCCTTTTTAAATAAAGTGTTAAACCTGAGTGATCAGGAGGTGGCTGAATTAAGCCCTATTTTGGAAACAGGTGTATTTAACTTTGTTCCTCACATCATTATGGCAGTGGGAAATGATGAAACGAACGAGTTCATTCGACAAACCCAGGTTTATAGTGAGAAGCTAAAAAAAGAGAATTGTCGTTTGGACTGTTTATTTTTAGAGGGCAAAAATCACTACACAGTATCGCGCTTATTAAGTCATAAAGAGAATACCTTAATGGAGAAAATATTCACTTTGTTGGTTTGATCCTAAGTTATTCACTCAGTGTTTTTTGAAGATGGATTGCAAAAAGGATGTTGATATTTTGAAGTGGGTTTTATTTATTTTACTGCTTTGTACTTCGCTACAAATACAAGGGAAAGAAGCTATGTCTCAGGAACATATATCTCAGGAAAAGGTGTCAAAGGAAAGTGACTTGAAAGCAGCCATATTCATGGAGAGCATGCCAACAGGTTTTGTTGTTCCACCTGCTGAAACACAGCAAGATAGTCTGATATTAGAGCAAATTAAAAAAGTGGGTTGGTACAACCTGCATATAGGGCAAGAGGATAATCAAGCTGCTTTCTCATTTAGCATTGGTCATTTTCAACAACATAATCACCCTGAGTTAATTCTAGTTGGCTTGCCTGCCGAAGTCGCAAATCAGTTATTAAATATTGCGGTTGTTAAAATTGTCGGTGCAAAAGAAAGGCTTGAGCCTTATAAAAAATATGATGACTTTACTGAAGGTCTTGCTGTTGCTTTTATTCCTGTTGAATTAGATTTCTATCGGAACTATCTAGGCTACGCAAACTGGTATTATGGTGACTTACCAAAACCTTACCCTGTCTTGCAAATGGTGTGGCCTGACCGAGAGGGCAACTTTCCATGGGATACAGAATTTGATACGAGTTTTAAACAAACTCAGCCTCTATTAAGTTTTGGGCCAAACAAACCCTAATTAAGTTAGGATTAGTCTGTATTAAGACTAATCCTATGGCTTCTGATTATCTTTCTACCTAATTATCTAGCGTATTAACCGCATCTTCTAAGTTAGTTTCTAATAGGCCAGTATTTGACCCAATTTCTTGAGCTAACGCTTCTAAGGCCTGATTAAGCTCTGTTATGGCGGTATTAATATCTCTTTCAAATCCTGTCATAGCCGCTTTCGTTTCCTGCTCAAAACTAATCGCAGTGTTCTCAATACTTGTTATAAGTACAAGCTTGTTGCTTAAATCATTTGATAGGCTTTTTAATAAGCTATCAATTGTTGTTGATAAACTATTTACTTGTCCCTCTAGCTGATTACTTAAGTCATGAATAGCATTTTCAGATTGATTTGAAAAATTTGTTGCTTGATATTTAACTTGGTCGATTAGCTCATCGTATTCAGAAATAAAGTCATCTATGTCTGATTCCACCTCTTCAAAGGCATGATTAATATCTTCCTGAATGGCGTCTTTTTCTGCTTCGTAGTCATTGATGACATCTTCTGTATCTATGCCCTCTTCAAGAACTTGAACAAGATCATCTCCTAGTAAGTTTTCGACATTGCGCTCTATGGCAAACTTAAGTTTGTCATCGGCAAATTGACTGATAAGCGAACCCACACATTCGTCCTTAATTAAGCTTTGCAAACTAAAGGAGGTTGCCATTTGTTTGTGGGCTAAATACATTTGACTTAAATTGTTTACTTCAGTGCTGACTGTGTTTGTAAGATAAACCACTTGTTCATCTAATACGCTTTCTAAACTTTTTAATTGGCTACTAAAGGCAGTGGCAAACTGTGTGAGATCATCAGTAATAGGAAGCAAGATAAGGTTTTTAATTTCAGTAAGCTTAGTTTCATAGTCATTAAGCTTAGTTGTCAGGCTCGTTTGATAGGCTAGTAGCTGAGTTTCTGTACTGCTTATGTTTTCCATAAGGTTTTCTTGATACTCATCTAGACTCGCTTTATAGCTTGCTAGACTTAAATCGAGTTCTTCTTCATATTTGGCTGTGCTAACGGCAATGCTGGCTTCATATGCATTCACTTCATCTTGATATTTGTCTAAACGGCTATCTAGATTTTCTAAATATTCATCCTTACTTTTTTCGACTTGCGTTTGGAAATCTTCTAAGCTTTTTACCTGGTTTTCCTGATAGCTAGTTAAACTTTCTTCTACCGTTTTCTCGAACTGAATTAAATCATTCTTAACGGTATCGAGTGTCTTCTCAACATCTTCAATCTCTTTTTCAAGTCGGCTTAACTCGGTTTCCAGTGTTTTAAGGTCAGTTTTCAGTTCATTAACTTCGTTATTAAGGCCATCTTCTAGATGAGTTAGTTCGGCTTCAAGGCTATCTATATTTTGCTCTAAAAAATCTAAGCCTTGTTCGAAATTAATCATAAGATCATAAGTAGCATTTAAGTTTGAATCTGCAACCCCTGCTAAGGTGCCTGCAAGGCTATTAATGTTAGTGCAGGATGTTGGCAGTTCAGTGAGATAAGAGTCGACTTCTTTAATCGCTGCTGCAACTTGCATATCCTCTAAAAAACCACTGATACGAGATTCAATATGCAGTTGTAAACTTAGTACGCCATCTTGATAGCCTAATAAACTTGCTTGGGCTATTAATAAATCGTCGGTATAACTGGCACTCAAATTTGGGGTAAGTTCGTCTGATATTTTCGCTAAAGTAGTTTGTATTTTTGTTTCTACTTGTGCTGCCTTTTCTTTTACTTTGGCACTAATCGCGGTGGTACTGCTTTTAAAATTAGCCCCTTGTTCAAAGGCGTTAAAAATATCCTTATTAAAATTAAGACCCATGTCTTTTTCCTTTTTTATGAATGTGTTGCCAGCTGCAAGGTTACTTATTTAGCCATGCTTTATGCGCTGACAAGGGCATATTACCTATCAAAAAACGTATAAATAACGCTTTTTAGGACAGTGTTTTGTGATACCTGAAAAATCGCAATTTAGTGGATTTTAGTCGCTGGAAGCCAGTCTCTGGCTGGCTTATTCTGCATCTATCGACAAGGCAAGGATGTCTTAAGGGGCCAATAGGATGGCCCAGGGAAGCAAGGATCTTCTCGTCGATCACTCTTAGGAGTAAGAGGGCAAAAGCCCAATCTATAAAGCAGTAAAAGAGAAGCGAGTTTATGGAAAAGCTTGAAGCACTAAAAAGTTACTTGATTGCAAAATCAAACTTATCGGCAGGCGCTATCAGTGCACAAGTGCAAAGTATGGTGCTAAAGCCAAAAGGTGTGGATGAAGGGAATCAAGTCTTGCTGCATAACCTGAGCTACCGCGCAGTCATTAACCTAATTGGCTTCCCTTATCAGGTGCAAGAGATTGCTAGCTTTAATGCTCATCTGATGACCTGGCTGGCAGACAATGATGACAGGGAAGAATTGGAAGACGCTTACCCAAGTATCTCAGTCGATCTGCAAGATGCTCAAACCGCTAATTTAGAAGTGAGTTTAGGGTTTGAAGAGCCAGTTTATATCTCTTCAAGTCTTGGTGGTGAGATTGAGTTTGCTGATCAAACTTGGGTCTTGGGTAGCGCAGAAATAGATTGGGCTTTGAGTGCTGAGGTAACAGGGAATCTAGTGAACTTAGCAAATTAAAGGAATAAGAGGTTAGGTCAGGAAGACCAATATCCAGAATGTTATCTGCTTATTTAAGGATAAATAGACAAAGGCAATGTGGATAGAAGGAGAAATGAAAGGGCCCAAGGATGATGGCCTGACATTTCTAAAACGTCAGCGCTAGGGCTGGAGTAGCCCTAGCGTTATGACTAAAAAGTTAAACAAAACAGGAAGTTAAAATGGCTTTAGGACAAGTTAGCGTAAGTGACGTAGATTCAGGGCAGGGAGACTTTTCCTCTCCAGAGCGTCAGTTCTTATTTATTGGTAAGGCAAGCGCGAATCTAGATAGCATTCTGTATCTAGATCAAAGCTCAGATTTAGATGTGCTTTTGGGCGCATCGGCAAGTGGCTTAAAAACAAGCTTAGCGGCCGCTAAGGCAAATGCCTCAGCAAATTGGACCGCCGTTGTGATGCCAAGAACCAATGAAGGTGAATGGCAAACAGCATTTGATATTGCCATGGGGCAAAACATTGTATGTGAAGCCGTTGTGGTGGCTGATGCGATTACGGCTCAAAGTGAGCTAGATCTTATTGCGACTGCGATTGCAGAAACTGAAAACAACTATGGTCGTTCTCTTTTCTTTGTGGCAGCGACAGCAGCACCAGCGGCTTCAGACAAATGGGATGCTTTCATTAGTGCTTTTGATACTTTGCAAGATGGTGTGGCGTCAACTGGCATTATGCTGATTCCAGAAGTGTTTGCGGGTTGGATGGGGACTGTCTGTGGCCGTCTATGTAATGAGGCTGTGACTATTGCTGATACACCCATGCGTACTCAAACCGGTGCCATTGTTGGCTTATCAACACTTCCTTCTGATGTGGATGGTACGGTTTTTAATATGGCTCATGCCAAAGCGCTGAATGATGCCAGAGGGACAGTGCCGCAAGTTTATCCTGATTATGATGGTATCTATTGCAGTGACGGTATGACACTTGCGCCAGAGGCCAGTGATTATGCTGTGATTGAAAACCTGCGTGTCGTGAATAAGGCCAAGCGTCAGGTGCGTATTCTGGGCATTAAAAAAGTCGGTAACCGTGAGCTAAACAGCACTCCTTTGTCGATTGCCGCCCATGAAACTTACTTCATGCGCCCGATCATAGATATGAGCAAAAGCTTAACCTCCAATGGCATTTATAAGCCAGGTGAAGTGAAACCACCTCTAGATGGGGATATCACAATTAGTTGGGCATCACGAACCAAGGTGCAAATCGCACTTTTAGTTCGCCCTTACAACTGCCCTAAAGCGATTCAAGCTTATATCGCCCTTAATCTAACTAGCGAGGTTTAGCATGCAACATATTTCGGGATCAGATATCAATATTTCCATTGGTACTCAGATTATTAACGTTAAGCAATACACCCTAAATGTGGAAGACGGCATTAAGCCAACTACGACTCGCGGTGTGCCTGATGGCTTTGTTCGTGGTGCTGTCTCTGCCAGTGGTGAAATCACATTGGATACTCAAAGTTATAACAAGCTGGTGGAAGCGGCTAGAACGGCAGGCTCATGGCAGCAACTTGGCGTGTTCGACATTGTCGGTTTGGGTAAAACCCTAGATCAAGAATTTAAAACGGCGGCTTATGGTTGCAAGTTGCGCCTGAGCAAGGTGCTAGATGCCAGTGGTGAAGGTGGTGACAAGCTGGAGCATACCATTGCTTATGATGTGACTGATAGCCGTTTTATCGAAATCAATGGCGTGCCTTATTTGGATAAAAGTTTCATTGAGACCCTAGGCTAATGGAGCAAATAGATTACCTAGTGGTGCACTGCTCAGATACACCTAACGGCCGAGAAACTCACGCTCAAGACATCCATAGATGGCATTTAGAACAGGGTTGGGACGGCATAGGTTATCACGCAGTAATCACCTTAAAAGGCGAGGTGCAATGGGGCCGACCAAGGTATTGGCAAGGTGCTCATGCTGACCCTTTTAATGCTAAGTCTTTAGGTGTCTGTCTTATTGGAAGGGATGAATTTACTAACGCACAGATGAGAGCGCTAGAGGGGCTTTTACTGTCGCTTAAGTTGGATTATCCCAAGGCAAATGTGGTGGGACATAGGGATCTGAACTCTCATAAAACCTGTCCAAATTTTGATGTCAAAACCTGGTGGTCAGGTGTTGAACAAAAAGGGATAGATTAAATGCTGGGATTAATCAGTGGCCTACAAAGTCTTTTGGGTGCCTTAGCGGCACCCATTTCTAAGGCTTATCAGGCAAAGCAGACAAGGAAAGCAGCGGCAGAATCTGCACAAGCCAAACTTAAGCTGGTGGGCCAAGAAAAGCGTTTTGATTTGGACTTAAAGGAAGCCGAATGGGAAGCGTTGGCCAAGCAGCAAGAGTCTGCTTCTTGGAAAGATGAATACGTGACTTTGATTATTACTTCGCCTTTTGTGCTGCTTTTTCTTGCTGCTATGGCCAGTGGTTATAGCGGGGACATGCGCTATCTAGATGCAGTCAATCTGGGTTTAGAAAGCTTGAAGTCCTTAGGGGTTGAGCTAGGTGAGTTATTAAAAATAGTCGTACTGGCGGCTGTCAGTATTAAGGGCATGGGATTGTTAAGGAAATAGGGAGGCACACATGGAGAAATCCACAGTAGCCACCGCATATGGGGCGTCGATAACTACGACGCTTGCAGGTTTTTCAATGAATGAATGGGTTGCCATGGGTGGCTTGATCATTGGTATCGCAACATTTTTAACCAATTTTTGGTTTAAACGAGAGCACTTAAAACTGGCTCAGAAACAAGTACAAGGAGAGTAACAATGGCACAACTCATTGAGATCACCATAGGTGATACAGATTTTGAATTTAAGGTAACAGACAAAGAGTACAACAAGTTTGTTGATGCCATGGCCAAAGGCCAAACAGTCTTACCTGCATACAACCTTTTGTCGTCAACGGTTAAAAGTGAGCAGCATGCAAGCTTGAAAGCCTTGATGGTGAATGAAGATTCACAGCCAAAAGCTAAATTGGTCATGGATGTGATGGGCATTCTAACCGACGAATTCTCCAGTGATCTGCCTACGGTGGTAAAGCTGCGCAGGCGTTCCGGGACAGCATCGACAAAAATGGCTTCGAGCAACTCGTAACCTTGAGAATGCGCTGGCTTCCTCATGAAGATGATGAACCGGAAAGCCTAGGACGGGCGCTTTGGTTAGAAGAAAGAGAAATAAACAGGGAAACGGCAGCCATTGCCAATGGTATTGCCAAGGCCTTTGCAGGGAAGTAGCTAGGGGCAAAAAATGGAAACACTGGAAAAATTACAGCTGAGCCTTGGCAAGCTAAATCAGTTTACGAATGCTTTTGATGGGATGCAAAACAGTGTTCAAAAGCTGGCAAATGTTATGAAGAGTGCTTTTGAAGCGCCATTAAAGGCCGTTTCAAGTTTACAGGCAAGTTTGCCAAAGGTTACCCAAGCTGTCGCAGACATCAATATTGCTTCAGCAGGCAATATGCCTCTAAACCCAACCCAAGGGGTGGGAGCAAATGCGAATCTAGCTGCTGTGGCCAATAGCCCAGCAGAAGAGGTTGTTATGGATGTGGCGGAGCCGGTTTCTAGGTTGCAGCTTTTGCACGACTCATTAGGGAAAGTGAAGGGGCAAGTTGCCAGTTTAAAAACCTTAAGTGGCGACAACATCATGGGGCGTGTGTTTGGGGATGCCAATATCTCTGCCTACACGGATTCTTTTGCCACATTGAAACAAGGTTTGAATGAGCAACTAGCGCTTTGGCCTGAATTGAATACCAAGGTTCAGGCGCTTTCTGGCAACCTAATGTCGCAGCTCTCACCCATGTTAGGTCCTTATATTGATGAGGTAAAAGCCATGGGGAAAAGCCTAGATAACTGGACTGAGAAGTATCCAAATCTTGCAAATGCGGTTAATACGGCAGAACAAGCTTTAGGGTCCATGATGGAAGTGATCAATATGGTGGGTGTCGCTCAGGAAATGCTGAACTTGGCCAAAAGCCATGCCATAACGCTGTCGCAAAATTGGTTAGTAAAGAATTTGGTTATTACGCCTCTGCTCAAATTACAGGCAGCGGCAGTTTGGATATTGAATGGCGCAATGAAAGCCATGGTAGCAACAGGGCCTTTATTGATGGGGATATTTACCTCTTTAAAAGCCGGTGTACTCACAAGCTTGCCGGCGATTTGGAGTTTTACTGCGGCTTTATTGGCAAATCCGATTACTTGGATTGTGGTGGGTATCACGGCCTTGATCGGTGCCCTTGTCGCCATGGTGGTTTACTGGGATGAGGTGAGTGCCGCTATAGGCCGCTTTACGGATTGGGTCTTCTCTTCGTTAAGCCAGGGCTTTAGCTTTATCAAGGGCTTGTTCGCTGACAATGAGTGGCTCAAATTAGCCTTCTTTCCTCTCTATGCTGTGATTGAAACAGTCGATTTATTGATAGGAACATTTGAGCAAATTCCCCAGTGGTGGGGAGAGTTTCAAGTCTGGCTGGGTGAGCTATCCCTTATGCCTAACATGAGCTTTGATTTTGCCTTTATTGAAACCATCAAAGCTGCTTGGAGTGAACTAAAAAACTGGCTTGCGAGTTTGAACCCTTTTGCTTTTGTCGGAGAGTCGGCTGACTGGATTAAAAGTAAATTGAGCTGGCTGCCGGGTATGGGTGCGAGCTCAGATATCAAAGCAAATCAGGGCTTGTCACAAAAAGTTGCTGAGCAGGGTATGGCGCAAGGTGCAAACCTCACCTTACCAGGAGCAGAGGCATCTCAGAATGGTGAGCAGGGCGGCTTATTTCAGACCTTCAGTAATTTATTTGCCAGTACCAGTAAGCAAAGCCATGTGGAAAAAATTGAAGTGAATAATTATGGCCAAGGGGTGCGTGGTGATGAATTGGCCCATGAAATGGAAATGCAGGTGGGCTAATGGACAGCATAGATTTAAGCATCATAGATGATGACTTGGTATTAAACCAATTGGGAGAACCTGAGCTTAGGGCAGAGGCAGATTGTATTGCACAAGACCTAAGACACATGCTTAGAGAAAAAGGTTATGCCTTTAGCATGATAGGTGAGAGGAGTCAGGTAAAACTGGCCACTCTCACCACTCAGGTAGAAATTGAAATGGAAAACGATACACGTATTTACCCAGGGACGGCCAAGGTGGCGCTAATAGGGGAAGCACTTAACTGTAGTGCACGTACGTTAAATAACGAAGCGATAGAGGTAACCCTATGAAGGAATTTGAAAGCCTATTAAAGGATGAAGGTGTACCCATTACCGAAGCTGAGATTAAGGCGGCATTTAAGCAAACCGTGACAGATTCTGGCTCTAAAATCAGTAATGATTCTGCCTATAGCCCGTTTTGGCGCTTGATCTCAGCGATCGCGGTTCAACCTGTGATCTGGCTGGTGAATGCTCTGGTGCAAAGTGTTATGCCACAGTTTTTCTTAAAGACAGTTGGAGAGGGTTTTATTGACCTGTGGGGTAACAACTATGGGGTAGAGCGAAAAAAAGCTCAACGGCTAGAAGGCCGGCTGCAATTTACTCGAGCAGATCAAGAAGGGGATATTGAGATTCCGCTTGGTACACGGATTCGTACCGAGCCCTTGAATGACATTGTCTATGAACTGGAATCAACTTATCCAATCGTGCTGGGTAAAGAGGATAACTCAATTAGTGTGCCGGTTCGTGCTGTGGCAGAGGGCAAGGCCTATAACTTGGAAACGGGTCAATATGTGAACTGTGATATCCAAGGCGTCACTGTGACAAATCCTGATGGTTGGATTCAAGTAGTAGGGGACGATGATGAAGACATTGAAGCTTATCGCCTGCGTATTCGTAATGCTTTTAACTCCTTAAGTCATTATCACACGGATGGGGTATATCGACATTTGATTGCGAAGTTTGCCGGTGTCTCCACTGACATGATTTGGTTTGAACATGGTGTGAAAAGAGGTGGAACTAGCGTGGTGCCAGGCGCGGCTGATGCTTATGTTTTGTTCGAGCTTGATGCCCCAGCTGACAGTTATCTAGAGATTATTAATCGCATGATAAGGGATGAAGGCTACCACGGGCATGGTGATGATTTACTGGTTAAAAAAGTGCCCGATTTACTGGTAGACCTTGGTGTCACTGTTTATTTTCCTGTGGCATTAACAGCGGAAGAAAAGACAGCTAGTTTGACAGGTATTGAGCAGGCGATTGAAGCGGCTTTTAGGTCAAATTCGGCTTATGTGATGACACAAACTCAGCCCTATTCTCGCTTTTCATTTACTCGGTTAGCCAGTGAGGTTTATCAAAACTTTCCTGAGATAGAGAGTATTGATTTTAAGGCCATTACTGATGGGGAAGAGGTGATTGGAAGCCACATAAACGCTGAACTTGAAATCCCACGTTTGGCATCACTCAGTATACAAGAGGGTTAGTGATGGTTGCTAAATTTGAGTTGCCTGTATGGATTCGAGAAGGCAAAGAAATTAACAAGCTAGCGGATGCTTTTGCGACCTTTTGGGATAAAACGGAAGATTGGATAAAAACACCACTTAACCAGCTAGATGCCGAGACCTGCCATGTGTATGTGCTTAAGCTTTTGGCGTATCAAAATGATATTGACCGATTTGCTGATGAGCCAGATGAGCTCTTTCGAAAACGAGTAAAACACGGGGTAAAAAATGCCATAGATGCGGGCAGTAAAGGCGGCTTTAAAGAGGTTCTAGCACGCTTTGATGTGCCCTTGTATGGGCAGATAGAAAGAGACAGTGAAAGTGACTGGGATGTTATTACCCTTTGGCTAGCTGACTCTAGTTTGACCCAAAATCCAGAGCTTGCTCACCATATTATTCGCCAATATGGCCGAACCTGTCGCCGTTATGAATTTTTGATGGTGGATGCTATTGAATCCATCGCCGTAGAGGGATTTAGCTTTGGTATTGATAGAGGGGTAGAGCAAATAAGTGGACGAACGGAATATGTATTTGCTGATACGACAGAGCCTGCTAAGGCAAGTATCGCTCAGCACTTTATTGAACGAAGTGAAGATAGGATAAAAGTAATTTAAGGACGAATTATGACAGACATAATAAGTGGAACAGTAACAGATGCAGGGGCGCGCTACATTGCCCAAAAAGCTGCGAGTTTAGAACCTGTGGTGGTCACCCACTTTATCTTGGCTAATGTACCTGGTGTGGATGAAACCACACCAGCAGACCCGAGCATGGGGATACCAACAGAATATTTGATAGATGATTTTGTTGCAGTTCAAGACCCCCATTATAACGATGACAATGCGGTGACTTACTCACTGGTACTAGACAGTAGTGTGGGTGATTATGACTTCAATTATTACGGCATAGTCACTGACTCGGGCGAGTTATTAGCCTATTCCTATATCCCACTGAATAAAAAGCGAAAAGATATAGGTCAGGTGATTAACCGTAATCTGGTTGTGCCCTTTAGTAATGCTAAACAGCTTACGGGTGCAGATCTGCCATTGGAATCTTGGCAGTTTGATTACGAAGCCGAAATGCTCGCCATGCAGACCTGCATAATGCAAAACAGTGCAGCGACCATATCTGCTTTATCAAGCGCCATTAAAAATCATGAAAGATTATTAACTTTGGAAGGGAAGCTATGAGTGAACTAAGCACAGCGACGGCAGCTTTAACGCTAGCTGCGTCTGAAATGAAGGAAGCGAAAGAGTCGTTTGAGTTAGTCAGGCAAGACGCGGATGCAGCCATTGATCAAGTACAACAAGAGATGCTGCCTACAAAAGCAGAAGTGCAAGTACATTCTGAAGTATTTGCAACCCATGGTCGTAAGAATCTATTAATCAATGGTAAACCGCTTGTTTGGCAAGCTGGCGAGTCATTTACTGAGACAGGTTATTGTGCTGATCAATGGTTCGCCAATTTATCTGGTGCGGTTTGTACAAAAGATGCTGATCCTGCAAAAGGTATTTTAATCAGCATTAATCAAGATCAAGGTTCTGGTCAGCTTCATCAATTGATTGAAGAGGGTGTTGTTCAGCAGCTAAGGAATAAAGAACTGACTTTTTCTGCTGAGTATGAAGTGAATAATCAATTTGATGGTGACTTGGTGCTAGAGGTTTTTTATTCCAATGAGGGGGATGCCGAATCTGAGGTGACAAACTCACTCATTACTAAAAGGTTTACTCCAACGAAAAGTGTAGTCGGTGTTGAATCTCTGACTTTTACTGTTCCAAGTGATGCGCTAGGGCTCAGAGTCGCTATTTTACCTGCGATTGGTCAGCCAGTTAACTCGCAAATGGGGCTTTACAATGCCCAGTTAGAGACTGGTGCTTCAAATACGGTATTTGAAGTCACGCCGTATCAAGAAGAGCTTCTGAAGTGTTGTCGCTTTTTTTATGTATCAAAAAATTATCATTTTACACGTAATTACGCCAACGTGAATTTTAACGCAGATGTTTATCATCTAGTGCCTATGCGTACTTTACCGTCAATTACACCGGTGTTTCCAGCAAGTAGTTTTGATGTGGCCATATGGCCGAATTATCTTGATTCGAACGAAAAATTTCATATGAACTCTAGTAGTGGTGGTAGTTGTATTAGTGGTTATATGGCAGATGCGAGGCTTTAAAAAATGAAGATTGATACGGTTAAAAAAGTGGGTGATAGCTATTTGGTCAATGAAAAAATGGTTGTGCCTAATGTTAGTGAAAATGCTATGTGTCGCAAAGTTAAGGCTTGGCTAGAGGCAGGAAATACCCTTATTCCTGAGTTTACAGACACTGAATTAATGGCGTTAAAGCTTGCTGAAGTGGATGCTGAATGTACTCGTCGTATTGAGCTTTATTGGAATCAAGTCGGGCAACTTAATGCAGCCCTTGGGGTGTACTCTGATGAAAATGCAGCCGCATGCAAACACTGGATTACTGCAAATCTCAATGCTCGAGAAACGCTACTAGAAAGAGCCGATATTATAAATATTGATGTGACAGAAAATGAGTATTGGCCTGAACTGCCATAACGATTTGATACTTCAAATTTCTGTTTTTCTGGCTTGTTCCTAGCGGTTTCTAGCGATTCCTAGTGATTAAGTGATCCATAGAAATAGGGTGAGTCTAGCTAGGTAAATGCAGAGAGTTTTTATCAGTATTAGAGAGATATAGAGAAACACTTTTAGCGTGTTTTGTGTTGAATCAGCGATATAGCGCTGATAATAAAAGGAATTAATAATGAGTGATTTTACAGATTCTTTGGTGGCTATGAAGGATGCAACCGAAGAGCTAGTACAAGCAAAAGAAGTGTTTGAATCCATCTATGAGGGTTATCAAGGTGCCTTGGATGATTCAATTCAAACCTTACGTGATCTAGAGCGTTATGCCCAAGCTACGGGTAAAAATACCTTAGCTGTGGCCTCAGCGGCGATTGTCTCTGATTTAGCTCTTGGGGATGAGCTTTATCTCTTGATTACTGAAACCAATGATACAGCCTTAGTCTCACTTGATGTAAATGGCCAAGGGGCAAAAAGTATTGTCAATGTCACTGCCGCTAATCAGTTGTTTGCTGGTGCACTGGTCAAAGTACGTTATGACGGCACGGCGTTTTATGTGATTGAGCAGGTGAACCCAAAAACAGGAAATGCTATTTCAGATATCGGCAAGTTAGTCATAGATACCACGGATATGCTTAGCATAGGGGAAGTTGCATTAAATGGTGCTGAAATTAGTCGAGAAGAATATTCGATTACCTGGGCCAAAATTAAAAATACCTCAAACTTAATTGATCAAGTCACTAAGGATGCTGATCCGATTAGTTACGGTGGCTTTTGGGGCGAAGGAGATGGTTCAACCACTTTTACTTTGCCTATAGTGGGGGGGGAATTTATCCGTATGTTTGACGATGGGCGCGGTGTTGATGATGAGCGTGGTTTTGCCAGTTATCAAGAGGATGCTATTAGAAATATTATTGGTGACTTTGGAAATGTTTTGTATCAAGTAGAACAAGGTGGGGGGGTTGCTAGTGGTGCTTTTTTAGCTGGAACTGGAGCGTATGGGGCTGCAGTGATACCAACTTCAGGAGTAACAGAAAATAATTTAGATGGTATTGAGTTTGATGCATCAAGAGTGGTTCCTGTTGCAAATGAAAATCGACCTCGCTCTATCGCTTATTACGGTAAAACCCGCTTATAAAACTTTATAAGTTTCTATTACATATACCTAGGTCTTTTGAGCCTAGGTGAATTCAAGGATGAATTATTATGAGTGAAATACTCGATGCCATTAGTGCATTAGGTGATGCAACAGCGGATATGACATTGGCCAAAGAGTCATTTGAAACCGTGCGCCAAGATGCTGAACAGGCCATTTCAGATCATTTATCTGAAGCAGATGCCCACAACCAATATGTTAAAACCGACACCTTTGAGCAAGTTAAAAAACTGCCAATCTACCCTGAAGTTATGTCGGATGATAACAGGTTAGCGATGACGTTAGACAGCTCGGTATTAACTATCGAAGCGAATCAAATCATCAGGCTTTATGGCTGGTTAGAAATCAATACTTCTGATTATGCGGTGCGAACCTTTTCTATCAATGATACGAAAACCTACCATCTGAGATTTAACCTAACGGATGGTTTTTATCTTAAAGATTTGTCGGACATTGGCTACAACCCTGATTCCTTTGACGAATCGGATCGTCTATTTGATACCAACTACGATGATATGAACTTGGCGCTTATCTTTGACGGGTTTTTAATGAGGTGTATTCATACCAATCAATTATCAAAAACGGCGTTGTTCAGCGGCGATGGTAGTATTGTGGTTCCTCTATGTCCAAGATTAAGGAGAGTCTGCTTATTATTTTCTAACCTTGAAGCAAGTGCTGGAGCTCAAAAGGTAAGTATTCCCGCAGAAGTTGATAAAGGTGGGCATGGCTATTTTTATTCAACGAATTCAAATGCAAATAATAATGTTTGGTCAAATAGCGGTGATATTAGGCTTGACACAAACAATGTTGGTAGTGATACCACAATATCAATAAACCATATTATTTTTAGTCCTAGATTGCAGAGGTTTCAAACAAGTCACTATATTACAGAATTGGATGAATCAAATGTTCATGAGTTTCTTCTTAGAGGTGATAAGGGAGAGTGTTTAGCAATTTGGAAAGAAGCAGGAATGACGTTGAATTATGTTGAAATAGCCTCAGCAAATATAACAGTGGAGTATTTAAGATGAAAATATTAAAAGATGTTTTTGTTTCTCATACTGGTGAGCAGTTTTCAAAAGATCTAACCGAGTTTTATGTGGATCTTAGTGGTATTAAGCATGTCTCTCGCCAACATGCTTCCGATCAAGTAATGTCATGTCATTTCAACGATGCTTTAGTTAAGGATAATGGTGTTTGGCGTGTTAGGAATGCTGATGATGACTACCAAGATGCTTATCAGGCTGTTGATGATGCGAGACAAGCGGCTTATACCGCTAGAGTGCGTCCGCTTCTTGAAGAGGCAGAGATTAAAGCGCATCTTGGTGAGAGTGATGAATATGCTCGTTTAATGGATTTAGCCGTCACAGAGCGGATGGATATTCAAGCAGAGCTCCCTTGGCCAGAAGTATTGGTAAATGTGGCTACTGAGGCGTCAGTGGATGAGTCCCCATGATTACCCTCATTCTCAACAACACTAAAATCTCTGGTTATGGGGTGAAGGTGACGTGTGAGTTGGCTTTGCCGGAGGAGGACTTGTCTGGCCAAAGTTCTTCTTCGGCTACGGCTGAGAAGGGCTTTAAACCTAAGCGTCTTCGTGTGGCGATGAAGGTGAAATATGACGATGCATCTGAGCTTGCCAATATCGTTAGTTTGAGTACGGCTTTGGATGAAGATAAAGGTACTCGTTTGGTTTACAACATAGAAAACCAAACGGCGAGAGCCTTTGCTGTTCGACAAGTACGTTTCAGCGACAAAGTGTCGGCGCAAGAGTTGGATGATGATCAAGCCTGGTCTGTGTCTTTTGTCTTAGTCGAACACCTTTCTATCCCTGAAAAAGTGGAAGCCATGAAGCTTAAGCAGAATGAGCCTAAGGTGGCGACAGCGGATACCAGTGTTGCCTCTGAAGCTGAGAGTGGCGAAACCAGTAATTGGCTGGATAATGTGCTTAAGTACTTGGATTCAGCCCTAGCCGATGAGGGGGCAAAGAATGAAATATAACTTTGTACTCAAGGTAAATGGCGAGCGGGTGAATCTGGTTTCTCATGATGTTGCATTGGATGCGATGGCCGCTGGCCGTGCATCCTTTGTGGTGCAGTCTGAGAAAACCTTAACAGGGTCTGTCTATTTCAGTTTTGGGATTAATAACGGACAAGAGCATGGTCATTTTTATGGCTATATAGAGCGTTCGACGCCTGCTTCAAATCAGTCTCAAACCCTATTTTGTCGAGAAAAGTCTAATGTGTTGAGCATGCGTGTGCCCTTGGCATTACGTAATAAAACACTCAAGGATTTACTGACAGAGGTGAAAGCGATAACGGGCTGTGGCTTTAGCTTACCTCAGTCCAGTTATGCATCTACCCCTGTGCCTTATTTTGTTAATACGGGTTCTGGCTTTCATCTGCTAAATAAAATCGCCCAAGTATTTGGCATAGAGGATTTTACTTGGCAGCAAAAGCGAGATGGTCTTATTTATATTGGTGCTTGGCCTGATAGTCATTGGATCGATGCCCCTGTAGAGGTGCCAACAGCTGTGCTGGATAAACAGTTATCAACTCAAAGCGCTGAATTAATGGCGATTCCGGGTTTAAGGCCGGGTTACCTGCTTAATGGGAATCGTCTTTATAGCGTGAGATTGCAGGAAGCAAAAATGGTGGTGTCATGGAAAAAGCCTTAACGCGACTAATGCAAAAGAAATATCCCGAGTTAGCCTCAGGTTGGCATTTGCCTATGTGGGCGAAAGTAACGGATATTTTAACCCCTTTGGCAGGTGAGGTTGTGACAGAAGAAGCTCCTGTTTATTCTGTTTCAGTACAGCTTTTAGATGTAAATGGTGAGGAAGATACTGAGCTGCCGATTCTGGAAGATGTGCTTTTACCTGTGAATGCAGGTGGAGAACAGAGAGGTTTCTGGTCAAAGCCGAGTCTTGGTACCTTGGTTGAAATTGCCTTTATGTATGGCTCCCCCGCTCATCCTTTTGTTCGTTCTGTTTTCCCCCATGGTTTGAAGTTGCCTAACATGGCAGAGACTGATCAAAGGTGGCAGCAGTCTGAGCAGGCTTATATTCAAGTCAATCAAGATAATGAGTGGGAAGCGAAAGGCAAAAGTAGCAAGCTCACCATAGAGGAAGACTTAACTGAGCAAATTGGCAAACTACGTGAAATTATTGCGACTAAGCATCATGTGGGAGATGAGTCGACAAATATCTATAGTCTGCTGCATGATTTAATGAATACAGTGGCTGATCTTGCGAATGTGGCAAGCTCTCATAATCATTCGTATTCATGGAGTGATCCAGGTGGTGCAGGGACTACTTCCCCGCCGATGCAATCCTCAAGTTACAGCCAAGCGAGTAGCCAAGCCAGTGAGCAAGCAGGTAAACTCGCGCCATTGCTAAAGTAGCCTTTTTTAAGTAATAAGCGGCTGGTATTTGATTATGCCAGCCTTTTCTTTTTTACCTTCTTCTCAAGATTAGCCCCCTTTTTGTTTAATTATTCTTAAAGCGTTACAAGCACTGCTATACAGGTGTTGTTGGATTTTTTGATAAATGAATGTCGTTTTAAAAGAGGGAGTTTATTTTAGTCTTAGCAGCTATATTGAAATACAAATCTAGTGTTAGAGTTACAGTGATAAATAAGATAAAATCCGCGCCAATACGTCATTATTTATCTGTATTCAAGTGTTTGAAAGGGGTGATAAT
This sequence comes from Marinomonas sp. SBI8L, assembly GCF_001624705.1. Taxonomy (GTDB): domain Bacteria; phylum Pseudomonadota; class Gammaproteobacteria; order Pseudomonadales; family Marinomonadaceae; genus Marinomonas. Next base: position 132,311 of record NZ_JSEO01000008.1, read on the forward strand.
AGGGGTAATTCAAACATATTATTTAAATAAAACCTTTAGTTTCAATGGCTTGAAATATTTATGTTACTAATGATCGATAATTACGATTCCTTTACTTATAACCTAGTACAATACTTTAGAGAACTAGGTGCTGAGGTAGGAGTTTATCGTAATGATGAAATTACCTTAGAGAAAATTGAAGCACTAAATCCCTCTCATTTAGTGATTTCCCCCGGACCTTGCACACCGAATGAAGCCGGTGTGTCTTTGGCTGCGATTGAATACTTTGCCGGAAAAATACCTATTTTAGGTATTTGTTTGGGACATCAGAGCATTGGACAAGTGTTTGGTGGTAAAGTAGTTCGTGCCAAACAAGTAATGCATGGAAAAACATCATCGGTACATCATACGGATTCGTCATTGTTCCAATCGTTACCTAATCCTCAACTTGTTACCCGTTATCATTCTTTAGTGGTAGAGCAAGATTCGTTGCCTGCGTGTTTAGAAGTGACCGCATGGACTGAAGGATGTGAGGGTGAGCTAGATGAAATTATGGGACTCAAACATAAAACCCTTCCGATTGAAGGCGTTCAGTTCCATCCAGAATCAATATTAACGGAAGCAGGTCATGATCTGCTTGCTAACTTTTTAAAGCGATAGGAGACATAATGGATATTCAAAGCGCCATTGCCACTGTTATTGAGCAGCAGCATTTAAGTGCAGAAGAAATGCATGAAGTCATGCATTCAATTATGACTGGAGAAGCGACACCATCACAAATTGGTGGCTTTTTGGTAGGCCTTCGCATGAAAGGTGAAACAGTTGCTGAAATTGCCGCTGCTGCAAGTGTAATGCGTGAGCTGTCTTCTAAAGTCGAATTATCAAATATTGATAATATTATCGATACCTGTGGTACAGGTGGCGATGGTGGAAAGCTATTTAATGTTTCTACCGCATCATCTTTTGTTGTTGCCGCAGCAGGCGGCAAGGTTGCTAAGCATGGTAACCGTTCGGTTTCGTCAAAATCGGGTAGTGCTGACTTATTAGAAAAAGCGGGTGTAAACCTAGCATTGTCTGCTGAGCAGGTAAAAACCTGTGTTGAAGAAGTGGGTTTAGGCTTTATGTTCGCCCCCAATCATCACTCTGCAATGAAGCACGCTATAGTACCTCGTAAGGATATGGCTGTTCGTACTATTTTCAACTTGCTTGGGCCACTGACAAACCCTGCTGGTACAAAACGCCAAGTAATGGGGGTGTTTGATAAAAAATGGGTTCGTCCTATGGCGGAAGTGTTGCAGCGTCTAGGTAGCGAACACGTAATGGTTGTTCACTCTCAGGATGGTTTAGATGAAATCAGTTTAGCTGCACCCACTTTTGTCGCTGAACTGAAAGACAATGAGATTCGTGAATATAGTATTCAACCAGAAGATTTTAATATCGAAACTCAATCAATCGCGCCACTTCAGGCAGAAAATGTAGAAGAAAGCTTAGAGCTTGTACATGGTGCGCTAGAAGGCAAAGGTGCGGTGAATCCTGCTCGTGATATTGTTGCTCTAAACGCGGGTGCAGCAATTTATGTCGCTGGCATTGCTGATAACCTTGCTGAAGGTGTTGCTATTGCTGAAGATGTGATTGGCGGTGGCTTAGCGCGAGTGAAATTAACTGAACTAGCAGCATTTACGCAATGCTATCTAGATAACTAAATTTTAGGAATTGTGGTTAATATGCAAATTGAAACGCCAACAATATTAAAGAAGATTGTTGCTAGAAAGCATGAAGAAATTGCTGAACGAAAAAATCATACTCCTTTAGAAAAGTTGAAAGTGGCTGTTATCGCGGCGAACTCACATAACCGTGTTCGTGGTTTTGCTGCTTCTTTAAAGGCGAAAGTTGCTCAAGGTGATTCAGCCGTTATTGCTGAGATAAAAAAGGCATCACCGAGTAAAGGTGTATTGAGAGAGATTTTTGTTCCGGCCGAAATCGCTAAGTCTTATGAGAAAGGCGGGGCAGCTTGTCTTTCTGTTTTGACCGATAGAGATTTCTTTCAAGGCCATGAGGACTATTTGGAAGAAGCTAGAAATGCCTGCTCCTTACCTGTGATTCGCAAAGACTTTATCGTCGATGAGTATCAGGTTTATGAAGCAAGAGCGATTGGTGCAGACTGTATTCTTCTGATTGCGGCTTGCTTGTCTGGAGATAAGTTAAGAGAGCTTGACCAATTAGCTCGTGAACTAGGTATGGATGTATTGGTTGAAGTACATAATAAAGCAGAGCTAGATCTAGCTTTAGAGTTTACTGAAACAGAGTTGTTAGGTATCAATAACCGAGATTTACATACCTTTGAGTTGAGCTTAGAAAATACATTCGAACTCTTATCTTATATACCGGCAGATCGCTTTATCGTGACCGAAAGCGGAATACACACGAGTGATGATGTGGCAGCGATGAGAGACAAAGATATTAATGCCTTTTTAGTAGGGGAAGCCTTTATGAAGGCGAATGAACCTGGGGCAAAATTAGCAGAATTATTTGAAGGGTAGACAATGAAAACGACGGTTGAGTGGAATCAAGATGTACATTTTACAGCTAAAACTGGCTCTGGCTTTACTATTGAAATGGATGGTAGCCAAGAAAAAGGTTCAAGACCAATGGAGCTATTGTTAGCTGGTCTTGGTGGATGTACTTCTTATGATGTAGTCAATATTCTTAAGAAAGCACGTCAAGATGTTGTCTCTTGTGTGGCTGAAATTGATGCAGATAGAGCTGATACAGTGCCATCTGTTTTTACTGAGATTCGCGTTAAATTTATTGTGACAGGCAGTAAACTAAAAGAATCTGCTGTGGCTAAAGCGGTAAAACTATCTGCAGAGCAGTATTGCTCTGCTTCTTTGATGCTAGAAAAAGGTGGCGTTAAGATAGTACATAGCTTTGAGATTAAAGAAGCTTAATTAGCCGTTTTAATCATACTAATAAAAAAAGGCCATTAGGCCTTTTTTTATGTCTTAAATTTATTCAGCAATCTTTCTGCTAAAAGTTTGCTCTTAACATCATGCTGTTTCTGACATCAGACTAATTCTGTCTAAGCTAATAGAGGAAGTTTGAGCATTCTTTTGGCAAGGCGAGCCGTCAATATAGTGAAAGCTGCTGCTAAATTCTTGAATGGACATATGGCTAAAACTGACTGTACAAGCATCTTCTCTATGCATACATACAGACCATTTCGACTTTTCTGGGTAATGGGATGCATGATATGACTTTAGTTGATCAATACAGGCAGTTCTACCTTGAAAATATTGTCTAAAGGTTTCTTGCCTTGCTTGCGACACTTGAGGGAATTCCACACCAGACGAGGTGTAAGGGGATTCAATAATAAGGTCAGTTAATTGAATGCCATCCCAACACACACTAATAGGATGAGCTTGGTCTGGTATAAAGATGACTAAAGTGAAAGGGGCATAATGCTGGCAGTTTAAATGTTTTATATGGTCTAACACCTTATCTGCCTTACTAAGCGCTAAAAGATCTTTAACTAACAAACCACGACTTATTAGTTCTGTCTTAGGTGTAATACCTTGATAGAAGTTTAATAAGCATATTCCAACACCAGAATCTGTTACACCTATCCAGCTACCACCGGAATTACGATCGGTTGGCATAATATACTGGTTACCAGAAGCGGTTTTATAACGCTCAGGTAACGAAGCAATTAATCGTGTTCTTTGTTCATCACGATTAAAAAAGACTTCGTATCCAGTATTGGTTTTAAGCCAGCTAAGTGTGCACATTGAGTTATCCTGAAATTATTGGTCTTGTTGACGTAAAAAGGTTGCTGTTGCAGGTGCTAAACCATAATGTTCAGGCACTTCTATTTCTTGCAAACGCATATTCATACTAATAATGGCAATATGATGAATGCTATGGCTTGCCACAAAAATTAGCTCTCTATGTAAATTAGATTGAGCAAAATCCGATTTCGTTTCAGCTAAGCAAACTTCAGACACTAGACTGAGCTTTTGCTCAATATCCTTCTCATCTAGGTTGATTAGCCAGTTGCTTAGCTCATCTAATTCTGCGAGAGCTGTTTGTCTTGATTGCTCTACTAGAGCACCTCTACGTCGCCAATTATAGTCAATGTGACTATTTTCTAAGCCGTGAATCAAAGTAAAGTAGTTATCAATAATATGTCTTAAGTGCTGACCTATGCTGCTTTGTAAATAGGGTGTATACACTTGGGTATAGGCGCTATCAGATAAGCGTTCAACGATTTCTTTGGCTTGTTTAAGGCCTTCTAGATTACCTTTAATAACTGGAAGCATCTGATCTACTCGCTTTTCTCGTAATGACATAAATAACGTTTTGCTTGTTCATTGCCCATGTATTTGCCCAACATGCGTTCAGGCACGTCCGGTAAATTTACTAGAATTAATCCATCAACCGTTTGATTGAAGTCTGGATCAACATTGAAACTGACGAATCGTCCTTTTAAAGCAAGGTATTGTCTGATTAAAACGGGTAGACCTTTACCTTTTTCCAAGCGAGAGACAAGGTTGGACAGTAATTGCAAATCGCCTAAGCCACTAAGCAAACTTAGGGACCAGAAAGGTTTTTTACTAGGTAATAGAGGGTTCGTTGCTTTGACTAAATTTGCCGATTCAGAATCGTAATAATGCGCTGTTAAACATTGCACAATAAGCTGATGAGTAAGTGTCTGATATTCACCACTAATGCTAACTGGGCCAAATAGAGTCTGATAGCTAGGGTTTCTGGCAACAAAGGTGCCTATACCTTTCCATAAGAGTAATAAGGCCGACAGGCTGCGTTGATAAGGAGCGTCAATGACTGATCGGCCCATCTCAATCGACTTGCCTTGCAAGTTAAGGAAGTTGTCATCAAAGTCGAATAAAGTACGGCTATAAAGCCCTTTAATTCCTTTTTTATCTAGTATTTGATCAACTAAGCCTAAGCGATATGCACCAGCGATGACTTTCTCGTCTGTATCCCAAATGAAGAGGTGCATGTAATCTTGATCGAATTCATCAAGGTCAATCGATTTGCCAGTGCCTTCTCCCACTACCCGGAAATTACGCTCACGCATAATACCAATTTGTTGCAGTATCGGACCCATATGCTCAGAACTACTGATGAAAACACTAAACTGTTTTTGTTCAAGTAGCAGGCTGTCTTCAGGTAGTGCTGTAATGGCCCTTTGTAATACATTAGCACCAATATCTGCTTCGATTTCTAATGGATTCTCAAGTGCGTTTAGTGGGCTGTTTTCACTAAGATTACTTTGCTCAATAACATAAGTGTTAAGGCGAAGGTAGTTGGTGATGTCATCCACATTATTGAGTTTTGAAAACTCAGAGTTAGGGATAAGGTTCCCCCCGTAAATAGGGATCTCTTTGCCTTTTTTATTGAGTAACTCACGTCCTAAAAGTAGGGTACGTAAACGTGGGTGTACTTTTCCTGCTAGGTAAAATGCCTTGGAATTTTGACCGCCAATAAATACAGGAAGACAAGCCGCTTTATGCTTTTGAGCTAGCTTACCGACAAGCCTATTCCACTCTTTATCTTGCAGTTGGTTTGTCTCATTATCATAAGTAGATACCTCACCTGCAGGGAAAATTAACAATGCACCTTGGTTAGCTAGGTGTTTATGGGCCTGCTTAATCGCTTTTAAGTTAGCTTTCATTGCTTCTGGGCCTTCAAATACATCAACGCCAATAAACAAGGAAGAAAGCTCTGGAATGCGTTTTAGGAAGTGATTAGCCATTACCAGTAGATCTGATCGATAAGCGAGTAAGATCTTAGCCAGAATAACACCTTCAACTCCACCAAGAGGGTGGTTCGCGACGATCAATAGAGGGCCAGAAGCTGGGATGTTATCCTGATCAAGCCTGTGGGTCTGATAGCTAATACCTAGTGCATCTAGAGTATGAGTTAAAAAAGACTCTGTACTGGCGTTAGAAGGACGATCCAAATAGTGTTTATGTAAGCTTTTTAGGCCTGTCATGCTTTCTATCGCTGGGGCGAACCATTTTAAGGTTTTCGACCTAGGTAGCAAAAATGGGCTTGTTTCAATCTCAGTACTTATTTCGTTGCTAGTTGCCATACATGTATCTCAAATTAATTGCGCAGCTAAGTATCTTGCTTATGTTACTTTTCATTTGGTTAGTCGGTTGAAGGATAGTCCTTAACCCAACGTTTTTCTTCTTGCCAAGCCTTATAAAGCTGTAAAAGAGAAGGAGGCTTATGTCCTTCTTTTCGTTGTAAATAACCAATTTTAAATAGAATTTGATATTGCTTTAATAAGGTTTTGAAGGCTTCTGCAAGACTTGTTCGACTGTCCCAAATATGAGTTGCTTCACTACTTGCACCATTCATTTCTAAGATCTGGTAGTTCTTACCAGCCATAAGATCATCAATATTTTTAAATTTGAGATCTAAGCGTCCAAAGTGATAGCCAGGAACGCCATCAAAGAAAGTATCTAAAGATTGTGTCAAAGCATCGGTTATATATTCATTACCGTTGCGGAAAATGCTGCCGCGGCTATGGCTACCTGCAAAAGCAAGGCGGAAGGCTTCATCCTTAGCTAATATTGTCTCTAGCTTATCCGCATGACGATCTAGATAGATATGAGATAGCTTTCCTGCTCTTTTATCTGCCATGATTAATTGCTTTAAGGTACTTACGCCATCACCGATTACCCAAGGCGTATATTTCAAGGTGATAGAAATGATCTTGCCTTGTTTTTGACCTGGGTAACGAATATAAAAAATACCCGCTTCAGCTTGGTATTGTGATCTCTCTTGTAAGAGTAGCTTAGCACCCAGTGGAAAAGCCTTAAGATAATCCACTAGTTGTTCTTCTTGGTTAATTAGCCTTACGCCAGCACCACGACACCCTAAGTCTGGTTTGGCAACCAGAGGAAGGAAAAGGCCTTTTTGATAGTATTTATCTAAAGCTTGACTCGCATCAGCTTCAGCTGTCTCCGCCTCACCTCTATGATAGGTGGTGAATTGGCAAATAGACTTTGAAGAGGCGTCCGATGCCAGATCTAAAATATCCGACTTTGATTCACCAACCATACCTGATAGAGGAATACTTGGGTTGGCAATCAGTGGAAGGCTTAAGCTTCTGTATCTCGCGCTTAATAATAGCCATTGGATAATCACGGGGGTGTACATGGCCCATGCGGGCCAAAACTCAAAAAATGAGGTGATGTTATCGCTCACCTCAAGAGGAGGCATACCTTCATTTATACCTTTTGGTAATGGGATGCTGTGTGTTTTCAAACTGAAGGCTCCTTAGTGATGGCCTGGCTAACTTGTCTATTAGCAAAATAAATAATTAAAAGTAGAACTGGGGCAAGCGCCCAACGCCAAGCTGAATCAGTTAGCCATAGGGCATCACCAATGAAGAAGATGGCGCTGTAGATAAAGATACACCATAGCGCAGTGGCACTCATGACAGAAAGGAAAAAGACTTTCAGGTCGACTTTTAATGCACCACAGGCTAAGTAGCTGATACTTCTTAACCCTGGAATGAAACGAATGATGAAGATTGACCAAAAAGCAGTCTTTTGTAATCGTTTACTAATCTCGATACCTGTCTTTGATTCCAGTCGTTTTTTAGCCCACTGAATTCTGTGGCTTGATTTGCCTAAGTAGTAAAGAATTAAGTCACCACTGGCGATACCAATAAAAATAGATATTAGACCTGCTGTGTATGAGAGGCTGCCTTCAACCCCTAAAAGAGCAGCGCTAATAATCGCAGCATCTTCTAGAAGATATGACATCAAAATGATGCCTATAAAGAGCAAAGCTGGGTTTTGAGTCCAGTTAATGAGCATTTCTATCATTAGCTTGTCCAGGGATATTAAATAACTTCAGTTAGGACATTCTGGTATATAAAAAGTTCAGTTGATTGTAAAGAAAGTGAAAGGATTAGATTTACATTAGGAAAAACGAAAGTGGGATGGTGTCCTCACCAGGACTCGAACCTGGAATAGCCGCTTAGGAGGCGGCAGGTATATCCTGTTTACCTATGAGGACTTAATATGTGTGCGATTTTATACCTTAATTTTGTGCTTATTTCAATTATTAGTCATTGATTATAAACAGTTAATTAGGCACTTCCGATAATGTGTTTACTGCTGATAGGTCGACTATCTCCCGTAGCAGTGTAAACCCTATGTTTCTTGTTTTGGCCTTTAAGGATTTCTAGCATAGCTTGATTGCGGCGACGAACAGAACTTAATACTCTTTCGTTAGCAAAATTTTTGCCTTTGCATTGAACCAGTAACTCTTCACACTCTTCAACTAGTAGTCGGGTTTCATCATCGGGCGACTGTTGAGATAGCCAGTTTTTAAATGCACCTGGCTCAGGCTTTCTAGGGTTGATAACCCCAAATTTGCAGAGGATCTTGTGTTGCTTCTCTCCAAGCGAGTCTAATTCGTCAATGGCAGACTGTTTAGCATCAGATATTTCTTGGATACGAGCAGTGTTTAAAGAGCCAAAAGCAACTCTTTCTTGCGTCAGAAGATCAAGAAGAATATTTAATAATTCTATATTTCGCTTAAGGACAGGGATGAGAGGCAGCATGGTAATAAGTGTGTCTTAGGCCTAAAACATTGAGTCCATAGCAACCATATTGCTCGCCAATTTCTCTGAGTCAACTTTATATTGACCAGATGAGATAGCTAGCTTAATTTGCTCGACCTTAGCCATATCCATATCTGGCATGCTATTGATCTTGCTTTGATGGCTTTGCATCGATTGAGCTGCACCACTTAGCTTTACTGTGTCGTCAGCAAGTGTGCCACTTTTTTCTGCTTGAACAGATTTACTTGACTCTTGTTCTTCGTTAGATTTTTGTAATCTATCGTTCTTTGTTACGCTGGGTTGATTGCCATACCCATTGATATTAAATGCCATTTTGTTTCGCCTCTAAGTTTTTGCCTAAAACTTTTTACCTGCCTAACATTTTAATCGGCATATTGACCTATAACTTTAGGTATTTAATGAATAAATACAAAGTTATTTTAATCTCTTCACTGATTTCCTAATAGTTTACTCGAATCTCGGCTTCAGAAACAACTTTACCGTACACAAAACGACCAGAACTTACATTTTTAACTTTAATTTGTTGTCCGAGTGTACCGTCTTCGGCCGCAACTCCATTCATTTTGACGTTAATTAAGCCGCTTTGAGCTGAAATGAGTACGTTTTGACCTCGTTTAACAATAATTGGGAGTTCAGTTAATTCTTTGGTTATAAAGGTATTTATATTTATGTTACGTTTTGCAATGAGGCCGTAAGGCGGTGAAGAGGGCGAGTAAACTTGCCCTCTAACTTGCGTTAAATCAACCTTATCTAACACAGTATTGCTTGCGTCAATTGTTTGCTTTCTTCTGATTGGAGCGATTGCTTTTACTGCTTCAACAAGAATTTTTTGGGATACGGGAATAAAAGATTTCCACTCAGGTTGTTGGCAAGATATTGCGTAAGTTGTTCTTTTCTTTGAGTTTACTCTTTGGTTTTCGACTGATATCGCCTGATCACATGCCGGAAGGTAATTTAACCCACCTCTATTTTCTAAGCTGATAATAATTTCTGCATTGGGGTAACTAGAAGCGAGTCTAGGTAGTTCAATGTTTTTAATAAAATAGTTAATTTGTTCTTCTGTTGTTGCTGCAAAAACATTGTTGCACAACAACGCAAATATGATTGAAATTAACTTGTATTGCTTCATAGAGCAGTTATTTCCATAAAAAATTAAAAGTGGGCGTTAAAGGGATTAGTAAAATAACAGAATTCACTCTATCATTGGACGATATATTCTATTTAAGAGTTTAATCTCAAATCGTGTCATCACAAGTAGGAGGCATTTATGGCCGGAGTTCTCGAAAGCGTTAATCAGCGTACCCAATTAGTTGGGGAGAACCGCCTTGAGTTATTGCTATTTCGCTTGAATGGAAAGCAAGTGTATGGAATCAATGTTTTTAAAGTTAAGGAAGTTTTACAGTGTCCTAAGTTAACAAGCATGCCTCACAGTAGCCCTGTTGTTCGTGGTGTAGCGCATATTCGAGGTGGAACTATTCCCATTCTTGATCTCGGCTTGGCGACTGGAGACAGTCCAATTGAAAATATTGATCAATGCTTTGTCATTATTACTGAATATAATCGCAGAATTCAGGGCTTTTTGGTTAAAGGTGTTGAGCGTATTGTTAATATGAACTGGAGCGATATTCAGCCACCACCAAAAGGACTTTCAAACGATAACTACCTAACAGCTGTGTGTCAGGTAGAAAAAGAAATGGTCGAAATTATTGATGTTGAACAAATTCTTTCTGAAGTTGCCCCAACTAAACAAAATATTTCGACTGGTATTGTCAGTGAAGAGTTCCAAACAGAAGCGGTTAAACACCACATCTTAATTGTTGACGATTCCAGCGTGGCCCGTAAACAGATTAAGCGTTGTATGGAAGATGTTGGCTTTGCCACAACCGTTTTATGTGACGGTCGTGAGGCAATCGACTTCTTGAGAAATATGGCGGATGACGGTGGTGATGTTACTAAAGAATTCTCCATGATTATTTCTGGTATTGAGATGCCTGAAATGGATGGCTATACCCTCACAACTGAAATCAGGAACGATAGTCGACTACAAGAACTTTTCATCCTATTACATACTTCATTAAGTGGTGTATTTAATGAGGCCATGGTTAAGAAAGTAGGCGCAGATGGATTCTTAGCAAAATTCCAACCGGATGAATTAGCTAAAATTGCGATCGAGGCAATTGAAAAGCAAGTTGAAGCAAGTTAATGCTCAAAGAGTTAATCTTTAGTGCTATTAACTGCATTGGAAAGACATGGTGTCGGGGGCTAGATGCTGAGTAGTACAAATGCCATAACTCCTCAGGGGTATGAACATTTTCGCAATTACCTAGAACAAGCCTGTGGCATTTTGCTTAGTGATAATAAGCAATATCTTGTTGCGAGCCGTTTGGGGAAATTGTTGGAGCGAGAGGGCTTTACTAAGCTCGAACAATTAGTTGAGGCATTAAAGAAGTTCGGAAGTGCTAAATTAAAAGAAGAAGTAATAAATGCGATGACAACAAATGAAACCTTATGGTTTCGTGATGCTCATCCATTTAATATTTTGAAAGATAGAATACTTCCTGAAAAGGGTAAGTCTGCCTTGAGGATCTGGTCAGCAGCAGCATCAACAGGCCAAGAAGCATACTCTATTAGTATGGTTATTGATGAGTTTAAAGCCTCAAATCCTGGTGTTTTAAGAGCTGGCGAGAAAATTATAGCGACAGATATTTGTACTAATATATTAGCTCACGCAAAGCAGGCTGAATATGACCATCTTGCTATTGCTCGTGGGCTCGCTGTAGATAGGCAAAAAAAGTATTTTGATAAACAAGAGAATGGATCTTGGAAAATCAAATCAGCAATAAGTAGTCGAGTTGACTTTAGATACTTAAATTTAATCGAAAGCTATACAGCGTTAGGTAAGTTTGATGTGATCTTTTGTCGAAATGTATTGATCTATTTTTCTGCGGATTTGAAATTGGATATCTTAACGAGAATGCATAAGGCGCTTAACCCTGGAGGTTATTTATTTTTAGGGGGCTCTGAAGCGTTAAGTGGTTTGTCGGATATGTTTGAAATAGTCCAATGTCATCCAGGTATTGTTTATCGTGCTAAATAGTTTCACCTGAATTAGGTGATGCTAAAAAATTAAAAAGCCAGCTACCTAGATAGCTGGCTTTTTTATTGCCTGTTTTTTGTCAATGGCAGTAGGCTTGTCTCCTATTTTTGTTTGCCGCATGCCTTCCTTCACTTTGTTGCCGCTTTTTGCCGTTCAAGTTCAAAACTAATTTGAGTTAATGCGTTTCTATTAGCTTTGCGGGCTTATTTAAACTGGCATCATAATTGCTTTATCAAGAGACCCAATGAATTGAATGAAGAAAAGAGGCTTAATAAATGGCAATTTCGTTTGATAGTGCTTTTGCAGGTCATGATAAGTTTTTAAAATTTCGAAGTGATCGTGCGGCTGTTCTTGCGAATAATATTGCTAATGCAGACACCCCAAACTTTAAAGCGCGTGATATTAGCTTTTCATCTGCTATGTCTAGGGCTCAGGGTGATGCTTTAAAAATGCGTTCAACCAATTCTAAGCATTTTGATTTAGCTTCTAGTGCAATTCGTGAAGATGAAGATTTATCGTACCGTGTGGCCTCCCAGCCTTCTTTGGATGGGAATACCGTAGATTTGCAAAGAGAGCAAGCTGAATTTGCTCAGAACTCTTTGCAGTTTGATACTAGCTTTATGTTTCTTGATCGAAAAATTAGTTCGATGAAGAAAGCTCTTAATGGAGGCTCATAAGAATGTCGCTTAATAATATCTTTGCTATTTCCGGTTCAGCGATGAGTGCTCAAACAGTACGTTTGAATACGGTTGCAAGTAACATTGCTAATGCTGAAACGGTTGCAAGTTCTGAAGATCAAACCTACCGAGCTCGTAAGCCTGTCTTTTCGACCATGATGCAAGAGTCTATGCGTGGTTATGGGTGGAATGAGGTTTCAAATGATGAGTTTGGAGCAGGTGTTGGTGTTGAGGTAAAAGGTATTGTTGAATCTGATGCACCTTTGCAGCCAAGGTATGAACCTGATCATCCAATGGCAAATGAGACTGGCTATGTCTACTATTCTAATGTGAACCCAGTAGAAGAAATGGCCGATATGATGTCCGCGTCAAGGTCATTTCAAACCAACGTTGAAGTGATGAATTCTGCTAAGAGTATGATGCAGAAAATGCTAACTCTTGGGCAGGCGTAGAGGTAGTTTATGGCAGATTTTGATGCTAGCTTAAGTGGACTAATTTCTCAGTATGGTACGGATAATGCCAAGGTTAAGGCTGGAGTTGATGTTGAAGCAACTGAAGACTCTAAAGCGTTAACGGATACTGATGTTTTTATGACGCTTTATATTGAGCAGCTAAAAGCGCAAGACCCCACAGCACCCCAAGATACTAATAAGATGGTTTCTCAAATTGCTGAGATGAGTTCTCTTGAAGAGCTGTCAACCATTTCGACTCAACTGGAGTCTATGACGAGTGCATTAACCTCTAGTCAGGCTATTTCTGCATCGACACTCGTTGGTCAAAAAATCATGGCGAATACTAATGTTGCTACCTTAGATGAGGGTGGTGATGTGCCGGTTAAGATGAATATTCCTGAAGTGTCTTTGTCGACAACATTAGAAATACGTAATGCAGATGGGCAGCTTGTGCGTGATATGAATGTGCATGAAGAGTCATTTGTATGGGATGGCAAAGATAATGAAGGTAATGCATTAGCAGCCGGAGAATATAATTTTAAGGCTCTTTCTATTGATGGAGAGGGTGTAAAGACATCTTTAATGACTAGGCTTCCTGCCAAGATTGAAGGTGTAACGATTAGTGGCCCGAATGGTACAGAGTTGAATGTATCAGGGGTGGGCAAAATTGGATTAACTGAAGAGCTTGATATAGTTGGCTAAGTGAGAGGGTTATGGGTTTCAATACAGCATTATCTGGTATTAAAGCGTCTGCCGATGCATTAAGTGTAACGGGTGACAATATTGCTAACTCGGATACAACGGGTTTTAAGCAGTCTAGAATAGAGTTCGGTGATTTATATAATACCAGTGTTGTTGGTGCTGGTAGTAATAATACTATTGGTTCGGGTGTGAGTGTAAATAACATCGCGCAGGCTTTCTCTGCAGGTAATATTGCTTACACAGATAACAACCTTGATTTGGCTGTTGATGGCACAGGTTTCTTTGTTTTAAATCTAGGTGGAACACAAGCCTATACTCGTGCTGGTGATTTCAAATTAGATGCTGAGGGTTATCTTGTAACCAATGATGGTGCTAACGTAGAAGGTTATAATGCAGTTGATGGTATAGTGGGTGGTAACTTGGAAAACCTTCAAGTACCTACCGATAGAATTGCGCCACAAGCCACTGAAAACGTTAAAATACAAGTTAACTTAGATTCTGAATCAAAAGATGTTCCGCCTTATATTGAGGCTGACTTTGATCCTAATGATCCTGAGACTTATGACTTTACCCAAACTCAGACGATAACTGATGCTGCGGGCTCTAATCACATCATTACTTACTATTATGCTAAGTCTGAGTTGCCAAATACCTATCAGGTGCATGCCAGTGTTGATGGTGCTGCAACGGATGATACAGGTGCTGCTTGGATGGTTGATCAATATGCCACCTTTAATGGTCCAGAGGAAGGTAAAGATCTTAATGGTGATGGTGTTAATGAAGAGCCGTTCCAGCTTCTATATATGGGAGCGGGTCAGCCAGATACAGCCAGTGTAACTAGCTTGGCGCAAACGCCTTTTGCTATTACGGGTACGTTAAATGGTGTGGCTATTGCTGATACCATGCTGGCTGCTAATGTTGTTCCGCCAATTAGTGTTGCGCGAGAAGCCTTTGATCCATCTGATCCAACCACTTATACCTATGGTAATACTAAGACACTGTACGATGGCTTAGGTGAAGAGCATACCCTTGGTTATTACTTTATTAAGCAAGGTGAAAATAATACCTATGAAATGGTAGTAACGGTTGATGGTAAAACTCAGTATGAAGATCCAGTGACAGGTGAGCTGACTTCTTATATTCCTGATGATGTGGTTGTAACCTTTGATACGGCAGGTAATATCTCTGGTGTGGCACAAGGTTTTCCGCCTTTTGCCGTGACTCAACCTATTACGCTGGAAATTTCTGGTTTTGATCCAACCAATAGGTCAGCGAAAATTCCTTTAGATTTGAATGGCTCGACTCAATTTGCTTTAAATAGTAGTGATGTTTTCGTGCAAGATGGTTTCACCGCGGGTGAGCTGCAAGGTGTTTCGTTTGATGAAGAAGGTTACTTGATTGCAACTTATACTAACCAGCAAACGTCTGTGTTAGGTCAAATTGCCTTGGCTACTTTTGATAATACAGATGGTTTAACGCCTTCTGGTGATACCTCTTGGGTGGCTAGCTCTGACTCAGGTCAAGCGAACGTAGGTAAGCCAAATACGGGGACTTTAGGTAGTATTCAAGGTGGAGCGTTAGAAGAGTCAAACGTGGATTTGACCTCTGAGTTGGTTGCCTTAATTGAAGCGCAGCGAAACTATCAGGCGAACTCGAAAACCTTAGAAACAGAAAATACGGTGACTCAGACTATTATTAATCTGAGATAATTATCTGATTAAAATTATCTGACACCCTCTGGCAGATAATCTCTAAATAAAGGGGCTGACTATACTTGGCATGATGTTTGAATGCTAAGTGTAGTCTTTTTATTTGGAGTGCATAGAATGGATAGAGCCCTGTATCTAGCAATGAGTGGTGGTAAGCAAATCATGCAAGCCCAAACCATTCGCGCCAACAACCTTGCAAACGTTAATACAACAGGTTTTAGAGCTGATTTCGAGCAAGCTCGTGCTATGCCTGTGTATGGTGATCACTATGCAAGCCGTGTCTATTCTATGACAGAAAACCCAGCTACCCGTTATGAGTCTGGTGCCTTAATTCAAACAGACAGATCCCTTGATATTGCTATGAAAGATAGCGGCTTTATTGCTGTGCTTGATGCGCAGGGAAGCGAAGCTTATACACGTTCTGGTGATTTGCAGATTACTGCTAATGGGCAGTTAGTGAATGGCAGTGGTTTGCCTATTATGGGAGCGAGAGGGCCAATCTTTTTGCCGCCTATTGATAAAATATCCATTGGGGAAGACGGCACTATATCAATTATCCCAGAAGGTGGAACCGCCTCAGAAGTGGCGACTATTGGCCAGATCAAATTAGTTAACCCAGACACTCAATTAATTGAAAAAGGGCCTGATGGCTTGTTAAGAGCGAGAAACGGTGCGCTGTTGGAACAAGATTTTAATACAGAGCTTAAGTCTGGTTTTCTTGAAAGTAGTAATGTCAGTGCGGTGGAAGAGTTGACCAAGATTATGGGGCTTTCTCGCCAATTTGAAATGAATATTAAAGTAATGGATACGGTGCGAAACAATGGTAATGCATCGGCGCGTATTTTGCAGAGAAACGCATAATAGTATTTTTATAATAAGTATCGAATTTTTTAAGAGAGTTTAATATGCATCCAGCATTATGGGTAAGTAAGACAGGTCTTTCTGCAATGGATAAGCAGTTGTCTGTTATTTCAAACAACTTAGCAAACGTCTCTACTACAGGTTTTAAGAAAGATAGAGCAGTATTTGAAGATTTGCTTTATCACACAGTACAGCAGCCAGGTGGCTTGCAATCTCAAAATACCCAGCTGCCTTCGGGTCTTCAAATGGGGGCTGGTGTAAGGGTGTCAGCAACGCAAAAGAACTTTGCTGAAGGTGACTATAATGTCACAGACAGAGACTTGGATGTTGCTATTCAAGGGCAAGGCTTTTTTCAAATCTTAATGCCAGATGGCAATATGGGTTATACCCGAGATGGTCAATTTCAGTTGAATTCAGAAGGTAGCTTAGTGACTTCCTCTGGTTTCTTGGTTGAGCCGCAGATAACTATTCCTCAAGATGCTTCCTCAGTGACTATTGGTGATGATGGTACTGTTTCTATCGTAAGACAGGGTTCTGCAGATAGTGAAGGTGTGGGGCAGCTAACCCTAGCTGGTTTTATTAACCCTGAAGGTTTGTCTTCAATCGGTCAAAACCTTTTTGTTGAAACAGCAGCCAGCGGTGCACCTATTGTTGATGTGCCTGGGACATCTGCTTTGGGTAATGTTAGACAAAATATGGTGGAAACATCGAACGTTAACTCAGTTGAGGAATTGGTTAATCTGATTACCGCTCAACGTGGTTACGAAATGAACTCAAAAGTTGTCTCAGCAGCAGATGGCATGATGAGTTTCGTTATTCAGCAGCTTTAGGTTTATTGATATGGCTATGGTCCGGTTTACGCTTTTATTGGCTCTGTTTCTTACTGGTTGTGCTTCATGGGAGCCGGAAGAAACAGCAGAAGAGGTTGTTGAAGAGCCTGCTGTTGAAGAAGTGGTAGAAGAGGAAGCACCTGTAGAAGAGGTGATTGAAGGGGAACCTGAGAAAGTCTTCGAACCTGCGCCTGAGCATGCTTATGTGCCTGAAGAAAGTGACCCTTTTAATGCGCCAGATATGAACTATGGACCAAGATCTGATGATCCCTATTATGCGCCTGTTATTAAATATGAAGCTCAGCCTTCACAGAATGTGAATGGTGGTATCTATAAAGTAGGGATGGGTGATGTCTTCTTTGGTAGTCAAACTGCCTCTCGTGTTGGTGATATTTTAACGATTAACTTGAGTGAAACAACCAGCTCTAGTAAATCTAATGATGCCTCTTTGACTAAGTCGTCATCTGCTCAAGTTCAAAACCCTAGGGTTGTTGGTACTGAGGTGAATATTGATTCAGTCTTGCCGGATGGTGGGACCAACTTTGCCGGTAGTGCCGGTGCTAATCAGAGTAATAGTTTAAATGGCACTATCACTGTGACCGTGTATGATGTTTATCCAAATGGTGTGTTGGCGGTTCGAGGTGAGAAGTGGGTGACCTTGAATCGAGGTGATGAATATATACGATTAACAGGTATTATTCGTAAACAAGATATTAAGCCAAATAATACAATCGACTCTGCTCGTGTTGCTGATGCTCGTATTACTTATTCAGGTTCTGGTGAAATTGCCTCTGGTAGTGAGCAAGGTTGGGTAACTCGTCTATTGAATCGTGGTGTTGTACCGAATTAATTTGAAACCTGTTGGATTGATGACAATGAAATATTGCTTATTAATATGTGCTTTTTTTATCTCGATGATGGCGAATGCCGATCGACTAAAAGATATTTCATCTGTTGAGGGCGTGCGAGATAACCAATTGTTTGGTTATGGTTTGGTTATTGGGTTAAATGGAACAGGCGATAATAGTAACTTTACGGATCAAAGTTTCACAGGTATGTTGGCTCAGTTTGGTATTGTTATGCCGGAAGGGATTAACGCTAATTCTCAGAATGTTGCTGCCGTGTCTTTAACGGCAACCCTGCCTCCTTTCTCTAAGCCTGGTCAAAAAATTGATATCACTGCTTCCTCTATTGGCAGTGCCAGTAGTCTTCAAGGTGGAACTTTATTGTTATCTACTCTGAAAGGTGCTGATGGCCAAGTTTATGCGATAGCACAAGGTAATTTGGTTGTTGGTGGTCTGGGGAGTCAAGGTAATGATGGCTCAAGAACTTCTTTAAATATTCCAACCGTCGGGCGTATTCCCAATGGTGCCAGTGTTGAAAGGACTGTGCCTAATAGTTTTAATCGTGGTGATACGCTGACATTTAATTTGAATCGACCTGATTTCACAACAGCGAAACAAGTTTCGGATAGTATTAATGCCTTGCTAGGTCCAGGCGTTGCAAAAACACTAGATGCAACATCGATTCGTGTGTCAGCGCCAAGAGATCCAAGCCAAAGAGTTACCTTTCTATCTATTTTAGAGAATTTAGAAGTTGAGCTAGGTGAGGAGAGAGCTAAAATTGTTATTAACTCTCGAACGGGTACGATTATTATCGGTCAGCATGTGAAGGTTTCTCCTGCTGCTGTTACTCATGGCAGCCTAACAGTAACGATAAAAGCTCAAGCGGCTCCTGCTGTTCAAGGCGAGCCACTTACGGGTGGTGAAACTATTTATGCACCACGACAAGAGATTGCGGTGAATGAAGATAGTGGGCATATGTTTTTATTTGGCCCTGGTGCCTCATTGAATGATATTGTGCGTGCGGTTAATCAGGTTGGGGCGGCGCCTGGTGATGTGATGGCTATTCTTGAAGGCTTAAAGCAAGCTGGCGCAATTAATGCTGATTTGGTGGTTATCTAAGGCTAAAAAATTATTTATGATAGGATCATAATTATGCTGTTTGCTTGGATCTTGATATGAATAACGTTAGTTCAAATGAGTTTTACGCCGATTTTAATGCTTTGGCAAAATTGAAAACGAGTGCGAAACAAGATCCGGAAGCCGCATTAAAGAAAGTTGCTCAAGAATTTGAGTCTATTTTTATTAATATGATGCTTAAGAATATGCGTCAAGCCAATGAAACCATTGGTTCTGATTTATTCTCTAGTAATGAGTCAAAGCAATATCAAGAAATGCTTGATTCTCAGATGGCTCAGTCTTTGTCTAAAGCTGGCGGTATGGGGATAGCAGATGCTCTTATTCGACAGTTTCAAGGACAAGGCGCTGCAACAGGCGCTAAACCTGGCTCCGAAACTGCTTTTTTAAATCAAGTCGCCACTCAAGACCTTGCACGTATTCAAGTGCTTGCTAAAAACGCTTCTCAAGATCTTATTTCTCAAGCTCAATCGGCTGCTGCGGATGAGGATATCGACCTCGCAAAAATAGTTGAGACTCTACAGTTAGATTTAAATGCGAAGCAAACAGGTCAAACTGCTGAACAAGTGGCTTTCAAATCACCTGAAGAATTTATTCAAACGCTTTGGCCTCATGCTAAAGCCGCTGCTGAAAAGTTGGGGGTGAACCCTAAGGCAATTTTAGCGCAAGCTGCTTTAGAGACTGGTTGGGGTAAATATCCAATTGCTAAGCAAGATGGAAGTGCAAGCTATAACCTTTTTGGTATTAAAGCAGATGCAAGATGGCAAGGAGAAAGGGCTGTCGTGACTACGCTAGAATATGAGAATGGTGTTGCTAAAAAGCAAGTCGCTCCTTTTAGAGCTTATCAGTCATTTGCTCATAGCTTTGATGATTACGCTGATTTTTTAACGTCAAGTGATAGGTACAAAGGTGCCCTTTCTGCCGGAGATGATGTGGCAAGCTTTGCCGCAAATTTACAGCAAGGGGGTTATGCGACAGATCCTAAGTACAGTGAGAAAATACAGGGTATCGCTAAAAGCGAGTGGTTAGAGTCCCTCTAGCGCTTTTTTTCTCATATCTTCAAATTTGGTCAAGTTTTTGCATCCTAAGTCGATATATTAAATAAATGAAGGCTTTTTAGCTTTCGTATTGTTCTGACTTAGGGGTATTAAAATGGCTGGCGACCTTTATTCGATTGGCTTATCTGGTGTGTTGGCAAGCTCTGCCCAGATTGTGACAACCGGTCAAAACACTGCCAACGTCAATACAGAAGGTTATAACCGACAAACCACGAGTTTATCGACTCAGCAAAATGGTGGTGTTGAAGTTGGTTCGACTAAGCGAGTTGTTGACGAATTTGTTAATACCCAGTTAAGAAGCGATACCTCAAACTACAATTATTTCGATAGCTATTATCAGCAAGGTGCAATTGCTGATGAGATCTTTTCTGATAAAGCGACCTCTCTTAATACCTATTTAAACAATGCATTTGACTCTTTGCAGTCAGTTAATAGTGACCCTACCAATACGGGTACTCGAAAAATTGCTTATACAGATTTGAAGAACCTTGTTAGCCACTTCAATGAGCTGGCAAGCTTTTCTCAAGATCAAACGTCATTGGTGAACGAGCAGCTTACCTCTAATATCGATATTATTAATGAATATGCTAATCAGATTGCTGACCTTAATGGCAAGATCCTTGTACAAGAAACGGTTGGTGGATCTAAAGCAAATGAACTTAGGGATACCCAAGAAGATATCGCTCGTCAGATTAGTGAATATCTCGATATTAAAATTAGTTTTGATGAAAATGATTTAATGGAGTTGCAGCTTGGAGGCGGGCAGCCTTTGGTGCTGCAAACCAGCGTCAATAAACTTAGCCTCTCTCCAAGTGAGTACGATTCTACTACTTATGAATTAGTTTTGGACTTTGAGGATTATGAGTTAGGGATAGATACAACCGATTTAGGTGGCTCAATTGGTGGCTTGATGAATTACCGCGCTGACTTTCTCGAAGAGTTAGATAGGCAGCTAGGTCAGCAGGCGATTGTTATTTCTGACAGTGTTAATCAGCAAAACCGTTTAGGTCTAGATGCTAATGGTGATTATGGTAAGCGCATATTTGATCTTGCTGATATTACTGTTAGTCAAAGTGGAAAGAATTCAAGTTTGATTCATGAAGTTGATGTTAGGGTTGAAGAAGGTAAAGCATCAGAGCTTTCAACAGATACTTATGAACTTATCATGACATCAAATAATGCTTTTGAATTAAGAAGCTTTGGAGTCTCTGGTGAATCGACTGCGCCAGCAAGGTTTTTCGATTTAGATCAAATGGAAAAGACACCTGACGGGTATTTTTCGATTCCTGGAATAGGAATAGAGTTAAAATTAGAAGAAGATGTCAAAGTAGGTTTCAGGCCTGGTGATACCTTTCAGTTTGCACCAACAAGCTTAGCTGCCGCTAATATCTCTTTGGCATCAACTAGTGGTGATGATTTGGCAATGAATGCGCCGATACAGGTAGAGAGAAGTGCTGATAACTTATCTGATGCCAAAATTTCTATATCGTCTGTATCTAATACAGATGCCGATACCTCTGCTTTTAGTGCTGATGGTGATTTGTATCGGTTTGCACCACAAGGCATTCGATTTACCAGTGAAAACAGCTTTGATGTCTTGGATCAGGATGGTCTGATTCTAGCTCAGGTTGCGGATGCTAAAAACTATACAGACTTGTTAGCTCAGGCCGGATTAGATGAGTCAGGCTATGATGTCTCCTTATCTAGTAAGCCTACCGCAGGAGATGTCTTTAATATCTCTTTCAACCAATCTGGTCGACATGATAACTATAATGGGCGCGCCATAGCTGACTTACAAAATAAAGCCTTGGTTGGTGGTAGTCAAAGTTTTGCCGATGCCTACACTTCAACCGTGGCAAGGGTAGGTAATTTAACCAATACAGCTAAGACAAATATGGAATCAAGTGAAGTCATGATGGAGCAAAGTATTGCACGTCGTGACGAAGTGTCTGCCGTTAGTTTAGATGAGGAGGCAGTGAACTTGATTCGTTATCAAAACTCATATGCAGCTTCTTCTCAGGTGATATCGGCGGCTGAAAAAAGTTTCCAAACCCTTTTAAATTCGATTAGGTAAATGATATGCGAGTTTCAAATAATTTTATCTATAACCAATCGTTAACTGACTTAACTAAGTCGAATGAAAGGTATTTGCAGACCCAGAGACGTATTTCTGAAAATACCGACATTATGACGGCCAGTGATGACCCTGTGGGTGCTGCTCAAGTCATGCGCTATGAAGCAGTGAACTTATTGTTGGATCAGTACTCTGAAAATGCCGTAATGGCAAAAAACAGCCTTGAATATGAAGAGGTTGTACTGGACGGTCTGACTGACCTCTTTAACCGTGCCAATATACTTTTGATTCAAGCAGAGAATGGCGCATACGGGGATCAAGATTTAGGTGCGATTTCTGAAGAGTTACAAATGCTGACTTTAGCCGCAGCTGATTTAATGAACTCAACAGATTCAGATGGCAATCATATCTTTTCTGGGCATGAATCAACACGTTCTGCCTTTGAGTTAAAGCCAGATGGTCGTTATGAGTTTGAAGGTGATGAAGGCCGTAAAAAATTACAGATCTCAGATAATGTGACAGTGACTGGGGCTGATTCAGGCAAAACCGTTTTCGAAGATGTTTGGACGCGAAATAATTTTACTTATACCCAATTAGCGGGTGAAACGAGTGTAAGAACAGAGATAAAAGATCAAAGTGTTTACGATGATTTTTTGCAAAAAAACTACAGTGCGATTGACCCAACGCAAAATGTTTTTGTCTTCGCTACTGTGCCAGGCGCTGGAGCAGGTATTGGGGATACATTCACTCTAACTAACTCTGTTGGTGAGGTTGTTGCCAGTGGTGCATTTGAGTCTGGGCGTCCGATTAATGTATTTGGTATGGAGCTAACTCTAGAGGGTGCTGCTGGTACAACGGGGGTGGTGACTTTTGATAAGCCTGAGCGTGACAATATCCTTAATGAGATGAATAAAACACTTAAGGTTTTATTGGACCCAGATACAGATTTTTATCAAAGAAAAAGTGCTTTGCGTGATGCAACAGTAAGTTTGCGAAATACTATGAACTCTGTAGATACTGCTCGCTCTGAGGTTGGTGCTAACCTGAACACCATTGCCCAAGTCGGTTCCTACGGGGAAATGAAGTCAATTTCTAATCGTGTTGCCCAAGATGAGATTGCTGGTTTAGATATTGCGGAAGCTGCATCTGAGCTAGCACAAGAAGAGGCTGCTATAAGTTCTTCTCAGAAGCTCTTTAACCGATTATCTAACTTATCTTTGTTTGACACCATGTAAGAAAGAAATAGTGCCTTATGAAAAAATTTGATGTTGAACGCTTATTTGGCGTAGATATTAGCTTTAGCTATTTTGATATCGATAAAATTATCGAGGTGTTAGGGCTTAAAACGGAAGTAAGTTATTCATCAAAAGTTAAAAAAATTGCTAAACAACAAGGGAGTAAGCATAGAATCGTTGCCATAGTAAAAAGGCAAATGGTTCTCGATTTTGTTAAGCCGGCTCTTGCTTCCGGACTGCTTCCTTATGATCCCTACTTTTACGATAAGAATATTATCGCTAATCCAAAAGATCGACTCTATGACGCACAGGAAAGGTTGTTGGAAGTCTGCCTGTCTGTTGCTGTTGGTAAGTCTGTAAAAAGTTTACGTAAGCTTGATGGTCGCTATGACTCCCGTGATGTCAGAACCCGCTATGAAAAAGGTCAAAGCGCCTTTAAATACTTTCGCAATATTCTTAATGACTATACCCGAGACTATATTCTAGATTTTAAAGAAGGGCGTTTGGGGGAGAGTGGTGAAGAGTCTGATGCAGGTAAGCCAATCAAAGAAACAGAAAGTGATATGCCTGCTTACAATGAAGAGGCTGTCGTTTCTGAAAAGAAACCAGAAGCTACCTTGTCGTTAAGGCAAAGATCGCTCATGGCAAGGGCTGTTAAAAAGACTAAAACTGTGAGTGTGGCGGATGAGATTAAAGATGCCTTGCCTTTATATGAAGAGGCTATGGCTATCCTATTATCTCAAGAGGCGCCATTCAAACAAGGAAAAGCCTTTGATGAGAAGGTTTTAGTTGAGCTAATCGATAAGCTAATTGCTTCTTACGATAGAAATCCGAGTGCACTTTTGTGTGTGAGGTTTGTGCGTTCACCTGATACTTACCTTGTGAAACACCTAATAGGGTGCTGTATTCTGGCAATACACTTTGCTAAAAGTTTAAAGATGTCTGATGCCTATGTTAAAGCCATTGCGCTTGGTGGTTTGTTATTTGATTATGGTCGCTTTAAATTACCAGAGCCTATGGTGAATAAGGCGGGTAAGCTTTCTGAGTCAGAGTTTGAGATGTTTAAAAAGCATATCAGTTTTGGTTTACGGGCAGTTAAGGCATCAGATTGGTTAGTAAAAATAGTGTATCAAATGCTTGAAGATCATCATGAAAAAATTGATGGTACTGGTTACCCTGAGGGGAAAATTGGTGAGGAAATCTCTGTCTATGGAAAAATGGCAGCCATTATCGATGCCTATGATGCTATGACATCGACCCAGTCCCATAAAAGCCCTATGAGTCCAGCGCAAGCTTGTAAAAGAATCACGGATGAAGCTGGTCTAGCCTTTGATGCCGATTTAACTAAACGCTTTGTTCAATGCGTTGGTCGTATTCCAATTGGTACCTGTGTTGAATTGTCGAACGGACGAATTGGTTTTGTTTTGACGTTGAATAAGGCGTTAACACCAAAATTGGTTAGACAAATCTATTTGGCTAAACAAAAAACAAGCATGGCACCTCAAGATATTGATTTAGAAGTCACGGCAGGTGATGTATCTATTAAAAGAATTGTTGATGCACAATTAATTAATATAAAAATGGAAGATTATCTATTTGTATAATCTTCTCTAATTCTCTAATTCTCTAATTCTCTAATTCTCTAATTCTCTAATTCTCTAATTCTCTAATTCTCTAATTCTCTAATTCTCTAATTCTCTAATTCTCTAATTCTCTAATTCTCTAATTCTCTAACTCTCTAATTCTCTAATTCTTTTCTTTTTTATTTAAATAAGTGGTTGTTAATATAATATTTAATTCTTGCTTTTTATAAGTTGGGGTCGTGCTGATAAAAAATAAATCAATTATAAGTTATTGATTTTATTTGATTTAATTATTTTGTTTGAAAATATTTAATAAAAAGTTAAAGGTTTTCTATATTCGATCGATAAGTTATATCCTCAAAATAAATTAAAAGATCAAAATAAAAAAAGTTATAAAAAAAATTAAAGTAAGTTTTCATGTCGTCGATAACTATTGTATCAAGCAAACAACCAAATAATTAAATAACACTAATGGTTGTTGAGTGAAAATCTTGTTTTAGGAGAGAAAACAATGGCACTTTATGTAAATACTAATACAACGTCATTATACGCTCAGCGTCAATTAGGTAATTCTGGTGACGTGTTAGATAAATCTTTCGAGCGTTTGGCTTCTGGTCAACGAATTAACAGCGCAGCAGATGATGCGGCGGGTCTTCAAATCTCGAACCGTTTAACATCTCAGACAAATGGTCTAAACCAGGCGATGCGAAATGCAAACGATGGTATTTCCCTAGCACAAACTGCTGAAGGTGCGATGGACGAAACAACTAACATGTTGCAACGTATGCGTACTCTAGCTATCCAGTCTGCCAACGGTTCCAATACAGATGATGACCGTTTGGCTATTCAGCAAGAGATTGCTCAGCTAGCAACAGAGATTGACCGTGTTGCTGATACAACAACCTTTGGTGGACAAAACTTACTTGATGGTAGTTATGCTTCTGGTAGTTTCCAAGTAGGTGCTGACGCAAGCCAAACAATTAGTTTCTCACTTGCAAGTGGCGGTACTAACAATAGTGTTGATATTTCTGCTGTAGGTGGTTTTAACGTTCAGGGTTTATCGACTGCTGCTGGTACAACCATTATTACTTCATTAACAGCATCTGTTTCTTCTGTTGCGAATGCGCAAAGTATGATTGAAATGCTGGGTAGCATGATTGCTGCGGTTGATACTAAGCGTGCGGAGCTTGGTGCGGTACAAAACCGATTCTCTTCTACCATTAGTAACTTGGGTAACATCAAAGAGAATGTTGAAGGCGCACGTTCACGAATTCGTGATGCGGACTTCGCGGAAGAAACTGCGACCATGACAAGTAATCAAATTCTGCAACAAGCTAGTACAACTATCTTGTCGCAAGCAAACCAAAGACCACAATCAGCGATGTCCCTACTAGGGGGTTAATAAATCGCGGTCACAAGATCACGTTTAAAATTTAGTTAGGCTGCTCTGCGAAGGGCTTATCAACTAGAGGTTAATTGGTGAAGGTTGATAAGTAAGCGAAATTGCTTTTAGCTTTTTGGCGAAAGTTAAAGGGATTTACTAAAGGCTTCTTTTGAAGAAGTGATTGGCAAGCCATTAGTTTTCTAATGGCATAAAAAAGCGGCTGATCAGGCCGCTCTACGAAGGACTTTCAAATGCCGGAGGCAAGAGGTTTGGCGATGGCACTTGAAAATTTCGCTTCTCTCTCCTAGAAGTGATTTCAGCCAAACATTCGAAGTGTTTGGCTTTTTTTTGTGAGATTGGCAGTCCCACAACATATCTATAGCAATACCTGTGCCAACCTTTCTGTTCGATTAATAAAGTATAAAAAAGCACCAGATTTGAAAAAAATGGACAAATCCTCCTATATAAAAAATATTTTCTTTATTTTTTATCATTAAAAATCTATCTAACTTGTTGAAATAACAAGTGAATAAGGATTTTTATTGCCGCTTTCTATGCCTTTTTTTTCCGCCTTAAGGAAAAAAGTATCTTTTTTATCTAAAGCTTTTGTTTTTTGGGCCGAAAACAAATTTAAGAGGTTTTACGATTATTGGAATCGTGTTTGGCGACACGCATTCAATATCGGAAAAAAGCGTTTACCTGGCAGGTAAACAATTAGGCGAAACTAGGAGGCTATAATGTCTGTATATGTAAATACAAATACGACTTCTTTGTATGCTCAGCGTCAGTTATCCACTTCAGGTAATAACTTGGATACAACTTTTGAACGTTTAGCATCTGGTAAGCGTATCAATAGTGCGGCAGACGATGCTGCTGGCTTGCAAATCTCTAACCGTTTGACTTCTCAGACAAATGGTTTGAACCAATCTATTCGAAATGCTAACGATGGTATTTCTTTGGCGCAAACTGCTGAAGGGGCGATGGACGAAACAACAAACATGTTGCAACGTATGCGTACCTTGGCAATTCAGTCAGCAAACGGTTCTAACACCGATGATGACCGATTAGCGCTACAACAAGAGATCTCTGCACTAACAACTGAGATTGACCGTGTTGCTTCTGATACTACCTTCGGTGGTCAGAACCTACTTGACGGTTCTTATTCATCAGGTGTTTTCCAGGTTGGTGCTGATTCACAGCAAACAATCAGTTTCTCCCTAGCTACTGCTGGTGTAAGCAACAGTGT
Source organism: Marinomonas sp. SBI8L (assembly GCF_001624705.1). GTDB lineage: Bacteria > Pseudomonadota > Gammaproteobacteria > Pseudomonadales > Marinomonadaceae > Marinomonas. The sequence goes on from NZ_JSEO01000008.1 coordinate 159,803, forward strand.
TGATGTTTCTGGTCTTGGTGGATTTAGTGTACAAGGTCTTTCATCTGCAGCGGGTACAACCGTTGTTACTTCTGCTACTGCATCTATTTCATCTGTTGCCAATGCGCAAAGTATGATTGAAATGCTAGGTAGTATGATTGCTGCTGTCGATACTAAGCGTGCGGAGCTTGGTGCGGTTCAAAACCGTTTCAGTTCTACTATTAGTAACTTGGGTAACATCAAAGAGAATGTTGAAGGCGCGAAATCACGTATTGCTGATGCCGACTTCGCTAAAGAAACTGCTGAATTGACAAGTAATCAAATTTTGCAACAAGCAAGTACGACTATTCTGTCTCAAGCAAACCAAAGACCGCAAACTGCATTATCGCTTTTAGGCTAATTCAGTGCGTGATAAAAGCTGGGGGCTACCTCAGCTTTTTGGGTTTTGGAGGGTGCTATCATGGCAATAGGTTCGAGTGATTTATTAAAAAGCTCAATGGATCTTGGTGTTGGCCAACAGCTTCAACACTCGAGGGCAGAGAGTTTTGCGCAAGAAAAAACGCGAGAAACGAAAACTGTAACATCTCTTCGTGAAGGCCAGAACGTTCAAGCTGATGCTAGATACATGCAAAGGGACGTAAACGAAAAAAAGGAAAAAGTAGACTTTCAGCAGCTAATGGACTCAACTAAGAGTATGGCGCAGTTAAATATTAAGCTTTCTTTTGATGTTTCAAGTGCAAACAAAGATAATGTTGTTAAAGTGCTTGATCAAGAAACGGGAGAGGTCGTCAGACAAATACCGACAGAAGAGTTTGTTGAAATGTCTGAACGTATTCAAGCGTTATTAAGTGAATTGGGTGATATCAAAGGCGCGTTAGTGAATCGAGAGGTTTAGCAACTTTGACTTAAATTTAGGGGCAGTATATGAGTGTGGGAGCCTTAGGAACAGGTTCTGGTATGGATTTGGAATCTCTTGTGAGTGGCTTAGTTAGTTCTCAAAGAGATTCTAAAATTGCAGCTTATGAGCAAAAAATATCAGATTTGTCGGTTGAGCTTTCTGCTGTTGGTTCAGCGGAGTCAGTGGCGTTTTCCTTTCATGAAGCCGTTAAAAAAGTTAATGACCCTCGTTTATTTAATAGCCGTATTGCCGATATTGAGCAACCAAGTACGGGCGATGCTGTTGCAATAGAAGCAAGTGGTCGAGCTCGAAATGGTCAATACAATGTTGGTGTAAATCAGGTCGCATCCGGAAGTCGGATGGAGTTGTTACCTAATGTGTTTGAATCTCCCGATGAAGTTTTAACTGCATTGGGTGGTACTATGACATTTGCTGCAGGTAATGAGTCTTTTACCATCAACCTAGAAGGTGGTACGACACTGGCAGAATTGTCAGGCATCATTGCTCAAGCTGAAAAGAATTTTGGTGTTTCCGCTAGTATTATTGATACTGGTGAGGGTGATGTTCGCCTTATTATCGAATCTGATAAGACGGGTGATGGTAACGACCTTACTATTTCAAGTTACGAAAAAACTTTAGTCGATATCATGGGGACAGATACCCGCTATGATTTCGCGACACTTCCGCAAAAATACACAGACTTGCTTAAATCAACTAAGAATAATTTAAGCATGGTTCCTGATAACCTTATTTCAACTCAGTTCTCTCAAAACGGCATCATTAATGTTGATGGTGTTGAAATACAGGGTGAAAACAATACTTTTGATAAAGCCGTTCAAGGCCTAGAAATTGAAGCCTTGAATAAAACAGAGGGGCAGGTCGCAGCATCTATCTCGACCGACTCTGAAACCATCAAAGAATCGATTAGAACCTTAACCGATTCCTATAATAAGATGGTATCCACCTTTAATGATCTTACGCAAATGGGCGGAACATTACAGGGAAATAGTCTACTCCGAAATCTTGAGTCTTCTTTAGTTACTACCTTAGGTAGAACTTTTGAAGGTGATGGTGAATTTAGAACTATGTTCGATTTAGGCCTAGAAGTTGAAAGAAATGGCTTAATTAAAGTCGACAGTTATAAATTAGATAACGCAATTAGTTCAGGTTTTAGAAATTTTGCCGATATGTTTACTGGAGAGCGTGGAATTGCAAAAGCTTTTGATGAGCTGATGCAACCTTATATGGGTGCAAGTGGACTATTTCGCAGTACTGAAGACTCTATCCAGTCTCAAATTACCTCTAATGATGAATCTAGAGAGGCATTTGATCTTAGGATGGAGCAATATGAAAAAACATTGCGTAAACAATATTCTTCACTTGATAGCTCGATCGCTGAAATGAATGCCAGTGGCGCCTACTTACGTAGTCAACTGGCGGGATTAGAATAGAAGACTAGAAGAATTGGAGTTAATGTATGTACGTAAACAAGGGTATTCAGGCTTATAAAAAAGATTCTTTAAAGTCTGACCTTGCCGGAGCCGACCCGCACCGTATTATACAGCTGTTGATGCAGGGGGCGCTTGAAAGGCTTGCCCTTGCTAAAGGTTGTATTGAAAGACGCGACTTGGAAGGAAAGGCAAACGTATTAACTCGAGCGATTGAAATTATTAACGCCCTCAAAGACTCTCTTGATCGCTCATATAACCCTGAGCTTGCAGATAACCTTGATTCCCTCTATGACTACATGACATTCAGAATTACTGAAGCAAGCTCTAAACTTGATAACAGTATTATTGATGAAGTTATGGGTTTGATGCTGCAAATTAAAGGTGCTTGGGATCAAATCTCAGAATTAGATAAGCAAGAAGCTTATATGGAAAAAGAGAATGAGCGATTAGGTAACGGTTAAACTATGGAATACCATCAAGCATTAGAGGATATTACCCTACAAATCAATGCTGCTATCGAGCAGTCTGATATTCCTTTAGTGCTTTCTCTATGCCAACAAGGCGTAAAGCTAGTTAAAGATAATGAACCTGCGAAACCAGAAGATCTGGATGTATTAAACGCATTTCAACAAAGTCATACCAAGGCTCAATTACTTGTTACTAAAGCACGTGACAAGCTAAAAGGCGCACTGAGCAAATCCAAACACGCTCGAAAAAGTATCAAACAATACAAAGGAATCTCCTCAAATGTCTAATGATATCAATGACTCTATAGCCTCTGTTGAAGCAAGACTTAAACAGAAACAAGAGAGATTGGAATCACTTAGACAAAAGGATGCTATTTTTACCGAGAAGTTTCAGAAAAACATGCAGGCTTTAGAAGAAATGATGCCTCATATTTTTGAAAGTTTTCAGTCATTTAGACCGCAAAACCAAGAAATATTCTTGGATGAGTTTGGTGATCTAAATATCGATCTGGCGCAAGATAATCCTTTGTATCAAGGTCCCGTAAAAAGTAAAGCAGCAGCAAAAATTGACAAGGTGATAAACGAGCCAAATAAAACGGTGTTAGATATCACTCGTACTAAAGATCATCCATCTCGACATGTTTATTTTAATAACCTTATCCAAGATGTGATAGATCAAGGTGCAGAGGGACTAACGCCTCTGACAGAAATACCCGATTTTGCTGGATCAGTATTTTTTTTCGGCATAGAACTTGGTTATCAGCTAGAGGCATTTCTAGCCCGTAAAGAAGTTAAACACCTTTACCTTTATGAAGCTAACCCAGATTTATTTTATTACTCTCTGTTTGCCATAGATTGGCGTCCAATTCTTGAAAAATTCAATCAAGATGGCAAAACCATTCATATTATTATTGGTTTGAGTCCTAAAGAGCTAAGTCAAAAATATGCTTTACAGCTAACCGAAAATGGCTTTTTTATGGCAGGCATGACGTATTTGCATGTGGCCTATCTTAGCCCTGAAATACAAGCTGCACTGGATTATTTTGTAAAGCATTATAGTACTCAAATAATGGGGTGGGGCTTTTTTGATGATGCTTTAATGGGTGTTGCACATGGATTGAAGTCTCTACCTAAATCTAAGCTAGCGAGAGTGACGCGAAATGACGCCGGCGAGCCAAACTCTCTACCTAATTGGATGAAAGATATTCCTGTCTTTATTTTAGGTAACGGACCTTCCTTAGATAATTCGATTGAGCTAATCAAAGAAGTTAAAGATAAAGCCCTATTTATTTGTTGTGGTACTACGATCAACACTTTAAGCCGACTAGGTATTAAGCCTGATATGCATGTTGATGTTGAGCGTATGATTCATACCGCCCAAAAGTTTGAATTCTTAGAGGCTGACTATCTTGAAGATATTTTGGCTTTAAGTGTTGATGTTATGCACCCTGACTTCTTCAAGTATTTTAAACGTAGCGGCATGGGGATGAAGCCGGGCGAAGCAATTACGTCCCTTATTCTGTCTAAAGCAAGAGCGGCGGGTGATAGTACTGAATATGTACAAATGAATCACTCAGGCCCTATCGTTGCTAACTTAGCTTTATCCTTTGTGCATTTATTTGGCTTTAAAAACGTCTACTTTGCTGGCGTTGATAACGGCTTTAAAGATATGACTGTGCACCACTCCAAGCATAGTGGTTATTATGGTAAAGACGGTAAAGAAACAGGTTTTCAGACTTTTGTTGAAGAAAAACTGGTTGTTAGGCCAGGTAACTTTGGTGGTGAAGTTCATACCACAAGTATTATGGACTCATCTCGTGTGCAACTTGAGTTAATGCTTAAACAACTACATAAAGAAAGAAGCTTTTCATGTTTTAATTTGTCTGATGGCGCCAAAATAGAGGGCAGTATTCCTGTTCAGCCTGAAGATGCCATGATATTTGATCCAGATATTAATAAACAAAAAGTGATTGAGGTTTTATACGAAACTTTCTTTGATGATGCGCCTGAGCAAGTGATGTCCATGGATACCAAGGAGCTTATCTCTCAAACAGCATTTGATGAAGTGGTTGAATTCTTGCAACAAGGCTGGGATGACAAAATTCAAACCCGAGAAGATGTCACTAACTTGTTATGGCATCAATATAGAACCTTATTCTTATTAAAAACCACAATACATACTCATCTATATGATATTTTTGCTGGCTCTTTTACCTATTCTGCTTTCGCCATTATTAAATCGGTTTATGCTTACCGTGAAGAGCATGAAGCCGTATTACACGCTAAAAAAATCTTTAATATATGGTGTGATTTTCTACAAGAAATGCCAATTATGGCAGACGATGTGAGCCAGTTTGTTGATGGTGGCTCGGATAAAATGCGTTTGTTATACAATGGCTAATTAACTTATTTAAGGTTGATTCAATGCCGCAATCCCCTTTTATTATTGCTGAGTTATCAGGCAATCATAATCAAGATTTTTCTTTGGCTAAAGCCATGATAGAAGCCGCTGCTAAAACCGGTGTCGATGCAATAAAGCTACAAACCTACACTGCAGACTCCATGACGTTAGATGTAAGAAATGAGGAGTTTATGGTATCTGCTCAGGGGAGTTTGTGGGAAGGCGACAATTTATATGACCTTTATGCAAAAGCCTCCACTCCTTATGAGTGGCATAAACCTTTATTTGATTATGCTAAATCACTCGGTCTTATCGCTTTTAGTTCACCCTTTGATATTGCAGCAGTCAACTTCTTAGAAGAGCTTGATGTGCCATTATATAAAATTGCTTCGTTTGAATTAACTGATTTGCCACTAATATCAGCTGTCGCAAAAACGGGTAAGCCTATGATTATGTCTACCGGTATGGCGACCAAGGCTGAAATTGAAGAAGCGGTGAGCCTTGTTAGATCAATCGGTGATAATGACATCACCTTGCTCAAATGCACCAGTACTTATCCTGCGAAAATTGAAGATTCTAATTTAGCAACACTTGCAGATTTAGCCAGAACATTTGATTGTCAGGTCGGTTTATCTGATCACACTCAAGGTTTTGCTGCAGCAGTTGCTGCTACGGCGTTAGGTGCCAGTGTTATAGAAAAACACTTTGTCTTGGATCGAAGTGCAGGTGGGGTTGATGCTGCTTTCTCCATGGAGCCGGATGAATTGGCTCAATTAGTCTCTGCCTGTCGACAGGCGAAAGCTGCGCTTGGTGAAGTGACTTATGGTGGTACCAAAGCAGAACAAGATTATAGACAATATCGTCGCTCAATTTATATCTCAAAAGATAGTAAGAAAGGCGATAAATTGTCTGACTCTAATATGCAAATTATCAGGCCTTCACTAGGACTTGCGCCAAAGCATTGGCCTGATGTCTTGGGTAAAACCTTGAACGTTGATGTGAAAAAAGGGGAAGCACTGGATTTTTCCATGTTAGAAGAGCAAATTCTTTAGTGCTAAATGTGGCCAATAAACAAGTACTTATCCGAGCGGATGCTTCTCAAGAAATCGGTATGGGGCACAGAGTAAGGTGTCAAATTTTGGCAGACTTATTTTGCGAGAAAGGTTGGCAAGTATCTTTTGTTTGTCATGTTAGTTGTTGTCAAATGAGTACTGATGAGGATATTTTTATTAGTCATGAGGACGCTTTTTTAGAGATGGCTGCACAGGCAGACCTCGTCATACTGGATCACTATCAATATGATTCAAAGATGATTGAGGCTTTGTATAAAGCCCAGCCTAAGCTCTTTTTGATCGATGATATGAATGATAGGGGGACTTTACATTGTCGTTGGCTGCTAAACCCTATCTCTTTGGATTACCAAGTTAATCTTGCTGACTTAAAACGAAGCTATCAGGAAGCACCAGACCTGTTTCTTGGTTTAGATTATGCTTTGTTAAGACCCCAATTTAGGCACAAACCACATGGTTCCTCTGATAAATTATTTATCACTTTAGGAGGAACAGACTCTCTTTCTTTAACTCTGCCTATCCTTACATGTTTAAACTCATTAGGTTTTCGTTCTGAAAATATGATGGTTATGCTTGGTCAGAATGCAAAGGGAGCAGATCAAGTCATTGCTTTATGTCAGCAGCATAATATTGAGTATCAACAGAGTGTAAGAGATGTTGCTGGGTTAATGAGTCAAGCTAAAATGGCTATTTCAGCAGGTGGAAGCACCTTGTTTGAGCTAGCTGCCATGGGTGTACCAAGTAGTTTTTTACAGGTAGCGGATAATCAAACCGAGCTGCTAAAAGAGCATGAAAGCTATGGGTGGTGCAGAGTGTATCGAATACATGATAAAGGAAAAGATGTTAGGGCACTGATGGTGGCCAAGATATGCGAGCAAATCATGGTGGATTGGGATGACACTGATTATCTCAGTCAGTGTCAATCTCGTATTCCTCACTCACAGCACTCAGGGTTAGATCAGATACTCGAAAAAATAGAATCGACATTTTAGATAGTTAATCGGAATGCAATTCTAATAATTGCTTTAGCACTTCAAAGTCTTCTGCTGTATCTAAATCTTGTACTAAACATCGAGGGAGCATAACTGGCTTTGACTCAGGGCCAAAAAACTCTGGGCCTTCTACTAAATCTTTCGCTCTAGCCCAATAGAATTGTCCTGCATCATGAATAGCTTCAATAAGATCTTGAGACCTATGCTGTATAAACTCAGGGTACATAGGAGCAACATGTCCTGAACTGGTTTGCTTTAGCGCCCTTTGTACCGGAAAAGCAAAACTGGTGGCAGCAAAGCTAAATTTAGCTTGAGTTAACTTCTCATAGCCTTGAATTAAGTACTCAGGCTTTAGCAGAGGGCAGGTAGCATAAATCATGCAGGCTTTATCAACCTTTTCTCCTGAAGATACTAACCAGCTGACGGCATGCTGAAAGACAGCTGTCGTTGTACTGTAATGATCAGAGAGCTCTGCCGGTCTAGTAAAGGGGGTTTCTGCGCCAAATAACCTAGCCACTGAAGCAATTTCCTCGCAATCCGTCGAGACAATAATGCGATCAAACAGCTTTGTTTTCATTGCCGCTTCAATGGAATAGGCAATGAGTGGCTTGCCATATAGTTTAATAATATTTTTTTTGGGTAGTCTCTGAGAGCCGCTTCTTGCAGGAATGATTGCAACATTGATCATAAATTATTCTCTAACTCTTCAAAACTACTTAAGACACTTCTTAATGCTTCTCTTACTCTCTTTTGTTGCTCAAAAGCAAGGTCTGAGTATAAAGGTAAGGATATACAAGAATGGTAGTAGTTTTCTGCATGCGGGAAATCTCCCCAAGAAAAACCTAAATTCTGATAGTAAGGCTGAGTATGAATCGGAATGTAATGAATCTGAACACCTATCCCCTTTGATCTTAACTCTTGAAAAATCTGTTTGCGAAAAGGAGTGAGCTTTTTACTTAAACATATTGGATATAGATGAAGCGAAGAGTGACTACCTTTCTGAAGTAGGGGTAAAGTGATATCAAGATCAGATAATAAACTAGAGTAGTTTTGAAATAGTGCATGCCTTAGTTGAATAAAAACATCTAGTTTAGATAACTGAGAGAGCCCTAAAGCGGCTTGCATTTCAGTCATTCTATAATTGAAGCCTAGTGTTTGTTGTTCGTAGTACCAGCTACCTTGCTCTTTATCTAATAATTCATTTTGCTCTCGTGTTGTACCATGGCATGCGTACTTACGCATTTTGTTTGCAAGTACTGGGTTATTCGTGGATGCTAATCCACCTTCGGCCGTAGTAATGATCTTGACGGGGTGGAAGCTAAAAACACAAATATCAGAATACTCACAAGAGCCAACTTTTTGGCCTTGGTATGATGCCCCAACTGCATGTGAGGCGTCTTCAATAATAGAAAAATTATATTTTAGAGATAGGGTGTGAATGGCTTGCATTTCACAGGGCTGGCCTGCGAAATGTACCGGAATGACTACTTTGGGAAGCTTACCCTCTTGTTCAGCTATGGCCAATTTCTCTGCTAGTTTCTTTTCACATAAATTATATGTACTTGAGTCAATATCGACGAAGTCTATTTTTGCATTGCAAAAGAGTGCACAATTTGCAGAGGATAAAAATGAATTAGGGGAAGTCCAAACAATGTCATTTTCCTCTACTTCAAGCGCTAAACAAGCAATATGTAGAGCGGCAGTTGCATTAGCAACTGCGACCGCATTGTGAACTCCTGTGTATTCACAAAATGCTTTTTCAAAAGCAGGTATGACAGGGCCTTGAGTTAAAAAATCTGACTTTAAAACGTCGATTACAGCATTAATATCCTCATTATCAATACTCTGCTTTCCATAAGGGATAAATGACGGTTCTATCGCTTTTTTTAATGTCATATATTACCCGTTATTGAAGTGTTTGATTTCATCAATGCTTAAAAAGTGAGGGTTTGTACCAGAGTGATATTCAAAGCCTGCTTCTACTAACTCACCTTTTTCTTCAAGCTTATTTTTATTAAAGCCGATGTCATCATGATAAAATTTAATGCTAGGTGCGATGACATAATGATCATGGTATTCAAAGGTATGATAAGAGTCGTCAGTAGGGCACATTATTTCATGCAATTTTTCACCTGGCCGGATGCCTACTTCTTTAATTGGAGTGTTTGGTGCATAGGCTTTTGCCAAGTCTAAAATACGGACAGAGGGTATTTTGGGAATAAAAATTTCACCTCCATGCATACGCTGGAAGTTCTTTAGAACGAAATCGACTCCCATTTGTAATGTAATCCAAAAGCGTGTCATTTCTACATGAGTCACAGGGATATGTTCTGCTTTATCTGCAACCAACTTTTCGAAAAAAGGTACGACAGAACCGCGAGAACCCACGACATTACCATAACGAACAACCGCGAATCGAGTTTGCCCCTTACCTACCATATTATTAGCTGCTACAAAAAGCTTGTCAGATGCTAGCTTGGTTGCACCATATAAATTAATTGGTGCTGCAGCTTTATCTGTCGAAAGTGCTATGACTTTTTCTACATCATTAGCAATTGCTGCCGCGATTACATTCTCTGCCCCATGTATATTGGTTTTAATACACTCCATAGGGTTGTATTCGGCTGCTGGGACTTGTTTTAAAGCAGCTGCATGTATGACGAAGTCAACATCCTGCATTGCTTGCATCAGCCTGTCTTTATCTCTTACATCCCCAATAAAATAGCGCATGCAGTCAGTATTAAATTCAAGCTGCATCTCATATTGCTTGAGCTCATCACGAGAGAAAATGATTAACCTTTTTGGTTGGTAGTTTGTTAATAAGGTTTTTACATACTGCTTGCCGAATGAACCAGTACCACCAGTGATTAAGATGCTTTTATTATCAAACATATATATATATACCAAAGTTAAAATCAATTTTTATTTGAAGGCGCTATACTTCATCACATATTATCGGCCATTTTTTGTAAAACATTAATAGAATCAAAGCCTTATTTGATTCGAGTAAAACACTCTAAAATATGGTCGTTCACCATGCCGGTTGCTTGCATAAAAGCATAGCAGGTTGTTGGGCCAAAGAACTTAAAGCCTCTTTTTTTCAAGTCCTTAGCTATGGTGTGTGAGAGCTCAGTACTGGCTGGTACTTGGCTAATATCTTCCGGTTTATTATCTATGACTTTATGATCACTAAAGGCCCAGAAATAAGTGCTGAAGCTGCCATGCTCTTTGATAATCTCTTGAAACTGCTTTGCATTATTTATGGTGGCTTGTATCTTTCCTTTATGGCGAACAATTTCTGGATTAAGTAATAAGGCCTCTTGTTCGGTGTCAGTTATATTTGCCACTTTATCGATATCAAATTGATGGAAGGCTTTACGGTAGCCTTCACGCTTATTAAGTATAGTGATCCAGCTTAATCCAGCTTGCGCACTTTCCAATACTAGGTACTCAAAAAGTGTTTGGTCATCATAAATAGGTTTGCCCCAATCTTTATCGTGATAATCCATATAGGAATCAGAAGCAAGGCACCAAGAGCAGCGTAAAAGTGACATAATAAAAGGCCTGATAACGTATAAAAAAGTCTAGTTTGCCTGACTTTTAAGGTGAGTTACATTTAATTGCGGCAGTCGTTGTAAATTTTACTAAGGTCACAAGAAGCCTAACATGAATATTTCCAGTAATTTACTTGCTTTAGGGCAGGTATGGTTTTTTAACTTATTATTAATTCCACTCTTATTTTTGATGATTAAGCGGCTTGATTGGAAGACCTTGATTAATGATAAGGTGCTACAGCATAGGTTTTTTGCGGCAACCTTAGTCCTGCTTATTATCTGGCAGGTGAATATCAGTATTAGTTTAGATGTTGCGATTCACTTTTTGGGTATTACTACTTTATGTCTAATGTTCGGTTGGAGCTTAGCTTTACTCGGATCACTAATTGCACAAGCGGGGTTTTTAATACTTGGCCAAGGGCAATGGGAGAGTTTTGCCCTTAACTACTTTATCAATGCCGTCATCCCTGTTGCTTTTACTTGGCAACTCCATCTCTGGATTGAATCAAAGAAGCCTCAAAACCCTTTTGTTTTCATCATGGGCGCTGGCTTTTTAAGTTGTTTGCTCTCCTCTATTTTAGTCGCCACGTTAGCTGGTGTTATGCTGTTTCTAGGTGGGCAATTTAAGTTTAACCTTGGCGTTTTAGATTACATCAGCTATTTGCCACTATTTATTTTCCCAGAAGCGGTTGTGAATGGCATGTTCATCTCTGGGTTTAGTATATTGCACCCACATTGGATGCAGGCATTTAATGATGAGCGCTATTTCCAAAAGCCAGCACCGAGCCAGAAGGTTGAGCAAGATAAGGTGCCAGATGCATTAAATTTAGATGCACAAGAAATGCAAATGGATAGAGAAGATAAGGAAGAGCCTGAATCGTTAGATACAGAAAATTTTGATAAATATCGACCACCAGAAGGCTGGCGTAACAAAGCTTTAGATAACAAAGATAATGATAACTCACTGAATGAAAAGGATAATAAAAAGCATGACTAAGTTTACCCAGAAGGATGTTGAGGTTCAAAAAGAAGAAATTCTTTATGAAGGCTTCTTTACCATGAAAAAAGTCACGCTTAAACACAGATTGTTTGATGGTGGGTGGAGTAAAGAAATAAGCCGAGAAATGTTGGTGCGTGATGATGCTGTCTGTGTCCTTTTATACGACCCAGTCGCTGATAAAGTGCTTCTTATTGAGCAATTTAGACCTTGTGCCGTGAAACATGAAAGCCCTTGGTTGCTGGAGTTAGTTGCGGGTATGGTTGAAGAAGGCGAACAGGATGAGGAGGTTGCTAGACGTGAATCACTTGAAGAAGCGGGAGTCGAAGTAAAGCGTTTAGAATACATGTTTAAATTTGTGCCTTCTCCCGGTGGACTGGTGGAATATTTGCGAATGTATGCGGGTGAGTTTGATGCCAGCAAGGTTGATGTTAAGCGCAGCTTTGGCTTACCAGAAGAAGGAGAAGACATACGTTTGCACTTAATGTTGGCGGAAAATGCCATTGATTTATTGAAAACGGATATAGACAATGCAAGTACTATAATGGGACTGCAATGGTTAGCGTTAAATCGAGCTGAATTAAGGCAAAAATGGACTCAAAATTAAGTCTTTCATGACGACCTTGTACCCATAGAATCAAGTTATGAAATAGTGGGTGAACAAGTTTAATGTTAAAAGCTTTAATGCAAGTCATCGCGCCCTTTAGACCTTTATTGGGCGTTTTATCTTTCTTATATATTTGTCTCGTTACTTTAGGGTTAGCCTCGCTATTACACATAGCGGCACTTTATTATTTTTTATGGCGACCTCAAGACGAACAAAGGTCTCAAAATATTTATCATCAGTTATATGAAACTTGGTTTGCCGCTATAAACTTTTGGTTACGCAAAGTATTAGGTGTCAATTGGGCATTAGATAAAGAGCAAAAAAAGCAGGCTGATACTTGGCAATTTGTTATTGCAAACCATCAATCTTGGGTCGATATCTTTGTTGTTTTCGCTCAAATACAAGGGCGAATGCCTCTCCCAAAAGTTTTTATGAAACATAACCTTATCTGGATTCCTCTGGTAGGTACTGCGACATATTTAATGGGTTTTCCATTTATGCGTCGCTACAGTAAAGCTTTTCTTGCTAAACACCCTCATTTGAAAGGAAAGGATATAGAGACCACACGTCGATCATGCCGACGTTTTATGCAAGCTCCCAATACAGTGCTAAGCTTTGTGGAAGGAACGCGCTGGAGTCAGATGAAACATGACCAGCAAGACTCTACTTATCAATATCTATTAAAACCCAAAACGGGTGGTGTTGCGTTTGTATTGCAAGCCATGCCTGACAAGTTTCAAGCCATTGTGGATATGAGTGTTATTTATCCACAAGAAAATATTTCATTTTGGGATTTGCTCTGTGGGCGTTTAAAATCTGCTAAGGTAGTTGTACGAAATATTCCGTTTCCAGATAAAGTGCTAAGCTCGACAGATTTTCAACCTGCTGGAATACATAGGTTGGAGTTTAATGATTGTTTTAATCAATTTTGGGCTGAAAAAGATAAGCGTATAGGGCACTATAAAGCGGCTTTAGAGCAAGAGGCAAATATGCCAAAACAAGGTGCAATCAAAAGTAGTTAGAATATGATTAAAGATGCTTATATCCCCGACTTAAACAGCTTACAAATGCTTGGCGAACTTAATTATCGTCGCATTGCGCGTATTATGCGCAGTAAAGAAGCTGAAGCCGAGTGGCATTTTTTGATTCACAGTATAGGTGGACAAGAAAGCCGCCTCAGCCTTGTTTTAACCCAAGAAAGCCAATATACCAGCCAGTTTAAGTTGACCTTTGGCCAGCAAAAGCGAACAGATTTGTTGTTTGACCATGGTGTAAATATGACTGTTCGCTTATATCATGATGTTAAAATTGCTGAAATTACCGATGGCCATAGGCAGTACCAAGGGGCTTACCCTTATCCGAATGATGCCATGTTGCATAAAGACGAAAAAATGCGATTGAATCAACAGCTCGCAGACCTTCTAGAACTGTGTTTAAAACATGGCTATCGACTTAACCAAGATGATCTCGTGGCATTTGCCTGATAGGTTAAAAAGCTTACCCATTATTTTATTCCCTTCTATTTATTCGAGTAATTCTAGATGCCTTGTTTGATATACCTTCATGGTTTTAATAGTTCTGAGAATGCCAAAAAAGCGAGTTTATTAAAGCAGCACTGCGCAGAGATAGGTTTGTCCGACTCACTTATTGTGCCTAGGTTAGACTGGGAACCCACTAAAGCCATTGACGCTTTAGAGGCTTTGATAGAGGCAAATTTAGATCGAGGAGTGTGTTTATTTGGCAGTTCACTCGGTGGCTTTTATGGTACTTATCTCGCGCATAAATACGGTGTTAAATGTGTCGTGTTAAACCCTGCTGTGGGTGCACCTTTATTACTTCAACGCCACTTAGGCCCGCAAAAGAATTATCACACTGAGGAAGAGTATGTCCTCACACAAGAGCATATAAAACAGTTGCAGAAGTTTGATGTGCCTTTAACCAAACCTAATTTGTTTTGGTTAATGTTACAGAAAGGAGATGAAACCTTAGATTATCGCCATGCTTTGAATTATTACCAAGGGGTTGATACTAGCTTGGAAGAGGGTGGTGATCATGGCTTTGTAGGCTTTGAACGTTATCTGGACCAGGTACTTCGTTTTGCTAATCTCGTTTAGAGAAGCAAAGAATAAGCCCTCTACTTCATCATGTTGATAAAAGTATTTAGACTAATTCTATTTCAATTCTAGTTTTTTATCGACTGTAAACTCATGCAGGGCAGTGTTAGACTGATGCCCAATAATGTTTAGTAATCCACTTACCTTCTTGTCTTACCAGCACAAAAAGCGGATGAAGAATACAATCTAATACAGAAGTTGGAAAAAGAATGTCTGCCAATCAATATAATGCGGATTCTATTGAAGTCCTAAGTGGCTTAGAGCCAGTACAAAAACGTCCTGGTATGTATACGGATACCGCCCGACCTAACCATCTTGCCCAAGAAGTTATTGATAACTCAGTCGATGAGGCATTAGCAAAGCATGCTGATAGGGTTGAAGTGACTCTACATAAAGATGGTACATTAAGTGTTGAAGATAATGGCCGTGGTATGCCTGTCGATATTCACCCTGAAGAAGGTGTATCAGGCGTAGAGCTTATCTTAACTAAGCTACATGCGGGTGGTAAGTTCTCCGGTGATAACTATCAGTTCTCTGGTGGCTTGCACGGTGTTGGTGTGTCTGTCGTAAATGCCTTGTCTACACAGCTTGATGTTTGGGTAAAACGAAATGGCATCCAATACCATATTGCCTTTGCTGATGGTTTAAAAACACAAGATCTGACCGAAATCGGTACCTGTGGTAAAAAGAATACGGGTACAAAAGTTAGCTTTAAAGCTGACCCTAAGTACTTTGACTCTGCAAAATTCTCTGTCTCTAGGCTTAAGCACCTCTTAAAAGCGAAAGCTGTTCTATGCTCTGGCTTGCATATGATCTTTATTAACGAGTCAGGCTCAGAAGTCGAAAAGGAAGAGTGGTTCTTCCAAGATGGTTTAAAAGATTACCTTGCTCAAGCAAATGCTGGCTTTGAATTACTGCCTGAAACTCCGTTCGTTGGTGGTGTCACCGAAATAACTCAAGGGGTTGATTGGGCCGTTCAGTGGTTGCCAGAAGGCGGTGAGTTAGTCACAGAAAGTTATGTGAACTTGATTCCTACAGCTCAAGGCGGTACCCATGTAAACGGGCTAAGAACAGGCCTTCTTGAAGCTATAAAAGAGTTTTGTGACTTCAGAAACCTGTTACCAAGAGGGGTTAAACTAACGGCTGAAGATGTTTGGGAAAGATGCAGCTATGTACTGTCTGCTAAGCTGCAAGAACCGCAATTCTCGGGGCAAACCAAAGAGCGTTTATCTTCTCGTCAAATTGTGGCCTTTATCTCTGCTACAGTAAAAGATGCATTTAGCTTATGGCTAAATAAGCATGTTGAAGATGGGCAAAAAATTGCTGATATCGTTATTTCTAGTGCGCAAAAACGTATGCGAGCTAGTAAGAAAGTCGTGCGTAAAAAGATTACGCAAGGACCTGCTTTACCCGGAAAACTGGCAGATTGTGCTGGACAAGATACCGCACGAAGTGAGCTTTTCTTGGTGGAGGGTGATTCGGCTGGTGGATCAGCTAAGCAAGCCAGAGATAAAGAGTTCCAAGCGATCATGCCCTTAAGAGGTAAGATCTTGAACTCATGGGAAGTGGATTCGTCTGAGGTACTTGCTTCACAAGAAATTCATGACATTTCTGTCGCGCTAGGGGTTGACCCAGCTGATGATAACTTGTCTCAGCTTAGATATGGCAAAGTCTGCATTCTCGCGGATGCTGACTCGGATGGACTCCATATTGCGACCTTATTGTGTGCCTTGTTTGTGCGTCATTTCCCTGCATTGGTTAAAGCTGGCCATATATTTGTTGCTATGCCTCCTCTGTATCGTATTGATGTGGCAAAAGAAGTGCATTACGCCCTAGATGATGAAGAAAAAGACATCATCTTGCATAAGCTTGCAGCAGAGCATAAGCGTTCTACGCCAAACGTTCAGCGATTCAAAGGACTTGGTGAGATGAACCCATCTCAATTAAGAGAAACTACCATGGCGCCAGATACTAGACGTTTGATTCAGTTGACCATGGAAGATGTGGAAACAACGGGTGAAGCTTTAGATCGTCTTTTATCTAAAAAACGTTCAGGGGACCGTAAAATTTGGCTAGAAACCTATGGTAACCTTGCTACCATTGACTAGCGTGTTAATTTCATTCTTAGGTTTAGTTAAGGAACCTACGATTAAGCTACCTCTTCTCAGTCTTATCAGAAAAAGTGACAAACAAGGCGTCACTTGATGCAATGTAGGTACCTTTCGAGAAGGGACAACACAGAGTGTCATTTTTTCTGAAAGACCCGAAGGGCGTGGTCTAAAAGACCTATATTTAAGCTGAGAGCCTTATCAATAGAGCAACTATTAAGTTGTGGCCCTCGCCATAAACCTAGGTGCTTTTATCTACACGCTGAGGCGGGAGGGCTTATTCGCAGGTTCCTTAATACTGTCCATTTGTGAAGTATTGACTGAACCTAGTGATATTCCTTTTGTCCTAATCTATATATTCATTTCAATGGCATAAAGTGCCGCTAAGACTTACATATCATAGGTGTTTTTATGAGTTTACTGAGGAAGGTAAATCAATGGGTCTCTGGTTCTGCAGATAATTCGATTGATAATATAAGCGACTCTCATTTCACCAGCTTATTATCCAGTTTAATGACCATGGCTTGGTTTGTAGAGGCAAGAGACCCTTATACGGGTGGGCATTTGTGGCGTGTGTCTAAATTCTCTGAGTTGGTTGCTCTCAAAGCTGGCTTATCAAAAGATGATGCTGCGCGCATTAGTCTAGGTGGCTTTTTACATGACTTAGGTAAAGTGGGTATTCCTGATGCTATTTTGCGTAAGACAGATAAATTAACGGATGCTGAGTACGAGATTATCAAAACCCACCCTAATATCGGCTTTCGTATGTTATCTGGACACCCGTTAGCTGATTTAGTTAAAGATGCAGTCTTATTACATCATGAAAGGCCCGACGGCCGTGGTTATCCACAAGGTCTAAGCGCAGAAGACATTAGTGATATGGCCAAGGTTGTAGGTTTATGTGATGCTTTTGATGCAATGACAAGCTCTCGCCCTTATCGTGCTGGTATGCCACAAGAAAAAGCACTTTCCATTATTGCTGCTAATAAAGGAACACAGTTTGATGCAGGTTTTGCTGATGCCATCATAGCTTTAGGTGAGGCTGGTGAACTGGCTCATATAATAGGTCATAGTGATGAAGGCATACCGCTTCAATCTTGTCCTGCTTGTGGTCCAACCATAGTGGTCCAAAGAGAAAGTCAAACGGGGGATCATTTACATTGCCCAAGTTGTACAGGCAGTTTTGCACTTGAGAAAGAGGCTAATGAATTCCATATAACACGGCTTAATCAGGCTGCGAGTGCAAAAGACTTGGAACCTAAATTGGATACAGGGCTAATTAATCGTCAGCTTGATCATGCCATTACAGGCTTGAGTCAACAAACGATTGTTAAGCATCTTACTTAGTTGGCTAGGGTTTGGAAAAGCTTGGTATCTTGGTATCAGGCTTAGGTCGTGCGCGTTTATCAAGATATAAGCAGAGAAGCGCCGCAGGAATACCGCTTAACACACCGATTAAATGAACATTCTTAGCGATAATTATGCCTTGGTCAGCAACGAAGTGAGTAGTCTCAAACCAAGGTTGTAGTTGTAGCATTAAAACTAAAATCACCAGATTACAGATCAGTCTATTTGAGCGCCAATAACGAATTGAGCCAAATGCAAAAAGACCATAAAGAATGCCAGAGAAGCCCGCATAAGTATTTAGTTTATAACAAGTAATTAAATAGCTATCTATCACAGCAAGTATAAAAATGAGACTAAATACTTGCTCGTAAAATGACCTACGCGATTTCATATCATCCATGAATAACCAAGAGTAAATGATTAAACCAGACATATTCATGATCAGATGGTTAATGTTCCAATGGGTGAAGTGAGCAGTGACATAACGCCAAACATCTTGTTGCCAATCACAGGTAGTCAGCCATAAATTAGTCCAAGACTCGCTGTAAGGGGCAAAGAAAATCATCAAGATGAATATACTGAGAAAAAAACCTTTTAAGGGTCGGCTCAATACATTAGGTGTATCTGTCTTAATTAATTGAAGTATTTGCATAATGGTGCCACTGGCTACTCAATGGTCCATGAGATATATCATGGACACTTACACAATATTACATTAAAACAGCTGTTTTATGGCTATTTTTTGTAAAAAAAATGTCTATATCTTAATAAAATTGTCTAAAAAGTATTTTAAATGCTTTTCTATCTCATCGATTTAACAAGATATTTTTCAAATATACTGATTTATGTAATTAATTTTCAAACAGTGGTTAGTTTAATTGATGCTTACATCTCTTTGTCTTTTTAGAGGCATAAACCTAATTCGTTTGCTTTGTCCTGATATTGTTATAAAGACGTTAAATAAGACTAAATTTTCGTTAGAAAATGAAATGCTAAAGCAAGATGAGAGTTTTCACGTTAAAATAAAGGTATAGCTTTGTTTTAAATGTAGGTTTTTATGTTGTGTGCCTACTAAGGAATCATTATGACAGAAGAGCAAAATCAAGAAACAATTGATGAAGACGCTCTTTATAATCGTCTTGATCATTATCTTTCCAGTTACGGTTGTGAACGCTCGCTAATGTGTGTCTCAGAACTCGATGGCTACTTTACTGCCCTTGGATGTACTAAAGATAGTCTTGAGCCTGATGCTTGGATCTCAGGTATTTGGGGAGTGGATGAAGACCAGCCTGTATGGGCTTCTCCTGAGGAAGAAGAAGAGTTTTTAAGTCTCGTATTGCTAATGTATGTTAATACCATGGACTGCCTTGTAAAAGGAGAGTTACACCCTGTATACCTTCAGGTTGAAGTGGACGGGGATCAAGAAATCGTGATTGATGAATGGTGTGTTGGCTTCATGCGCGGAGCCCGTTTAACCGGCCTAACACGAAAAGGTGATAAGAGCTTTTTAGATGAAGTGCTGGCTTCGGTACGCTTGTTTGGCACAGAGGCCGGCTGGAGTAAACTGGATAATATGAGCCGAGAAGAGATTATTTTTTGGCAAGAGTTGATTGAGCCTTCTATTATGCGTTTAGCTCAGTTTAACCATCCAGAGATAAACTTGGCCGAATCCAAGAATCCACCTGTCTTGCATTAAAATCTCTTAAACCCAGTGCATAAAAAAGGGAGGCTATCATGCTTCCCTTTTTAGTGTCTTTAATTATTGTAAAACAATTAACCAACAACAGTCGCGATAGACTCAGCTAGGTACTCAAGGTTATCGTCTGTAATACCTGCTACATTCATACGGCCAGTATCAGCAATATAGATGGAGAACTCATTACGCAATCTAAGTACTTGCTCAAGCGTAAGGCCAGAATAAGAGAACATACCTCTTTGATCTTTAATAAAGCTAAAGTCTTTAGTGCAGGATGTTTTTTCTAGGCTTTCAACCAACTTGTGACGCAAGTCGTTAATACGATCACGCATAGTCGCAACTTCAGCTTCCCATTCAGCATGCAATGCTTTGTCTTGCATTATGGTGTAAACCACAGAGGCACCATGAGCAGGAGGCATAGAATAGTTTGCACGAATTGCCATTCCAACAATAGAAAATGCATTGCTTGCTTCTTCAGTCGTTTCAGCAATGATGCTCATTCCACCGCAACGTTCGCGATAAATACCAAAGTTCTTAGAGAATGAGTTAGCAATTAGCATGCTAGGCACACGCTCAGCCATATATCTTAGGCCAGCCATATCTTCATCAAGACCATCGCCGAAGCCTTGGTAAGCAGCGTCAACTAACGGAAGCAAACCTTTCTCAAGCACGAGATCTGTAAGAGCATGCCAGTGTTCGATTTTCAGATCGATACCCGTTGGGTTATGGCAGCAAGCGTGAAGTAAAATAGCATCACCTGCTTTTACTTCTGCTTTAAGCGTTGCCATCATGTCATCAAAACGAAGACCGTTCGTTTCGGCGTCATAATAAGGGTATGCTGCGATCTCAATGCCAGAGCTTTTGAAAATAGGTAGGTGGTTACCCCAAGTCGGATCACTGACCCAAATTTTTGGGTTAGCTAGGTTTGCACCAATAAAATCAGCTGCGACTTTTAGTGCGCCAGTACCGCCTGGTGTTTGTGCAGAGAAAATACGCTTGTCAGCAATGACTTTGCTGTTTTCACCTAAAAGTAATGTTTGTACCACAGGTGCAAACTCAGGAGCGCCATTAATGCCAATATAGCTTTTAGAGTCTTCTTGTTCCAATAAAATTGCTTCGGCTTTTTTAACACTATTTAAAATCGGCGTATGGCCAGAATTATCTTTATAAACACCGACACCCAAATCAATCTTTTTAGGATTTGGATCGTTACGGTGAGCTATGATGAGCGCTAATAAAGGATCGCCTGGAACCGCTTTTAAATGCTTAAACATGGTGCTTGAGTCCTATTTTTCAGAGGGGTCGTAAAGCTTGCTATTAATTAGTATTAATCTAGTAGAGCAAGTTAAAAAATCGTCTTTTATTCTGCCGTATTTGCATTTAATTACAATCATTAAATGGGGAATTTTATCGACAATAATTTCTTTGCCTGTAAAGAAATCGATACAGAATATAAATAGGGAAATAGGCTTTAAGTCGAGGAATAGACTCTTAAAAAAAATTGGTAGAAAGTGACTTAGTTTTAAAGGAAGGAGCAAGCAGGCCTCGCTCCTTCTTCTATGGATTACTCTAGACCTTTAATAATGCCATTCTCTAAAAGCTCAATATTGTTTGCTGCAGGTTTCTTAGGTAAGCCTGGCATACGCATAATATTGCCTGTCAGCACCACTAAAAAGCCGGCTCCAGCATTGATCTGTATTGCTCTTACTGTCACTTCAAAATCTCTGGGCCTGCCATGAAGTGTCGGATCATCAGATAAAGAGCTAGGTGCTTTGGCAATGCAAACAGGTAAATGTGTGAGTTCGAGTTGCTCAACATGCTTTAAGTCTTTCTCTGCTTCTTTAGAGAAAGCCACATCAAATGCCCCATACATGGCTTTACAAACAGCTTTCACCTTTTCAATGACAGGTAGGTCTAATTGATACAAGGGTTGAAAAGGACGATTCTTGCTGACAGATTCCATCACCACCTTAGCTAATTCAATGGCTCCTTTACCTCCATCAGCATGATGGCTTGTTTCTGCAAAAGACACGTTATGTTGAGCACATCTAGCCCGTATCAAAGCTATTTCTTCGTCTGTGTCTGTTGCAAAGCGATTTAGTGCAACCACAGGGTGTTTATTAAATAGCTCAACACTTTCAATGTGTTTATCAAGGTTCTCTAAGCCTTTTTTAACGGCTTCTAGATCTTGTTTTACCAAGTCGTCCTTGGCTTTACCCCCATGCATTTTGAGAGCTCTGACCGTCGTTACCAGCACCACAGCATCAGGGTCAAGTTCAGCAATACGGCATTTGATATCAAAGAATTTTTCTGCGCCAAGGTCAAATCCAAAGCCTGCTTCAGTAATGGCCCAATCCGCGTGATGCATTGCCATGCGAGTAGCAATAATGCTATTACAACCATGGGCAATGTTGGCAAAAGGGCCCCCATGAACAAAGGCAGGAGTACCTTCAAAGCTCTGCACTAGGTTAGGTTGGAGCGCATCTTTAAGTAAGGCCATCATAGCACCTGTTATTTCAAGCTGTTTTGCTTGTACTGGCAGGCCGTCAAAAGTGTAACCAATTAAGGTGCGATCAAGGCGTTTTTTTAAGTCACTGGCATCCGTGGCTAAGCAGAGCATGGCCATAACTTCGGATGCGGCGGTAATATCAAACCCTCCTTCACGAGGTATACCCTGCATCTTTCCACCTAAGCCGAGAACAATATTTCTAAGGCTTCGGTCGTTCATATCCATGACTCGACGCCAGACAATTTGTCTAGGGTCTATCTTTAGTTGGTTGCCTTGATATATATGGTTATCAATGGCTGCCGATAATAAGTTGTTGGCACTGGTGATAGCGTGAAAGTCCCCAGTGAAATGCAGGTTAATTCTATCCCCTGGCATAATTTGACTATAACCACCGCCTGTCGCACCACCCTTCATGCCAAGACATGGCCCTAAAGAAGGCTCTCTTAAGGCTAAACACACCGATTCGCCTAATTGCGTAAAAGCTTGTCCTAAGCCTATGGTTGTGGTGGTTTTACCTTCACCAGAAGGTGTCGGCGTTGTCGCTGAGACTAGAATGAGTCGGCCTCGTTTGTTACTTGAAGTTTTTAGTGCGGCTAGGTCTACTTTGGCAATATCTTTGCCGTAGGGTAAAAGGTGGGCGGGATCAATACCTAAACTGTCGCTGATTTGTGTAATCGGCTTGGGGCTAAATTGCTGTGCGATTTCAACGTCTGTTGCCATGATTGGCTCCTTGGTGATAATTAACACGCTTTCAAAGTTTGGGATTCTTTCATCGAAGAAGGCAAATAATGACTTCCTCTCATATCTATAATTTAACCTGTTATTAATCTTGAAAATTTGACCTAAAAGGCCTTGAGGAACATTGTGCTTGTGAGAAACGCATAGTGCGACAAGCCGTTAGGTAATACCCAAATATGAAAGTTTGCTTACGCACCTTATTAAGCTACAACTCAAGACTGAGCTTGTCAAAAACATAAAGATTGGAAGTGCAATAAGGCAGAACTTACTTTTTCTGCCTTATTGTGAATAAGTTACGAGAGGAATTAACCAACTTGCTCTGATAAAACAGGCCAACTGGCGGTGATCTTACCAGCCTCATAAAGAGAAATATTACCGAACTGTAAAAAGACAAACTCACTTTGCGTCGGCCTTAAAAATATCCAATCATCTACTTTTAGTTGAATATTATCAGAGCCATTTAACATTTCTTGATTGGTCGAGTGTCCCCACACAGGGTTAATACTGAGGCCCTTAGGTGAGATAGGGTTAGCTTTCCAGTTACCGCCATAGGTATAAAAAGTTTTACTACGGTTAGGGTTCCAAAATGACATCAGTCGACCTAAGCCATCAACCCCAGGAATTTGAGTCTCTTGCATTACTTTTAGTACTGGCGTGGCGATAAAAGCGGCTGCGACATGGTCAGACAGGGTATCTAAATCAAAATCACTTGGTTTAACCAAACAAGAGCCCGCTGCCACTTCATTGTGAGGATAATCACCTTCGTCATAATACTGATAAGTAGGGCTACCAGCTGAATTTAGAGTGAGTTCATCAGCACTTTTTCCGGAAACTCTAAGTGCGATTGCCAGCTTATCTCGATAGCTTTGCATAGCCGCGTCTCTCAAAGCTATTTTCCGCCCCGGTACTTTTGCTACATGGGGCTCATAGCCCATGAGTCCTGCAAAACTTAATGCGGGGTCAGAATCGATTTGTTTAAGCATTTTTTCGAAGATAAGATCATCGGCAACACCGCCACGATGAAACCCCACATCGAGCTCGATATTGATCCTCATTTTAACCTTAAGACTATGGGCCAAGGCTTGATATTGGTTGAGTCGTTCTGGGGAATCGATCAACCATTGTAGTTGGGTTTCATGATCAAATTTTGGCGTTTGATTAGCTGCATAAAGACGATAAAAATTGGCCGCTGCAGTAACTGGCATAGGCTTTCCTAGCAGCACATCCGAATCAGGCAAAGCTTGAGCAACCTGATTCAAAAAAGGCTGGTGGAATAGCATAAGTTTGTTGGTTTGTGACTGCTCCATAATTAAACGCAGTAGCGGAATCGAAGGTAAAGATTTTGCGACAATACGATAATCAAAACGTCCAGCTAAATGCGTTTTAAGTACCTTAATATTGTCAATTAATAGGCTTTTATCTATTACCAAGTTAGGTTTGGAAAGGGCTTTATTATCTAAGGCCAAGCTTAGCTGATTAAAATAGTGATTATGGTTCTCACCAATATCATTGGGTTTGGCAATACCAAGACCTGCAAAGGCAGCTAGGCCAATCCCTCCAAGGATAAAGCGACGACGAGAAGGTGTGACTTGATCAGACATGTTGCGCTCCTATGCAATATCAAACAGGCTTTTTAAGTAAGGGTTTAAAAACTTACCTTCTGGGTCCAATGACTGCCTGATGTCTTTAAAATTTTGCCAATTAGAATAATGCGCAGCAAACTCCTGGCTTTGCATACTATTGAGTTTGCCCCAGTGTGGGCGGCCATGATATTTCTTGAAAATAGGCTCAACCGCTTTGAACATGGCTTGATAGTCTTCGTTATAGAATCTATGGACAGCAATAGAGCAGGTTTCGCGGCCGTTAAAAGGGCTTAACCAGATATCATCGCTTTTAACGAAACGGAATTCGAACGGGAAGAAAACCTCATCAAAATGCTTCTCGACAGTGTCTCTAATTTCTCTAAAAGCTTGAACGGCATATTCCCTAGGTAAGTGATATTCCATCTCATTAAATCTAACATTGCGCTCTTGCGCATAGTTTTGCCATGAGTTGGCTATGGTCACCTCTTTTTCAATTTTTTGCATTTCATGACTTAAAATATATTCCCTAATTCTAGGGGACCAAGCTAGCCAATCCCTTAATTGTTTGAGGGTTTCAGTACCATCATTTTGGTCTATCTTATCTGTGACAGAGGGGGCTTCATCTGTGATGTTGTGGGTATCCATCAAGCCATAGCCAGAAAAGGGGATATAGTAGAATTCGAAATTACGATTTGCCTTAGCAATCTTTTCGGCATTATCGAGAATATCATCAATAGCGACACAGCTTGTTTCGCGTCTAAGGCGATACTTAGGCATATTTTGTAGACGAATTTGAGTGACAATTCCTAATGCGCCAAGGTTAACTCTGGCTGCTTGGAAAATATCTGAGTTTGTCTGTCTATCACAGGACAAAACCTCTCCATTGGCCGTAACTAATTCTAAGCCTTCAACAAAGTCCGATAAGCAACCTAAGCTAGCCCCTGTGCCGTGAGTGGCTGTACCAAGGGCACCTGCCAATGTTTGCTCGTCAATATCAGGCATATTTATCATAGCTTGGCCTCGTTCAGCTAAAGGCTTACCTATGTCTCCCAAACGAGTACCCGCCATAATGACGGCTTGATTCGTGGTTTCATCATGGGAGATAACCCCAGTCATACGACTAAGCGACAATATTGTGTCTTGAGTAGGCACAAGGGGGCTAAAGGAATGGCCAGCGCCAACCGGACGAATATGGCCTTTTGCCTGAGTAATAACTTGCTGAAGCTCTGTAAGGCTTTTTGGCGCAATACGTGACTGAGGGAAGCACTCTTGAGAGCCTGACCAGTTTCGCCAAGGAAGGCTTTTTCGAGTGACTTTCTCCAAGGTCTTTTCAGACGACATAGTGCCTGTTTCTTGTGCCAAGCTGATGGTTGGGCTTAAGCTTGCACCGACTGCTGTACCAATTAATGAACCCAATAAGTTGCGTCGACTAATCATATTCTGTGTCCTTATTCCTGTTCTTAGAAAGCAATTGAAAAGTAAGTAAAAACTTGCCTGACAGTGGTTTAGTGACTATTTGCTTTGCGCCATAAATTGAATGAGTTGCTCAAATTCTTCTTCACTGCAATCCATGCACATGCCAAATGGCGGCATGCCACCAAAACCATTCACCACATGAGTGAGTAAGGTTTCCATGCCTTTGTCTATTCTTGGCTGCCAAGCAACGAGATCTCCTGTAAGAGGGGCTTGTGTGTCAGGGTTAGCATGACAAGCGACGCAACTACGTTGGTAAATGCCATTTAAATCTTGGTTAGAAGGTGTAAGTGACCTTGCTTGTTCAAGTCTTATTGCATCATCTTGTACCTGTTCACAGCCTGTAAGGAAAAGGGAGATAAAGCCGCTCGCTAGCAGTAAAAAGTAGGGTTTAAGCATGGTTTTTTTACCTTTCAAATACGGATATTAAGGAAAATAAAACTCGCTTATTGCCTGAGCAAAAGAGTGTCTAGCTAGGTTAGTAATATGCGTCTGAGTAATTATTTTCTATTTTTGTTGTCAATTACTGAATATCGGATTTAAATGGTAGGTAGTTTTTACAGCAAGAAAAACCACATATGAGGCCAGACCCTGACAATCTCGGCCAATCATAAAAAATAAAAATAATGAAAAAATCTTATGAATCACACATTGCGTTCACCTTTGGCGCCCTTTGCTCGACAAGATTGCGCTATCCCAACTTATTTGTTTCACCTGCTAACGAGCCTTTTTTATCAAAGAGGCTTAAATACGGCCGCTTTGACTCAAGATGCTGGTATTAAAGAAGGGGAGTTGACCCAAGAAGGTACCTTGATCTCTTTCGACCAAAGTATGGTGATTATTGATAATGCGCTAACACTCAGTGGTGATTCTGCACTTGGCTTGGCAGTAGGTAGCCAAGAGAGTTTGAGTGATTTAGGCATGTTGGGTTATGCGATTGCTAGTTGTAAAAATGGTTGGGATGCACTTCGCATTTCAGAAAGTTACTTTCAAACCACAACTAACCTTACCCATGTTGAGATGAGTTTTGGTGAAAATGAATGCCGTCGATTCTCTCGTCCTACCCATCAAGTTTCTGATCACTTATTTAGGTTTTTGGTAGATGAGGATTTATCAGGTCATGTGAAGTTAACCCGTGATTTTCTAGACGATACTTATACGCCACTTGCTGTGCATTTCGCCTATCCAGAGCCTGATAATTTGAGCTTATACCAAACCTTTTTTCGTTGTCCTTTAGTTTTTGATGCACCTGTAAGTCAGGTCGTGATTCAACAAGAAGATTTAGAGCGCACGAATCAGTCTTATAACCCTGTGACTGAAAGCCTAGCGATTAAGCTGTGTGATGACATGCTACTGCAGCAAGACTCTAATCGTAGCCTTGTTGGTAAGGTGCATTTAGCGCTATTAAGAACCCCCGAAAAATATCCTTCTATTCAAGAAGTGGCCGAACAACTTGCTATGAGTGAACGTAGTTTGAGACGACGACTTACAGAACTAAATACCTCCTATAAAGAAATTTTTAATGCGGTTCGCCAAGAGCTCGCCTTACGCTATTTAAAGGACTCAAACCTTGCGATGGAGGATATTGCACAACTTGTCGGCTTTAGCGATAGCACCAGTTTTTATCGTTCGTTTAAGAAATGGACAGGCAAAGCTCCCTCCAGTTATCGCAGTAAAGCTTACTCTGATTCTAAGCCCAAAATGAATTAGTCCGATTTTGTCAGGATATGGCCGAGCTGGTTATTCTTGCCTCCAAAAAAATCATGATAGTCTGAAAATCAATGCTTTTAACCACATTTAGCCTAAATTTCGATGCTTAAAGTGACTTTCTAAGACGCTTGTTTTAGCGCTCTAACTCTAGGAAAGTTCCTCGAAAAGCGGTGATTTCTCTAATAACGCTTAGGAGCATGCAAAACAATAATAAAAAATATTAGGGACTATCCATGAATAAATTCAACATGCCGTTTGTGTGCTTAGCACTCTTGGCTCCTTTCTCAGCAAGTGCTGCTGTCTATGAATTCACACCTTATGATTTAAGCTTGGTTTACAGTGATAAAGAAAAAGTTAACCTTGCTTATTCTAGTTATCGTTATAATTTTAACGGAGATTACTCGACAAGCTTAGGCGGAGGGAAAACCGGAGAATCTTTTGATGATACTAAGGTATATACCTTAGGCTTGCATAAGCAACTCACAGATAAGATCGATGTCAGCGCACAATTGTATGATCCCTATAATCTAAATGTTTCCCATCAAGAAGGCTTTTATGCGGGTACCAAAGCCTTAATAGAAACTCAAAGCTTAGCGCTTACCTTTAAATATCAATTTAACGAAAGTTATTCCCTAATAGCTGGGCCTACCATTAATAAAACATCAGGCAATATGACGATAAATAGTAATATTGCCTCAGTATCCGCTAACCAAGCACCGGGAAGTGTCCCCAGTATTGAAGCGGATTTTGGCTCGGATACAGCACTTGGTTATATTGCGGGTGCTTCTTTTGAGGTCCCAGACATCGCATTGCGAGCCAGCCTCGTCTTTCAAAGTAAAGTCGACCATAGTTTTGATGTAACAGAGACAAGCGACATCATTTTATCGAATACTGGCGATGCAACTGATACAGCTAAAAGTGGCAGTGATTTTAGCTTACCTCAAGCCATCATCTTTGATTTTCAAACCGGTATAGCAGAAGGAACATTGCTAACCTTTAGTGCCCAGTGGCGTGAGTGGAGTGATCAAGTGATTAGCTCATCTGTCGCGGGAGAGCTGGCAACCTATGAAAAGGATGCCATGACTTATAAGTTAGGGTTAGCCAAACAGTTTAATGATGAGGCTGGTGTTTATATTCAATATATTCACGAAGAGCCATTAGAAGAAAAAGTAAACCCGTTAGCCCCAAATGACGGTTACCGAGGTATCTTTTTAGCGGGTTCATATCTTGTAGATGATATTAATTTAATTGCCGCTTATGAATATGCTGTCGCTAAAGATGTGGAAGATGATATGGGGACAAAGTTTGAAGATAATGTCACCCAAGGTATTACTTTTATGGCGGAATATTATTTTTAATTACTTGGCTCCAGCGTTTTATTTCTATTCCTTTTAACTAAGGCTCTCTTTATTAATCCCCTTTTTAAAGAGAGCGACATCTCCAAAGTTCTGAGTCTCAGTCATTAAACTGATAGAATGCTGTTTTTTGTTTGATTGGGGAGTGGCTTTGCAGCCTTTAGCAAGAGACAAACAGGTTTTTAATTCAAGCCTTCAAAACTTACTGTCTGACAATCTAGACCAAGAGGTTATTCGCCATTGGTTAAAACAAGGCTTTCAATTAGAAAAAGTAAGCCTTGGGCAAAGGGTTCAAAGTTTGTGGTCTGGTTATGGTGAAATCGTTAAGTTCGAACTCACCCCATCTTTATCTCAAGCTTCATCTTCACCTAATGCAAAGCTACCCACCTCAGTGGTCGTGAAATGGGTTAATCCGCCAGAGAGGGTTGTTCACCCAAGAGGCTGGCAAAGTGATATTGCTCATCAAAGAAAACTATCTTCTTATCAGGTCGAAATGAATGCCTATCGGCTTTTTAACCAAACAAGAAAGCTGGAAAATTGGCCTACTAACTTAAATATCCCTTATTGCCATCAAGCTTATTATGATCAAAAAAGTTGCCAGCAAGTTCTTCTCCTTGAAGACTTAGATGCTTCAGGCTTTCCATTAAGGTATGACAGCTTAACTGAGGCTCAAATCTTGCATTGTATTGACTGGCTGGCAAGCTTTCACGCCTTCTTTCTTCAGGACTTTGCTAAACCAGATAATAGGGGGATGTCGAGCCACTTGCCGCAAGGTTTTGAAAATAAAGTGGATAACTTTGCTACTTGTTCACAAGGTTTGCCTAAGCCTTTTGGATTATGGCCAATAGGTAGCTATTGGCATTTGGCCACAAGGCCAGATGAATGGCAGAAAATGCCAGAATCAAAACTAAAGCAAAAAGCCGCCGCCTTAGATAAAAAGCTCAATAACTTAAGGTTTAAAACCCTGATCCACGGGGATGCCAAGGTCGCTAATTTTTGTTTTTCAAAAAAGAGTCAAACCGATGGAATGAAAGTCGCCGCTCTAGACTTTCAATACACAGGTATTGGCTGTGGCATGAAAGATTTCATTTATCTGCTTGGTAGTTGTTTGTCTGAATCAGAGTGCCAAACCCACTGGGGTAAGTTACTGGATGCCTATTTCGTTAAGCTAAAAATGTGTTTAGCTGAATTAAATTCTGAGTTAGACATCAAAGCCTTAGAGCAAGAGTGGCGCTTTGCTTTTGAGTTGGCTTGGGCTGACTTTCAGCGCTTTTTAGAAGGCTGGTCTCCTACTCATAAGAAAAACACGAGCTTTAGTCGCGCATTAACCGCCAGTGCTTTGAGCAAGCTTTAAAGCTTGCTCTTTCTTTAATGAGCTTGTTCTTTTTTGAGTAAGTTTGCTAGGAATCTCGGCTTAGCGCTTTTTTGGTTTTGGCTGAGGCAATGGCTTCTAAAGGATTGTCAGGCCAAGGGTGCTTTGGATACCGGCCTCGCATCTCTTTTTTCACTTCATGGTAGGCGTTTTGCCAAAAGTGCTCTAGGTCCTGAGTGATGGCCAGAGGTTTTTGAGCCGGTGATAAAAGCTCAATTTTTACCTTGGTGCCTGCAATTTCAGGTGTTTTCAATGTGCCAAACATCTCCTGTAATTTGACTTTTAAGCTAGGGGGAAAGGCTTGATAATCTAATCGAATCTGGTTTCCCGAAGCGACTTTTAAACTCTCTGGCGCAAGCTTTGCCAAGGCTTGTTGCTGGCTCCATTCCAATTGGTTTAGCAAAATATCAGCAAGGGATAGCTGGCTTAATTTAGCATGAGTGCTGACATTCGCTAGGTAGGGAGCCAACCATGTCTCTAGGCTGTCCAGTAGACTAGCATCATCCACTTTGGGCCATTGGAACTGTGTCATCTGAGCAGGTAAGTTTGGCTGATCTGATTCAGTAATCTGGTAAATAAAGGCAAGTCTATGTCTTACTCGTAGGGCGGCTTTATCCCAGTTTAAAAGGTGTAACCCTAAGCTTCTTATATGTTGGCAAACCGCCTGTGTTTGAGCCTCTTCAGAAACTTGAGAAAGCTTTTTAGAGGCAATACACAATCCACCAACCATAGTATCTTGACTAGAAAGTAATCGCTCACTATTTTTAGGCCAACTCACCTTTTCAACGACGCTGGTGAGTTCATGAAGCGCATCTTCAAAGAGGTGAGGATTTAAAGGGCTTGCTAGGAAAATCTGATCCTTATTAAACTTGCTGTTACCGCCGGTTTCTAAGGCAATGATAAAACCTGCTTTCGCAACGGCTTGGCTTTTATGTAGTTGTGCTAAACGGCCATTGGCTAACTTATAATCTTGCCACTGGCTGCTGTTATCTAGCGTTTGTTGTTTGGCAATACGATCTGGATAAGCGCAGGCAAGTAGGTAGCTTATTTTGTCCTCTTGTGTGAATGCCGCTAGATCAGATGCCGTAAGATGGCTTGAGGTTAGCTCAATTTTCTTCACTAATCCCTGTGCTAGTTTATTCATTTGTTGTAACAACTGTTGCTGAGTTTTAGTGACTTTTTGGTTTGCCTTAGTGTGAAAACCTAGTGCTTTTTCACTCAAATCCATTTGCTGAGTATGGCCGCTATTGCCTTCCATAATAAGCGCACCTAAAAGTGTGCTTAATTTGCTTTCTTTAATCGCGATTCCTGCAAGAATTAATTGACCAATACGGGCTGAGGCAGAGAATTGAGACATGGCTTCACCTAACGCGGTTAGCTTTAAATTGTCTTGTTTCTCTAAAGCACCTAGGTGTTGTAGGAGCCCAACAGCTTGTTGCCAATGACCTTCTGGAACAGGGGTTAACCAGGTCAAGTCTTGGTGGTGGCTAGCTCCCCATTTGGCAAGCTCTAAAGCAAGGTTGCTAAGGTCTGCTGTGATGATTTGAGGTGGAGCTTGTTCCATGAGGCGGCTTTGCGCGTCTTCGCTCCACCACCGATAACAGACACCTTCTGAGGTACGACCGGCACGGCCAGTTCGTTGAATGCTTTCAGCTTGGCTTACCTTTCTGGTATGAAGACGAGTCAGACCTGTATTCGCATCAAATCTGGCTTCTCGGCTTAAGCCAGAATCAATCACGACCTTAACGCTGGGAATGGTTAAGCTGGTCTGTGCGATCGCAGTGGCAAGTATGACTCGTCTCTTATTCGCTTTATTTGAGGCATCATCTGAGTGCTTGTTAAGTGCCAATACCGCTTGCTGAGCTTTAAAGTCTAATTTGCCGTAGAGAGGAAGTACCTGGCAATGATCCGTCAGCTGATCTTGCAGGCTTGATTCTAGTCGGTTGATTTCACTTTGACCGGGTAAGAAAACAAGAATATCACCTTCATCATTGCTTAGTGCATGACACACAGTACGACTAAGGTGAGGCAGTATCTCATCTTGTTTTAGGTTTAAGTTTTGATAATTGACGCTGACAGGAAAGCTACGGCCCGGACAAAATAAACGACGACAACCTAAGGCTTTTTCTAAAGAAGCTTGCTCCAAGGTCGCCGACATGATGAGCAACTTAAGTGGTTCTTCTTCACGGAGAAAATCACGGCTTTCAAGACACAGGGCTAAAGCCAAGTCTGAATCTAGATTACGTTCATGAAACTCATCAAAAATGATTAAACCTATGCCCTCAAGGCTAGGGTCATCTTGTAATAATCGAACTAAGATTCCTTCGGTAATAACTTCAATACGGGTATCTTGGCTGACTTTTTGTTCGTGGCGAATGCGATAACCCACAGTTTTACCTAAGGGTTCTTTGAGTAGCTCTGCCATTCTAGCTGCGGCATGTTTAGCTGCTAGTCTTCTTGGTTCAAGTACGAGTATTTTCTGTTGCTTTAACCAAGGTTGATCTAACAAAGCTAAAGGCACTAGCGTAGTTTTACCTGCTCCAGGTTCCGCTTCTAAAATAGCTTCATCATGCTGGTTAAGCTGTTGACGAAGAGGCTCAATAATTTGAGTAATGGGTAGGTCTAGTGCAGTAAAATCAAGTTTAGCGGCATTCATATTGAGTCAGACAAGCAAACAAAAAAGTAATACTAACTGATTCGTAAAATACCTAAAAGAAAGTCAGGATGAGGCCAAAGCGGTTTTCTAGGTGCTTTTGGATAAGAAAAGGCAGACTAGGAGCTTATCTAGGGGTGAATAAACTCTCAGTCTGCAAAATCGTTATCTTGTTTGTAGTTAGTGTTTAATCTTGAGTTACTTTCGCAAAGACCTGATCAAGTATTGCTAATATCTGCATGACCTGATCCCTTGATATACATAGGGCAGGGCTGAAATTCAGAATATTGTTATGTGTTTCAAAGCTACGGTTGGTGCGGCCAATTAATAACCCTGCTTTTTTACATTCAGCAAACACACTGATTGCAACCGACTCATCAACGGGCTCTTTTGTTATCGGGTCTGTGACTAGCTCTATACCGCATAAAAGCCCCTTTCCTCTGACATCGCCAATCATCTCGTATTTGGCTTTAAGGTTTTCTAAACCTGTTAATAAAAGATCTCCTAACATGGCGCTATTTTCGATTAAGTTTTCATCTTCAATAATTTTCATGTTGGCAATGGCAGCGGCAGGGCCTGCTAAGCAACCGCCATAGGTTGAAATATCTCTGAAATAACCGAGCTTGTCTTGGCTGCTTCCTTCTTGCAGGCTTTGATAAAGAGCCTCAGTCGTGACAGTGCAAGAAATCGCAGCATAGCCAGACGCAACACCTTTTGCCATGGTGACGATATCTGGTTGGATATCATAATGCTGGTAACCAAACCATTTGCCTGTTCTGCCTAGACCACAAACAACTTCGTCTAAGATCAGCAAGACATTGTACTTTTTACAAATTTGTTCAACGGCTTTTAGGTATCCTTCTGGTGGTGTGATAATACCGCCACCTGCTGTGATGGGCTCTATGATAACAGCACCAACAGTATCAGGGCCTTCACGTAGGATAACCTCTTCCATCAGTCCTGCTGCTTTTATACCGTAGTCTTGGGTGTTCTCGAATTGACTGCGATATTCAAAACAATGGGGGAATTCAATAAAACCCGGAACAAATGGGCCGTATTGATCACGGCGTTGTGACTGGCCTGTGGCACTGAGTGCTGCGAGTGTTGTGCCATGATAATCACGTTCTCTATAGAGAATTTTATACTTTTTGCCGTCGTACTTTTTGGCAGAAAGTTGGCGTACCATTTTAAAGGCTTTTTCGTTTGCTTCAGAGCCTGAGCTTGAATAGAAAACCCTTTGCATTCCCGGCATCTTGTCTAATAAGTGGTTAGCAAAAATAGCCGCTGGTTTGTTTGCCATAGCGCTCGCGAAGAAATTGAGATTAAGTAATTGCTCACTCATTGCGGTAACAATTTCTTGACGCCCATAACCTGTATTAGTAACCCAAACACCCCCTGCTGAAGCATCAAGATACTGGTTACCGTCAATATCCCAAAGATCTAAACCTTGGCCTTTTACAAACATAGGAAGACCATTTTGTACCATGGCATCTGGTGCTAAATGGTGCCAAACCTGTTGCTTGTCAAAGGTTTGAATTTCTTCATTAGTATATTCATTAAACTGTGACATGGATGATCTCCTATCTTATTGGGTTAATTTCTTTGCGGCTAATAGCAAAAGGTGACCAGCTTTGACTGACAGGCATCAACTCAAGGCTATTGATATTTAAATGGGCGGGTTGCTGCGCAATCCATAACAAAGTCTCAGCTATGTCTTCAGGTTGAATGGCTTGAGAGCCCTGATACAGAGAGTCGTAAGCGTCTTTATTTCCACCTGTTCTTACTAGGGTGAACTCACTTTCGGACAAGCCGGGAGCTAAGCAAGTCACTCGCACGCCTGTTCCTGCTAGATCACAACGTAAATTAAGAGAAAACTGCTCTACAAAGGCTTTAGTGCCGCAGTAAACGTTACCTCCTGGGTAAGGCCACCTGCCTGCAATAGAGCCAAGGTTAATAATGGATGCACCTTCTCCTGTTTCGATGAGCTTAGGTAATAGCGCGTGAGTGATACTGGTGAGCCCTTTAATGTTGGTATCTATCATTGTGTGCCATTGTTGCAAGTCAGAGTGCTGAGCCGCTTCTGTACCTAATGCAAGGCCAGCATTATTAATCAACAAATCGATTTTATGAAAAGGCTGCTCAAGCTCATTCATGGCTTTTATGACGGCATCTGTCTCATTCAAATCTAAAGTGATTGTGAGTAAATGACAGAGACTGGATAGTTCTTCACTGAGTGTTTGTAGTCGCTCTTTACGTCGTCCGATTAGAATAAGGTTCCAACCTGCAGCAGCAAAAACACGTGCTGATGCGAGTCCAAACCCTGATGTTGCGCCTGTAATAACTGCGGTTTTTTTCATATGAATTCCTTATTTAAAAATATGCATGCTGCTGAAGTAGAGGCTAATGCTTGAGAGGGTGATTAATATGGGTAACGCTATGGGGCGAAAGGATTGAGGTGGCTTGCGTGTGAAGAACCACTGTCCCACTTGTACGCCAATGAGAGACGGGACTAATAACCACAAAATAGGGGAGATGAGTGAAACCGTTAAAATGTCATTAAATGCCATGAGTCCCACAGAAATAACATCGGAAGCGGTTAAAAATATAACCAAGGTCGCTCTTTGAATGGATGCCGAAAAACCTGTCATTAATAGATAGCAAACCACGGGTAAACCACCAATAGAGGCCGCAGCGCTAAAGCCACCTGAGATACAGCCAACACCAGATGTTAATCTGCTTGATAAAGGTAAGGTGATACTGGATGAGTAAATCAAACTGGCAATCATGCAAAGAATTGTCAGGCTCAAAGCAAACTTTAATACAGGGTCAGGTACCTTTATTAAAATCATTAATCCAATAGGAATACCGACCACAGCACCAAGGCTAAGATGTTTGAGTAGGGGTTTATGGGCATGATGCCAAGCGGTAGAAATTAAGCCAACAGAGCTGATCAAATCTAAAGTAAGAATAACTGGAACACTCACCTGAATGGGCCAAATAAGACTCAAGCCTGAAATCGCAATCGCGGCAAAACCAAAACCTGTATAGCCTCTAATAAAAGCGGCAATAAAAATCAGGCCGATGGCGAATTCTATATGAGGCATCAAATCTATCTCCGTATTAGGTGTCAGAAAAGTAAGACGATCTGACGTGCTAATACGGTATAGGGGAAAGAGAGTTTGCTGATAGGGCCAACTTAGAGGGAATGTAGTACCAAGGATTAAAAGTGTTCAAATACTGTTTTTAAAGCATGGATACCCGGCTCTATTTTATGATTTTCTATTGCTGAAAAACCTAATCGGAAGAAATTCTTAGGTGGCTCCTCATTAATAAAGTGCACTGCACCAGGTTCGATTAAAATGCTGTTGCGAGCAGCAAGCCATGCCACTTCTTCCGTGTTTACCTCTGGCGATGCTTCTAACCAAAGAGAGGTGGCGCCTTCACTGACATTTTTGACCGTATACATATGTGGTAAATACTGGCTAACCGCGTCGCGCATTCGATTTAGTTTAGAGGAGTTAATAACACGTAATTTACGCAAGTAAGTATCGTAATAACCTAAAGAAAGGAATAAGGAGAGTTGGCGTTGAATATTAACTGGTGGATGACGATACATTAAGCGTCTTAATGCTCTTACTTCTGATATGAGTTCTTCGTCTGC
The DNA here is from genome assembly GCF_001624705.1 of Marinomonas sp. SBI8L. GTDB lineage: Bacteria > Pseudomonadota > Gammaproteobacteria > Pseudomonadales > Marinomonadaceae > Marinomonas. Next base: position 196,538 of record NZ_JSEO01000008.1, read on the forward strand.
CACCATATAACCAATTCTGAGCCCTGGGGAAATAGACTTGGACATGCTGCCTATATAGATCACTCGATTATTTTGATCTAGGGCTTTCAAGGCGGGTTGTGGGTTTTCTTTCATGTTTATTTCAGCATCATAGTCATCTTCAATGATGACAAAATCATGTTTTACAGATTTCTCCAGCAGTGCTTTACGTCTGTCTTCACTCAACTCAACCCCAGTTGGTACTTGAGTGCTTGGGGTAACATAGAGGTAATCACTTGAGTTCAGTTTGTCGTCGACGATGATGCCGTTATGGTCAACATTCTGTTTTTGTATCTTGCTATCAAACAATGAAAATATATTTAGAGCGTCACGAAACCCAGGGTTCTCCATGGTAACTTGTGTTTTGTCGCTACATAAAAGGTTGGCAAGAAGATATAAAGAATTCTGTGTGCCAATCGTAATGATAATTTCGCTAGGCTCCACATATATCCCCCGTCTTGGAAGTAAGCGGGTGCGGATTTGTTCTATTAAAAGGGGATCATCAGTATCTACCATGTCATTTATCCAATACTTATTCCATTGGCCTGACATGCTTTTCCTAACTGAATCGCGCCATTGCTCTAAAGGGAAAAACTCCCGCTGAATCTGCCCATAGATAAATGGGTACTCAAATCCTTGCCAATCATTAGGCTTCACTATGTTGCGTTCGTTACTGGGTTGTTTTTGAAATCTATGTGTCCAGTTAGGGCAAACCTTCTTTTGGTGTTGCACAATGTTGGTGCCAATTGTCTCAGGACTATCGTAATTCGCGGTGATAAAAAAGCCTTTACGGGACTTAGCTTCAATATAACCACTATCTACAAGGCTTTCGTAAATGAGGACGATAGTGTTACGTGAAACCCCCAGCATATGGGCTAAATTACGTGATGATGGCAGCGGCTTATCAAGTGGAAAGCTCCCTGTTAAGACAAGATCAACTAGGTATTCACGGATCTGGTCTTGTAGGGTTCGCTCTGGATCAAACTCGATATGAAAGTAGTGTTTAAGCAAAGCCAATCCCCCGTTTTAGGTCTCTATTGCTCCAATCTAATGCAAGTTTTAGTCCACTGAACCTAACTGGACTAATTCTTTTAACTAACTGGATCTATCACTTTATGTGTTCGTGCTTTTACTGTTGAAACCTACACATCGATTTCATATTCAAGGGGATTCACAATGAAAGTACAAAGTATTAAGCGAATGATTAAGAAAACCTTAGGCTTATCAATTCTTGCTGGCGGACTTGTTGCTTCTCAATATGCAAGCGCTGAGACAGTTACCATTGGCTACCAAGGGATGATGAATCCTTGGAAGTCTGTTATTGCAGAGAAGCAATTTGAGGAAGTGACAGGCTTTGACGTTAAATGGCGTCGTTTTGATTCGGGCGCCAAAGTGATTACGGCAATGGCATCAGGTGATATCGATATAGCGACAGCAGGCTCAAGCCCGATTGCGGCAGCGGTCAATAAAGGTTTAGACATAGAGCTTGTTTGGATTTTAGAAAATATTAATGATGCTGAAGCCTTAGTTGTTAGAAATGGTTCTGGTATTTCATCACCACAGGATCTTAAAGGTAAAAAGATTGGCGTCCCTTTTGTTTCAACAACTCACTTTCATATGTTATTTGCATTGGAGCAATTTGGTTTAACGGATAAAGATGTGAAACTGATTAATATGCAGCCTAACGCGATTGCCGCAGCCTGGGAGCGTGCTGATATTGATGCTGCTTTTATCTGGGACCCAGCATTAGGTCGTATTAAGCAATCAGGGCAAGTCATGATTAGTTCTGGGGAACTGAGTCGTTGGGGCAAAGCGACCTTTGATGGCATGGTGATTAACAAGTCTTTTGGTGATGAGCAGCCTAAAGCGGTAGCACAATTGATCAAGCTTATTGCGGATGCGGACAGTGAGTATCGTCAAAATAAAGCCGTACTTTCTGAAAATTCTGTAATGATCAAGAATATTGCAAAAATGACAGGTGGATCAGCCGCCTCTGTTCCAGGCGTATTGGCGCTTTATCAATTCCCGAATTTATCAGAACAAACCAGTTGCTCTTGGTTAGGTTGTGGTGCTGATGGTGGTGCGGCGAAAGCACTTAAATTCACTTCAGAATTTCTTAAAAAAGAAGGAAAGGTGTCTACTTTAGCGAATGACTACAGTGTGTTTGTGAATCCAAACTTTGCGTTAGAGGCATCCAAACTTTGATAAGAACTTAAGTTCTTTCTCAATAGAGAACTTCTTTTCGATACAAGAGATAGTATTCAAGCTGGGCACAAGAGCCAGCTTGAATTCTTCACCTTAAATCTCATTTAATTTTTTGGAGTATGGTATGAGCCGATTACAAATTCATGATGTATCCGTTCAGTTTCCTGGTATGAATGGTGGCGAAACTGTGACAGCTCTTTCAGGAATCAATTTTCAAATAGAACCAGGAGAATTTGTTGTTGCTCTTGGAGCATCTGGTTGTGGCAAAACCACCTTATTAAATCTCATGGCTGGTTTTATCCAACCAAGTAATGGATACCTCACCTTAGGGGAAAGTGATATCTCAGGGTTGCCTCGAGTTGCCTGCGGATTAGATTTACAGGACCAGATAACAGGACCTGGTAAAGATAGGGGCGTGGTGTTTCAAAAACATGCACTATTGCCTTGGTTAAATGTGCTGGAAAATGCTGCATTTGGTTTAAAGCTACAAGGTGTTGGCAAGAAAGAGAGAATAGAGCGAGCAAGCTATTTTTTAAAACTGGTTGGCTTAGAAGATTTTCATAAACACCCTGTTTATCAATTGTCTGGCGGTATGCAGCAACGTGTTGGTATCGCGAGAGGGCTAACGAATGACCCTCAAATGTTGCTGTTAGATGAACCTTTAGGTGCGCTCGATGCGTTAACGCGTGAGGTTTTACAAGAGCTCTTGTTAGACGTTTGGAAGCAAACTCAAAAAATGATGTTTTTCATTACACATAGTGTTGAAGAAGCGCTTTTTATGGCGTCTCGATTAATCATTATGTCTCCAAGACCTGGTCGTATTACCCACGACTTTGCCTTAGATTTTAATAAGATCTTCCTTGAAACAAGGGATGCTCGACAAGTTAAATCTATGCCTGAATTTATTGCAATGAGAGAAAAGGTGTTAGGCATAATACATGGTGATGAAGTCTTAAACGGAGGGGCTCATTAATGAAAAATCAAGAATCCATTCATGCTTTAGACTTAACGTCAGCACCAAAAATTGAATCAAACTTAATGCAAAAGTTCTTATCTTTATTTGCCGCAGGGCCAGTGAAACCGGGTGAGTCTTACGGAGCGCCAGGGCAAGGTAAAAGCTTGATGATTAGCTTGTTCACGACCGTCTTTTTAATTCTCATTTGGTACATAGCTACTCATTTTCAATGGGTGAAGCCGCTATTCTTACCTTCCCCCCTTGCTGTTGTTCAGCGATTTTGGGAAGTGGCAACTGAAGGTTTTGCTAATGCAACCTTATTGGAACATACGGGTTGGAGCATGATGAGGGTTTTTTCAGCCTTTACTCTCGCGTTTTTGACCGCAGTTCCTATTGGTATCTTGATGGGGGTTAATCGAATTGCCAGAGGTCTATTTGATCCTATTATTGAGTTTTATCGTCCTTTACCTCCGTTAGCTTATCTACCTTTAGTAATTATTTGGTTGGGGATAGGTGAAGTCTCTAAAGTTGTTCTTATTTATTTAGCGATTTTTGCCCCTATGGCATTAAGTGCTAGGGCGGGTGTGAAGTCAGTCGCAATTGAGCAAATACATGCGGCTTATTCAATGGGAGCGACCCGTTGGCAGGTGATTCGTCATATTATTTTAATTAATGCTTTACCTGAAATCCTAACAGGAATGCGTATAGGTATTGGTTTTGGTTGGACGACTTTGGTTGCTGCTGAAATGGTTGCTGCTCAAGCCGGGCTTGGTTTTATGGTGCTAAATGCGGCTGAATTTTTGGTAACCGATGTTGTTATCATGGGGATATTTGTTATTGGGATTATTGCTTATCTATTTGATCTCTTCATGAGATATCTAGAAAGGAAATTAGTCCCTTGGAAAGGAAAATAAAGAGGGTTTATATCTCACTAGAATATTCAGATACTGCAGGCTTAATACCCTCAGTATCTGAACTTGTTTTAAGGCCTAGTTCGCTTTTGTCTTGGTGCTGGTGGCTCGTCAATTTCGATATCAGTTTTACAGTGTGCAATACAGGGCAGAATATAACCTTGTTCTAGCTCTTTCTGGTTTAAGCCAAAAGGTTCTCGTAAACCATAGTCTATCTCACCTTCATAGAGCTTGGTTAAACACACGCCACAAACTCCGTTATCACAGGCTTTTCTTAATTCTCTACCTTGTCTCTCTAAGCTTTCAATAATGTTTTCTTCTGGGGCTGCCTGGTAGCTCATCCTTTGGTCGGATTGACTCAGGGTGATCTTAAGGGTTTTATCTTTCATTATCTTTTCTTGCATATGCTGTAATTAGCCCTTGATCAAAACGTGTCTGGCTTGCGGTTATTTCACATTAACTTTAGCATGCGCATCTGCAAAACCCATGCTTTTAATAAAGAGACGTTATCAGCATGGGAAAACGCTTCACTTCTACACTTTAAGGAATGGCAATGGAACAGTCCGAATTATTATCACGTACTTTTGATACGGTATTTCCTTTGGTATTTGTGGTGCTAGTTGGCTTTGTATACGCTCGCTGGCGATCGACAGATATGACGATTGCTAACCGCATCAATATGGATGTATTTGTACCTGCTTTGATTTTTTCTGTCATGGCTTCAGGTAGCTTCCATGTGATGCAGTATAAAGGCTTGATTCTCGGGGCTGCTGTGATTGTGGTTGGTTCTGGATTATTAGCCTGGCCTGTTGCCAAGTTTATGGGTGTTTCTACTAAAACTCTGTTGCCACCTATGATGTTTAATAACAGTGGTAACCTAGGTATTCCCTTGATGGTACTGGCGTTTGGTGAATCTGTTTTACCTATTGCAGTGGTACTTTTTCTGACAGAGAATCTGCTTCACTTCACCTTAGGCATGTATCTCATCAACCCTAAAACCAAGCTGAAAAGCATACTTACTATGCCTATGGTGCTGGCCACTATATTTGGATTACTGTTTAGTTTTTCTGGTTGGAGCATGCCCACCTCCTTATCTGTCCCGATTGATATGTTAGGGCAAATTTCTATCCCATTAATGCTATTTGCTTTGGGAGTGAGAATGAATGATGTGGACTTAACCAACTGGCGTTTAGGTTTATTGGCAGGTATTTTATGTCCGTTAACAGGCTTGATAGCAGCCTTTGTCTGGCAGCAGGTCTGGCCCGTAAAAGAAGAGTATTTTGCTTACCTTTTAGTGTTTGCCTGTCTGCCACCTGCGGTATTGAATTATATTGTGTCTGAGTTATTTCAGCAGGAACCAAACAAGGTGGCTTCAATGGTGCTAATAGGCAACCTGATTAGTCTGGTCACCATACCTAGCATCTTGTTATATGTGCTTTAAGCTTAGAAACCTAAGTTTGATTAAGCACATTGTGGACAGCTTTATGGTCTTCGAAAACAAGCTTTTCAAAGGCCTTGGCATTTAAGGGTTTGGAGAAGTAAAAACCTTGGTAAAATTCACAGCCTAGTTCAAGTAAGGCGGCCATCTCTTCTTGATTTTCTACCCCTTCTGCGACGACCTTCATTTTTAACCTTTGTGCTAAGGATAAGATACTGTCGGTAATATCTTTATCCACCTCATTTTTATGAAGGTCACGAATCAAAGACTGATCAATCTTGATCACATTTAGGGTCAGCTCTCGTAAGTGGCGTAAAGATGAATAACCAGTACCAAAGTCATCTAGGGAAAGCGTCATGCCCATTTCTTTAATTTGCGCTAGCTTTTGCTTAGCCAGATGCTCATCTTTAAACAAACAGCTCTCAGTTATCTCTAGCTCAATCAGCTGTGGTGGACATTTACATTCAACTAAGAGTTCTTGTACGCGTTCTACAAAGTTTGGATCTTGGAATTGAATTGGGCTGATATTAATCGCAAGGCGACTAAAATTATGCGGCAAGCCTTGATGTAGCCATTGAGTAATCTGTAGAAACGCTGTTTTTAATACCCAATCACCTAGTTGATAAATTTGACGTGTTTCTTCACTAATAGGAATGAAGTCAGCAGGGGAAATCTCGCCTAAAATTGGATGGTTCCAGCGGGCTAAACATTCAGCCCCAATGATGTCGCCATCTTTATTGCACTGAGGCTGAAAAGCCAAATAAAACTCATTGTTTTCGATGGCGCTGTGAAGCCCTTGTTCTATGCTCAGGCGTTGTTCCGCTTGGATATGCAGTTGGTTTTCATAGAAATGATAAGTATTGCCACCTTCTGCTTTAGCCTTATACAAGGCGATATCTGCATGGCGAAGAATATCTTGGCCTGTGTTGGAGTCTTGTCGAATAATAGAAATACCGATACTGGCTGAGGTATGTAATAAATGGCCAATCAAGGTATGTGGTTCTGCAATAGAAGTCAGGATTCTATTGGCAAGTCGAGTCGCTTCTTTATGCGCTTCTTCTTCGGTTTTCGCAATATTAGGGATTAAGATGACAAATTCATCGCCACCTAGTCTGGCCACACTGGTTTCGTCGTTTTTAAATTCGCTTAAACGCTTACCTATAGTAACCAGTAACGCATCACCCACCGCGTGCCCTAGTGAATCATTGATATGCTTAAACCTATCAAGGTCCATATAAAAGAGTGCCCCAATACTGGGTTGGTGCTGAATCTTGATGATGGCGTTATGCAGAATGTCAGAAAGGTGTCGACGGTTTGATAAGCCAGTTAGTAGATCGAAATAAGCATATTCTCTTAATTGCGCTTCGGCGCTTTCTCTTTCTTTCCACAGGGCAACAAACTGTTTAATCAGTAGGCCAAACTCATCTTTTTTTATCTTCAACGGCGGGTTATCTACCGCTTTATTGTCATACTTAATCGAGCTGATCCAAAGGGTTAGCTTGGTCAAAGGGTGAGTGAGCACCATATAGAAGAAGGCTAAAAGAATCAGAGATAGAATTAAGTTTTTGATTAAGCTTAATAAAAATACGTTGGTCGCCCTTGCGATAAAGCTTTTTGCAACAGCTTGAGAATCTAAACTAATACTCAGCGAGCCAACATTAATGTCTTTGGGAGAGAAGGTAAGTGGAATTTCTAGATGTTCTTGCTCACTAAAGAGATAGGTGGCAATGATTTTTGTGAGCTGGTTTTCATCACTAGGTTGAGCCGTATCACTGGCGAGCTGACTATTAAAGTCATCCATGATTTCGGCTTTAATAATATCAGGGTGAGAGAGCAGACCTTTAATTACCTGCTTTGCCAGTGGCGAGTTTAACTGGTAGGCGGCTTGAGCGGCTGGGTCATGTGATAGCAAAAGAATGCTACTGAAGCGCTGCTGGATTTGCTTCTTCTCACTTTCGAGGTCTAAAAAGGCCTGCAAAATCCCAAACATCAAACTCAAAATTAATGAGGCAGCAATGATTGTTTGCGCATGTTTTACCGATGCTCTGTCTTTTATACGAATAGCCACTATAAAGTCTTTCCTTTGACGCTACATATCTAAATACTAAATATTTACCAACAGATTAATAAGATGCGATCCATGAGAACAGATATTCCAACTATTTAGACGTCCGTTAGGCGTCTTATTAAAGCATGTTATGTTAGCGTTTTCGAATGTTCGTTTTGAGTGAAAACTTAGCCTTTATTAAGGGCGCTAGTTCAAGGATAAAAATTTATCAATCTAGTTAATATAGTTTATGTGGCATACTAATGCCTCTGCTTAACTCACAAGGAGACAAGACGTGCAATCTGATCCTAAGGACTTATTAAAAAAGAACAAAGAATTGATTCACTCTAATGACCTAAAAGTAACATCTCATGTTCAAAGACCACAAGAAAATTGGGTTTTACATACAGTTATGATTGAAGGTTACCAAGTCCCGTTTCGTTTTAAACGCCAAGGCAAATATCAAAGCTTGAAAGGCGCGAGAGTTAATCTTACCTATTACCCGACCACTGAAAGTGTTGCAGGTATCCCCTTGGAAGTGATGAAAGTCGTGAGAATAAAGAGAAGTTAGTACTTACAAACTTTAATTTCATGAAGATTTAAAACTTTCTCGTCACTTGATTGTCTATCAGTAAAGCATTGCTATTTCTTGCGAATATCTTTTTGTTTGATTGTGTAAACAAAGTGAATTAAAAGTAAGTCCTTATAAATCTTGCTGGTCTCTTGAAGTGCTTTGTGTCAGCATTCGCAACAATTTTTTATTAGGTAATAAATATGAACTCAGTGAAACAAGGAATAGTATTCAGCATTTTTGCTGCTTTATTCTTGCTGCAGTCCATCTCTCAATTATTGCCTATGCATGAGTCTTCGACTTCTCATTCTATGTCGACATTTGCAGCTCAGTCTATGCAAGCAAGTGGCCTTAATGGTGTGCAACTCGCCTCTGTTAGCCCTATGCTTGAGCATAATACGATGACGAGCATGTCTGCATCATCTCATTCTGACATGTCAGAAAACTGTGAAATCCATTGTCAGATAATGGGGCAAGATTGCGCTGAAAGCATGTGCGCCACTTTAGCTTATGATGCCCTTATCAAACCTTCTTTGCTGGTTCCTTCCATGCAAAGTGTCAACTTCTATTCTCTTTCAGAACGTTTTAGCTTTAGGGCTAGTTCCCTCTATCGACCTCCGATTAGCACTCTTTCTTAATCATTATTTGTGATGCATTAGGGTAATTGATTTGGCTACAGCCTTGTCTTAGATGGATGACGCTTGTCGAAAATCTCATTGCTCTAATTGATCACATTGTTTTTGGCCTTATTTCGACGAAATAAGCCGAGTTCTACAATGTTTAGAAAGGAGCCTGGTTAATGTATTTAGCTAAGCGTCTGAGTATTCAATTACTCGTTTTAATATCTGTTGTTACTCAGCAAACAACAGCACAGTCCCTATCGAATAAGAGCTTGGAGGTGAGTGAAAAGCATCTTCTAACGGATTTAATTACAGAGGCGATTAGTCGTGATGAATGGATGGATGCTAATCAATTATTTGTCTCTTCTATACAGGCTGAGTCTATAAAAAGTGGTGAGCTAGCTAGCCCTAAGTTGAGTTTAGGTTTAGCCAACATGCCTATAGATAGTTTGGACTTTAATCAAGAAGCCATGACTCAGTTAAAGTTCTCTGTCAGCCAGATGTTACCAAGGGGTGATAGCTTATCTCTCAAAAAAGAAACTTGGCAGCAAAAGGGTCAAGTGGCATTAGTCCAGCAATACCAAAGGGCTGCCCAAATTGAGCGGGATGTATCTTTAACATGGTTGGCCATATTTGAAGCTAAGCAAAGTATCGCCTTGATTGAAGCGAATCGGGGTTTGTTTGAACAACTGTTGGAGGTGTCTCAAGCGAGTTACTCATCTGCGTTAGGGCGAACTAGTCAAGGGGATATCATCAAGGCTGAATTAGAATTAATACGCCTTGAAGATAGATTGGCGAGCTTAGCGCTTATTAAGCAAGCCAAGTATGCGCAATTAAGTTATTGGCTAGGTGATCTTGAATCATGGCCAGAACCGAGCAGTCTGCCGCAAGTAAACCTCAAGCAAGCGCGTTTTTATCCTGCTGATCCTGTTCACTTTGATGACAAAAGCTACTTAGATGAGAAAGACCAAACGCCTAATCCTGCTATTACGGATCAAACTTTGTCTAAGCAGTTTGTTCAGCATCCAAACTTAATTGAATTAGATGAAAAAGCTCAGCTTGCTCAAGTGAGTATGTCATTGGCTAAACAGGCTTATCAGCCACAATGGGGACTCAACGCAAGTTACGGCTATCGAGATGATGCCGAAAATGGCATGTCACGCAGTGACTTTCTCTCTCTTGGTGTCACCTTAGATATGCCTATCTTTTCGAAAACGGCACAAGATGCGGGAGTAAAGTCCAAGCAACTGGCGCTTAATGCTATCGCCTTTGAACAAACGTTAGCCCTTAAGCAAATGCTGGCAAAATATCGCGTCATTCAGTCTAAGGTCGCCAAGTTAAATCAGCGTCACCACTTGTATCAGTCCTCCTTGATACCTCAACTAAAACAGCAAGAAGACATTTTATTAGCAGCCTACAAGAGTAATGAAGGGCCATTTTCTGATGTGATTAAAGCGCGTATTGAAAGCCTAAACGCCAAGATCCAAGCCCTTGTTATCTCTGTCGCTCTGCAAAAACAAAAAGTCGAATTCAATTATTTATTTGCCACAAGCAATGACTTTGCACTGGGTGCTGATTTAGTCGCCCCTATGTCTTCTTACTAGGAATTAGCATGAAACCTTTTTTAAAAAACAGCTTAATTATAAGTGTGAGTTTATCCATTGGCGCTGTGTCTGCATTAACCGCTTACGCTTACTTTCAACCCCTTAACGCTATTGATAGTTCTGTAGCAGAAATGGCAGTAGACAAGCCCTTGTATTGGGTTGCGCCAATGGACCCGAATTATCGTCGTGATAAACCTGGGCAATCGCCTATGGGAATGGATCTGATACCTGTTTATGCCAATGAGGCCAATCAAGGCTCAGGTGCTGGGACAGTGCAGATCTCTCCCGAAGTGGTGAATAGCTTGGGTGTCCGCACTGGTGTGGCGAGTTTTAATCAACTCAATTTAAATGTGAGTACGGTTGGTTATGTGCAGTATGACCAGGATAAAATTCAGCACCTTCATCCTAGAGTCGAAGGCTGGATAGAAGAAGCTTATATCAAGGCAAGTGGTGAAAGGATTACTCAGGGTCAACCTTTATATCGCCTTTACTCCCCAGCTTTGGTGAATGCCCAAGAAGAGTATCTTTTTGCGTTAGGACGAAAAGATAAGGGTCTGATTAAAGGGGCTAAAGAAAGGCTGTTAGCGCTGAATTTCCCGCCAACAGAAATTAGACGCTTAACGCGAACGTTAAAAGTGCTGCAAAGTGTCACCTTCTACGCACCCAGTGATGGCGTTGCTGACTACTTAAACATGGTTGATGGCATGTTTGTTAAACCCGGAATGGAGCTGTTATCAATTGCTTCACTCGATGAGGCTTGGGTTGAAGCCGAGGTGTTTGAAAAGCAAACCAGCTTAATTAAAGAAGGCCTTGCGGTGCAAATGTCACTGGACTATCTGCCCAGTAAAAATTGGCTAGGTGTAGTGGATTATGTTTATCCAACACTGGATCTTGCTAGTCGAACATTAAGAGTACGCATGCGTTTTGAGAATCAAGACCAAGCGTTAAAACCTAACATGTTTGCCAAAATCAACATTCTTAACGATGAAGCTGCACCAAGCTTATTGGTACCTAAAGAAGCCGTTATCAGAGTAGAGCAGTCTAACCGTGTTGTGCTAGCGCTTGGTGAAGGTCGCTTTAAATCTATTAATGTGGAAATAGGTCGTACAGATAAGGATTCTATCGAAATCGTTTCAGGTTTGTTTGAAGGGGATGAAGTTGTCACCTCAGCGCTCTTCTTACTGGATTCTGAATCGAGTAAAAGCTCAGACTTTAAACGCTTTAATTACCCTTCATCGTCTGTCATTGACATGAGTGAAATGGATCATAGCCAGATGGACCATAGCTCAATGGATCATAGCCAAATGGATATGTCTGACATGAATATGCCAATGATGGATATGAGTGAGATGGATCACAGTGGCATGGATCATAGTCAGATGGGTCATGGCTCAATGGATCATAGTCAAATGCAAATGACCTCACCTATGAGTATGTCAGAGGAGGGGAATAAACCATGATCAAGTCCATTATCTATTGGTCGATCAGTAATCGATTTATGGTGCTGCTAGCCACCTTATTGTTATTGGTGTTGGGTCTTATCTCCTTAAAAAATACGCCTGTGGATGCGATTCCTGATACCTCAGATGTACAGGTGATTATTAAAACCAGCTTTGCAGGGCAAGCGCCACAAGTGGTGGAAGACCAGGTCACTTATCCGCTGACAACCGCCATGCTCTCTGTACCCGGTGCGCAAACTGTCAGGGGTTATTCCTTTTTTGGTGATTCCTATGTGTACGTGATCTTTGATGATGATACGGACATGTACTGGGCTAGAAGCCGGGTTTTAGAGTATTTGAGTCAGGTTGCCCCCTCTTTACCTGCTAATGCAAGATCCCAATTAGGTCCAGATGCTACGGGTGTTGGCTGGATTTATCTTTATGCCTTGGTGGATAAAACAGGTCAGCATGATCTTAGCCAATTAAGAAGCCTGCAAGATTGGTTCTTAAAGTATGAACTGCAAACCGTCCCTGGTGTGTCAGAAGTGGCGACGGTAGGCGGCATGGTGAAGCAGTATCAGGTCAAGGTAGATCCAGATAAGTTAAGGGCCTTTGATATGCCCTTAGCTCATATTCAGCAAGCGATTAAACGAGGCAATCAAGAGGTTGGTGCCTCTGTGATTGAAATGGCTGAAGCTGAATATATGGTTCGCACCTCAGGCTATATTCAAGGAGTTAAGGATTTAGAGCTTTTGCCGCTAGGCGTAAACAAGCAAGGAACACCACTTTTATTACGTGACGTGGCGGATATTCAGGTTGGGCCGCAAATGCGACGCGGTGTAGCCGAGCTGGATGGTGAAGGTGAAACCGTTGGCGGTGTCATCGTCATGCGCTTTGGAGAGAATGCACAAACCACAATCCAAGGGGTTAAGAACAAACTTGAGAGTCTCAAGGCAAGCCTCCCTGATGGGGTCGAAGTCGTGACTGTCTATGATAGATCTGGCCTGATCGAAAGTGCGGTGCAAAACCTTTGGGAAAAACTTGCCGAAGAGCTGGCTGTGGTTGCTATTGTTTGCGTCATTTTCTTATTTCATGTGCGCTCTTCTTTAGTGGCTGTGTTTAGTTTGCCCGTGGGTATTTTAGCGGCTTTTATCATCATGAACCTGCAAGGCATTAATGCCAATATCATGTCTCTTGGCGGTATCGCCATTGCCATTGGCGCCATGATAGATGGGGCCATCGTCATGATAGAAAACATGCACAAACACATGGAGAAAACCCCGTTAACGAAAGAGAATCGTTGGCAAATAGTGGCACAATCTGCCAGTGAAGTGGGCCCCGCTCTATTCTTTAGTTTGCTCATTATTACTGTGAGTTTTGTACCGGTTTTCACCCTAGAAGCGCAAGAAGGTAAGATGTTTGCGCCTTTGGCTTATACCAAAACCTATGCCATGGCGGCATCGGCCTTATTAGCTGTGACCCTAGTGCCTGTGCTCATGGGCTACTTTATTCGCGGCAAGATATTACCTGAGCATAAGAACCCGGTTAATCGACTACTTACCTTTTTGTATTTGCCCGTGCTTAAGACAGTGTTGGCTTACCCTAAATCGACCTTGGCCTTAAGTCTTGTGGTGTTTGCTGTGGGGATCTGGCCCCTAGATAAGTTAGGCAGTGAATTTATTCCTCCTTTGGATGAAGGGGATCTCATGTATATGCCGACCACTTACCCTAGTGTGTCTATTGCTCAAGCGAGACAAATCTTACAGCAGTCAAATAAGTTAATTCGCACAGTGCCAGAGGTTGAAAGAGTGTTTGGTAAGGTAGGCCGCGCGGATACGGCAACAGATCCAGCGCCGCTGACCATGATAGAAACCTTTATTAAGCTCAAGCCTAAGTCTGAGTGGCGTGAAGACATGACTACGCAAAAACTCAAAAAGGAGCTGGATGGACTCATTCAATTTCCGGGTTTAACTAACGCTTGGGTCATGCCTATTAAGACACGTACTGACATGCTAGCAACCGGCATTAAAACCCCTGTAGGGATAAAGATAGCCGGGCCTGAGCTGGCGGTTATCCAAGAGATAGGTCAGAAAATAGAGCGCATCATAAAAGATGTCCCCGGGACAGCATCCGTTTATTCCGAAAGGGTCGCAGGTGGACGTTACATCAAGGTGGATATACGTCGGGAAGACGCTGCGAGATATGGCATGAATGTGGCTGATATACAGGCAGTGGTTGCGACCGCTGTGGGTGGTATGAATGTGTCTCAAACAGTGGAAGGGCTAGAGCGTTATCCGATTAATGTACGCTACCCGCAAGACTATCGTGATTCGCCAGAGCAGCTATCTTTGTTGCCTGTGATTACCCCATCAGGTCAGCGTATTGCCTTAGGAGAGCTAGCCCATGTCTATGTACAAGATGGGCCTCCTGGTATTAAGAGTGAAAATGCGCGCTTAAATGGCTGGGCTTTTATTGATATTGAAGGCATGGATATTGGCCGTTACGTGGAGCAGGCCAAAGGCATTTTGGCTGATGAGCTTAGCTTGCCAGCAGGTTATTCCATTAGCTGGTCAGGTCAGTATGAATATATGCAAAGGGCAAAAGCCAAGCTGACTTATGTGGTGCCTTTAACCTTGTTGATCATAGTCGTGCTGCTCTATTTGAATTTTAAAAACATGGTGGAGGTTGCCATCATAGTGGGCACCTTACCCATGGCGATTATTGGTAGCCTTTGGTTGATGTACCTAGAAGGTTATAACTTTTCAGTTGCTGTGGGAGTCGGCTTTATTGCCTTAGCTGGGGTTGCGGTGGAGATTGGCGTCATCATGCTGGTTTATCTCAATCAAGCCTATCAAGCCATGTTAAGCAAACATGCTGAGCAAAAGCAGAACCCGAGTGTCCTTGCCTTACGTCAAGCCGTGCTTGATGGCGCGGGTCTCAGAGTCCGTCCTGTGATAATGACGGCAGCTACCATCATTGTTGGCCTGCTACCCATCATGTATGGCACAGGTACAGGTTCAGAGGTTATGAGCCGCATCGCAGCCCCCATGGTTGGTGGCATGATCAGCGCGGTTATTCTCACCTTATTAGTCTTGCCTGTTGTTTACTTTTTATGGCGTAAACGTAGCATTCAAAAACTCGAAAAAGCCTAACTCAATCATTTATAAACCTTGGAGAAATATATGAAAAATATCTTATTAGCCCTAGTGATCAATATCTTTATGACAAGCCCATTATGGGCCAATGTTAGCTTGGAGCAGAGCTTTCCTAAAAACGGGGCCATGTTTATGCAATCACCTGACAAGGTGCAGCTTAAGTTTGCCAAAATGGTTAATCTTAAATCAATTCGTCTGTTTGATGCGGCTGGCAATGTGAGTGTATTAGCTGTGGGCGATGGTCGTCATAACACCTTTTTTAGCGCCCCTATGATGCCCTTAAATAAAGGTAATTACCGTGTGGCTTGGAGTGTTGAAAGTCATGATGGCGAAGCAAAAGCAGGCACTTTTGATTTTATGGTGCATTAGGTTCAACTTGCTTGAATCCGTTGCAGGCTCCTTAGAATGGCAAATGCACAAAGCCATAAAATCTTATTAAGAAAGGGACAAGAAAAACAAACAAGGGCACCAATAGGTGTCCTTGTTTGTTTAGTTAAGATTATTTGTTTTCACTCTAATATGGAGGAAATGGTATTTATTAAATTCAAAGTTTGACTTAGGACTTAGTCCAAGCTTTATAGTGATATTAGTTTTTGCTTAATCATGGAGAGCAATGGTGGACAAACTAAGTCAAGATCCAGAAATCATTCAAGAATTTATTATTGAAGGTGCAGGGTGTGCAAGCTGTGTGGGTAAGATAGAAACGGCCATTGCCAAGGTCGCCGATGTGGACTTTGTTGCCATGAACTTTGTCGATAGGAGCGTGTTGGTAAAAGGCAATGCCAAAGGTGATCTTATTGTAAAAGCCGTGCAGGATGCGGGTTATCACGCCAAGGTTTCTAACGCGCAAACAGCACAGGCCAGCCAAGAAGAGAAAGAGCAAGCAGAGGCACTTTATTATAAAAAGTTGATGAAGCATTGCTACCTCGCTTTGGCTTTAGGCGTGCCATTAATGTTTTATGGTTTGTTTATCGGTGAAATGACAGTGACATCAGGCACAGAGCAAATCGCTTGGTTGCTTGTGGGGTTACTGACATTAGCTGTGATGCTTACTTCAGGTCGACACTTTTACCTTGGCGCTTATCGCTCTTTTAAAAATCATAATGCCAATATGGATACCTTGATTGCTTTGGGCACAGGGACGGCTTGGCTTTATTCTATGGTGGTTGTATTAGCGCCTGATATTTTGCCTTTAATGGCACGTCATGTGTACTTTGAAGCCAGTATGATGATTATCGGTCTAATTAACCTTGGCTTAGCATTAGAGCTTAAAGCCAGAGGAAAAACCTCAGAAGCCGTGAAGCGTCTAATAGGTTTGCAGGCTAAATCGGCCAGCGTAATTCGTGATAACCAAGAGGTAAAAATAAGCCTAGAAGAAGTCAGGCTAGGTGATAAAGTTAAAATCAGGCCCGGTGAAAAAATCCCAGTGGACGGTATTATCCTTGAAGGCCATTCAAGTCTAGATGAAGCCATGTTAACGGGTGAACCTATGCCTGTGGCAAAAGGTCCGGATGATGAGGTTGCGGCAGGTACCATCAATACCAAGGGCAGTTTTATTTTTAAAGCCACGCGTATTGGTAAAGACACGGCCCTAGCGCAAATCATTCAAATGGTTAAACAGGCTCAAAATGCTAAACCGGCAATTGGTCGATTAGCGGATACGATCTCGGCTTACTTTGTACCAAGTGTGATGATATTAGCGGTAATTACTGGACTTATCTGGCTTAACTTTGGGCCTGATCCAGTAGTGGCCTTCGCCATCGCCAGCGCCTCTACCTTACTTATCATTGCCTGCCCTTGTGCCTTAGGTTTAGCAACGCCCATGTCTGTTATGGTGGGTGTTGGAAAGGCTGCAGAAGCAGGTGTCTTGATACGAAATGGTGAAGCCTTGCAAACCGCGTCTGATTTATCTGTTGTGGTATTGGATAAAACTGGCACCATTACCCAAGGTAAGCCTTCAGTCACTGACATTGAATGTTTTGGCGGCTTCACCCAAACAGAAATTTTAAAATTTGCAGCAAGTTTGGAGTTAAATTCTGAGCACCCTTTAGGCATGGCGATTGTTAATTCAGCTCAAGAGAAGTCCATTTCACTTGCTAGTGTGGAGAGCTTTAATGCCATTAGCGGTAAAGGGATAACAGGTTATGTAGAGCAGCATTCGTTAGCATTAGGTAATCAAGGCTTTATGCTAGAGCAAGGTGTCGATATTCGCTCACAGCAAGACTTAGCTAAGGCTTATGCAAGCTCAGCAAAAACGCCTTTGTATTTTGCGATAGATGGCAAGTTAGAGGCCATGATTGCGATTTCTGACCCCATTAAATCTGATTCGATTTCGGCGATAGAAGCGCTACTAGGGCAGGGTCTTAGAGTTATCATGCTAACGGGAGATAATACTCATACGGCCGCCGCAGTCGCTAAACATGTGGGTATTGAAGAATACTTTGCCGACGTTTTACCAGCGGATAAAGCGGATATTATTAAAAAGCTACAGGCCCAAGGAGAAACGGTCGCCATGGTTGGGGATGGTATTAATGATGCCCCAGCACTGGCCTTAGCCAATGTTGGTTTTGCCATAGGTACTGGGACAGATGTAGCAATAGAAAGTGCTGATATAACCCTGATGCGTGGTGCGCTAACTAGCGTGGTGGATGCTATTGAGATCAGCAAAGCCACATTGAAAAATATTAAGCAAAATCTATTTGGCGCTTTTATTTATAACCTCATAGGCATTCCATTGGCCGCAGGTGTGCTTTATCCCTTCTTTGGTATTTTACTCAGCCCAGTGATTGCAGGTGCTGCCATGGCCTTATCCTCAGTGACTGTGGTGACTAACGCCAATCGATTACGCTTGCTGAATTCCTCAATAAAAAAACCACTAAAAACCTCGCAGCAAACCTTACAAAGAGGAGAAATAGCATGATTCTGGTGAATTTACTTGGACTTTTACTCATTGCATTTATCGTTTGGTGGTTCTGGTTATATCAGCAAAAACCACAAGTGTTTGATGCTGAGCATCAGGTAATTAAAGTCAGCTCTGGTGTTTATCTCCCTGCTAAATTGATGCTCAAGGCGAATCAGGCTGTACAACTTAGGTTCTTAAGAGAAGATGAGGCTGCTTGCTCCCAAACCCTAGTAATACCGGATCTAGGTATCAGTGTTGATTTGTCTTTGGGTAAGGAAACCTTGGTCGACTTACCGGCGTTAGCGAAAGGAGAGTATGCATTTCATTGTCAGATGCAGATGTATCGTGGGCAATTGCTGGTGGCTTAATCTTACTTTTATTCAGCCTTATTTCTAATTAACCTAGCTTCTGCTTATCTTAGCTATTAGGAGGGAGAGTAAAGCGATGACCTCACTCTCCCTCTATTTATTCGTGACTATCAATTTAGGGGCTAACTAAGGTACTCAGAAAAGCGCTTAAACTTAAAATCCCGAAACCAAGGTAAATCTCAGCTTTTAAAGATGAGGCCATTTTTTCTGAACCATTCTTTGTTTGAAAATTAGGTACTAGTTTAAATTTATGCCATGCCGCGAGCGCTAAGATAGCCAAGACTAAAACTAGTTTGATAGCCAATGCTGCTCCCCAATTAGATATTAATAACTCTAATTGAAAACCCGTAATGACATACACCAGAGCGACACCTGCTAACAGCAAGAAGGGCATGATAAAACTGGCGTAATAGCCAAATTTTTCTAGTAGCTCTTCGACGGTTTGTGCTCTTTCTAAGTTAACCAAACACCATAAAGGGTAGAGGCTGCCTAACCAGAGAAAAGCAATGAGGATATGCAAACTCAAGATACCTTTTTCAATCACACCCAGCTCAGCAAGATGGCCTGTAAAAGCAAAAGATAAGATGATGCTGACTAGCATACATATTAATAAAACTCGGTTTATGAAAAGGTAATATAAAGCCGCAAAAGCACAGGTTAATAACCCAAAATTTAACGCCATACCTAAGCCAGAGTCATACAAAATACTTATCATCAGAGGGTCAAATAACCCTGCAAGACCTTCTTCTGCAAAAGCGCCAACCCTCACCCAAAAGAAGCCCAGACTAGTAAAGAATAAAGTGAGTAGGCTAATTAAAAAATAAGACTTTAAGCTTTTGATAAAGTGAGTAGATAAGGTCTTTTTGAGCGAACTTGTTTGGCTCAAAAAGAGGCCAAAAGCGGATCCAACAAGACCTGATAACGCGAGATAGAGAGCGAGCCTAAAAACTAAGCTGATGCTTTCCCACATAATCGTCTCCTTTAATATTTTGTGAAGTTCAAGGTGTCACAGATACTGATAAGCTTTCTATCAGTGTTTCAACCATGCAACCTTGAACGTTAGTAAAGACTATTATTTTTGGTTAAAGCTAATCTTGCTTTTCATTTTATGGCCATCGCTGCCTAGGGTAATCCACTCTAGGCTATATTGGCCTTTCTCTAACGTGGGAAGCGGGATCAAGAAATGAGTATTGGCTTTTGCACTGGGTTTAAAGTTAAGGGGGATTTTTTTGCCTTGGTTCTTAAGGGACAACTTAATTAAGCGAGAAGAGTTTTTAAAATTTAACTCAATAGCCGCGAGAGGTGTGTCATAGCTAGCATTATTAGCTGGAATGGAAGTGAGTATTTTTGCATGAGCAAATAGGTTGCTGCTAAATAAGATGCTAAAGCCAAGGATTAAAGAAATCAGCGTTTTCATAGAGTTTGTCTCGTTTGAATAAAATAAAAAATTTAGGGTTTAAACTTAATAATGAGCTAAACAAGTGAGACTTTTGGTGGACGTATAAGGCGAGATAAAGGGGTATCAGGCCAATGAATAAAAAGGGCATGACGGTCACCCAAAAAAGGTAAAGCCAAGCTTTTATCTAGATCTAAAATCAGGGCTGAACAGGTGTCTATATGACAGCATTCAAGCTTAGCCGTATTGGTTTGGCTTCTTCTACATTCAGTGTCTAAAAATGCTTGCGAGTGCAAATGATTAAATGTGCGCTCAGTAGAAAGCTGAGAACTTTCTGGGTTAAGGGCGTTAGCATGACCAAAAGGTGAGGCTTGGGCACTCAAGGATAATAAGCATAATATCATTAAGCTCAATACCTTAAACCACATAGACATACCCTCGTTTCATAAGAGGTTAAATATAACATTTCGACTATTAGATCACTAGCTTTCAGGCACTTTGATAGTGACTGAGTTTGGTTCAGAATATTCAATATAATCTCTTTTCTTTCTGCCTTGAGACTTTTATGATGGCGCAACTTAAAGTCACATGCCTAGCATCTTTTTGATCTAGATGGTTTGAGTAAAATCACATGTGGCCTTTAAATTAGACCTTTATTCTAGACATTAAGAGAGACAAGACAATGCAAAAAACTGACTCAAAAAGTTGGTTTAGCCTCATAAAGTTAGTGGAGTCCAGCGCTTGGTTCCAAGGCTTTATCATTAGTATCATCATTATTGCGGCGTTAACCGTGGGTGCGAAAACCTACTCCTTGCCGCCAGCGGTTGAAATAGCCATTAACTACCTTGATAGCTTTATTACTATCTTTTTCTTAGTTGAAATTATTTTACGCTTTGTAGCTTGTGATAATAAACGGGCATTCTTCAAAGACCCTTGGAATATTTTTGACTCTATTATCGTGATTGGTAGCCTTTTACCCATCTCAGAAAGTGACATGGTATTAGTGGGGCGCTTGTTAAGAGTGTTTCGTGTACTGCGTCTGGTTTCCATCATTCCAGATCTACGTTACTTGATAAATGCCTTATTAAAGGCCATCCCAAAAATGGGCTATATCGCCCTTTTGATGTTTATTATCTTTTACCTATTTGCCGCTGTAGGTGCCATCTTCTTCGAAAATGTGAACCCGGTTTTGTGGGGTGATATTGCCACTGCCATGCTGACACTCTTTAGGGTGGCGACCTTCGAAGACTGGACGGATGTCATGTATGAAACCATGGCCGTTTATCCTTTTAGTTGGATCTACTACATCATCTTTATCTTCTTAACTGCCTTTGTTTTCTTAAACATGATGGTGGGTGTGGTACTTGATGTCATGACACAAGAAACCAATAAACAGGAGCATGATGCACAAGAACAGAACCATGCTGAGCTCATGAATCAGATGCAGCAAATGCAACAGCAGATCATCGCTTTAAATGAAAAGCTTGATGACAAAATGAATGAGAAAAACGATAAAAACTAGTATTTAACGTGTTTTAATCTGCTAGATAAGAAGAGGGCGAAAGCCCTCTTTTTTATGAGTTAAGCCTATATAAGCTTTAGTGAATACTATTTTATATTTCTCTAACATGTTAATTTATATAAAGAATACTATTGAAAATAATCAGCAAACATCGTGAAAAGGATTTTATAACGATATGTTCAAATCTAGTCTATTTACTTTCTTCGGCACTCTTTTATTGCTTTTAACTGGTTGTGCTTCCCCAACTAAAATGGCCTTCAACAATGATTCAGCTAAAGCGCTTGAATCAGGCAATCCCATCTATTTAATGACAGCTAACCTAAAGAATGTTTATAAAACAGATTATCAGCCTGAACTAAGTGTTGTTCATGTTGTAAGGGGTGAAGCAAATACTTCTTCAGATAGGTTAAATTTCGTCATAGATGATAATGCAAAATTTGAAACTGATGACCCTATAGTCGGAAATAGTTACTACCTAAGCATGGAATTGCCAGAAGGAAATTACACCATAAACGGATTAACAAGCCGAAGTTCGTCCTTCCCAATTCATGGTTATTTTTATACTCCTATCAATCATGACTTGAAAGCAGAAGGTAATAGTATTTATTACTTAGGACATGTTGAGGCGATAGTGAGAGAAAGAGTGGGTGATGAATTTAGGGCTGGTTCTGTTATCCCTTTATTAGATCAGTCAGTTTCAGGTGCCTCAGGAGGAACCTTTGACATTGAGATTACAGATAACTGGATACAAGATAGAAAACAGTTTTTAAGTAAGTTTCCTATGTTAGAAGGTCAGACTATCACTAAAGCAATATTGCCTGAATTTGATAGAGAAAAAGCTCAGAAAATGTGGGAAGGTGAATAAAACAGAATCAAACAAGCAGTCTAAATGGCTGCTTACTTGTTTTTGATAACTCGACCTCAGTTACTCTTTAGGCCATCTAGGCTGAAAAGAAAATATAATCCTGAAACGAGTAAATATTCCCCAGATTACTTTGCTGCAATTTACCGAAGAGTTCGGTTTAGCGTTTGAATTTGGGGAATAACCATTCTTATTTCACGTTTGAGTTTATTCACAACCATTTAAATTTTTGTTCATCTAATTAAGTTGTTCTGCCAAATAATCCACAAGTAGGCATGTTTTAGGCAATAGTGTCTGCCTATGGATAAAGCATGTAGATAATCGAGTTATGGAAACTTATAAAAAAGAGCTGATACTAAGCTTTAACTCTGGCTATTTTTACTCGGAATTTCATAAGGGTATCTAGCATCCGTAAGCGGATAATGTGTCAGTATCTAATTGACAAGTAATTCTCATTTTCATTTACTTCATAGGGTTAGACATTATTTTTAGCTAGAGACACCCTATGATTGTTCGCAATAAACCCAATGCATTCAGACTTTTCTTTATTATACGAGGCTCAGTGGTTTTACGTGTTTTCCCGCAAATCGCTTTTATAACGCTTCTTGGGGCAGCGGTTGCTCTCTTTCAATATTATTATCCCTTATTGTTCCCTTCTTTTACTTTGGCGCCTCTAGCGCTTCTTGGAGTAGTGTTATCCCTCTTTTTGGGCTTTAGGAATAATGCGAGTTATGACAGGTGGTGGGAGGCAAGAAAGCAGTGGGGGCAACTTATCGTTCATTCTAGAAGTTTAGCGAGACAGTCTGTGTCCTATATTCATTGCAATGAAAAAGCAGGTAAAAAGGCGCACCAACGTCTTATCTATCTGACGATTGCCTTTAATCATGCCCTTAGACACCAATTGCGAAAGTCAGACCCATGGGAAGATATCGAAAAGTATTTAAAACAAGATGATCTTTTACCATTACGAAAGTCCCATAATATTCCTGATGCCCTATTAAGGCTAATGGGGAAGCAGCTTGCTATTTGTCGAGATAAAAAACTTGTGTCTGAATTTTTAATTCCAAGTTTAGATCAACACGTGACTAAAATGGCGGAGGTTCAAGCAGCTTGTGAGCGCATACAAGGTACGCCAATTCCTTTTGCTTATATGTTGTTAGTGCAACGGACAGCTTATCTTTATTGTTTCATTCTTCCTTTTGGGATTGTTGCTTCGCAGGGGCTGGTTACCCCTCTCTTTTGTGCCATTGTGGCTTATACCTTTTTTGGGTTTGACGCCCTAAGTGAAGAACTACAAGAGCCTTTTGGTCTGTCTGCTAATGATTTAGCTTTAAATGCCATGACGCGCACAACGGAAATTAACCTACTCGAAACCTTGGGAGAAACACACTTTCCAGAGCCTATCGAGGCTAAAAACCATCGCATTGAATAACAGAAAACACTGAATTTAAATTAGTGATTTAAGCTAGGGCTAGAAGAAATAGCTTGTAGAAAGAGACTTGCTATTGATTCACTTTAGGATGCCAAATGCCTTGTTTTTGGACAAAGTCATTTGGTTTTAATAGCTGGCACTTTTTCATACTCAAACAACCGCAACCAACACAGCCTGCTAGGTTGTCTTTTAAAAACTGCATGCGTTTCATTTTATCTTCAAGATCTGCTTGCCATTTATTGGCAACTCTCTCCCAATCACGCTTGGTAGGTGTCTTATTCATAGGGAGGCTTTCTAATTCAAGAATAATTTCTTCCAAGGTAAAACCGACGGATTGTGCAACCTGAATTAAAGCAATTCTTCTTAGCATAGAGGAATGATAGCGGCGTTGATTACCACTGGTTCTAGTGGAGTGAATTAATCCTTTTTTCTCATAAAAACGCAACGCAGACCCAGCCACACCACTGAATTCAGAGACTTCACTTATTGTTAAATTTTTATTAATTTTCATCATCTTAAGTGACCATAATAAATGATATTTAGAACGTATCTAAATAACTTGACTTAAAGTTAACTTTAACAATTATACTGGCCGAAATTTTGAAAACAATATGAAATAGGTGTGTATTAATGAGCCAACCGAACGACCCTCTTGAGAGCGATTTTTCTAGGTCAGATACTCATATGGAAAAAGAAATATCATCATCGATTTTAGGGGGAGATTTGGTATTTGTATCGGGTCACAATCAGCAGCAAAAAGAGGATACGCAAGGGGCTTTCGTGATCAGGTAAAGCGTGCAATTGATCACTTACAAGCCTCCTTAAAGAGCCATCACCTCGCTTTGGACAATATTATTAATATTTCAATTCTGATTGAAAACTGGGACGCAATTAAGCTATGTGTCTGTCATGAGGAAATCAGCAAATACTATGGTCAAAATGGCTTACCAGATATTACTCATATACCACTGACTCAGGCTAATTTGATAACTGGACCAATTAGTTTAAATGCTATCGCACTAAGGTGACTTTCCCTAAGCCTTGGCTCTAAAGTTCCAATGTTCGTTAGGGCCTTGATTGTTGATCATCTCTTGAATGGCGTCGTCTATATCTTGGTCATGGGGGTCGTAAAATCGGCACATGGCTAATGCTTTGCGTAAATTAATATCCGTGCCTAAATATTCCATCAATACTCGAGAGCTTGAAGGCATACGTTCATCACTGGCCGATACGCCTAAGCGCAAACCATGTAACCAGCTGATACGGTTTTTAAAGGTCGGGAACATGATGGTTTGGGTAATTTCATTAAATGTGAGTGATTCATAATCCATCATAAAAATACGGTCGGAGAGGTAATACGCTATGCCGAGATATTTACAATGGCACATCTCTTTATCCCATTGCTCTTTGCCTTCTATTAGCCTTTCTGTGCGCTGAAAAACCACCTTCTCTCCTTGTTTCTCAAGACACACGAGAGATCTTAGAATTTTGCCCGGATTGCCCATAGAGTAGTAATACTCAAAGTAATAGCCTAAATACTTATCTAGCTCAGGGCTCGACTTTTGTTGTAGCTGATTGAAGTGCGCTGACTCAATACTGTCAGCGTTATTGCTTGTTTGCCTTGGACTGACTTGTACCAACCTTTCGAACTGGCTATGGGGTAAATGCAGCTCATGTTCTGCCACATCAAAAAACTCACAAATACGCCGTAAAGTGTTGGCGGCGGGTTTGTGTTTGCCACTTAAGTAACGATTGAACTGAGGTCGGCTTATCCCTAACCGTTGGGTTACTTCGCTTATGGATTTGTAATAACTACAGAGCAGTCTCAAGTTTTGAGCAAAATCTTCATTCATGATTTATCGGCCTAAGCGAATTCAAACATCAAGGTGTAAAAATAAGCATAGCAGGGCAAGGAGCGACTAATAAAGACGCACTTTGGTGTACTAGTTGCGCCAAAGTGCGCCAACTAAGGTCAAGGTGTCAAATACCTCAGGTGAAATCCATTTGTTTTACTAAACCTCAGCAGCTGATTTACCTGTCTTTCTAAGACAAAGATAAATGAGCGCCAACTTCCTAAATAAGAAAAAGATCGAGGAAAAGAGTATGACAAATCAACCAAAACTGAGCTTTTATGGTGGCCCTTGGGCGTCATTTTTACCCATATTAAGCTTTGTCATTGTCGCGATTTATGTCGCAACTGCGTTGGATGAGGCCACGATACAAGGCATGTGGGTGGGCATTTTAGCTGGGCTTTTAGGCACCTTCTTATTAGCAAAAGATAAATCCTTGTATAGCGAAACCATTATGAAAGGCATGGCGAGTAAGGTGGCAATTGCTCCTGTCGCAGCTTGGATTTTCGCAGGCATCTTTGCCACTGTTTTAAGGTCCTCAGGTCTAGTGGATGGCATTTTGTGGGCGGCTTATCACACTGGCGCAACAGGCACTGTTTTTGTGGCAGTGAGCTTTATGGCCAGTGCGCTTTTTGCCACCGCAGCCGGAACTGGTTTCGGCACCATTGCCGCAGGCATGGGCGTCTTGTATCCAGCGGGTGTTTTGTTAGGTGCTGACCCTTTCTTGATGGCTGGTGCTATCGTCGGTGGTGGCGCTTTTGGTGATAACCTTGCACCTATTTCAGATACCACAATTTCTTCTGCAGCCAGTCAAAATACGGATATCGGCGGCGTTGTTCGTTCTCGTCTTAGATACTCATTAACCGCTGGTGCGATAACTCTAGTCTTGCTTGTTGTCTTTAGTCTATTAAGTACAGGCTCGTCTGTTGGTGTACCTTATGAGCAACTGGCGGATCATATGGATCCTAAAGGCTTGATCATGTTAATTCCAGCGCTAGCGGCTATCTATGTGGCAATGAAAAAGGGTGATGTGATCTTTGCCACGACCATAGGTATTTTGCTTGGCATGCTGGTGGCTGTGGTGTCTGGTCTTAATACCTTAGAAGCCTTTGTTTCCGTAAAAGACGGTGCCTTAATTAATGGTGTTGCAGGCTGGATGGCAGACTTATCTATCTTAGTCTTACTGCTCGCGGGTGGTATTCGCCTGATGTTGGATGGCGGTGGTAGCGATCGATTAATCAACTTACTAAAAGGCATGGTAAATAGCCCACGTGGAGCCGAGGCATCATCGGCGGGTTTGTCCCTTTTCCTTTCTTCTATGATGAGTATTAATGCCCCTGCTATTCTAGCGGTTGGCCTTTCTTATGCTAAACCTGTGGGTGAGAAATTTGGTCTGCATCCTTATCGTCGTGCCAATATTATCGATAGTATGGCGTGTACTTTGGTTTACTCATTACCTTGGTCAGCAGCCTTATTATTTGCGTCAGGTTTATCTTTTAAAGCGGCGGAATCTTTTGATGGTGTCCCTGCATTAACACCGATCGAAATGACACCCTGGATCATATATGCCTGGGTGCTATTAGCTGTGATGACTTTCTCCATTATCACAGGTTGGGGGCGTCGTTTTGCGGATGAGAAATCAGACACTGAGCTTGCACTTGAGAAGCAAGCGAATGAAGAGAAAGCGGCTTTAGCTAAGCAATCCTTTGAACAGAATGCCAAGGCTTAAGCATGATGAAAAATAGCAAGAGAGCCAGCTTAGGCATTATCACAGGGTCAGGGCCAGAAGCTGGTTTGGACATGTGGAATAAGGTATTAAAAGCCAATAAAAACTTGATGGGAGAGGCATTTAAAGGGGATTTAGATGCGCCCATGGTGAATATTATCTCAGAGCCGCTATTAGGGCTTTCTATGGAGCTCGAGCTACATGATGACAAGGTATGGAATACCTTGTCTCAAGTGGCAAATGAAGTGGCACAACAGGTGGATTACTATGCCATTGCTTGTAATACCCTGAACTATTATCAGCCGCAGTTAGAAGCCTTGGCCTTAAAATCTAAGCTAGTGTCATTTGGGGATGTGGTAAAGCAAAAGCTAGAACAAGAAGGCATCAAAAAGGTTGCGCTATTGGGATCAGACCCTGTGACAGACCTTGGTGATTGGTCTCCTTATCGACAGCTTAAAGAGGTTGCTGAGGTGGAAGTGCCAGACCCTGAGCTAGGTTTACATCAACTGATTTATGATGTGAAAACCTATGGTGGTGACATGCCTTTTATCTGTGAATCTTTTACTAAATTGGTAGATTCGTTAGAGGCAGATTTAGTGCTACTTGCTTGTACCGAGTTGCCTTTGATTCCCATTAAAACGCACAAACAACTTATCGATGTGACAGACCTCGTTGCACAAGAGTTGGCTAAGTTATCACAAGCACTATAGCTATGTGGCTTTGATGTTAACAGGCTGTCACCCACATGCCTGTTAACCTGTTTTGGGGCCTTATTAGGCCTCTTTTTTTAATGTTTAAAACTTTCTACCCAGTCTATTTAGATTAAATACTATTTCTAGAATAGTGTTTAATCTAAGAGTATTATCCTTCAATTAAAATAAAAATTAAGGGAGTAATAATGCAAGCTCAAAACTGGGCCCCAAAACTTTGGATCGCTATTCTATTAGGAGTCATTTTTCCTCCTTTTACTTATCTTTATTTAAATCGTGTAAAGCTTTTTTTTCTTTTCTTTTTACTAGTTGCTGGAATCACATTAGTAGATCTGTATCTAGGTAGTTTTTATGTAAATGTGTTTAGTTTAATTTGCCCAATTTATGCATTCTTCATTATAAAAAAAGGAAAGAGCTTCAATCCACGTATTTGGTATTCAAAACTGAGTAGTATTTTTGGAATAATAGTTTGCTTTTTGAGTGTGTTATTTCTTACTCGCTCATTTTTGTATGAGCCTTTTTCTATCCCTTCTTCTTCTTCTATGTCTCCGACTATAAATAAAGGAGATTTAATTCTTGTTAAAAAATTAGGGTTTGGAAATTATGGTACTTACGGAATACCACTTCTTTCACCAAAAAGTGTTGATCCAAAGAATATGGAGGTAGGAAAAAATTATGCTTTTTATCACCCAAATAAGAAAATTTCTTATGTTAAACGTCTAATAGGAGTCCCTGGAGACTCAATAGAATACAAAAATGGGCGATTAACAGTGAATGGTGAAACTTTAAGAAGAGAGTTCAAATATTACACTGGAAATGCCAATGTCTTTCAAGAAGACATGAAGGGATTTAAGTATGATATTCAAACTATGAGCGAAGCTAAAAACTTACTTGATGGTACTTTTAATGTTCCTTTAGATAGTTATTTTTTCATGGGTGATAACCGTGATAACTCTGCTGACAGCCGGTTGTGGGGAGTTGTAAAAAGTGATCGTATTATAGGAGAGTTGGTATTTGTATTAGGAAGAAAGTAAGAATAGAAAGATTACTTTCTTGAGTTTATCGTCTACAAATTTAGAATTATTCTTTAGTTAACCAATTCAAATATTTTGGATTGGTTTCCTTCATATCCCGATACAACCATACCATGCGATCCACAAACCAAGCTTTGAAAACCATAATCCAGAGGTTGCCTAGCATGAGTGCCCAAATATTTAAGCTGTATAATCCATAGAAGAAGAAAGGCAAACCAAGGCCTGATAAAATTTGTAATAAGAGGGTTGGGGTGAGATGATAACGAGGAATCGCCACCTTATTTCGTTCTAGATAGATACGTTCACCAAAGGTGCCCATAGAAGCCCAGTTGTTGGTGTTAGTCGGCGCGCTAAATAGCCTTGGATTTAACCAAACCCAAATAAAAGAAAGGAGTATGGGGATAATACTGTAATAGCCAATCCACTCCCTTGACCAAAATGCGATAGACATAAGGGGAAGAATTGAAAACCTTGTATAAACACTCCAAGGGTTTGAATGACGCTTCCAAGTTTCGTCGTCCATACTCATCATGCGTTCGGTTAAGCGGGTTAAATCCATTTTTCTCTCTCAACAAGTTTTGTTAACAGTGTTTTATCAATGTTTCTTTTTTTAAGCACAATGCTCTGTCTTAAAGGCTTTCACCATTTCTGGGAAACTCTTAAAATGTGGGTTATTAATTTCAAATCCTGACTCTGGTTCAAGTGTTAAGCCTTTTTCATAGTTAACAAGACTTTTATCATAAAGCTCGCAGCCCTGTGTGATTTTGTTAGTGGTGATATAAAAATTAGCTAATACAAATTCGGCTTTAGCCACCTGGGTTAAATGCTCAAGCTGAGAAAATAGTTTGATGGAGTGTTCAGCGTGAAAAATGGCTTTACCCTTATTAGGGTCAAAATCTGGGGCTACAGAGTGGAAGTTTGGATTAGTAGGGTTCGCATGTTTTTTATATAAGCTAGACAGAAAAATGTGAGATTCAGCCATGCCAAATTTATCATGAAGCGCGGTGAAGTCTTCTAATGCTTCTTCACCCAAATGCTGGGCTGAATAGACTCTATCTTGGTTCATTAAATAGTAAGCATAAGAGAGTTTTTGATCTGGGTTATCAGTATAGGGTGTTAATGCACTAGAGCAGCCCACTAAAAAGCTAAAGGCGCTGACTAACAGACAGACTCGAACTAACATGCTTTGACCTACCTTATTTTTAATTATGCTAAGTAAAAGGCGACATTAGGGGGTTGAGGTTAGACAATCAAGTTTTCGCTTGAGTATCTGTTTAAACTCAATAGGCATGTTGTACTCAGTGAGATATGAGTAAAATGTTGAATAAGGTTAAATTAGCGGTTTAAGAAAGGTTAGCGGGTTGATGGCAAAGGTTCTGTGTTTTGGCGATTCAAATACCTGGGGTACAAAACCTGAGGGCGGGCGTTATGCTGATCATGAACGCTGGAGTTTTCTGCTCGGTGTATATTTGAATATGTCATCTGCAGATTCTATTAACCAAGAAACTGAGAGTAAATATCTCGTCATGGAGGCAGGCCAACCGAATCGCACCTTGATTAAAAATGCCCCTTTTGATGGAGATAAATCAGGGCTTACTTACCTCAAACCTCTGTTAGCCATCCATGAGCCTGAACTTGTGATAATCATATTGGGCACCAATGATTTAAAAGCTAAGTTTAACTTGTCTCCAGCAGACATTGGCGCAGGCGCGGGTACGCTTATTAAGCAGATTCAAGCCTTTAGCCAAGAGGCTATTGCTAGCGTTTCTTCTAGACCTTCTAATATAAAGATCTTATTAGTTTCGCCGCCAGAGATTAAAGAGCGCCCGCCTTATGTTTCTGTTTATGCTGGTGGTGCGCAAAAGTCCCAATTATTAGCCCAAGAGTTTGCCGCTCAAGCAGAGTTGTATCAGTGTGACTTTCTTGATGCTAACCAAGTGATTAAAAGCTCTGATCTGGATGGTATTCATTGGGATGCAGAGCAGCATGAAGTATTGGCTAGCTTTTTAGCAGCTGAGGTTAAAAGCTTGTTATCTTAAGCTAGGGAACCTGCGAATAAGTCCTCCCGCCTCAGCGTGTGGATAAAAGCAACTAGATTTATGGCGAGGGACGCAACTTAATAGTTGCTCTATTGATAAGGCCCTCAACTTAAAGATAGGGCTTTTAAACCACGCCCTTCGGGTCTTACAGAAAAAGTGACACCCTGTGTTGTCTCTTCTCGAAAGGTACCTACATTACGTCAAAGTGACGCCTTGTTTGTCACTTTTACTGATAAGACTGAGAAGAGGTGACTTAATCGTAGGTTCCCTAGACTCGTTATAGAACATATTAAGGAAAAATATGATAGCAAGAGAATGGGCTGCAAGATGTCCGAAAAAACATGAAGAAGGGTTTATTGCCTATTTATACGAAACTGGCGTCAAGGAAACCTCTGCAACACCTGGCTTTTTAGGCACTCAAATCTTTAATCGAGACCTAGGTGATAAAGTTGAAATTAAACTGATTTCTTATTGGGAAAACCTCAATGTTATTAAGGCCTTTGCTGGAGATGATATCAACGTCGCTAGGCTCTATCCTGAAGATGCTATATACGAATTAGAACCAGATGATTTTGTAAGCCATTATAAGGTCAGAGAGAATACTTGGATGAACTTATCTGAACTGTCGAAAAGTGAGAAACCTAAACTGTAAATAAAGCTTCACAGCTTAGGTTTAAATATAAAGTTACTCGCTTTTAGCGGCAATAACAGAGATTTCCACTAATAACTCTGGGCTCGCCATTCTTGCTTCAACGCAGGCGCGAGCAGGAGCATAACCTTCTTCAACCCAGTTGTCCCATACCGCATTCATTTCAACAAAGTGACTCATATCTTTTAAATAAATGGTGACAGATAAAATTTGATTTTTTGATGAGCCTACTGATTCCAACAAGGTTACTACTTTAGCCAGCATGGTCTGTGTTTGCTCGGTAATGCCAGCGGTTCTATCCGCTGCCACTTGGCCACATAAATAAACAGTCTGGTTATGCTCTACTATGCGGCTCATACGTGTGCTTGTTTCATGTCTTTCTATCAAGATTTTTCCCCTATTTCTTATTGTTTATTTTGCTAAATCTATTAACTCGCTAAGATTAACAGGTTTTATCGGATTTCGGATTTGGTAATAACCGACCTCATCAGGAGTAAGCCGGCTTTCCTCTGCAATAATATTGCTCACGGTTAAACCACATAAACGTCCTTGGCAAGGACCCATACCTACTCGACTAAAGGCCTTGGTTTGATTCGGTCCAGTGCAACCTTGTTTGACCATATGGCGAATGTCTTTGGCACTGACTTCCTCACAGCGACACACTAGAGTGTCATCTTCGGGTGTTAAGAAGGTTTGAGCAGGGTAATAAAGTTTATCTAAAAAAGGTCGAATACAGGTTTCTTTAGCAAGCTTTTTTGTAGGAACTTGTGCCAATTTTGCTAACTGATAAGAGCTGATCTTAGCCAGTGATTGGGTGATTTTTAAAGCGGCAATTCTGCCTGTATGAGCTGCCCCTTTTGCCCCTGTGATACCACTTGCATCACCTGCAATATAAATGTCTGGATGACTTGATTGCCCCCATTCATCTTTAACCGGATGCCAGCAGGTTTGATTCTGGTGCCATACATGATCCAATTTTAAGGCTCGGGTTAGTTGCACATTAGGCACCACTCCTTGATGTGTTAACAAGGTTCTGCAAGTTATCTCTTGGTGTTGATTACCTGTTTTGAATGACACCTGTTCTAAGTGCTCGGATGGATTCGCTAACGCGGTTAACTCCGTCACGTTTTTATAAATAGGGATATTTGCCTTTTTAATTTCAGCCATTAAGGCCAAACCTTTGGCGAGTAAAGGCAGATTGTTCAAGGCAGCTGCTAAATGCGGTAGAGCTTCGACATAGCGGCCTTTAGGGCGAGTATCAAGCAGGCCACTAATATTGACGCCAGCGCGATGAAGTTGGGCGGCTATAAGTAATAGCAGCGGGCCACTACCTGCGATAACTAAAGGTGATGCAGGGGTCATGGCGCTGGTTTTTAATAAAATTTGAGCTGCACCACAGGTCATCACACCGGGTAAGGTCCAACCTGGGAATGGGGTTGGCCTTTCTTGGGCACCCGCAGCAATAAGTAGTTTTCTGGCTTTTAGTTGCTGACCTTGCTGTTTGATACTTAGATTGATTTCTAGGGTTGAATCGCTCTTTTCTGGATAAGTCACTTGCCAAACGCTAGCTTCAAAAAAACAATCTATTTTGCTTTTTTGTACCTGATGAATAAGTACTCTGCCTTGATAATAATCAGGGCCAAGAATGGATTCATCTTTCAGGCTAGGCTGATAAAGCTTTTTGTATATTTGACCGCCAAAGTTGGCTTGTTCGTCTAATAATGCCACCTTAAGTCCGTGCTCTGAAGCGCAAATTGCTGCGCTCATGCCCGCAGGGCCCGCGCCGATTATGGCTAGATCGTAGAGAGTGTTATTTATCATGTTTGGCCTCTCGTGTGTCTGCGGCGTTAAGGTCAGGTGATTGTATTTGTTTGCTTACCCGCATGCCGTCTTGAACTTGCGTCATACAGGCTTGGCTATTTTCTTTTCCATCTATGGTGACTAGGCATTCAAAGCAAACGCCCATCAGGCAATAAGGTGCCCTTTGGCTGCTGCTAATTGAGGTGGTTCTGCTCGGTAGCAAACCAGCACTTAAGATGGCCGCTGCAACTGTATCCCCAGCAGGGACTTGAATAGCTTGGTCTTCAATATACAGGGTGACCCAAGTGTCGCTATTTGTTTCTAAACGATTAAATGGCAAAGCGTTTGGCATGGAAAGCCTCCAATTCAAAGTCTTGTTTATCATTGGCGATCCAGTCCGCAATCGGGCCGTGATGGAATGCCCCTAAGGTGACTCCACTATGGCAGGTAACGAGATAGGCCCCTTGATGTGTTTGTGAGGCTTGATAAATAGGGTAGCCATCTGGGGTCATGATTCGCAGGGCTCCCCAAGCTCGAATAAGGCGAATATTTTTAAGTAGGGGAAACATCTTGCTCGCTCTGGCAGCAATGGTTGCCATTACTTGTGTGCTTGTGCCCGTATCAAACCCCACGTCTTCTTTTGAGTCACCTAGCTGAATCGTACCTTCATTGGTTTGTCTCACATGGCCTGTGGGGTAATTTAGAAAAGGTTTTACTCTTTCGCAGATAAGGACTTGGCCGCGATTAGGTGTTAATGGTGCATTTAGACCGACTTGTGGAGCAAGCTCTTTATTACCAAGGCCTGCTGCCAAAACAATCTGATCACATTGATAGCTTTCTTTTTCCGTCTCAACCTTAAAAGACTGCCCGTGTTTGCTTAGTTTGCAGACTTTGCCTGAATGGTGAATCTTGCCACCTTGTTTGATAAAACATTCAGTTAAGGCGCGTAATAAGAACAAGGGATTAAGGTGGCCGTCTTCTGGGCTATAGGTGGCGCCCACTACCTCAGGACCCGCTTCTGGAATAAAATTCCTGAGTTGTTGCAGGTCTAGTACTTCAAAAGGGTAATCACCATTGGCTTCTTTTTGCATCATGGTGAGCATTGTTTTACGTTGCTCTAGTTCGTCGTCACTCAAGCAAAAAAAGAGTCCACCTTTTTGCTGTAACTCAATATTAATACCCGTTTTAGAGAATAATTCTTGGGCAAATTGAGGCCAAAGTTTGGCCGATAAACGGGATATTTGGGCATAATCTGCAAGTGTATCTCCTTTACCTTGGACCCAGACTAAGCCAAAGTTGCCACGAGAAGCGCGAAGGCCAGTATCACCTTCATCAATAATGCTCACAATGAGTCCATTTCGTTGTAAGCCAAGTGCGACGGATAAACCGACGATACCGCCACCTAAAACACAGACGTCAGGACGATGTGAACTGCCAGTTGAGAACTGCGTCATAAGATATCCTTGAGGAAAAAGGCCCAACGCGAGCGTTGGGCAAAGAGTGAAATATAAGGGTAAGTCGTAGGTCTATTTCAGCGCTTCATCCAGCAC
Organism: Marinomonas sp. SBI8L; assembly: GCF_001624705.1. Lineage (GTDB taxonomy): Bacteria > Pseudomonadota > Gammaproteobacteria > Pseudomonadales > Marinomonadaceae > Marinomonas. The sequence continues at coordinate 231,341 of NZ_JSEO01000008.1, forward strand.
GCCTTGAGCCCAATCTGAGCCAATGTCATCGATGATTTCAGGCCATACTTGATCGCGTACAATTTTAGCGTGGGCGTCAATTTGCGCATTAGAAACAGGAATGATCTTGGCTCCCGCATCAGCTAATAGTTGCTCATTTTTAGCTTGGTCACCACGGGCATTCTGCCAACGGGTTAGCTCAAACTTTTCTGCGGCACTGATTAACTTTGTTTGTTGTGCTTCTTTTAAATCACTAAACACATCTTTATTGATAATGAGATACCACATCTCAAAGTGAGTGTTGATAGGTAGATAGCTTTTGGTGACATCACGAAAAGACGCATAATAGCCTTCTGCACCAGACCCCATTACGCCATCCACAACACCCGTTTGTACGGCGGTAAAGGCTTCAGAAAAAGGTAAGGGTGAACCAATAAAACCAATGTTATCCGCTGTCATCTGGAAAGTTTTAATGGGCGGAACACGTAATTTAGCCCCCTTGTTTGTCATTGGATTCGCCGCATCATCAATCTCTTTATTTAAAGAGACACCACCAAAGTACACAGGCCAAGCTCCTAATACACTGATGTTTTGCTTATCATAAAGATCCGATACGGTTTGTCTCATGGGCGAGCCTTTGGCAAAGATCTTTTGCGCATCATCCCAAGTTTTCACCAGGTAAGGCATGTAGACAATTTGAAAGCGTTTATCTACCCCAGATGCAGGTGGTTGAACCGCCATATCGACAGCCCCTAAGCCAACCCTTTCTTGCACAACCGTATAGTCACCAAGGGCGCTGGCAGCATAAATTTTCACTTTTACCTTACCGTCAGTGGCAGATTTAATGTCATCGGCAAAGGCTTTTGCATCCACATCAATAGCGGTTTCTTGGGGTCTCACATGGGACAATTTAAGAGTAACCGCTTGTGCGACACTGGTTAAAGAAACCGATAAGGTAACTGCTATTGCTAATTTGTTGATCAGGTTTTTTTTCATTGTTATTTCCTGCTTGTTATAGGTGGTTAGGGTTTACTTAATAGCCGAAAACGCGCGGAAAGAATTCCGACAGATCAGGCCAAACAGAGACCAGTATGACAACTGGGATATAACCGAAGAGGATGAGCAGCATGGCTGGCTTCACCACTTCAGTGAATTTTACTTTGCCGATACGCGCACCCAAATAAAGGATGCTGGCATAAGGTGGCGTCACGCCGCCCATGGCAGTATTGACACCCATAATGGCGGCAAACTGAATCGGGCTGACTTCAAGTGCTGCCATTAAGGGCAACAACAAAGGTGCGGTTAAGATGATGGCGGTGATGTCGTTCACTATCATGCCAATGGCAAATAAGAAAAGGTTAACCAGTATCAGTAGCAAGACTTTATCTGTAGTAATAGAGAAGATTTGATCCACAAGCATTTGTGGGATGTCTTCCATTACATAGATTTGGCTAAGCATGAGGCTGAATAAAATCATGATCAAAATGGCACCGACCGCCGTTGCCGACTCTTTGCCTGACTCTAATAGTGTTTTAAAGGTCAGACCTTTATAGATCATGATACCGACTGGCAAAGAGTAGATAACTGCTACCGCAGCGGCTTCTGTTGGCGTCATGATGCCGCCATAAATACCTCCAAGAATGATGACTGGCATGAGTAGCGCGGGAATCGCCCCTGCGGTTCGGTTGCTCGCTTCCTTCATGAATTTACCCATTGGCATAGGCTCATCCAGAATTAGCGGGAACTTACGTGACATCACCAGATTAACGATGGAAAAGTTCATCATAATCAAAAGGCCTGGACCCAAGGTCGCAAGGAAGCAGGCGAGAATCGAAGTATCGGTTACCCAGCCATAAACGATCATGGTGACACTGGGTGGGATTAATAGCCCGAGGATAGAGGAGTTGGCAACCAAAGCCGTCGCATAAGGTCTTGGATAGCCTTTACGCTCCATTTCAGGAATCAGTAGCGGGCCAATCGCCGCAATGCCCGTTAAACCACTGCCAGAAATAGCGCCGATAATGGCACAACTAACGGCAGCAACCACCCCAAGACCACCACGAATTCTGCCAATAAAGATATTGACGAAATTGAGTAAGCTGGCGGCAATACCGCTGATACTCATAATGGTACCCGCAAATACGAAGAGAGGGATTGCCAGTAATACAGGGTTAGTTAATTGGCTAAAGCCCCATAACATCATGCCACGCATCGAGGCTTCACCAACGACGGTCATAACAATTAGGCCCGCACCAAAGCAATAAGGTAAAGGCACCCCTATGGTGAGTAGGATAACGAGGATGGCAAAGGCCAGAATCGCGATTTCTATCATGAGTTTGTATCCTTTTGTATAGGGGTTGCAGCCTGGCTTTCTGTGTTGTCTTTGGTAATGGTTGAGTTTGCTTCGCTATTAGATTGAGTGCGAAAGCCGAACAGAAATTGCAGGTGACGAAACAGGTTCCAACAGGTGAAAAGAGTCATCATTAACAAACCTAAAAATAGGGCTGATTCGTAGATGAAGGTTGGGATATAAAGCGTAGGCGTGCCTTTCCAAACCCGTAATGAGTAACTGAAGTAAAGCCATGCCCACCAGGTTAACCAGATGGAAATCCCGATACTGATCATGTCTGAAATAGCTTGTAGCAGGGCTCGTGCTTTGTCAGTGCTGAGAAATATCTCTAAAACATTGGCACGAATTTGAGTATCTTCACGGGACGCATTGACGCTGCCCATTATATAAAGCCAAATTGTCGGAATTAGAGCGCTTTCCTCCAATCCCATAATAGGAGTTTCAAACACATAGCGGGTGATCACCTGTATAAATTGACTGGCTGCTACCGTACTGATTAATGCTGTCAGTAAGTAGCGGAAGAATTGATCCATCAGAGCCTCTCTTTTTTATGTTTATCGTTGAGGTGTGAGCTTGAATTGATTTTAAGGAGTTGATTTAATAACATCAAATCGTATATTTACATCACTTGATAATATTTTGTTATTAATTTGAGGTGCTCATGGCTCGTATTACTTATCGACAAATAGAAGCGTTCCGGGCCGTTATGATTAGTGGGACAACCAGTGGTGCAGCGGATATTTTATGTGTATCACAACCGGCGGTGAGTCGCTTATTGGCGGACTTTGAAAGTGCGGTAGCCGTGAAAATGTTTGAGCGTTTAAAAAAACGTTTGATCCCCACCCCTGAAGCCCATGTGTTTTATGCTGAGGTAGAGCGATCTTTTGTTTCTTTAGAGACCTTAGCGAGAGCCGCTGATGATCTGCGTGAATGCCATATTGGTTCTTTACGTGTTGCTTCTATGCCCGCGTTATCGGTTGATTTTATTCCTAGTGTGATTCAACGCTTCAGCCAATTACATGCGGGCGTTTCTTTCTCGTTCCAAGTAAGAAGCACACAGCAGGTGGCGGATTTAGTGGCGAGCCAACAATATGATGTGGGTGTTGTGTCTGCTATTCCTATCATGGATTCAGCTATTGAAGTCGACGCTTTGGCAGAAAGTAGACTCGTGTGCATTTTGCCCGCCAATCATAGGTTGGTGGATAAGGATGAAATTGTGCCGCAAGACCTAGAAGGCGAAAGCTTTATTTCATTGGGAACAGAGCAAGGCTTACATCATAAAATCGACAGTGTGTTTGATTCGGCTGGTGTGTATCGTAAACTACTAATGGATACTCAACTATCTTATAGCGCCTGTGCCATGGTACTTGCAGGGGCGGGCGTGTCGTTAGTTGAACCTATTACTGCCTTGCACTATCAAAAATTAGGACTCGTAGTAAAACGCTTTTCTCCCTGTATTACTTATCGGTATAACTTGATTTTTCCAGCCCATAAAGCCCGTTCAGATTTGACTAAATCTTTTGTAAAACTACTGAGACACGAGTTGGACTTACTTTCTCGCACCAGTGAAGGGTTATTCGAAAAGCTGAATTAATTAAAGGACACGGTTAGTTAAAAGACACAGTGATATCTGGTGGGATTAAATAATCATTCACCGTCTTAATATTCAAGGCATCATTATTCTGTACCTTAGATAAGGCGGTTTTTTCATCTAAACCTAAATCTAACCAACGTTGGGTTAAACGCGAGATCAGCGTGCTTTCATCCACTTCTAAAAATAGAGATAAATCAAAGTCTGCTTTAAGGTCACGCCAGCCTTCTTGATCCAATAGCAGGTAATTCCCTTCGATCAGAATATATTTATCCTGGCTTTCAATTGCGACAGCAGAGCCAATGGACGCATCTAAATCACGATCAAAGCGCGGGGCATAAATGCTTTCCTGAGAATCTGAGCTTCCCTGTTTGATTCTCTGTATCAGGTGTTTTAAACCTGAAAGGTCAAAGCTAGCAGGGGAGCCTTTTCGGGAGAGTAGATCCTTGTCAGATAGCACCCCATTACTTAAGTGAAAACCATCCATCTGTACGATTTTAGCCCCTTCCAAATGTGACAATAATTGCTGGGAGAGGGTCGATTTACCTGCACCAGGGCAAGCTGAAATCGCGATCATAAAGCGTCGCTTATCGGCTGACTTTTCTTTAATAATCTGGACGACTTGATCTAAGTGATTGAGTGAAATAGGCAAGATAAAGGCCTCTTTTATTAGGTTTGGAATGGTTTTTATAATTCTTAGGATTTTGGCTCGCATTTATAAGTTTGGCTAATTTACGATTTTGCTTAATGACAATCTAAGCGACGTGTTTAGCATGCCAAAGCTTGAGTGCCTTGTTATGCATTTAATCATGAAAATGCTTTAACCCATCTGACTCTATTAACGGAGAAAGGGCCTCCACAGCGCCATTTTTCTTATGCCAAATGATATATGTATAATCCCACTCTTCACTTATTACACACTCCAGTTCTGGTAGCACTATATTTGTGAACATTGAAGAATCTTTGTTCATACTTTCACTGTAACTTGATAGTAAGGTTTCAATATTATCAACTTTGGTAATCGACTGAGCTTCGAAGTCTACTTTTTCAATTGAGTATTTTTTGCTGATACTTTTTAGGAAACTATTGAACCTGCCCCATTCATTCTCGGTGACTTCATCCAATTTGTGATAGTTTTCCTTGCCAAGCCAGCCGCTCCAGAGAGATATAAACTCTTTTGAGTATTCGGGTTTAACTTCCCATTCTTCAAAGTAATCGCTAAACATTATTCCTCGATGATAAGTAAGCATGTATTACCAATATTACCGTTTTATTGTTCGCTTAACACTGCAAAATATTATTCTGTTATTGAATGTTTTATTTAATTTAAACAAAACTTTACTATCTTAAAATATTCATTTAGACAGAATGATTCTGTGAAATAAGAAAGCCTTACCAATCATCACTTTTATTCTCGATCTCTTGTGCTGCAAGCTCTGCGGGAATCAGAATATAGTTAGGCTCGACCTTCTTTCCTTGTAATAACTGATAACCAATTTCGACTGCTTTCTTAGCCATCAAGCTAGGTTTTTGCATGGCTGTGGCAGCCCAATTAGTTTTTCCTGATTGAATCAGTTTCACCGCAAAAGGTGCGCCGTCCACAGAGGCAAGAATAAAGTCATCACGACCTGCTTGTTTAGCAGCGCGTACTGCGCCTAATGCGGTTGGGTCATTAATACTAAATACACTGTCTATCTGTGGATAAGCTTCCATTAAGTAGGTCATGGCTTTCATGCCGCCATCTATGCTGCCTGTGCCATTTAGCTGATCATTTAACAGCACTATCTTTGGATAGGCGTGGATCGCTGATTTACAGCCAGCTACACGCTCAACAACAGAAGAAACGGCAACACCATTAATAATGACCATATTACCTTGGTAGTTCATACGCTTGGCTAGGTATTCACAGGCAATGACGCCCGCTTGAATATTATCTGTGGTGATAGTGGCATCAGCACCACGTGCTTTAACGTCTACTGCAATCACCTTGATACCGGCTCTTTGTGCTTTGGCTATGGTGGGGGCTATGCCTTCTTCATCTGCGGCTGTGAGTAGAATCAGGTCGACGTCTTGTTCGATAAAATAATTAAGCTGGGTAATTTGACGCTTGAGATCATAGGCATCAGAGCGAATCAACATTTTTACTGGCTGACCAACAAGAGATTCGGCGCGGCTGGTCGCGGATTCAATCAATTGGACAAAATATGGGTTACCTAAATCCGCCACACTGATGCCGATAGATTGTAATTTGGCTGGGTTGGAGGCGGTTGCTGAAAAACTGGTAAAGCCAAGGGCCATTAAACAAGCAAGGAGAAAGCTACTGATAAGTGTCAGTCTTGTTTTTATCTTATAGGCAAAACTTAGTATTAAGCCTTTGGCATCTGTGTCCAGTCTCATCTTGTTTCTCATACTATTTAAACGAACGTCCTGTTTATATTGCAGCAAAGTTAAGCCCTGATCTTGTCTCATTAGACGACGAATCAGGGCCTATGCCAAGGTTTCTGCTATTTAGCCTTTCTTATAGCTAGGCGGCTTCAATTTCCATTGCGCCCGTCATAATAGCAACCGCATCAGACATACTATGGCTTTGTGGCGTGACGATACCAGCACACTTGCCAAGGCGATGGATGTGGATACGATCGGCTACCTCAAACACATGGGGCATATTGTGGCTGATAAGCACAATGGGTAAGCCTCTATCACGTACTTCCTTGATTAAGTTTAGTACGCGACGGGACTCTTTTACCCCAAGTGCCGCAGTCGGTTCGTCCATGATAACCACCTTACTACCAAAGAGGGCAGAGCGAGCGACAGCGACCCCTTGGCGTTGGCCACCAGAAAGAGACTCAACGGCCTGACTCATATTTTGAATTGTGAGCAAGCCTAGCTCTGTCATCTTGGCTTTGGCGTTTTGTTCCATGGCTTTTTTATCTAACATTCTTAGATACTTACCTAAAAAACCGGGCTTGCGAATTTCACGGCCTAAATAGAGATTATCCGCAATATTTAGGGCAGGAGAGACGGCCAAATTTTGATAGACGGTTTCTATGCCTAATTCACGGGCTTCCATGGGGGTATTAAATACAACTTTTTGCCCATCTAACCAGACTTCGCCTTCATCAGGCACCAAGGCGCCTGATAGGGCTTTAATCAAAGACGATTTACCTGCACCGTTGTCACCAATTACAGCAAGAATTTCTCCTGGGAAAAGTTCGAAATCCGCATTATCTATAGCGGTCACACTGCCATAACGTTTCACTAGACCAGAGGCTTTTAACACGGGTGTTTGTTGATAATCTATGCTCATTATGCCGTTCCTCTTCGAATCCATTGGTCAACGCCAACAGCTAAGATGATTAATATCCCCACGGTAAATTCTTGCCAAAGTACATCCACGCCAGCAAGGGCTAATCCGTTTCTAAATACACCGACTACTAGGGCGCCAATCAAGGTGCCATAGATTGAACCGCGTCCTCCAAAGAGACTACAGCCACCTATCACCACAGCCGTAATACTGTCTAAGTTGGCGGTATAACCTGCTTGTGGGCTGATCGAGCCAATTCGGCCAATTAACACCCAAGCTCCGACGGCACAGACAATCCCTGCAAGCACATAGACTGACATTAGGATGCGATTAGTTTGAATACCGGCTAGGCGCGCTGCATCTGGGTCATCCCCTGTGGCATAAACATGTCGACCCCAAGAGGTCCAGTTAAGGGCGTACCAGATTAAAAAGAAGAGACCTAACATGAGTAAGGAGCCGTAGGTTAATCTAGCGCCAAAAAAGTTAATGGTTTCTCCTGTCCACTGTAATAGCGGGGCGATAGAGGAGATGTCTTGCGAGCGAATGGTTTCACTTTTTGAATACCAGAGGTTTATGGCGAAAAAGACATTCCAGGAACCTAGGGTGGCAATAAAAGGTGGGATTTTTAATCGAGTAATGAGCAGGCCATTGATAAAGCCTGCTAGGGCGCCGACTGAAATACCAAGGGCGAGGGCTAACCAAGCTTCTAGGCCTAAATCTATGGCCATACGGCCCATCACCACAGAGCAGAGCACCATGATAGCGCCGACGGATAAGTCGATACCTGCGGTTAAAATAATCAGGGTTTGGGCGACCCCAATAACACCGATTATGGTTACTTGTTGCAGAATAAGCGACAAGTTAAAAGGGTGTAAAAAGCGGTTACCAATTAACAGGCTAAAGCCAAAAATCGCTAATAATAAAACGATGCTGGGAGCCGCAATAGGGTAAGTGTGAAGAAACTTTTTGAGCCGCAATATAGGGCTTTCTTTCACTGAAAAATTTGCCACATACCCAGCGGTGTTATCCGCCACTTGATCATGTTCAAGTACTGGCGTTGAGGTATTGGGTTTAACAGAACTCATAGATTACTCCGAGCAGTAAAAAGGCCTTTAGTCGGGTATGCATTACCTGACTAAAGGCAAGGAGATGGCTTTCAATTCAAAACGCTATTTGATCTAAGGAAAGTTAGCCCCAGCACATGGCAAGGCCAGTGTTTGAGTTAATTGATTGAACGCTCTGAGTTGGATTGTCTGTCACGAGCTGCACCCCAGTATCGAAGAAATCTAACCCGTCAGAAGCACTAGGGCGTGTACCTGTTTTAGCGAACTCAACAATAGAGGTTACCCCTTGTGATGCCATCTCTAATGGGAACTGCATGGAGGTTGCACCAATCACATGATCACGTACGTTTCGTACACCAGGGCAGCCGCCATCGACAGAAACTATAGTGACGTCTTTCTCAAGCCCAAAGGATTTCAAGGCTTCATAAGCACCCGCTGCGGCAGGTTCATTGATGGTGTAAACCAGATTAATGCCTGGATCTTTTTGTAGAAGGTTTTCCATGGCGCGGCGACCGCCTTCTTCAGAGCCTTGAGTCACATCATTGCCGACAATTCTTGGGTCGGTTTCATCTCCAATACGGCCGGCATTTTTAATGTCGATACCAAAGCCTTTTAAGAAGCCTTGGTCACGGGCAACATCCACGGTAATTTGGCTAGTGCTAAGATCCAGCAGTGCAATACGGGCATCTTTTGCTTTCTCGCCCATACGTGCTTTTGCCCATTGGCCGATCATTTCACCTGCTTTAAAGTTATCTGTGGCAAAGGTCATGTCTGCGGCATTGGCTGGACTTAATGGGGTATCTAGGGCAATAACCAATAGACCTGCATCACGGGCTTTTTGGATGCTAGGTACAATACCTGCTGGGTCACTTGGTGTAATCAGTATGCCTTTTGCGCCAGAGGCAATGAGGTTTTCTATGGCTTGAACTTGTGATTCATTATCGCCGTCATAACGGCCTGCGAAAGTTCTTAACTCAACCCCAAGCTCACTGGCTTTCTGCTGTGCACCTTCTTTCATCTTCACAAAGAAGGGGTTGGTATTGGTTTTGGTGATAAGACCAATAATATCGCTTTCAGCGAGTACGCTGGTGGATAGACTGGTAAGGGCAATAACACCTGCAAGCTTGCGCAAAGAAAATTTCATGATAGTGACTCCAAAATTGTTTTTGTTGTTTTGTTTCTGGCAGTGGCTGCCAGTTACAGCCTGTCATTTGGCTGTTTAGTCACTATGCAAAACAAAAACTAATGGCGAATTTCAGCATGAAAGTTTCTTTGTAATAATTGAAATATAAGCTTAACCTAGCTGAAATATTTCCTTTAGAGTATTGATATTAAAGGGTTTTTGAAGGAAGTGGTCTGATGATAATAAATGATACTCTTGCTCTAATTGTGCTTTAGGTAGGCCGGACATTAATAAAATTGGCTTATCTATTTGATGAGCGAGACTGATGCCGTTAATTTCGCCAGCTAAATTGATGTCTGACAAAATAAGATCTGCACTGTCATGTTCTAGCATATCCAACACGTCCTCTGCGCTTTCAAAATGGCTTACTGATAAGCCTAAACTTTGTAATTGATCCGCGAGCACATTGGCGACTTGAAGATCATCTTCTACAAGCCAGACTCTTTGCCCTGCCTGCATTGGGAAAGAAGCTTCTAAAGGCTCTTTTGAAGTGACATCAGGGTAATCGTTATTAAACAGATCTGTATTTCTTATTGTCTTGTCATGAAGAGAAGTGTTTTCACTTAAAGGCTCGGTTTTCATCAAAGGTAAAATAAGGCGTACTTTAGTCCATTGATTAAGTTCTGAGATGATCTCTAACTCACCGCCACTTTGTTTTATAAAACCATAAATGGTGCTTAATCCTAGCCCACTGCCTTTACCTATGGGTTTGGTGGTAAAGAAGGGCTCGATAATTCTGGGGATAAGTTCGGGGCTTATCCCAAGCCCTGTGTCTTTTATTTCTATCATGATGGCCGTTTGTTGCTTCTGGTTTGTGTCTAGACTCTCATCTGTCTTGACGAGTTGGCACAAGCGAGTTTCAAGGCTAAGTTCTCCGCCGTTAGGCATGGCAGCGCTACTGTTCAGGGCGAGATTTAATAACGCATTTTCAAGTTGGGAGGCATCGATCAAACAATGGGCATTTGGGCAATTAAGTTTTGGTATGACTTTGATGTTTTGTCCTGCACTGTAAGCAATAAGATCTAACATGCCTTCAATCAGAGCATCTATTTGAGTTGCTTCAGGAAAAAGCGGCTGGCGGCGGCTAAAGGCTAGTAATCGTTGCACTAGGTGACGACTTTTCTCCGAGACGGCGATGCTTCTATCTAGATACTTCTGTTGATCGGCATTAAAGTTGCCAGAATCTGCTAGCATCTCAAGGTTGCCCATAATTGCGGCTAAAAGATTATTAAAGTCATGGGCGACACCGCCTGTAAGCTGACCAAGCATGTCCATTTTTTGTGCTTGGTGTAGTTGTTGCTCAACATTCTTTCTTTCGGTGAGATCACTATACAGGGTCACGAAACCGCCTTCTGGCATGGGCTGGCTACGAAACTCAATCACCTTGCCTGAGCTAAAATGCTGCTCAAACTGCTTGCTTCTATGGTATCTGTCTTGAGTTAGATCTTGTAATAGAAACTCAGGGTTTGGATCTGTGCTTGGGTTTTGCTGATTTAATAGGTTTTGCACTTGAGAAATAGGCATACCCAAATAAAGTTGGTCTGGCTGAAACGAAAATAAGCTTTCGTATCTTGGGTTCCATGCCACTAATAAACCTTGGGAGGAGAATACACTCAAACCATCATTGATATTATTGAAGATGGTTTCTAATAGGTCTTTTTGCTTGGACATCTCTGCTGTCATTTCTTGTCGGCGTATCGCATCTTGGCGAAACACATCAAAGGTATCAGCGAGTGTGCCTATCTCATCATTACGTTTAATCTTGGCTTGCTTTGAGTCGATACTGCCTTGTGCTAATAAGGACATTTCGGCTGTTACCACACCAAGGTCATGGGTGATGCCTCGGCTATAAAAATACAAACGCGCTAGGCCTAACAGTAAAAAGATAGAGATGCCTAAAATCCAACTCTGACCATAGCTCACTACATCTGCCACAGACTGTCTTTGTTGGCTCACCTTCTTCTGAAGGCCGCCTACAAAGTGGCTAACATGCTGGCTAAGTTGCTCGGACTTAGCTCTGACAGAAATTAATAGATAGTTCTTTCTTTCCTGTATGGCGGCTAGCCTCATATGAGCTTGGTGCAAGCTTTGGGCGGTTTCGACCACTATGGGTGAGGGATGATTTAAAAGGTTGAGTTCATCAATAATTAAAGAAGGCGTGATTTTAGGTCGTTCGATAAGGTCTAATAACCAACTTAAGCCGACATCCGATTTAATGGCTAGCGGCAATTGAGATTTAGCGAGAGCACGAATCTGAAATTGCAGCGCTAGGCTATCTTCTCGAATAAAGAGTTCTTCTTCGACCAAAGAGATGAGCTCAGACAGACTAGTTTGAAGCTCACCAAGACGAGTGAAAATATCCTCTTTAAAATCTGTGTCAGCCAAAGTCTGGGCTACAGTGCTTAGTTCATAAAAGCGCTGTTCTATTTTCTTTGCTTCACTTTGTAGCTGAAAAGGGCGGCCCGATTCAGCTGTATAAGGGGCAATGGCGGCGAGTTGAGCAACCCCTTCGGCTAAGGTGAGTGCTGTGCTTATCTCGGGTAAGGTTTGTGCTTCAAATTCAGATAAGGTTGCTTCACTTAAACGCATGGCTTGCCAACCAATCGCCACCATAAAAAACGCCACAAGACTGATCGCTAAGACGGCGATTGTGGTTTTATGGCGTAAACTGGTTAGTCGCATTTTTGCCTCTGCTTTAAGTTGAAGAGAGCTAAGTTTGAAAATATCAGTCTGATCATATTGGTTTGTGGTTCAACCCCTATTTTGGGTTAAAAAAACTAGGGCCTTATTGGTTCATTCGTTCTTACTGGCCCTTGGAATAAATAGCCTAACCCTCTTTGGGTTTTGATAAATTCTGGGTTTTTAGGATTAGCTTCTATTTTTCGGCGTAGGCGGAGAATCAAGACATCTATAGTGCGATCGAACACTTCGGTTTCTAATCCTCGGCTCATATCTAAAAGCTGCTCACGGGTAAGAATTCTATCAGGGTGCAGCGCAAGGGCTTCTAACAGTGAAAATTCACCTAAAGTCAGTACTACTAAGTTGCCTTTATTATCCTTCAATTGGCGTGCGGTGAGGTCTAATAACCAAGGGCCAAAGCTTAAGCATTGATGTGCTTCTTCTAACGTATGAGAAAGATGATTAGCTGTTGGTGTTAGCTGAGTAGAGCGCCTTATTAGAGCATGAATACGTGCCATCACTTCACGTATGCTAAAGGGCTTCATCATATAATCATCTGCGGCCAGTTCTAGCCCGAGAATACGATCTGTTTCATCGCCTATACCGGTTAGCATCATGATGGGAACTTGATGTGTTTCTCTGACTTCACGAGCCAGTTGCAGCCCATCTTCATCCTGTAGATAAAGGTCCATGATGATGAGGGAAACAGGCTCGTCTTCAAGCTGTTGCCACATTTGTTCACCATTCTCTGCCTGCAAAGCAATGTAACCTTTTTGCTGCAGCGCATCAGATAATAAGGTGCGAATATCAGCATCGTCATCCACAAGGAGTACTGTCTTTTTGAGGGTCTCAGACATGCCCAGAGTCTCTTCCTTTTTTATCGTTATTATTAAGTATTTATTATTTAAACATTATCAATTGAGCTTAGGGAGCCTGCGAATAAGCCCTCTCGCCTCAGCGTGTGGATAAAAGCCCCTAGATTTATAGCGAGGAGCGCAACTTAATAGTGATTCTATTGATAAGCTCTTCAACATAAAGATAGGTCTTTTAGACCACGCCCTTCGGGTCTTTCAGAAAAAGTAACACCCTATGTTGTTGCTTCTCGAAAGGTACCTACATTACGTCAAAGTAACGCCTTGTGTGATACTTTTTCTGAAAAGACTGAGAAGAGGTGACTTAATCGCAGGCTCCCTTAGGCTCAGTATTTGTTTATTGTCTTATCATTAACATGATTAAGTTAATGGAAAATGAACAGATGTCTTTAAGTTTATTCAATTTCACACTTTTATGATGAACTTTATTATTGAAATGAGTTTAGCCTTTTAGCTTAAAGGGATTGGTTCTCCGAGCGGAAAATAGAAGGGGCTTGATGAAAGTAACGTGACCAAAGGCGTCTGAACTGACGGCTATCTTCAAACCCGCATTGATTGGCGATATTTTCGATAGGAAGATCTGAGGTTTGTAGTAATTGCTGAGCGAGATTTAATCTCAGTTTGTAGGTGTATTCCTTGGTGGTGACCTTGGCCTCTTTTTTAAAAAGGCGTCCTAGGTGTCTGGTACTACAATGGGCGATTTGAGCTAGTTCATCTAATGACCAATTTCTAGCAGGGTCTGATTGAATTGCATTTTGTACCTGGTGCACTTTTTGATGAAGGTGATTCCTGTGTTCAAGCCAAGGAGAGAAACTAGGATCTTGGCTGCCTCGCCGTGAAAATAGCACCATGTATTGGGCAATATCAGCCGCTAATTGTGCCTGATTATCTTCTTGTACCAGATAAAGGGCTAGATCTATCCCTGCGGTGACGCCAGCACTGGTGTAGGTATTATCATCCACCACAAAAAGACGATTTTCCAATACCTGATAAGGGGCTACTAAGCCTCTTAAATCATCAAGATGAAGATGGTGTGTGGTACATTTTTTATCTTTAAGTAGACCTGCCTTTGCCATGACAAGAGAACCCGCACAAACGCTGATGTAACGTTCAAACCTATGTTGTTTTAGCCAGTAACAAGCGGTTTGAATGGCGGGTGTTTCCAGTGGGATCTCATCACCGATTAGACCAGCAATAATTAACCATGCATTGGCTTCTATCTTGTCTGGTAAAGGGGCGAGATTAAGGGGTAAACCTAGGGAGTTGCTCGCATCGCTTTCAGGCCCGACAAAATGCAGTTGATATAAGGTATTTCCACCACGTTTTTGATGAATACGATTGGCATATTGAAAGACTTCGGCTGGCCCAATCGCATCTAACAAGAGGGTATTGGGCAGTACCAAGACATAAATAGGTGTCATCTTAGTTTAACCCTATTAGGTAACAGGTTTGGTTTTAAGTAAGCTGGCTAAGAGTTTAGCGCCAAAGGTATTTACCAACAGACCTACAACGACCAAGCTAATGCCTATCCACTGGGCTTGGCTAATGCTCTCATTCAAAATTAATGCAGCTGAAGATAAACCAACAACAGGCACGCCTAAGGTTAAAGGGGCAACCTGTGCTGCTGGGTATTTCTTAAGTAGATAACTCCACAAACCATAACCTACCACGGTCGCAAGGACTGACAGATAAATTAGGGCAATGGCTGATTGCAGACCAAAGTTACTTAGGCTATCAATAATTAAATCTGGTCCTTCAATAAAGTAGCTGGCAATAAAGAAGGGAATAGGTGGAATCCAAGCACTCCAGATAATGAGATTCACATTAGCTGCATAACCTTTTTGTGAAATGGTTTTGTTAGCTATGTTGCCCATGGCCCAGCTGGCAGCGCCTGCTAAAGTCAGGGCAAAGCCTAATACCGTCATGGTTTGAGAGTCATGGCTTTGGGCGATAAAGATAAGGCCAAGTGCCGCAATAAAAATGGCTAAGACTTGGAAGCCTTTAATGCTTTCTTTAAGGAATAGCATGGCAAAGACCAAGGTAAATAAGGCCTGTGATTGTAAGGCGAGTGAAGCAAGGCCCGCTGGCATGCCGTTATCCATGGCGCTGAATAAAAATGCGAACTGTAAAAAGCTAATGGGCAGGGCATAAGCAAACCACCACTTAATAGGAGTCTTAGGTCGTTTAAAGAATAAAGAGCCAACTAAAGCAACCAGTAAGAATCTTAGCCCACCTAATAAAAGAGGGGGGATACCCTCAATTCCCCACGCAATAACGACAAAGTTAAAGCCCCAAATAAAGATGATGGCGAGGGCAAGTAAAATGTCTTTGTTGGTCATGGTGAGGTCCTTTTGAATATAAATGACACCAGATTCACTCTATCACAGAGCCTTGCTTTAAAAACCCATGTTACTGGCAGAATTTGCTGTATGGTCACATCTGTATGCTTGTAAAAACAGCTAGTGAATATGAGTTTAGTTTACGCTTTATAAGCGCTGAATATGAGGTGTATTTGAGCTAGGTAACGGGTCAAAAAGGACATATGCTCTAAGCGTTACTGATAAGAGCCTAGTTAATTGCAATATCATGAGTAATGAAATAAAAAACTACCTCTCCCACTGGGTGATCGATGTGGGAAAGGTAGGTTAAACTGAAATGAGTTTATAAAAAGCTGATTAAGCCTTTTAAGCTGAAAGAGATGATGGTTAAAGTAATCAGGCCTAAAAGATACAGTCTAAGAAACCAAAACCATTGCTTTTGTTGTTTCATACTTAGCTCCTTATCTTGCTAGTCAAAATGTTTCTCATAAGATTAATAACCCTCTTCGTAATCTTCTACCTTGCCGGAAAATACACGGTATCCCCATAAAGTATAAGCACAGATCAAAGGTAAAAAGATGACGATGCCATACACAAGAAAGCTTAAGCTGGAATCTGGTGCTGCGGCTTCCCAAAGTGTCATTTGTCTTGGCACTAGGTAAGGAAATAAACCCACGACTAAGCCTGCAAACCCTAATAAGAAAAGGCCTGCACTGCACCAAAACGGCCAGCTTTCATGCTTGGCTTTATGGTCACTGGCAAAACACTTCCAGGCTATATAGCTTAATACTGCAGACGCTAAGGGCAGTGGACTTAGCAAAAGGAAATTAAGGCCATCAAACCAACGAGCACGAATTTCAGCCTGATCTAGAATCGTCCAGATACTGACTGCTCCCATCGCCAGAATAACGAGTATGAGGAGAAAACGGCCTTGCTTAGCGACTCTGAGCTGAATCTCACCACGGCTCTTCATATAGAGGTAGCTAGTGGCGAGAAGTGCATAACCTGCCATTACCGCAAACCCTGTTAATATGGCAAAAGGGGTAAGCCAAATTAAGCTATTGGCTTCGCTGGCGTTGGCAGGAATGCCTTCTACAACCGAACCTAAGATTAAGCCTTGGCAAAATGCCGCTATGGTTGAGCCACTGCTAAAAGCAAGGTCCCACCACTTTTTAGAGGTATCTGACTTAAAGCGATATTCAAATGCCACACCCCGAAAGATTAAGGCAAATAACATCAGCATGATGGGCAGGTAGAAAGTCGATGTAATCGTCGCATATGCACTTGGGAAAGCGGCAAATAAAATGACCCCCCCAAAGACTAACCAAGTTTCGTTGCCGTCCCACACATGGGAGATTGAACGCATTAAGTGATCTCTTTCCTCATTGTTATCAAACCAAGGAAAGAGGATACCTATGCCCAGATCAAAGCCATCTAACAGTGTGTACATAAAGATGGCGAAGCCCAAGATAAGAAAATAGAAAAGTGCGTAATCCATTATTTATCCCCTTGTTCTTGGTGTTTAAGGTTTTTAACCCAAGCCAATGCATAACCTGGTGCTTTCATACCAATAAGTTGTCTTTCTAAATCAGCCATTTTTGGCGGCCCTTTCTTGATCAACTTGCCCATAAAGTAGAGATATACACCTAATAACAAACTATAGATGACAACAAACATGATTAAGGAGAAGAGGACCTTTTCAGCTGGCAACAAAGAAGTAACATCCATGGTGCGAACTAGACCTTGAACAACCCAAGGTTGGCGTCCGGTTTCAGCCACATACCAGCCTGCGAGTACCGCAATGACGCCCATTGGGGTAAAGGCCGTGGTGAGTAATAAGAAGGCTTTATTTTCGTAGAGCCTATCTTTATGGCGCAGTAATAAACCACATACGGCGATAAAGAGCATACCAATACCAATGGCGACCATGACTCTGAATGACCAGAAGACAAGCGGCACATAGGGTCTGTCTTCAGGAGGAACAGATTTAAGCCCTTGAACACCACCATCTAGACTATGGGTGAGTATGATACTGCCAAGATGTGGGATCCCAATTTCATAGTCGTTTCTTTCTTCTTCCATATTTGGCATAGCAAATAAGAGCAACGGAACAGGCGCTTCCCATTCGGGCCAGATACCTTCCATCGCCGCAAGTTTAATGGGTTGATGTTTAGCGACATTAAGGCCATGTAAATCACCCACGTAAGTTTGCAATGGGGTGAAGATCAACGCTGACCAAAGTGCCATAGATAGGCCTTTTTTAGCAAAGTTAATATGCTGTTTTTTCAATAAATAATAAGCGCTGATACCTGCGACTAAAAAGCTTGCCGTAATCATGGTTGCCAATAGCATGTGGGCTAATCTGTATGGCATCGACGGGTTGAAGATAACTTCGAACCAACTAGTGACATGAAACTTTCCAGCGACAATTTCGTATCCTGCTGGGGTTTGCATCCAAGAGTTAGCGGCAATAATCCAAAAAGCCGAGATCCAAGTACCGATCGCAACGATGAGACTGGCACTAAAGTGCATCTTAGGGCTCACCCTTTGCCAACCAAATAGCATGACACCTAAAAAACCAGCCTCAAGAAAAAAGGCAGTTAATACTTCGTAGGCCATTAGTGGGCCTATAACAGGACCCGCTATGTCGGAGAAGCGAGAGAAGTTGGTGCCGAACTCATAGGAAAGCACTATGCCTGACACGACACCTGTACCAAAGGTAATAGCGAAAGGCTTGATCCAAAATTTAGCTAATTGCAAATAATAGGGGTTATGGGTTTTAAGCCATAGGCCTTCCCAAATCGCAATCAAAGTGGCTAGACCGATTGTGATACTGGGAAAGATAATGTGAAAACTCACAGTAAACGCAAATTGAATCCGTGAGAGTATTGCGACATCAAGTTCCATAAATACCTCAAGTAAAGAGTTAACTAACTTTCTTTATTTTCTGACTTGCTTGTTTCAAAAGGCTTGGCATCAGGGCTAACCCAGTAATAGATAGTAGAGTTATGACTTCGATCAGTAAAAGATTATTATTCATAGCTAATGCCTTATTTGATTAAATTAAATAAAAAATATTTGAGTTGGATCAAGTTTTGCTATTGATTAGCCATACTTATAGCAATACTAGTGCCAAAAAATGGTTTTATTTATAAGTGTATGAATTTAAAGATTTATTTTGTTTTTCTGAGCGTTTTATAAAATCGACTGTAAACTAGGTTTACAGTTTTAAATTGAAAGTTGTTAATCAGGTTGACAGTGTGCCGACATTAAATGTGATTTTTGAAATGGTTATCTTGCTCACCAGTGTGTGCGGCTTGATGGCAGGTTTTTGGCTTTATTGGCGTGCAGCTGGTAAGCGAGACTTAACGGCTTTATCAGCATTTGCCATCATGATGGCCTTGTGGTGTTTTGGTCATTTAGCCATTGCTCACGATATGCAATCTCTTGGTATTTTTCTCATTCTGGCTAACCCTTTGATGCCAACTTTCTTCCTCGATTTTAGTGTGCGCTTTGTTTCCAGTAGTCAGATACAGGGTGAATATACCCATAAGTTTAAACCTTGGCTGGCCTTACTCAGCGATAATCTCAATAAGGTGTATTTAGTCAGTTTTCTCGTTTGTATTTCTAGCTGGTGGCTAAGTGGTGCCATCGTCATAGAAAAAGCTGGTCTGTTTCTCTTTGTATTCACAGATTATGGTTGGTTTAATCTAATTTATACCGTCTTGTTAGGTGTACTTGGTCATGCGGTTTTACTTTACGGTTGGCTGATTCATAAGGGCAATAAACGTCGTTCTATCCTTGTGCTCTTTATGGTGAGTGCTTGGGGGTTATTGTTAGCGACTAGTTTTATCTTCCCATCTGTTGGGGTGGATGCTTTTCCTTATCCCATGATGCTTTTGCCGACTTATATTTTGCTGCTTGTTTATGCTGTGGTGCGCTATCAAATATTAGCGGTAAATGCGTTCGCCAATCGTGCTCTGCTTTGGTTGGCGATGATTTTGAGTCTCTTGATACTGATTGCTTTTATCAGTGCTACTGCTGCACCTTTAGGGATGCAAGCCTTGGCTGAGGTACCTGCTTGGCAATTATGGTTATACTCTTTAACCGTTCTTCTATTAAGTGCTCTTATCTATCCTCCTCTTTCTCGTTTAGTAGAGCGTTTAATTTATCCTGGCTCTCGTTTGAATGAAGACCTTTTAGATATTTGGAGCCAAGCCCTTAAAGGTGCTAAGGATTGGCCCCAGTTGATTCAAATTGGCGAAACCTTGTTGAAGCAACAACTTGGGCAGGTGGTTGACGTCTCTATCGAAATTAATAAAGGTCAAATTATTACGCTTGATACGAGCTCAAATGCCAGCCAAACAGAACTTCAAAAAGAGACTCAAATAGATGAAAACCGGATGCAGCTTTTAGTGCGGAACCTGTATCAAGGTTGGCAGTTTGAGTTGATTGCTTGGCAAGATGTGAGCCCAGGAATGCGCTTGTCAGGTGAGGTGTTTGCCTCTTTGTTTACGACTCGTTGTGGTTTGTTGCAGCAAAGTCTTGAGCTTGCTGAGGCAGAAAGACAAAGGCTAGATGAAAAGCATCTAGTCGAATTGGGGGGGTTATCTGCCGCTATGGCCCATGAGCTACGAAATCCGCTAAATATCATTTCCATGGCGTCCATGAGTACAGATGATACTATCAAGCAACATATACAAACTCAGGTACAAAGAGCGGACAGGTTGATCAGTGACTTGCTCTTGTATTCTGGCAGTCTGAAACTGGACTATACCCCTTTATTATTAAAACCCTTGTTATTGAGTTTAGAGCGCCAAGCTGAGCTTGATAATGTACAAGTGAGTTTAGACATGCCAGATGAACTCACTTTAGAGGTTGATGTACAAAGAATTCAGCAGGTGTTTATTAACCTAATGGATAATGCGGTTGCATTTTTACGTAACCAGCCTGATGCCAAGCTTAGAATAGAAGCGAGACGTTATGATGCCAGTAATCTAGTGCAGGTTAGGGTGCATAATAATGGGCCTGAAATTGCTGCCAATATGGATGCTCAAAGCTTGTTTCAACCCTTTGTAAGTAAGCGCTCTGGTGGCCATGGCTTAGGTTTGGCGATAGTTAAACGCATTATTGATGCGCATCAGGGGGAAATACGTTGTCGTAGTGACCTCAATTGGCCTGTCAGTTTTGAAATAGATCTGCCATTACATGCAAATAAAAGTCAAAAGCAATTATCAAATCAAACCTTCATGCCTGATCAATAAGGGCTCTAGAAGGCATTTTGCTAGTAAAATGCTAAGTAAAAAAATTAAGTAAAAGGTAAAGAAATGGATACTGGGGCAAAGATTTTATTAGTGGATGATGAACCTGCGTTTTGTCAGCTGGCGCAAATTTGGCTAGAAGGTTCGGGTTATCAAGTGAAAACAGCTGCTGATCTTACTTCGGCGAAAGCCTGTTTGGCTAGCTTTGATGCTGATCTTATCTTGCTAGATTTAGCTATGCCGCCTCATTTCGACCCTCACCAAACCTTGGCAGCCATTCCAGATCTTATTTCGCGCCCTGTTATCGTTATTACGGGGAATGCTGAGCGAGACCTTGCGCTTAAAGCGATCGAAAATGGCGCTTGGGATTTTATTGCCAAACCTTTAGACCCTGAAATGCTAGCGATTGTCGTTAAGCGAGCCTTGACTAAACATGGGCTGGATAAAGAAGTTCGAAACCTTAAGCGGTTGAAACTAGATGGACAGGTGAAAAGTGCGGCTGAATCTTATATTGGAGTATCGACTTCAGCGATTAATATTCGCGCCTTGATTGAACGTATTGCCCCTACTGAAGTTCGCGTATTAGTGACTGGCCCTTCTGGTACGGGTAAAGAAGTGGTATCGAAAGCTATTCATGATATGAGCTTGCGCAAAGATAAAGCCTTTATTTCAGTACATTGTGGGGCTATTCCTGCGGACCTTTTAGAAAGTGAGTTATTTGGTTATCAAAAGGGGGCTTTTACGGGCGCTGATAAGGATAAGGTAGGGCTTTTATCCCTAGCTGATGGCGGTACTCTCTTTCTGGATGAAATTGGTGAAATGCCTGCGCCTATGCAAATTAAGTTATTAAGAGTGCTGCAAGAAGGGACTTTCTTTCCTGTGGGTGGAAGAGTGCAACAGTCCATCGATGTACGAGTGGTATCTGCAACCAATGCTGATTTGATGGAGAAAGTGAAAGAGGGTGAGTTTAGGGAAGACCTTTATTATCGAATTAAAGGCATCACACTTGAAACTCAGGCTTTGGATCAACACAGGGAAGATATTCCTCTGTTAATGCAGACGTTTCTAGCGCAAAAAGATACGATTCATACTGATTTAAAAACAGGCTCTCAATTATCGCCAGAGGCTTTGACTTGGTTTGTGGCGCAGACTTGGCCTGGTAATGTGCGAGAGCTTAAAAATGCTTTAGAAAGCGTTGCCTCTATTGCACAAAGTACCGAAATTAAAATGGAAGATATAGCCTTACTCTTTCCTATGGGTCAAACAGAAAGTGCGCCTGTTTCTAACCCTCTGATCTCTTTGGATACCAGTCTGGATGAACAGGTCAAACAACTGGAAATTGCTTTAATCAAATTAGCCTTACAAGAAAGTTTAGGGAATCGAAGCCAAGCGGCAAGGCAGCTTGGGATTTCAAGACAAGGTTTATTGAAAAAAATTGAAAGGTATCAGTTAGGCTAAAAACATTAACTGAAAAAGTGTTAATTGTATTTCTCATAAGAAGAACGCTAAAAAGAGACTCTCCTTTCTCTTAGCGTTCTCCTCGTTAGCGCTTTTTATTTATTGCTTTTCTTCTTACTGATAACTTCGCAATTTAACTCGCCATCTTCGACTCTTACTTTTAGCTTTTCGCCTTTTTTCGTTTGGCTGATGTTTTTTATAACGCCTTCTTCATTGCTGGCAATCGCATAACCTCGAGACAGGATTTGCAACGGGCTGACAAGGTTGAGCTTTTCAACTAACGAAGCAAAGGTTTGCGTCTTCTGCTCTAGGTTTTGTTTTAAGGCTTGAGACAATCTACGTTGGTAGTCTTCTAGTTGCTGATTTTTAATTTTGAGGGTTTGTGTTGGGCTTGCATTACTCAAACGAGTATCTGAATGGGCCAGTGTTACTTTATGATTATTGAGTAAGGCTTGCATGCTTTGCTGCAGGCGTCTTTCAAGTTGGCTTAATTTATCTTGTTGTAATTGGATACGCTCACTAGGGTGACGCATTCTTTGAATCAAATGGTCTAGCTTTTGTTGTTGAGTTTGCAGTTGGCGTTCAAAAGATAAAGCTAGTCTATCTTCACGAGATTGAATTTGCCTAATCAAGTGCTCTGAATCTGGACTTAAAAGTTCTGCGGCGGCGGTCGGGGTTGCTGCTCGTACATCGGCAACAAAATCGGCAATGGTGAAATCGACCTCATGACCAACGGCAGAAATAATGGGCGTTTTAGCATTAAAAATGGTTCTAGCTAAGGTTTCATCGTTAAAGCTATAAAGGTCTTCCAGTGAACCTCCGCCACGCCCGATAATGATGGCATCGAAATGATCGCTAGCATCCATTCTAATCAATTGTTTGGTTAGGTTTTGCGCTGCGCCTTGTCCTTGAACCAAAGACGGAATAATAGTGAGCTCAGTTAAGGGGAAGCGACGTTTAAAGGCGCTAATCATATCTCGTACAGCAGCACCAATGGGAGAAGTGATAATTGCCACACGCTCTGGTGTTGTTGGTAAAGGTTTTTTATGCTCTTGTTTGAATAGACCTTCGGCTTCTAGTTGCGCTTTTAACCTTTCATAAGCTTGTTGTAAGGCACCTTCACCGCCAGATTCCATAGACTCAACGGTTAATTGGCAATCTCCCCTGGGTCCGTAAAAAGTGACTTTGGCCCTGAGCTTAACGAGATCCCCATCTTTGGGTTTAAATCTAACGGCATTATTACGATTTTTAAACATAGCGCAGCGAATTTGTGCCTTGCTATCTTTAAGTGAAAAGTACCAATGGCCAGAGCCTGGGCGGGCTAGGTTAGATATTTCTCCTTCTACTAAAACCCAAGGTAAACTGGCTTCTAATAGGGTTTGTATTTGACGATTTAATTGAGAGACACTGAAGGCGACCTCATTTTGTTTCTCGGCTGTAAAAAAATTCATCAATCTCTCATTGTTTTGATTTACCACAGGGGGATTCTCAGTTAGAATTACTTGCCATCTAAATCTACCCCAGTTGGCATTGGAACCCTTCCCATTATGTTACGAATCGCACAAGAAGCTCTAACGTTTGATGACGTATTGCTTATCCCAGGCTATTCCGAAGTTCTACCAAAGGATGTTAGCCTTAAAACCCGCATAACAAAAGACATTGAATTGAATTTACCGCTTGTTTCTGCGGCGATGGATACGGTAACTGAACACCGTATGGCTATCGCATTAGCGCAAGAAGGTGGTATTGCGATTGTTCATAAAAACCTTTCTGTTGAAGAGCAGGCTGCTGAAGTACGTCGCGTTAAGAAGTACGAAAGCGGTATTGTTCGCGACCCTGTAACCATTAACCCTGAAGCCAGTGTTCGTGAATTGGTAGCATTAACTGCCAGTCATAACATTTCCGGCGTACCTGTTGTTCAAGGCGATGATCTAGTAGGCATAGTGACTAGCCGTGACGTACGTTTCGTGAAAGATTTCGAACAATCTGTTGCTGATATCATGACGCCAAAAGAGCGCTTGGTAACAGTCGAAGAAGGTGCTTCTGCTGGTCAAGTTCGTAAACTTTTACACGAACACCGTATCGAAAAAGTATTGATGGTTAATGCTGATTTTGAATTACGTGGCATGATCACAGTGACGGATATCGATAAAGCAACAGCTTATCCTAATGCATGTAAAGATGACCAAGGTCGTCTGCGTGTTGGTGCTGCGGTTGGTACTGGTGCTGATACATCTGATCGAGTTACTGCTTTGGTTGAAGCGGGTGTTGATGTGATTGTTGTTGATACAGCGCATGGACATTCTAAAGGTGTAATCGATCGTGTTCGTTGGGTGAAGGAAAACTTCCCTCAAGTACAAGTGATCGGTGGCAACATTGCCACAGCAGAAGCTGCTATTGCTTTGGCAAAAGCGGGTGCTGATGGCGTTAAAGTGGGTATCGGCCCTGGCTCTATTTGTACAACACGTATTATCTCAGGTGTTGGTGTTCCTCAGATTTCTGCTGTTGCCAATGTTGCAGCGGCTATGGTCGAGTATGATGTGCCTGTTATTGCTGATGGTGGTGTACGTTTCTCTGGTGATATTGCTAAAGCGATCGCAGCGGGTGCAAGCGTTATTATGGTTGGTGGTTTGCTTGCTGGTACTGATGAAGCGCCAGGTGAAGTTGTGCTATATCAAGGCCGCTCATTCAAGTCTTACCGTGGCATGGGTTCTTTAGGTGCTATGGCACAATCTCAAGGCTCAAGTGACCGTTACTTCCAAGATGCGAAAGACGGTGTTGAGAAACTAGTACCAGAAGGTATTGAAGGTCGTGTTCCTTGTAAAGGTCCTATGGTTGCGGTTGTACACCAAATGATGGGCGGACTGCGCTCTTCAATGGGTTATACAGGTTCAGCTGATATCGAAGAAATGCGCACTAAAACGCAATTCTCTCGTATTACAGGTGCGGGTATTCGTGAAAGTCATGTACATGATGTGACTATCACTAAAGAAGCGCCGAACTATCACGCCGGCTAAGCGTGAAAGAAAGTTAAACTGAGATGGGGCGAATTAATCGCCCCATCTTTATTTTAAGATGCTTAGGTTTTTATCAAAAACTCATTTAAAGACCTAGCTCAAAGACCCTAATGTCTATTAAAGAGTTAAAAAATTATGTCGCAAAATATCCACGCTCATAAAATTCTTATTCTTGATTTTGGTTCTCAATATACTCAATTGATCGCGCGTCGTGTGCGTGAAATTGGTGTTTATTGTGAAGTCCGTGCTTTTGATATGGAAGATCAAGAAATTATCGAATTCGCTCCAAAAGGCATTATCCTAGCGGGTGGCCCTGAATCTGTTACTGAAGCAGGCTCTCCTCGTGCGCCAGAATCTGTATTCACTTTGGGTGTTCCAGTTCTAGGTATTTGTTACGGCATGCAAACCATGTCTGAACAACTAGGTGGTAAGGTTGAAAGTTCAGAGTTACGTGAATTTGGTTACGCTCAAATTCGTACCCATGGTGACACTGATTTGTTAACTGATATTGTTGATCATGTTGCTAACAATGGTGTACATCTTCTTGATGTGTGGATGAGTCATGGCGATAAAGTGACTGAGATGCCTGAAGATTTTGCTTTGATGGCATCGACAGAAAGTTGCCCAATCGCTGGTATGGCAAATGAAGCGAAAAAATTCTATGGTTTACAGTTCCACCCAGAAGTAACACACACGAAACAAGGTGGCGCTTTATTGTCTCGCTTTGTAGTTGATATCTGTGAGTGTGAGACACTTTGGACACCAGATAACATTGCCACCGATGCAATCGAACGTATGCGTGAGCAAGTTGGTGACAAACAAGTGCTACTAGCTCTTTCTGGTGGTGTTGATTCTTCTGTTGTTGCTGCGCTTCTACATAAAGCCATTGGTGATCAGCTAACCTGTGTGTTTGTTGATAACGGCCTTTTGCGTCTGAATGAAGGCGATCAAGTAATGGCTATGTTTGCAGAAAACATGGGTGTTAAAGTGATCCGTGTTGATGCTGAAGATCTTTTCTTATCTCGTCTTAAGGATGAGGCAGATCCAGAAGCGAAGCGTAAAATTATCGGTAATAGTTTCATTGAGATTTTTGATGAAGAATCATCAAAGCTAAATGAAATTGAATTCCTTGCTCAAGGTACTATTTACCCTGATGTCATCGAGTCTGCTGCGTCTAAAACAGGTAAAGCCCATGTCATTAAATCGCACCACAACGTAGGTGGATTACCTGATGATATGAAAATGGAATTGGTTGAACCACTACGTGAATTGTTTAAAGACGAAGTACGTAAACTTGGTTTAGCCTTAGGCCTACCTTATGACATGGTTTATCGTCACCCTTTCCCAGGACCTGGTCTAGGTGTACGTATTCTTGGTGAAGTGAAAAAAGAATATGCTGATATTCTGCGTCGTGCCGATGCTATCTTCATTGAAGAGCTACGCCGCTCGGGTTGGTATGATAAAACAAGCCAAGCATTCGCAGTATTCTTGCCTGTTAAGTCTGTAGGTGTAGTGGGTGATGGTCGTCGTTATGAGTATGTTGTTGCACTTCGTGCGGTTGAAACAATCGACTTTATGACAGCGCGTTGGGCACACCTTCCTTATGAGCTTTTAGAAACAGTTTCTGGTCGCATTATTAATGAGATCGAACACATTTCTCGTGTTACTTATGATGTTTCATCTAAGCCACCTGCAACAATCGAATGGGAATAATTTCCAAACGATTGATGTAGAAGCTTAAATAAAACGGCTCCCTTCTAATCAAAGGGGGCCGTTTTTATTTAGAATTTGGTAAACAGTTAACAAGAAGGTATTTATGAAATTCCCTAACCCTTTAATCGAAGCAAAGCTCATAAAACGTTATAAGCGTTTTCTAACCGATGTTATTTTGCCCGATGGCAGTGAGATAACGGTTCATTGTCCTAATACGGGGTCAATGAAACGTTGTATGCCTGAAAATGCCCGCATTTGGATTTCAGATAGTCAGAATGAAAAGCGTAAATATCGCCATACCTGGGAACTGGTTGAAATTGATAATCAACATCTTGCCTGCATTAATACAGGTTTACCTAATAAATTAGTGAAAGAAGCGATAGATAATGGCGTGATTGAAGAGCTTCAGGGTTATCAAAATATCAAAGCTGAAGTGAAATACGGGGAAGGCAGTCGTATCGATTGGCTGCTATCCAATAATGAAGGGGAAGCACTTTGTTATGTGGAAGTAAAAAATGCCACATTATTAGAAGACCGTGAGTTAGGGGAAGGGGGGCATGGCTATTTTCCTGATGCAGTGACTGAGCGTGGTCGTAAACATCTTTATGAATTAGCCAATATGGTAAAACAAGGTCACAGAGCAGTACTTTGTTTTTGTGTGAGCCATACTGGTATCAAAAAAGTATCCCCTGCAGCGCATATTGATGAGAAATATACCCAAGCTTTGAAAGAAGTTATGGCTCAAGGGGTGGAGGTGATTGCTTATCGTGCAGAAATTACCCCAGAAGAGATTGAATTAACGCAAAAAGCGCCTGTAATTGTTTAAAAAATATACAAAAATAGATTTAAATGCATTTATTTGGCTAATCGGTCAAAAAGCGCTTGCCATAAAATCTGAGATGTATATTATACGCATCCACTGACACGGGGTAGCAAACAAGACTACACCGACAAGTTACCAAGTAACTCACTATCTTACACAGATAAGTCAGACGCTCTTTAAAATAGTTAATCAGATAATTTGTGTGGGCACTCGCTAGAG
>NZ_JSEO01000069.1 GCF_001624705.1 Marinomonas sp. SBI8L
ATTGGTGGGTCTGGGCCGATTTGAACGGCCGACCTCACCCTTATCAGGGGTGCGCTCTAACCAACTGAGCTACAGACCCAAACACTTCTTCTGTGCGTCTCTATATAAATTAGTTACCAGATAATTTGTGTGAACACTCACCAGAGCTTCATATCGTTTAAGGAGGTGATCCAGCCCCAGGTTCCCCTAGGGCTACCTTGTTACGACTTCACCCCAGTCATTGACCACTCCGTGGTAA
>NZ_JSEO01000009.1 GCF_001624705.1 Marinomonas sp. SBI8L
TTTTCAAGTTGGCAAGAAGATGTGCTATCTAAACACGCCTTGGCAACGAGAAGTTTTAACTCACGACTATATTTGGACATAAAAGACCCCCAGTAATTAGTTTGTCCAACTATTGGGGGTCAGTTCACATTAGGCTGCTTTTTTGATTTTGCTAAGGCTAAGTTAAACGTCTAGGTTAGCAACAGATAAGGCATTGTCTTGAATAAAGTTACGACGTGGCTCAACTTCATCACCCATCAGAGTGGTAAACATTTGATCCGCTGCAATCGCATCATCAATAGACACCTGCAACATACGGCGCGCATCTGGGTCCATAGTGGTTTCCCAAAGCTGATCAGGGTTCATCTCACCTAGACCTTTATAACGCTGTATCGCCATACCACGTGATGCTTCTTTCATTAACCAAGACTTCATATCTTCAACAGTATCAACATGTTGAGTACGCTCGCCACGCTTGATGAAAGACTCTTCTGTGAAGATCTCATTAATCAAACCAGACATAGCAACCATACGCTTGTATTCAGCTGATGCGAAGAAGGTTTGCTCAAAGCGATAATGGTTAGCAACGCCGTGAGACATAATTTCTACCGCTGGTAGATATAGATCTCTTTCATCATCATGATCAACTTTAAACTCAAAGCGGAAGCCTGTACGCACATCTTGTGGCATTAGCGCTTTCAGCTCATCAATCCAAGCGTTGACCTTAGCTTCATTGCTTAAGTCTTCTGATGTTAGCTCAGAGCAATACATAAGTTTGCCCATCACATCGGTTGGATACACACGTGACATACGTTCAATATCTTCTGATATCTCAATATAGTCATGCATGATTTTCGCTAGAGCTTCGCCTTGAATACCAGGAGCTTGATCGTTCACAAACATTTGCGCGCCAGATAAGGCAACTTCTATCAAGTGTTGCTCTAATGCAGCTTCATCTTTTAGATACTGCTCTTGCTTACCACGAGCAATCTTATAAAGAGGAGGCTGAGCAATATAGATATGGCCGCGTTCAATGACTTCAGGCATTTGACGGAAGAAGAAGGTCAAAAGTAGGGTACGGATGTGCGATCCATCCACGTCCGCATCCGTCATGATAACGATGCTGTGATAACGTAGTTTCTCAATATTAAATTCATCACGACCGATACCACAACCTAGTGCAGTAATCAGAGTTCCTACTTCAGCAGAAGAAAGCATTTTATCAAAACGCGCTTTCTCTACGTTTAAGATCTTACCTTTCAGCGGTAGGATGGCTTGAGTACGACGATCACGACCTTGTTTTGCAGAACCACCCGCAGAGTCACCCTCCACTAGGTATAGTTCAGAAAGTGCTGGGTCTTTCTCTTGGCAATCTGCCAACTTACCCGGTAAACCTGCAATATCCAAAGCACCTTTACGACGAGTCAAATCACGCGCACGACGAGCAGCTTCACGGGCACGAGCTGCATCAATCATCTTATTAACAATGATTTTAGCTTCGTTCGGAGACTCTAGAAGGTATTCAGATAAGCGACGGCTCATCTCTTGTTCTACAGCTGTTTTCACCTCAGAAGAAACCAGTTTATCTTTAGTCTGAGAAGAGAACTTAGGATCAGGTACTTTCACTGAAACTATGGCAGTTAGACCTTCTCGTGAGTCATCACCAGTTGTCGCTACCTTAGTCTTCTTACCCAAGCCTTCTTTTTCAATGAAGCTGTTTAGAGTACGAGTCAAAGCGGCACGGAAACCAGCTAGGTGAGTACCACCATCTCTTTGTGGAATATTGTTGGTATAGCAGTAAATGTTTTCTTGGAAACCTTCATTCCACTGCAATGCGACTTCAACTGCAATACCATCATCTAGGTCTTCGCGTTGGCAGATAAAGTGGAAAATTTGGTTAATCGGAGTTTTGTTGGTATTCAAATGCTCAACAAATGAACGTAAACCACCGGTGTAATTGAAAGACTCTTCTTGGCCACTACGCTCATCTTTTAAATTAATTGCAACGCCTGAGTTCAAGAATGAAAGCTCACGTAGACGTTTTGCTAAGATGTCATAATGGAATTTAATATTACTGAAAGTATCAGCAGAAGGCTTAAAGTGAACCTGAGTGCCGTTTGCTTCAGCATCACCGATTACAGCGATAGATGCTAACGGGTCACCATGGGAATAATGTTGTTCGTACAATTTACCATCTTTACGAATGGTAAGTGTAAGGCTCTCAGATAAAGCGTTTACAACCGAAACACCTACACCGTGAAGACCACCAGAAACCTTATAAGAATTATCATCAAACTTACCACCCGCGTGTAGTACTGTCATGATAACTTCGGCAGCAGACACTTTTTCTTCAGGGTGCATTTCAACTGGGATACCACGTCCATTATCGGACACAGTAATGGATTCATCTGGGTGGATAGTGACGTTGATAGTGTCACAATGACCAGCCAACGCTTCATCAATTGAGTTATCCACCACCTCAAATACCATGTGATGTAAGCCAGTGCCGTCATCCGTATCGCCGATATACATTCCTGGGCGTTTACGTACTGCATCAAGGCCTTTAAGTACCTTGATACTGGATGAATCGTAATTGTTTTCGCTCATTTAACTCTCCTGCAAAGCATCACTCGGATAATGGGACAATTCGCCTGCTTTCATTGCAAAGTGACGAACGTCGGTCGTCTCAGACCAGTCATAATCCATTATTTCTGGGCCGACACTTGTAATAAAAATTTGGCTATCTAACGCTTCTAATAATTGACAGAGTTTATCTCTGTGCTCTTTGTCTAGTTCAGCTGGTAAGTCATCTACCAGAAAGACGATCGAACGTCCTGATTCTATCAACAGCTTGCCTTGGGCTATTTTCAAGGCAGATACCACTAATTTTTGCTGGCCACGAGATAAAGCATCGAGAGCATCACCATGGGGTGTTTTTACTCTTAAATCAGCTCTTTGAGGTCCAGTATTAGAATATCCAGACTCAATATCTCGCGTGCGGCTAGCATCTAACACTTGAGCTAATGATTTTTGCGCATCCCAACCTTGGTATAGCTGCAAATTCACTTCAAGCTCAGCATTTAAGCTTAATAAAACCTGTTTAAAGACAGGAATTAAGCGATCTAGGTAATCATGACGGTACTGATTTACCTCTGAGCCTAATCGAATCAGCTCATGATCAAATGCTAACAACAAACTATCAGATATTTTACCACGTCTGAGTAAGGAATTGCGCTGTTTTAATGCTTTTTGCCAGCCTCGCCATGCATTTATAAAGCCTGTTGCATGATGAAACACACCCCAGTCAAGAAACTGGCGTCGAATCTTAGGAGAACCTTCTAATAATCGAAAGGCATCAGGGTTAATTAGCTGTACGGGAAGGGCTTGGGTAAGCTCAACCAAGGATTGAATTTTTTGACCTGAGACCCGTGCATCTAAACTCCCATCTAGTTGGCGTTTGAGGCCTATTGGCTGAGGTGATTGACGCATACCAGAAGCCGTTTCAGCTTGCTCAAGCAAAGCAAAAATTACGCACTCAGAGGTTTCTTTTTGAATATAGGTTTTATGTTTATGGCTGCGAAAAGAGCGACCTAAGGATAATAGGTGAATCGCTTCCAAAACAGAGGTTTTACCACTGCCATTGGCACCAGAAATTAAATTAACTTGAGGAGAAGGTTGCAAACGGACGTTGGATAAATTTCTTAGCTGGGAGATATCCAAGCGATGCAGGGGCATACAGATAAACCTTGTGGGATAGCGTCTAATGCCAAACTAGGTTTGATCATCACCTAGCTTGGCATTATAAGAATCGATTATAGACGCATTGGCATCACGACATATTGCGCCGCGTGACTATCAGCTTCTTCGACTAGCGCACTGGCAGTCGCATCATTTAATGAAATACGAACTTCCTGGCTATTCACTACACCTAAGACATCTAGCAAGTAGCTTACGTTAAAGCCAACTTCTAGGTTTTCACCTTGGTATTGAACCAATACAGATTCTTCGGCTTCTTCTTGCTCTGGGTTGTTCGCAAAAACTTGCAACATACCATTCGTAAGAATCAAGCGAACACCACGATACTTTTCATTAGAAAGAATCGAAGCACGAAGGAAAACTTGACGTAATTCCAGACGGTCAGCAATCACAATCTTGTCATTATTACGTGGAATTACTCTGTGATAATCAGGGAACTTACCTTCTACTAATTTAGAAGTGAAAATGTAATCTGCGACCTTCGCACGGATATGGTTTGAACCAATTTGAAGCTCAACCGTTTCATCTGTATCACTTAATAAGCGGTTAAGTTCTAGTACACCTTTACGAGGTACAATAACTTGGGTGAGGTCACCAGACACTTGTGCATCTTCAATTGCCGTTGCTAGACGGTGTCCGTCAGTTGCAACAACACGCAGTTGTCCATCAGCAACTTCAAACAACATGCCGTTTAGATAGTAACGAACATCTTGGTTCGCCATGGCAAAGCCCGTTTTCTCAATCAATTTGCGTACGCTGTTTTGCGCCACAACCACGCTTAGGTCACCTTGCATATCTTGGATATTAGGGAACTCATCAGCAGGTAAGGTCGATAAAGTAAAACGAGAACGTCCTGAACGAATTACTGCACGAGTATCATCCACAGACAATTCAATCACAGCACTGTCCGGTAAACTTTTGCAGATATCCATTAGCTTACGAGCAGGAACAGTAATACGGCCTTCTTGGCACTCATCTAATGTGATATGACCCACTAATTCTACTTCTAAATCAGAGCCAGTTAAGGTTAAAACATTGTCTTTAACCTCTAACAATACATTGGCTAAAACAGGCATAGTTTGCTTGCGTTCAACCACACCAGCAACAAGTTGGAGTGGCTTTAGAAGTGCCTCGCGGACAACTGAAAATTTCATTATTTTCCTCGTATTTATCAATCACGACCTTAGGTCGTCAAAATTCGCATAAGTTGCTTATAGTCTTCACGAATATCCGAATCCGTATCCTGTAGTTCTTTGATCTTACGAATAGCATGGAGTGCTGTTGTATGATCTCGACCACCAAAAGCATCACCGATTTCAGGCAGGCTATGGTTTGTCAGTTCTTTTGCAAGTGACATGGCAACTTGACGGGGGCGGGCAATCGAACGATTACGACGCTTCGACAATAAATCACTTATTTTAATCTTGTAATACTCAGCCACAATACGCTGAATATTATCTATGTTTACTAGCTTATCTTGCAATGCAAGTAAGTCTTTTAAAGACTCTCTAACAAAGTCAGGTGTTATAGCACGGCCCGTAAAGTGAGAGTTGGCAATAACACGTTTTAGCGCCCCTTCTAATTCACGTACATTGGAGCGAATTTTCTGTGCAATAAAGAAGGCTGAGTCATAAGACAGTTTAATATTACTTTCATCTGCCTTACGCATCAAAATAGCGACTCGAGTTTCAAGCTCAGGTGGCTCAATCGCTACCGTTAAGCCCCAACCAAATCGAGATTTAAGTCTGTCTTCTAACCCTTTGATCTCTTTAGGATAACGATCACAGGTCAGAATCATTTGCTGGCCACCCTCTAATAAGGCATTAAAGGTATGGAAGAATTCTTCTTGGGTTCTATCTTTTCCAGCAAAGAATTGAATATCGTCAATTAGCAAAGCATCAACAGAACGGTAATAACGTTTAAAGTCATTAATCGCATTAAGCTGTAATGCCTTCACCATATCAGCAACAAATCGCTCCGAATGTAGATATACCACCTTAGCATTCGGATTATGACGCATTAACTCAGTACCCACAGCTTGCATTAAGTGAGTTTTACCTAAACCAACTCCACCATAAATGAATAATGGGTTATATGCGCCACCTGGATTTTCAGCAACTTGTAATGCCGCAGCATGAGCTAATTGGTTCGACTTACCTTCAACAAAGTTATCAAAAGTAAAAGAATTATTTAGATTAGCACCGTGATTAATCCCTCCTTCCACATCGACTTTACGATTAGATGAAGGAGATAAAGGAAGCTGTCCTTGCTTATAAGGTTCTAAATCACCAATCAAGCCACTATCAGAAAGCTTTAATGGTGCTTCAAATTCAAGGTCTGCATGCTTTTCAGTGTCCTCTTCCATTAAGCTAAAGCCTGGTCGATAGCTGACATCTGAAGAAAGATCTTCACTGATAGGAGTAACAACGGTTTCTACGACTGGCGCAGGTGCTGGCGGAGCACTAGGTTTGCTAAAACCTTGTGAACGAACGGTAAAGGATAAAACGGGTGCAGGCTCACTACCAGCAAACTCTGTTAGCAGCTCTTTTATACGCGTTTGATACTTATTACTCACCCAATCTAATACAAATCGATTAGGGGCCGAGAGAATTAAATCGCCATTTGAATTGACTTCAGCATCAAGAGGACGAATCCAAGTATTGAATTGTTGAGCAGAAAACTCATCTTGTAATCGCTTTTGAC
This sequence comes from Marinomonas sp. SBI8L, assembly GCF_001624705.1. Taxonomy (GTDB): domain Bacteria; phylum Pseudomonadota; class Gammaproteobacteria; order Pseudomonadales; family Marinomonadaceae; genus Marinomonas. Next base: position 6,439 of record NZ_JSEO01000009.1, read on the forward strand.
AAAGATCCCAATACTCCAACGACACTAACTTTTACTCCTGCTGGGCAAATAAAAAACAGTTAAGCGCGAAATTCTAACTCGGAGCGAACCAGTTATCCACAAAAAGATGTAAATTAGTTAAGAATACACAGGAAAAAGTGAATTCGTTAGAAAATGTTAATAACAGGGGCAGTTATTAACACAAGCAAAATTAAAACCTTAAATGTGGATAAAACACCTAGTTATCAACATAAAAACATTCTCTTGTTAATTGTTTTATTAACATCTTTTTTCCAATTTAAGACAATGATTTTATTCACAATTAGCATGTAAAAAACATAGACTGTGAATATCTTTTTAACTTTTTAATTTTTTTCGTCCACACATTTCATGAAGCTTGTTAATAAAATGTTGATGTATTATTTCTCTAGTTTTTTAGCCCAATTGTATGTTTAACGATTGAATTCATTGACAAACTCCAATAAAATTCGCCGCCTGATTTTGAATCAAAAAGAAGAGGCTTGGCTAAGGCTAACCCTCAAAACTGAAACACTGCTTCAGTAGTGAGAGAAAGAAAATGAAAAGAACTTTTCAACCTAGCGTTCTAAAACGTAAGCGTAACCACGGTTTCCGTGCCCGTATGGCTACTAAAGGCGGTCGTGCTGTTATCACACGTCGTCGTGCTCGTGGTCGTAAGTCTCTAAGCGCATAAGCCGTTTATGACAGACTTTTGTTTTCCCCGGCAGGTCAGATTACTGACTGCTGGGGATTATCAAACCGTATTTAATCACACCTCTTGTAAAGTCTTTGCTGGCGAATTTCTTCTTTTAGCAACCAAACGAGATGACGACCTTTCAAGGTTGGGGCTCATTGTTGCTAAAAAAAATGAAAAACGAGCAGTAGGACGAAACCGCATCAAACGACTCGTACGGGAGTCCTTCCGTCATCATAAAGTCGAACTCGCTGGATTTGACATTGTCTTTCTAGCACGCCAAGGAATTAAAGAGTTAGATAACCCAACTTTGTCAAAACGCATAGACAAAGCATGGAATCAACTTATTAAAAGGTCTAAAAAAACCAATAATCAGTCAAAAGACACGAAAGCCAAACAGAAATAGGCTGAAAAAAGCTTGAAAGGCTGGTTTAATAACGCCAGTTTTTTTCGTGAAGCTTTTGTCTGACATACGCGACCATTATTGGCAGGATGTAAGAGACGTGAGTTTCAGGGCCTGGCCCTTTTTTCTAACCAAACAATATTAGTTGAATACCATGGATTTCAGACGTTATTTTTTATGGGGTGCACTTTTTGTTGTTGGCTATATGCTGTTTTTACAGTGGAACCAAGACTATGGTTCGGTGGCTACAAACAATGTTGCTCAAACAACCCAAACACCAGTTTCCTCTAACAACACTGACATACCTTCAACGGTTGCTGCTCCTGCTGCATCCAATGACATTGTGGTCGACGCTCAACAACCCGCTTCAGGAACTCTGATTCAAGTTGAAACAGATACCTTAATAGTGTCTATCGATCCATTAGGTGGTGATATTGTTAAAGCGTCTTTGCCTGATTATAAGACAGCACAAGGTTCAACTGATCCCTTCGTTCTATTAGATAATGGTGTAGAGCGTATTTATGTCACTCAAAGTGGTCTTGTTGGAGCCAATGGTCCTGATGCAAATAAGGCAGGCCGCCCACATTACCGTGCTGAACAAACTCAATTTACCTTAGGTGACGGCGAAGACAGCCTTCAAGTTAACCTGTATTTTACGGATGAAAATGGCGTTCAATATACCAAGACCTTCACTTTCAGTCGTGGTAAATACGCAGTTCGCCAAGTCATAACGGTTGATAACAATGCCTCAACCGCTTGGCGTGGTAATTTATTCGCGCAAATTAAGCGTGATAATACAGAAGATCCAAGTGCATCTAGTGCAATGGGCCTACAGCCTTACTTAGGTGGCGCTATTTCGACAACAGAGACTCCATACTCTAAAGTAAGCTTCTCTGATATGGCAGAAAGCCCAACTAAAGTCACGACGACTGATGGCTGGATTGCTCTACTACAACATTACTTTGTAAGTGCTTGGGTACCAGAGCCAAACCAAAAAGCAACCCTGTATACACGCCAAAAAGGCGAATTCAATATCATAGGCTTTACTGGCCCAAGTGTTGAAATTGCAGCAGGTACTCAAGGTTCATTGAGCTCAACTTTGTACATGGGTCCTAAGTTACAAGATCAATTAAGTGCAACAGCAGAGAACTTAGAACTCACCGTAGACTATGGTTGGCTGTGGTGGTTAGCACAGCCTTTATTCTGGCTACTAACAGCAATTCAATCTTTTGTTGTTAACTGGGGTATTGCCATCATCCTTGTGGTTGTTGTGGTAAAAGCTTTGTTCTTCAAACTATCTGCAGCAAGTTATCGTTCAATGGCTAAGATGCGTAAATTTGGCCCAGAGCTAACACGTTTACGTGAACAGCATGGTGATGATAGACAAAAAATGTCTGCCGCCATGATGGAGTTATATAAGAAAGAGAAGATTAACCCGTTAGGGGGCTGTTTACCTATCTTGGTACAAATGCCAGTATTCTTATCTCTATACTGGGTACTAATGGAAAGTGTAGAACTACGTCATGCGCCATTTATGCTTTGGATTAATGACCTTTCTGCAATGGATCCATTCTTCATCCTACCATTACTAATGGGTGTGAGTATGTTTGCTCAACAAATGTTGAACCCAACACCGCCAGACCCAATGCAAGCACGTATTATGAAGATAATGCCTGTTGCTTTTACTGTTTTCTTCCTATGGTTCCCAAGTGGCTTGGTACTATACTGGGTAGTCAACAATACCTTATCTATCCTACAGCAATACGTTATTACTAAGCGTATTGAAAATGAAGCCTAAAGGTTTCAAGTAAGATAAGATAATTTAAAAGGGCCTCTGATGAGGTCCTTTTTTATGACCTGTTTTAATCCAGACTAAGCTCTTTTAGTGGCTTGAGATTGCCCTTAGACTAGCTGATAATTTAAGCACTCCATACATAGCTCGATAACATATAGGCAAATAATGACGGAATTAAGCCAAGTCCTAGATAAAGATACAATTGCAGCACAAGCGACACCACCTGGTAGAGGTGGCGTAGGTATTATCCGACTATCAGGCCCTTTAAGTTTAACCATAGCAGAGCAAATTTTAGGCTTTAAACCTAGCCCTAGACACGCTCATTATGGACCCTTTAAAGATGCTGCTGGGGAGCAAATAGATTTAGGAATAGCGATTTATTTTCCTAATCCTAACTCCTTTACTGGTGAAGATGTCATTGAGTTTCAAGGTCATGGTGGACCTGTCATTATAGATATGTTGCTTAGCCGAACTCTTGAGCTAGGTGCGAGATTAGCCCGTCCTGGAGAGTTCTCAGAACGTGCTTTCTTAAATGATAAAATGGATTTAACACAAGCCGAAGCCATTGCGGATTTAATCGATTCAGCTTCAACTCAGGCAGCTAAATGTGCTTTAAGATCCTTACAAGGTGCTTTTTCTAAACGTATTGATGAACTCGTTGAGTCTCTTATCCATTTACGTATTTATGTCGAAGCGGCGATAGACTTCCCAGAAGAAGAAATCGACTTTATTGGCGACGGTAAAGTAGCCAAAGAGCTGGCTGGTATTCAGCAAAACCTTATAGCAGTTCAGAAAGAAGCCAAGCAAGGAGCCATCATACGAGAAGGTATGAATGTGGTAATCGCAGGCCGTCCTAATGCAGGTAAATCTAGCCTGTTAAATGCTTTATCGGGTAAAGACTCTGCCATAGTCACCAATATAGAAGGCACCACACGAGATGTGCTTAGAGAGCAAATTCATATTGATGGCATGCCATTACATATTATCGATACAGCTGGCCTCAGGGAAAGCCCTGATGAAGTTGAGCAAATAGGGATTGAAAGGGCATGGCAAGAAATCCATAAGGCAGATCGTATTTTGCTTATGGTAGATAGTAAGTCCTCTTCGAATGAGACAGATCCAGCACAAATTTGGCCAGAGTTTGTCGCACAGCTCGCTAATCGAGATAACCTAACCTTAGTTCGTAATAAAGTGGACCTGACCGAAGAGAAGGTAGGGGTAACTCAAGTAAATGATATCCCTGTTATTTCTTTATCTGCTAAAAATCATGATGGCGTTGAAAACCTTACCCAACACCTTAAAGATGTCATGGGGTACGACAGTACGACAGAAGGGGGCTTTATTGCTCGCCGTCGTCATATTGAAGCCCTGAACAAAGCACAAGATTTTCTGAACGCTGGATCATTGCAGTTACATGATTTCGGTGCGGGAGAATTATTAGCAGAAGACTTAAAAGAAGCTCAAAATGCCTTGAGTGAAATCACTGGAGCCTTTACGAGTGATGACTTATTAGGTCGTATTTTTGGTTCTTTCTGTATTGGTAAATAGCCATAATAAGGCAGATAAAGCGATTTTATCTGCCTCTTAATTTTGTATTAATCCTTCAATCCCCACACCAGATTTCAATTCTAATCCTCCCTTACTTTTAAGCTATTTAGCTAAACCGCTAAACTCGGTGTTAATCAGGTACTTTTACATTTAGCCAAACTTTGTGAATAAAGAATCCTGTTCCTAAAATACCTTATCCACTGCTACAAACCAAAAAAGTAAGCAAAAACGCTTACCTGTTGAAAGTATTATTCACATTCTTTGTCTTTTTTAAGAAACATTTAACTTTTTTTATGTTTTTTAATGTGGATAAAAAAATATTGAAATTAGATTAACAATGTCTTTAAAAGTCTTATTTTATCAACTGATTCAGCTACTTACGCACAAATAAACAAGTAAAAACACCTTGTTAATAAGTGTGGTGATATCCTAACATTAAGTTTTGCACAGTTTTGAACAAGTAGGAGGCTTTAAAAACCAAGTGTATAACTATACATTTTATACACACCTTTAGGTTTTCCACATCACAGCTTAATGTATCTATTTCTAACAGTTTTATATTTTATTAACATGATGATTTTTAATGTTTTTTTATTTTTATCAACAGATTTTGATCTGTTATATAATAACTACAGATATAAGAATAGACATATATATACTTATATTTTTATTAATGATGACCGGGGGTAACAAGCTCGCTTCGCTTTCTTTTTGAAATTTTGGCTTTATACTAGCGCCCTCAAATTCGAGCATTGTTCGTTTTTTATTCGTTTTGTTTTTTCTTATTAGTAATACCGAGGTTCAAGTGGATTTCCCAAGTCGCTTTGATGTAATTGTTGTTGGTGGTGGTCATGCTGGCACTGAAGCGGCACTCGCTGCTGCACGCACAGGTGTGAAAACCTTACTTTTAACCCACAACATAGAAACGCTAGGGCAGATGTCTTGTAACCCTGCCATTGGTGGTATCGGGAAATCTCACCTAGTTAAAGAAATTGATGCTTTAGGCGGCGCTATGGCACTTGCTACAGATAAAGCAGGTATTCAATTTAGAACCTTAAACTCTCGTAAAGGACCTGCTGTTAGAGCAACCCGTGCTCAAGCAGATCGAATTCTTTATAAAGCGGCGATACGAGACATGTTAGAAAACCAAGAAAACCTTTGGTTGTTCCAACAATCTGTTGAAGACTTAATTGTTGAAAATGGACAAGCATCTGGTGTTGTGACTCAAACGGGTATTCGCTTTCAAAGTAAAACGGTTGTTTTAACTGCTGGAACCTTTTTAGGTGGCCTTATTCATGTGGGGCTTGAAAATCATGCTGGTGGTCGTGCTGGTGATCCACCATCTATTGGTTTAGCTGAAAAACTCAGAGCTCTCCCTTTTAGAGTTGACCGCCTTAAAACTGGAACACCTCCACGTATTGATGCTCGCTCAGTTGATTTTAGTGTGATGCAAGCTCAACCTGGTGATGACATTACACCTGTTATGTCTTACATGGGCTCTAGAGACCTTCATCCGGCACAAATAAACTGCTTTATTACTCATACCAATGAAAGAACTCACGACATTATTCGTGGTGGTATGGATAGATCACCTATGTATACAGGGGTGATTGATGGTATCGGACCAAGGTATTGTCCTTCCATTGAAGATAAGATTGTACGTTTTGCTGATAAGAACTCACATCAGATTTTTGTTGAGCCAGAAGGTTTAACTACGCATGAGCTATACCCAAATGGGATTTCAACATCTCTGCCTTTTGATGTGCAAATTGAGCTAGTACGTTCAATGAAAGGTTTTGAAAATGCTCATATTACACGTCCAGGTTATGCGATTGAGTATGATTATTTTAATCCTCAAGATCTAAAATACTCATTAGAAACGAAACATATGCCTGCTTTGTTCTTTGCTGGTCAAATTAATGGCACAACAGGATATGAAGAAGCGGGTGCTCAAGGCTTATTGGCCGGTTTAAATGCCTCTTTATTAGCACAAGGTAAAGACGCTTGGTGTCCAAGACGTGATGAAGCCTATATCGGTGTATTAGTTGATGACCTTATCACCATGGGGACAAAAGAACCTTATCGTATGTTTACCAGCCGCGCTGAATATCGCTTAATTTTACGTGAAGATAATGCGGATTTACGTTTAACTGAAAAAGGGCGTGAATTAGGCTTGATTGATGATGAGCGCTGGGCTGCTTTTTGTCACAAAAAAGAAGCGATCGAAACCGAACAAACCAGACTTAAGTCTAATTGGATTGTGCCTAACACAGATGAAGCGGCAGAAATTAATCCAAAATTAGAAAATCCAATTACTCATGAATTCAGTTTAATGGACCTACTTAAGCGCCCTGGTGTTGAATATGCTGATGTAGCTAATTTAAAAGATGCTCCTGCAGAGCCTGTTTCAGAACAAGTTGCAGAGCAAGTACAAATCGCAGTTAAGTATGCTGGTTACATTAGTCGTCAAGCAGAAGATATTGAACGATTACGCCGCCAAGAAAATACACCTTTACCGCTTGATATGGACTACGCCAATATTGAAGGCCTATCAAATGAAGTAAAACAAAAGCTGATAGAAGCCAAGCCTGAAACGCTAGCGGCGGCCTCTAGAATCCAAGGCATAACCCCTGCTGCGGTTTCATTATTGCTAATCAGTCTTAAAAAACGTGCCATTGCGAGCAAAAGTGCCTAGAATCAGCAGCCGTTAACCTTATTTTTTACGGAATTGATTGTGACGCATTTTGAGACTATTCAGAAAGGCGCCCAAACGATGGGCGTCGATCTTCCTGAGACAACTATTCAAAAGCTGGTAGATTACCTAGCGCTATTGCAAAAGTGGAATAAGGCCTACAACCTTACTGCTATCCGCGATGTGGATCAGATGATTGCCTTACATCTAATCGATAGCTTATCAACGATTCCTTATATTCAGGGTAACAAAATCATAGACGTTGGTACCGGCCCTGGTTTACCTGGCATGGTTCTGGCTATTTGTTTTCCTGAGAAGTCATTTACTCTCCTAGATAGTAATGGCAAGAAAACACGTTTTTTAACTCAGGTAAAAATGGAGCTAGCTGTTAATAATGTAACAGTAGCTAATGAAAGAGTTGAACAGCATGCTTTTGCTGGTGAATATGATCACGTTATTTCAAGAGCCTTTGCATCGATTCAGGATATGATTAATTGGACTTTGCCTTTGCCTAAACAAGATGGAAATTTTTTAGCAATGAAGGGCGTATATCCTGAACAAGAAATTCAAGAGTTACCTGCTGAAGTCTATGTTGATACGGTACATAGTTTAACTGTTCCCCATGTTGACGCAGAGCGTCACTTGGTCGTCATGAAACGTAAAGGAAGCGAGTAATGGCAAAAATTATAGCCGTCACTAACCAAAAAGGCGGTGTCGGTAAAACCACAACCTGTGTCAACTTAGCGGCATCATTAACAGCGATGAAGCGCAGGGTGCTGCTTATCGACTTAGATCCACAAGGTAATGCCACTACAGGAAGTGGGGTAGACAAGGAGTCTTTAAGTGTCAGCGTATTTGATGTTCTGGTTGGAACGCATGGAGTCAAAGATGCTGTGGTAGATGTTGAGCCCGCTGGTTATAGTGTGTTACCTGCAAATGGTGACTTAACCGGTGCTGAAGTTGTATTGTTGGATTTACCTAGCAAAGAAACACGGCTTAGATCAGCGCTCTATGAAGTAGAGCAAGAATACGACTTCGTTTTGCTTGATTGCCCGCCTTCTTTGAATATGCTCACTGTAAATGCGTTAGCGGCAGCACAAGGTGTGCTCATTCCTGTACAGTGCGAATACTATGCGCTAGAAGGTTTAACCGCATTGTTACAGACCATAGAGCGTATTACACAAGCTTTAAATCCTACTTTGGCCATAGAGGGGATCCTACGTACCATGTATGACCCAAGGCCAAGTCTTACTCATGATGTATCTCAGCAGTTAATAAAACACTTCGAAGAAAAAGTTTATGATACCGTGGTACCGCGTAATATTCGTTTAGCAGAAGCACCAAGTTATGGTGTGCCTGTTTTACACTACGAAAAGCAATCGCGAGGTGCAATTGCATACCTTGCTTTAGCTGGTGAGTTTATTCGTAAAAATCAGGCCTAAAAATTGCCTGAATATCAAGAAAGTTAGCAGTAGTTAAAGCATGCTTTTGTCGTAACAAGAGTATTACTTGTAAAAAGGGTTAGAAGATGACGGTAAAAAAACGTGGTTTAGGTAGAGGCTTAGATGCCTTATTAGCACCTCAGGTTGTTGCTAATGAAGAGCAAACAGATGAGGTGGTAGAGCAGCTGACAGGGCTTACCTATCTAGATCATGACTTACTCTGCAAAGGTAAGTTTCAACCTCGTCGTGATATGAACTCAGTTCAACTTGATGAATTGGCTATTTCTATCAAACAGCAAGGGATAATGCAGCCTATTGTTGTTCGTCCAATAGAAAGCGGTAAATATGAAATTATTGCCGGTGAAAGGCGCTGGCGCGCTGCTAAAATCGCCGAATTATCAAAAGTTCCAGTTATTGTGCGTCATGTGGAAGATTCTGACGCGGTTGTCTTAGCTCTCATTGAAAACATTCAACGCGAAGATCTTAATCCAGTAGAAGAAGCCATTGCTTTACAACGTTTAATTGAAGAGTTTGAATTGACTCAACAAGAGGTCGCTGAAACTGTTGGTAAATCCCGTTCAGCAGTGGCGAATTTATTGCGACTATTGAGCCTAACCCCAGAAGTAAGACGCCTACTAGAGCATGGTGACCTAGAAATGGGTCATGCTCGTGCTTTACTGCCTCTTGAGCATGACGAACAGATTCATGCTGCCTCTCAAGTGGTTACAAAAAGCATGTCTGTTAGGGAAACTGAGCGCTTAGTGAAGGCGATTCAGTTTAAATCGCAAAACACTGATCAAGAAAGCGTCAGTCTCCCTGATTTCAGCCAAAGGGAAGAAAACATTAGCCAGAAAATTAATGCGGCGGTGAAGATTCAACAAAACCCGAAAGGTAAAGGGAAATTGGTAATTGAATACCGTAACCCTGAGCACTTGGAATTGCTGTTAAGTGAACTATTTGAGGCCAACTAAGGGCCTCATATGCGTTTTTTTTGTGCATTTTTTCCATAAAACTTAAGAATCATCGACATGAATAGCCCTATAGTGTTGAACGCGCCACATATTCCCCCTATAATGCGTCGAATTTTTAACCTCTAGGGTATTTTGTAGATTCAAATTAAGTATTTGAGTTTGTTAAATAAGCTGGTAATTATTCGGTTTGTTTAGCGGCAAAATTTAGAGATTTGGTACCGATGACACAGAGTAAGCCACTAAGTTCTAAAGAACTTATTAAAGCGAAAAAAACAGCAGTCTACCGCTTTGTCTTTTTTCAGTTTTTAGCGGCGTGTGCTGTTTCAGTGGTTATTTACTTTGCGAATAGTGAGTTATCTGCCTACTCATTTTTTTTAGGCGCTATCGCAAGTGTAATACCAAGTGCCTATATGGCGTTTAGAGTATTTGGAAGTAAAAAGGTTAGACCGGCTCAAGAGATCGCGAAATCTTTTTACAAAGGCGAAGCTGGCAAGTTAATCATCACTGCAATCATGATGAGCCTGATTTTTAGCCTAGTAAAACCATTAGCCGCAGGTTACTTCTTTGCAGGTTTTGGTATGACAGTTTTAAGCCATTGGCTTAGCCCTTTTGTCCTCAAGCACTAAGGACAATTGGATGACAGTTTTTAATCATTAAAGAGCGTGGATAGATAATATGGCAAGTGAAAATCCAACAGCTTCTGAATATATTCAGCATCACCTTCAGAATTTGACCTTTGGTCAACATCCTGATGGAACATGGGGTATTGCCCATGGTGCAGCAGAAGCAGCCGACATGGGCTTTTGGGCAATTCACCTAGATACAATGGGTTTCTCCATTGCGCTGGGTTTGTTGTTCATTTGGCTATTTAGAAAAGCAGCTAAGAAGGCATCTGCTGAGACTCCTTCAGGTTTGCAAAACTTTGTAGAACTTATGGTTGAGTTCGTTGACGGTAGTGTCAAAGAAACCTTCCATGGTAAGAGCAAAGTTGTTGCTCCATTAGCATTGACGATATTTGTCTGGGTGTTCTTGATGAACCTCATGGACTTAATACCTGTAGACTTCTTGCCTACACTAGCCTCTCTTGCTGGTATTCCTTACTTTAAAGTGGTACCGACAACAGACATGAATGCGACGCTAGGTATGGCCTTCTCTGTCTTCTTCTTGATTGTTTTCTACAGCATCAAGGTGAAAGGTATTTCTGGATTTATTGGTGAGCTAACCTTACAGCCTTTCGGTAAGTGGATGATTCCATTCAACTTATTACTAGAAGGTGTTGGTCTTATTGCTAAGCCAATTTCCCTAGCATTGCGACTTTTCGGTAACCTGTACGCAGGTGAGTTGATCTTTATCTTGATCGCTATTCTACCGTTCTGGGTACAGTGGGCATTATCTGTCCCATGGGCAATTTTCCATATCTTGGTAATCGTATTGCAAGCATTCATCTTCATGATGCTAACAATTGTATACCTAAGTATGGCACACGAAGATCACTAAGATCTTGGTGTAAAACGAGCACAGAGTTATATAAAGTTTTTTTAAACCTTCAATCTAAAACTATGAAAATTAGGAGTTAAAATGGAAACTGTAGTTGGTCTTACTGCGATTGCTGTAGCCCTTCTTATCGGTCTAGGTGCCCTAGGTACTGCGATTGGTTTCGGTCTACTTGGTGGTAAATTCTTGGAAGGCGCTGCGCGTCAACCTGAGATGGTTCCAATGTTGCAAGTTAAAATGTTCATCGTAGCGGGTCTTCTTGATGCCGTAACTATGATCGGTGTAGGTATTGCGTTGTTCTTCACTTTCGCAAACCCATTCGTTGCTCAGGTTGCTGGCTAAGTTTTTGCTTTTTTTGCAAGAATTTTTTAAACGACTTAGAGCGAGGATATTAGCGTGAACTTAAATCTCACACTTATAGGCCAAGCTATCTCGTTTGCCTTTTTTGTCTGGTTCTGCATGAAGTATGTGTGGCCACCAGTAATTGCTGCGCTTGAAGAGCGTAGTGCAAAAATTGCAGATGGTTTAGAAGCAGCTAACCGTGCTTCACGTGATTTAGAGTTGGCTCAAGAAAAAGCCACTCATACTTTACGTGAGAGCAAGGAACAAGCGGCCGAAATTATTGAACAAGCCAACAAACGGGCTAACCAAATTATTGACGAAGCAAAAGAACAAGCATTGGCTGATGGCCAACGTTTGCGCGATGCAGCAAATTCTGAGATTGAACAAGACGTTGTTCGTGCTAAAGAAGCACTACGCGCTCAAGTTTCTCAACTTGCTCTTATCGGTGCTGAGAAGATTTTGGGTGCCAGTGTTGACGAGAAAGCCCACAGCGAACTAGTTGAAAAACTAGCACAAGAGCTTTAAGCGAGGGTCCAATGGCTGAATTAATGACAGTCGCTCGCCCGTATGCCAAAGCTGCGTTTGAAGTTGCTCGTGAGCAAGGTCAAGTAGCAGAATGGGCCAATATGCTTAGCGTATTGGCTACCGCTGCGAGTGACACGACATTAGCACAGGCAGTGCAAAATCCTGCTTTTAGTGCTGAAGAAAAAGCAAACGCGTTGGCAGATGTTTGCAATGAAGTGATGACAGATCAAGGTAAAAACTTTGTGAAATCATTGTCGGAAAATGGCCGCCTAACTTTGTTGGTAGCAATTTCCGAATTGTTTAATCAGTTCAAACTGAACTTCGAAAAAGCAGTCGACGTTAATATGACGTCAGCTTACGAACTTTCAGCTGAACAAGAGCAAGCAATCAGTGCTTCATTGAGCAAAAAGTTGGACCGTACCGTCAACTTGGCGACTGAAACAGACGCAAGCCTTATCGGTGGCGTGGTTATCCGTACAGGCGATTTAATCATCGACGGATCAGTTCGCGGGAAACTTGCGAAACTGGCCGAGGCGATAAACTCCTAGCGTTTCGATAAATCGAAACCAGGGTTGAGGAATTTAGCATGCAGCAACTGAATCCATCTGAGATCAGCGAGATTATCAAGAAGCGCATCGAGAACCTTGATGTGACTTCTGAAGCCCAAAATGAGGGCACAATTGTCAGCGTAGCAGACGGTATCGTATTGATTCACGGTCTGGCTGATGTAATGTACGGGGAAATGATCGAATTCCCTGGTGGTGTTTATGGTATGGCATTGAACCTAGAGCGTGACTCTGTAGGTGCTGTAGTATTAGGCGGCTACCAAAATCTAGTCGAAGGTCAAAAAGTTAAGTGTACTGGTCGTATTTTGGAAGTTCCAATCGGTCCAGAACTACTAGGTCGTGTTGTTGACGCATTGGGTAACCCAATCGACGGCAAAGGTCCTGTAAATGCACAGCTTACTGATGCGGTTGAAAAGGTTGCACCTGGTGTAATCGAACGTCAATCAGTAGACCAGCCTATCCAAACTGGTTATAAAGCAATTGACGCAATGGTTCCTGTTGGTCGTGGTCAGCGTGAGTTGATCATCGGTGACCGTCAGGTTGGTAAAACAGCACTCGCTATCGATACAATCATTGCTCAAAAAGGCAGTGGTATTAAGTGTGTGTATGTAGCCATTGGTCAAAAGCAATCTACTATCGCTAACGTAGTACAAAAGCTAGAAGAAAACGGCGCATTAGAGTACACAACAGTTGTTTCAGCTGGTGCTTCTGATCCTGCTTCTATGCTTTACCTTGCACCATACACTGGTTGCACAATGGGTGAGTACTTCCGTGACCGCGGTGAAGATGCCCTAATTATTTATGATGATTTGACTAAACAAGCTTGGGCTTACCGTCAAATTTCATTGCTACTACGTCGTCCACCAGGTCGTGAAGCGTACCCAGGTGACGTATTCTATCTTCACTCTCGTCTTCTTGAGCGTGCGTCTCGTGTAAACACAGACTACGTTGAGAAATTCACCAATGGTGAAGTGAAAGGTAAGACAGGTTCTTTGACTGCGCTACCCATCATCGAGACTCAAGGTGGTGACGTATCAGCATTCGTACCAACCAACGTAATCTCCATCACTGATGGTCAGATTTTCTTGGAAACAAGCTTGTTCAACGCAGGTATTCGTCCTGCAATGAACGCGGGTATCTCTGTATCCCGTGTTGGTGGTGCTGCACAAACTAAAATCATCAAGAAACTAGGTGGCGGTATCCGTCTTGCCCTAGCTCAGTATCGTGAATTGGCGGCTTTCGCTCAGTTCGCATCTGACCTTGATGAAGCTACTCGTAAACAGCTAGAGCACGGTAAACAGGTTACTGAACTGATGAAACAGAAGCAGTTTAGCCCTATGTCTATAGCTGATATGGGCGTAATCCTTTACGCTGCCAACGATGGCTTCCTTGAAGATGTTGAAACAAACAAGATTGGTAGTTTTGAACAGTCTTTGCTTAGCTACATGAACAGCGAACACGCTGATCTTATGGCTGACATTAACAAAACTGGCAATTATAACGGCGAGATTGAAGCGACTTTTAAAGCGGCAATCGAGAAGTTTAAAGCGACACAAACTTGGTAATAAGTTGGTGGAAGCTACGCAAGTAGCCTCCACCAGTCTCTATTTGCAGTTTGTGAATTAACATTCTCACAAGGGCAGTTCATTATGGCAGTCGGAAAAGAGATACGTACTCAGATTTCGAGCATTAACAATACGCGTAAAATTACTCGCGCTATGGAAAAAGTAGCTGCAAGTAAAACGCGTAAAGCTCAGGATCGTATGGCCGCTTCTCGTCCGTATGCGGAACGAATTCGCCAAGTAATTGGCCATTTGGCTAATGCGAATCCTGAGTATAAACACCGTTACCTTACCGAGCGTGAGGCGAAGCGTGTTGGTTATATCGTAGTCTCTTCTGACCGTGGATTATGTGGTGGTTTGAACGTTAACGTGTTCAAGAAAACCATTAAAGATATGGAACAGTTTGCTAACGACGGAATCGAAATCGATGTCTGTGCTGTTGGCTCTAAAGCTGTTTCTTTCTTCAATAATTACGGCGGAAACGTTACAGCAGCCGTTACCGGATTAGGTGACGCACCTGAAGCAGAAAACCTAGTAGGTAGTGTGAAGGTGATGCTGGACGCATTTGATGAAGGCAAAATTGATCGTCTTTATGTAGTTTCAAACGAGTTCGTGAATACCATGACTCAGAAACCACGTGTCGAGCAGCTTTTACCTCTAAATGCGGAAGAGAATGCAGAGTTACAGCACCACTGGGATTACATTTACGAACCAGAAGCTGTTGAGATTTTGAACGATTTATTAGTTCGTTATATTGAATCTCAAGTATATCAGTCTGTAGTTGAAAACATTGCGTGTGAACAAGCAGCTCGTATGCTTGCCATGAAAAACGCGACTGACAACGCTGGTGATATCATTAATGAATTACAGTTGGTGTACAACAAGGCTCGTCAGGCAGCGATCACTCAGGAAATTTCTGAGATTGTAAGCGGCGCGGCAGCGGTTTAAGGTATTTAGGTATTAAGAGGATCCGAACATGAGTAGCGGACAAATCGTACAGATTATCGGCGCGGTAATCGACGTGGAATTTCCACGTGATAGTGTGCCAAAAGTATATGATGCCCTAACGATCGAGGGTAAAGAGTTGGTGTTGGAAGTTCAACAGCAACTAGGTGACGGCATTGTACGTGCTATCGCCATGGGTTCAACTGAAGGTATGAAACGTGGTTTGGTTGTAGAAAATACAAACAACCCAGTATCTGTTCCAGTTGGTACCAAAACACTAGGACGTATTATGGACGTTCTAGGTAATCCGATTGATGAAAAAGGTCCAATTGGCGAAGAAGAGCGTTGGGCTATCCACCGTGAAGCTCCAAGCTATGCGGAACAATCTTCTGATAACGCACTTTTGGAAACAGGTATCAAGGTAATCGACCTTGTATGTCCGTTTGCGAAAGGTGGTAAAGTTGGTCTGTTTGGTGGTGCCGGTGTAGGTAAAACCGTAAACATGATGGAACTTATCCGTAACATCGCTATCGAGCACAGTGGTTACTCTGTATTCGCTGGTGTTGGTGAGCGTACTCGTGAAGGTAATGACTTCTACCATGAGATGACTGATTCGAACGTAATCGATAAAGTATCTCTAGTATACGGTCAGATGAATGAGCCACCAGGTAACCGTCTACGTGTTGCTTTGACTGGTTTGACTATGGCAGAGAAGTTCCGTGACGAAGGTCGTGACGTACTTTTCTTCGTAGATAACATCTACCGTTACACATTGGCGGGTACTGAAGTATCTGCATTGTTGGGTCGTATGCCTTCTGCGGTAGGTTACCAGCCAACTCTTGCTGAAGAGATGGGTGTTCTTCAAGAACGTATCACATCTACTAAGACTGGTTCTATCACATCTATCCAAGCGGTATACGTACCTGCGGATGACTTGACTGACCCGTCTCCAGCAACAACATTCTCGCACTTGGATGCGACTGTAGTATTGTCTCGTGACATCGCTTCTTTGGGTATCTACCCAGCGATCGATCCTCTAGACTCTACATCTCGTCAGTTGGATCCTCTAGTAATCGGTCAAGAACACTACGATGTAGCTCGTGGCGTTCAAACTGTATTACAGCGTTATAAAGAATTAAAAGACATCATTGCGATCTTGGGTATGGACGAGCTTTCTGAAGAAGATAAGCTATCTGTAAACCGTTCACGTAAGATCCAACGTTTCATGTCTCAGCCATTCTTCGTAGCTGAAGTCTTCACTGGTGCGCCAGGTAAGTATGTTTCTTTGAAAGATACAATCCGTGGCTTTAAAGGCATCCTTGATGGCGAGTTCGACGAATTGCCAGAACAAGCGTTCTACATGATTGGTAGCATCGACGAAGCTGTCGAGAAAGCTAAGAAAATTTAACCATGCATAACCGACAGCGTCATTGCTGTTGGTTAAGCCTGACATAGAGAGGCATCTTATGGCTATCACAGTTCACTGCGATATCGTAAGCGCTGAGCAAGAGATTTTCTCTGGATCGGTAGAGACTCTTGTGGCAGCCGGTAGTTTTGGTGATCTAGGTATTAAACCTGGTCATGCACCATTACTGACTCCACTGCTTCCAGGCCCTGTTCGCGTGGTTAAACAAAACGGTGAAGAAGAGATTATCTTCGTATCGGGTGGTTTCCTTGAAGTGCAACCACACCGTGTAACCGTCTTGGCAGACACCGCTATTCGTGCCCATGATCTGGACGAAGCGGCTGCTCTAGAAGCGAAGAAACATGCAGAGGAATTACTGGATCAACAGAATTCAGATATTGATTTCTCTCGTGCTACCGCTCAACTAGCAGAAGCCGTTGCTCGACTACGTACTATTAGTCAACTTCGCTCGAAGTAACTGATAACGTAAAAGAGTCAAAAAAGCCCCGCTTACTTAGGTAAACGGGGCTTTTTTATATCTATAAATTGCCCTGAGCTAGAGTAAGCCCCACAGGGTATTAAAGATAATTTGCTGAGCCATGGCGATGTCTTTTGACTCGAGTACAACAGCTGATGGGAAGTTATCACTGGCTAAAGAGATAATGGCACACTTAGGTGGATAGATAGCAATATAGCTGGCATCAACCGCGCCTTCTGTACGTATCCATTTACGTTCAGACAACTCTGCATCCTCACCACCATCTCCAATCGCAATAACATTTACCTTGATGCCTAGCTTAATTCTTTGTTTAGTAAAGTTAGGAAAAGGGCGGTACAAAAAAGGACGAATAGGCTTAGAGGAAAATACACAATACTCTTTCTCTTTGTTTTCTTGCTCTGAAACCACATTAAGAATATCCCTCAGTACCCATTCAATCCCTTCATCACCTTCATAATATCGTACATTGGTTTGGTGGTAATCCGGTTGCATTTGATGCAAGTTGGGGATGATTGAATGCTTTAAGGAGTCTATTGCTTTATCAAGGTTTGTTCGCTTTTCTTCAGCGAGTTTTAAGAGAATTTCAGGATTTTCAGCACTAAAGAAGCGGCGTTTTCCTTTTGGGAAGTAGCTCACAACGCCTTTAGCTTGTAATTGCTTTAATGATTCATAGGCTGAGCCACGGTTAATGCCACTCTTATCTGCGATATCTCTGATAGAAGCAGGCCCGAGTTGTAATAAGGTCTGATATAACAGGGTTTCTCTAGGGCTTAAGCCTAATTGATCAAAAGCTTGCTGAATCATATTTATTCATCTTCCATAAAGCTAAAAGCTCGCTGTGATTGCGCGGTAAAATTGCGTAAAATTCCATTTTAAGCAAGTTAGCAATAAGTTGCGATCCTATTGTTGAGATAAGTGTTTAGTTTGGGGTTGGTTTGTGAGCGTGGAACAAAGGTTTGGTGGTATTAGGCGTTTATATGGTGTGAATGCTTATCAGTATTTTACTCAAGCACATGTTTGTGTTGTTGGTATTGGCGGTGTTGGTACTTGGGCTGCTGAAGCATTAGCAAGATCCGGCATAGGCCGAATTACACTCATAGATATGGATGATGTTTGTATCACCAATGTGAATCGTCAAATACATGCCCTGGATGGCAATATTGGCGCTGCTAAAGTCGATGCAATGTCACAAAGGATCAAGCTGATTAACCCTGATTGCCAAGTTGATGTGATAGAAGACTTCGTTACCCCTGATAGCGTCCAGGAGCACCTAGGGCGTGATTATGACTATGTGATAGATGCCATAGACAGTATTAAGCCAAAGGCCGCTATGGTTGCCTGGTGCAAGCGTAACAAGGTTAAACTTATTACTGTTGGTGGTGCTGGTGGGCAGATCGATCCGACTCAAGTGCAAATTGCCGACCTTGCGAGAACTGAGCAAGACCCTCTTGCGGCCAAACTAAGAAACTTTTTACGCCGTCATTATAATTTTACTCGTAATACCAAACGACGTTTTGATATTGAGTGTGTCTATTCCACTGAGCAGCTAAGATATCCCGCCACAGATGGCAGTGTCAGTACGGATAGAAGCAAGGCTCAAACAGGTGAAAAAATGGATTGTGACTCAGGCTTTGGTGCTTGTACCATGGTCACTGCAACCTTTGGTTTTGTTGCTGCTAGTCGAGTATTAGAGAAGCTGGCAAAGCAAGCGGATGAACTTGCACGACAAAGTTAATGCTGATTATTGTGTTAGTTCTTTTATTCTCGTAATTATGGCTAGAATGCCATTGTTACGAGAGCTGGTGAGATAAGCTTCTAAGTTTAAATTATTAAGCTGAGAGAGAAGATCAAGCTGTTGAATTTGTTTGGAATTTAATCCTTCCACATAGGCTAAAATGATGGCTAAAAAGCCACGAATGAGTTTGGCATCACTGTCTGCCTGAAAGTGCCAAAGGCCCGTCACCTTATCTTTTTCTGCCGTTAGCCAAACTTGACTTTCGCAGCCTGTAACCGTGTTATGATTAGATTTTAAATCTGTATCTAAACGAGCTAATGTTTTGCTTATTTTGACTAATGCTCTAAAGCTCTCTTCCTTAGATTGGCACTGTCTGAAAGTATCTTTAATTTCGCTTGTGTTCACTTAAAAGTCCAAAATTCTTTATATATCAATTTACTAAGTCTTAATCAGCCAATAAATCTATGGCATCTAAAAGAGTCGCGACAAAGTGATCAGCATCTCTTTCATTGTTATAACATGCAAAAGAAGCCCTTAAGGTGCCACTTACGCCGAGTTGCGCCATTAATGGATGGGCACAATGGCTACCAGAACGAATGCCTACTCCTTTACTGTCTAAAAAGGCGTTCAGGTCCGTCACGTTAATATTTTTAACGGAGAATGAAACAAGGGTGCTGTTAGAGGGTGAATAGACTTTAATGTCAGCCTCATTCATTAAAATTCGTCTGACACGATTGGCTAAGCTAATCTCCCAATCCAATATGGCCTGTCTATCTTGTTGCATCAGAAACTCACAAGCAGAAGCGAGCCCTATTACACCTTCAATATGAGGCGTACCGGCTTCTAGACGATAGGGCAGTTGGTTAAATTCAGTTTCGAGCAAGCTTACTTTTAATACCATCTCACCTCCTGTTTGCAGAGGTGTCAGCTTTTCTAGTGCTGTGGTTTTGCCATACAGCACACCAATGCCAGTCGGTGCGTACATTTTATGGCCTGAGAAAACGTAAAAGTCACAATCTAGTTGGGCCACATCTACAGGGTAATGAGCAACCGCTTGGGCTCCATCAATTAAGGTTAATGCGCCGACTCTTTTCGCTTCTTGAATGAGTTGCTCTAAGGGAAGTTTTACGCCGATAGCATTGGAGATTTGAGTACAGGCTAGTATTTTGGTTTTATCGCTAAAATAGTGGGCATATTCAGCTTCCCACTCGGCATCTGAGGTAAATGGAATTGAACGTAGTATCGCCCCAGTTCTAAGTGCAAGTTGTTGCCAAGGGACCAGATTCGCGTGGTGCTCTAAACTAGAGATAAGGATTTCATCACCCGCCTTTAATTGTGACTCTAAGCCATAAGCGACCTGATTAATGGCTTCGGTAGCGCCTTTGCACCAGATCACATGGCTGTTTTCAGGTGCTTGTATGAAATCAGCTAGTGTCTGTCTTGCCTGCTCAAAAGCATTAGTCGCTTTATCACTTAAAAAGTGAGAACCACGATGCACATTAGCATTACTGGTTTGATAATAATTCATGATGGCATTTAGCACCGGCTCTGGCTTTTGCGTAGTCGCGGCATTATCTAAATAAACCAAGGGATGGCCATGGGCTAATTGAGACAGAATAGGGAACTGCTGACGTATGCTGATTGGGTCAAATGGCATCATGATGAATGAAAAGCTGTCCTTAAAAAAAACAAAAGCTGAGATAAAATTGTAACCTAGTTTGAATCTATCTGGCGCTATCTAATTTGTCTCTAAAGGTTTAAATAGAAATATTGCTTGATTCCAGCAGGCATTACTTGGTTTTTCCTAGTCTTTTAGATACAGTTTTATTAAATAATATTTTAAAAGGTACAAAGCCGTGGCTGAATTTCTTTATCAAGGACTAGTGGATTGGTTTCAAGATCAAGTAGAGCAAGGTAAGTTAACGGCTGGCGATAAGATGCCATCCTTGAGAAAATTGGCAAAAGAGCAGGGAATGAGCCTGAATACAGTAATTCATGGGTATGAGTTACTAAGCCAGCAGGGTTGGATTGAATCTCGCCCTAAATCTGGTTATTTCGTTTGCCACCAAAGCCAGGTTCGTCCCGCTATTATGTTAGCTGCAGATCATCCACATTACTTAAATAATAAAGATTCTATCTCATTAGAAGAGCAAGTGAGTTATCAGAAAGCGCTGATTTGTCAGACTAGCGAACTGTTAGAGCAAGATATCTTCTCTCTTAACCCTCACAATCTAAGTGTTCATCATCCTCAGGGTGAAACGCCAGTTCGTCAGGCGCTAAGCCATTACCTAGAGCAGCTTGGTGTTCAAACCAAGTTAGATCAACTTTGGTTAGCGAATAACCCAAGCCAGTTACTGATTCAAAGTCTGCAATCGCTTACTCAAGTGGGCGACAAGGTACTTATTCTGACTCCATGTGATTATAGATTAAGGAATACAGTCCAAGCCCTAGGTCGTGAGGCCGTGTGCCTAAATGCAGGGGAAAGAGGAGTAGACCTTGATGTGGTTGATAAAATCATCGAACAAGATGAGATTAAATTACTACTCTTCCCTAGCCAGTTTTCTTTTCCAGCAGGGCAAGCAATCAGTAACCTTAGCTTACGACGCTGGTATGCGCTGATTGAGAAGCACGAATTACCAATTATTGAATGGGATTTATGCTCACATTTACCGAATAGACCACAAGCTGTTATGAGCTTAAAATCATTAGATCAAACGGGTTTGGTTGTATACATAGGTGGGTTTGAAGGTCTACATAATGCTTTGCCGAGTATTGCCTGGTTACAAGTAGGGCGTTATGAGAAACCATTAGCCCAAGCTTTGTCTGTGGCTGGTTTATGCCCGGGAGAAGACTTACAGCTGGCCTTGATCCCTTTGTTAAGCCAATCTCCTGTAAAAGCTTTTGCCGCCATGTCTCGGGCCATTTGGGCCAATGCTGAGAAAATGAAATCAGCCTTAGAGAGGTTAAAACCTGGGCATCTATCTGCTGTTATTAATAAAGGCGGACATAGCTTATGGGTACGCAGTAATAGTCCAATAACAGCTAGTCAGTGGCAGACATATCGTGCGGCCCATTTACATGGCTTGATACCAGGTAATTTACTGAGTCTTGCTGAAGATGCCCAACATTGGTTTGCAGTAAATCTAAGCTTACATCAAACTCAGGCTAGCCTAGATTGGTTAGAAAAAGAATGCTTTACCAGTAAAGAAAAGCCTAAGGAAGAAGTGAGTACTTACAATAGTGACACTAGCACAGAATCAACTAGCACGAATAATGAGCGAGAAAATAGCCCTGATGAGCCGGTTTATAACCCTATGCTAGATCTAATTAACCACGATTTCGGTTAATCCATTTGAGCTGGCAGGCATTAATGCTTGCCAGCTATTGGCTTCAAACTTTGATGGCGATGGTCAAAAGGGTCAATCGTTATTCCTGCTAACTCATCTAAAATCCATTTTTCAAATGCTTTAATACGTTCAATGCGAGGCGAAAACGCCTGATAATTCATGTAAAAAGTGAGGCTTTTACTAAAAGGAAATTGCGGCAAGATATGTACAAGTTCACCTGATTCTAGGTCATCTTGGATCATTATTTCTGGACAAATAAAAACGCCATGACCAGCTTTTACGGCGCTGATTCCCATATACCAAGAACCTACTTCTGCCCAAAGCTTTTGTTTTACATTGGTATCAATGCCATATTCTGTAAAAAAAGCAGACCATGAGAACTCAGCTTCGTCAGCTTGTATTAACCAGCACCTTAGTAAGTCGTCAATACTCTTAAATTTAATACTCTCAACGAGGGATTTTGAGGCAACTAAGACGAGGTTCGTTTCCAGCAGCTTTATTTGCTGACAATCTTTTTGAGAGTCAATTTCTGTTGTAATGTCGATATCGGCATTACCGGCTCTTAAATCTTCTCTGTAGTCACAACAAAGCAATCTAGCCGTAATCTCATCATGCATAGCGGTAAAGCGCCAAAGCTTAGGCATCACCCAGCTAGAAGCAAAACTCTGCGGGCAAATGACACTGAGGTTACCTGCAAAAGGCTCGGCTTTGACTCTGTCTAGTCCTTTTCCTATTAGCTCAAAAGCATCGCCTAAATAGTCTGCAAGAATATGACCTTGAGTGGTGAGCTGCATATCACGGCCAGCGCGATAAAATAATTTATTACCTAAATGTTCTTCTAAGAGGCGTATCTGTTGGCTCACAGCAGCTTGGGAGACGAAAAGTTCTTGGGCTGCCTTGGTATAACTTAAGGTTTTGCTGGCGACAGCAAAGTAATGAATGGCTTTTAAATGTGTGACTCTAGTATCCATAACTGAGCATCCATAAGTTTATCTTATTATTGACGTTAGTTTTTAGCGTTCGTGTATTACGCTTCTCTTAGGCATGATTAAAAGCCTAAACACAAGGAGATGCAAGCATGTACCCATTATTGATAAGTTTATTAGATGTTATTAAAAAAGCCTTTAAAGCCATTTTGAAAAATCTAGCTAAACACAATAATAACAACGATTTAAGTAGAGGAAATATATCTAAGAGAGAGTTTGATCAGCTGACAAACTTATCTAGTCATTTGCAAAAAGACATTGGCTTACCGCCTTATACGAGCCGCTCGAATAAAGGGGATTTATATTAATATGACTTTAAAGAAAGATAATAAGCAAAAATGTATGGACTAAAACTCACTAGAATATCTAATGAGTTTTAGCTTTTAAAGAAAGTATTAGGCGCTTTTTAATTGCGTTAAGGCTGCAAGAATATCTGTTAGCATTTGGTCCGCATTAAGATAGTCTAATGGAATTTGAATCATCTGATTTGCCATGACCAAGGCAATGGATGGAAAAGAGTTAAGCCCTAATTGACGCGCTATTTGAACTTCCTGTTCGAGTACCTCTGCTTTTTTACAGTGTTCCATGGCTTTTAAAAAACCGTCTTCCTTTAATCCAATTTTAGCTGCACATTGCGCTAACGTATCTAGATCGGACGGGTTTTGTGCGTTGAGATAATAGGCTTGTTGTATTTGCGCTGACATCTCTTTTTCTAGATTTTGATCTCTTGCTACTAGGCAAGCTCGACAAGCAGGGTAGGTGGAGCGTCTAGGTTGGCAATCTTGCCAAAAGTTATGATTAAACTGAGTGCCTAATTGGCTTTCGATCTGCTTCCAAACACCAGCTAGCTTGGTTTGCATAGGTAAGGGCATAGGTGCATTTGAATCAACAGCTAATCCACCTAACATTGGCTGGATTTGAATCTCCCCACTTTCAATATAGGGGGCAAGCGCTAATTGCAATGCTTTCCAAGTCGGTTGAAAGCCCCAACACCAACTACACATTGGGTCATAACAATAAATCAAAGTAGCAGACATAGGTGAGAGTCCTTAGGTTCTTAACTAAATTAGATAAGGCAGAATAATGCTTAATGCCTACCTAGAACAAGTGAGAAATTTATTGATGTGCAAAAAAAAGCAGCCCTTATAAAAGGACTGCTTTTAAGACGCTTTAATCGTTTTAGTTAGTTGTTCTGAACAACGGCACTAATTGCATCGCATAAAGGCTTAATATTCTCGTGAGTGATGCCAGCAACATTGATACGGCCTGAACCGACAATATAAATGGCAAACTCTTGTCTTAAACGGCTGACTTGATCGGGTGTTAAGCCTGAAAAAGAGAACATACCTTGTTGACGAGAGATGAAAGAGAAGTCTTGATCTACGCCGTTAGCTCTTAAAGTGCTAACAAACAGGCTACGCATCTCATGAATACGCTTACGCATACTTTCAAGCTCCATCTCCCATAAGCTACGCAGCGCTGGATCAGATAGAATTTCTGTCACAATGGCTGCACCGTGAGCGGGTGGATTGGAGTAATTTGTTCGTATGGTTCGTTGTAACTGAGTAAAAGCGGCATCCACTTGTTCTGTGGTATCACAAACAAGCGTAATGGCGCCAACACGTTCATTGTACAAACCAAAGTTTTTAGAAAATGAGCTCGCAATTAGCATTTCTGGTACTTGCTGAGTAAAGGTTCTCAAGCCCTTCGCATCTTCTTCTAAACCTACGCCAAAACCTTGATAGGCAAAATCAAACAAAGGTAAGAAACCTTGTTTGCTGCAAAGGTTCGCTAATTGCTGCCATTGTTCTGTTGTTGGGTCTATGCCGGTTGGGTTGTGACAGCAGCCATGGAAAAGAACCACATCGCCTTCAGGGATTTGAGACAAGCTTGCAAGCATGGCTTCAAAATCTAGACTTTTATTCACGGCATCATAGTAGGCGTAGCTAGCCACTTCTAAACCGACAGATTGAAAAACGGCTTGATGGTTTGCCCAGGTTGGGTTGCTTACCCAAACGGTCGCATTGGGAATATGCTTTTTAATAAATTCGGCAGCAACACGAAGTGCGCCCGTTCCGCCAGGTGTATGGGCGGTGTGAGCTAGTTTTTTGGTAATAATTGGATGGTCTTGGCCGAATAAAAGGCCTTGTACTGCTTCACGGTATTGAGATGTTCCTTCAATACTTAAATAACTTTTACTGGTTTCACTGGATAATAATCTTTCTTCTGCTTGTTTAACGGCTTGCAGAATAGGTGTTTTACCTTGCTCATCTTTATATACACCAACCCCTAAATTGATTTTGTTAGGGCTAGTTTCATTAGCAAAAGACTCGTTTAAACCAAGAATAGGATCTGCTGGCGCAGCTTGAATGTTTTCAAACATGGTGACTCCCCAAAAGGGTTACTCGCTCTATTATAATTATTAATTGCGTGCTATTTAATTAGCGCTTTAAAAAACCTAGCTATGTTACTCCAACAGGTCTAGCACCGCTAGCAAATGTCTGCAGTGAATGGAAAGCGTATGTAAACGTAAGTGAATTGAATGTTTTTTTAGGGCGGAAAAGGCACCTTGCTGGGAAAAACAGCAATAGAAGGGAATGATGTTTCCATTTGTTACCTTATTATGCCTAAGGTAATTAAGATCACATCAAAAAGTGAGCGTCAGCCGTTATTAACTTGGCTTTTTTCGCTTGTCAGAGCGAAATTAGTTAATATCCCATCCATTTGAAATGGAATCAGATAAGCTTTTTTGCTCTCGATAAGCTTCAATACCACGACGCGCTTTTAACATACGTACGCCGTCTTCTTTTTGTAGCTTCTCGTTTTTCTCATTATCAAAACTGATAGATGCGTGTAAAAGTTCTGTTTTTAGTTCACTTAACTCGGTAGCTAGTTTGTTCATCGTTTTTTCCTTTGATGTATTTCAATGACAATGAAATGCATAGATCACTGTCATCGACAGGTGAAAAAAGTCAAAATAGAGGTCAACAAGTTACAACACATAAAAAACCGTAAAATCGATCAAAAATCAACCACTATGGTAGTTTTTTTATGTGACAGAAAGATTAAATCAATTTTTAGCCACTTAATTAGCAAGGCGGAACCTGCTCAATGGATGTTTCTTTTATTCTTGATTCTTTAAATGATAAGCAACGAGAAGCTGTTGCTGCTCCCTTGCAAAATACCTTGATACTTGCTGGCGCTGGTAGTGGTAAAACACGTGTTCTAGTGCATAGAATTGCTTGGTTAATGCATGCCTATGAAGTCTCACCATTTAGCATAATGGCGGTAACTTTTACCAATAAAGCCGCTAAAGAGATGCAGGCGAGGATAGAGCAACTGGTTGGTGTTCCTCCTCAAGGTATGTGGGTGGGCACTTTCCACGGTTTAGCGCATCGTTTGTTACGTGCCCATTGGCGTGATGCTGGGCTAAAAGAAAATTTCCAGATCATGGATAGCGACGATCAGTTGCGTATGGTTAAACGTATCATGCGAGAACAAAATATTGATGAAACCCGCTGGCCTCCAAAGCAAGTTTGCTGGTTCATTAATGCTCAAAAAGATGAGGGCAGACGTGCCGCTCATGTTCCTGATAGCCATGACCCTTTCTCTAAAGGGATGCGTGAACTCTATTACACCTATGAAGAAGCCTGTGAACGTAATGGTACTTTAGACTTTGGTGAGCTTTTATTACGTGCGCACGAGCTTTTGTTAGGCAATCCGGCTTTATTACGCCATTACCAAGAGCGCTTTGTACATGTGCTGGTGGACGAATTTCAAGATACCAACAGCATCCAATATGCTTGGCTACGAATTCTTGTGGGTGATAAAGGCTCAATTACGGCGGTGGGTGATGATGACCAATCCATTTATGGCTGGCGCGGAGCAAAAATAGAAAACATACAGAACTTCACTAAGCACTTTAATGAGGTACAGACGATTCGTTTGGAGCAAAACTATCGCTCTACAGGCCACATTCTAAAAGCCGCTAATGGCCTGATTAAGAATAATGACGATCGTCTAGGAAAGGAGCTTTGGACCGAAAGCCCAGAAGGGGAAAAGATTTCCCTTTACGCTGGTTTTAATGAACAAGATGAAGCCAGATTTATTCTAAGTATCATTAAAAAATGGCGTGATGACGGATCAAGTTTAAGAGATATGGCTATCTTGTATCGCTCCAATGCTCAATCACGAGTATTAGAGGAGTGTTTGGTAAGAGAGCAAATGGCTTATCGTATTTATGGTGGCCATCGATTCTATGACAGATTAGAGATAAAGAATGCCTTGGCTTACGCCAGACTAGCGATAGATGCTAATGATGATGGTGCCATGGAGCGAGTGATTAATGTTCCTCCTAGAGGCATTGGTGAGCGAAGCATAGGCACAATTCGTGAACTAGCCCGAGACCAAGGCTGTTCTATGTGGCAAGCCGCCTCTGAAATTGTGCGACAAAAACTGCTTCCAGCCAGAGCGACCAATGCCATTGCTGCTTTTCTTGGTTTGGTTGATGGCATGACGAATAGTGTACAAAGCAATGACCTAGGCCTAGGTGAAGTATTTGAGCAGCTAATCCAAGAAGCTGGCTTGATTGCCTTCCATGAAAAAGAGAAGGGTGAGAAAGGCGAGGCTAGAGTCGAAAACTTAAAAGAGCTGGTTAGTGCTGCCAGTGGTTTTAGCTGGACTCAAACCGAAGCCGAAGAGCAAGAATATAGCTCCCCTATGATGGCCTTCTTAGACCAAGCGGTACTTGATGCAGGTGAAGCACAAGCAGATGAATACCAAGATGCTATTCAATTGATGACCTTACACTCAGCGAAAGGTCTTGAGTTCCCGCTTGTTTTCTTGACGGGTGTAGAGGAGAACTTGTTCCCAAGCCGTATGTCTTTTGAAGAGCCTGGACGCTTAGAGGAAGAAAGGCGCTTATGTTACGTGGGAATAACACGTGCAATGGAGAAGCTCTATATTACCTATGCTGAATCACGCCGTTTGCATGGTAGTGAGTCTTTTAATAGTCCATCACGCTTTATCAATGAAATTCCAAGTGACTGCTTAGAAGAGGTACGCCTAAGATCACAAGTGTCTCGACCTGTCTCGACTCAAAGGCCTAACTTTGCTCGTCCTAACAACTCAGTGCTAGATGGTTATCAAGTGCCTGAAACCAATATCAGCATGGGCGATAGAGTGACTCACCCTGTTTTTGGTGAAGGTTTGGTGATTAATTATGAAGGTCAGGGGCCTCAAGCGAGAGTGCAAGTAAACTTTGATGATGAAGGCACAAAATGGCTTGTCTTAGCTTTTGCTAAATTACAAACACTATAAATTTGAATAATGTTAAAAAAATCAGTTGAGACAATGAGCTAGTGCGCCTAGTATTTGTTTTACTAGTTTTGTTTAGATGGGCAAAGCTGACTTTTTAGACCTTATCAATAGGCTGATAAAAGCAATATAAATAACAATAAAAGCTGAGGAATCAAAATGTTTACAGCAAAAAGTTTTGGAAAGTGGGCGGTTGCAGGGTTAGCAGCCGCAACCTTAGTCGCTTGTGGCGGTGGTGAAAAAGCTGAAGAGCAAGCGAAGGTTGAAACTAAAGCCGAAGTGATCAACTGGAAAATGGTAACTACCTGGCCGAAAAACTTCCCTGGTTTAGGTACAGGTGCAGAGAAACTAGCAAAAAACATTACAGAGATGTCCGGTGGACGTCTGAATGTAAAAGTTTATGCAGCGGGTGAGTTAGTACCGCCACTAGAAGTCTTTGATGCTGTATCTCGTGGTACCGCCGAAATGGGCCACGGTGCGTCTTATTACTGGAAAGGTAAAGCGCCAGCGGCACAATTCTTTGCTGCGGTTCCTTTTGGATTAACTGCACAAGAAATCAATGCTTGGGTTAGTCATGGCGGCGGTATGGCTCTGTGGGAAGAGGTATATGCTCCATTTAATCTAGTCCCTATGGCAGCAGGTAACACTGGTGTTCAAATGGGTGGTTGGTTTAACAAAGAAATTAACTCTATTAATGACTTCCAAGGCCTGAAAATGCGTATTCCTGGCCTAGGTGGTGAAGTACTCAAAAAAGTAGGTGGTACACCGGTTAACTTGCCTGGTGGCGAAATCTTTACTGCTTTACAAACAGGCACGATTGATGCGACAGAGTGGGTTGGTCCATATAACGACCTAGCATTTGGTCTTTATAAAGCAGCTAAATTCTACTACTACCCAGGTTGGCATGAGCCAGGTACAACGCTTGAAGCTATGGTTAACAAAACAGCATTTGATGCATTACCAGCAGATCTTAAGTTGATTGTTAAAGCGGCTGGTCGTCAGGCTAACCAAGATATGCTTGATGAGTTTACGGCTTTGAACAATGACGCTCTAGAGACTCTAGTTAATGATCATAATGTTCAACTTAAGCCTTTCCCGAAAGAAGTACTCGCACAATTGCGTTCTGCTTCTGATGAGACTTTGAAAGAAGTGGCGGCAGGTGATGAAATGAGTAAGAAAGTATACGACTCTTTCATGGACTTCCGTTCTAAAGTGAGTAAATGGCATGCCGTGTCTGAACGTGCTTATATCAATGCTCGTGATGCTGACTAGTTAAATCACTTCACTAGTAAGTACAAAAAAGGCTTCAAAGTTTAACTTTGAAGCCTTTTTTAATGCCGTTAAACAGGGGTTAATCTGTTTTACTGCCTAACTCTAGAAGTGTTGCATTACCACCAACAGCGGTCGTATTGGTACTAATGGTTTGCTCCGTAGTGAATTGGTGAATAAAGCTTGGTTTAGCCTGATTTGAGTAATTGATGAAATCAGTTTCACTTACTAGCTGACATAAAAGGCCTTCTTTATTCGCAAGTGTCTGCTTTATTTCAATCAAGTTCTTATCATCAGTTAGTGCACAAACGCCAGCGAGTCGTATGTCTTGTAAGTTCTCTTGATGCTCTGCTTGGTTTGCTTCTTGTAAGACACCTTCAGGTAAATAAGCATCTAAACTCGCTAGAAGAGTCTGACCCATTTCACCATGATGAATCACACTGTTTCCTGCAACTAAGGCGGCATAAACCTGGCCTACAACAGCTGTAAATAGTTGCTCTCTTTGAGCTGACAAGTCTGTAATAAGGCTGACAAATACACCACGACCTTGGTTTGAAAGTAGGTTACTTTCTCCTGTAGGTCCTGGCATTAGCTGCTTAGCGGCAATTTGAGCTAGTGCATTATTAATCTGCCACTGAGCCATTTTTCTTGCATCACCTGTTAAGGTATTAAGGCTGTTTGTTAGCTTTTCAGCGCGTTGCTCAGTACCTAGTTGGTTCCATAGTGGAAACGCCTGCATTGCCTTATCTATTTGTGTTTTATTAGCATTCATAATATCTGTACCTAAATTCTTTTACCTGTATTGGCTGCTTATAAATAAAGTGTAGCGTCACACTTTATTTCATAAAGGCCGCTAAATAATGAGGTCCGCCCGCTTTTGGTCCTGTGCCTGATAGGCCTTGACCTCCGAACGGTTGAACACCTACAACGGCACCAATTTGATCTCGGTTAATATAAAGGTTACCTACACGCGCAAGCTCAGCAATGCGTTGGCAAGTGGTTTCATTACGGCTATGAACACCCATGGTGAGGCCAAAACCTGAATTATTGATTTCTTCAATCATATTCTCCAACTCGCTAGCTTGGTAGCGTACCAAATGCAGAATAGGGCCGAATTGCTCATCACCTAATTGATTAATGCTGCTTAGCTCAAACGCAGTTGGTGCAATAAAGGTACCTTGATCGCATGCTTCTGGTAGCTTTGTTTGACCAATTAACTTAGCTTCTTTTTTCATGGTCTCAATGTGCGCAGCAAGCTTGTTCTGAGCTGTTTTATCAATCACAGGGCCAAGGTCTGTACTGTGGAACTGAGGGTCAGCAACCACTAGCTCTTGCATCGCACCTTGTAGCATGGTGATAACACGGTCAGCGATATCTGCTTGTACAAAGAGTACACGCAGGGCTGAGCAGCGTTGACCTGCTGAAGCAAAGGCTGAATTAACCGCATCTCTTACAACTTGCTCTGGCAATGCTGTGGAGTCAACTATCATGGCATTCTGTCCACCTGTCTCAGCAATGAGAGGAACAGGGTCGACACCACGAGCAGATAGCGCACGGTTAATACGTTGTGCTGTTCCTGTGGAGCCGGTAAAAGCAAG
This sequence comes from Marinomonas sp. SBI8L, assembly GCF_001624705.1. Classification (GTDB taxonomy): domain Bacteria; phylum Pseudomonadota; class Gammaproteobacteria; order Pseudomonadales; family Marinomonadaceae; genus Marinomonas. The sequence continues at coordinate 37,570 of NZ_JSEO01000009.1, forward strand.
ACCAGCAATACGCTTGTCAGAAGTAATTGCATTACCCACAGTTGCGCCATCACCCGGTAATAGATGAATAACGTCGGCGGGAATGCCTGCTTCTAACAATAGCTCTACCGCACGCATGGCAATTAAGCAGGTTTGCTCTGCAGGTTTAGCAACAACCGTATTACCGACAACTAGCGCGGCAGTTACTTGGCCAAGGAAGATGGCCAATGGGAAGTTCCAAGGGCTAATACAAGCAAATACACCTCTGGCTTCAAATGTTTGCTGCTGTTGCTTGCCTCTAAAGTCAGTATAAGGCTTAGCTTGGGCTAGATTATCTTGGCTGAAGCAAGCGTAGTAACGACAGAAGTCTACCGCTTCTCTTACTTCATCAATGCTGTCTTGTATGGTTTTACCTGCTTCTTTGTGGCAAATTGCAACAAACTCAGCCAGATTTTGCTCTAACAAGTCAGCCATCTTTAAAAGGCAAGCAGCACGCTCAGACATAGGTCTTGCTGACCAACTTGGGAAAGCGTCTTGTGCTTTGCTGATAGCAAGGCTTACTTGATCTGCGTCTGCCCAGTTTAGTTCACCCACTACCTGACTTTGCTTGTATGGGCTACGAACTAGATGTTGTATGTCTGTCGCTAGTTTTTCACCAGAAACTAATGGGCCTGCTTGCCAAGTGTTTTGCATAAAGCTTTGCACTTCTTTTTCAAATGGCTGCCATTGAGAGCTGATGTCGATATTTGGGCTAAAAGAGTTTTGGCGCTCTTCGAACATATCAATTGGTAGCTTGATATAAGGATTAGCCAGTGTTTTGCGGCTTAACAGGGTTTCAACAGGGTGATGAGTTAACTCTTCGACTGGGCATTTAGCATCCACCAGCCTATGTACGAAAGAGCTATTCGCGCCATTTTCAAGCAAGCGACGAACTAGGTAAGGAAGTAGGTCTTTATGGCTACCAACAGGCGCATAAATACGTACATTCACAGATTGATCTTTGATTACGCGGTTATAAAGCGCATCACCCATACCATGTAGGCGTTGGAATTCGAACTCAGCTGTACTTGCACCTGTATTGCCTGCAATCGCATTAATCGCTGCAATTGTATGAGCATTATGTGTTGCAAACTGAGGGAAGATCCACTGCCTTGCATGCTGGCTTAATAGGTAATGGGCGCAGGCAAGGTAAGACGTATCTGTTGACTCTTTACGTGTATAAACAGGGTAACCATCAAAACCTTTTTGTTGACACAGTTTGATTTCAGCATCCCAGTAAGCACCTTTTACCAAGCGTACAGGGATCTGATCTCCTTGCTCTGCTGCAATGGCTGTTAACCAAGTTAGAACCGGAAGAGCGCGTTTAGAGTAAGCCTGAATGACTAAACCAAATAAGCCCCAGCCTTTACAAACAGGGTCTTGGTAAAGCTTTGCAAAGAGCGTCAAAGACATTTCTAGGCGATCAGCTTCTTCGGCGTCGATAGTAATACCAACATTTTTCGCTCTAGCTTTGATAATAAGGTTTTTTACGCTTTCAAATAGCTCAGACATTACTCGAGCTTCTTGTGCAACTTCGTATCTTGGGTGAAGAGCTGATAACTTGATTGAGATAGTTGGGTTTGCTGCGCTACCTTTATAAGTGTCTTTTGCCACGCTATCAATTGCGCGCATGTAAGCATCAAGGTATTTATCAGCATCCTGTTGTGTCAGTGCTGCTTCACCTAACATATCGAATGAATAGCTATAACCCTTATCACGATAGCTTTTACCGCGAGAAAGAGCTTCTTTGATAGAGCGACCTAGAACGAATTGGTGCCCCATGATTTTCATTGCTTGATACATGGCTTTTCGAATAACAGGTTCGGATAAGCGGTTTACCAAGCGATTCATCAGATTAGCGGGAGTGCCATCTTCTTTCTCATTCATGCCAACCACTTTACCTGTTAGCATCAAGCCCCAAGTAGAAGCGTTTACAAAAAATGAATCAGAATTTTTTAAGTGGCTATTCCAGTCCGCAGCGCTCAGTCTGTCACGGATAAAAGCATCGGCAGTTTCGCCATCAGGCACACGCATCAAGGCTTCTGCTAGACACATTAGAAGAATGCCTTCTTTGGTATCTAGGCTGTATTCTAATAACAATGAATCAATCATGCTGCTGGCTTCATCATCAGCACGTACGGCTTGAATAAGCGCTGTTGCATTGTTCGTGGTTGCTTCAAGCGTTTCTTTAGAAGGCTTAGCAAGAGGCAGTAGCTGAGTTAACCAGCTCGCTTCATCCACATTGTATAAGGGAGAGATCAGTTCCCATAACTGGGCAGGTTTTTGCTTGATGAAAGAAGAATCAAGCACATCAATTGCGTTAAACATAAGTAAGCTCCATACCCAAGTGGGGAGATAGAATACAAGCGCTCGCTGTTTTGATTTTAGAACAATATCGACAAATCAAACTGTGTTAGCGAGTTGCTAATGTGACATTTTGCTTACTGTATGATGACTTTTAATTTCAGTCTTATTGAATGCTCGCCTAATTTTACAAAAAACTCTGGGCGAACGAGGGAAGTTTAAGTGAGGTACAGCTTTTGAAAGCGAACTGGGCTTATCCCTAATTCTTGAGAGAAAAGTGTGGTCATTGCGCTTTGGCTGGAAAAACCACAAAGGCTTGCCGCTTGAGAGGCTGAGTAGCCATTGGCTAATAAAAATTGGGCATGTTTGAGGCGCTTTTGCTGTACATATTGATGGGGAGTTAGGCCCATTTTCTCTTTAAACCTTTGATGAAATTGACTCACACTTAAGAAACAAAACTGAGCTAATTCTTGCATCTGAATTCGGCGAGAAAGGTTGTTGTCTATATATTGATCCAACTTATCTATGTCTAATCGACGGCCAGCTGTTGTCGGCGTGACTATGTCTGTTTCGGTAAGTTGGTGGCGTATTGCACTAAGCAATGTGTTACCACAGGCTCTGGCAAGTAGCTTGTCATCAGGGTGCTGTTCTAACTCGCTGCTTAAGCTGGTGGCCAATAGTTTTAATCTGGCATTAAGCTGGAAAAAGCTTGCCTGATCAAACATGCGTGAAACCAACTCGTACTCTTCTTGGGTAATGGCCTGTTGAGGAGGGATAGGCAAGTTCACTACCATGATGCGGTTTTCACCTAAACCTGCAAAAGCATGGCCTTCACTTGAAGGTACGACACAACCACCGCCAGGGGCGAGCTGCTTACCTTGCCCTTGAATGTCAAAATCCGTGTCGCCATCAAGCACTATGACCAACTGATGATACTCATGGTCATGGGTGTGTGCCTGAATGGGCAAGGATAGTACATCAGAGGGCGTTAACACATTTCTCTCCGCCATTTAGTATAGATAAAATCAGTTTATACAATGGCGGCTAGAATAGGTAAAGACTTGTTGTCTTTTGTTTAGATAAAAGCTTTTCTAGAAGGTTAGAAAGCGTCCAACCTAGAGACTTCTTCTAAATAAGAAACTTTATAAGGTTCAACAAGATAACCATTAAACTTCTCAAGTTCAGGGCTTTCAGAAATCATTCGAACATATTCTTTATGATCATCAACAGAATCCCAGTTTTCTATCTCAAAAACTTTGTTGGCTCTATCAGGAGTAGTAAAGATGGTCACATTTTTGGCGCCAGCTTGAATCATACTCGCTTGGTGGGACTGGAGAAGGTCAATAAATTCATTTACTAAAGGTGGCTTAACTTTAAAGCTTACAACGACTGTCACACTCATATAAGGCTCCTTTCAAAGTGCATTATTAAGTTAGGCTAGCAAATAAGTTTGGGCTGAAATAGCGTATTAGTAAAGTTTCTATTTCATATAGTGAGCCTAGTTTCATTTTAAAAATATGGCCATTAAAACAAGGTATTAATGACCATAAAGTTGAAACCCTTCTCGATAGAAGAGAGTTTAATTCGCTAAAGTGACAACTAGGTTACCTAATGCACCTGCTTTTAAAACATCCTCATGGGCTTGGCCAAGTTCATCCAAAGAATAGGTTTTACGAACGACAGGAGTAAGTAAGCCTGAACTTAGTAGCGGGTAAAGTGACTTACCAATTTGCTTAAGAGCAGGTGTTTTTACATTAGCAAGGGCAACCCCAACAACAGCGGCATCACGAGCCATGAGGTCTCTTGGGTTAATTTCGACAGTACCTCTGTTACCGATAACCGCAACACAGCCTCCGTGGGCTAGGGCTTTTAAGTCCTGATCCAAGTTTTGGTCTGCAAGCATCTCGATAATGACATCAAAGCCATTCTCTAGGTTTTGAAAAGGGACAAGGTGGTCTGCATCTTTGTGATTGATCACATGATGAGCCCCTTGCTCCTTAAGAAGCGCTTCACCGGCTTCTGAGCCCGCACTAGCCACAACTTCTAAGCCTGCCGCTAAAGCAAGTTGTACGGCAGCAATACCAACAGCGCCTGTACCACCATGAATCAATACTTTTTGGCCTGCTTGAGCATGCGCTCGGCCGAATAAAGCTCTATGGGCTGTGGTGTAGGGTACGCCCAAGCAAGCGCCTTGTTCAAAGCTAATGTTATCAGGTAGCGGAAACGCCTTTTCAGCCAAGCATGAAGCGAATTCAGCAGATGATCCTGATAAACAACGACTAAAGTAGATACGATCGCCGACTTTAAACTCAGTCACATCGTCAGCCACTTCAACCACAGTACCTGCACCATCGTTCCCTGGTGTATGAGGGAAGCTGGCTTGATAGTTGTTAGTACCAGAACGAATATAAGTATCGACTGGATTGATACCTGCCGCGCCAATTTCTACTAATAGCTGACCTGCTGCAATGACAGGTTTTTGAGCTTCAACCACAGCCAAATCGGATGCTGGGCCATAATCTTGTATTTGAACCGCTTTCATAGGATGTCCTCTTATATGCTTGGCTTAATCACCGTAAATGACACTCGGTAACCAAGTGGCTAACTCAGGGTAAATGGCTAATAGCACCAACATGGCAACTTGAATCAAGATAAAAGGGACAACACCTTTATAGATTGATTGAGTTTTCAGTTCTGGCGGTGCTACACCTCGTAAATAAAATAGTGCAAAACCAAATGGTGGTGTTAGGAAAGATGTCTGCAGGTTAATTGCCATCATGATACCTAACCAAACGGGATCTAACCCCATTGCTAATAAAACCGGTGCAACAATAGGCACCACAACAAAGGTAATCTCGATAAAGTCTAAGATAAAGCCTAATAGGAACATGACTAACATGACAATTAGCATGGCACTAAAGACACCACCAGGTAATTGGCTAAAGAAGTTATGAATTAACTCTTCGCCACCAAACCCTCTAAAGACAAGGGAGAATAGTGACGCCCCGATCAGGATTAAAAATACCATTGAAGTAACGCGTGTAGTGGAGTAAACCACTTCTTTTAAGGTAGCAAGGTTTAAACGACCACTGGCTAGTGCCAAGATTGCTGCACCAAAAGCACCGACACCAGCAGCTTCTGTTGGCGTCGCAATACCTGTCAAAATAGAACCTAGTACCGCTAAGATAAGGGTCAGTGGTGGCACCAAGCCTTTTATCAGAAGAATATATACTGGCTCTGTAGAGCCTGCTAATAATTCATCCTTAGGCACTGCTGGGGCTTTGTGAGGCTGTAACCAAGCCACAATTGCTACATATAAAATGTAGGCAACTACTAATAGTAGGCCTGGAATCAAGGCACCAACAAAGAGGTCGCCTACTGATACGGTTTTAGGAGAAAAGATGCCCATTTCCAATTGTGCTTTTTGGAAAGCATTGGACATAACATCGCCTAAAAGCACTAGTGCAATAGAAGGTGGGATGATTTGACCAAGTGTCCCTGTTGCACAGATTGTGCCTGCGGCAAGGGATGGATCATAACCGCGACGTAACATGGTAGGTAATGAGATCATCCCCATGGTAACAACCGTCGCACCTACTATCCCTGTACTCGCTGCGAGTAGCATACCCACTAGAATCACAGAAATTCCCAAGCCACCGCGCAAAGTACCAAATAGCATTGCCATACTATCTAGCAGTTTTTCGGCAAGCTTAGACTTTTCTAACAAGACGCCCATAAGGACGAATAAAGGCACCGCAATCAGGGTTTCATTACGAATAATGCCAAATAGGCGATTAGGCAGAGCTTCTAAGAAAACGGGGTCGAAGGTTCCCATCATGCTGCCAAGGCCAGCAAAAATTAATGCTGTACCAGCTAATGAGAAGGCAACAGGGTAGCCAAAGAGTAAAAAGATACAAACAGCCCCAAAGAGCCAGAGTGGAATTAACTCAGTCATTTTGAGGTCCTTGTGTTGATTCAGAAGAGAGTTGGCCTGTAATTATGCCTATGCTCTTAAATATGTCGGCAAGGCCTTGAATAATGAGGGTAATCATCATTAAAGGTATCAAGGTTTTTAATAAGTAAACGAAAGGTAGGCCGCCAGGTTCTTGTGATGTTTCCATGACTCTCCAAGATGCAGAGACATAATCAAAACTCAAGTAACTGGTATAAAGGGTGACAGGTAAAAGGAAGAGAACTCCTCCTATTAGGTTTACCCAAGCTTTTTTCTTATCACTAAAACCGCGATAGAAAACATCTACACGTACATGTTCATCTGACTTAAAGGTGTAGGCTGCGCCTAACATAAAGACTAACGCGTGTAGGTAAAGTACTGACTCTTGTAAAGCGATAGAGCCGGCATTAAAGCCATAACGCATGACAACGATAAGGCAGGTTAGCGCCATCATTCCTAAAGTAAGCCAGGCAACGCACTTACCTATCACAGAAGAAAGCGACTCAGCTAGGTCGATTATTATTTTTAGCATGATCAAAGTCCACAGACTGTTTGTTATGTATTGATTTAAGACGTATTTTCGCCTTTGAGGCTCAAGTTTATGGGATTTCAAATGCCAAATACACAGTAAGTGTTAATTAGATCAAGGATTTATCTTAATAAGAAAAATAGCTGCATATAACAAATGTGACAAAGGGCGTAATAAAAGATGCTTTTATGACACTGATAAAGACGCATTAATTTAATAAAAAGCGCTTTTTTGAAAAAATAGTTAAAAATATTTATTTATAACTATTTGATATTTATGAAATTTATTGATAATAAACAAAAAACTTGAATACAAATTTAGGAGCCTGTCTGGCTTTAACATTTTTGTCACATTCCCTCGCTATAGTATCAATCATCAAACAAGATATGGGAATTACCCCATGAATTTGGATGTAACCACTGAGGCTATTGTAATGATGAAAAATTTAGTTGCCGGTCTAGCTCTTACTGCTGCCGCAAGTTTATCTGTAAGTGCTGTTGCTGCTGTTGATCCAATGCTGCCTTCATATAATAAGGCAAGCGGTGTTTCTGGCAACATTTCAAGTGTTGGTTCGGACACACTGGCAAACCTAATGACACTTTGGGCGGAAGATTTTAAACGTTTATACCCAAATGTTAACATTCAAATTCAGGCTGCTGGTTCTTCTACTGCGCCACCAGCACTAACTGAAGGTACTTCAAACTTCGGCCCAATGAGCCGTACTATGAAGGACAAAGAAGTTGCTGCTTTCGAAAAGAAATATGGCTACAAGCCAACAGCGATTCCAGTAGCAATCGATGCTCTTGCGGTTTTCGTACACAAAGATAACCCAATTAAAGGCCTATCTTTGCCACAAATCGATGCTATCTTCTCTTCTACACGTAAAGGTGGATACAACCAAGATATCACTAACTGGGGTGCAACAGGCCTAACTGGTGCTTGGGCTAACCGCGACGTTCAATTGTTCGGTCGTAACTCAGTATCAGGTACATACGGTTACTTTAAAAAGAAAGCGCTTTTCAAAGGTGACTACAAAAACAGTGTCAATGAGCAGCCAGGTTCAGCATCTGTTGTACAGTCTGTATCAACATCTTTGAACGGTATCGGTTACTCTGGTATCGGTTATAAAACATCTTCTGTACGCGCTATCCCACTAGCGAAAAAAGAAGGCGGTAAGTTCATAGAAGCGACGCCTCTAAATGCTGCGAAAGGTTCTTACCCACTATCACGTTTCCTATACGTTTACGTGAACAAGGCTCCAAACAAGCCTCTTGATCCACTACAACGTGAATTCGTTAAAATGGTATTGTCTCAACTTGGTCAAGAAGTTGTAGTAAAAGATGGTTATGTACCACTACCTAGCAAGGTTGCTAACAAGTACTTGAGCGATCTAGGCATTCAATAACATTTGAATGGTACAGCAAGATCATAAGCAGGAAAGATTAGTCTTTCCTGCTTTTCTTATGCTTGCTGTTGTCACAAATATGCAACAAATTACAAGATGATTTCTGATGAGTAAAACAACAGACCGTCAAGCCCCAGATTTGGATTTCAACAGCCCAGCTTTGCTACGCCACAGAAAAGTGAGACGAGCAAAAGACAAGGCTGCTACAGCCGGTATCGCAATAGGTGGAAGCAGCGTTATTCTTGCTGTACTACTGATTTGTTTTTACCTTTTATATGAAGTTGCGCCACTTTTTGCAGGTGCTGAAATCGAAGCGGAAGCCGTGTATAGCTTGCCGCACCAAGAAAGTGGTGCTAGCCATTACTTAACGGTTGAAGAGCAAAATGAAGTTGCCATGCGTGTTGCCCAAGACGGCAGCATTATCTTTTTTGATAACTTAAACGGCGATGTTATCAAACAAGTAAAAAGCACGGTTGCAGCGGATATGACAGCCTTTGCGATTGAAGATGATACCAGTCGTATTATGGCGCTAGCTTATGACAATGGTCAGCTTGTAATTGCTCAACATAACTACAAAATTACTTACCCAGATGGCAAACGAAAAATTACTCCGTTAGTTGAGTATCCATTTGGTGAGCAAGCGATTGATGCTGCTGACTTCCCCATTAAACAAGTCGCAATTAGAAACGGTGAAGAAGCCTTAACACTTGTTGTTATTGGTGATACTCAAAGCCGTATCGTTAAGCTTGAAAAAGACGTTAACTTTATCACTGAAGAGGTGGAGCTAACCGAACTTCAAGCCGAGCTACCATTTATTGATAATGCAACCTCTTTGCTTATCAGTGGCGATCAAAGATATCTATATATAGCCACTCAGTCAGGTGCTATGACAGAGCTTGATTTACGTGAGATTGATAATATCCGTATTAAGGCTCAGCATCAGCTTACCGAAGAAGGTAAGGATTTAACCTCAATGAGCTACTTACTGGGTCAATCATCTATCATGGTGTCTGACGCAAGCGGTAAAGTGAGCCAATGGTTTAACGTTCGTGATGAAGATAACGTTGAAAACCTAACCTTTATTCGTGATGTTACTCAACCTGTTGGCATTATCGATGTGGCGATGGAACAGCGTCGTAAAGGCTTCGCTACACTAGATACCCGTGGTGTTGTTGCGATTTATAATGCTACCTCTTCACGCCAAGTGATTAATGAAAAGTTGAGTGATGAGACAGCGACTAACATTGCTTTCTCTCCAAGAGCGAATGGTTTACTGCTAGAAGACAGCCAAGGTATCCGTTTCTTCAAAATTGATAATGAGCACCCTGAAGTATCATGGGGATCATTATGGTCTGAGATCTGGTACGAAGGTTATCAAGAGCCAACTTATACTTGGCAGTCATCTGCTGCTAACAATGACTTTGAGCCTAAATACAGCTTGATGCCACTTGCGTTTGGTACGTTAAAAGCGGCGTTTTATGCCATGGTTATGGCTGTGCCGTTAGCTATCTGTGGTGCTATCTATACGGCTTACTTTATGGCGCCTGGTCTTCGCCGTAAGGTGAAACCAGTAATAGAACTTATGGAAGCCCTACCAACGGTTATTCTTGGTTTCTTGGCGGGTTTGTTCTTTGCACCTTTCCTTGAAGAAAACCTAGCTGCAGCCTTCAGTATTCTTGTGGTGTTACCTATAGGTATCCTGCTATTTGCTTATATCTGGTCTCGTTTACCGAATCAGATTCGTTGGTTATTGCCTGATGGATGGCAACCAATACTCTTGATCCCTGTGATCATTTTCTTAGGTTGGGCATGTGTCGCCATGAGTCCGGTGATTGAGCTGAACTTCTTTGCGGGTGATATGCGTGGTTGGATCACTAATGACCTAGGCATTACGTTTGACCAAAGAAACGCTTTAGTTGTTGGTTTTGCTATGGGCTTCGCGGTTATCCCAACCATCTTCTCTATTACTGAAGATGCCATATTCAGCGTACCTAAAGCACTGACTCAAGGGTCATTAGCATTGGGTGCAACTTACTGGCAAACCATGGTTCGTGTGGTACTACCAACAGCGAGCCCAGGTATCTTCTCTGCCATTATGATAGGTATGGGTCGTGCTGTTGGTGAGACAATGATAGTACTGATGGCAACCGGTAATACACCGATTATGGATTTCAACATCTTCGAAGGTATGCGTACTCTAGCGGCCAACTTAGCGGTTGAAGTACCTGAGTCAGAAGTTGATAGCTCACATTATCGCATCTTGTTCTTGGCAGCATTTGTGCTCTTCTTGTTTACCTTTGTGGTTAACACGATTGCAGAAACTGTGCGCCAACATTTACGTAAAAAATACGGTTCTCTGTAACTTATAGTGAGCAAGAGTATGACAAGTATTAAAGAGAAAAAAATGCAAAAACCATCCGTTTCAAATTGGTTTAAGTCCGGTGATCCATGGGTATGGCTAAACGCTGGTGCCGTGGCAATATCTGTGATCATGGTCATTGGATTATTACTTCTTATCGCTGTACGTGGTTTAGGCCACTTCTGGCCAGCTGATATTGTTGAAGCTAGATATGAAGTACCAGGTCAACCTGCTTACAAGCTAGTTGCAGAAAGAGTAGAAAGTCTAGAAGTACCTGCTGTACAAGTGAGAGAAGCAGGTATTGAAATTAGCGAAGATAAAGAGATTGTTTCTCGTACGCTAATGAAAACAGGTAACCGTGATATTTACGGTTCTGACTTTCGTTGGGTAATTGATGATTTCCTAACGGAAGTAACAAAACCTGAAATGCTATTTGCTGCTGAAAGACATGAATGGGGTAACCTTTATGGTTACCTGCAAGCAGTGAAAGAAAGTGGCACCGTGATTGCTGAAACGCAAGATAAGCAAGCGACTGACAGTGCGTTAGCGACTTGGGAAAGTTTTGAGAAAAGCATCGAAAGAGCGTTAGTGATTCATGAAGACATCTATCAGATTGAAAAACATGACATAGGTGCGATTAACCATGGTTTAGAGCGTTTACGTTTAAAGCAACGTTCTTTAGAGCTTAATGATGAGCTAACACCAGCAATCTTAGCTGACCTAGATGCTGATAGAGCAGTATTTGATCAAGAGTATAAAGTGCTGCAAGAGCGTTTGATTACACTTTATGGTGAAATCAATCGTGATACCTTCGTAGTAGAAGCGATGGACGGCACTATTAGTGAGTTACAGGTTGCTAAAGTGGTTCGTGCTTTTAGACCTAATGCGATGAATGTCTTTGATAAAATTGGTTTCTACGGCGCTAAGCTATGGGAATTCTTATCTGATGATCCTCGTGAAGCAAATACTGAAGGCGGTGTATTCCCAGCTATCTTTGGTACCATCATGATGGTATTACTGATGACTATCTTGGTAACACCTTTTGGCGTTGTTGCAGCGGTTTACCTAAGAGAATATGCGAGCCAAGGTTGGTTAACACGTGTGATTCGTATCGCTGTAAACAACCTAGCTGGTGTACCTTCAATCGTATACGGTGTATTCGGTTTAGGTTTCTTCATCTACTTTATGGGTTCTTCGATAGACCAAGCTTTCTTCCCAGAAGCTCTACCTTCACCAACATTTGGTACAGGTGGCTTGATGTGGGCGTCAATTACCTTGGCTCTGCTAACGGTTCCTGTGGTCATTGTTGCAACAGAAGAAGGTTTATCTCGTATTCCTAGAAACGTCCGTGAAGGTAGTTTGGCTTTGGGTGCAACCAAAGCAGAAACCCTATGGCGTGTTGTTTTACCTATGGCGAGTCCAGCTATCATGACAGGTGTCATCCTAGCGGTTGCGCGTGCCGCAGGTGAGGTTGCGCCACTTATGCTTGTAGGTGTTGTTAAATTGGCGCCATCTTTACCGTTAGATGGTAACTATCCATTTATTCACCTAGATCAAAAATTTATGCACCTTGGTTTCCATATCTATGATGTGGGTTTCCAAAGCCCAAATGTTGAAGCGGCAAGACCACTTGTCTATGCCACAGCCCTATTGTTAGTGATAGTAATTGCTCTATTGAACTTAGCAGCCGTTACCATTCGAAATCACTTACGTGAAAAATATAAATCGCTGGAAATGTAGATAGCAGAGAAGAGACGATTATGAGCGAAATGAAAGCACACTCAATTGATATTTCGGCGATGCAGCGTAGCCAACAGACTTTGCGTATCGAAAATGAAACTCCTTGTTTAACTGTGAACAACCTAGAACTTTTCTATGGTGATAAGCAGGCATTGAATGGGATTGATATGATCATCCCAGAAAAGAAGGTAACTGCTTTTATCGGACCATCTGGTTGCGGTAAATCGACCTTATTACGTTGCTTTAACCGTATGAATGACCTAGTTGATACTTGCCGTATTACCGGTGAGATCAATCTACATGATACAAATATTTATGCGAAAGGAACTGAGGTTGCTGAGCTGCGCCGCCGTGTAGGCATGGTATTCCAAAAGCCTAACCCTTTCCCGAAAAGCATTTATGAAAACGTTGCTTACGGGCTTCGTATTCAAGGGATTAACAAAAAGCGCATTCTTGATGAAACAGTTGAATGGGCGTTACGTTCTGCAGCCCTTTGGGATGAAGTAAAAGACAGACTACACGAAAGTGCTTTAGGTATGTCTGGTGGTCAACAGCAGCGCTTGGTTATTGCACGTACCGTTGCAGTAAAACCTGAGGTTCTTTTATTAGATGAGCCTGCGTCTGCGTTAGACCCAATCTCAACCCTGAAAATTGAAGAATTGATCCATGAGTTGAAAGAAGAGTTCACCATCGCAATTGTAACTCACAACATGCAACAGGCGGCTCGTGTCTCTGACTATACTGCTTTCATGTATATGGGTGACCTGATTGAATTTGGGGATACTAATACCTTGTTTACTAACCCAAGTAAGCAACAAACAGAAGACTATATTACTGGTCGTTACGGCTAGCTCTGTCGATAAGGAAGAAGATCATGAAAGAACTAATGACACACCATATATCGCAGCAGTTTAATACTGAGCTTGAAGACTTACGCCAACACTTTCTAACTATGGGTGGCGTGGTTGAGAAGCAAGTAAGTGATGCGATTGAAGCCTTACTAAACAGTAACTCTGAGTTAGCTGAGGACGTACGTGAGCAGGATGCTACGGTTAATAAGCTAGATGAGCTGATTGACGAAGAATGTACACGTATTCTGGCTAAGCGTCAGCCTGCAGCCTCTGATTTACGTATGATCTTATCTATCTCAAAAGCGGTAAGTGAACTTGAGCGTATGGGTGATGAAGCTAAGAAGATTGCTAAATTTACCTTATCCTTGATCGAAGAGGGTGAGTCGCCAAGAGGTTATGTTGAGATTAACCGTATAGGTACCATGGTATCTCGTATGATACATGATGCGCTTGATGCGACCGCTCGACTAGATATCGATATGGCGATAAAGGTAGCTAAGCAAGACCGTGTTGTTGATATGGAATATAAAACAGCTTTGCGTTCCCTAGCGACTTATATGATGGAAGATCCACGCAGTATCACTCGTATTCTGAATGTGATCTGGGTGCTAAGATCTCTTGAACGTATCGGTGATTATGCACGTCATGTTTGTCAGCACTTAATCTATATGGTTAAAGGGGTGGACGTTCGTCACGTGCCAGCTCAAGAAATACAGCAAGAAATAGAATAATGCATCCCTGTGTGATGTATTAAGGAAAGGCTCCTAAGTGATTAGGGGCCTTTTTTGTATAGGGATATTTGATTATGATGGCTGGGCTAATTATTTACACCTCTAAAAGGGAAAGGACAGCGCAATGTTTACACTAGAAATAGATCAATCTTCATCTAAACCTGAGTTCTATGAATCTTTGAACTTACAATTAACTGGGTTATTGATGGAAGAAGAGGACATGATTTGTAATCTTTCTCAGTTTGCGGCTTTTCTGATGCAAAGCTTAGAAGAGGTTAACTGGGCTGGTGTTTATTTTGCACGAGGTGAGGAGCTGGTATTGGGACCTTACGTAGGTAAAGTCGCTTGTACGCGTATTCCTTTTGGTCGTGGTGTATGCGGAACAGCAGCCAGCACTCAAGAAATTCAGAGAATTGCGAATGTCCACGATTTCCCTGGCCACATTGCCTGTGATAGTGCGTCTGAATCTGAAATCGTTTTGCCTATTATGGTTGCGGGTAAGTTGATTGGGGTTTTAGATATTGATAGCCCTATTGCGAATCGTTTTGATGAAGAGGATCAAGCTGGCCTTGAAACCTTGTTACGCACTCTTACCCAAGCAACACAATTTGAGTGGCAGTTATAAACTTTCTCTCGCTATCCCCATTAAAGCAAGCTCATCTATGCTTGCTTTCAGTGCTGAGCTGAGGTCATCCAGCTTATCTTTATTAGCATTGAACTCATGCTGATCATGATTAATACAATGCTCTTCTAGGCTTTTTGCTAACTTTGATAATTGCATAAAGCCTAGGTTTGCGGCGGAAGACTTAAGAGAATGGGATTTGATTCGTAAGTCTTTGTGTTGCTCTACATGCCAGTTCTTCTGTAAAAAATGTATGTTCTCTTCTGCATTAGGAACAAACGCCTCAAATACTTCTTTAACCATGGCCAAACCAAGCTGACTTATAAGAAGAGTAATTGTATGTTTATCAATAAGTTCATCCATCTTTCTATCTCATCAAATGAGTAAAACTGATCTTGCTTAGGGTTAGTAAGCTTGACTAGATATAAAGTCTTGATGGGCTAACTCATTTAAAGCATGCCCCATGTTTAAGTGTAAAAGAGGCCCTTTATACAGTGCATGTGCAAGGGCTTTGGTTCGGTTCTGACTCAGGTTAGAGTCGGCCACAAGCTGGCTTCCTGTGTTAACTAATTTTTGTAAATTAATATAGGAGAGGTCATCTAACATGCTGTCATCTCCTATATAAATGTAATGAATCTTTTGTTCAGGAATTTGATTAAGTATTTGAGTATGTAGTGGCGTATTAAGTCCTAACGCATTGGCTTGCATTGCCATTAAGTGAGCCACTGAATCACTCGCTTCTAGAATAATCATATTCTTGTTGGTTAATGATTTAACCAAGGCTTGTGCCGCTTTACCTTCTTGAATCGGGGTGATTTGGTGGTGGAATATGGGCAGTTCCAGAATAAATTCACTGCCACCTGATTCTGGGCTATGACAGCTTAATTCTCCATGCATCAGGTGTGCGAGAGCACGACATAGGTAAAGACCTAAGCAGTATTTATTTTCAGGAAAGTTAGGTACCTGGCTATCCAATGGGCTTTGCAACATCTCCAGAATACTGTCTGATATGCCGATACCTGTGTCCTTGATTACCACCTGAATCATGCTGGCAGGTATTTCAGGGTACAGACTAGGTCGCCACTGTGGTGCTTTAGTCTGGGACATTCGCACGACTATGCTGATATGCCCAGAAGGGGTGAATTTGAATGAATTATCTATCAGGTTATAAATGATCTGATGTAAGCGGCTATTATCGTAAATAGCTTGGTCTGGCAGCGTTAAATCGATATAACTTAATACTCTCACCGCCTTAGGATTAGATCTCATAGCCGCAAATTTTATGCTCTTTTCTAACTCGTGCGCCAAGCTGAAAGGAGCATAATCTAACACCAAATTATCAGAGGCAATATCAGATAAATCAGAGAAGTCTTTGATTAAGTTTAGTAACAAGGTACCTGAGTCTTCTATGGTATCTAGAATCTGACATTGCTCGTTATTCAACCCCTTGGTTCTTAATAGCTTACTCATGTTAATCACCCTATCTAATGGGGTATTAATCTCATGGCTCATGGTTGCTAAAAAGTGTGTTTTATCTTGTGCAATGTTCTCGATCTGGTGCTCTGCTTCTTTTGCTTTCATGACAGCAATACGAGTGCTTCTAATATTTGTCATAAGCACTAGAAAGAGGGCGATGGCATTAATAATGAAAATAAGCATTATGTACTTAAATAGCTGAAATTCTTCGAGAATTTGCTCTCTTTGCTCAACTGAATAAGCACGGCTGCTTTGGTTAACCAGGCTGACAAACTTATTTATCTGTGGCTCAAGAAAATGCAGTTTATTAATAAGTTTATCTAGATTTGATAAATCGTTATTTTCGATCTGAACGATGTTGGGCTGCAGCAGCTCTAATTCGGCACTGATAAAGTTTAGGATACGTATACTACGGCCATCACCATAATAGTGAATGCGATTTCCGACGCTGCCGACTTTTAGCAGGTCGATACGGCTCATTAAAAGGTCATAATAAAAGAGTACATCACCAGCTGCTGGTGGATTATCTTTATCTAGGCGTTTGAGATAATCGACAAAGCGGTAGCTTTGTACTTGGAGTTGCAAGCTAGACCAGATACTACTCTCATAGGTTGTTCTAACATGCTTGGTACTGTTGGAGTTCGCTAAAAAGTAGAGCACAACGGAAGCGATTAGAGTGCAAGAAAAAATCACCAATAAGAAAGACGTGAGACGCTTCATCATGATTGATCTGACGTCTTTCGTTAATCCCTTCACATGCTACTCCTATCCTTGTACTACTAACTATTGGTTAACGACAATCTGGTTAACTTGCCAAATAGACTTACCATAATAAGATTCATTTTTAAGTTTTGGCTTATCATCAAAAGGATAGACGATCATGATAGGCCCTTTGTTTCTGATAGTCATAGGTACGCCGTCCATATGAGTCGCAAAGATGGCGCCGACTTCAGTAAAATCTTTAACTGGAATATCTATCATATAGTCATTAAGTGCAATCAGACTTAGGTTTTCACCTTCTACTCCAAGCAAATCGAAAAACTCTTGGGCATTAAAGCCTGTATAAGTATGTTTCCCTTCATTCCAGGGTGTGTGAGTACTGATACTTGATCTAGGTAGTTGATCTAGCATGTAACGGTCAAAAATCGCATTACTGTCTTTATTGGTATTACTAATCAGGCCACTGACAGTCAACAGTGTGCGAGTTGAAGGCAGTTCTAATGAGTAAGATACGGAAGAGAAAATTAAGCTAATGAATATTAAGCAAAACTTCAAACTTTGCATGGGGAGTCCCTTCGTAAGGTTAATGATCAATTTACTAATTATACTAGTCTAAAATTATGATTGATTGCAGTAACTATTCGGTAGTTTATGGAATAAAGACTCTTTTTTTACGCAAAGAACACAATAAACCAATAATTTAAGTTGAAGTTGAGAGATAAACTAGCAATATCTAGAAATTAATATTATATATCAATTAGATGGCATGAATTGTATGAAGATTAAAATAAAAAAAGCCTTCATCTAATCATAAATGAAGGCATCAAAGGGCATTGCAAAATTGTCTAGTTAATGTCTTTTAGTCTCACACACGCAGCTTCATGGGACTCGGTCACATTTTCCAGTTGAGGAATATGCTGAGCACATGCTTCTGTCGCGCTTGGGCAGCGAGTTCTAAAAACACAACCAGACGGTGGGTTAATAGGGGATGGCAAATCGCCAGATAACAACTGAATCTCTTTTTCTCTTTCTAGTTTTGGATCTGGCACAGGAACTGCGGATAATAAAGCTTTGGTATATGGGTGTTTTGGCGAGTCGTATAAAGAGTGTTTATCTGCAAGTTCAACGGCGTGGCCTAGATACATAACCAGAACACGGTCTGAAATATGTTTAACCACACTTAAATCATGAGCAATGAAGACTAACGAAAGTCCCATTTCTTTTTGTAGAGACTTAAGCAGGTTTACAACTTGTGCTTGGATAGACACGTCCAATGCTGATACTGGCTCATCACAGACAACTAGCTTTGGTTCAAGGATAAGCGCGCGAGCAATACCGATACGCTGACATTGGCCGCCAGAGAATTCGTGAGGATAGCGGTTAATAACGTTTGGTAATAAACCTACCTTAGTCATGATGGCACGAACTTTCTCTTTTACCGCATCATCACTTAAGTCAGGCTGGAAGGTCTTAAGTGGTTCAGCAATGATTTCACCAATTGTCATCCTTGGGTTTAAGGAGGCTAATGGATCTTGAAATATCATTTGTAATTCTTGGCGCTTATCACGCATGTCTTTCTTATTGAGTTGAGTTAGATCTTGTCCTAACCAAACAACATTGCCTTGAGTGATAGGCAGAAGACGTAATAGGGCACGGGCAAGGGTAGACTTACCGCAACCTGATTCACCTACTACACCAAGGGTTTCCCCTTCATATATTTTAAGACTCACACCATCTACCGCTTTTAGTGGGCGACCCTTCTCCCAAGGCCAAGCATTCTCATTCTTGATATTAAAGTGAACTTTTAAATCATTTACTTCCATTAGGACTTTGTTGTTCATGCTACTAGCTCCTTAATGGATTTGTGACAAGCGCGTAAACCATTGTTTTCACATTGAATAAGCTCAGGTGATTCTGTGCGACACTTATCCGAAGCATGAACACAACGTTCCTGGAAAGGACAGCCTTGTGGTAGTTGCAATAAGTTAGGTGGATTACCTGGAATGGTTGCTAGGATTTCCCCTTCCGTATCAAGACGAGGAATCGCTTCTAATAAACCCTGAGTATAAGGATGAGATGGGTGATAGAAGACATTATCTGTGGCGCCATACTCCATAGTACGACCAGCGTACATAACCAATACTTTGTCACATAAACCCGCAACCACACCCAAGTCATGGGTGATCATAATGATAGAAGTATTAAAATCAGACTTAAGCTCGTTTAGTAGCGTTAGAATCTGAGCTTGTACTGTCACATCAAGCGCTGTGGTTGGCTCGTCTGCAATTAAAAGTTTAGGGCGACACAATAGTGCCATCGCTATCATGACACGCTGACGCATACCACCAGAGAATTCGTGTGGGTACATATTCATACGTTTACGCGCTTCTGGCATTTTCACTGCGTCAAGCATGCGTACAGATTCTTCGAAAGCATCTTTTTTGGTCATACCCTTATGTAGGATCAAGACTTCCATCAACTGCTTACCGACCTTCATATAAGGGTTTAATGAGGTCATAGGGTCTTGGAAAATCATCGCGATTTTCTCTGAACGTATGTGGTTCATCGCACTTTCAGGCAAGCCTAAAATGTTTTGACCTTCAAATAAGGCATTACCTTCAACCAAGCCGTTGCCTGCAAGTAAGCCCATCAAGGCAAAGGCCGTTTGGCTTTTGCCAGAACCAGATTCGCCAACAATACCTAAGGTTTCACCTTCAGCTAAGCTGAAATTTAGATTGTTAACTGCAGTGACAGAACCGTCTGGCGTTTTAAAGTTAACGCGTAAGTCTTGGACATCTAATAAGTTCATATAACTCTCCTTAGCGATCTTTAGGGTCTAGTGCGTCGCGCAAACCGTCGCCTAGGAAGTTAAAACAAAACAGGGTAAGAATCAGGAAGGTTAGCGGCCAAGCAAGTTGCCAAATCGCAATTTCCATTGTGCCTGCACCTTCAGAAATAAGTGCACCCCAACTTGTCATTGGCTCTTGAACTCCAAGTCCTAAGAAGCTGATGAAAGACTCTAGAAGAATCATGCCTGGTACGAGTAGAGTGGCATACACCACAACGATACCCAGTAAGTTAGGAATAATATGACGGGTAATGATCTTGAAAGAAGACACACCGCAAGCGTGAGCGGCTTCAATATACTCTTTGTTTTTCAAACTTAATGTTTGTCCACGTACAATACGCGCCATGTCCAACCAAGAAATGGCACCGATAGCGACAAAGATCAAAAAGATGTGACGTCCAAAAATCGTCATCAAGATGATAACGAAGAACATGAATGGAAAAGAGTTAAGTATCTCTAGCGCACGCATCATCACACTATCGATACGACCACCTAGGTAACCCGATGTAGCACCATAAAGCGTACCGATAACGATAGCGACAAAACTACCCAGAATACCCACTAATAAGGAGATTTGACCCCCTTGCATAGTACGTACAAAAATATCTCGGCCTAAAACGTCAGTACCAAAATAGTGGCCTGTTTCAAAGCTAGGACGACCTAGCGTTTCAATATCAGACAGGGCTTCCCAGTCGATATCCTCATAACTCCACACACTTAGAAAAGGGCCTACTAGTGCGAGTAGCGCAATGACTCCAAGAATAATTAAACTGATTACCGCTGCGTGGTTTGACAGAAAGCGGCGTCTAGCATCTTGCCATAAACTACGGCCTTCAATTTCAGTCACTTGTTGAGCGAAATCTTCTACGGCCTCGATTTTATCTTTAGTTAACATCATGATTGAGTGCCTTAATAACGAATTTTTGGATCAATAACCGCGTACAAAATATCGACAACGGCATTAAATAAAATAGTAAGCGAGCCAACTAAAATAGTGACACCCATAACCATTGAGTAGTCACGGTTTAGTGCACCATTAATGAAATGCTGGCCAATACCGCCGGTACCAAAATACACATCCACAATCACGGAACCTGTAATAATGCCGACAAACGCAGGCCCTAAATAAGAGATAACAGGTAACATGGTAGGGCGTAGTGCATGCTGCAAAATAATGCGATAAGCAGGTAGGCCTTTCGCTCTAGCGGTACGAATAAAGTTTGAGTGCATGGTTTCTATCATGCTGCCACGGGTGATACGGGCAATTTGTGCAATATAGCTGGTCGACATAGCGATGACTGGCATAACTAGGTAAGGCCAAGCGCCATCATTCCAACCACCTGCAGGTAACCATTTGAGGTAGATGGAGAAAAATAAGATACAAAGAGGAGCTAATACAAAGTTAGGTAGTACGATACCAATATTGGCAAAAGCCATAACAAAGTAATCAACTAATGAGTTTTGTCTTAAAGCTGCATAAATACCACAGGAAACACCGATAACCACGGCAATAATAAAAGACCAGATACCGATTTCAGCGGATACAGGTAAGCTCTGTGCAACTAATTCATTGATAGTAAAATCTTTGTAGCGAAAAGATGGACCTAAGTCACCTTGAAGTATACCGCCAAGATAGTAGAAGAACTGGTTGATAACAGGCTCATCAAGATGGTATTTAGCGTTAATGTTAGCTAAAACCTCAGGCGGTAAAGAGCGTTCGCTTGAAAATGGGCTACCTGGTGCCGAATGCATCAGGAAAAAAGAAACTGTGATAAGTATTAATAAAGTTGGGATAGCTTCAAAAATACGTTTAAAAATAAATGTCAGCATAATAATACCTGATTAGCCTCATGGGCCAAGGTTCCATTGACTAATACTAGGAAAACTAGAAGTTAGAAGAAGTAAGAGAGGTAGCAGACTCACATCATGTGAGCCTGCTACTAACGCGTTAAGACATCAAACGCTTAGTGAGCAATGATGTACATGTCACGTGTATAGATGTTGTCTTCTGGGTTTGGCTGATAACCGCCAACGTAAGGTTTCTTCATACGCTTAGTAACATAGGTGTAGATAGGTGCGACAGCCATATCTTGGTTGATCGCAATTTCTTCAGCCTTGTTATAGTTACTCGCTGGGTTTTGCATTGTTTTAGCTTCGTTCAACAAACGGTCATACTCAGTATTTGAGTATTTACCATCGTTGTTACCATGAGTCGAAGTTAACAAATCAAGCATAGTAGATGCTTCATTGTAATCACCGATCCAACCGGCACGAGCAACTTGGAAGTCACCTGCTTTTTTCGTTTCTAGGTAAGTTTTCCATTCTTGGTTTTCAAGTGTTACTTCTACACCCAAAGTCTTTTTCCACATAGAGGCAATGGCAATCGCAATACGTTTGTGGCCATCGTTTGTGTTGTAAAGAAGGTTAAAAGTCAGAGGGTTATTTTTGTCATAACCTGCTGATTGAAGTAGCTTTTTCGCTTCAGCTTCACGTTCTTTTTGAGTCATGGTTGCATAAGCAGGTGTTTCTGGATCAAAACCGTTTACGATAGAAGGTGTGAAAGAGTAAGCAGGTTGCTCACCAACACCTGTTACGTATTTAGTGATTACGTCACGGTTGATCGCGAAAGAAAGCGCTTTACGTACTGCTGGGTTGTTATAAGGTTCAACCTGAGTGTTGAACTGGTAGTAGTAAGTACCCAATTGAGGTGTGATGATTACTTCATTTGGAGATTCTTTTTTCAAACGCTTGAAGTGGTCGCTTGGTAGGTTCCAAGTAATATCAACTTCACCCGCTTCATAACGCTTAAGGTCAGCACTGTCATTTTCTAAAGGTAGGAATGTAACCTTGTTGATAACGGTTTTGTCATTATTCCAGTATTGATCGTTACGAACCATTTCCATTTTTTCGTTCACGATCCAAGAATCTAGCTTGTAAGCACCGTTACTAACCATATTGCCTGGTTTTACCCACTCATCACCGTATTTCTCGATGGTTTTACGAGGTGCAGGGAAAAGAGTTTGGTGTGATGTCATTTTTACGAAGTATGGAACTGGACGCTCTAGTGTTACTTCAAATGTGTAATCGTTAACAGCTTTAACACCTAGGCTTTTCACATCAGCTTTACTATTAATAATTTTAGATGCATTAACAATAGATGGAATTTCAACATACCAAGCGTAAGCAGAGGCAGTCACTGGGTCAACAGCACGCTGGAAGCCAAATACGAAGTCATGAGCAGTAACTGGCTCACCATTAGACCATTTAGCATCTTTACGTAGGTTGAATGTATAAACAGTGTTGTCTGCATTTGTTGTATAGCTAGTAGCAACACCTGGCGTTAGGTTGCCGTCGCCATCAAGGTTGTATAAACCTTCAAAAAGCTCACGAGTACGGTGAGAGCCTGGTGTTCCTTCTACTTTTTGTGGATCAAGTGTTGCAGGTTCTGCGCCACCACCACGAACAAGTTCTTGAACATCGGCTAGCTTAACGCCAGCAGGAACATCGGCAGCTTGAGTTTGTACTGCGCCGAAGGCTACGCTAAGTAACGCACTAGCGAGTAGAGTTTTTTTCAGGTTCATAAAAGGCCCCTTTAGTTAACTTAAGTTATTTATTATTAATGGTGCAATGTCTCTTAGACACTTAGCTTTTTTTAGATCAGCAAATGTCTGAGTCTTGGATAGTTAACTAATTGGGTAAATGGCTCAATCGAAATTCCGCATTACGCTATACGCATAATAAAGGTTTAATCTAAAAAACGAATAAATAGGCTCAGCTAAATCGGTTTGCAAGCGTGATAATTACAGGGAAGTTAGATAAAAATATGATAATGTCTATTTTCTAGAAAATTGATGGAACAAATTTGTGATATTGCAACCTTTTCAAGTAATAGGGGCTTACCTTAAAGCTTTACCTATTCTACTTTCACCTGGATTAAGGCTATTTATTCTGGTGCCTTTACTAGCGAATATGGGCCTGATGGCTCTCTTATATATGGTCGCTTTTAGCTATTTTGGTGATTTAACCGCTTATTTAATGAGTTGGCTTCCTGATTGGCTTTCATTCTTAAGCTGGCTGTTTTACCTAGGTTTTAGCTTATTAAGTGCTATTAGTTTATTTTATGCGTTTTCTATTGGTGTCAACATTATCGCAGCGCCTTTCAACGGAATCTTGGCTGAAAAGGTAGAAGCTAGATTGTCGGGAGAGACAGTAGAGTCCGATTTAAATTTCCGTCAAGTTTGCCTTTTGATTAGCCAAAGCATAGTGCGAGAATTACAAAAAATACTCTACTTTTTGCCTCGCTTTGTACTTTTGTTTATTCTGTCTATGATACCTGTGGTGAACATTATTACGCCTTTCTTATGGCTCTTGTTTGGCGCTTGGGTACTGGCAATACAATATATGGATTACTCGTTTGATAATAACCGAGTATCTTTTGCTGAAATGCGAGTAGGTTTAAGGCAGAAGCCTGTTTTATGCTGGTCTTTTGGCTTCATAGTAATGCTCCTATTACCTATCCCGTTTGTTAATTTTGTGGTCATCCCGTTAGCTGTGGTGGCCTCTACCATTCTTTGGTTTGATTCATTTAAAGCAAGTTATTCAAAGAGTGATAGCCTTGCACAAGATTTTGGAAATAAATAAATGGCTATAAAAATTCTAGTTGTTGATGATGCTTCTTTTACTCGAGATTTGATTCGTCGCACCTTAAAAAAACATTTCCCATCAGCTCAGTTGGAAGAAGCCGTTAACGGACGAAAAGCTCAACAACTTATGAATAAGGTCAAATTTGACATGATCTTATGTGATTGGGAAATGCCTGAAATGACAGGGCTTGAGTTACTTGATTGGTGCCGCCAGCAAGATAATTATAAAAAGGAAAATGTACCTTTTGTCATGATCACCAGCCGTGGTGATAAAGATCATGTGGTTGAAGCTGTTAAAACGGGCGTGACAGATTACCTAGGTAAACCTTTTTCCAGTGAGCAACTGGTAAATAAGATAGTGTCAGCGGCGAAAAAGCATAATTTAGACTCCGCTTTGATGGCCAAAGGGGCACGGGGTTCTGGTGCTGAAAAAGAAGTATTGGATAGCTTAACAAAAGCGGCAACAGGCTCTGGTACTAAAGGTATGACAAGCCATACTTCTGGTTCTTTAGATGTGCTACTAGGTGGGAAAAGTCCTAAAGCAGCGACTGTCACTAAACCTAAAATTACGCATCCTAAAGTCACGACCAAAGACGTTAAAGTGCCTAGCATGGTACGTTTTGCTGGTAAGCAGTTTAGAACTATGGTTATTCAGTTTAGCTGTACTGAAGCCAGTCTTTTGATTAAGAGTGATGATGTTATTCCAAGCGTATTGGATCAAGCTGTATTAGATTTAGAATTCAAAGGTAAGGTAAACCGCCTGAATTATTATGTTCAAGGTGTGGCAACCACTGAGAAAAAACCAACCTCATCCTTTTTAACTGTGACATTAGGGTTAATTGATCAGGATGCAGAGAAAGAAAGCTTTATCAAAGCCTTGTTTGAAAGCTTGTAGAAGGTGTTGAGCTTTAAGAGTTAGGCTGAGAGACGACTAGATAAAGAAACAGTTAGCCCAAGCTATTTGGGCTAACTTACAAGATTTAAGAGGCGTCTTGATCTATGGTTTCCAATTCTGGTGGACTTGATTCTCTTACCCGAGTACGAGGGAAGTGGCAGGAAAAAGTGCTACCAAAACCAAGCTGGCTACTAATATCTAACTTACTATCGTGATGGTGCAAGACATGCTTCACAATAGAGAGGCCTAAACCTGTGCCAGCCGTATCTGATCCTCTTCCTTTATCCACCCTAAAGAAACGCTCTGTTAAACGAGGAATAAACCTAGGATCTATCCCTAAGCCATTATCCTGTACACAGAAAACACCACCTTCTTTATTTACTTGCCAGCTAATATCTATCTCGCCGCCATCAGGTGAGTATTTTAAAGCATTTACAACGAGATTAGAGAAGGCACTATAAAGCTCACTGTAACTGCCGAAAATAGCACTTTCCTCATCTGCATCCCAACTTAAGAAGTGCTCGCTTGTGGAAAAGACTTTTGCTGAATCACAAATTACTTGAATAAGGTCACTGACATTATGCCATTGGTCTGAATCTGCTCTTTGGTTACTCTCCAAGCGTGAAAGTAGAAGTAAGTCTTCAATCAGGAGCTCCATGCGATTAGATTGAGTACTCATATTCACCACGCCTTTTTGCATTCTCTCAGGCAAGGATTCCTTAAACATATCCAGTGTTTCTAGATAACCCTTGATCACAGTGAGAGGCGTTTTTAGCTCGTGTGAGGCATTGGCAACAAAGTCTTTACGCATTTGCTCAAGCAAGTGCAGACGCGTGACATCACGAACAAAAATGAGGTGGTCATTTTTTGAATAAAGCGTGGTTTGAAACTCTAAAAAAGTTCCTTCTTTAGCGGGTGATTGGATTACCAAAGGGTCACCAAATCGCTTTTGGCTAAAGTAGCGGAAAAACTCAGGGGTACGAACAATATTAGTAAGAGGCTGGCTTCTATCTGTTGGTTTAACTAAGCCAAGTAAATCTCCAGCAGAGGTGTTCCACCATTCTAGTCTGCCGGTGTTATCTGCCATGATAACGCCATCTTGTAATGCAGATGTTGAATCTTCAATTCTTGCTAGTGCTTGCTGCATGCGCTTTTTAGACTTTCTTTGCTTCTTTTGCAGTCGGTTAACTGCGTCAAAAACATCCCCCCAAATTCCAGAGGAATCCGGAGGTAGTGAGCGTCCAGAGCGGCGAATCCAGCTATGAAAGCGATAAAGTTCGTAATAATGCCAAGCTAACAGTCCTAAAGCATATATAAATAGTAAAGGGAAAGTTTGCTCGCTCATTGTGCCAATAAATAGGCAGGTGAAAAAACCAAGTAAAAGTTTAACTGTGGCGCTTTTCCAAACTGTCTTCATATAGTTTTAAGCCAAACGTTTGCTTGAAAATCGATAACCTGTACCTCTAACGGTTTGAATAAGGTAATCATGGCTATCTCCTATCGCCTTACGTAAGCGACGAATGTGTACATCGACAGTTCTTTCTTCAACGTAAACATTCCCGCCCCAAACCTGATCTAACAGCTGAGCTCTAGAGTAAGCTCTTTCTTGGTGAGTGATTAAAAACTTCAATAAACGATATTCAGTTGGGCCCATTTCTAAAGGTTTAGAGCCAATTGAAACTCTTTGGCTTAGAGGGTCAAGTTTTAGACCATCAACCTCAATCGGTTCATCAACACCCTGAGGGTGAGCACGACGTAGTACCGCCTTAAGGCGAGCAACTAACTCTCGTGGTGAAAAAGGCTTGGTGATGTAGTCGTCAGCCCCTGCTTCTAATCCTTGAATCTTATTGTCTTCTTCACTTTTTGCGGTAAGCATGATGACGGGAATTTCAGCTGTTAAAGCGTCTTTTTTAAGACGTCGTGTTAGCTCTATCCCACTGCCACCAGGCATCATCCAATCTACAAGGATCAAATCGGGTCTATGGTCCACGATTATCTCGTAGGCGGTACGGCTATTATCCGCTTCAAGGTATTCATAACCAGCCATCTCAAGAGCAATGGCAATCATTTCTCGAATTGATGATTCATCGTCAATTATTAATACTTTTTTACCGGTCACAGGATATATCCTCTTCTCTGGAACGGTTTAATTAAAACGATCAATTGTGACAGTTTAGTTAAAATGTCACAGATGACTTAATTTAGTGTACAAAAAAGCCTGCGATAAAACCCAAAAATACACATAATCCTATGCGGTTATTATCTAAAAATGATTTAAAACAAGCAGATCGCTCTCTTTTTCTTGCTTGCCAAAACTGTTGAAAAAAGAGACCCGCACAGACAAATAAACTCATAAAAAAGAAAGCGCCTAACTCTCTAATTACGCCTACCCAAACTAATAATGACAGGGTGAGTCCTTGTAACAAGAGAATAATAATAAGGTCATATTGAGCAAACAGTATCGCAGTGGACTTGATACCAACCTTAAGATCATCGTTGCGATCGACCATGGCGTAATAGGTGTCATAAGCGATTGTCCAAAACACATTCGCCATAAATAGCATCCAAAGTTCGATATCAGTTAAAGCACCGCCTTGTGCCACATAGGCCATAGGAATCGCCCAAGAAAAGGCTAAGCCGAGAAACAACTGAGGTAAGTGGGTGACCCGTTTCATGAAAGGATATAATGCCGCAAGCCCTAATCCGACAAAGGATAAAAGAATCGTTTTTAGGTCAGTAAAAAGGACAAGAACAAAGCTGATGAGACAGAGTAAAGCAAAGAAACCAAGGGCTTCTTTCTCACTGACTCTACCAGAAGGCAATGGGCGACCTTTGGTTCGCTCAACAAAACCGTCAACTTTACGGTCGGCATAATCATTAATCACACAACCAGCTGAGCGCATAGAAAATACCCCAGCAATAAAGATAATAAGTAAGTGCCAGTCAGGAAAGCCATCAGCCGCTAGCCACAAAGCCCACAAAGTTGGCCACAAGAGTAAGAGGGTGCCGATAGGCTTATCCAGTCTAGCTAACTCTGCTAAAGCAATGACTTTACTCATTATTCTTCCTTTAAATTTAAGAAGGGTTTGATTGCTGGAAAAAAGACTTCGTTGACCAGTATGCCTTGGCCATATTGATAAAAAACAGAACGTCTAGCCCAAGTTGGTTCGTTTATATGGGAAAACAAATTTGCTGGTAGTTGAGAGACTTCTATCTCTCCTCGTGTAAGGCCTTTATGCTTATAAAGAAAGCCTCCAAGAGGTTTGTTGCCTAACTTAGGCAAGTAGCGCCAATGGCCTCTTAATGACCTTGCAGGGATGATAGAGCGAGCATAGATAATCGCCTGACCATCTACATTAAGTATTACCTCACGAATGCGAGCCGCTTCACGGGCTTTTAAATTAAGCTTTTTTCTTTCTCTTTGGGTGGTTTGGCCCCAAGTGTCCGAAATAACATCAACCGTTAACTTCCCTAGAGTTTGAATCTTAGCGGTCAAAGATCCTTGCTCGGCTAGCCAAGGGAAGATAAAGGCAGGAATATTTTTGCTGTGAGCATGGCTTAATGATGACCAAACATAATCAAACTGTTTGGTCGCTGTGAAGTTTAATCTTGGGTTGCTGTTTGGCTGATCAATCATCGACATCAAAATAAGGATATTGTCCTAATAGTCTAAAAATTTAACCCGAGTTGAAGAAAAAAGAGTTTCCTATTGAGCTCTAAGTGGCCTAGTTGCCATTAATTAAAGACACCATTAACTTAATATTCTCTGAGTTATCTTGCAGATCTTGATAAAGGCTTTGTAGCTGCTTCTGATCTAGACCTATCATATCTTGACTAGCTTGAGAAATATCTTCTTTATTCAACAGGTTATGACAAACACTTAACATTCTCGCTATGATGGCATTTTCTCCATCATAGGCCAAATTTTTACTATAACGAATGCCATTACAGATGCCTGCTGGTAATTCCCAGTGGCGAAGTAACCAAGCACCAATTTGCTCTCTGCTGAGTTTAAGTAGCTGTACTTCAACCAAGTTAGTTGGAAGGTGAGCGTTAATCTCAAGTTGGCGTGACAGGATATTAAAATGAGGCGGTAACACAGCCCCTATAGCGAGCAAACCAAAGTTATGCAGCAAGCCTGCTAGGTATGCATGCCCTAGCCTCGGGCGCTTTTTAGCCGGCATAGCTTTGACCATAGCTTCCATCAGTGAAGCGAAGGAAACGGCTTCTAGCCAATAGTTGTCATAATGGCGAGGGCCGTTCTCTGGTACTGCGAGTGCTTTCCCCATAGAAAGACCAAGTGCCAAGTTCATAACCATATCAAAGCCTAATACTCGAATTATGGCATCTTCAACCGATTCAATCTCCCCAGGAGCCCCATAGTAAGGAGAGCTTGCCCAACTGACTACCTGAGCGGCCAAACTAGGGTCAAGGCTAATCACTTCGCATAGCTCGTCAGTGCCAGCATTTTCATCAGCACATAAACGTATGATGCGCTGTGATGATGCTGGTAAAGGAGGGAGTTCAAGGGTTTCTTCTAAACGTTGACGAAGGCGAATGGATTGAAAGCCACCCAAAGCATTTAACATGCTTTTTTCATCTTGTTCATGATTCTCGACTTCTCTTTTAAGCTGGCCTTGAGGGATAGAGAAGTCGCCAAAATGACATTTTGAGCCTGAAAAAATCTTATTAATTTCTATGGCTTCAATGGCGTTAAACTTTGTGAGGTCTGTTTTTTTCAGAGATAGCTTTTTGATGTCCTTTAGGCTTTCATCGATATAGGTAATGACTTTGTGTGTATTGAGTAGTAAATCACTCGATACATTATAAGAATTTGTGGTCGCTAAACGACGTTTGCTGACTCGTGTAATCGCACCAATGTCGAGCATAGAATCAAATGGGAAAATTGCTTGAACCTTACCTGTGGAGTCCTGTAAGTGAACAATTTTAACCTTAAGGCTAGGTGTGATATCTGATTCTTGCTTGGTCATAAATTTCAATTTGAGTCTAAGTATTATTAAGCAAGCAATTTACCAAATATCGAAAAACAAAAAAGCCCCTAAATGGGGCTTTTTTGTGCAATGGCTGCTTTTTTTCTCAATTAGTGGTTCAAAATCTGACTTAAGAACAATTGAGTACGGTCATGCTGAGGGTTTTCAAAGAATTCGTGTGGCTCATTCGCTTCAACGATTTCACCGGCATCCATGAAGACAACACGGTCAGCAACAGTTTTTGCAAAGCCCATCTCGTGAGTTACACAAACCATTGTCATACCTTCATCAGCTAGCTGAATCATTACATCTAGTACTTCCTTGATCATCTCAGGGTCAAGTGCAGATGTTGGCTCATCAAATAGCATGATGCGTGGCTTCATACAAAGACCGCGGGCAATCGCAACACGTTGCTGCTGACCACCAGAAAGCTGACCTGGGAATTTATTCGCCTGGTTAGCAATTTTTACACGTTCAAGATAATGCATGGCCATCTCTTCAGCTTCTTTCTTAGGCATCTTACGAACCCAGATAGGCGCTAAAGTCAGGTTTTCTAAAATCGTTAAATGTGGGAATAGATTAAAGTGCTGGAACACCATACCCACATCTTTACGGATAGCTTCGATGTTTTTCAAGTTATCGTTCATCTCAATGCCGTCAACAATGATAGAACCCCTTTGGTGTTCTTCAAGACGGTTGATGCAACGAGTCATAGTTGATTTACCTGAACCTGATGGTCCACAAACAACGATACGCTCGCCTTTTTTGATACTGAAATCGATATTTTTAAGTACGTGGAAATCACCGTACCACTTGTTTACATCTTTAAATTCGATAATTGCTTTTTCGCCCGGCTCAAGCTGAGCGAGTGCCATATTGTGTTCTGTCATTTGAAAGGCCTCAAAAAAATTCTAGTTCCGCTTGTGTCCGGTTTCTAATTTACGCTCAATTGTCATACTGTAACGAGACATGCCAAAGCACGCTGCCCAGTAAATAAAGCCAGCAAAAGCATAACCTTCAATCGTTGTTCCTAACCAGTTCGAGTCGTGGGTCGCTGCTTGAATCCTACCTAATAGGTCAAACATACCTACAATATAAACTAGAGTGGTGTCTTTAAATAAGCCAATGAAGGTGTTTACGATACCAGGAATAACTAGCTTCAATGCTTGTGGCAAGATTACCAAAATCATTGACTGCCAGTAAGTTAGGCCCATAGCATCAGCTGCTTCATATTGACCTTTTGGAATCGCTTGTAAACCACCACGTATTACTTCCGCCATATAAGCTGCAGAGAATAGGGTGATACCAATCAATACACGCATTAACTTATTAAAGTTCATACCATCAGGTAGGAACAATGGAATCATTACAGATGCCATAAATAAGATAGTGATCAGAGGTACTGCACGAATCGTTTCAATGAAAACGATACAAACAGACTTAGCAATTGGCATGCTAGATTGACGACCTAATGCTAGAAGTACTCCCAACGGGAAAGAAGCAACAATACCTACAACACCTAAAAGTGTTGTTAGGAATAAACCACCCCATAAAGAAGTTTCAACGATTTCTAGTCCAAAGACTCCGCCAGCAAATAGGAAATAAGCAACAACAGGATAAACAGCAATGATCCCGATTGATAAATACAGCTTATTTACAGCTTTTACTGCGAACATTGCAATCAAGACAACTAGCAGAATCAAGGCTAGATTAATTCGCCACGTTTCTTCTGCTGGGTACAGGCCATACATAAACTGTTCAAAGTAAACACCAATGAAAGCCCAACATGCACCGCCTGCTGTACAGGCCGCTTTTGATTCACCTCCAAATGTTGCATTTACAACACCCCACTCTACAACAGGTGGGATAAGCAAGTACAAAACGTAAAAGCTGAATAAAGTTAAAAATATATTGAGTGGGGACGACAATAAGTTTTGACGTACCCATGCCACTGCACCAACAGAATTTACTGGTGGTGGAAGGCTTGGAGATGGTTGAAATATCTTCGCCATGATTCGCCCCCTAGCGCTCAATTAATGACATTTTTTTGTTATACCAGTTCATGAATATCGAAATAGTCAAACTTAATGTTCCGTAAACCAGCATACAAAGCCCAATGTTTTCAATCGCTTGACCTGTTTGGTTCAGCGTTGTACCCATAACCACAGCAACTAATTCTGGGTATGCAATTGCAGCCCCAAGTGATGAGTTTTTCGCTAAGTTAAGGAATTGGCTAGTAAGTGGAGGAATGATAACGCGTAGCGCTTGAGGCAAAACAATTAAACGTTGTGTCAAACTGTCTTTAAGACCTAAAGAACGAGCTGCTTCAGTTTGTCCCCAGTTTACAGACAAAATACCTGCACGCACTATTTCAGCAATAAAGGCACCTGTATAGGTAGAAAGTGCAACAAGTACTGCAACAAATTCTGGGGGTAGAACCATACCACCTTTAACGTTAAAACGACTTTTTTGAGGAAGATCGAATTCAATAGGGAAGCCAGATACAACCAAAGCGAGTAGGGTAATGACTATGATTAGGCCTAGAGAGGACCAATAAGCTGGAAACCAAAGACCTGTAATAGTTTGACGCCTTTTCGCCCAAATAATTAGTGCAATAGATGCAATAATCGATATAACAAAGCCTGCGATAACAATACCAAAACCATCTTGAAAGATAGGGTTTGGAGAGTAGATACCACGTTTGTTTAGGAAGAAGTCACCGAAGATTATACTGTTTTTGGGTATAGGCAAGGTTGCTAGAACCGCAAAATACCAGAAAAACATTTGCAGCAATAATGGAATATTACGCAGCGTTTCAACATATACCGTTGCTAAGCGCGCTACTAACCAGTTATTAGAAAGACGAGCTAAGCCCATCACAACACCAATAATAGTGGCTAATATAATACCCATTAAGGAAATAACGACGGTATTAATCAGAGCAACAATAAAGGCGCGTCCATAGGAATCGGCTTCAGTGTACTCAATAAGGTGGATAAGAATGGGAAATCCAGCAGGTTGGTTTAAAAATTCAAAACCAGTGGAAATACCTTGATTTGCTAAGTTGGCTTGTAAGTTACTAAATAGGTAATAGCTTACGAAAACAACCACAGCTAGAAGCACAACTTGAAAGATAATGGCGCGGGTGCCAGCATCATTCAAAAGGCTTTTATTACTTGAAGTAGTATTATCGCTCATCTTGGTTCAGGCAATCGAAATGCTCGTCAGATGTGTAAAGAAAGGGGGGAAAGATTCAGCAGCTCAAAGCAGAGCCGCTGAATAGATACCCGAAGCAGGTAGCTTGTAGGTATTAACGTACTGGTGGCGCGTACATTACACCACCTTCGGTCCATAGTTTGTTAATTCCGCGTGGAAGACCTACTGGAGTAGATGGACCAACGTTACGCTCGAAAACTTCACCGTAGTTACCTACTTGAGCAATTACATTGTAAGCCCAGTCAGCAGAAAGGTTTAGTTGAGCACCCATGTTACCTTCAGCACCTAGAAGACGCTTGATACCTGGATCTTTCGTTTCTGCTTTGATCTTAGCTACGTTTTTAGAGCTAATACCCATTTCTTCAGCATTAACCTGTACAAACATTGCCCAAGTTACAATATCTTTCCATTGGTTGTCGCCATGACGAACAACAGGACCAAGTGGCTCTTTAGAAATTGTTTCATCTAAAATAACGTGTGCATTTGAATCAGCTAGCTTAGAACGGTGAGCAGCAAGACCTGATTTATCTGTTGTGAATACATCACAACGACCTGAAGCATATGCAGCTAGAGCTTCGTCTGCTTTCTGTACAACAACTGGAACGTATTCTAGTTGGTTCTTACGGAAGAAGTCAGCCATGTTTAATTCTGTTGTTGTACCTTGTTCTGTACAAACTGTTGCACCGTCAAGTTCAAGTGCAGAATTAACACCTAGATCTTTACGTACCATGAAACCTTGACCGTCGTAGAAGTTAACAGTTGTAAAATCTAGACCTAGAGAAGTATCACGTGTGTAAGTCCAAGTAGTGTTACGAGATAGAACGTCGATTTCACCTGATTGAAGCGCTGTGAAACGTTCTTTCGCAGAAAGAGGAGTAAATTTAACTTTTTGAGCATCACCGAATACGGCTGCAGCAGCTGCACGACAAGCATCTACGTCGATACCAGTCCAGTTACCATTAGAGTCAGCATTTGAGAAACCAGGAACACCTTGGCTTACGCCACATTGAATAAAGCCTTTTGCTTTTACATCGTCAAGCGTACCAGCAGTTGCACCAGCACTTACAGTTAGAGCAACAGCTGCAGTAGAAATTAACTTACCCACGTTAGATTTCATCTTATTTTGCCTCCCAGGCGTTTTGATTGGTCGTAATTTTTAGACATAGATTATTGATATTTACTTGTGTTCAAACTCAATTCTTTTAGAGAGTTAAATTTTTCAACAGCAATTCTTAGGCCAAAATTAACTTATTATTTTATTTTGTTTTATTACAGCCGAATATTCTGAATGCATTCGACTGGCCTCTATAGAATTACTGTTTAAGGTACTGAGTCAAGAGAAAACTAACAAAATACCTGTGCATTTTGAGTAGATCCTGCTTTTTTATAGTTTTTATTTATCAACTAACCTTTAATCGATAAAAAAACTGAATTTAAATTCAAAAATAAACCTTTCATCTAGTAAGGGTTAAGTTAAGACCAAAATTTCAAAAAAGCACCAAAATGGTTCGTCGAATCTTCTAAAAATGTCTTTTTGCACAGAATAATTGTCTGTTTTGAGCCATCACTCAGGACTTGAAAATGTTATTGTTTTACTTTGTCTGCTTAAAAGTGAAATATAGACGTTCTAAAACTGAAGCTAAGATCAATAAATACAAAGATTTGTAATTTTTGTTGTTCGCTGAGCGCATGCTAAACTAGCGTAAGACCTTGTTTGAATGGGGAGATTCAACAGAGATGGATAATTCGCCTAAACCGTTAGATAGGTTAGATCGAAAAATATTAAGAGAGCTACAAGTAAACGGCAGATTATCTAATGTGGAGTTAGCTAGTCGTGTGGGCTTGAGTGCGACACCTTGCTTAGAAAGGGTGCGCCGTTTAGAACGTAATGGCTATATCACAGGTTATTGCGCTTTAGTCGATCCTCGTAAAGTAGAAGCGGGTTTATTAGTATTTGTAGAAATTCGCCTAAAAGCCACATCACCAGAAGGTTTTAATGAATTCAAAGCATCCATTGCTAATATTCCTGAAATCTTAGAGTGCCACCTTATAGCAGGTGATTTTGAATACTTACTAAAGGCTCGCGTGCCAGATATGGATGCATATCGCCAATTATTAGGTGAAACCTTGCTAACGCTTCCTCATGTGCGAGAGTCGCGTACCTATGTTGCAATGGAAGAAGTGAAAAACACCACAGTAGTTAACATTCTCTAAGCTTTAAACATTTAGATAATGCTCAATATTCGGCAGCCACCTCTGTAACAGGGGCGAAATGGCTTCCGGGTGGTTGTGGTATAAGCGCTGTGCTGTGGCTTGTACTTGATCAAGTAAACCCTTATCCCTTTGTAAGTCTGCGACCTTAAACTCCATCAAGCCTGTTTGCCTAGAGCCTAATAATTCACCTGGCCCTCTCAACTCCAAGTCTTTCTCTGCAATTTTAAAGCCGTCTGAGGTTTCTCTCATCGTCGAAAGCCTAGCTTTGCCTTGTTGACCCAGTGGTGTTTTATAAAGCAAGACGCAATGACTCGCCGCAGAACCTCGTCCAACACGACCACGAAGCTGATGTAACTGAGCTAAACCAAGTCGTTCTGGGTTCTCGATCACCATTAAGCTAGCGTTTGGTACATCAACCCCAACTTCAATCACAGTGGTTGCCACTAAAAGCTGTAGCTCTCCCGCTTTAAAGCGATTCATTATGTCTGCTTTTTCTTGAGCCTTTAAACGGCCATGAACCAAGCCAATAGATAAACCTTGTAACTGCTCGCTGAGCATAGTGGCAGTATCTTCAGCGGCTTGGCATTGCAGGGCATCAGACTCTTCAATCAGAGTGCAGACCCAATAAGCTTGTTGGCCTCCCTGACACGCCGCTTGTACCCGAGAAATTACCTCATCACGCCTTTGATCTGAGACCACAATCGTTGTAACAGGTGTTCGGCCAGGAGGTAGTTCGTCGATAATCGAGCAATCAAGGTCAGCATAGGCAGACATAGCCAAAGTACGAGGAATTGGAGTGGCTGTCATTATGAGTTGATGGGGCTGTAATTGGCCATTCATGCCTTTTTCCCTTAACGCCATCCTTTGATGCACACCAAACCTGTGTTGTTCATCAATAATGGCCAGAGATAAGTTATGAAACTCAACACTGTCTTGAAAGAGAGCATGGGTGCCGACCACGATTTTGGCTTCGCCAGAGGCGATTTTAGCCAGCTCTTGCTCCCTTTGCTTACCTTTTAACTTGCCCACCATCCAAGCGACTTCTATCCCTAATGGTTTAAACCACTGGCTGAAATTTACCAGATGCTGTTCGGCTAAGATCTCTGTTGGTGCCATGACAGCCACTTGTAAATCTTGAGCCACAAAGACGGCGGCTGTCATCGCGGCAACCAAGGTTTTTCCTGATCCTACATCGCCTTGAATCAGACGTAACATAGGGTGACCTTTTTTAAGGTCGTCTAGAATCTCACTAACCACTCGGTTTTGTGCGTTTGTTGGCGAAAAAGGTAAGTTTTTTAATAGCTTATCCATAATTTCGCCCGGTTCATTTAAGCTGATAGAAAGGTCTTCTTTGGCTTTAAACTTCTTACCAATCAAGCTTAATTGATGGGCTAATAGCTCTTCAAACGATAAACGATACTGGGCTGGATGTGAGCCTGCTTTTAGCTCTTCAATATTGGCATCGGTCGGAGGTTGATGTAGGTAACGCACAGCATCGTAAAGAGCGGGTAACTGAAAATCTTGGCGAATTTGCTCTGGTAACCACTCTTGTAAATTGTAAGGTGATAAATGCTCTAAAGCTTGTTCGCATAAGAGCCGAATCTTGTTTTGCGTGATGCCTTCGGTCAAAGGGTAAATCGGTGTCAGTCTGTCATCTTCAGCTTGCCAGTCATCACTCACAAGCTGATATTCTGGGTGGAACATTTCCAGCCCAGTACTGCCTCGCCTTACTTCACCGAAGCAGCGTATGGCCTTACCGGCTTCAAACTGCTTTTTCTGACTTGCATTAAAATGGAAAAAGCGCAGACATAGTGAGCCAGAGTCATCGCGAATACGGCACACCAAGCTACGGCGTTTTCCCATTTGCACTTCACAACTAGCAACCTTACCTTCTACTACGATTTCGTCACCAAATTTAAGCTGGCCAATTGGGAGCACACGGGTTCTGTCTTGATAACGAATCGGCAGATGGAAAATTAAATCCTGCAGCGTTTCGATATGCAGCTTCTGTAACTTCTCAGCCAGTGCCGCACCGACACCTTTAAGTTCAGTAACAGCAACACATTCAAGCGAATCCATAGGGCTCCTTATAAAGCGAGTTTAAACTATCAAAGATAGGCTGAATTAGACTGGGAAATGCTGATAAGCATCACGAATAGACTGACTCAGCGCATCAATGGCTTGCGGACGAGGGAAGCTTGCACGCCATGCCAATGCCACAGTACGTTTAGGCGCTGGATGAGCAAAAGGACGAATTTCTAGCAGGTCCGAATTGATATTAGTGGCGGCAGATTTCGGCAATACAGTCACGCCTAAACCAGAAGATACCATATAGCGTATTGTCTCTAGGGAGCTGCCATTTACCACGGTTCTCGCCGTATCATAGTCGGCTTCATTTAGAATAGGGCAGGCCTCTGTTACCTGATCACTAAAGCAATGGCCTTTACCTAAAATCAAAAGGTTGTCAGTGCTTAGTTGTGAGGTTTCAATATGGCTCAATTTGGTCCAGCTGTGATTTTTTGGCATTAATACCACAAACTCTTCCTCATAGATGGGTTGAGTCACCACATCAGGCTCTCTAAAAGGAAGCGCGACTATAATGGCATCGAGTTCACCGTTTCTCAGTTTAGGTCTTAAATTCTCTGTTAAATTTTCCTCAATAATCAAAGGCATACCTTGAGTATGCTGATGTAAAAAAGGAATCATATGAGGGAATAAATAAGGGGCAATAGTATAAATAGCGCCGACCTTAATCGGGCCTTTTAGCTGATTTTGACCTGTTGAAGCCAGCTCTTTAATCACATTGGCTTGTTCCATGACACGTTCAGCTTGATCCACAATTTGTTGGCCAAGAGGTGTAATATAAACCGCGCTTTTAGAGCGCTCAAAAATAGCTGCTCCTAGCTCTTCTTCAAGCTTTTTCACCGCCACACTTAAGGTTGGCTGTGAAACATGACAAGCATCCGCGGCACGGCCAAAATGTTGTTCTTTGGCGAGCATTACAATGTATTTAAGTTCGGTAAGCGTCATATACTAGTTAGCCTATAAGATAGAATCGATTGTTAATAACTATGATAAAGTAATTTTTGATAAAGTATAATATTAAGATTCGTTATTTCGCGTAAGGACGCTTCATTTATGTCAAGCATACTCATAGCTGGTTGTGGTGATCTAGGCAGTGGCCTTGCCACAAAATTGGTGGAACAAGGGCATGATGTGCATGCAATTCGACGCTCTACCAATACATTTCCAACAGGCGTTAAAGGTATTGTGGGGGATATTTGTGAACTGCCTGAGGCAGCTTTTCCTAAAGTCGATCTTGTTTACCTTATTATGACGCCACAAGGGCGAACTCAAGACGCCTATGAAGCGGCTTATTTAGCAACAAGTCAAAGACTGACAGAGGTTTACCAAAAGCTTGCGACTCAAGATGGCCCGCATATCTTTTTTATCTCAAGTACCAGTGTTTATGGTAGCGAACAAGACGGCTGCTTAGGTTTAGATGAAACAACCCAAGCCCTGCCTAGCTCAGTAACAGGTAAGGTGTTACATCAAGCTGAAAATATTTGGTTAGAAGGGTCTCTAGATCACACAGTGGTGCGCTTCTCAGGTATCTATGGACCGGGTCGAAACAGAACACTCGATAAAATCGCTCAAGGGCAAGGTTTTAGTGCTGCAAATCAGTGGACTAACCGAATTCATAGGGATGATTGTGTCGCCAGCTTATTCTTTCTAGGGCAAGCAAAACTTGCGGGTACAACACTTGCTCCTATTTATATTGGTACAGACCAAGCGCCTGTTAGCCAATGGGAGCTAGTGAATTGGATTGCTGCTCATATGGGGGTAGAGCAAGCCATAAATTCAGAGTTAAACCTGAGTGAAATGATACCGGCTAAAGGCAAACAACTAAGCTCTAATGCATTACAAAGCTTAGGTTATTCGTTTATCTACCCAAGTTATGTGCAAGGCTATCAAGCCTTACTGAAAGACTATTTAAGTAAGTCAGTTTGAACAAGCAGCTTGTTCAAGTGGTTGGCCGATAAGAAACAAAAAAGCCGATGCTGTCTCAGCATCGGCTTTTTTCGGTCTGAGGAAAAGAAAATTAGTCTTCTAGTACCATCACACCTTCAATTTCAACTTTTACATTCTTCGGTAGCGCACGTACACCAACCGCAGCACGAGCAGGATAAGGAATGCTAAAGAACTGCATCATCACTTCGTTTACTGCATTGAAGTTACCTAGGTCTGGCATGAAGATGTTTAGTTTTACGATATCTTGTAGAGAGCCTCCGGCTGCTTCACAAACAGCTTGAAGGTTTTTAAATACCTGAGTGGTTTGCTCAGATACGTCGTCACTAATGATTTCCATTGTTTCTGGTACCAGTGGAATTTGGCCAGAAAGGTAAACCGTATTACCTGCACGTACCGCTTGAGAATAAGGGCCGATCGCTTGTGGCGCTTTGTCGGTATGAATCACTTGCTTGGACATCTCTATTTCCTCGTTATGTTATGGCCTTCGTGAGGCTTTTTTTATAATCAACTGCAGACTTAAATGTTAGCGATAGGCTCCTCGCTAACGTGAAACTATGGTCTCGCGGGTCACTTTCTCAACACAGCGCACTGCTTTAATGCGACGCATCACATCGGCTAATCCTACTCGACTTGAAATCGTAATGTTTAAGCGTAAGCGACTGATTCTGCCTCTTTCAATGATATCTAGGTTCGAAACCTGATAATCCGTATCACTGATGGAGCTGGCGATCTTAGCAACCGCACCGCGCTCATTCACATAACTCACAATCAAGCTAATATTGAGATCTTCTTCTATCTCTTTACCCCAAGCCATATGAATATAGCGTTCAGGTTGAGTCAGATGGTCCTGAATATTAGGACAGCTTTGGTGGTGAATAATAATGCCCTTTTCAACCTGAACAAACCCAACAATAGGGTCCCCAGGAATCGGCGAACAACACTTAGCATAAGATAACAACATGCCTTCAGAGCCATTCACTTTGAAAGACTTAGGCGAAATTAATTCTTCTTCGTTAAAGTGTGGGAATAACTGGCGAGATACCAAATAGCCCACATGACGGCCTTTACCAACAGACTCTAAAAGATCGTCCATAGAATCAAGCTGGTAATGCGCCAATACTTGGTCTATTTGTTCTTGAGCGAGTTGTTCTATGTTGGTTTTGAATGTATTCAGAGAGCGGTTAAGAAGGCGAGTACCAATGGAAATGGCGTTTTCACGTTGCTTGTCTTTAAGATAATGACGGATATTTGCACGTGCTTTACCGGTAATCGCAAAACTTAGCCAAGCCACATTAGGTTGGGCTTTCTTCGCGGTGAT
Source organism: Marinomonas sp. SBI8L (assembly GCF_001624705.1). Taxonomy (GTDB): domain Bacteria; phylum Pseudomonadota; class Gammaproteobacteria; order Pseudomonadales; family Marinomonadaceae; genus Marinomonas. The sequence goes on from NZ_JSEO01000009.1 coordinate 78,434, forward strand.
AATCTCAACCGTTTGGCCACTTTCTAATTGTGTGCTTAAGGGTGATAAGCGTCGGTTAATACGACAGGAAATACAGGTATTACCGATTTCAGTGTGGACACCATAAGCAAAGTCGACCGGAGTTGCTCCAGTTGGTAGCTCGATAATCTCGCCATCAGGCGTGAAAACATACACTTCATCTGGGAAAAGGTCATTCTTAACGTTATCGACAAACTCGATAGCGTTACCGGCTTTCTGTTGTATTTCCAACAGGCTTTTAACCCATTTTGTCGCTCTATCATGGCTATTGCTCGCACTAGCACCTGCGCTAGTCGACTTATATGCCCAATGGGCAGCAATACCATTATCAGCCACCGTATTCATTTCTTGGGTACGAATCTGCACTTCCATCGGTAAGCCATTTGTTCCCACAACCGTGGTATGCAAAGACTGATAACCGTTGGACTTAGGCACAGCGATATAGTCTTTAAAACGACCTTCAACTGGCTTAAACAAAGAATGGATCACACCGAGAATACGGTAACAAGAATCATGTTTGTCGGTGACGATACGCACACCAACCACATCCATAATTTCGCCTAAAGAACGGCGCTTCTTCTGCATTTTCTGATAAATGCTATAGATGTGTTTTTCGCGAATACTAATATCAGATTCAATATAATCAGCAGCTAACTCAGCCTTTAAATAATCCCCTAGTTTTTCAGTATCCTTAATGCGTTGACCGTACTTCTTATTAATCGCACGGTTAAGCATGCGAGCACGCATAGGATAATAAGCCTGAAAGGCGAGAGATTCTAAATCGATACGAACATTATACATACCTAAGCGATTGGCTATCGGTGCGTAAATGTCTAAGGTTTCGCGAGCAATACGGCGCTTTTTATGAGCTGGCATAGAATCCAGCGTGCGCATATTGTGTAATCGGTCGGCTAACTTCACCAAGATGACACGAATATCATCAGCCATGGCCATCGCCATTTTCTGGAAGTTATGGGCCTGTTTCTCAAGCTGATTATTAAACTCGAGATGGGTAAGTTTACTTACCCCATCAACCAGAGCCGCAACTCCTTCACCAAATTGCTCCGTTAAGGCTTCACGGCTAATGCCAGTGTCTTCAATAACGTCATGTAACAGCGCGGCCACTAGGCCGTCACAGTCCATGCGGAACTCAGCTAAAATTTGCGCCACAGCTAAAGGATGAATCACATAAGGTTCACCACTTTTACGACGTTGGCCATCGTGAGCTTGTTCGGCGTAATAATAAGCGCGTTTGATGTCAGCAACTTGCTCGTATGGCAAGTACTGGATCAGGGTGGAGGCTAAATCTTCTATGGTATACATCGCTCACCTCAACAGTGAGCTAAAAATGTTGAAACGAGCGATACCATAAATTAAAACTCGTGAATCGGTTGGTCTTGCTGATCAACATTACCTGCGTTGATAGCGTCTTCAGCGATTTCACGTAAAGCAACAACAGTAAACTTGTCATCTTCGATAGCAACTTTAGCGTCTTTACCACCTGTTGCTAGTTGGCGAGCACGTTTTGCTGCAACCATAACCAACTGAAAGCGGTTATCAACATTTTCTAAACAATCTTCTACAGTAACTCGAGCCATCTTGATCTCTACCTATTTAATTCATGAATGTTCTAATTCTACTTAACCGCTTCTCACAAAGACAAGAGATCATTGATAAGATCCGCATGTTTTTGTGCAATAAGCTGTCTTCTATTGCGCATCGCAGTGAAAATGGCCTGCATTTCCGTGAGAGCCTGATCTAAATCGTCATTTATGACGACATAATCGTACTCATCATAATGAGACATCTCGCTAACCGCTTTAGACATACGACGCTCAATGACCTCGTCAGAATCTGTACCACGACCACGTAAACGTTCATCTAACGCTTGTGTCGAAGGTGGTAAGATAAAAATACTCAAAGCATCTGGGTAAAGTTCGCGTACTTGACGCGCCCCTTGCCAATCAATTTCCAAAATAACATCTAGACCCTGATCAAGCATATCTGCGATGGCTTTTTTCGAAGTGCCATAATAGTTATCAAATACTTGTGCATGCTCAACAAAGGCATCTTCAGCAATCATATCTAAGAAGCTATCAGCATCTATAAAGAAGTATTCTCTGCCGTCTTCTTCACCTGTACGTGCTGCACGAGTGGTATGAGAAACAGAAATACGTACCTGCTCATCTTGAGCCAGTAACGCTTTATATAAGGTTGATTTTCCAGCGCCGGAAGGGGCTGAAAGAATGAAAAGATTTCCGCGAGATTGATTCATTCGGGTCTCTGATAAAGATCTATTGGTGGAAAAATAAGAGTATAACAACGCGAAGCGCGAAGCCCGATTAGAAATCGGACAGGGACTATAGCATAGAACCGCAAATTGATCATTTTTTGAGGCGTAAAACTGCTGACCTCGATGATACTTTGTTAAAACTTTTACTCAATATGCTCATTTATCACGATAAACTCCGCTATTTCGAAAAGTTTTGCCGCGTCTCATCATCGCTCAGCAAGTTTTTAGAGTTGTAAATAGGTCTTTTTATACTGTTTGCTGCTTCATTAATTCTGCTCTTTAATAGGTCTGCAACAGCACTAAAGACAGGTACAACAACAGAGTTGCCGAACTGACGATAAGCTTGTGTATCAGATACAGGGATTATGAACTCAGACTCTCCTGGTTTATCAAATCCCATTAATCGAGCACATTCTTTAGGCATCAATCTTCTAGGCCTATTAGATTGGTTAATAATGTCGAAAAAGTCTCTTTCACCTTGGTCCATATCCCAACCTTGATCGATTAAGATCTCAGAACCATCTTTGTGATATCTGGCAGACAAGGTTCTAGATGTTGCGTTTAGGTCGTTAGGGTTCACTAGGCCGAAGCCAAAACCGTTACCTTTTTCTTTATGCTTTTTTGCGTAACGATACAAGTAGTCCCATAGTTTTGGTGTAAGCGTATATTTATCTTTTTGCTCTTGTGTGAGGTTGTCGAGCAGGCTCCCAAAAGTTGGAATTGTATCTGGCAATTTTATATTTTTAAGACTGAAGTCATTGCTAAGATTTAGGTCTCTTCTAAACCCTACCAATACGATTCGTTCACGATGCTGAGGCAAATAATGAATACCATCAATAATTTTGGGGTCGTTTTTACCGTTGCCTTCATACTCCACATCTGCAACATCATAGCCTAGATCATCTAAAGCTTTAGTTATGACTTTAAATGTTTTCCCTTTATCGTGGCTTTTTAGGTTTTTAACGTTTTCAAGAACGAATATTCCTGGTTGCTTGGACTTAATTATTCTGCAAACGTCAAAAAACAATGTTCCTTGGGTTTCATCTTCAAAGCCATGAGCTCTTCCTAATGAATTTTTTTTAGATACTCCTGCAACTGAAAAGGGCTGACAAGGAAATCCTGCTAAAAGCACATCGTGATCAGGGACGGAACGATCAATATGTGCGTATGCTACATCTTCTGGGATTGATTCATCGGCTGATAACGTAACATCTCTGATATCTTCATTAAAAATATGTTCAGGATCGCTATAATGATTTGCTTTGTAAGTTCTAACTGCATATTTATTCCATTCACTGGTAAATACACACTTTCCCCCTATGCTTTCAAATCCCTTACGGATTCCTCCTATCCCAGCAAATAAATCTATAAAGCGAAATTGAGGAGAGTCATAGTGCTGAGGGCGTTTGGGAAGAAGGTTTAATAGTATATATGCCTCTTCTTTTGACAAACATTTATCTGATTTTCCCTTCAGAACTCGATTAATTGTTTCACGACACCAGTCATTACCTGTAAGAGGGTTAAGTAACTCAGCAATTTGTTTTTGATCGTATATTTCTAACAAAGAGTTTAAAGTGCTAACTGTTTTTGAATGGCTAAGCATGATGTTTTTCGCTGGGTCAAATGAGTGATGAAATTTATCACTCATTTGACCCGGAGTAAAGTTTTATGTGTTTTTATACAGTGTTTTAAAATTAACTTTTTCATTAATTTATTAATTTTAAGATATTGATATTATTAAATTTATTATTTTTAAATAAAAGGAATGGGCTAGATGGATTTTAAATCTTGGATTTTAGATATTTCATCAAACGAATGGTTAATATTTATAAAAAGACTGTCAGCAAATGACACTGGTGCAACAAATAGTCATCAAGTAGGTGTATATTTTCCCAATACAGTTTTGGCTAGAGTATTTCCTTCTATTGATAGAAAGGATGTCAAAAATCCTGATACTTACTTTAAAGCTTTAGTCGAATCAGATGATGTAGCAGAGCAGACTCTAAGGGTTATTTATTATAACAATCGCTTCTCTGAAAATAAGAAGGGTGGGCGGAACGAAAAAAGAGTTACAAGATGGAAGGATGGCGTTGATTATATGCCTCTTCAAGACCCAGAAAAAACAGGCTCTATTGCTATTTTTGCTTTTAACAATAAGCCTAATTCTGACTCTGAATATATGAGAGCTTGGGTTTGCCGTGACTTCGAAGAAGAGTCGTTTCTGGAGAGCCAATTGGGAGAGATCTCATCTCAAGAGTCATTTTTTGACCAAGGTGATGTTGTATTTGGTGCCTTTCCTCTGCAAAAAGAAACTAAGTCTGAAAAGTACCCAGAAGAATGGAATGAAAAATTTCCTAGCGGTTTAGATATCATTCAATTTTTACACTCTAATAACTTTCACACAGGTTTAGATCCCGATAAACGGATACTTAAACGAAGAGAGCATGAATTTAATTTATTTAAGTTAGTTGAAAATCATCATGTTTTACCGTTGATTCAAGCTGGGTTTAATGATGTGGAAGAATTTATTAAATTATCTAACTCGATAACTAATAGAAGAAAGTCTCGATCAGGAAGATCTTTAGAATTACATTTAGAAAATATTTTTAGAGAGCAAGGGCTATTTAGTTTTGGAACACAATGCAAAACGGAAGGAAATAAAAAGCCTGACTTTCTATTTCCTAACTGTGCAAGTTACCATGATAATTCCTTTTCCACAGATAACCTAAGAATGCTAGCCGTTAAAACCACTGTAAAGGATAGGTGGAGACAAATACTTAATGAGGCGAGAAGGTTAGAAAAATCATACCTATTTACTTTGCAGCAAGGTGTTTCGGAAAATCAATTCTCTGAAATGGTAGTAGAAGGTGTTCAACTTGTCGTTCCACTTGAACTTCATAAAAGCTACCCAGAAAAAATAAGAGGTAATTTGCTTTCACTTAATGATTTTATTGAAGATACAAAAAGTATCTACGATTAAAACCTTCCTACTCTTCGTTCGAGAACAAGCTAAAGATGAAAACGGTAGAACCATGGGCTTTGTGAACTTTGGTCCTGTTTCCTTTGTTAAATACGAAGGCAGTCAACCTATGAATATCACTTGGAAACTTGCTCATCCAATGCCGTCTTTTATGTGGCACGACACAGCAAAACTTGCCATGTCTTAACTGACTTAATACCAAATGAGTTAATTAGTCTCTCTAATCGCCTCATTTGGTGAGGCGAATGATCTTGCTAATCGCCTCATATGGTGAGTAGAATAGGTTTGTGATTCGACTCATTTGAGGTGTGGTATGTGGATTTGGCAAGAAGCGGGTTGGCCTAATTTTACTTGGCAATCTGATGTGCTCGCGCCTTTGTTGCGTGAGGTGCATTTTAATCAGGGCTTGTTATTGGGCCGTATGAGCCATCAATCAAAAGATGAAGCGCTGAATACCACTTTAGATACCTTGCTTGCCAATATTATTCATTCCAGTGCGATAGAAGGGGAGAAGTTGAATGCCTTTTCTGTACGATCTTCACTCGCTAATAAACTCGGTGTTTCTGAGAGTGAGCCTTATGCTCGATCTGAACAATCGGATAGTTTGGCTGACTTGATGTTAGATGCTCTGCCGTCTTCCACTGAATCCCTTAAAGCGCCACTAAGTTTAAACCGTCTCTTACATTGGCATAGGCTGTTGTTTTCTGGTGATGCTGGCCAAAGCTATTTGAGTAATGACATCCTTGTTGGTCAATTGCGCGGCGAATCGCCCATGCAGGTCATTTCCTATAAACAAAGGGGTCGAATCGATCGTCCAACGCTGCACTTTGAAGCGCCAGGAAGAGAAAGGTTAGAGGCCGATCTTACATTCTTTATAGATTGGTTTAATCAGTCCCTATTAGATGAGTCTCTAGACCCTGAATTACGGGCGGGCATTACTCACCTTTGGTTTGTTACCTTGCATCCTATGGATGATGGCAATGGGCGCTTAACACGTCTGTTAACGGATCTTGCGCTGGCCCAAGGGGAAAGCCAATCTATTCGTCTTTATGCTATGTCAGTGAGTATTCTGGAAAATCGGCAGTCTTATTATGATGTACTTGAAAGCGTTCAGAAGGGACAGCTTGATATCACGGATTGGCTAGTTTGGTTTTTAAAAACTTTGAATCAAAGCTTGCTTAACACCCTAGCAGATATAGAGCAGACGCTGTCTAAAACTCGATACTGGCAAAGCTTTGATCAAACTCAGCTAAGTAAGGAGCAAAGTAAGGTGCTTAATAGGCTTTTAGATGGTGACTTTGAGCTGGGAATAAATAGCGGCCAATATCAGAAGGTTGCTAAGGTAAGCCGCGCCACGGCGACTCGACATTTGGCTCATTTAATTGAGTTAGGTTGCTTGGTGAAAACGGGCGCGGGCGGGCGTAGTACGCGCTACAAGTTAAACTTATAATTTAATCGCCTCATTTAGTGAGGCAATTAATCTCTCTAATCGCCTCACTCTTTTATTATTTCTTCTCTTTACACCCTTTTTGAACCCCAGTCTTTCATAGCATCAAAGATGGGGACGAGTGCTTGTCCATCTTCGGTTAGCTCATATTCAACTCTCACTGGCACTTCGGCAAAGGCGGTGCGCTTGATGAGTTGGTCGTCTTTTAGTTCTTGCAGGGAACGGGTCAGCATTCTGTCTGAGGCGTCTGGGAGTAAGCGCTGTAGCTCAGAGTAGCGTTTTGGACCTGATAGTAATTGATACAAGACGGTCAGCTTCCACTTGCCGCTTAATAGGCTGACTGTCAGCGCTACGGGGCAGATTTCTTCGGTATTTATTGGGTCAGCTTTCGTCATATTTTTACCTTAAAAAGCACTTACATGGGTGTAAGTTACGCACATTTTTGCGTCTAGAATGGCTGTTTTTCGCCTGTTACTTTAACACTTTAGCAGGCTAATCGCTGTACTTGAGCCTGAGTTCTAACTAATAAAAGGTGAGATGAATATGAAGAAGACAGTTGCTATTTTTGGTGCGACAGGCGCACAAGGGGCACCCGTAGTGAAAGCTGCTGTGGCAAGAGGTTTAAAAGTAAGAGCCGTGGCCCGTGATCTGAACAAAATTACTGACATGCATTCAGACGCAGAGGCATTTAGTGCCACATTGGATGACGTAGATGCTATCGCACAAGCCTTGGCGGGTGTTGATGCTGCTTTTTTACATCTGCCTATGCCAGTGGGTCCTGATGATGCGCAAACTTGGCTAACGAACTTTATGATAGCCGCAAAACGTGCAGCTTTACCGCTATTGGTTTACACCACAAGTGGCCCTTCAGGTAATCGTTACCCTGAATCTATGATGGTACAAGCGGGCACTGCTGGCATGCAGGCACTTTTAGATTCTGAGATTGCGACGATTGTTTTGCAGCCGGGTATCTATCTTGAAAACCTTCGCGCTGACATGATAGTGCCTAAGCTAGATAGAGAAGGGATACTGGATTACCCGCCACTGGATACGAGTACACAGATTCAGTGGACCTCTCATCATGATCAAGCTTTAGTGGCAACGGCTGCTTTAACTCGCCCTGATTTGGCGGGGAATGCCTATGAAATTGGGACAAAAGGCAGTTTGACTGGGGAGCAATTAGCCAAGGTATTAACAAATAAGTTATGTAAACCAGTCACTTTTGCTCCTTTAACGCCAGCTGAGTTTGGCCAAAGGGTAGGAGATGCAATCGCAAGCCCAGGTGCCGCATTTGCTTTAACTGATTTGTACACCTCTCTTGCTAAGATGCGTGATGCTGAAATGCAGGTTAACTTGTCACTCATTGAAAAGACATTTGATGTGCGTTTAACGAGTGTTGAAGAGCATATTGCACGCTGGTAGCAGTCTATATGTTTTGCTAGAAAGTTTATGTCTCATGGGGCGATTAATTCTCTATTCGCCTCATGATATGCATCAAGCCGAGTAAAAATCTTTATTTAAAAGCTGAGATGATTAACTTTTAAACACTTTTATTTTATGTAAAATAAATGAAGTAAACTCAATAAAGTCAGCTACTTGACTGAGTGTAAAATTAAAGATAAAAATATCTTATCTTGACCAAAAAAGTGGTAGTTTTTTGTCAGGAAATTACTTTGAGTAATCATAAATATACATGATGTAACACTTAGCCCCGGATGTTCTCCCTTCCTTAACAATTCACCATATAAAAAATCAGCCCTGATCAAATAATATACATGTAAAATCTGCCCCTTAATTCGTAGCTCATTGATCTCTTCTTTTTTACAGAGTCAAACATGAGTGATTGGCGACAATAAGGGAGTTTAGAATTAAAAATCAAAAGAAAGCCCTGTTTATTGGATTTACGCTCATTATTTTGATGATTGGCGTACTGGGCATAGTGTCGAAAGTGCTGCTGACTCGTATGGCAAATACAATGAATCAGTTCTATGAGCACCCTTATATCGTGTCGAATACTACTCAAAGAATTAAGCTTAACCTTGTGTCTATGCAAAGTGATATGAAGGATGTAGTTGTTGCAAATACGGCTCAGGACTTGAACCTTGCGATTGAGCATATTCAACAGCATGAAGATAAAGTGCTGAAGGACTTTGACCTTTTATCAGATCGCTTTTTAGGCGAGAAACATGCGATTAATGCGTGTTACCGCCTTGTTATCCAGTGGCAGGCAATACGTGCTGAAATCATTGCTTTAATAAGGCAAGACCAGCACGAGCAAGCTATGGTACTCACCAAGGGTAAAGAAACTGATTTACTCAAGCAGTTAATGGTGAATGTTGAAGAGATAAACTCGTTTGCAAATCATAAGGCGAAAAGCTTCCAGCAGGAGTTTGAAGTCGCTAAGTTAGAAGCCCTTTGGATTAACTATGGCTTCACTATTTTCTCTATTATTTTTATCCTTTTATTGGCAACTCGTACCATTAAAAGAGCCATCCTGTCGGAAAAAGAACAAAACGAAAAAGAGCACCTTATTGATCAAAATATCCTATTGGCTGAGTTAGACCATGAAGGCGTGGTGTTGGATGCAAGTAATGCATTGTGTCGCTTTTTAGGAAAAGATAAGCCAGAGGTGATAGGGCAGAAAAGTCACTTTTTTGATAACTCCAAACGCTCAAGCAAGGTTAATGCGGCCATTTTATCTGTGTTGAAAACGGGCGCAGAATGGCGCGGTGAAGTGCAATATATTAATCGCGAAGGTAAATCCTGTTGGGCGCAATCCACCATAGCACCAAGCTTTGATAAGCAGTATCAGATAAAGAGTTTTACCAATACTCTGGTCAGCATCACGAATAAGAAACTGGCGATTATTGATGAGTTAACAGGCTTGTATAACCGTCGTGGTTTTGACGCCATTTTAAGCCGTGAATTTCATAATACCCAGCGCGATGCTTCTTATTTAAACCTCGCCATTCTCGATATAGATTATTTTAAGAAATTTAATGACTTATACGGTCACCCAGCAGGGGATGAGGCCTTAAGAAAAGTATCGAGTGTGTTTAGTAGCACGGTTGACGATACTTGCTTCGCGTTTAGAATCGGAGGCGAGGAGTTTGCGATAGTGTTTGTTGATCAAAGTATTGAAACCAGCAAGCAAAAGCTCTTATGGATAAAAGAACAGGTGCAGTCGCTAGAAATTCCGCATAAGGAAAATTTGGTGAGTGACTTCTTAACGATTTCGATTGGCATGTTTAGCTTATCGCCTTCAAGCAAGGTTGAAGAAGGGCGCTTGTATAGCATAGCGGATAAAGCCCTTTATCAAGCCAAGTTAAAACGTAATGCCTTGGTGGTTACCTCTAAAGCGCCAGAAAGCATGACGACGAGCTAAGGCGCCATGTTTTCTTATGGCAGAGATCGAGAGATAAGAGTATTTTCTGTCTGTTTTCCCTCTTAAGTTATTCGTGGTTTTTGATTCATTTTTCCCCCATTTCCTTTTTTTAGTTAGTGCGTAATAACCAGTAATTGCTGCAAGCTGTTTTTGTGGCATAAATGACTATGCTTTATCTGTTCATACTCATCACTAAAATGACTAATGATATTAAGAGCATAAGGAAAAATTGCTTTATTAGTCTTGGTTAATCAATAAGGATATTTAGCATGGGACACGCGCAAGTAACCGATATAGCAGCCAATAAAGATAAGCAATATTGGGAAAGTCATGAGATGTACTTTGAGGACTTCGCCCCAGGTCAGGTGTTTCAACATAACCATGGCCGTAAAGTCACTGAACTCGATACCATTTGGCATTCTGCCTTTAACATGCAGCAAACTCTTCAACCCCAAACAAAGGAAGCGCTTAACACAGATATTGAAAGTGGTCGAACTTTGGTTTCTAGCCTAGTGATCTTTTCTATTGTGAATGAACTAAGTCTCGCCAGTACCGCTAATCCTGCTGTTGAGAATTTGGGCTGGAAAAATGTCTCTTTGCCTCATCCTGTTTATGTGGGAGACACCTTGTATGCTGAATCTAAGATTTTGGCAAAATCCTCTTCAGAGATTGATGCAAATCAAGGGTTGGTGAAAGTTGAGACGAAAGGCGTTAACCAGAAAGGGGCTGTGTGTTTATTGGTAGAAAGAAGCTTTTTGATTCCTTGTCGTAGTCAATGTGAGGGTTAGGTGTGAAGTACTTGAATCAAGCCAATATTCAACGTGCGCAAGTAATACCGCTTATGGTTAAGCAAATTCAAGATCTGGTTGAGAGTAAGGGCTTTAATCATATTCAAGCTCCCTTGCGGAACATTATAAGGCCAGAAGGTAAGTCTGCCTCTTATGGTGCCATGATGGCCGTGAGTGAACCGATGGATTTGTTTATTTGTAAAGCGGCTAACTTTATCGAAGACAACCCTCAAAAAGGGCGAACCAGTGTGCATGCCATAGTGAATGCTTTCTCTTATGAGACGGGGTTGCCTTTAGCTGTGTTAGACGGCAGTGCGATTACTAATTTAAAAAGCGCCGCGATTACGGGCTATTTTACAGATTTAGGTGCGCCTGATGATGCAGACACCTTGGCGATTATTGGTTCAGGCGAACAAGCGATGCAGCAGTTTTTGGGTGTGGCTGCGGTTCGTTCTATTAAACGAGTGCAGATCTATTCACGCTCTCCTTTAAAAGCTAGCCAGTTTACATCTCATTTGGCTGAGGCTTTCCCTCGGGTGCAGTTTGTTGTTTGCGATACGATTCATGACGCTCAAAAAGGCGCTCAGATTCTTAGCACAGCAACCAGTTGTAAAACCTGCCTGATTGAAAGCTTAGACCCAGCTTGCTGCCATATTAATTGTATGGGGGCTTTTACTTATACGGGTAGGGAAGTGTCGTTAGACATTATTAACGACTCTATTTTGCTGGTGGAAGACAGAGCCACAGCCGTGCAAGAAGCAGGGTTCGAGCATACTCAAGCTTTAGATTTACGTTCTGAGCCAGAGACCTTTAATGTCACGTTAAAATCTAAGCTCACACTTTTTAGCTCAACCGGTCATAGCAGCTTGGACCTAGTCGCCTGCTACCACATATTAAAACAATTAGGGGACTTGTAGCCCTGTTTGACACTTAAGGAATGGATGCCAAATGTTTTGTGAATTTAACCGTGAGCTGCAAGGACTGATGATAGAAAAATCAGACCAACTTAAAAAAGCTCAGATAAAGGAGAGATTAACGACCTTTAAAAATGGTTTAGCTGCGGATAGGTATGAGTTTTTCTCGACCCCATTTATCTTTTCTCAAACGGATTTTGAGAAATTATCGAATGATCTAAAACTCCTTTTAGATGCGCAAACCAACATAATGAATCAAATCTATCAGCAGAGAAGCAAGCAAGAAATTCTCGACTATTTTATGATTCCTAATGTGCTACGTGCCTATATTAATTGGCAAAGGCTGTTATCTGGCGAACAAACCATTGCTCGGCTAGATCTTGTTCCCCATAAAAAAGGCTACTCAGTGTGCGGAATGAACTTGCACACAGGCGTTGGTGGTATGGCCTGTGGTGATGCCTATGATTTGATGATGGAAAGCTTGTCTCTTGAACCTTATTACGACCACGGTAAAGTCAGCGCTTATCTCACCTTAGCCGAAGAAATTAAAACCCTGTGTCGCCAACAAAAGTATGAAAGATTGGTGATTCTTGATTGGCAAAGCCATGCTGATAAAGGCTATCCGTCCTTTGAACTCATGCAGCTAAGTTTTATTCAAGCGGGAGTAAGACTCCCTGTGATTACGCACACAGAGCAAAGTTACCCTAAAGCTTGGTTAGCGCCAGAAGAGGCGAAAAAGACTTTGGTTTATCGCGGTTTTGGGCTCAATGAAATTGACCCATATGATGAATTTTTACATGCCTTACTAAAGAGTGAAGCACGCATTTTACATGGCTTTGAAGACGAGCTAAGAAGCAACAAACGTTGGTTAGCATTAATGTGGGATGAAGCTTATCAAGCCCGTTTAACCCAAGAGCAAAGGCAAGCAATTAAGCAATATCTTCCTTATACCTGCCTCTTATCTCAAGATACCTTGCCTCATTTTATTGCCCATAAAAATGATTATCTTTTTAGAGGAAATGGCAGTGCAAGAGGCCAGGGAGTATTAGTTGGTAAGGCGTATAGTGACGCTGAACTAGAGCAAAAATTGCTTAAAATAGGGGTGGAAAATGTACTCGTGCAGAAGTTTATGGAAGCAGATAATATGCCCATACTCCATGATACGGACGAGCAACCTGCTGGCCATAAATTTGTTTTAGGCCTTTATATTATGGGAGAGCGTAGCCAAGGTTTGGCTATTCGCGGCAGCAAAGTGTGCGACCGAATTAACCTAACCTCTGGTTTAGCGAAAACCGGTTGGGCCGCCATCATTAATGATCAAGAAAAAGCGCAATTAATTGAAGCAGTTAGAAGGCTTTAACGCCTTCTAACTTGAACACTTTATTTAAGCCAGATAGGTCTCTCTGTAGTGGCCAGGAGAGACACCTTTCCAAGCGGAATACGCTCTAATAAACGAATTGACTTCGTTAAACCCCAGCAAGAAAGATATCTCACTCAAAGACATTTTAGACTTCTTCAAATAATGATCAGCCAGTTCGCTGCGCACTGATTGCAAAACCGATTGGTAGGTTTCAGTCTCGGCGGTGAGCTTACGTTGTAAGGTACGTTTACTCATGGCAAGCTTATTGGCGATATGTTCAATAGAGCTTTTGCCTGATGGCAGAGATTCTAATAACACGGCACGAATTCGATCGACTGTCTTGGCATTCGAATCAAGGTCTGCCAATTTTTGATTAAGTTTGTCCTCAAAAAACTCCCACATGATGAGGTTTTGAGTCAAAAAAGGCTTATCCGCATCTTCGGCTCTAAAGTGAATGCTTAAGGCTTTTGCCTTGGTAAGGCGACAGCCAAAATAGGCTTCGTAATCGTTTAAATTATGAGGCAATTCAGGCAGCTCTATTGCTAGCGGAATAATCTTTTCTCGTGTGGCCAAACGCGCCAATTGCGTGAAAAAGACTAACTCAGACAAGCTTAATGAGAGTGGTAAATCCTCATGGTAGTCATAGCAACTTATGCTGAGCTTAGTTGCCTGATTATCTTGCTGTATGTCCATTATCATAGGCCCAATTAAGGGCTTGTATTGGCTTAATCTTGTCAGCGCAATATTGAGGTTTGGGCTACAAATAGAAGCAAAGATAGGCGCGTCGAAGCTTTCTGCTTTCATATTTTTAGCAAACACCAGAGGCAGATCCATATCCCCAGATGCCTTATCTATCGCTAACCAAAGCTGAAAATACTCACTGGGTGTCACACTTGCTTGTTTTTGGTTGTAGAGATCTGCTGGCAACTTGGCGTAGGCCAAGACGAGTTGCGGATCGATTCCCATATCTAACAACATCAATTTCCACTGGGGGGAAATTGCAAACTTGCTTGCTCTTTTCATCGGGTGTTTGCTCTTTTTATAACAGATCTGCTTATTTAAAGATTCAGTTGTCTTTTACTCACTAAGCGGATTTTTCCATGGCTTGGCGAGAAGTTTTTAATACTAGGTTTCTAGGAAGTAGAGGCACAATCCAATTTACCTTCGTTAATGGCCACAAATTTGCCTTTTCCCATGGCTTTATAACCAAATTGAGCCACAGATTCAGCGCTTTTGGCTTTCTTCCAAATATCAACACCTTCAAGGTTGCCCGCTTTAACAAAGTCTGTGGCAACAGCGCCAGGGCAAAGGGCAGTAACGCTAATGTTATGCTCTGCTACTTCTTCTGCGATGGCTTGAGAGAAGGAGGTAACATAAGATTTAGTCGCGTAATAAACAGCTTGTAAAGGGCCCGGCATAAATGACGCGGTAGAAGACACATTAAGAATACGGCCAGATTGGCGTGCCACCATATCTCGTAAGAAATAATGGGTAAGACGCGTTAAACTGATCATGTTTACCTGCATCATGGCTTGTTCGTCTTCTAGCTTGCGCTCATTAAAGAAGCCATGGCCACCAAAGCCTGCATTGTTAATCAAGGTACTGATTTGAATACCATGTTCTTGGGTATAAAGATAAATGCGCTCAGCACTTTCTGGTTGAGATAAGTCTTCGCTTAGTACATTGACTCGAACTTTATATTTTTCTTCTAATTCGGCTTTTACTTTTTCAAGCTTGCCTAGAGAGCGTGCGACTAATACTAGATTGCCGCCTTTTTGCGCATGGATACGAGCCAGTTCTAAACCGATACCGCCGGAAGCGCCTGTGATAAGTGCTGTGTTTCTGTTCAACTTCATCTTGTATATCTCTTAAGTCATGAGTGGATGAAATAAGTTTAAGTATTCTAATGGCGACACACACTGGCAGAAGGTGACATCTTACTTGCAAATAATGACAGGTGCTGAAAATAATTTCAGTTAGATGCTTGTGTTTAAGGCTTTTATGAATGGCACAAATTTAAATAATGATTTCAAATTCGAACAATTTTCTTGAAATTGAACGTCTCAAATCATGATATGGTACGTCAAATGATGATTCTTTTAATACAATCGACTCTTCTTCTTTCATAAAAGAAAGAATTATATAACGTCCTGAAGCCTTCAGAAGATGGTGTTCACGACTTTATGCTTTTTCACTAACTTGGACAGCTAACTTTTATCTATACCATGTTTCATTATCAACATTTTGTTTCTGTGTTTTATGCGTAATGAGAATTAGTATTATTTTCTTATTGTATAAAATATTCATGTTTTCGCTGATTGTTTTTTCACCTTCAGCCGAAGCTGACTTTCTATCAAACAAAAGTGATGACAAAAAAATTATTACTAGTATTTCATACCTAGAAAGCGGGCTTGATATAAACGAAATAAAAAATACAAAAGAAAAATGGATTTACCAAGAAATTGATAAAATAAATTTTGGCTTTAGTGAAAAAACTTATTGGATCAAATTAGATTTAAAAAATTCTCATTTTAATAAAGATTGGTTTCTTACTATTAATAATACAAGGATCGATTATATTAGCTTTTATTTTTTCTCAGGATTTAATGATAAAGAATTTCATTCTGGAGATTATACTGATATTGAAGGTCAACTTTCAGCTTATCCTACATTTAATTTTGAGTTGAAAAAAGATCATAAAGCAAATATATACATAAAAGTTAAATCCGACTCTCAAATTGATTTCCAACCTATTGTTAGGAACGGAATTGAATATGGAAAATATTCTGAAAAAAGATATTATTTTCACTTAATTTATTTTTTTATTTTTATTGTTTTTATTGCTTCTCAAACAATAAATTTGATAAGTGGTTATGATAAAATGGTTTTTTATTATACTGCTTTTCTGGTTTTTTCTTTCTCTTATCTATTTCTATATTACGGTGATGGTAATTTAATACTTTGGCCAAAGAATATATATTTGAAAAATTCTTTATTTTTTGTTTCTGCAAGTCTTGCTCTATTGTTTTTCATTTGTTTTATGAAAGAATACCTTCGGAGTGAAGAGTTCTTCCCTAAATTTAATAGAATACTTAACTTTTATATAATATTTAGTCTTGTATCCACTTTTGTTATTCTATTACCTTCTTCTAATTTTGTTAGAAGTGCCTTGTTAATTACTGAGGGAACTTTAGCTTGTTTTATTTCAATTGCTGGCGTAAAGGTTAGTTTAAAAGGAAGAAAGAGGTGGTCTTTATTATTCGCAACTCCTTTGATATTTTCAAACGTTTCAGTTTTAATTTATCAGGCCACATTTTTGGGCATCTTTCCTCATACTGACCTCACTTCTAAAATTTTATTATGGTCATTGCCAATTGATATTTTTTTAATTTCAATTGGGTTTGTATATAGGCACTTACTATTAAAAGAAGAAAATGAAAAATTAATGGTAAGGTTACATGAAATATCTAATGCTCAAGTAAGTTTAAGTATAAATGGAGTGGAAGAAATAATGCTACTTGAAAAGCCTAAACAGAATACTCGCTTAGGAAATATAGATAAAGAATCTATTGTTTCCAAGCTTACATTATATCTAGATTCAGAAAGAGCTTTTTTAGAGCCCAGACTTACTTTGGAACAAGTAGCATCTAACTTACAAATTAGATCGGATCAATTGTCTGCTATTATTAACTCGCAGTTAAATACATCCTTTTCAACACTTATCAATTTAAAGCGTTTAGAAGAAGCGACCATTCTTCTTATGACATCACCGAATAAGTCTATCTTAGATATTTCTTTAGAATGTGGGTTTGGTTCAAAAAGTAGTTTTAATCGACTTTTTAAGCAACAGTTTGGCACAACTCCTACTGAGTATCGAAAAATGAGAAAAATGGAAGATAGATCTGCTTTTCATAAAACAGCAAGTTAACCATTTAGTCAAAATTAAGTGTTTTTTAGTCTTAAATCATGAAATGGGACGATGTACCAATTTTTGGTAAATACTATTGTTCTCTCTTTTTATTGTCGGATTAAGGTGATGCAATTGATGATGTGGGTATCAATCATACCGCTTTTAGAAAACATAGTAGAGGTTCTGCTTACGGACTTTAAAAGAGCAATTTCAATGAAGAGCATAGTTATAGGTAGTTTAGTGTAAATTGTTTTTAACCTAGGACGTTTGGGCTAAATAAGTCTAGAAATAAGGGTATTCAGATGAAAACATGTTTAATGATCTCTCTTTTGTTTTTTTCTTCTTTTGCTTATTCGCATATAGTCAAATATAATATTTTGTTTATCCATTCATATGACTCTCAGCACGGGTGGACAAAAAGTATTGAAAGAAATTTCAATGAGATATTTAAAAACAGACCATCTGTTAAAATTTTTAATGAATATCTTGATGCAAAAAGATTCCCTAATCATGAAAACAAAATTGAATTTTACCAATACTTATCGAATAAATATTCCGAAATAACTTTTAAAGCTGTTGTTATTTCAGATGACCCTGCAATGAATCTTTTTTTAAAAAAAACAAATGTCTTTTTTAAAGAAATTCCTGTTTTTTTTATGGGGATTAACAAAGTAAGCAATAGGTTAATAGAAGAAAAAAATATAACAGGGTCTTTTGAAAATCAAAGATTAGATAATGTTGTAAAAGATATAAAATCTTCTTTAAATGTTAATGAAATTATTTTGTTATCAGATACTTCATCAACAGGAATTTCAAACAAAGAAAAAATATTAGATTTTAAAGATGATGATTTTATGCCTGAAATAATCACTATTATTGAAGATGCAAATATATCAAATTTAAAATCAAAAATTACAAAGTATTCAAAAAATATTCCTATTTTTATTATTGGAAAATTACGCGATCCTGATAATGGTGAGTTGTTAATTGTTAAAGATTATTACCCAGGTATTTTTGATCAAGTAGATAATCCATTTTTTGTATTAGGAAATCTTAAATATAATAAAAAAGTATTAGGTGGGTACTCTTTAAATATAAAAAAACATGTACAGGATACAGCATATTTACTTATTCAATATCTAGATGGAACCCCAATGGAAGATATTGAAGCTATCACTGAAGTTGATAATACTTGGTATTGGAATTCTAATGAATTAGATAAGTATTCTATAAGTAAGAATAACTTGCCAAAAGGTTCAGTCGTTTTATTTGAAAATAAAGAAACATATGAATTTGATAAAAAAGAGGTATTAACGTATTTCTTTTTTATGTTGCTATCTCTTCTTTCGACTTTACTACTTTTAATTATTGTTCGTAACGCTAGGTTGAATGAAAAAGTATTAAGAGAAAAGGTTTCTCTTACTGAAAAGTTAGAGTACGAAGCAAGTCATGACTACTTAACAGGCCTTTTTAATAGGCGAACTTTTAATACTGTATTAAAAGAATTAGAAATTAATAAATTCACTAGTAAATCAGGAAAAAATATATATGTTGCGATATTAGATCTCGCAAACTTTAAAACAGTAAATGATACTGCGGGCCATATGATAGGAGATTGTCTCTTAGCCGAAGTGGCAGAATTAATGTCGCAGCATGTTCATGCAACGGATACTTTTACTCGTCTAAGTGGTGATAAATTTGGTTTAGTTTTGGCTAACCACACTCAAAACGAAGTCTGCATGATTTGTAGTGATATTATTGACTCTGTTAGTCAATATAGACTTACTTGGAATGATATGACTTTTAGTATTGGAGTTAGTGTTGGTGTTGTTAAAGCTCACGAAGATGATCTAAAGGAAGTGCTGATTAGCCATGCTGACATGGCATGTTA
Organism: Marinomonas sp. SBI8L; assembly: GCF_001624705.1. Taxonomy (GTDB): domain Bacteria; phylum Pseudomonadota; class Gammaproteobacteria; order Pseudomonadales; family Marinomonadaceae; genus Marinomonas. Next base: position 97,420 of record NZ_JSEO01000009.1, read on the forward strand.
CAAGGCAAAGGAGCAAGGAAAGAACCTTGCTTATTTTACTGATTCGAACGATAGCGATATCCAAGATGAGTTAGCCATGCTCGGGCATATTTCTGATATAGCAGGAGCTTTAGATAATGATCAATTTTTCTTAGCTAAACAACTTATCCATCCTCTTAATCCAGGTGAAAGCTCTCTCCACTATGAAATTCTTCTTCGTTACAAAGATAAAAATGGTAATGCGGTCTCGCCAGCTGTTTTTATTCCTGCTGCAGAAAAACATGGGTTAATTACGCTAATAGATAAATGGGTCGTTTTTAATGTGTTAAGCAAATATAAGGTGCTTTTCCCAAATGAGACCCCTACTGTTTCTATAAATTTATCCGGAGTGAGCGTTAGCAGTAGTAGTTTTCTTGAAGAAGTATTAGATATTGTTAACAGTGTTGATATGGACATGAGTAAAGTCTGTTTTGAAATTACTGAAACGGCAGTTGTTTCTCATATTAATAGAGCAGTGAATTTTATAAAGGAGCTAAAAAAGACGGGCTGCCAATTCGCTCTAGATGACTTTGGTAGTGGATCCTCTTCCTATAGCTACCTTAAAACCTTACCAGTAGATTATTTAAAAATTGATGGAAGCCTAATTAAATCAATTATTTCTGAACCCATTGATCAAACTATTGTGAGGTCGATAAATGAAATTGCTCATGAAATGGACATGAAAACCATCGCAGAGTTTGTGGAGAATGATCAGATTATGAATCTACTTGACTCTATGGGTGTGGACTATGGACAAGGTTTTGGGATTCACAAACCTGAAACCTGTATTGAGTAGTTTTTATAACTCGTAAAGTACTAACAAACTAAGAACATATTTAGAAAAGCACCTTGAATGGAGTAGCAATGCCTAATTATTCAATCCGAACCCGTATTATGCTGTCTGTATTAATCGCGGTAATTATTTCATCTTGCCTTATCAGTTACGCCGCTTATCTTAATAGTCGCGATGTCGTCGTTAAAAGACTTAATCACACAGAAATGCCGACCCTAGTAAAAAGCATTCGAAACTCAATTAATAATGAAATTAATGAGATGAAGATTGTTGCACGCTCATTAGCAGAGAATACCGTTTTTATTGATTGGGCTGAAAAAGGCGCTGGCCCTAAGACAGAAAAATTAGTAGTTGAGTACCTTGGTAAAATTGCTACAGCGAATGAGTTTAGTAACGCTTCTTTTGTGGATAGAGAGTCTGCTAAGTACTGGAATCAGGATGGTTTTTTAAGGGTGCTAAACCCTAATAGAGATCAATGGTTTTTTAATTTTAAATCCAGCGGTGAAAATGAGCTAGCCAGTGTTTATAGGAGTGATAGTACTAATCAAGTGGACATTTTTGTCAATTATCAAGAAGTTGATGGCCGTGGTATGTCTGGTGTTTCTAAACCTTTTGATGACATGGTGGACTATTTGAACAGCTTTAAATTAGAACAATCAGGATATGTATTTTTGGTTGATGCGAAAGGTAAAGTTAAGGTTCATAACGATAACAGCTTAAATGAAAAAGCATTTTTACAGGACTTGTTTCCAGGTGTGAACAAGAATGAGCTGTTGTTTAAGCAAGACTTTACTTCCATAGAATTGGATAACCAAGTAATTTCGGCGAGTTATGTTAGTAGCTTAGGCTGGTATGTTATTGCAATCATTCCTAAAGACGAATTATTAAGCGGACTTAATAGAGGAGCATTTCAATTGATGATTATTCTGCTCTTTACATCTGCTTTTTTTGCCGCTGCTAGCTACTTTATAGCCCAAGGTTTGACAAAGCCTATTAGAGATATGGCTACACAATTTTCTGAATTAGGACAAAGCGGAGGTGATTTAACAAATCGTATTGATGAAGACCAAGCACCTGAAATAAGCGAGCTTGCTAAAGGGTTTAATTCATTCGTTTCAAATATTCAGCACCTTTTTCAAGATGTCGTAAAAACATCCGAGGGTGTTAAGAGTGCATCTGAAGCTGTAAATAGAGATGCAGAAAATTCTAAATTGGCATCTGATAAGCAAAGAGATGAAGCTCACCTTGTATCTGTTGCTATCACAGAGATGGGGAGCACGATTGCAGAAATTGCTGATAATGCGAATGTAGCTGCACAAACTACAAATGATGCTGCAGGTAGAGCGACTGATGCCCAAAATGTAGTAAATGAGTCTACCTTAGTAATTAATGGCATGGCTGAAAATATGGAGCAAGTGTCTGCCAATATCGAATCTTTAGCAGAAAGAACAAACAATATTAGCGGTGTATTAGAGGTGATCAGGTCTGTTTCTGAACAAACAAACTTACTTGCATTAAATGCCGCAATTGAAGCCGCAAGAGCGGGAGAACATGGACGAGGCTTTGCTGTTGTTGCTGATGAGGTGAGAGGTTTAGCGCAAAGAACAAATGAATCCACGGATGAGATTCATACTATGATTACCGAGCTGCAAGAAGGTGCTAAGCAGGCGGTTGAATCAGTTCAAAGCAGTAAAAATCAAGCTAACATAGGTGTTGAGGCAGCTTATAATACTAAGGACTCATTGAAGGTCATCGTTGAAAATATCCTTCACATATCTGACCTTAATACCCAGATCGCAGCGGCAACAGAAGAACAATCCTTGGTGGTAAAAGAAATTAATCATCATGTTGTTACCATTAGTGATAGCTCTGATCAAAGTGCGCATGCTATCGGCAATATAAAAACATCTAGTGATAGTATGAAAGACTCTTCCCTTCATTTAAATAGCCTTGTTTGCCAGTTTAAAGTATAGATAGTCAAAACTATTTAGAACGACAGATGTGTACTCTGTCGTTCCTTTGAATGTTTTATTAAATTTAGGGCCATCAATAAAGGCCCTATTAACAAAGGCGTCTATTTTAATCTCTTGATCGAGTCCCCTGTAAATAACCATGTCAAAAATGGTATACCCTCGATGGCAACTAGGCTTAATCAGATGACGCCATTCAATTGGCAAATGATGCTAACTTGTTAGCGACTCTTCTTACTTGCTTCATAACCTTTTGTTAACCCCTAGAAGGATATTCTGCCTCCCAAGTTGTATTTAAAGACTGGAGATAGGATGAAATTATTCGCATCAATACTAACGGCAAGTGCTATTACAGGCTCTATTTGGGGATTAGTTCTCTTTCAACCTGCTATGGCAGAAAGCGCAAAACAAGATGAATTAAAGCCAGATGTGAGTATTGCTCAAGCTCATACTCAGGGAGAGAAAAAACTGCCTGAAATAGAGCGACAGTATTTGAATGGGGTAACGAAAAACATCGCGCTAGAGTCTATGTCTGCACTTTGGGGAGAGTTTGAAGGTGAATGGGTTAAGCAAAACAAATTGCCTGAAAAACTCGATCGTATAGTTGTTTTATATCAGGATTTGAATAGCGACTTTACTCAGGCAAAAGTGACAATTGGTTATATCGCACCGGAATACGCGCCATCTAAAGATTTTATTGTACTTCCCTTAATGGGCAAGGGGAATGAAGATCTTCTTGCCAGTAGAGGCCAATACAGTGTGTCGGAGTTTATCGATGCTTGGGGGCGAATTGATTTTAAAAAGTCGGTTGATGCGTTAGTTGAGGTGCACTATCTGAGCCCTCAGGGGCAACCTGAATCCAGTCAACTATCTGTCTATTATAAATAATGAATTCGCAGGAAATCTGTTATGGAATTTATGTCTCAAGCTTTCTCTGAAGCGAGCATTATTTTCACCGAATCTTGGGTGAATAATAACTTCTTAGTGATTGCGACGGCTTTGTTTGCTGTCGAACTTATACGTTATGCTTTCAAGAAGAAGCTCAGTTGGAACATGGTTGGCGATAGTGCAACCAATTTAATTACCTTGTCATTTTTGTTAGTCACAATCTTCTTTATTGGGTTGGCTTATGTGGCTGCTTTTACCTATGTGTTCGACAATTTCAGTCTGACGCAATTACCTATCACTGGCTGGAGTATTCTTGGCTGTTTGATATTGGCAGATCTTGCCTACTATTGGGAACATCGCTTTTTTCATAGTAATGGTCTAGCGTGGGGAACCCACTCAGTTCACCATAGTTCACCTTATTTCAATATTTCTGTGGCGTATCGATTTGGCCCGTTAGATTGGTTTTTTCCCTTCTTCTTTCATTTGCCACTGATTTTGATGGGTTTTAATCCCTTCGTTGTTTTATTGTGCGAAACCTTAGTACAGGTCTTCCAAACGCTGCTGCATACAGAAACGGTTCGAAAGTTACCAAAGCCCATAGAAGCCATATTCAATACGCCTTCACATCACAGGGTGCATCACGCAAGAAACACACAATACTTGGATAAGAACTATGCTGGCATACTGATTATTTGGGATCGAATGTTTGGTACTTTTGCCAGAGAAGAAGAGCCTGTGAAATATGGTGTCTATCCTCGAATTAATTCCATCAATCCGTTTAAAGTTTATTTTCATGGGTATACTAAGTTGATTAAGCAGCTCTGGCAGGCACCAAATTGGCATTACCGTTTCAAACTCTTGGTTAAGCCGCCAGTTTGGGCTTGGAAACAGGAACAAAGAAGGAAGTAACCACACCATGGCAATTAATGTCTTGCTTATCGAAGATGATAAAGATCTGTCTGAAGCTATCAGTGATTATATGGAACTGGATGGCATTGAGTTTGATTTTGCCTATAACGGAGCAGCCGGGCTGAATCTGGCACTAAATCAAACTTACGACATTATTCTCACAGACCTTAATATGCCAAAAATGGACGGTATCCATGTGTGCCAAACACTCAGACAAAAGGGAATCACCACCCCCATTTTGATGTTAACGGCACGCGATACGCTAGATGATAAATTGACAGGTTTTGCTGCTGGATCGGATGATTACCTAGTGAAGCCGTTTGCGATGGAAGAACTGAAAGTGAGGCTGTTTGCTTTGGTTCGCCGAGCACAGGGTGTCGTGACTAACTTAACAGTTGGTGACCTGAGCATCGACCTAGATAAGCATCTTGTAACCCGTGCTGGGCAAGTATTAAAAATGCCGCCATTGTGTTGGAAAATCTTAGTTTGTTTGATGCAAAATAGCCCAAATGTGGTCAGCAAAAGTAAACTAGAAGACCAAGTTTGGGGGGATGATTTACCAAATGCAGACAGCTTAAAAGTACACTTATTTAAGCTTCGTCAGGCTATTGATGCCCCGTTTGAAAATAAAATGATTCAGACTATTCATGGGGTCGGAGTGGCTATTCGAGAGGTCTCAAAATGAAGCGGGTGAGTATTAAGCGAGACATCTACCTTTACTTGTTTGGCCTAGTACTGAGTTTGACCACAGTCTATGTCTTGATGATAAGCCAGAGCTATCAAGTCGGCCTGAATGAATCTGTAAAATATGGCTTTTTATATGAGTTAAAGTTAGCTGAGCAAGAGTATCTGACCAATGGTTCTCCTCCTCAAGCACAGAGTAAAACGCTGCAGGTTTACAGCGAATTTGAGCAGTTGCCTGTAGCCTTTAAGACACATTTTGATTGGCAAAATTTCAATCCAGATGTCATTTATGAAGAGTATGTAGCAGGTGAGCAAGAAGGCTCAGGTAACTATTATTACGCCGCGCTTCACTATGTCACGAGTTTAGATACTTACCTTTATGTGGCGTCGCAATATGACGAAGCCATTTATTTAGAGCTGTTCAGCCAAAACCCTCCCGAGTCTATCAACCAATTGAACTCTGCATTTTTAATGGTGGGAGCACTTTTATTATTTGTGTTTGTACTGGTGCGTTTGTTAATTCACCGCCTTACTCAGCCTATTATTCTAATGTCTCAATGGGCGCAAACCTTAAACTTAGAGGACACAGAAAAGCTGGCTCATTTTCGCTATAACGAGGTACATCATCTTGCTGAGCAGCTGGTTGATAGCGTGAAATCTCAACAAGAAGTGATAGAAAGAGAAGAGTTTTTCCTCCGTGCAGCCAGCCATGAACTGAGGACGCCAGTCTCCATCATTTCAGCAAGTGGTGACATGCTAACTAGGCTCTCTGATGTGATGCCAAGAGGAGGGCAACGTGCCGTCGCTCGGATTAATCGCTCTGTTATGACTATGCATAATCTCATTACCAGCTTGTTATGGATGAGTCGTAACAAGTTGCTAGATGTAGCGCTGAACCATATAAATATGGAAAGTTTGGTGCAAGAAACCTTGGCTAACCATTATTACCTTGCTGACGAAACCAAGGTGACGGCAGAGATTGAGGTGCAAGGCGAGCTGGATGTGGGCCCTTTACCACAGGTATTAGTTGAAATTGTGATTACTAACCTTATTCGGAATGCGCTTCAACATACAGTGCAAGGCAAGATAGATATTGTCCTATCTTGTGATGGTTTGACCATCTCCAATTCGTTAAATGATCAAGCGCAAGGAGACTCTGATGCGTCTTTTGGCATAGGCCTGATATTAATTGAACGCTTATGTCAGAGCCAAGGCTGGCATTTTATCCAACAGACGCAAAAGCATTGCTATTTTGCATCTGTGTCTTTCTTAACAAATACTCATCAAGATAACTGATAACCAAATCTTAACCCCTTACTCATTAAACTTAGGTCTAGTTAATCCATTGGAGTATTGATATGGGAACCTGGATCTTAGAGACCTTGTTGTGGGTGGTCGTGACGCTGGCAGTGTGTATCGCCATATGGGGATTCTCATTGTCCAACATTTTGCTAGCCTTGGGGATTTCCGTAGGCATGTCTCTTTTAATCGGGAATAGCTGGCGTAGCTAAAGCCCTTTGTTTGTACATTAGTTTTTCCAAGTTATTTATCAAATATGCCTTCAGGTTTGATTCTTGAAAGCATATTTGATTTTTTTTGAGCTTTTATCAGGTTCTAATTAACTCTTTTAGTGATCCCTTACCTTGTTTAGCTGGAAAGTTTTTTAGATTAGGAAACAATAAATCGAGTTGGTTTTTCTCTACACCAAACCAAAGTGCTAATTCAGCATAGAGCTCATCGGTTGCTAAGGTTGGAATTAACACACCGTCACCAATATCAAGAGGGTTATCTTTACCCAGACTGAGTTTTGGATATTGGCCAAATACTTGGCCACCTTTCACTTGATTACCCATTACTAAGGTATTGCCGCCCCAACCATGGTCCGTACCGTTTCCGTTGGATGTGAGCGTTCTGCCAAAGTCTGAACCAGTAAAAGTAACGACCTGATCCGCAAGACCGAGCTCGTCTAGACTGTGTTGAAACTCCCCAAGGGCCTTACTTAACACTCTTAGCATTTTACCTTGGTTATTAAGCAGCTCGTCATGATGATCCCAACCAATGTATCTGAGGAAAAATGTTTGCTGTTTGTGGCCTAAGGCTTTTGCACTTTTAATCGATTGCGCAACCTTGCGAAGTTGCTGTGACAGCTCAGTGTTTGAGAACTGAGTCTTCAACTTGGTACCTTCTAATGCCTCTTTAAACAATTGATGCTGAGCTTGAGATTGTCGCGTCATAGAAAGATAGGACTGTCTAAAGGGATCATTAGGGTAGTTTTGATTCAGACTAGCTTCGAAGTTTTTTAATAGCAGTTTGTTAAGTTGATTTGGCATTTCATTAATGACTAACCCCACGCTGCCTTCGTCTGTTATCGAGTAAACACCAGAGTGAAAACCATTTTGCATAATATTATTTCCCGCCAAGGAAATGTTCATAGGAATACGGGGAGAAGCTTGGTTTGCCTGTAAGGAGTCACTGAGTAAGCCAAACCAGCCACGATTAATTCTGAGTTCAGGTCTTGCTGTTTGCCAATGTTTAAATTGGTCTGAATGAGACATGAGACCGAGAGGTAAATTAGCGCTTTGGCTATAAAAAAGGGACTTATCTACTGGGGTGATCATGGGGCCGATATTGGCAACAAAGGCTAACTTATTTTGCTCAAATAAGTGCTTAACTTCAGGCATGCTGGGGTGTAATCCAAAGCGTCTTCCGTCTTGATCTTTGAATCCATTTAATGACAAAAGCTCACTTTGGTCTAAGGCTAAGTTGCTTCTTGTTTTCTTATATTCTTGATAATGGCTATTAGAGCTAGGTACCAGCATATTAAAGGCATCATTACCGCCGTCTAACATGATAAACACCAATGCTTTTGACTCTGGCTTAATACTCACTAAGGGGGTTTTATTAGCCGAAGATGAAGGCGCTGAATATACAGGTGCAGCGCCCGCAATGGCTAGGTTTGCAGCAACTGTGACCTGAGCACTTGAACGGATGAATTGCCTTCTTGATAAACTCATAACTATACCTCTAGAACAGTAAACTCGGGGGAAATGGCAATAAAGAAAACAATGGTTTGGACAACCCATTCAGGGTGTTCTTTATAAGCAGAGAAAGATGACAATATGTGCTGTTTAGAGGTTAACGGTGCTTTCGCGGTTAACAATAAACTGAGTTCATCCACCAAGGCACTGTGTTGCGATGGGTCTTTCGCTGTTTGAATGTATTTATCAAAGTTCAGCTTTAATCGATTTTCATGGCGCTGCTGTAGGGTGTCTATATCTAGCTCTGCCACGTTATTAATGCCGCGCTGGCGGCTAATGTCTGTGCTGACTGCGGGTAAATAGTTAGCAAAAAGCATGTAATACAAATAATTCACATAAGCGATCGAGCTTGCCGAGTTGTGAAGCTCAAACTCTGGGGCTAATAAATTTTGCTCTTCCAGCGGCCCAAGAGGAGTAAAGTCAGGCTTATAAAAGTTGAATACGGTAGGTGAAGAAAGAGGGTGCTGTTGTAATTGCTCTTCAATGTCATCACCTATCAGCCATAGCTTTTTAGATGTATTGGAGGCTGAAAATGCCCTTAGAATTTGGGTTGTCCGTAAAATTGGTGACTTGAGTTTTTGCGATTGAACTAATTTCTGTTTGGTTTTAGTTGCTGATAAAAAACGCTTTTTAGAAACAGTATGTGTAAGTGGATAAGTTAGAATTACTGTTATTGCTTTTTTTAAATTACCATCTGTACCAAAAGCCGTTGCGACAGCCTTAACGTAGTCAGGACTTGGGTTGGACGTGACCAGTTGGTTGATGAGTTTAGTCGCAATAAAAGGGGCGGTATTAGGGTGTGCGACTAACCGCGCGCAGACAAGGCTAATTTCTCTCTCGCCTGACTGGTTTGCATCTAGCTTAATATGTTTCTTCAACAGAGACTTACTCTGTCTGTCATGATACTTTTCGTCGACCTGCATGGCTTTCGTCATATTGACGAAAGGTACTGTTTTATAACGTTTATCTATGTCATCTTCGAAGCTAACTTGATAACCATTAAAACTTTTATTCCAGAAACTGTTCTCCCATTCAAATTGATAGCTTGAGGCTTTAAGGCCAGTAAAAACACGGGCAAGCTCTTTGATATCTCTGTTGTCGTAAGTGGGAATATCCAGGCCTTTATCGTTTTGTTTACGACTACCGTCTTGATTAAGTTCGTACAAACCAAGAGTAAATAGCTGCATGATTTCTCTAGCATAATTTTCATCAGGATGAGTGTTTTGAGACTCGTCAGCTTTTCGGTTATTCATATGGCTTAGGTAAACACCCATACAAGGGTGACGAGAGACATGTGTCAAAAGGTCGGCATAACTGCCAAAGGCGTGTTTATAAAGCAGGTCGTAATAGCTTGCTAATCCGATAGCATCGAGTTCAAGCACAGAGTTATCTGAGATGACTAGTATCTCGCTCAGAGCTTGAGCGACTCTATGGCGTAAAAGGTCAGTGTTAGTGGTGAGGTTAAGGTGCCACCATGCCATATGAAAGTACCACTTGTAGGGCAAAGCTGGGTTATTTCCATCCCCATCTATGGCTGTTTGCCCATGTTTTTTAAGTAAACGGGAGCGGAAATGTTGCCATATCTCTGTGGTTTTCGACTGGTATGGGCCTAATTGGCTAGGTGAGGTATTTAACTCTTCATGAAGCCAGCTATCTATTCCCTGTGTCGTAACTTGCTTAATCAGATGCTCATCTGCTCCAAGGCTTGCCTGCATCAAAAACCTACTCACATCGAAAGGAGTATCTTGCATCGAACTGTCCTATTTTGGGTTATTTGATGCTTAAGTATAGGGATGACTTGGTTATTTTTTGGTAATCAAATTTGCCCATATCAAGTGTTAGGGTAGGGTATTAGCGAGCTGAATAATCCACTCAACCCCTAATAGTAGAGTTAGGAGCTGAGAGGAACATTTTGGGGATAAAATGAATTAAATAGATTTTTCATATTTGCTTCTATAGGTGATTAACCTCCTTACATAGTTATGATGGGCTAGGGAGCCTGACACCAGGCACTTTCTCATCGGTGAAGACAATAATTCGCATTTTGCTATTGGAGCAAAAAGGGATTAAAACCCGAAATTCATTGTTCTCAATTGCCTCTGCTTTAATCACGCCAAATACTTGATCATCCGAACTGACAAAAACATGATTTGGGGTGCTGGTCTGATCATTTAAAGCGAGTTTAAAACGCGTCTCTTCAAGGGCTAAAAATTGCCCTGAAATAAGGGTTATTTTATGGATTAATGAGTCACAGTCTGACCCGTTAAACGTGCAATCTTGTGTCTGTTTAGGCAATTGAATATCAGCAAACTCCATCTTACTGGGTAAGGAGGGTAGGCTGTAGCCCAGTGCAAATGTGGCACTTAGAACAATCGCTAGAATCAGATTTCTCACGTCATCACCAACTCGCCGCTTACCTTTTGCAAAGAGAGCACCTCTAGGTGTAATTGATTGTCAGACCGATACTTAGAGGTTGTTTTTTTGCTCGCATTATTACGCATTTTTTAGCCCTAACATCTTCTTTCTGATTTGCATAAATGCTGTGTTTTTTTGCGCTATAGTTGATAACACTTGGCATATCTCATCTTTCACTTTAGTGATCTTGGATGAAAACCTTTGATAATCGGTAATGACTTCGCATCGTCAGCTTGTAAAATTTGCTGCGAAATCTTGCATGGCCAAAGCATGAAACCTTGAAATATTGACGCTTTTTGAAAGCTGGTTTTGAGCACAATGGCGTTACTACTCGAAATTTATTGTGTTCAATTGCTTTTACTTTAATCACTCCAAATATTTGGCCATTTGAACTGATAAAGACGCGACTTGCAGCCTTTGATTGATCATTTACAGCTGGTTTAAAGCTTGCTTCTTCGCTGGGTAAGGAAGGCAAGCTATAGCCCAGTGCAAATGTGGCACTGAGAACTATAGCTAGATTTAGTTTCCTCACTCCATCACCAGTTTGTCGCTGACTTTTTGTAGAGACAGCATTTCTACTTGTAATTGATTGACCGATTGATGCTGTGAGGCCACTCTTTGGGTCACACTTTGTGAGCTGTTATTTAGTCCAGACATATTCTTACTGATTTGAGTAAGTGCTGTATTCTGTTGTGTCACAGCGGATGATACTTGGTACATCTCATCATTTACTTTGGTGATGTTGGATGAGATTTTTTGATAGTCCAAGATGATTTCATCCAGTGAGCTTGTCACATTTTCCGCTGAATCTAGCATGGTCAAAACATGAGAGTTTGAAATATCAACACTCTTTGATAGTTGATTTAACGAGCTTTGAATATGCTCAAGGCTATTATCTGTTCGATTAGCTAATAACCTTACTTCATCTGCAACCACGGCAAACCCTCGACCTTGCTCACCCGCTCTTGCTGCTTCAATAGAGGCATTTAAAGCAAGTAAGTTTGTTTGCTCAGATAAGAGAGAGATGGTTTCTAACACACTAGAAATCTGCTCCGTATCTGTAGTGACGGTTTTAATGATTGTCTGAGTATCGTTGGCGACTCCGACTAAAGTTTCTAACCCAGAGCGGCATACCTCAACTTCAGCAAGGCTCTTGAGGCTAATTTCTTGGGCTTGGCCTGTGCTAAGGCTGCATTCAGTCGTGGATGATGTAATTGAATTGAAAGACGCTCCCAGCTCTTCAACCGCAGCAGCCACCATTTCAGTATTAAGCACATGTGATGACAGTTCTTTATTAATACTGTCTACGTCCTCTTTTATTGCGCCGGAAACAATATCTAAAGAGGAAATGGTCGTAGCCTGTATTTGGGATAATTCTCTTAAGTTAATCACTATCTGATTAAATCTTTGTTCGAACTCTCCTTGGTTATTTAGCTCAATATCGAGAATGAGATTTTCACCTTGAACCATGTAATCAATGGATGATTCGACATATTTTAATTTCTTTAGACTTTCACTAAGAGATAGGCTGCCATAAATTGAAATTGATGCCTGTAGTGCGGCATATAAACAGTGCTCTATCGTCATTAAAAAAGGGCTACCAGGAGGAAAGATAAACACATCCATAGGTGTTTCGAACTGTAGGTAGTAAAACAATAAATGATGAACTGCCGCTGCAATGAGGCAATGAAAAACCATTTTCCAATCATGGTAAATGGTTGTGCAGGCAAGCAGGATAAAGACTTCGAAGTGGAGCATAATATCGCCGTAAGCTTGGTGAATATGCAAGACGACGAAAGCGTATAAAAGATACGGGATAACAATCTTTATTGACTCACGATTGAGCAAGACAACTAAAACGATGAGTACGGTATTAATGATGAGGTCTGTGTAAGAAAAACCATAGCGCATCATATATAAAAAAGATAACGCGCTTAGGAAGCTTAAAATAATATAGGTTTTTTTGTTAAACGTGAGTTGTTTCATCAGTTTGGCTTCTCATTCCTGCTGATTTTTCTTTAAACGAATCATCTAAAAATCCCTGCATAATGATGGTTTGCAGTGTTAAACCTAATTTTGAAATGATTCTGATAATGCCATGTAGCTCTGATTGGTCTCGGCACTGCACTGTGATACAGGTGCCTGAGGCAACTTCCCTGATTACAACTTCTGGAAAAATTTGCCTCCAATTAAGAGAGAGGTATTCCGCAATATAAATATCGTAGGTACGTATGACTTCCTGATTTATGTTACTCATAGTCTCTCTCTACAATTTGTTAGAAGCGATAGCCTAGAGTGGCACCGAAACCACTGCCGCCAGCGTCAAGCTCTTGACCGTTTAGCTTCACATCAGCACTGGTGTATCTGGCGTCAATACCAAGAGTCCAGCGTTGGGCGAAGATATAGTCAATGCCACCGCCAACCCAGTAACCGACACCCGTGTCGTCGTAGGTCGTTTTCTTTCCGGCATTGTTTACTTCACGTTCAGCAGCAACAAAGCTAACTCCGGCACCTATGTAAGGCGAGAAAGACTTGTTCAGTACTGGAGATTGAAGCCTTAAACCTAGGTTAAATTCACCTGCGGCGGTTTCTGTTTTGACTGAATTGCCCGTTTCATTTCCGTTGCCGTAAATATCGGTCGCGATACCAATTGGTAAAGAAGAAGGGAAGTAAGTGAATAGGAGTCCAAGGGTATCCATGGAGTCATCTTTACCCCACTTATCTTCTAATGATTTTGAGCCGATGACGACTTTGAAGGTTGAGGCGGTGTCTGCAGCGTGAACTGTCCCTGCTGAAAGAGCAAAGAAGGAGCATGCAGCTACAAGTGTTCTGATTTTCATGAAAGTTTCCTAGTAAGATGTTGAATGAGTCAAACATCTCACTAGGTTACTTATGTGTTTTTCTGCTCACATCACCACATGATGTGATTTCATCAAAATTACTCGATAGAGTTCAGCGTATTCTCATTAAGATAACCAAGTGATTTTGCTTTATTAATCGCCGCACGACGATTATTTACGTCTAGCTTTGAATATATGTTTTTTGTATGGGTTCTTAATGTATTGAGACTAACAAATAAGCGTGAGGCGATTTGTGGTCCTGTTAACTCTGAATCAAGCCAATTTAAAACTTCTTTTTCCTTAGTGCTCAGCGGTTCCACTAAATCTTGTTTAACAATTGAAGGGATTCGAGTTTTAGGTATCAAGTGATGCCTTTCAAAGAAGTGCTTTAATACATTAACTTCATTGATCCAGACCTTGTCTTGATGCTCACTTAGCTCGGTAAGAATTGTTTTTAAAGACGCTTTGGCCTGTTCTGTATTACCTTTTAAATCGTGACTAATCGCCTCTATTAGCAATTTAATGTAGAAGCTTCTAGGCGTGCTATCTAGCGTTTCTTCGCTCGAAAAAATGGCTTCTACTTGTTCAACTGACTCTAGAGATGCAAGCAAGTAAGGTAAGTAAGCGTGGCTGTTCATGTGTAGCGCTAAGCTTGCAGATGGCTCTTTTTTTACCTTAATGTTATTGCCTTGATTTAAATAAAGAACATCTTTCCAAAATACTGGCGGTCTATGGCAAGGGGCTGGGCTTTGATGAAATAAGTTCTCTGCCTCATTAAAGAGCTGGAGCGCGCTATCAAACTTTCCATTCAAATTTGCGATTCGTCCAGAAAGCAAAGGATATCTGTATCTTGTTTCTGGCATTGAGCCTCTTTCACCAAACTGATTTGCAATATCTAAATTAATATTCGCCTTATCAATGCTCCCTTGTTCGAACTCAATTTCAGCTAATAATAGATAGGCATCTGCACTACCTTCGATCGTGTAACCATGGCAAGTATCCGCAATAGCGATTGCTGATTCGATTGTATGCTTAGCCTGATTGAGCCAACCGAATTGGTAATAGAAATCGGCAAGTAAAAAGCGACTTGTAATTTGGGCGCTAGTATCTTTTGAACGATCCATATTGGTAACGGCGGAGTTTAAGCTTTTTCGAGCATCTTGAATTTGGCCCGCTTGCCATAAGGCTATCCCTTCAAGCGCTTTAGCCGATCCTCGCCAAACAGCTTCGTCTGGATTTAGGTTCTCAAAAGCGGTGCGGGCTCTTTCTAGCACTTCATCAATATTGTTTTGTGCTGCATGTATATAAGCTTCTCCAATATTTACTATGCCATAAGTGGTGCTCTCTGCTTCGTTTAGGTTCATTTTAGATTCAGCTAATGCTCGTCTAGTGCTATCAAGCAGGTACATACCTTTTTCGGGGTCATGAGAAAGTAAGGCTAAACCGTAATAACCGGATAACACTGGATGATCTTGTAAAAGGGAAATGCTGACATCTTTAAGCCAAGCAATGAGCTGAGAGTCATGATGGTAGACCCTTTGCGAAGGCCAATGTTTTTCAACTAGAGATACTACTTGGCGTGTGTTATCTGCTAAAAAGCCATGTTTTACCGCTTCAATGAGTCTGCCTTGCTCTGCAAACCATAGTGCTGCTCGCCAATGTAAGGCTTGATTGTGCTGCTCAGATTGTTTCGCATGTACTTTGAGTACATCAGCAAATAAGTGATGGTATCGAAACCAAACTCTCTCATCATCGAGAGAGATGATAAAAATATTGTGCTGTTCAAGGTAGGCAATATGTTGAGCACTATCTTGTATGTCTAATACATAATCGCAGAGTTCAGCATTAAATTCAGATAATAAATAGGTATCAAAGAGAAATCTGCGAATCTCTTCAGGGAGCTTAGTAAGGACTTCTTCCGTTAGATAATCCAGTATGTAAGTGTGAGTTCCACGAAAGCGTGAAATAGTGGCATCAGGGTTTGACTGACCACGCAGGGCAAGTGCAGATAACTGTAAGCCTACAATCCAACCTTCAGTGTTTTTATTTGCCAGTCGTGTACATCTATCACTTAGGCTTATATTTGTCGGAAGGTTAAAAAATGCGTTTGCTTCATCATCACAGAATCGTAAATCGGCAGCACGTAGTTCTTGTAATTCACCTTGGGCGCGATATTTTGCTAGGGGTAAATTAGGGTCTATACGAGTGATGAGAAGTAAATGAAAATTATTAGGTGAGAGTTCAAGTAATTGAGAGATGATCTTATCAATTTGTTCTGATTGGATTAAGTGATAATCATCTAGAATGAGATGTAAATCTTCTGGGTAATAGGCCAGTTCATTGACAAGAGAGGTGAGTATGATACCTGCATCTTTCTCTTCTTTCCCTTGTGTCATATGCCAAGCATCTTCCGCTAAATTAGCATCTACTGATCGAATTGCTGCCACTAAATAAGCTAAAAAAATGTCAGGATTATTGTCATTGAGATCGAGAGAAAGCCAAGCATATTTTGGCTTAACTTCTTTACACCAAGAGGCAACTAAGTGTGACTTCCCAAACCCCGCTGGAGCTGAAACTATGGTTAATTTATTGTTCTTCGCTTGGTTAAGCTGCTCAATTAATGCAATGCGTTTAACAAAGTCTGCTTTAGGCGATGGACTATACAATTTGGTTTTAATAATCATGCTTAATCCCTTATTTGTTTTATGCTCTTTGCTTACTTATGAGATGTTACTGATTGGTTGTTTTTTAGTTTAGAGTGATAGCAAGTTAAATAAAAATATAGTGATGTTTCTCTCTTAACTAAATCGACTTAACAATAAGGTTAAGAATTTGATTTCCAATATTTATATGCATATGGAAATGAAAAATACATACATAAGAACCAAAGAATCAATAGTAAATCAAATAAACTCGAAAAGAGTTCACTTCGTTCAAAATAAGCACAAGCTGAGATAACAACAATGAGGCTAGTGATAAGTTTAGTTACTTTTAAACTAACATTGTTTGAAGGCAATAGGAGAGCAACCAGTAGAACCCATATAGCACCGATAATCTCATTTCCTTTCGCCGCAATATTTAGCATGACTTCAAAGGTGTGCCAGACTTGATTGTTATTGAGGGTGTTGAATGAAGGTATCTCAGTGGCTTGTTGTGTTAACCCAATCGCTATGCCGCCATTAAGTAGCAAGAAACTTGTCCAAATACTGCCTGTAGCCAGTGTGGCGATTGCAAGCGTGATCGATTTACTTTTTGAAAGAAAAAATAATGTGCCGCTCAAGATAAAAATGCTGCCGCTATAAACCAAGTAGATTAAAAAATTAAAATCAATATTTAATGCTGAACTTAATATTAAGGTGTTGATTATATTAAAGTTAAATAGGTTCTCACTTTGAAAACTGTGCAGGCTGCTTAGCATGATGATTAGACCATATGCGAAGCAAGTCGCATGAACTAGCAGAGTTAAACGAGTCAGAGTTAATGTCTTCATTGAAGTCTTTGGTTAGGGAATTATTTGAGGCGCAAAGTTATCAAGGAGGAGGCTAAGTTGAATCACCATATATGGTGAATAGGTATTGAATTTTTAAGCTGTTGTAAAAGATAAATACTAGGTATGCAGGAAAAGCGCCTAGTGAATAGGCGCTTAGACGTTTATTTGTAAGAGGCTGTACCACGAATGGGGTAATTGTTTTCTGGATTACGGATAAAGCCTAAGCCACCGACTAATACGCTTAATTCAGGTCGCAAAAATGGGGCGTTAGAGATATCTAGCGTTTGTATCTTACCTTCTTCATTAATCACAAAAAGGCCAGGCTCTGCGAATTTGTAATCACACTCCAAACCTTCTCTTGGGTTGGAAATGTAAAGTCCTAAGGTCTGCATTTGTTCTTCTGTCAGACCATAAGCAACTGGAAAACTCACATCAAATTCCTGCATATGTTCTTTTAAGCGTGCTTCTGTATCTGTGGAAACGGCCACAACACTGACGCCAAGATTTCCCAAAGCCGTTTTATGCTCTTCTAGCTGGTTAAGGTAGCTAGTGCACATAGGGCAATATCTACCGCGATAAACGACTAACATCTGCCAATCAGCCCCACTATGAGGTTTGCCTAATTCAATACTTGAGCCATCTAATAATTTTGCCGTGACAGTCGGAAACGTATCTCCTGCTGCTAATTTTGGTGTGTAAGCCATATAAAACCTCAACTTTTAATCATGTTTAATCTTTTATTAAATACGCCTTTAGGGGCGGAAGATTTTAATCTTGGTAGGATAATAAGGCGGATAAAAGCTGAGGATAACCTAGCTAAAGTGCATATTATCTATTCTAAAATGGAATAGGTTTTGTTTTTATTGGTGAAATCTATGGTGATTTGGGTATAGAAATTCACTAACATGCACTTTATCTAAAGCGAGAGGGTAAGACTTGTATGGACCAACTAAATGCGATGCGCACCTTTGTTCGTGTGATTCAGACAGGTAGTTTTTCGGCGGCAGGTAGAGAGCAAGGTGTTTCTCAAGCCAGCATAAGTAAGAAGGTCGCAGCATTAGAAAAGCAGCTAGGCGTTAAGTTACTCTCTCGTACTAGTAGAGAGCAGGCGTTAACCCAAGCAGGTGCTGAGTACTATGAGCACTGTCTTGTTATGCTGGCCGAGCTTGATGAGGTGGAAGCCAAGGTAAGGTCCAAAGTCAGCTCTCCCTCAGGTGTATTGCGTATCGCTTCGTCTGTGTCTTTAGGAAAGTTAATTCTAGCGCCTTTAATCGTAGAATTTCTTCAGGAGTATCCAGATATTGAAATCGATATGCTGCTGGAAGAGCGCCATATCGACCTTATTGTTGAGGGTGTTGATATTGCTATCCGTGCACGTAAGTTAGAAGACTCTAGTCTTATTGCATTGCCGCTTTTTGATAACCCTTTAATCCTTGTTGCTGCGCCTGAATATCTTGCTTTACAGGGTGAACCACAAGTACCAGAAGATTTAAAACAACATAACTGCATTACCTTCACTCTTAGAAAAACGTTGAATAATTGGCATTTCCACTATGCAGGAAAAGATATTGCCATACCGGTTTCCGGTTCTTTTCGAAGTAACAGTGGTGATACTAATTTAACCTTAGCGCTTGCTGGGGCTGGGATTACGCAAGTGCCAATCTGGATGGTGGAAAAACATCTCAAAACAGGGAGATTAATAAAGGTCCTGCCTAAGTATACGAGTGATAGTATTCCCCTTAATATGATTTATCCTCAAAGTCGTTATGTGCCTTTAAAAGTCAGGTGTTTTATTGATTTTGTTAAGGCGAGATTAGGTGCAAGTATCATCGGCTAGCTTTAATCTTTAGGCTTTCCGCAAAGCCCATAATGCATAGGCAATAAGCATTACACCGACCCATTGCATGAAACTTAATGCATGATCATAAACAGCCCAATCAATCAGTATAGCGGTACCAGGATAAACGAATTGTAATACGGCAATTCGGCTGGTGGATAAGCGGCTGATACCTTGGTAAATCAAGGTGAAGGCAAGGCCGCTGTGAATTACTCCGATACCGATTAACCACGCCCAAGCAGAAACTTCAAGCGGCCAGCCTTTTAAAAACGGTACCCAAGCCGTGATTAAAACACCAACAGCACATTGCCACCATGTTAGGGATAAAGAAGAAATACCAGTATTGAGTTTGGCAATTAAGGTTGTCACAGCGTAGAAAAATGAACCTAAAATACATATGCCTATGCCTTTTAAAAAGGCACTTGAAAGGCCAAACCCTGCGCTACTGCCATTTAATAAACCTGTGCTTAAGGCAAGCCCTAAGAGAGCTAAAGTGAGGATAAAGCAGGATCTTAGGGTGATCTTCTCCTTAAAGAAAACGGCGCCTAAAATCAGTACCCAAAACGCCTGAATATGGAATACCAAGGTCGAAATTCCTATGGGGATTAGGCGTAAGGAATAGAAATAAAGGCTCCAAATAATCACCATAAAGACACCGATGATACTGACGTATTTAATCTGCTTCTTAGAGAGTTTTAATTCATTTATCTTGCCTGAGAAATAAGCCCAAGCAAGTAGGGCGAGGCAACCAAAAAGGCAGCGATAGAAGACAATGGCTAATGGAGATTGTCCTGTATTGGCAACAAAAATGCCTATGGTACCTAATAACAAACCGCCTGATGCCATTAGCAAGGTAGCTTGATTTGATTGGTATGCTTGATGTTCTGACATAAGGGGCTTCTATCTACTTCTCATTCGGTATGAACTGGGTTGATAAACTATAAGTAGGTCTTTAGGATTATAAAAACGAATAATTTACCTAGTAAAAATTCGATTTTCGAATAGATGAAATGATTAGAGTGAATGATTATGGCAATGCAGGATTTACAGATTGATTGGCTAAAAGCTTTTGTGGCTGCCGTTGATGCTGGCACGTTATCCGGGGCTGCACGGCAAGTTCATAGATCCCAGTCAGCCGTTAGCATGCAGATTAAAAAGTTAGAAAATGTGATTGGTAAACCCGTATTAGAGCGTAATGCGAGAAGTTTAACGCTGACACCAACAGGAAAAGACTTAATTGGCTATGCCCGTAAAATGCTGGAAATACAATCACAGGCACTAGAGCTTACCCGAGGAGAAGGGGTAAGAGGTCGTATCCATTTGGGTGTTCCAGATGACTATGCTAATGCGTATCTTGCGCCTGTATTAAGGGCTTTTGCCATTCGCCACCCTAGTGCTGAGATTACCTTAACCTGTGAGCACACAGGTGCCTTAATACCTAAGGTTGAAGCCGGTGAGATAGACATCGCCCTTGTCACAAGAGATAAGGTGACTCGTGGAGAATTACTCTTTTTAGAAGAGGTGTATTGGGTCGCTGCAGAAGAATATAAAGTGTGGGAGAAAGACCCTTTGCCGTTAGCAACTCACGAAGAAAGTAGCCATATCAGAGAAACCGTATTAGCGCGTTTAGAGAGCCAAAATACGCCGTATCGAATTGTGTATCAAAGCCCGAGTACCTCAGGACAAGTGGCTGTTGCCTTAAGTGGAATCGCGGTTGCTGTGCTCACCAAATGCAGTCTAACGCCTAAATTAAAAGTCTTGGGTAGCCAAAATGGATTGCCTCAATTACCGACAATGGAAGTTGAGTTAGTACGCAGTAAAAAGTCTAAATCCTCAACGGCTGTGGATGCCATGTACGAAGAGATTATTCATGCGTTAAAACGAGAGCTCTAATACGAGTGAAAGGCCTGAGAGCTGTTTGAAAACACTCTCAGACCTTTCTATTCTGCGTTTAGATTAACGGGGATCTAAATTACAGACTGTATGCTGCTGTTAACTTGAAATTACGACCTGATTCATAGTCGATCCCAAATTCAGGATCTGAGTAAGAAGCATGAGAGAAGTAACGTTCATCAAACATGTTTTCTATACCAGCAGTGACTGTTAGACCTTCAGCATTAGCGGGAATCCATTGCAAAGAAATATTGTGGACTGAGTAACCGTCTTTATCTAAGTCTTCAGCATTATCCGCATCTAAATCTAGCGTTACCATGCTAGTCCAGTTTGCTGTTAAATCCATGTGAGGTATTGCATAGCCAATGTTCAAAGAAATGCTATCACCCGCACTGTCTTCAAGGGATTCACCTAATACCGCAGCACTGGTTCGGTTACGGGCCACAAAGTCTTCATTTACATCTGTGTATTCAGAATCTGTGTGCGTATAGGTTAGACGGCTTGAAACATTACCAAGGCGGCCATTCATAGAGACCTCGACACCTTGAATCTCAACGTCTCCCTTGTTCTGAATACCTGATTTTCCGGTTTCGGTATCATCGATGTAATCATTGATTTGGGTTTGAAACAGGGTGACAGAGAAGCCGAAAGAATCTAACCCAGCAAATTGCTGATCTTCAAAAGAGGCGCCAACTTCATAGTTGATACCTGTTTCTGCTTTTAAGTTTTCTGTCTTAACATCTGGCGTTTGGATAAAAGAACCTGGCACTTGAGGGCCTTTAAATAACTCAGTAGCACTGGCACGCACAGTCCATTGATCTGTCATCACATACTTAGATGCTAGGGCAAAACTGGTTTCTGTGAAGGTGTCATCCGATGAGTTGGTATCCATTTCATGGTGATCATAGCGCACACCAGGGGTCAGGAAGAAACCTTCTACTAATTCCATTTCATCTTCTAGATAAAGGGAATAAGTGGTCGTTTTCTCGTTATAGCCTGAACGGTGCTGATCGTTTTGATACGCATCGGACTCTTGATCAATGCCTTCAATACCATAACGTGCAACATGGAAGATATCGCCCGTTTCAAAGTCTGTTTCCGCGAGTACCTTAAGACCTAGATTATCTGTAATTGCCTCGTTATCGACGCCATCCATGATAGGGTTGTAGTTCATCTCATTACTATAAAAGGTAGAGTGAACCTCTGTATTGGTGAGAGATAGCTCATGGGTAAGAGAGAGGGTTTCGCGGCTATAGCTAATGGGATAAACAACGTGAGCATCGTAATCAACACCAAGGTTAGATTTTAGCCTGTAGTCACCTTCATCTTCGTAATAGTCGTAGCTTAGTACTAGGCGATTGGAGTCATTAATATCCCAACCTGTTTTAAACAAATAATTCTGTAATTTACCTTCTTGTCCTATTTGCTTAACACCACCACCGTCTTCAAAATTGTCACGGTCCATTACACTGTAGTAAGCCATGAAATCGAGTTCATCAACCTGAGAGTAAACTGTCCCTGAGTAGTTGTGATAGTCATTACTGGCGATACCACCAAATAGGCGAGCGCCGAAGTTACTGCCTTCTTTTAGTAGATCTTTGGCATCCTTAGTTTCAAATGCAATGCCACCGCCAAGGCCACCATTGATAACAGAGTTATTACCCACCTGAAGGTCGACAGCTTTAATAATATCTGGGTTTAAAAGTAGATTCCCCACATGGTGGAAAACATTGTTACTTTGGTTTACGCCATCTATAGAAATGTTGAGGTCTAGTTCACTCACACCGCGAATGGAAACAGACTGGTTGAGAGGGTGGGAGCCACCAATATCGACACCGGGTTGATCTCTAAGTAGGTCGCTCATGTGGTCGGCTTGTTTTGTTTCAATATCTTCAGTTAGCAATGAGGTAGCGCTGCTAATTTTAGTCCCCCAAACCTGAATCGTATCAAGGTTATTAACATCATCGGCGAAGGTTGAAAGAGAGAAGCTAGATAAAAGTGTGCTGATAATTATTGCTAAGGGTTTACGTTCGAAGGGTAGTGCGTGTGACATAGTTTAACCATTCAATCTCGTTGTTAAGAATGGTTATCATTAGATGTTTGTACGGTGCAAAGTTCAATTTATTCGCCATGACAGATGCGAATTATTATTATTTACATATGTAATGATGTCTCTGTTGAACCAACCCAAGTGGATGCAATATCCTTAATTAAAGATCGTACCCAGCGACACATAGGGTCATTATTATGGCGTTTATGCCAGTATAAATAAGTGTCTAGATAAGTTTGATTTTTGAGCGCATCTGGTACTTCACGAGCAATAAGGTCATGCTTTTCACACATGGCTTTTGCATAATTAGTAGGCAAGTGAAAGATAGTGTCGGTCACTTCTGCAATGGCAGCAGCAGATGAGAAACTGTTTAAGCGAATAGGAGCTGAAAGCTTCTTTTGTCCATCAAGAATACCTAGGTTTTTAAAACGTGGTTCAATGGTGAGTTGCTTGTCCCCTTGAAGGGAAATTTGACCAAAATGGCATTCCACCAAATTCTCTGGTGTTAGCTCTTGATTAGCTAGCGGGTGTTTTTTGCTCATGATGAGCCTGAACTCTTGGCTATAAAGGCGTGACATATAGATGTCTTGTTCTGAAGATGGAGGCTTAAGCGGGGATATTACAAAATGAACATCACCTGAAATCAGAGTCGAAAAGTGAGGCTTGGGAATACAATCTAAATCAATCTCCATATTAGGGGCTTCATGACGAATACGTTCGACAATCTTGGTGCCAAAGGTTTCCATTTGAGGAGGTAAAGCGAAAAGCTTGACCGTTTTCTTGCTACTTTCGGCCTCAAAATCTTGCCCATTAATGAGGTTATCTAAATGGCCAAGCAGCTTATTCAGTTCTTGCTTAATAAACTCTGCTTTGGGTGTCAGCTCATACCCCGTTGTTGTTCTAACCAGTAATGGATCATCAAACAGCTTGCGTAGCTTATAAAGAGATCGGCTGACAGTAGGCTGACTAATATTTAGAGTAAGGGCGGTATTAGTCACATGTTTCTCTTCCAATAGCTGTTTCAGTACCAGAAGTGAATTGAGGTCAAGTTGGTTCAGGTTCATTGAATAGACAACTGCTTTAGGCTTTCTCTTTGATTATATGCATAATAACGTATATGCGTATAATAATCATTTGTATTAATGAACTATAATTCACTTAATTATAGAAAGTTTACCCATTTCGAAAAAACGACGCTTTTTAAAAAGCCTTTGTCTGTTGTGTTCAATCAAGCTACCTAGGCTAAACCAGGTTTATCCTAGGTAAAGTGCGAGTGAGTTTATGAGACGAATGTTGAGAAGTAATCATCCCAACTTTGGTGCTTGCGACCTGCTGCCTGTTCAAACTGGCTAGGGTTATCTGATTTACCTTCTTTGATACCTTGGTAAATGCCAGCAATAACATTGCCAATAAAATCACCCAATTCCGCCATTCTTTCTTGGCGAAACTCATCAAATGAAACTGCATGATAAGCAAGCTTAGTATCAAATGCTTTATTCATGTATTCAGCAAGTTGTTGTTGAGTGAGGGACTGACCATGCAAATTGTATGTTTGCCCATTGTGCTTATCCTCCGTCAACATACGCGCATAGGCATAGCCTAACTCCGCACGGTTGGTATAGCCGCATTTGCCTTCACCAGCACAGTTATAAATACCTCCTGCTTGCTTATAGCTCTCTATGTATTCAACATCTGGTTCGATATAGATACCGTTACGACCAATGACCCATTCAAGCCCACTCTCACGTATATCTTGTTCTGTTTGTCGATTGCTCTGAATAACAGGAGAGAAAGCAGTACCTTCTTCAGCACCTTGCACACTGGTATAGACAATCTTCTTTACCCCAGCTTTCTTAGCCGCCTCAATAATATTCCTGTGCTGATGAATACGCTCATCCGGTGCATCCATACCAGATACCAATAGCAGCACATCGATAGATACAAGTGACTGGGCGAGCTCATCGGGTTTACTGTAATCCCCAGGGCGAACTTCTACGCCAAGATGCTTAGCTTTTTCAACTGTTCGTGCAAGGCCAACAATATGCTTACTTGAAAGCAACTCAACACAGGCTTCTACGATAGCTGCCCCTAATTGTCCGCTGGCTGCAGTAACGGCTATTTTCATGGTTTCTATTCCTGTTTAGTGATTAGAATTCAGTGACCCTAGTGCTTAAATAATACTTAACTTGCCATTTACCTATAGGTAAATCTGAGCGAATGAGTGGTAATTATCTAACCCCTAAACGATTAGTTTGAACGGTAGTAAAGTGCAGTTAAATTCCCATCTATTTTCTGAACATTAAAGGGGATACCGTAAATGCCTTCTAATATGTCTGGTTTGATAACCTCTTCAACACGGCCGCTTTTAATGATTTCTCCCTGCTTCATAGCAAGAATATTGTCTGAATAGGCTGAGGCGAAATTGATATCATGAATGACAATGACGACAGCTTTATTATGTTTCTCAGCAAGCTTTCTAAGAATCGACATAATGTCCACTGAATGTTTTATATCCAGATTGTTTAATGGCTCATCTAAGAAGATATAGTCAGTATCTTGGGCAACTACCATAGCGATAAACGCCATTTGTCTTTGGCCTCCTGATAACTGATCAATATACCTATCTTGCAAATGAGTGATCTCAAGATGATGTAATGCCCTGTCTATCAATTCATTATCTTTAGGGGTTAAGCGGCCTTTAGAGTGAGGGAAGCGGCCAAATGAAACTAGCTCTCTCACGGTAAAGCGCATATTGATATTATTAGACTGACGCAGCACCGCCAGTTTTTTGGCAAGTGCTTCACTGCTCCATTGCTCTAGTGCTTTATCTGCAATCACGACATTACCGGCATCAGATTCGGTTAATCGACTGGCCATAGAAAGGAGTGTGCTTTTCCCTGCGCCATTAGGACCAATAACACTGGTCACTTTACTTAGGGGGAAAAGGGCGGATGCATTTTTTACCACATACTTTTCATTATATTTTTTACTTAAACCACTAATACGTATCATGAGAGGCTTACCTTAATTTAACTTCTGTTTCATCAGTAACAATAAAAAGTAACTGCCACCGAAGAAGTTGATGATGACACTGATGGTCGTTTCAAAGTTTAAGAGGTGCTCGACTATCCATTGCCCGCCAACGAGAACAATGATTGAGATAACAGATCCGGCTAGCATGAGAAAACTGTGTTGATAGCGAGTAAAAACTTGTCGAGTTAGGGCAACGACGACCAAGCCAAAAAAGAGAATAGGGCCAATAAGTGCGGTAGCAATCGATACCATTAGGGTGACAAGAAAAATCACCTGCATAGTTAGTTTGTGAGTGTTTACTCCCAAACTCGTTGCATTGTCTGCGCCTAACCAAAGGACATCGAGTTTATGGGCAAGGCGAAATAAGCAGGCGCCACAGATGAGCAATGGCATGATGCACCAGTAGACCAAGTCTTTATTTACATTATTAAAACTTGCGAACATGGAATCCTGTATGTAAGCGAACTCATTTGGATCAATGATCATGGTGAAAAAGCTTGTAACACTTTGGAAGAGACTTCCAAGCACTATGCCGATTAAGAGTAGGGTGAAAATGTTTCTTTTGTGCTTTTTAAAATAAAAGCCAAAGAGGGTCATCGCACTAACGAGCATAATGCTTGTTGCTAACAGAAAATTCATTTCACTATTGATAACAAAGACACTGCTGCCGCCAAATATCACGATTAAAAGCACTTGAATCATCACATAGAGAGAGTCAAAACCTAAAATTGAAGGTGTCAAAATACGGTTATTAGTGATGGTCTGAAACACTATGGAGGATGACGCAATCGCCATAGCGGCTAACAGAATCGCAATTAGCTTGGGGATCCGACGTGATAGAAAAAACTGATAGTTTTCTGGTGTTAGTCCTTTTCCAATAAACAGCGAGCTTAGAAGCAAGGCTACGACAGCAAGAGCCAGTAATTTTGCCGAATCATGCATTGGATTTATCCTTTAAAATCAGATGAATAAAGACTGCTCCGCCAAATATACTAATGATAATTGAGATTGGAATTTCATAAGGGAAAACGATGATTCTCCCTAATATGTCGCAGATCAGCACCAGAATGACACCGGTAAAAGCAACCCAAGGTAGGTTACGGCGCATATTGTCACCGATAAAAAGAGACACCAGATTAGGGACAATAAGGCCAAGGAAGGGCAGCATGCCCACTATCATGACGACAGAAGAAGAGAGTATGGCTACCAACACTACACCGATCAGCACTACTTTTTGATAGTTGATACCTATGTTCTTAGCAAAGCTTTCCCCTACACTGGCCGCACTAAATTTATGAGCATATAAATAGGCAAGGATAGACACAGGTAAAGCTAGGTATAGAAACTCATAATTGCCTTTTAACACAGAAGCGAAGTTTGCGACTGTCCAGGATCCTAGTGTTTGTACCAAGTCATACTTGTAGGCAATAAAGGTTGTCATTGAAGACACAAGGTTGCCGTACATAATGCCAATTAAGGGAACTAAGACGGTATTTTTGAATTTTAGATGCTGTAGGAAGCGTACAAAAATAACGGTTCCCACTAGGGAAAAGGTAAAAATGCTGGCGAGGTGAACCCAGTTAGCACTGCCTGCAAAGAGAATTAGCGCCACAATATAACCAAACATGGCCCAGTCAATCGTGCCTGTGGTGGAAGGGGCCGCAAAACGGTTTTGTACAACCTGCTGCATGATTAAGCCTGCAATGCTGAGCCCAGCGCCTGCAAGGATAATGGCTAACAATCTAGGTATACGACTGGTAAAAAGGATATCTAAGCTGTGTGGGTCACTAAGGTTAGCAAAAGAGAGCTCTGCCACACCGATAAATAATGAAGCACAAGCAAGGCTTAATAACAGGCCAATGGTGAGAATATGAGGGACTTTCATAGCATAAGAGTTGGCATAGCAATCTGGCTATGCCAACTGAGGTAACCTACTTGTTTATTGCTTTAGTAAGATCATTAATCATGGTCAATGTTGATTCATAACCACCTGGTGCTAAATACCAAGCCGCTGGATCCAAGTAGATGATTTGACCATTTTTAGCCGCAGGGGTTGCGTTAACCAAATTATTGTTAAATAAGGTTTTTGCTTTACCTGTGCTCATACCTATTGCTTGTTCGCGATCCATAATCAGCAAGACTTCTGGTTTAGCATCAGCAATATATTCAAATGAAATTAAATCACCGTGTCGACGTGGTTTAGATGACACCTTTTGTGATTTGCTGGCTTTAAAACCTGCTTCTTGATAGATAAAAGAAAAGCGGCTGACAGGTCCAAACATGGATACATTATTACCACTATTCATCACAGTCAGAGCCTTAACACTCTGTTGAGATACTTGAGCATTTAAATGCTCAATACGCTTTTCTACATTGTTAATTAGCTGGCTCGCTTCTTGTTCTTTATCCAGAATATCACCCAAGGTTTGCCAGTGCTGTTTGGTGCTAGCCCAGTAATCTTTCGTGTCGATATCTAACATATAGGTAGGCGCGATTTCAGTAAGGTCTTTATAGCTTTTACCTAGGCGAGCCTCAGCAATAATCAAGTCAGGTTTTAGTTCAAACAAGGTCTCGTAATTTACTTCCTTTAGGCCACCTGTGTTGGCGTATTTATCAGAAGCATATTGACTTAAGTAAGGCGGAATATTTTGCTTAGGAAGGCCAACAGGTGCGACACCAAGCGTATTGAGGTAATCCAGACTTGAAAATCCCAGTACAACGATTCGTTCAGGAGTATTATCTAGCGTTACTTTACCCATGTCGTGTTGGTAGGTTTTAGCAAGGACACTGGAGGAGCCAATTGCAAGCAGGATAGAGGTTGCAGCGGTTAGCAGCTTGGTTGTTAATGTCATAGTGTTTTCCGTTGGCTCAATGGAGGCAAAAAGGTTACGAATAAGAATTATTCTCGATTCGAGGGAGGTTAACACAGGCATAACCTTGCGCAATTTAATCTGGAGATAATGGTTATTTAGAATTTAAATAATGTTTTTGACAGGCTAAATAGTTTTTTGTCAGACAGGCGTCTGTTTCCTCTTAGACAATCAGATAGATACATTTTAGCCCGGCCGGATTCGCTCTTTTTATTGGGGGCAAAAGTTAAAGCTTGGTTTTAGATTTATTCAGGCCGGCTAAGCGATTATGGTCTGATTTAATCTCTTCTTCCATAAAGTCAAAGAAGGCTTTAACCCTAGCTGAGTGCTCAAGGTCGCTATGTGTCATCATCCATAAATCAGTGCCCTTGTGTTCCATTTCTATATCTACCTTTTGTAGTTTTTGAGATGAATCCCCGATGAAACAAGGCATATAGGCCAGCCCTATACCTTGCTCCGCAGCAATCATAAGTGGCTCGTAAGAGTCCGCTTTGAGAATAATTTGTTCTTTAGGAATGGCTTCAGAAATGATGTGATTTGCGCTTCTTTGGATTATGGCGGGTGTTCTGCCTAACCATTGAGCGGATTTCAATGGCTGTTTGCCTTGGAGGCTATTGAGGTAGTTAGGGTCGCCATAAACACCAAAAGCAATCTTGCATAACTTGGTGGCTTTAACCGACTCGGGCAAGGTATTGGCAGGTCTAATTGCAACATCGGCATCTAGATGTGACAGATCTAATAAGCGTGAGGTGACATTAAGCTCTAACTGTATTTTAGGATATAACCTATGAAAACTCGCTAGGTGTTTGGCTAAAACCAACCTTAGCAGCGCATCTGTGGTGGTTAACCTGATGACGCCTTCCAACTTCATTTCTTGACCGAAGATTTTACGCTCTAAGGCCTTCACTGTTGTTTCTATTGAGAGGGCAGAATCAAGTAACTCTTGCCCTTCTGCTGTCAGCTTATAGCCATTTGGCAACTTATGAAAAAGCTGTAATTTGTGCCTGTATTCGAATGCATTGATTCGGCGAAGTACTGTGCTGTGGTTAACGCCCAATGACCTTGCCGCCGCAGCGACAGAACCTTCATTGGCAACGGTCAGAACATATTGTAAATCGCCCCATCTAATGCTGTGCATTCATGCATATCCAATGTGTTTAATTGATGAATTTATATAAAAATTAGCACAGGTATAGTAATTACAACAACCACGAAAGCTCATTTGGAGACACACCATGTTTAACAAACAGACGTTTATTGCGCTATTCAGCCTGCTTGCCTTTTTTCAGGTTTCATCAGCCTCAGCGGGCTCTGATACTTATAAAAAAGCAGATTCTGCTAAGACACTGGAAACGGCTCAGGCATTTTTATGGGCTGCAGGGTCAGGTGATATGAAAAAGCTAGATGCTCTTATGACAGATGATTTTGTTTGGCATAACGAAGGTGACTCAAGTATCCCTTGGATTGGTAATTGGGAAGGTAAAAACATTGTATTTGATTCCTTCCTTCCTCACTTTGGCGCAGGCTTAAAAGTAACAAGTTGGTCGACGGATTATAGTTTTGCTAATGGTGATCAAGCTGTCTTTATGGGCACCATGAGTGCTATTGCTAACGAATCTGGCAAAGATACTGGCAAGTTTAGCTGGGCAGTACGAGTACAGGTCGAAGATGGCAAGGTGAAGAATTGGAACTGGTTCGAAGATAGTTATGCCGTGTCTAAAGCCTTCCACGGTGAAAACTAAAACCAAGTGATTCAGATATATCATTAAAAGATATATACCTGATAAAAGCCGTAAAACAAGCACGCAGAATGGGGTCATCCTTCATTCTGCGTCTTTGTTTGGTAAGTCGTTACTTTGATTATAGGAAGATAGGATGCTATTCGCGCGTTTAGCCACAATTACTTATGTTATTTGGGGGCTGTTGCACCTTTTTGCTGCTTACGAAGTTTATTCGCTAGGTAAAACCCTTGAAGAGAGTGTGATACAAGGCCGTATTCTACAAGATGCTTGGAACATACTTTTCTTTGCATGCTTCGGAACGTTTGTTGGCGTTAAGTACATTTGGAACAACCAAAGAATAGGGCACTGGCTCAATTGGGTGGTAGTAAGTGCTGGTGATATTGGCTTTATCCTCACCATGCTAGTACCTGGCTATATTTCACTTGTTCCTGGTGGGTTAGGCCCCTTGTTCTGGCTCTTAGCTGCAGGTCTATCTATGTTAGCCATGATAGATAAAAGGCAAGAAAAGCAGGTTTAGGAGCCGCTCTTTCAGGCGCTTCTTATTTAGGAAAAGTGGGGTGGGAATGACAAGGTCGTAATGACAAAAGTGAAATCTTTGAAGTTCATTTATGCTAACAATCACTCAATATTCTGAATGTGCTTATGTAGGATATTAATCCTATTTTACTTTCAATAATGGGAATATAGTTCCATATTCAACTTATTGGAGTTGCTTGAGATTCAAGGTTGGACTATATTCCCATCAATGGTTCAATAATGGGAATATAGTCCCTTTGGTTGGTAATATGGCTAAGCGTAACTTACACAATGTACTGTTTCCAAAGCAGCGCAAAATCCTGACGCATTTTGGTGAAGACTTGCTGTTGGCGATGAAACGACGTGGTTTTACAAAAAAGCTGCTGTGTGAACGTACTGGTTTTGATCATAAAACCGTGAACAAAGTCTTCGCAGGTGATCCGGGCGTTGCCATAGGCACTTACTTAAAAGTGATGGCCGTTCTTGGCATGGAAAGCAACTTTACAGAAATGGCTGCTCATGATGAAGTGGGTATCAAGCTGCAAAACATAAAATTGCTGGAAGGTTCAAGATGAGCCGTGAAATCGTCGAAGTCTATGCCGACTGGCAGCCAATTGAGGCACCTTTGCTAATTGGACAGCTTGCTTACAGTGATTCAAGTCGAGGTGGAGTGTTTAGTTTTGCCTACGATAAAGCATTTTTAACTTCTAGATATCGCTTGCAAATCGATCCTATGCTGACACTTCACTCAGGAGATCTCTACAACGACGAAGCCGATAAAAACTTTCGTGCATTTCTTGATTCATCGCCTGATAGATGGGGACGTATTTTAATGCAGCGGCGTGCGGCGATTGAGGCGCGCAAAGGCATTCGAGCAACAAGTCGATTAAACGAGCTGGATTACCTGCTGGGCGTACACGACTCTTACCGGATGGGTGGTATTCGATTTAAGCGAGCAGGCTCGGCTGAGTTCTTAGATGATAACGCTGAGTTTGCTGCGCCGCCAATGGCTTCTTTGCGAGAGCTAGAGCACGCAGCAATGCAGATTGAAAAAGACGATAACATCGACAGTGACGAGTATTACCGCTGGTTGAAAATGCTGATTTCCCCTGGCTCATCACTAGGCGGTGCAAGACCCAAGGCTTGTGTGACAGATGAACAAGGCCACTTGTGGATCGCTAAATTTCCCAATTTAAACGATACCCACGATGTGGGAGCATGGGAGATGGTTTGCTATAAATTGGCTTTGGCTGCAGGTGTTGATATGTTTCCTAGTGAAATTAGGCTGTTTTCATCACAGCATCATACTTTTTTAACAAAACGCTTTGACCGACAAGGAATGCAGCGGCTGCATTTTTCGTCTGCTATGACTCAACTCCAATACTACGATGGAGAGCAATCCCAAGGTGCTAGCTATTTGGAAATCGCTGAATTTCTTTCCACTCAAGGGGCGCAAACAGAAACGGATTTAGCACAACTATGGCGTCGTATCCTGTTTAATATTGCGGTGTCCAACACGGATGATCACCTGCGTAACCATGGTTTTTTATTGACCAAAAATGGCTGGAAGTTATCACCAGCTTATGACTTAAACCCTATTGTTGGTAAGCACGGTCTACATCTGAATATTACAGATGCAGACAATGCCTTAGACTACCAGCTAGCCTTTGATGTGAAAGACTTCTTTCGGCTTTCTCAAACTCAAGCCACGCAAATTTACGATGAAGTATTAATTGCGGTTAAGCAATGGCAAGTTGTCGCTCAGCAGCTAGGGATCAGCCGAACCGAGCAAATCTTAAAAGAATCGGCGTTTAATGTTTAATACGTAAGTAAAACTATATTTTTAATTTTTCTTTAGATAAAGAAGGGATAGTTTTACTTTCAGTCTTTGCCTCACATTTCGCTTTTTATAACACGTCGCTCAACTGTTAGTTTTAACGGGTAACTTTCTACCTAGGAAACTATTCGATGTTTTGAATCTGCTCACGCATTTGTTCGATCAGAACCTTAAGTTCTACCGCGCTTTGGGTGGTTTCGATGACAATAGATTTAGAAGAAAGGGTATTGGCTTCGCGATTAAGTTCTTGCATCAAGAAGTCGAGACGACGGCCTATTGGGCCTTTTTGTTTAAGTTGACGGCGTACTTCTTTGGTGTGAGCAGCAAGGCGGTCGAGTTCTTCGGCCACATCGGCTTTTTGCGCCACAATGACAATCTCTTGTTCAACGCGTGTTGGCTCAAGTTCTAGTTTAGCGTCGGCCATTTTATCCAATAGATTTTGCTTTTGCGCGGCGATGATTTCAGGCAATTTCGCCTGAACTTCTACGACGATGGCATCGATAGCATCTAAGCGCTGGTGGATCATTTCTTCTAAGGCTTTACCTTCACGCAAACGAACTTGGATTAGATCTTTTACCCCAGCGGAGAAAAGCGCCAATACTTCTTTTTTCATGGTATCAAAGTCGTTACCTGAGTCTGCCAATATGCCCGGGTACTGTAATACGTCCAGTGCCGTTGGTTGGGCAAGGTTAGGCATATGTTGCGCCAGAGCTTGTAATGCTTGTGCTAGGCTCTGGGCATTATCCGCGTTGATGTTTAAGCCAGAAGAAGCTTTATCTATTGCTTGGAATCTCAGTTGGCACTCAACTTTACCGCGAGTAAGCTGCTTTCTTAGTTGATCCCTTAGATTGAATTCCAGCTCACGAAAGCCTTCTGGCATGCGAAAGTGCGGCTCAAGATAACGTTGATTTACCGAGCGAATTTCCCAGCTTATTGTGCCCCAGTCGAAAACGGCTTCCTGACGGGAGAAGGCGGTCATGCTTGCTGTCATAATCTCATCCATTGCAATTGTTTTAAGTCGATTCAATATTGTGCCTAAGTGTAACTCAGGCCTGATTCTAGGAACAGCTAAGAGAGGGGTTAGAATCGTGCATAAAAAGGTGTTTTATTCTGCTTATTTGATACTTTATTTGTTGGCTTAGATGAGTACATTCCATGTGAGCTTAGTTATAATTAGCCTTTTCCAAATTGAAGTGAGAGATGAGTATGCGTCCAAGTGGCCGAGCTGTAGATCAGTTACGTGATCTAAAAATTACCCGCAATTTTACTAAGCACGCGGAAGGCTCCGTATTAATTGAATGTGGCGATACTAAGGTGATTTGTACAGCGACCTTGGTGCCTGGCGTACCTCGTTTCTTAAAAGGTAAGGGTCAAGGTTGGATAACAGCAGAATACGGCATGCTGCCACGTTCTACCCATAGTCGTGTTGATCGTGAAGCGGCACGTGGTAAACAGACTGGCCGTACAGTAGAAATCCAACGTCTTATTGGCCGCTCTTTGCGTGCTGCGGTTGACCTTAAAAAGCTAGGCGAACATACCATCACAATCGACTGCGATGTGATTCAAGCAGATGGTGGTACACGTACTGCCTCTATCACAGGTGGTTTTGTTGCTTTAGCGGACGCGGTTAAAAAATTAGTTGAGAAAAAGAAAATCAAGGAAAATCCGATTGTCTCTCAAATTGCAGCTATCTCTGTGGGTGTCTACAAAGGTGAGGCTGTACTGGATTTAGATTATCCAGAAGATTCAAATGCTGAAACTGATATGAATGTGATCATGAATGATAAAGGTGGCTTTATCGAAATTCAGGGCACAGCAGAAGGGGAAGCCTTCTCTGATGAGCACATGATGGGCATGCTAAAAGTTGCACGTAAAGGGATCAATGAAATCCTACAAGCACAGCGTGACGCCTTGTTTGAAAAATAGCCTTAATTAGGCTTTATAAGACGCTCGCTTTCTTATGGTCAGCGGGCGTTTTTTGTTTTCTTTTGCTAAACAAACTGAACCCGACTTTATTTTTTCCACTCCCCTCTAATTAAGAAAAATCGCGCATTTGACGATTTTAGCGGCTTTTTTGTTACCTTTTCTGCTTTTTATCACCATTATTATTCGCTTTCTAGTGTGCTAAAACATGACCCATGACGTTTCTCTCGGCTTTTTAAGAGGCAAATTCAAAGTTTCATAAATTTGCCTTGATTACTGTGCTACAAAGAAATGGCTTAGCAAGATGAGTGTTTTTTGATCACTCAGTTATTTCTTGGTTTAGGCATAGAAGTAATCAGAAAGTCGTACTTTTGAATTAATGAAGGAGCAAAATATGAAGCTTGTTATAGTTGCAGCAGGACGTACACCCGTAGGCGCATTTGGTGGTGGATTAGCGAGTCTTTCAGCCGTTGATCTAGGCAGCCAATTACTGACAGGCTTATTAGATAAAGTACCTGCCGCTAAAGATCAGATTGATGAAGTGATACTTGGACAAGTGTTAACGGCGGGTTGTGGTCAAAATACGGCACGTCAAACTGCGCTTAAATCTGGCCTATCTGAATCTGTCTCTGCCATGACAATTAATAAGGTCTGTGGTTCTGGCTTGAAAGCAGTACAACTTGCAGCGCAGGCGATTTTGGCGGGTGATGCAGAGCTTGTAGTTGCCGGTGGCCAAGAAAGCATGAGCAACGCACCTCATGTGTTACCTAATAGTCGTAATGGTAGCAAAATGGGCAACTGGGCCATGGAAGACAGCATGGTGAAAGATGGCCTTTGGGATGCCTTTAACGATTACCACATGGGAGTGACAGCGGAGAATATTGCTAAAAAGTATGACATTTCTCGTGCTGATCAAGATGCCTTTGCCGTGGCATCACAGCAAAAAGCAGGTGCGGCAATGGAAGTGAATCGATTTGCGGAGGAAATACTGCCTATTTCTGTTCCTCAGCGTAAAAAAGATCCAATTATCGTTTCTCTTGATGAACAGCCTAAACCGAATACTAAACTGGAAAAACTAGCCAGCTTAAGAGCGGCCTTTGATAAAGAAGGTACAGTAACGGCGGGTAATGCCTCTAGCCTTAATGATGGTGCGGCTATGGTGATTGTTGCCAGTGAAGAAAAAGCTAAAGCGCTGGGTTTACCTATCCTAGCGGAAATTTCTGGTTATGCGAATACGGGTATTTCACCAGAAATTATGGGCACAGGGCCAATCACTGCGACCCGTAAATGCCTTGAGAAAGCCCAATGGCAAATTGAAGATCTGGACCTAATCGAAGCAAACGAAGCTTTTGCCGTGCAAGCTATTAGCGTTAACCGTGAGTTAGGTTGGGATACAGATAAGGTCAACGTAAATGGTGGCGCGATTGCTCTTGGTCACCCAATTGGTGCCTCAGGTTGTCGTATCTTAGTGACCTTGATTCATGAAATGCATAAGCGTGAAGTGGATAAAGGTCTAGCGACATTGTGTATTGGTGGTGGAATGGGAACAGCACTTGCTGTGACTCGTCGCTAATGCATTATTGTTATTAAGCTAAAAAATAGCCTTTTAAGCCCTCTATATAGAGGGCTTTTTTATATCCGCTTGTTACTGCCTTTGGTTACTTTATGTGTAAATAGGGTTAGATATTCATGATATTTGTTTTTGTTATGTAAAATCAAAGTGATATTGCTTTATTGTAATAACATGGTGTTTACTTAAAGGCATGAATTGAATGTGCTTAGGGGCATGGAAATTCATATAAACCCAAATAACTTAAACAAAAATAAAAAAAGGGAATATCGTGAAAAAGCCTATTTTACCTGCTGTCATGCTAGCGTCTGTTATTTCTATGCCAACCATGGCAGAAGTGCCATTGTCTGGGGTGTGGACCTTGCAGGACAGCAACAATACTCAGGAAACCTTGGATTCAGCCATCGAGGGCGTGGTACAAGAAATGAACTTTTTGTTCCGTGCTATTGGTCGAACAGTACTTAAACGTGAAACCCATGTTTGCCACTCTTGGATGCTAGCCACCACAGATGAAAGCTTCCTTTGGCAATGTGATGAAATTCCAGCTAATGAACTCGCGTTAACGGCTAATCAAACAGAAACCATGAGTGATGATGGTCGTTTGATTACTGGATCATATAAAGAAGGGGATAGATATGTTGCTACTATCTTGGAGTCGGAGCGTGGTAAGCGAACTAACTTGTGGCGTATGGTGAGTGAAAATGAGCTTGAATATACCACTACGCTTGAGTCCGATAAGATTCCGAAGCCGTTAACATGGAAGCTCACATACACACGTAATTAAGCTTTCTATTTAGCTTTGCCAAGGTGATTTTATTCATCGAGTATTTGCTAAAATTCATCAAAAATCAGACATAATTAATCAATATGTCGATAAAAAGCGCGAATTGTGAAGAGTTTGCGCTTTTTTTGTATCTTCCTTTTTTCCTTTGATCTGTTGTGAGAGAGTCGAATTAGGGATAAAAATATATAAACATATCTCATATTAGTTATATCACTTAGGTTTTTGTTGCTTTTGGGTTATATCATGTTGTTTACTAGGGTAGAACTTAGCGTATTAGCTTCTAGCATGACGTTAGCAATAACCTTAAAACCAACAAAAACAATAAAAGGGGAAAGATGTGAAAAAAACGATTTTACCAGCCTTGATTATCGGCTCTAGTTTATCCATGTCTGCGTCTGCAGAAATGATCGAAGGTGTTTGGCAAGTACAGGGTGCTGAAAACACACAAGCTACTTTAGATACGGCAGTAGAAGAAGTGGTACAAGAAATGAACTTCTTTATTCGTAAAATTGCCCGTTCCAAACTCAAGGAACAAGCGCAAGTCTGTAATACATGGAACTTTGCGGCTTTAAACAATAACTTTTCTTGGCAGTGTAACCAAGATGAAGTTTTCGAACTTGCAGCAAGCGCAAAAGACCAGCCTGTGACTAAACAAGATGGTTCTACTTTTACTGGCACTATTAACCGTGGCGATGACTTTATTGCAACTGTCTTGACCAGTGACAAGGGTGTTCGCACTAATATGTGGAAGATGGTGAGTGAAAATGAAATGCTGTACACAGCAACAATAGAGTCTGAAAAACTACCTCAGCCTCTGACTTGGACCTTGAGCTATAAACTAGCTCAATAAGTTCATTGTGGTAACAAGGTCCCCAGCCTAGATGCTGTGACGTTAGGCTTTTCTGAACAGCATCAAAAAAACCGTTATCGATCACTCGATAACGGTTTTTTTATGTCTTCATACTTAACCTTAAGTGGGATGACCTAAGGTTAAGCGAGTTCTCTGTTAACTTGATCTACTAACGAGACACTGCACCGCTTGGTGCTAGCGTGTTAGTGAGTACAGGAGAGTTCTCTTTGAAGTATTCAACCAATACGTCTGCATCTACATAACCTGAGTTATTGTAGTTAGCATGATCAGTCATTTTAGGGTAACCGTCACCACCTGTAGCCACATAGCTGTTGATAGCAATACGGTAAGTTTGGTCATCTTTGATTGGCTCACCGGCAACCTTGATGTTAGTTGCAGTACCGTTTCTCAAAGCAAAAGATACACCGTCGAATTGAGCGAATGCACCAGAACCCGCTTGCTTGCTACCGACAGCCGTTAGGTAGTCAGTTAGTTCAGCAGCAGATAGGTCGACAGAAGACACCATGTTACCGAAAGGTTGTACTTTTAGTACGCTCTTATAAGTAACTACGCCAGCTTCCATATTGTCACGAATACCGCCAGAGTTCATGATACCAACATCAGCACCTACTTTTTCGCGCATTGCTTTAGCGATCAAGTTACCTAGGTTAGTTTCTTGCTTACGAACAACAGAACGATCACCAACAAGTAAGTCATCAACAAAACCAACTTCTACTAGTAACTCTTCTTGACCTTTTTCTTGGTAAGGACGAAGCATAGCTAGCATTGCTGGATCTTGTGCAATCTCTTGTTCGATGAATACGCGTTTCTTAGTTCCGTCAGCTTGAACAACTTTTTTCTTCAAGTTAACTGGAATTAGACGGTAATCAGAAGAGACGATATCGCCATTTTTGATAACGAGATCTAGACGACCAACATATTTACCCCATTCTTGTGCTTGCACAATAAGAGTACCGTTTTGCTCATCTGGTTTTTCTAGTTTGTTTTGAGAGTGACCACCCACAATAACGTCGATACCAGGTACACTACGAGCCAGTGTTACATCACCAGGAGCGTTACCACCGTAATTACCATTGCTGTAGTGACCCATGTGAGTCGTTGCCACAACTAGGTCTGCTTTTTTGTTTAGTTCAGGGATCAAATCTGTTGCAACCTCAACAGGTGTTTTAATCTCTAGACCTTCTAGGTACTCAGGGTTACCCAGTTTTACGGTATCGTCAGTGGTAAAACCAACAACAGCAACACGTAGGTCATTTACCTCAAAAATTTTATAAGCGTCAAACAGCGGATCGCCAGTTTCTACGTCAATCACGTTAGCAGATAGGAATGGGAAACCAGCCCATTTTTGCTGTTGGATCAAGACTTCACGAGAGTTATCAAACTCGTGGTTACCTAATGCCATAGCATCATATTGCAGCATGTTCATGCCTTTGAAATCAGGCTCGGCATCTTGTAGGTCAGATTCTGGAATCCCTGTGTTAATGTCACCACCAGATAATAGTAGAGAAGCACCGCCTTCCAGCGCAATTTCTTCACGTAGGTTATCGATAAGGGTTTTACGAGCAGCCATGCCGTATTCACCGTTACGGTTTTCCCAGAAACGACCATGGTGATCGTTAGTGTGAAGGATAGTAAGTTTATATTCTTGATCTGCTTCCCATGTAGGAGCCTGTTGGCCTACAGACGCACAACCTGCAATAGCAAGTGCAACACCTGAAATGGCGAAATGCGAGATATAACGCTTCATTGAGCTCATTGATTGTTCCCTTTTAGTTTTATACTTTTCTGTTATAGGGTTGTGCTTATGAAATTATCTTTAATTATTATATTTTTTAAACACAGCGTTAGACGATAAAACATTCGGATAAATATATCGATACTTAGTGAGTGGAAATTGACCATTTGTGCAGGAAAAAGAGAAAAAAAGAGGAAAAAATCTATATTGAGGACAGTATATTAGTAAGTATTAATTAAAAAAACGCACTGGACGAGGCTGCCCAGCGCGTAAAAAAATGACCCATAAAAAGTGCAATATTAGGCGTCGATACGCTCCCCAGAATTCTTATCAAATGCCACGGCTTTTGAGGTATCAAACATCAATTCGATGTCACTACCAGGCGCCGCTGGATATGCCGGATGACAACGGCAATTGATCTCACTGTCATTAATACGGGTAATGACCATGGTATCAGCACCCATAGGCTCAGTGACTTCAACATTTACTTGCGATTTAACCACAAACTCCAAGCCTTCTTTGTGGTGCTGAGGTTCAGTGATCATTTCTGGTCTTAGCCCCAACAATATTTCCTTGCCTAGGTACGCATTAAGCGCTTCTTTTTTCGGGAAAGGTAAGAGTGTTGGTGTTTTAGTTGCTAGCTCAAGCATGATGCCATTATCTGTTGATACAACGGTCGCAGGGATAAAGTTCATGGCGGGAGAGCCCATGAAACCTGCCACAAACAAGTTGGCTGGATTGTCATAAATCTCTTGTGGTGAACCTAGCTGCTGTACTTCACCATCTTTCATCACGGCAATACGATCCGCGAGTGTCATGGCTTCGATTTGGTCGTGGGTTACATAAACGATAGTCGTGCCCAATTTTTGGTGTAGCTTTTTAATTTCTGTACGCATTTCAACACGTAGCTTAGCGTCTAGGTTAGATAGCGGCTCATCAAACAGATATAGCTGAGGGCGACGCGCTAGGGCACGACCCATGGCAACACGTTGACGCTGACCACCTGAAAGGTGAGCGGGTTTTCGGCTTAAAAGGTGGTCAATTTGTAGCATCTCAGACACACGTTTAACTTCCACATCGCGCTCTTCTTTTGGTACTTTACGCATCTCAAGACCAAAGGAGATATTCTCTTCTACCGTCATGTTTGGGTAGAGCGCATAAGACTGGAATACCATGGCTATGTCACGGTCTTTAGGATCTGCATAAGTCACATCTCTATCCGCTATCATGATGCGGCCTTCACTTACATCATCAAGACCTGCAATCGCATTCATTAGGGTTGATTTACCACACCCTGATGGGCCAACGAGTATTAGGAATTCACCTGCCTTAATAGAAATATCAATACCTTTTAAGACTTCAGTTGATCCATAGCGTTTTTTTACTTGTTCAATTATTAAATTTGCCATCTTGCTGCTCCGCAATATTATTAAGGGGACTGGAAGACACTGGGCGTACAGCGTTTTATACGCCCATTCCAATCAATCACTAGGTTGTTTGTTTAGCCTTTTACTGCACCAGCAGTTAGGCCACGTACAAAGTATTTACCGGCTAAAACATAAACCAGCAGGGTCGGTAGGGCAGCTAGAATGGCTGCAGCCATATCGACGTTATATTCCTTACCACCAAAGCTGGTATTCACTAGGTTGTTCAAAGCCACAGTGACAGGCTGAGTATCAAAGCCTGAGAAAGCCACACCAAACAGGAAGTCATTCCAAATTTGGGTGAACTGCCAAATGATGGTTACCACAATAATTGGGGTTGAGATTGGCAAAATAATGCGACGGAATATGGTAAAGAAACCTGCGCCATCTAGTCTTGCTGCTTTAATCAAATCACTTGGGATTCCTTGATAAAAGTTACGGAAGAAGAGAGTGGTAAAGGCCACACCATACACCACGTGTACAAAGACTAAACCGGTTGTTGTGTTTGCTATTCCTAACCAACCTAATGTACGTGCCATAGGCAACAAGATAACTTGGAATGGAATAAAGCAACCGATCAAAAGAGCACCGAAGAAGATATCGCTGCCTTTGAATTTCCACATGGAAATTACATAGCCGTTAAGTGCACCTATGATGGTTGAGATCAATACCGCAGGGATAACGATCTGAAACGAGTTCATGAAGTAAGGTGCGATGCCATTACAGCTACTACCCGTACAGGCGCCGCCCCAAGCTTTACCCCAAGCATCAAAATTAAGGCTACCTGGTAGTGATAACAAAGTACCTGAACGTATTTCTTCAACATCTTTTAGTGAGGTTAAGAACATCACTAAAAAAGGCATTAGGTAGACAGCCGCCATGCCTAATAGACAGATATAAAGTGCGACTCTTAATATGTGTTCTAAAGGCGTCTTTTGACGACGACTTGAGCTTGAGTTCATAGTGTTTGCGCTAGTCATGACGCTCTCCTCTTAGTTCTGAATAAAGATAAGGAATCAAAATAGCCAAGACACATCCCAGCATAACCATGGCAGAGGCAGAACCTAGACCAATTTGGCTACGAGTAAAGGTATGGGCATACATAAAGTTCGCTGGTAAATCAGATGAGTAACCTGGGCCACCATTGGTTAAGGCTGCGACTAAGTCGAAACTCTTAATGGCAATGTGAGATAGGATCACAACGGCACTAAAGAAAACCGGTTTTAGTGAGGGTAAAATGATACGGCGATAAGTCGTAAAGATATTGGCGCCATCTAGGTTTGCCGCTTTAATTAAGTCACCATCAACACCACGAAGGCCCGCGAGGAAAAGTGCCATCACAAAGCCAGAAGCCTGCCAAACAGCGGCAATAACTAAGCAATAAACCACCTTGTCTGGGTTAACTAGCCAGTCGAAGGTAAAGCTTTCAAAGCCCCAATCAACCATCATTTTTTCAAGGCCGTTAGTTGGGTTTAGTAGCCATTTCCAAGCCGTACCTGTCACTATGAAAGAAATCGCCATAGGGTAGAGGTAAATCGTACGGATAGCGCCTTCGTTACGAATCTTCTGATCAAGGAAAATGGCTAGCATCACCCCAAGAAACAAGCAGATCAAAATAAATAAAGCACCGAAAATCCCTAGGTTTGTTAGGGCGACTATCCATCTGTCATTTTCAAATAAACGCTCATATTGGCGTAAACCAACAAAGTCATAAGAAGGAAGCATGCGCGAATTGGTCATAGAAAGGACTGCTGTCCATATCATATAACCATACATGCAGATAATAGTGACCACTATGGTCGGTGCCATCACTAGCTTAGGGATGAAATCCGCTAGTGAGAAGGACTTTGCTTGGGCCGCAGGTGTGGCTTTCGACTCAAGAGAGGAGGCTTTGATAGTCATAATAATGAGCTTCCGTAGAGCATCTAGTTAAAACCTTTGCAGTCGACAGTGCTTATTGGTGTTATCCATGGATGACATGAACTAGACCCACAGCAGGCTGCAAAGGTTTCGTAATTATAAACGTGAACTAAATCAGGTATTTGCGCGTCTCGTACTGGTTAAAAAGTGCGAGATAACAGCTGGGACATTATCTGTCCCAGCTGTTCAAACAGAGTCTTATAGGCTTGCTTTTACTGCACGCGCTAGTTTGTCGACTGCTTGTTCTGCTGTCATAGAATCATCATTGAAGAAGTTGGTTACTACGTCATAGATAGCGCCTTGCACCATAGATGAAGTAGACATACCGTGAGCCATACTTGGCGTTAGGTTACCTGTTGTTGAACTTGCTAGGAATGAATCCATAGAAGCGTGAGCACAAGTATCAAACTTCTCACGAGGCATGTTCAAACGTGCTGGGATAGAACCCTTGTTTAGGTTGAATGTTTCTTGGAACTCAGGCTCAAGGATCAAGCGTGCTAGGTCTTGCTGTGCTGCTTGGTTGTCTTTACCGTCAACCTTGAACATAGCTAGGCTATCAATGTTAAAGGTGAAAGAATCACTTGTACCTGGTGCTGGTAGGCAAACATAGTCGATACCGGCTTTTTTGTTTGCTGCAGTGAACTCACCTTTCGCCCAGTCACCCATGATTTGCATTGCGGCTTCGCCATTGATAACCATAGAAGTAGCAACGTTCCAGTCACGACCAGAGAAACCTACATCAACATACTTTCTGACTTGCTTGAAAGTATTGAAAACATCGATCATGTCTTGGCTACGTAGCGTTTTGTCAGAGTGAGCGATGAAAGCTTTGTTGTAGAAGTTAACACCTTTTTCAAGCGCAATGGCTTCGAACAAGGTTGCGTCTTGCCAAGCTTGACCTCCATGAGCAAGTGGTGTGTAACCAGCTGCTTTGATTTTTTCTGCTT
Organism: Marinomonas sp. SBI8L; assembly: GCF_001624705.1. Classification (GTDB taxonomy): domain Bacteria; phylum Pseudomonadota; class Gammaproteobacteria; order Pseudomonadales; family Marinomonadaceae; genus Marinomonas. The sequence continues at coordinate 141,417 of NZ_JSEO01000009.1, forward strand.
CGACTAGAAATTGATCCCAAGACGTTGGCAGTTCAGCGCCAGACTTACGGAATACTTCTGGGTTAGCCCACATCCAGTTTACACGGTGAACGTTGACAGGAGCAGCTACATAGTGACCTTCGTATTTCATTACATCACTAACAACTTGAGGTAGAACCACATCCCATTCACCTTGTGCTGCAACTTCATCAAGGTTAGTTAGGAAACCTAGGCTACCCCATTCTTGGATAGTTGGTCCTTTGATTTGAGCACTGGCTGGTGGGTTGCCTGAAATGGCACGTGATTTAAGCACAGTCATTGCGGATTCGCCTGCACCACCTGCAACTGCGAAATCTTTCCAAGTGTGGCCTTCTTCAACCATCAAGCCTTTTAATACATTGATAGAAGCGGCTTCACCACCTGATGTCCACCAATGAAGTACTTCAACTTCTCCGGCATAAGAATTGGCTGCACCGACAGTTAGAGCGGCAGCAGTTAGAGCGAATGCAAACTTTTTCATGATAGTAACCCTTGTTATTTTTATTTCGGTATCTAGTACCAACTTAAGGTCTCTCATTGAGAGGGTCAAAATTGTGTATGAGTTGTATTTGAATTAGACCGAAAAGCAAATGGCTAATTTATGATTGATAACTCATAGTCATTCAATTTAGCAAAGTCTTTTAGAGCAAGGGGTAAAGTAGAGCAACCTATTGTAACTTAGTCTTGCAAGATGCAACTTAGTCTTAATATTGTCTTAACGAAAAAGCTAACACACTGATTTATTTGGTTAAAAATATAAAAAAATAAAAGCAATGTGTTAGGGAACCTGCTGATTAAGTCACCTCTTCTCAGTCTTTACAGAAAAAATATCACACAAGGCGTTACTTTGACGTAATGTAGGTACCTTTCGAGAAGTGACAACACAGGGTGTTACTTTTTCTGAAATGCCGTTTAGGTATTATTCAAAGACCCGAAGGGCGTGGTCTAAAAGCCCTATCTTTATATTGAGAACCTTATCAATAAAATCACTATTAAGTTGCGCTCCTTGCCATAAATCTAGCTGCTTTTATCCACACGCTGAGGCGGGAGGACTTATTCGCAGGTTCCCTAGCAAAAACAAAGAGAAAATTTAATCTAGGCCGTGCTTGCCTTGATAACCACTGGTTAAAAAGGGCTTTTTCTCAACCTTGTTTGTCTGTGTTGGTTTATAAATTTCTACCAATAAAGGGTAACAAGCTGTGTCATCATTTGAGTGACTGCTACCACAATCACCTCCTGGGCAGGCTGATAAAGCACCTAATAAATCAATCTCAGCATAGAACTCGATAAAATCCCCCGGCCTTACTGGGCTGGCTTTCATGAAATATTGGTGAGTATCTCGGGTAAAGCCAGTACACATAAAGACGTTCATAACATCATGAACATGGGGTTCGGCTTGCTCGGCACTCAGTTGCTGAGATTCAGCGAGCGCGCGAGTCAGGTTCGAATGGCAGCAATAATTGTAATCCACTTCTTTAAGCATATGGTTGGTGTAAGGATCACAACGTGTCCCTATAACATCATGCACACCAGCGCCATCATCATCCCAGCCATACCAATCTAGCGTATCCTGAGTAATGGTTGCCATAGGTCTAAGGTACGGTATATTGCTCCAGAGTCTATCACCTGTGTTGAGATGGCTGGCATGGAGTTGGCGAGTTTTACCGCTAAAAAAACGTTCATTTATATTGTTGGCATTCCATAAGTTGAGGTCGCCTACTTGTGGCCCTTCAACACTGACAATACGAAAGAAATGTCCAGCAGGGACTTTGAAACTCTTGCCATCTCTGGGTGGAATTAAGACTTGCGATACCTTTTCCTTGTTCTCTTTTGCTTGTTGGTAAAAAGCCTCATCAAAAGGAGGAAGACTCTCAACTTGGTAACACACTATGGGTTTTTTCGAGCGTCTAGCCTCTTTATCAGATGGGTGTTTCATATCCTTATCACTGATCATGTCTTTCTCCATTTCTATGAGTCTTAAATGTATCCCTATTTCAGTGCTTTCTTATCTTAATTTAAATCTTTATCTCACTTGGCAAAAAGTTCGCTTTCGATATCTCTAAAAGCTTTAAATTCCAAGGCATTACCCGAAGGGTCGCAGAAGAACATGGTGCCTTGTTCACCTACTTGGCCTTCGAATCTAACATAGGGCTCAATGAGAAACTCATCGATAAAGCCTCTGACTTTGTTAGCCAGTTTCTGCCATTCGTCAAATTCCAGTACAACACCAAAGTGAGGGACGGGAACACCATGCCCATCAACATGATTATGAATACTTTGTACTTTGCCATCTTTCCCTATGTTGGGGTTAAGGTGGGTAACGACTTGATGACCAAATATATTAAAGTCGATCCATTCGTTGGTACTACGGCCCTCGGAAAAGCCCATTTTAGTGCCATAAAAGTCTCTGGCTTCGTCTATGTCTCGAACAGGAATTGCTAGATGGAATGGGGTTAATTTCATAAATTTCTCCTATGCTGAATCTTGCCGGCGACCTTGCTGACCTCTCTTGCACTCGCAATACAGTGTGCTTGTAAACCAGTATGGGAGTAAACCCAGTAAAAGTGAATTTCACTCTAGAGAATTGAAAATAGGTTATAAAAACTTTGTATTAAAGTCGTCTGATATTAATGGTACTGAATTAGATTTAATTACCAGAATAAAAAACTACTAAATGTATTTTTTAAAGTTTTATTAACTAAATAACTATTATGTTTTTTGGGTGTAATGCAGGCAAAACGTTGGCGAATTGTAATTGTTTATGTCTTAATCAATTTCATGAGAGGTGAAAAACTCGCCTGATCATAAATTATAATAACGGAGAAACAAGATGCTTAAAAAAACCTTGCTGACGACATCCATTGTATTTGGTGGCTTACTATCTACTGTGAATGCAGCGCAATGGCACATGCCAACCCCTTACGGCGATGCTAATCTTCCGACAAAACTTGCTTATCAATTCGCTGAAGAAGTTAAACAAAAAACAGAGGGTGATTTAAACATCACAGTTCACTCTGGTGCGTCCTTGGTCAAGCACACCGAAATTCCTCGTGCGGTTAAAACCGGTCAGGTACAAATGGGTGAAATCTTCATTGGAATCATGGGTAATACTCACCCTGTATTCAAACATGACAACATTCCTTTCTTAGCAACAAACTTTGATGATGCTGAAAAACTTTGGCAAGCAGCGAAACCAGAAATGGAAAAGCAGCTGAAGAAAGAAGGTATGAAGTTGCTTTATACCGTTGCTTGGCCTGCGCAGGGTTTATATACCAAGAAAGCGATTAATAGCTTAGCGGATATTGAAGGTTCAAGAATGCGTGCTTATAGCCCATCTACTTCACGTCTTGCTGATTTGATGGATACCACGCCTACGACGATTCAGGTTCCTGAAATTCCACAAGCTTTCAGCACAGGCATTATCGATGCCATGATCACCTCACCAACAACAGGTGTAAATGGTCAAGCATGGGACTACCTAAGCCATTACAACGATATCCAAGCTTGGATTCCAAAAAATATGGTGGTTGTGAACATGCGTTCTTTCAAACGTCTTGATAAAGACGTGCAGAAAATCATCATGGCAGCCGCTGCTAATGTTGAAAAGCAAGGTTGGGAACAAGTGCGTATCAATGCTAAGCAAGACACAGATAGCCTAGCCGCTAACGGTATTGCCGTATCGACTCCAACAGCTAAGTTAGCAGGCGAGTTTAATAAAATTGGTGAAACTATGACGCAAGAGTGGCTTGATGAGTCTGGCCCAGAAATCAAAGCTTTGTTAGAAAACTATCAGCAGTAATTTTAGTTTTTATAGACCTCTTTACCTTACCCTCCCTGAGGTTTAGAGGTCGTTTTTGAAGGTTTTGGTTATGCGTAAATTATTAAATAATATCTATCTAGCATCGGGCTATTTATCTGGACTTAGCATCCTGATGATTACCCTTTTGATAGTGGCGCAAGTGGTAGGCCGATTATTCGGTTTTATCGTGCCGTCGGCCGAAGACTTTGCTGTCTATAGTTTAGCAGCAGCAACATTTTTTGGTTTAGCTTACACCTTTCATGAAGGTGGTCATATTCGAGTAACACTCGCCATTAAAGTTTTACCCCCTAAGATACGTCGTTTGCAAGAAGGCTTTATTTTGATTCTTGCTACCTTGCTTGCTTTCTACATGGCGTATTACATGGTGCATCTAGCTTGGGAATCTTATGACTTTGAAGAGGTTTCTTACGGATACATTCCTATTCCTCTTTGGATGCCACAAGTACCTGTTGCCCTAGGGTCTATTATGTTTGCCCTTGCGATCGCAGATGATTTGGTGTGCATGTTGATGGGTAAAACCCCTAAGTACATGCGACATGAAGAGGAAGAACTGAGTTTGGATAATGATTTAGGAGGTGAGGTCTAATGGATACGATTACTTTATCTATCACCCTTGCCGCCGCTATGTTGTTGATGCTGGCTTGCGGTATTTGGGTGGCACTGTCTCTCATTGGTGTGGGTGTTTTGGGTTTATTGCTTTCGGGTAATGACCAAATAGGTTTGCTTTATGCAACTTCAAGCTGGGGTGCAACAACGTCTTGGTCGTTAACGGCTCTGCCTCTGTTTATTTGGATGGGTGAAATTCTGTTTCGGACCCGCCTATCGGAAGATTTATTTAAAGGATTATCCCCATTATTAAATGGGTTGCCGGGCAAACTATTACATGTCAATGTCTTGAGTTGCGGTATTTTTGCGGCGGTTTCAGGGTCTTCTGCGGCAACAGCGGCGACCATTGGTCGTATGACATTACCTGAACTTAAAGAGCGTGGTTACAGTGAACGTATGGCAATTGGTACCTTAGCGGGTTCCGGTACCTTAGGTTTGTTGATTCCACCTTCTATCATTTTGATTGTTTATGGTGTGGCAGCGGAAGTTTCCATTGGTCGCTTATTCATTGCAGGCGCGTTACCTGGCCTTCTATTAGTAAGCATGTTCATGGGTTATACCGTGATCTGGGCCAAGCTAAATCGTAACGAACTACCTGCTCACGATGGGGCTAAGATTCCTTGGGCAGAAAAAATTATTGCTCTGCGTAAACTTTTGCCAATCGTTGCTCTCATAGTATTTGTATTAGGGTCGATTTACGGCGGTGTAACCACACCTTCTGAGGCTGCAGCCTTAGGTGTCGTGGGAGCCTTGTTCTTAGCCGTGCTATCAAAAGCGCTAAATCGTAAAAGCTTTGTCGATAGTCTGTTAGGCGCTGTAAAAAGCTCTTGTATGATAGGTTTGATCTTAGCTGGCGCGCACTTTCTTACCTTAGCGATGGGCTTTTTAGGTATTCCTAAGTCCTTGGCTTTGTGGATTTCTGCGATGACATTATCACCAACTGAGCTGTTAATTTACTTAACTGTTTTGTTTGTGATTTTAGGTTGCTTCTTAGATGGTATCTCTGTGGTTGTTTTAACAACGGCTGTGGTATTACCTATGGTACAACAAGCGGGTATTGACCTACTTTGGTTTGGTATCTATATCGTCTTGGTGGTCGAGATGTCTCAGATAACCCCGCCGGTGGGCTTTAATCTCTTTGTCATACAAGCATTAACAGGGAAAAACATATTATATGTGGCGCGTGCGTCATTACCTTTCTTCTTGTTAATTTTATTGGCTGTAGTTTTGATAACATGGTTCCCTGAAATCGTTACCTTCTTACCTACTAACATGAGCGGAAAATAAAACATGTCTGATAAACGTATTGTCTCTTCTTCACATTTAGCTTCTGAGAAAGGAGCGTCATTAAGTGAATATGAATTCGGACTGATTATTGCCAATAGTGCTTTTAATCGTTGGATGCAGCATTGTGCTAAGAGTGCGGGGGCCGTTGACCTGACACCGCTTGATATCTTAGTTGTGCATCATGTGAATCATAGAGAAAGAGCCAAGCGTTTAGCGGATATCTGCTTTGTACTGAATGTAGAAGATGCACATACGGTGAACTATTCACTGAAGAAACTACTTAAACGGGATTTAGTCCAAGGAGAAAAAATAGGCAAGGAAATGTTTTACCGTACTAGCGAAGAGGGACGCATTTTTTGTGAAACCTATCGTGATGTACGCGAAGACTGCCTTACAGACTCACTAAAGAATTTTAATTTTTCACCAGAAAAATTATCTGAAATGGCAGAGCACTTACGTGCTTTGTCGAGTCTTTATGATCAAGCCTCCAGAGCGGCAGCCTCTCTATAGGCTTACTAAAAAGTGTTCATTAAGACTTAACTTTGACTGTTATTTTACAGCCATAAAAAAGGCTGCCAGGCTTGCCTGCCAGCCTTTTTTATATCTCTATGTTTATAGTTGACTAAACTGTCAAACATTAAAAGGTAGGTATTAATATCTTTAAAAATAAACTTTAAAAGTAATAAAAACTTTAAAGATTAATTTTTGAAGTGTTATTCACTATTAAAAAAATCTTGTTTGACAGCGTGTCTTTCTTGTAAGAATGTTGGCCTAAATCAACATTCGCTCATCACAATTTTAAGGTGTTTGTATGTCACTGAATGCACTATCAACCCCTGCTCAAGTTCGTGATCAAATTCGATCAGGACAATGGGGGAAAAACACATCAGGTTTAGCCTCAGGCTATGTACAGGGAAATATTGTTATTCTGCCAAAAGCGTGGGCAGATGATTTCTTAAAGTTCGCCACACTAAACCCTAAGGCTTGCCCAATTGTGGGTATGTCAGAAAACCCAGGTGATTTCTTATTACCTAACGTGGGTGAAAATGTTGATATTCGCAGTGATGTATCAAGCTATAAAATCTTTCGTGATGGGGAATTCAAGCAAGAAGTCAGTGATATCACAGAGTTTTGGCAAGATGACCTTGTGACCTTTGTGCTGGGTTGCTCTTTCTCATTTGAAGAGCCATTAATCGCAGATGGTTTAGAAGTAAGAAATATCACGGAAAATGTTAACGTGCCTATGTATCGCACTAACATTGAATGCCAATCTGCTGGGCCTTTTTCTGGCACAACCGTAGTGAGTATGCGTCCTATGGTGCCTAAAGATGCCATTCGTGCGATTCAAATTTGTAGCCGCTTTCCTTCTGTTCATGGTGCGCCTTTACACTTTGGTCAGCCAGAGATGATAGGTATTAAAGACATTAATACGCCTGATTTTGGTGATGCTGTCACGATTAAAGAAGGTGAAGTGCCTGTGTTCTGGGCTTGTGGTGTGACACCTCAAGTTGCATTAGAACAAGCTAAACCACCATTTTGCATCACCCATAGTCCGGGTTGCATGTTGGTAACTGATATTCGTAACAGCTCTTTGTCCATTCTTTAAGGAGACCATGATGAAATTAAACTGTGATTTAGGTGAAAGTTTTGGTTCTTGGAAAATGGGGTTAGACGAGCAGGTTATGCCGTTTTTAGATCAAGCAAATATTGCTTGCGGTTTCCATGCTGGCGACCCAGTTTGGATGACTAAGACGCTAGCATTAGCGGTTGCTAATGGGGTTGAAGTGGGTGCACATCCTGGCTATCCAGACCTTGTTGGTTTTGGCCGTCGTAGTATGAACTGCTCCCATGATGAAATTGTGGGTTTAATGCATTATCAAATGGCTGCCTTAGACGGTATGGCTCAAAGCCAAGGCTCTGTTATGACCTATGTAAAACCTCATGGTGCTTTATATAACGACATGATGAGTAAAGACAGTGTGCGTGCGTCTATTATGCAGGCTGTCGCAAGTTTTTATAAACCTGTGCGCTTGGTGCTTCAAGCAACACCAGAAAGTGCAAAACACAGAGAAGAGGCACAAGCAGCTGGCCTAGAAGTGAGTTTCGAAGCCTTTGCTGACCGTTGTTATGACGATAATGGTCGTTTGTTATCTCGTGCTAAAGCAGGTGCAGTACATAATCGTGAGCGCATGCTAGCGCAAGTTCAACAGCTAGTGAGCGAAGGGACTGTGACCAGTGTAAGTGGCCATACTTTAACACTGGATGCCGATACTTTATGTGTACATGGTGACAATGAGGAAGGTGTACGCGCTATCGCTGCCATCCGGGAGCTGATTGTCTAATGAATACTGTCACAACACCAAAAGTTTCAGCGCAGATGCTTCCGCATTTGCGTCTGAAAGTCGCTGGTGAGCAAGCGTTTATTTTATATTTTGCAGAACAAACGAGTACCCAAGTTGCAGCCCAAATTCAGGCTGCAACCCAAGCTTTAGTTGAGCTAGTTGGTCATAGTTTGATTGATCTAGTGCCTTCTTATGCGTCTTTACTGGTCGTTTTTGATGATAATCAACTCGAGTTTTATCAAGCCCGCCAACTTGTGCTGGAACGCATTCGTCAAGCGGCTATGCAAGCTGAAGAGGAAGCGTCACAAGCGGGTAATCAGATTATTCTACCTGTTTATTACGATGTGGAGTCTGGCCCAGATTTAGAAGATCTGGCGCGTGCGAAAGCGCTGACAACCGATGAAATTATCAAGCTGCATTATGAGCAAGAGTATCGCGTTTATGCCATAGGCTTTGCACCTGGTTTTGCTTATTTAGGTGAGCTTGATGAGCGCCTTGCTGCGCCAAGACTGGCAACGCCAAGAAAGGCGGTACCAAAAGGTGCAGTCGCGATTGCCGATAGACAAACAGCGGTTTATCCGTCTGTTTCTCCTGGTGGTTGGAACCTGATTGGTTTATGTCCTGTGCCTATGTTTGATGTGACGAAAACACCAAGTATGCCCATGACAACCGGAGACAGAATTAAGTTCGAGCCGATTTCAAAAGCAGATTTTATCGCCATGGGAGGTGAGCTATGAACACCTTTAAAGTGATTAACCCTGGGGTAATGTCCTTATTACAAGATGCAGGCCGTTTTGGTCAGCATAATATTGGCCTGACAGTCGGTGGTCCTATGGACCCTTTTGCTTTCACTTGGGCTAATCGTCTTTGTCAAAATGAGGTAGGTGCTACCTCAATAGAAATAACCATTGGTGGCTTACAACTAGAAGCCATGACAGATACGCAAATTGCCATCACAGGTGCTGAAACTCAGGTTAAAGTGAACAACCAAGAGCTGCCAATGTGGCAAACATTGAATATTAAAGCCGGTGATAAGATCAAGCTGGGCTTTGCTAGCCAAGGCGCGCGTATTTATTTAGCTGTTGCGGGTGGCTTTGATGTCGAAGCGCAATTTGGTAGTACAGCAACCGTTGTGCGTGAAGGTATTGGTGGTTTAACGGGAGCAGCGTCAAGCGGTAAAGGGCTTGCAAAAGAAGACATACTAGCGAGCCATGATGTGACAACTATTAGCCCTTTGGCTATGCCGAAGTTAGCGATACCTAATTATGATGCTGAGTGCGTTTTACATACGGTTTTAGGCTATCAAGAAGCCAGCTTTAGTCGTGTGGATAAAGCGTCTTTTTTTAGTTGTGAATATACAGTGAGTGAAAGGGCTGACCGCATGGGCTATCGCATGTTAGGGCCAGCAATTCATTCAAGCACAAACGCTATGTTGTCTGAGGGTATTTGTCATGGAGCGATTCAGGTACCTGCTGATGGCCAACCTATTGTCCTTCTAAATGACAGGCAAACCATAGGTGGCTACCCAAAAATTGGCTCAGTTATGGCGCGAGATACGGCAAAACTAGCTCAATTGACCCAAGGTAAAAAGCTACGTTTTGAACCTGTTTCGATTGAAGATGCCCATGGCATAAACCAGATTCAAAAATATAAAGAGTCACAAATTACACTAGTTAAAGTGGTCTAGCCGTGAGAAAGTCAAGCCGAGCATTTGATTTAACCACAGGTAGCCATGTCTTTGATTTAAAAGAGTTAGGAGACCGGACAATGGGGTCGATTGAAGAAACAAGTTATGCCTTAGAAGCGCTGTTAGTTGAGCGTAATTTAAGAGGTATGGCTGAGGTGAAACCTGCGCTTAAACCTGGTTATAGCTTAAGAGCGGCTTGTCTTTTAGCGGATGTAGCAACAACCCAAGGTTGCGTTTTTATTGGTACAGGCTTTCCTGTTACAGATACCTTTGAAACCGACGGTCCTGTGGGTGCGATTGCTTTATATGAAGCTTTGGAAAAATTGGGTGCTAAGCCTGTCATCGTATGTGGCCCTCCATTATCTGATGCGATTGCAAAAGAGTATCGCGTTGAACCACTTAAACTGGGGACAGCACACGATAGAGTAGCAGAAGCCAAAGCGGCGTTAGCTAAGTGGCAGCCTCAACTATTATTATCAATTGAGCGCCCTGGTATGGCTGCCGATGGTGGTTACTACAATATGCGTGGTGAAGATATCAGTCCACGTACTGCTTGTTTTGATAGCTTTATGCTTGAGTGCGAATGCCCAACCATTGCGATTGGTGATGGTGGCAATGAAATTGGCATGGGGAATGTGACCTCAGCCTTAGAGAGCTTAAACATAGTGCCAGCTTCTACCAAGTGTGATGAGCTTGTTATTGCTGATGTTTCCAATTGGGGCGGCTATGGTTTGATTGCGCTACTTGGGCAAATGGAAGAAAGGGATCTATTAGGTGAAATACACCCGATTAAAATTCTGCAATACCTATCTAATTTAGGCAGTGTAGACGGGGTAACTCGCTTAAATCAATTAACGGAAGATGGATTGGAAGCGAGTGCTGGTGATGAACTTATTGTTAAGTTACGCCAACTCACAGGCTTTGCCTGAAACCGCTGTAAATCGATAAAAATTAGACATTAAAGACAGAGATTATAGAGGATACAAAAATGAGCATTGTTTATCTTAATGGTCAGTTTATGCCAATTGAAGAGGCGAAAATTTCGCCATTAGATCGCGGCTTTTTGTTTGGCGACGGCATTTATGAAGTCATCCCAGCTTATGATGGTAAAACAGTGGGTCTTGAGCCTCATATGCAGCGTATGTTTGATGGCATGGCGGCAATTGGTATCAAGTCTGAGTTAAGCCTAGATGATTGGAAAGAAATCATTGAAGGTGTGATGGAGAAAAATGGCGGCGGTAACCAAGGTATTTATCTACAAATCAGCCGTGGCGCTGATGTGAAACGCTACCATGCTTTCCCAGAAGGTGTGACGCCAACTATTTTTGCTATGGCTAACCCAATTAAACCTGCGGTTGAAGCCAATGCTGCTACGGCAAAAGGTTTCTCTGTAGCTACGACTCAAGATTTACGCTGGCAGCGTTGCCAAATTAAATCGACCGCTTTGTTAGGTAATGTGCTGCATTTCCAGCAAGGTTATGAAGGTGGTAACGATGAGATCTTGCTTTATAACGATCAAAACAATCTAACTGAAGCGAGCTCTTCAAATGCTTTTATTGTTAAAGATGGCAAGGTAATTACACCGATTCAGGATAACCAAATCCTACCGGGTATCACTCGTAACATTATCTTATCTATCCTTGAAAAAGATGGCTCTATTCCTGTTGAAGAACGTGATATTTCAATGGAAGAAGTACGTAATGCTGATGAAATTTGGGTTACTAGCTCATCTAAAGAGCTTGCTCCTGTGACAACCATCGATGGCCAAGCTGTTGGTAATGGTAAAGTAGGCCCTGTTTGGGAAGCTGCTTTTAAATTGTACACAGCAAGCAAGTTCGAATACTAAACGCTTAACTCCCCTTAAGTGTTCTAGTGAAGAAAAAACGCAGCCTCGGCTGCGTTTTTTATTGCTTTACACTTGCTATATTAAGCTTTAATAGTACTGATCTAACTGGTTTTAAACTGAGTCGCTATGCTTTGCAAATCAACCGCTAACTCAGCCAAGTTATTGCTTGTTTCAGCGATCGACATAGAGCTCATAGTTGACTCTTTTGCTGTTTGAGCAATCTGCATAACATCTTTACTGACAACATCTGATACCTGTTTTTGATGCTTTGAAGCCGTTTCTATGTCTTGATTCATCAAGGTGATTTTCTCAACCGCGTCAATAATACTGGAGAGGGCGGTTGTGACCTCATTTGTTTCAGTGACACTGCTTTGAGTTTTACTATGATTCTCATGAATAAGGGCAACAGCATCTTGAGAAGCGGCTTGTAATGACTGGGTCATTTCTTGAATCTCTTCAGTTGATACCTGAGTACGGCCAGCTAAGGTCCTAACTTCATCTGCCACTACTGCAAAGCCTCTACCTTGTTCACCCGCTCGGGCCGCTTCTATTGCTGCATTTAACGCCAGTAAGTTGGTTTGTTCTGCAATATCTCGAATCACGTCTAATACCGAGCCTATACGGTTCGAATCAGTTTCTACCTTGTCTATTGTGCCTGCTGTATTTTCGACACTATTCGCTAATGTCATCATGGTATCACTGGCATTTTTAACAATACCTTTGCCTTTTTCGCACTCATGATTCACCTCATGAACAATGGTCGCTGCACTGGCAACATTGTCATGGGTTTGATAAATCATGGATTTCATTGATTGCATTTCCTCACTTAAATGCTGGATTTTAGTTTCTTGTTGTTGGCTGCTGAGATTACTTTGCAAGGCAGTGGAAGACATCTCTTCTGTAGCCGCTGATACATTGCTTGCTGCCCCTGATATTTTGATTATGATGCCTTGGAACTGCTCCATCATGGCATTAAAGGTTGTGGCTGCACTGCCTATTTCATCATTAGAATGAACATTAATCCTCATGGTTAAATCGTTTTCTTCTTTGGCTTTGGTGATAGTGCTGGATAGCTGTTTAAGTGGCAGCAAAATGCTTCTTACAATCCAAGCCATGGCACTGAGTAATAACGCAGAAATCACAAAAGCAATAATGCGAGTGGTCAGTATTAGGTTATCTATACTGCCTACCTCTTTAGCAATATTGCTTTCTAACTGGGTGCTGAGCTGGGTAATAGCCTCTTCTGTGGCATGTACAGCCGCCCGCATGTCACCACGAATACCGCTCTCTTCGTTTAACCCTTTTCTTATCATCATTTGGGATGCTTGCTGAAACTTAAGGGCATAATCTTGCATGCTAGAACGTATGCTTTGCTGCGCACTTATGTTTAAAGTACTTGCTTCAAGTATGCTGATAAAGCCTTGGTAATTTTGGGTGAAGGTATCTAGGTATTTAGGATCCAAGCGTAATAAGAAATCTTTCTCATTACGACGCAACTGTAACAATTGGGCTAATAGTTGGGATGACTTTGTGTTGGCAAGTGACTCTTCTGCTCTGTGTACTGAATCACGTAGATTGCCATAAAGGCCATCTTTTGGCGTTAAACCAATTTGCTTTTGAGTATTCACCAAGTGATTAAATAGGGCGTGATATTGTTTAAACTCTTGAGTGAGAGTAGTGATGCCATCCGTTTTAATTGCGGCCTTTGTAACGGCTTGCTCAAGCTCAGAGAGCTTACTTTGAGTGACCTCAAACTCTTGGTTAAATTTATCTAAGTACTTTAAATTCTGACGTGACAAAAAGTCCTTTTCGCTACGACGTAACTCAAGGGTGCTAATTTTGACTTGATCTAATGTTATTTGAACTTGGTTAAAGATGCTGATTTTATTAATTTTGTAAAAATCTAAACCTAGCAAAATCAAAACAGCGAGGACGATCAGGATACAGATGAGGAGACATTTTTGCTTAATACTCATAATTCTTCCCTTCCTTGAGATGATGAATCACATAAGCTTAGTTGATATTTCTCATAGTGGCAGTGCTAAAGTGCTTTGTTACAAAACTTAGCTAGGGCTTAAACGGCAAGAAGGAAGCGAAAAAACAGAGCTATTTTATTCTTATGTAAAGGATATTTAATATGCTCCATACTAATAAAATAGGTTTCATGATATAAACAGCTCAGGTTTTTTATTAGAGGGAGTTAGAATGTTGAGGTCGTTTTTATTACTGATTATGGGCACTGTGCTTTTATCGGGATGTGATTTTAAAAGTAACTCGTCTTCAAGTGCTACTTCTACTGCAGATACAACAGCACCGACAGTGTCTTCAACAACACCCGCGTCAAGTGCGACTAATATTGACGTGGATGCCGCGATCACCATTACCTTCAGTGAGGGTATGTTAGATTCAACCATTAATACCACTAACATTACTATGGTGGATAGTTCTTCGGCTGCTGTGACAGGCACAGTGACTATAGATTCTGATAGTTTAGTTGCGACCTTTACGCCGTCTGCTTCTTTATCCTATACCGAAACCTACACAGTCTCTCTGTCTACTAGCATCACAGATGATTCGAATAATGCGCTAGCCTCAATCTACTCTTGGAGTTTTACAACACACTCTGGTACTGGTGCTTGGAATACGGCTACGGATCAAGTTTCCAGTAGTTCCATTGTTTATCAGCCTTATGATGTGAGTTTGGTAATGGACTCAAACGGTAATGGTATGGCTATCTGGTCTCAAGGAGATGGCACCGCCAATTCAAGTGTGTTTGCTAACTACTACACAGAAAGCACTGCCTCTTGGGGTACTGCAACTGAGATAGATTTAAACGATACGACAGATGCCACTAAGCCAGATATAGGCATTGATGGATCTGGTAATGTGATGGCTGTATGGCAGCAAAGTGATGGTACGGCTGAAAGTATCTATTACAACATCTACACCAAATCGACTTCCTCTTGGGGCACAGCCGCTTTAATCGATAGCACTAATAACCCTGCTTCTGTTCCTAAAGTGGTGATGAATACCAGTGGTAATGCAGTTGCTGTATGGCGACAAAGTGACGGTACTTATCAAAGCATTTACTCGAGTACCTATACAGGTACTTGGAGTGCACAGGCGACGTTAGAGGCGGCAAACTTTACCGCGTTTGAACCAAGTCTCGCTATGAATGGTGATGGTGATGCTGTTGCAACTTGGCGTCAAGGGGATGGTACTAGCTCAAATATTTATGCGGCTGTTTATGCTGCAAGCACTTGGGGAGCTGCCACTGCGATTGATGGCGTTGCCACAGATGCATCCGATTCGGTTCCACAAGTGGCAATCAATAACACAGGTAATGCAGTTGTATTATGGCGTCAAAATGATGGTACAACTGAAAGCATGTATGCCAATAGATACACCAACTCATCAACCTCTTGGGGAACGGCTGCTTTAGTAGAAAGCAGTGCAAATATTGCTCTTGATGACTTTAGTGTGGCCATAGACTCAAACAGTAATGCCATTGCTTTGTGGCTTCAAAGTGATGGGACTGCCGTTAGTACTTATGCAAACCGTTATACAACGTCTTGGGGAACGGCTGAAACTATCGATACAGGTAATAATGCAACTACCGCACCTCATGTTGCTATTTTGCCTTCGAATGATGCGGTTGCTGTATGGGAGCAATCAGACGGTACGGCAGAGAGTATTTACTCCAGTGTTTATAATGGTAGCTGGTCAACAGCGGCAACCATAGAATCAAGTACCTTTAGCTCGACAGATCCTTTCGTGGTAACTGATCGTACGGGCACTAAAGAAAGTGCGTTAGCAGCATGGCTTAGAACCGTAGGCAGCGTGCATTCTAATCTGTACTAATTGTTAGATATAAAAAAAGCCGATGTATCTATCAGTACATCGGCTTTTTTGTGTCTAGATTTTTTTAGATGATTATCGCGCTAGCTAGCATTATTTATACAAGCCATTCATGCCCAAAGCAAAAGGGGTGTTTTTAAGGCCGTATTTGCTTTCTAAATCTAATATGAAGCCTGTTTTGTGCCACTCTATAATGGTGCTATTCATAAAACTATGGAATCTATCTTCACCTAATCTGACGGCTAATCCCCAAGGATTATCATTGATGGTTGGGAGAGGCATTTCATAGTCCTGTGCCCATTCTGCGTCTTTAAGCTTACCAGCAATAAAAGAGTCATCGTAGACAAACGCGCTGCATTTACCTTGTTTTAACGCTTCTAGAGACTCTTCAGAACTGCCGAAAGGCACTATCGTCGCACCAAAGGTATTTTCTGTTTCTTGATTATAAAAAGCGCCTTTGATACCGCAGACTTTTTGCCCGTTTAAATCACCCCAACTGGTATATTGGCTAGATTTGTTGGCAATGATATTACTGCCAGAAGAGTAATAAGCTTGGTCTGCAATATAAACAAGTTCGCGGCGCTCAGGCTTGTCACTCATGGTGGCAATGAGTAAATCCACCTTGCCATCAATCAAGAATTCCATACGGTTACTGCTTTGCGCTGGTACCAGCTCAAGTGAGACACCTAATCTATCCGCTACGTCTTGAGCAAGGTCTATCTCTAATCCCACAATGTCATTTTGCTCATTACGATAACCATAGGGTTTATAGTCGGCTTTCACCGCAACAACTAGCGTGCCTTTGGCTTTAATATCATCCAAATCGTCCGCATTGGCGGCAGAGGAGAAGCCAAGTAGGCTGATTAGAATCGAACTTAGGGTCGTTATTTTCTTCATAGTACTTTCCTGCGGTTTGATGAATAAAAAAAGGGCAACCTAACGGTGGCTTGCTAGATTGCCCAAAAGCTTAAATTGACGAATAAAAGCTTGCTGAAATTGTGAATTCTTTCCTGTGTTTAGGCTTGCTGATTAGCAAGGTTCTCTTTGTTATAGATAGCCTTGTCTAGTTCGCCTTCACTCTTACCCACTATGGTTGATACCATCATGTCGCCACATACGTTCACACTAGTACGTGCCATATCTAGAATACGGTCGATACCCGCAACAATGGCTAGACCTTCAATTGGTAGACCAACAGTAGTTAAAACAAGAGACAACATGATCAAACCCGCACCTGGAACACCGGCTGTACCGATAGAGGCTAAGGTTGATGTCATAATGATAAGTAAGTAATCAGAGGTGGTTAGATCAATACCGAATGCTTGGGCAATGAAGAGAGCACATACACCTTGGTAAAGGGCTGTACCGTCCATATTGATAGTGGCACCTAGCGGAAGAACAAAACTAGAAATACCTTTAGATACACCAAGCTCTTCACGGGCTGCCTTGATAGTGGCTGGTAAAGTACCAGAGCTACTTGTTGTGGTAAAAGCAACCGCAGCTGGGTTAAGCACACCTTTTAAGTAGCGAACTGGGCTTAGGCCACCAATAGTGGTGATAATGCCTGAGTACACGACAACAACATGCAAGATACAGCCAATGTAAACCAGTGCAACTAGCTTGATTAGAGGCAGTAGAATCTCAAGACCATATTTACCTGCAACCCAAGCCATAAGACCAAATACACCGTATGGCGCTAGTTTCATAACCATTTCAGTAAGCTTGTACATAGCTTCTGCAAGGCTGTCGAATACAGCAATAGCTGGTTTCGCTTTCTCACCAACGAGTGTTAGCGCAATACCTAAACCAATCGCAAAAGCGATGATCTGTAGAATGTTGCCAGACGCTAATGCATTGATTGGGTTTTTAGGGATGATATTCAGTAAGGTTTGCACTAACGGTGGTGCATCTTTACCTACCGCAGCACCTGCTTCAACCGTCATGTTAAGACCTGCACCAGGCATGAAAACAGCAGCCAGTGTTAAACCTATAGTAATGGCAACGGCTGTTGTACCTAGGTAAAGGGCAACAGATTTCATACCAATGCGGCCCATTTTGCGTGTGTCTTCTAATGACGTTACACCAACAACCAAAGAACAGAAGATCAATGGCACAATCAGCATTTTGATTGCATTAATGAAGAGGGTTCCTATCGGTTTTAATACTTCGGCGTTAGGGCCTAAGATAGCCCCAGCGATGACGCCAAGAACCATACCGATAAGAATTTTATGCCATAAGGCTAGACCTGGCTTAGCAGGGCTTTGTGCTTGAGATATAGACATGTGATTACCTTTTTATAATTAGATTTACGCCTACTAATAGGCTTGGACATATTTAAGTTATTGTTATATTTCGGTTTTAAGAGGCTTGTGCTTCCCTATGTTGAGGTTTAACCATGTTCTTTGGTTGTAAGCAGGTTTTAAGCTCTTTTTCATCCATGAGGTTTTCATCTAACACCAGATCTAACACACTGCGACCAGTGGCTAGAGCCTGTTTAGCAACACGGGTTGCTGTTTCATAACCCAGAGTTGGCGCTATGGCTGTGATAATGCCAATGCTGTTATTTACCAACTCTTGGCATCTATCTTTATTGGCTGTAATCCCTTGAATACAGCGTGTTTCTAGCATGCCCATGGACTTAGTCAGTAGACGAATAGACTCAAGTACCTTGTAGGCAATTAAGGGTTCCATGGCATTGAGTTGAAGTTGGCCCGCTTCTGCAGCAAAGGTAATCGCAAGATCATTCCCCATGACTTGATAAGCCACCTGATTCATGGCTTCTGGGATCACAGGGTTAATCTTGCCTGGCATGATTGAGCTACCTGGTTGTGCTGCAGGCAGTTGGATTTCAGCTAAACCACAGCGAGGGCCCATGCTTAAAAGGCGTAAGTCGTTGGATATTTTCGATAGCTTGACGGCTAAGCGTTTCAACATACTAGAGAAAAGAACAAAGGCGCCCATGTCAGAGCTTGCTTCGATTAGATCTGTAGCAAGAATAAAATCTATGCCTGTTAGGTTTGCTAACTCTTGTACGGCTAGTGGCGCATAATCTGAGTGGGTATTAATGCCTGTGCCAATTGCTGTGCCACCCAGATTTACTTCTTTAAGTAACTGGGACAGGTCAGCAATTCGTTGAATATCTTCGTTTAGCGTACTGGCAAAAGACTGGAACTCTTGCCCTAGAGTCATGGGTACTGCATCTTGTAGCTGAGTACGGCCCATCTTGATAATGTCGTTAAACTCTAACGCTTTATTGCTAAAGGTATCGCGCAAAGAGGTCAGGGCTTCAACCAGTTGGCTATGCAGTAAAATAATGGAAAGGCGAACGGCAGTTGGATAAACATCATTGGTGGATTGGGATTTATTGATGTCATTATTTGGGTGAAGGTGAGTATAGTGTCCCTTCTCCTTACCCATAAGTTCTAGGCCAATATTAGCGATAACTTCATTGGCATTCATATTGGTGGACGTACCTGCCCCACCTTGAATCATGTCGACAACAAAGTCTTCATGGTGATAGCCCTGTAGAACTTTATTGGCCGCAGCCTCTATGATTTGTGTTTTGTGATCGGACAATTGCCCCAGCTGATTATTGGTTTTGGCGCAGGCAAGTTTCACATAAGCTAGCGCATTAACAAGCTCAGGAAAGTGATTGATAGGTATGCCTGATAAATCAAAGTTGTGGCATGCGCGGCGGGTTTGAATACCATAATAAGCACTTTTAGGCACATCAAGTTCGCCTAATAAGTCTTTCTCTTTGCGCATGGATTGCAATGTGTCAGTCGCTGGTGTGTGCATCTTGTTCTCATTCTTATCATAATTATTTCAAGCAATTTCAGGCTTAAAGCCTGTGCTTGATTAGTGAACTAGATTGCAATTCGGGGGCCAGTTTTTTATATATGCTTAACTGATTGAAATATAAGGAAAAAATATAATATCGAAGAGGGTGAAGGGGTATAACTCAGGGAATAGGGATAAATGACTTTTGATAAAACCCTTATTTATCAGTTGGTTAGCTTGCTAACCTAGGTTATAGAATTAACCTAGGTTATAGGGGTTAAATTAGGGTAGGAAGCCGTTACTGGCTATTCGCCTTTTTAATGCGTTTACTTAAAGCTGGTTGAGAGATTCCCACAAGGCGGGACGCAATAGACTGGTTACCTTTGGCTCTTAACATGGCTTCTTCTATCAGTAGATCACCAATTTCAGTTAGGGAGGGTAAGCTTTGTTCTGGGTTAAAGCTGATACAAGCTTGTTCTTCTGTGCTATCAGTCCAAGCTTGAGATAAGTCTTTAGGGCTGATGAGATCTTTAAATGAATCCATAGATAACATCTTGCTACGATGTAACCCCATTGCTTTAAATGCTAGCGCTCTTAGCTCTCGTACATTGCCAGGAAAGGCATAATTAGATAATAAAACAGGCAGTTCTTTTGGAATAGCTGGCTTAGTTTTATTCAACTCGGTTGCGGCTTCTTCAAGAAAAAGGTCGAGCAGAATGGCGATGTCACCACGGCGTTGGCGCAGTGGCGGGATACTGACTTGATGGGTTTGTAAGCGATAATAAAGGTCTTTTCTAAACTCGCCTGCTTCTTGTTTTTGCGTTAAATCCTGATGAGTAGCGACCACGACTCTGGCATTAAGGCGTTTAGGGTGGTCACTGCCAAGTGGATAGTATTCACCTTCTTGCAATAAGCGCAGTAATTTCACCTGAGACATCAGGCTCAAATCACCTATTTCATCTAAAAATAAGGTACCACCATTGGCTTGTTCTATCATGCCTGCTCGAGCTTTTTCGGCTCCTGAAAAAGCCCCTCGGCTATGACCAAATAGGGTATCGGAGAACATATTATCATCCAGCCCAGCCACGTTAACACTGACAATGGGGCCAGACTTGTGACTCAGTTTGTGAATCGCTTGGGCGATGAGCTCTTTACCCACACCGCTTTCACCATTAATCATAATTGGCTGGTTACTGGCAGCAATCGCTTCTAAATACTGGAAAATAGAACGCATGTTTTTGTCTAGGGTGAGAATGCTTTCGAACACTTCTGGGTGTTCTAAGGTGTCATTCAAAAACCGAGACCTTAATTTGTCATTCTCAGAGCGCATTTCGATACTGCGAATGGTGCGCTTGATACCTTCGATTAAGTGTACTTCGTCTGTGGTTTTGACAAAGTAATCCAAGGCCCCCAAACGTATGCATTGCATGGCAATCTCGATTTGATTGAGACCACTGATAATAATGACCTTTACATGAGGGTGCGTTTCTAGAATTTGCTCAAGCAGCGACATGCCCGTCACATTGGGCATGTTGAGGTCTAGCAGCACAAGCTCAATCGGGTGTTGCTCTAACATATCTAGCACATTACGACTGTCATTGGTTTGGAACAGGTGATTAATACCGCCACGACGTTTGAGTGTCATGGTTAAACTGCGTAAGAATGAATCTTCATCGTCGACTAATAAAATGCCAAAGTCTGGGTAAAGGTTGTTACTCATGCATGTGCCTTTTGGTTAGCTTTTAGATTAAATATAGGGAGAGTCAGAGTGACAGTGGTGCCCTTTTTCAAAACGGATTCAAAGCTGAGTTGCCCGCCATGCTCACTGACAATATTGGACGAAATAGACAGGCCTAACCCTGTTCCGCCTTGGTCCCTTTTAGTGGTGAAGAAAGGGTCTTCTAATCGTTTGAGGTTTTCAATGGCGATACCACAACCCTCATCTTTAATTTCTAATACCAGCAAACCTTTGCTTCTATCCATATAGGTTCTGATATCGATGCTTTTCTCTCTTGAGGTGAGCGATTGCGCAGCATTAAGGATGAGATTGATGATGACCTGCTCAATGCGTTGTGCACTGCCTAAAAAGGTCGGTAATTTATCTTCAAATTTAATGCTGACATTGTCACTGTAATTTCTGACGGTTTGCTCTATTAATCGATAGGAGGTAGAAACCAACTGATTAATATCCACATGCTCTGTCAGTTCAATATTTTCTTGGCGACCAAAATCCCTAAGATCATCAACGATACGGCTAATACGCTGACTGCCTGCCATCATGTCATTAAGCATCTTAGGTAATTCATCTCGCATGAGGGAGTATTCAATGCCAGCCAGATAAAACTCACCTTCTTTTTGATAATGATCCTCAAGAATTTCTTCGAGATCTCGGTGTACTTCTTGAATGGCGGGAATGTTAAGTAGCATCAGGCTACAAGGGTTATTAATTTCGTGAGCAACCCCTGAAACCAGCACCCCTAAGGAAGCCATTTTGTCCGCTTGAATTAATTGCTGTTGTTGTAACTCAAGCCTTTGGGTTCGTTTGAGCACTTCTTTGGAAAGCATACGGTTCCAAATGAGTGATCCTCCTAAAAAGAGCAATAGTAAGGACGAGACGATAAGGGTGAATTGGCCAATAAGCTTCCAATCTGGCCCTTGATTACTTAAAGGCCCTAACCATTTGTCATAGATTTCTTGTTGGCGTCCGGTATTTTTTAAGATGGCCATACCTTCACTAAATTTAGCGATTAGGTTTTCATTTTTTTGTAGCGCGGCGTAACCATACCTTTGGGTGCCATAGGGTTGAGTAATGGACCTTAAATTAGAAAGTGCGAGTTCTTTCCCTAAATACAGGCCAGGTAAGTTAGCTACTAAGGCATAATCATTCGCCCCCGACGCGACTAAGCGCAGGGCATCTGCATGGGTCTTAACCAGTACTAGCTCGGCGTTTACCTTATTTTCAACCAGATAATCGTGCATGATGCCTTGATCTTGTACGACTAATCCTTGGCCTTCAAAGTGATTCAAATTGCTAATTAAAGGTAAACCCTTTCGAGTGAAAATAGATTGATTAATCAAGGCGTGGGAAGGGGAAAAGGATAAGGTCTTGGCGCGAGAATCTGAATAGACCATACCCTGTAAAATATCGATTTCTTGGTTATCTAATTGCTGGCGGACACTGCTCCAGCTATCAAAAACAAATTCAACCTTCATGCCCATGACTTCAGCAATTGCCAAGGTCAGCTCCGTATTATAACCGTCAGGTTCTCCTTGGCTGTTAAGGAATTCATAGGGCGGGTAATTAACATCACCACCGATACGAATCACCTGATCTTGGGCGAAAAGGGACAGGGAAAATAGCAAACTAGCCACTAACAAGAGACCATTTAATAGGACTTTATTCGTGAAAATCGCCTCTTTAAGCTTTAAAAAGGTTAGCTGTAAAGTCTTTAGACTAAGGCCTGCTTTAGCTTGGTTATGGGTGTGTTTTTTTCGAGAGTCAGACATCTTATTCCAACAAGTGTTAGCAATTTTGCGCGAATGGATAAATTCATCTTAAATGAAATTCATCCTTTGAATCTATTACTTATTTCGCCAGACACAAAGAATGTCTAAATTCTAAAAAGAGGGTATTTAATGACTAAAACGTGCAATCACACTATTTCTTAGTTTGCTCTGGAAAGGTTTCTCTCAGTTTCTTTTTAACTTCACTGGCGGCACCTTTAGGGCTATCTCCTTGCCATGACCAAGACTCAGTATGAAACTGATATGCCTTGTAGTTCTGGCTTTTAGCTTCACCTTTAACAAAATGGCTGAGACAGAGCACTGTGACAAGCGGTTTGTCTTGATGCCAAAAAAAAGCGGCATTTGAATTGAATAAGCGCCACTCATGACATAATTCGAACTCTAGTTTCAATAGGGATAAATGCTTTGAAAAGACTGGCATTTCAGTTTTTGAATAATCAAGAGAGATTTCTGATTTTGATTCATCTAATATTGATTCTTCCTCCTCGGTCGAAGAGTGGGCTATATCTTCTTGGTGCGTACTAGGGTGTTCTGGGTGAACAACGTCTGTGACGACTGAGTGGATTTGCATCTTCTTTTCTTGAGGCTGGGTTGGCTCGTTAGAGCGGCTATCTCTAGCTTGTCTCTCTTGTTCTTCTTGGTGCTCTTTTCTTTTTACTAAAATAAAAATGATGATAAATAGACTTATCGCAAATAATAACCACATGATGCGGACCCAACTTAAGTGTATTGCTTAAGTATAGACGGGCTTGGGAAGAAGTAAGCTGGGGTCGCACATAGCTTATAACCCGTTTTAGTGTAGCGGCAGAATGAGTTTCGCTTCTAGGCCGCCTTCTGGACGGTTAATCAGATGAACTTCGCCCCCATGGGCGCGTGCAATATTACGGGCAATACTTAAACCAAGGCCCATGCCACTTGGGTGATTAGCATGTTTAATTGTTAGTCGAGTATAAGGTTGAAAGACCTTTTCCATTTTTTCAGTTGGAATCCCTGGCCCTTCATCTAGTATGCGAATTGTTACCAGCTCATCATCATTATCTAACTCAACTTTTACCCTTTCACCGTAATACAAGCCATTATCTATCAGGTTAGTTAAACAGCGTTTTATAGCGAGAGGTTTACCGATATAAGGCTGA
Organism: Marinomonas sp. SBI8L; assembly: GCF_001624705.1. Lineage (GTDB taxonomy): Bacteria > Pseudomonadota > Gammaproteobacteria > Pseudomonadales > Marinomonadaceae > Marinomonas. The sequence goes on from NZ_JSEO01000009.1 coordinate 165,322, forward strand.
TCAAGTTCACCACTTAATTGCATGTTTCTTTGGGCTAATTGAGCGCTATTTTGCAAATCCTTGAGCATTTTTAAGATGTTTATTTCGACACGGTTTTCATGGATATCTGTCTCTTTCACACTTTGCAGAGCACCTTTTACCAGCATATCCAGATCTTCTAAATCACGTACCATGGCTTCTCGGGTGCCTTCTTCGTCTACCATTTCGGCCCTAAGCCTTAATCGAGTAATGGGGGTTTTTAAATCATGGGAAATAGACGCGAAGAGGCGTTCTCTGTCATCAAGGTAACGTTGAATACGGGTTTGCATTGCATTAAAAGCATGTGCGGTATTACGTATCTCTTCACTGCCCACTTCTTCGACAGGTTGATAATCTCCCTGACCGAAAGACTCCGCAGCTCTCGCTAATTTGGCTAAAGGTTTAGTCACGCGACGAATAATCAAGAAGCTTAATAACAGCACTGTCATGATAGAAATGGCGAGAGAAAATAGTCTGTCATTAGAGATGGGAGATGAGCCATCCAGAAAATAAGGATCAGGCATCAAGGTGGCTAAATAGAGCCAATCTTTTTCGTTGATCGGGATTTGTATCACCAAAATAGGGGGCGTTAAAGGTTTTACTAATAAACTGTGATGACCCCATCTTTCAGGTAAATCTGACAGGCGAGTGTGGTTATTAATGACATGCAAATCATCAGGGCTAGAAAAGGCTATTTTAGGGTTAGTAATGCCCAGCTGTTTTGCCAAGGTGTTGCGAAACTCTTCAATCACCACATTTTGTAGCGGCGATTCTTCAAGTTCATTAATGAGTATCTCTTCATTATTGACCGTAACAAAGAAACGAGTTCCCCCCATCTCCTGCAATTGGTCTATGACGATATGGCGATAGTTCTGGGGCAAAGAGGAAAAGTAGCTAATAGTGGAAGCAACACGAAAGGCCATGGGTTGGGCCACTTCTCTGACGTTTTGCTCCGCATCAGCAGCAAGCTGCTTAAGCCAAATTGTAGAACTCACCAATTGGGCGATCGTCACCCCTAAGGCGAGAATAATAAGAATCTGTCCGGTTAAGGAACTGGGTAAGCGGCGAAACTTGCTAATGGCATGTTTCACCTTGTGCTTAAGGGATGAATTAGATGGCGACTGAGTTGGCATCTTGGCAGTCCACATCGACAGTCAGTATATAGCCTTCACCACGTATGGTTTTGATGAGCTGAGGATGTCTTGCATCTTCATGCAAGCGCTGGCGCAAGCGGCTGATATGCACATCAATAAATCTATCCAGTGGGGCACTGTCTCGACCGCGTGTATTCTCAGCGATAAAGTCTCGACTAAGCACTGTGCCAGGATGGTTTAAAAACAGCATAAGCAGGTTGTAATCAGCGCCTGATAACGCTGCTACAGAGCCATCTTCATGGCTTAGTTCTCTAGACAGAGTGTCTAAACAGAAGTCAGCAAAACGGAAATGCTTTTGAATGCAGGGGGTAGATTTTGCACCATTGCTCTCGTTTGGAATATCCGCCTGGGTATCAAGGTTGCTTGTTGATATCTGCTCGATACGGCGAAATATCGCCTTCATTCTGGCCAAGAGTTCTCTTGGGTTGAATGGCTTGGCGAGGTAATCGTCTGCCCCAATTTCTAATCCTATAATTCGATCCATCTCATCTGAGTTCGCCGTGAGCATAATCACAGGTACAAGAGACTTCATTCGTAGGGAGCGGCAAACAGAAAAGCCATCTTCTCCAGGAAGCATAATATCGAGGATGATAAGGTCAGCAGCTGAATCTTGTTCAAAATCTGCTAAAAAAGATTCACCTGAATCGGCAGTGCGAACATTAAATTGATGCTTTTCTAAATATGTTTTCAGTAGATTGCGAATTTCTGCATCGTCATCGACGACAAATACCGTTTTAGATCGAGTCATACATCTCTTCTATTTATATTGATGATCGTCTGCTGATATAGGAATAGCGGCATCTTTTGAGTTTAACAAGAATTGAATGGATAACCAATTTGTCTCTAATTAAATAAATTAAGTTGATTTAATTAAGCTTAACTTTCATACTCAAGCCATAAGGTTAAATTCGTACAGATTTTAATCAGAACTTCTAGTTATCCCATGTGAGAGAGCCCATGCAAAACACAAAACTCATCGCCTTTGGTGAAGCCTTAATCGATTTCTTATCAAGTAAAACAGCTAATGAAGGCCAGGAGGAATCCTTTGTAAAGTATCCAGGTGGTGCGCCTGCTAATGTGGCGGTTGCTGCTGCTAAGCTAGGCGTGAATAGCCATTTTGTGGGGCAAGTGGGGGACGATAGCTTTGGTCACTTCTTGGCAGATTGCTTAGCAGGTTATGGCGTACAAATTGAGAATATGCGTTTTAGTAAAGAGGCGAAGACTGCGCTAGCTTTTGTCAGTCTGGATAATGAGGGTGAACGTACCTTTGAGTTTTATCGACAAGCCTCAGCAGATATTCTATATCGCGCTGAATATTTTAACGCTGATTGGTTTAAGGAGAGTCAGGGGGTTTTCCATACCTGCTCTAATACCTTAACAGACGAGAATATTACTCAGGCTACTTTAGCTGGCATGGCAATGGCTGAAGAGGCTGGCTGGTTAATCTCTTGTGATGTGAACTTGCGCAGTAACCTGTGGCCAGACCATAAGCCTAATACGCAAAGAGTCATTGACTGGATGATGCAGGCTCATGTTATTAAGGCGAGCTTAGAAGAGCTGGCTGAATTAACTCAAGATCCAATGGATCTGATTAAGCAAACCTTAACAAATCAGACTCAAATTTTTGTGTTAACTGATGGGGCCAAAAGCGTGCGTTACTTTACTCGCTCGCATACCGGTGAAGTTGCAACACCTAAAGTCGAGGTAAAGGATACAACCGCAGCGGGTGATGCATTTGTCGGTGGTTTATTAGCGCAACTTATTCGTCTTGCTCCTAGTGTTCAAGCTTGTGCAGAATTAGCTGAACAAGACTGGCAAAGTATTATTCAATATGCCGTTGCTTCAGGTGCCTGTGCGGTAACAGAGTTTGGTGCTTATCCAGCATTACCGAACCAAGAACAAGTAAATGCTATCTTGATAAATTAAGTACTTCTTAAAACGATTAAGAATAAAAAATGATCAGTTTTAAACAAAAAGTAGTTAAAAACCTCAAGAAAAGAAAAAAGTTAAATCTTAAGAAAGCTGCTTAAATTTTAAGCAGCTTTAATCTGAACCTGATTACACCTCTCCAAAAAAATACAAAGCCTCAAAATTAGAGTTTTTAAGATATTGATCTATAATGTCTTTATTTTCTATTCTTAAAATGAATAAATCCCTCACTTTCTTACTAATCTTTTTCTATCTTTACTTAACTTTAAATTAAGACAAATTTAAGTGCTAAGTTAACTTGAAAGCCCAAACCTCATTGTTAATAATTTACGAATCTTCTTAATCCTTATAGAAGATTAAAAAAGCAAAATTTGTTTAAGCATAATAAAAATAAAGGTCAGTTAGTTTTATCTAATAGGCCATGAAGGAGTGACAATGAAGAAGTCTCTGTTATCCGCCACAATTGCCCTAGCAATAGGTGCTGTATCTGCTCAAACCTCTGCACAATCTCTTATTTTTAAACCTAATGAAGATTCCCGTTTTAACTGGGCCTCTTACGAAGCGCTTAAATCCACAGACCTATCTGGTGAAACTGTGACAGTTTTTGGCCCTTGGTTAGGTGATGAAAAAGCCTCATTTGAAAGTGTTATCGCATACTTTGAAGAGGCAACCGGAGCAAAAGTAAATTATGCTGGCTCTGACTCTTTTGAGCAGCAAATTGTTATTGATACACAGGCGGGTAGTGCGCCAAACATTTCTATTTTCCCTCAGCCTGGATTAGCCGCTGACCTTGCTTCTAAAAACCTTTTAACACCGCTTGATAACAAGACGGGTGACTGGGTCAAAGAAAACTATGCTGCTGGACAATCTTGGGTTGATCTTGCGACCTTTAAAAACAAGCAAAACGAAGAAAACCTATACGGTGTTTTCTACCGTGCTGACTTGAAGTCTCTTGTTTGGTACTCACCAGAAAACTTCGCGGATGCTGATTATGAGATCCCTGAAACCATGGAAGAGTTAAAAGAATTAACTCAAGAGATTGTTGCCGACGGCGGCACACCTTGGTGTATCGGTCTGGGTTCAGGTGCAGCGACTGGCTGGCCAGCAACTGACTGGGTAGAAGATCTATTATTACGTACTCAATCACCAAGTGTTTATGACCAGTGGGTGAGTAATGAAATCAAGTTTAATGATCCTCGTGTGGTTGAAGCAATTGAAGACTTTGGTTGGTTTATCCGTAACGATGACCATGTTGATGGCGGTAGCCGAGCAGTCGCTGCGACTGATTTCCGTGATAGCCCTAAAGGTCTATTTGCATCACCACCAAAATGTTACATGCACAGACAAGCGTCTTTCATTCCTGCTTTCTTCCCAGAAGATACGGTTTTGGGTCTAGATGCTGACTTCTTCTACTTCCCTTCTTATGAATCTAAAGGTCTAGGTAACCCAGTATTGGGTGGCGGTACTATGCTGAGTATCACTAAAGATTCTAAAGGCGCTCGTGCTTTCATGGACTTTATCCGCACACCGATTGCTCATGAAATCTGGATGGCTCAGAAGAGTTTCTTGACTGCTCATAAAGGCGTCAATATTGATTTGTATTCTTCTGAATCAGCGAAAAAACAAGGTGAGATCTTACGTTACTCAACCACTTTCCGTTTTGATGGCTCTGACCTGATGCCAGGTAAAATTGGTGCGGGCTCTTTCTGGACTGGCATGGTCGATTATGCCGGCGGTAAAGATGCAAAAACCGTAGCAACAGAGATCCAAAATAACTGGGATACCTTGAAGTAACCCTAGCAATACCCTTAGTTCATAAACAGACTCCTAGTACCCCTATGCTCTAGGGGTCTGTTATCGTCTCACCTTTGAATGACTGGTTTTACGACTGGTTGTTTCTTCGGAATGGAGGTCCCATGGGACAACTCATTTCTGCTTTGTTTGTCATGTCTATCGGTGTTTTAGGCTGTGCTGTTTATTTTTATGGCTCAAACCTATTACTCGATTTTTGCTTTCCAACAAAGAATCGCCCTCATTTAGTGATAGCTAGAAACCTACGCATTACCAACACTATTCGACCATGGTTGTTTATTGGACCGGCGTTATTAGCACTTGGCTTTTATCTCATTTTTCCTGTATTTGACTCTTTACGTTTGTCTTTCTTAGATAGAACCGGTGAAAACTTTATTGGTTTTGATAACTATCGCTGGCTTTTTTCGAGCGCCGAATTCTTTGAATCATTTAAAAACAACATGCTATGGCTGATTGTTGTGCCAACAGCCGCAACCTTTTTAGGTTTAGTGATAGCAACCATGACGGACCGTATTTGGTGGGGCAATATTGCTAAGAGTTTGATCTTTATGCCGATGGCCATTTCCTTTATTGGTGCTTCGGTTATTTGGAAATTTATTTATGATTTTCGCAGTGGAGACGATGCGCAAATCGGTCTATTAAATGCCATAGTGGTTTTCTTTGGTGGCGAGCCTCAAGCTTGGATCACCATGCCTTTTTGGAACAACTTCTTCCTGATGGCTATCCTGATTTGGATTCAGACAGGTTTTGCCATGGTTATTCTATCTGCTGCACTACGTGGTATTTCAGAAGAGACCATTGAAGCTGCCGTGCTAGATGGTGCCAACGGTGTGCAGATTTTCTTCCGCATTATGGTGCCACAAATCTGGGGCACAATCGCAGTAGTGTGGACCACGATTACCATCTTGGTACTTAAGGTCTTTGATATCGTACTCGCCATGACAAATGGTCAATGGAATACCCAAGTATTGGCTAACCAGATGTTTGATTGGATGTTTAGGGGCGGCGGTGACTCAGGCCGTGGCGCTGTTATCGCTATTATCATCATGGTCCTTGTAATTCCTATCATGGTTTGGAATATCCGCCGTGCCAATGCTGAAATGGAGGGCCGTTAATATGGTTTCATCTGCAAATACTCGTTCCCCATTAACATTTGTTGTGCACCTTACGGTTCTTTTCCTTGTGGTGATGTGGACAATTCCTACTGCTGGCCTGTTTATCTCTTCGATTCGAGATAAGGATCAGCTATCTGTTTCTGGCTGGTGGACTGCATTATCTGCTTCAGAGCAGCGTTTGGTAACACGGATTGAGATACCTAAAGATCAAACCATGGAAAATGGTGTTTATGTGATCCGTGGTAATGTTTTCACCCAAGCTGGCGACAGCAGTGTTCAGCAGTTTGGTTATAGCTCACTTAAGCCACAAGCCTTTGAAGCCGGCACGAAAGCACAAATGAAAAGAGGTAAAACTCTCATAGTGCAAGCCAATGGTGACTATGTGATTACGTCACCTAAAGCCTTTAAAGGGCGAGGTCAGCGTGTTTTCTACACAGCCGAAGTACCGCCTCGATTTACCTTAGATAACTATCGTGAAGTACTGACATCAGAAGGTTTGGGTAAGTCCTTTATTAACTCTCTTACTGTGACTATCCCTGCAACCATCATCCCCATACTGATGGCCGCATTTGCAGCTTATGCCTTAGCTTGGATGAAGTTTCCTGGACGCGCCTTAATGGTTGCTGCTGTGGTGGGACTCTTAGTTGTACCTCTGCAAATGTCTCTAATTCCCTTATTGCGTTCTTATAATGTGATTGGTGAATTTTTAGGTACAGGGTCGAAAACCTATGTGGGAATTTGGTTAGCGCACACGGCTTTTGGTTTGCCTTTAGCTATCTATCTATTGCGTAACTATATTGCTGGATTACCCCGAGAAATTATTGAATCGGCACGTGTTGATGGTGCTTCTGAATTCGATATCTTCAGAAAAATTATTTTGCCTTTGTCGTTTCCTGCATTGGCATCCTTCTCCATTTTCCAATTCTTATGGGTATGGAATGACTTATTAATCGCGATGGTTTTCCTTGGTAACAATGAAGAACAACTGGTGTTAACTGGCCGTCTGCGTGAATTATTAGGGTCACGAGGAGGTAATTGGGAAATCCTAACTGCATCCGCCTTTATCACTATTATAGTGCCATTGTGCGTGTTTATTGGTTTGCAGCGATTCCTTGTAAGAGGTTTGTTATCGGGTTCAGTGAAATAGATTTTGACCAAATTAACCGGTCCACTGAAAGATAAATTACGACTAACAATTTTTAGAATTTAAGACGTTAGCCGACTAAGGCTAAGCGGATAAAGAGGCAACAAATGGCAGATTTAAAACTAACGAATGTGAAAAAAATCTACGATAACAACGTAGAAGTCATGCGCGATATTAATCTAGACATCAAGCAAGGTGAGTTCATCGTGTTTGTTGGGCCATCAGGCTGCGGTAAGTCCACCTTGCTACGTATGATCTCTGGACTAGAAAGCATTTCAGGCGGTACTTTGGAGATTGATGGGGATGTCGTAAATGACATTCCACCTGCCTTACGCGGTATCGCCATGGTATTCCAAAGTTACGCTTTGTACCCGCATATGACAGTGTACGACAACATGGCGTTTAGCTTACAAATTGCCAAGGTAAACAAAGAAGAGATAGATAAGCAGGTACGTAAAGCCGCTGATATGTTGCAGCTTACTAGCTATTTAGACCGTCTACCTAAAGCGCTTTCTGGTGGACAACGCCAACGTGTGGCGATTGGTCGTGCCATTGTTCGCCAGCCTAAAGTTTTCTTGTTTGATGAACCGCTTTCTAACCTAGATGCTGCCCTTCGCGTGGCGACTCGTATGGAAATCGCCAATCTAAAAGAAAGCATGCCTGAATCTACCATGATTTACGTAACTCATGATCAGGTTGAGGCGATGACCTTAGCTGACCGTATCGTGCTTTTATCTGCGGGTAACATAGAACAAGTTGGTGCACCGCTGGATCTTTATGAAAACCCTGCCAATGTTTTTGTGGCGAAATTTATAGGCTCTCCAGCCATGAATATCATGCCTGCCACTATTACTAATTCAGAAAATGACGCTGAGCTTACTTTGAATACAGGTCACCTTGTGCAAATGCCGATTCGTTTGAACTCAAGTGAGAAAGGGCTTTTAGCACAATTTGGTGTGCGTCCTGAAGATTTAACAGTTTGTCAATCTGAGGCTGATACTGTTGTGGTTGAAGGGGATGTGTCCTTTGTGGAATCCCTAGGTGAGGCCACACTTTTATATGTAAAAACCCAAGAAGGAGCGGAACTTGTAGTCGCTAAGTTGGCAGGCACATTGCAATACAAACGAGGCGATAAGGTTTCCTTAACAGCTAAACCCGAAAAAATGCATTTGTTTAATGCGGCAGGCGATAACTATCGTCGGCTGTAAAACAAACTTAACTAATAACGACTGATTTACTTATTGGAGCGTCTAATGACAACCAACTTAAACTGGTGGAAGGGCGGTATCATCTACCAAATATATCCACGTAGTTTTATGGACTTAAATGGTGATGGTGTGGGCGATATCGCTGGCATCACAACTAAACTGGATTATGTAGCCTCTCTAGGCGTGGATGCAATTTGGTTGTCACCTGTGTTCACCTCGCCAATGAAGGACTTTGGCTATGATGTGTCAAACTATCGTGATATTGACCCTTTGTTTGGCTCGTTAGACGACTTCAAAAAAATGATAGCTCGTGCCCATGAATTAAATCTAAAGGTAATGGTAGATCAGGTGTTGAGCCATTCTGCTGAGTCTCACCCTTGGTTTGAAGAAAGTCGCCAGGACAAAACCAATGATAAAGCTGATTGGTATGTTTGGGCTGATCCTAAGCCAGACGGCTCACCACCAAATAACTGGTTATCTATCTTTGGTGGCAGTGCTTGGCAATGGGACAGCCGCCGTTTGCAGTACTATTTGCATAACTTCTTAACCAGTCAGCCGGATATTAACTTCCATTGTGCTGCTGCGCGCCAAGCTCAGCTAGATAATATGCGCTTTTGGCTAGAACTAGGTGTAGATGGTTTCCGTCTAGATACTGTGAACTTCTACTACCATAGTGAAGGCTTAGAAGATAACCCACCAGTGCCGGAAGGTGAGCCAAAAACCATGGGCGCACCACATGATAATCCTTACACATATCAACGACATGTGTATGATATCAGCCGTCCAGAAAACCTCGGCTTCTTGCAAGATCTACGTAGCCTGATGGATGAGTTCCCAGGCAGCACTACGGTAGGTGAGCTAGGGGATGATTTTCCGCTAGAGCGCATGGCAGAATACACTTCTGGTGGTGATAAGTTACATATGGCTTATACCTTTGATTTGCTAAATACGCCACATTCACCGACTTACATTCGTGATGTCCTGAAGAATATGCAAGACATAGTGGGTGATGGTTGGCCTTGTTGGGCGCTTTCTAACCATGATGTTGTGCGTTCGGCAACACGTTGGGGTGAAGGTGAAGATGCGATTGCTTATCCTTTGGTCGCGCTTGCTTTGATTACCTCTTTACGTGGTAGTGTCTGCCTTTATCAAGGTGAAGAGCTAGGTTTACCAGAAGCGGATGTGCCTTTTGAGCGTATTCAAGATCCTTACGGTATTCCTCTTTGGCCTGTGTTTAAAGGCCGTGATGGCTGTCGTACACCTATGGTATGGAATAAAGAAGAACAAGGCGGTTTCTCTACGACTGAGCCTTGGTTACCTGTTGATGACAGACACCTTGCTTTGTCTGTGGCAGAGCAAGAAGCTAACCCTGCTTCCTTGTTACATAAGGTTCGCCAACTTATTAAATGGCGTCAGGCTCAGCCTGAGTTATTAAATGGTGAATTGACACAAGTTGAAGTAAACAACCAAGACTTGATTGCTTACGTACGTGAGTATGAAGGCCAAAAAGTTCTGGTTGTAATTAACATGACAAAAGACGCGCAAACGGCAGACTTGTCTATGCCTGTGACTGATGTATTAGAAGGTCATGGCTTTACAGCAAGTTTGGATGAGCAAGTGCTAAGTTTACCTGCTTACCAAGCATTTTATGCGCGTATTGATTAATAAGCCTGAAAAGGTTTATTAAAACAGCTTTTAGTCTGTTAGTAGGAAGCCAGTGACATGTCACTGGCTTCTCGTCTTCCACTAATAATAAGAAGATATTATGAAAGCTAACTTACCTAGACGATTAACCCTTAAAGATGTTGCTGCTAGATTAAAGGTCTCTACCGCGACAATTTCAAATGCCTTTAACCGCCCTGATCAACTTTCGGCTGAACTTAGAACCAGCATTTTGAAAGAGTGTGAAGACATAGGTTATTTTGGCCCTAACGCGGCAGCACGCAGTTTACGTACGGGTCGTACGGGTATTGTTGGCATAGTTTTGTCCGACAAACTGAGTTATAGCATGTCAGACCCTGTTGCCAGCCAATTTTTACGTGGTATGGCAGAAGTGCTAGACGCCCATGATTATAATATGTTGCTCCTCTCATCCCATGATGCCGAGCAAGATGTTCAAACCCGTATGCAATCTTCCATGGTGGATGGTTTTATTGTGTATGGTCATAAACCCCAGCAATTTGCTAATGCCCCTTGGTCACTTCCTAATAAACATACGATAGCGGTAGACAGTTTTATCCCTGGTTGTGCTTCGGTAAACGTTGAAAACTATGAAGGGGCAAAAGAGATCACCCTACACGCCCTTAAGCGTCAACCTAAAGGGGTGGCTGTTCTTGGTCTAGCGCTATTAGATACTAACCGAGTGTGTCGTATTCGTGATGATGAATTACTCGATGCAGCGGCTTCGATTTCGATTCGTCGCTTGCATGGTTACATGGATGCCTTAAAAGAGTGTGATTATGAAATCAGCTCTGAAAACATTTGGAATATTCCAGAGAGCAGTCACAAGCTAGCTCATCAAGCGGCACGTGAAGCACTGGGTATGATAGATAGACCCGAACTTATTATCTGTATGAGTGACATTATTGCGATTGCCACAGTCCAAGTTGCTCAGCAAATGGGTTTGAAAGTGCCAGAAGATGTGAATGTTGTTGGCTTTGATGGCATCCCTGAAAGTGCCAGTATTCATCCAACTATCACCACAGTGCATCAACAAAATGAAGAAAAAGGCCGAGTCGCAGCAGAGCTCTTTTTAGGCTTAAGAGAAGCGAAAGACGAAGTACTGCAAACCGAACTTGTAGTACGAGAAAGCTGCCCATAAAAAAGCACGCCTAAGTGATGACTTAGGCGTGCTTCGTTTTATTAACCTTGGCTTTTTAAATCAGCCAAGGTTATGTTGATATCTTAGAAGAAACCAAGTGGGTTAGTGTCATAACTCACGAGTAGGTTTTTTGTCTGTTGGTAATGCTCAAGGGCGAGTTTATGGGTTTCACGGCCAATGCCTGATTTTTTATAGCCACCAAATGCCGCATGTGCTGGATAAGCATGGTAGCAGTTAGTCCAAATACGGCCTGCTTGAATACCTCGGCCCATTCTATAAGCGCGATTCATGTCACGAGTCCAGACACCAGCCCCCAAACCAAACTCAGTATCATTGGCGATACGTAGAGCTTCAGCTTCGTCTTTAAAGGTGGTAACACCCACAACAGGTCCAAAAATTTCTTCTTGGAAAATGCGCATATCATTGCTCCCTTTCATTAGGGTTGGTTGCACATAATATCCATTAGAGAAGTTACCGGATAAGCGTTCTGCATTACCACCAATGAGGAATTCCGCCCCTTCTTCGCGGCCAATATCCATGTAGCCCATGATTTTCTCAAACTGCTCTTGAGAGGCTTGAGCACCCACTTGTGTTTCTGTGTCTAACGGGTTACCACGTACGATAGATTGAGTACGTTTTACGACCATCTCGATAAACTCTGGGTAGATGCTTTCTTGGATCAAGGCTCTAGAAGGACAAGTACAGACTTCTCCTTGGTTGAAGAAGGCAAGTACTAGGCCTTCAACCGCTTTACTGACAAACTCATCTTCATGCTGCATCACATCTTCAAAATAGATGTTCGGTGACTTACCACCTAGCTCAACCGTAGAAGGGATAAGGTTCTCAGCGGCACAACGTAATATTTCTTGGCCAACAGGCGTTGAGCCAGTAAAGGCAATTTTTGCGATACGTGTGTTGGTGGATAGGGCACGACCCGCCTCAGCGCCATAACCATTAATCACGTTAATCACACCTGCTGGAACGAGATCAGAAATCAATTCCATCAAGACTAGAATAGTCGCAGGTGTTTGCTCAGCAGGTTTAAGTACGACACAGTTACCAGCTGCTAATGCTGGAGCAAGCTTCCAGGCCGCCATTAAAATAGGGAAGTTCCATGGGATGATTTGGCCAACGACACCTAGCGGTTCGTGTACATGGTAAGCCACTGTATTGCCATCAAGCTCAGCCATTGAACCTTCTTGAGAACGTAAGCAACCTGCGAAATAACGAAAGTGATCTGCAGCTAATGGAATATCTGCTGCAAGGGTTTCTCGTACCGCTTTACCATTATCCCAAGTTTCAGCGACAGCGAGTTTTTCGAGGTTCGCTTCGATGCGATCTGCAATTTTAAGTAACAGGTTAGAGCGCTCTGTCACAGATTGAGAGCCAAAAGCGTCTTTTGCTCTATGGGCTGCATCAAGTGCTAGTTCGACATCTTCTGCACTTGAACGTGGAATCTGGCAAAAGGCCTCGCCCGTCACTGGGCTGACATTGTCAAAGTATTGGCCTTTGACAGGAGCAACCCATTCGCCGCCAATGAAGTTGGCATATTTTTCTTTAAATTGAATAGGGGATTCTGGGTGACCAGGTGGTTGATAAATCATCTTCTAACTCCGTCTTTTTATTTTTGTTTAAGTGTGTATCTGCTACTTATGGCTAGTCGTAATCTTTCTCATCTCTGTCAAAATGATTGACGATGTTTTTGACTTGCTTTAAAACATCTTATGCTTGTTTTTCAAAAACCATTGCTCTGACAGTCCTAACCTTTGTTGTCTCAGTCCAAACTGAATACTTGAGTAAAAACCAAGGAAGGCTTGTAAGCTTAAAAATAATAAAAAGATGGCGAGGCGAATTGATGGCAGATTTAGCAGCACGATCTGTTTTAAAAGAGGCGAATAGCAATATCAGTAGGGCCAGATCTAATCCATTAAAAATGGTCGAGAATCGTATTGGCTTTGCTGGGCTAGAGTCTGAATTGAGTATTTATGATACCTACGAAAGTGCGAATAGAGTCGGACTAGATTCGGACGGTATTACCCTATGCGGCATGTTAACGGGAAAGAAGGTGGTGCATTGTGATGATGTGGCGTTCGATTTTTTGCCGCAACAATCCTTTGTCATGTCGCCTAATCAACATATTGATATCGATTTTCCCTTGGCGAAGGAGCAAGACCCAACGACTTGCTTAACGATCAATTTAAGCCAAGCTCGGATTCAGCAAATCTGTGATCAGCTTAACCTGAAGAATAAACCCATAGCCGAGATTGGTGAGTGGCGCTATCGTGACTCGGATAATCTGCATATGGATTTATCTCAACCGACTCAGTCCTTGCTAGAAAGGCTGGTTGCGCTTTATTCAGAAAACAGTGATGAGCGAGATCTCATGATAGAGCTTGGGATCTCCGAATTGACTGTGCGTATGTTACAGCAACAAGCCCGTAACTTTTTACTTAAGCAATTAGATTACGATCCCGAACTGACTGGCTTACATCGGGCCTTGCAACATATAGAAGATTACTTGGACTTGCCTTTAGATATGGAGCAATTGCAAAAACTTGCGTGCATGAGCCGCTCTAAGTTCTTCCAGCGTTTTAAACAACAGCTAGGTTGTACTCCTGGCGAGTATCAAATTCAAAGGCGTATTGAAGTCGCAGCAACCAAGTTGAAACAAGGGATGAGCGTGACGCAAGCCAGTATTGAAAGCGGCTTTCTTAATGTGTCTCATTTTAGCCGCCGTTTTTATTTAAGGTATGGTAAATCACCGACTGAATTTAAGCGTCTTGATAATCTAGACCAGAACTAGTGGCTTAATCCGGCTGATATCCTGTTTCTGAATCAGGTCATCTAGCTCTTCGGCTAATACCTGTGTCATTCTCATGACTTTTTGCCAGTAAGGGATGCGCTCTTCATCAGTCAGGTTTTTAAAATCATTACGATCTGGAATTTTTTGAAAAGGAAAAGATTCGATAAATTCAGCAGAAGGGCAAAGGATCACTGCCTTATCATAATGACTTGCCTGTGGTGTTCTGCTTAGGGACTTATCAAACCAACCCGCTTTGGGCTTAGCATCATAGTGAGGGTAGAGGATAAGCCCTTGATTATGAAAGTCTAAGTCAAAGTGGTAATCAATCAAGCCGCCATCTCGATACATGCCTTTAGGAGCCCCTGCTATATTGGCAATACCTTCCATGACAAGGGGAATTGAACCAGAAGCCAATAGGGCATCTTTAATATTTTCTTGAGTGAGTGTGATCTGTTGGGTGGGAATTTTAAACGGGTCACTGACTTGCAGCTTGCTATGGGCAGGCTGGAAAATAAAACGTTTAGACTGACTTGCAAGGTGTTGACGACCCAAGCGGTTTTTTACATAGCTTGAAAACATACCTGCTAGTTGTAAGCCTGTCTGTTCACTTGCGCTTAAACCTTGGCATTTGGCCACCACAAAATGAGCCTGATAGAGGGTGTTGTTGATAATTTCTTCTGCCCCTTTTTCGGCAAAAAGTTCATCGATAAGATCCCGTGTTTGTTGAGTGATTTGCTTAGCATCGGCCCCTTTTGCGTAACAGGTCTGAGAATAGATTCGGGCTAAATTCTCTAAGGCGTCTACTGGGTCTTTACGGGCAAAGCATGAGGCGCGAAATGCACCGGCACTAGAACCAATGAAATGTAAGGGTGTTTCTCTTTTATGGAAAAATTCGGCGATTAAATAGCTATCCAAAGCATAATGAGAAAACCATTTAGGGCCGCCGCTGGCACCTAAAAAGTGGCTAAATAGATGGCTCTGAAAACCTTCTTGCTGCAGCTGTGTTAATGCCTCTGGGCCAGCATGAATTTCTAATTTAGGCATTTCCCTATCCTTATCAATAACCTTTGATTATATCTTTAACATAGGTAAGCCTATGGTGGCGAGTCCTAAGAGTAAAAATAAAGCGCAAGCGAGACGGCGAGACTTATCTAAATTAATACGTTGCATCAGATAATTACCTGCATAAATCATAGGCAAATTAGCGAGCAGCATGCCCAGAGTCGAGCCAATCACAACTTGTAAGGTTTGTGGAAAGTTTGCGCCTAGAATGACAGTAGCGACCTGAGTCTTGTCGCCGATTTCAGCCAATGAAAACAGGATAAAGCTGGTAATGAAGGCTCCGTATTTAAAAAGCTTATTTTCATCGTCACCCTCTTTGTCTGGGATCAGTAACCAAAAGCCGACCGCAATGAAGCTCAAGCCAATTAACCAGGTTTGCCCATTGGCAGGTAATAAAGAGCTTAACCAGAGGCCAAAATACGCACTGATACCATGGTTGATTAAGGTGGCTAATAGAATCGCCATTATGATGGCATTTTTGGAGGCAAAACGCGTTGCAAGAAAGAGGGTCAGTAACTGAGTTTTATCGCCGATTTCAGCCAGAGTGACTGAGCTTAGAGATGCGATTAAGGCTTGCATATAAAGGTTCCTAATGTGGGCTAACTGACAATAAGACAAAACCCCGTCGCCCACATTGGAACAGGAATTTGTCTTAAGTCTCATTAATCCCAGTAGGACTTCTTTACCACGAACTTGAGGTTCGATTATGTTGATAAAGAACCTTGTCAGCTTTAATGTGCCACTGGCAAGGAAATTACTCCCTTAAGAGGGTCGAGATTCTAACACTATTTATGGACTAGTTTCGAGCCTAAAATGCATAATTTATTCTGGCACTTGGTCCATGGGTGATGCGCTTTAAACTTGAGAGTGATAACTCGTTATTGGTCGAATCAAATAGATCGAAGGGCCTTGCACTGAGCAGAATGTCACTTTGAACTTGGTAGCCAATATTCACTGCCAGTGAGTAGTTTTCATTTTTAAAACCGTAAAAGTAACCCAGTTCGTAGTTTCCTTGGGCACCATACAATAACCAGCTTTCACCATTCACTCCTTTGTTGCTTAAGGCATTGGCATTACTGGCTGTGGCTTGCGATAAACCTAAAACAGCAGAGGTAGAGAAGTACCAGTCCTTTCTCTCACCTTGTTCATCCGAATGAATATAGTGATAAATAGGATCATTATAGATACCAACGCCAAAGGTCGTGATTTTAAGGGCATCGTCTTGCAGGGTTTGATTGCTGTATTTAAATAGGTGTGGCACTTCACTGGTTCGATAGCCTGTTCCTAGCATCACACTTGAGTCTTTAAAGCGCTTTTTCAATATAAGCAGTTGCTTGTAGGTATTAAAAAAAGTGCCATCAGCGTTATCTGCATTCCCACTTGTGGTGCCGGCAATGACACCTTGATCAATCTGGAAAAAGTGCTCTTGCCAGACATAACTGATGGAAAATTCGCGTACTTCCTCTTCTTTATCTAGGCTAATATCCACTAAAACCGCAGGTTTGATCGGGCCTGAATAACCGTATTGAAAGGTTTGATACTGACTGTGATCTAACGCGTACTTTTGCTCGTCTGATTGCTTAAGCCAGCTATTCTCTTTAAGGCCAAACGAAAAGTATTGTTGGGCGTGGCTAACGGAAGCTAAGCCTAGGCTAAGTAATAGAAAAAACTTTGTCATATCCTTCCTTAGGTTCCCTAGCTGATGTTATAAAAACATTTCTAATAACTCGTTTAAAAAGAGTTTGCCTTTTTCTGTGGTGCAAATACGCTTTTGTTGCCAATCCTGAGCTTCTAATAAGCCTTTATCAACGGCTTCTTGTAGCTGCTTTAACAAGCTTTCAGGTGGTTGGTGTTGGCAAAACTGCTGATACTCTGCCAGATCGAAAGCTTCAAACAACCTTAACCTATTCATCATAAACTCAAACGGCATATCGTCTTTTTCAACGCTCTCTTTGATGCAAAGTGCTGCTGGTAAGTTTCCCAGATAATGGTTTGGATGGCGGGTTTTACGAGTACGAAAAATTTGACCATCGGCTAAGGTGATTTTACCGTGAGCACCGGCCCCTATGCCAAGGTAATCCCCGAAACGCCAGTAGTTTAAATTGTGTTTGGCTTGTCTGTTTACTTGCGAGTTGGCTGATACTTCATATTGCGCATAACCTTGTTTAGTTAACAGGGCTTGCCCTATATCTTGAATATGCCAAAGGGTATTATCTTCAGGAAGTTCAGGTGGACGACGGTAAAATTCAGTATTCGGTTCAATTGTTAATTGATACCAAGACAGGTGCTCTGGGGCTAATTTGATGGCAATTTCTAGATCTTCCATGGCCTGTTCGAGGGATTGATCAGGTAAGCCATGCATCAAATCAATATTGATATTATCAAAGCCGGCTTGGCGAGACTTATCCACAGCAGCTATCGCTTCTTCCCGATTGTGGATTCTTCCTAGGGTTTTCAACAGGTTTGGCTGAAAACTTTGAATGCCAATGGAGAGTCTATTGATGCCAGCTTTACGAAAATGAGTGAACTTCTCTTGCTCAAACGTACCAGGATTCGCTTCCATGGTAATTTCAGCATCAGACACAAAATCTAATCTTTGTTTTAAGCCTGACATCAATTGATAGTAGAAGTCAGCGCTCATTAAACTTGGCGTGCCGCCACCAATAAACATACTTTGAATTTGACGACCTTGCACATAGGCAAGGTCAACTTCTAGGTCTGCAAATAATTGCTTGAGGTACGCCGCTTCTGGTAGCTTGCCTTCCTCTTCAAAGCGGTCTGCCTGATGTGAATTGAAATCACAATAAGGGCACTTTCGAACACACCAAGGTAGGTGTACATAAAGGCTTAATGGCGGTAATAAATCTGGCATTGAAACTAGGCTTGGGCCTGCTCAAATGCAGCAAGTAGTTGCTGTAGAGCTATGGCTCTGTGACTAATGCGATTCTTCTCATCTTTGGTGAGCATAGCTGCGCTACAGTCTCGATTAGGCACATAAAAAACAGGATCATAACCAAAACCGTGTTTACCTTGAACTTCGGTCAAGATTGAACCTTCCCATACACCGTGGAAAACCAAAGGTGTTGGGTCATCTTTATGTTTCATGTAGGCAAGAACACAATGAAAGCGTGCGGTACGCTCTTCTTCTGGCACACCTTCAAGCTTTTCTAGCAAAAGCGCATTATTGGCTTTGCTATTACCGTGTTCGCCAGCAAAACGTGCTGAGTAGATGCCTGGGGCACCATTTAAGTAATCTACTTCAATACCTGAGTCATCAGCAATTGCAGGTAACCCTGTTTGAGCGCAGGCATTACGGGCCTTTAAAATGGCATTTTCGATAAAGCTTAAGCCATTCTCTTCGGCTTCCTCTACATTGAATTCACCTTGAGGTTTAACCTCAAATCCCAAGTTAGACAGCATGTCATTGAATTCATTGATTTTGCCCGTATTGTTACTGGCTAATACAAGGGTCTTACTCATGCAAATGATCCTTTGTTATCGGTCAACATAGAGGTGTTTTTTAAATTTAACAGTCATGGGTGCGCTGTTAGCGTCGAGTTTTGCATCGACTTGAAAGCGCAGAATCTCATCGTCTGTTTTTGTGAAGGCGGCAATATAATAAATCGCGTTGCCTTCGTCTATGGTTACAAAGTCTAGTTTTACGATTTGGCCAATTAAGTTAGTCACTTTACCTGTCACTATGGCAGGTAAAGTTTGTGGAAGCTCTGATTTACTTGGCTTGATAACCGCAACATTTAGCAGGCCACGACCCTTACTTCTAATAAAACCATATTGTTGCGCAATTTTAGGGGTAAGAAAGGTGGATTCAAAGGTGTTGAAATGTACTTCTAACTCGCCAAAGCTTTGTTTCTGCTCGGCATACGTCAGGCTACTAAAAATAAAGCAAAAGAAAATAATGATGTGTTTCATGGAACCTTCCTAACGGCTAACGTGAAAAATCGCGGTTTCACTGAATAAGTTTGGCATAGCTTTAATCCACCACCTGTCTCTCAATTGCCCATCAACTGCCGCTGATCGTAAAATTTTGATGCCTTTTTCTTGGCAAAGGGTTTCAAAATCCTTGAAAGTACAAAAGTGAATGTTGGGCGTATCATACCAATTATAAGGTAAGAACTCGGAAACGGGCATGTGACCTTTTAATCCAAGATGGATACGGTTACGCCAATGACCAAAGTTAGGAAAGGTGATTATGCATTCTTTACCTACCCTTAGCATTTCGTCCAAGAGTAAGTCAGGACGACGAAACTGCTGTAACGCATGCGTCATGACAACAAGGTCAAAACTCTCGTTATCAAAGTTATCCAACCCTTTATCAAGATCATGCTCTAGTACCGGCACACCATTTTCAATACATTGGTTAATGTGCGCGGCATCAATTTCAAGGCCGTAACCCTGTACCTCTTTATTGCCAATAATATGGCTTAATAACTCACCTTCGCCACAACCTAAGTCAAGAACACGGCTTTTGGGTTGAACCCACTCATTGATAATGTCTAAATCAGCGCGCATTAGTTTGCTCCCTTATTAGTACTAGCAAGCAGCTTGTTGTGGGTTCGGTTTAAAAAGCCTGTTAACGCCGCCATGTATCTAGGCAGAGGGAAAAGGAAAGCATCGTGCCCTTGGCTAGCTTCAACTCTGGCGTAACTGACGTGCTTACCGGCTTTCACTAGGGCATCGACTATTTCTTCGCTGCGCTCAGGTGAAAAGCGCCAGTCAGTAGAGAAGGACACTAATAAGAAATCACATTTAGCAACGGAAAGTACTTTTGATAAGTCGCCGTCAGCTTTGGCTGCTGGGTCAAAATAATCCAGTGCTTTGGTCATCAGCATATAAGTGTTGGCATCAAAGCGTTTTGTGAAAGCTTCGCCTTGATAACGCAAATAACTTTCTACTTCAAAATCAATATCATAGTTGTACTGATACTCATCATGACGCATGGTGCGGCCGAACTTTTCACCTAATGAATCTGTTGATAAATAGGTAATATGACCAAGCATGCGAGCTAACCCTAAGCCATTTCTTGGTAAGGTTTGCTTGGCATGATAATCACCCTGATGGAATTCTGGGTCACGGCTAATGGATTGTCGTGCGACCTCATTAAAAGCAATATTTTGCGTCGAGAGCTTAGGTGCTGAAGCAATAATGACAGCCGACTTTAAGCGCTCAGGGTAACGTATGCTCCATTGTAGAACTTGCATGCCGCCTAGACTGCCACCCACAATAGCAGCAAAGGTATCTATGCCTAGCTTATCGGCAAGACGTGCTTGGCTTTCTACCCAGTCTTCTACTGTGACAATAGGGAAGTCTGCCCCCCAGACTTGGTTGGTCTCAGGGTTAACGGTTGTGGGTCCAGTACTGCCACCGCAACCACCAAGATTATTCAAGCAGATAACATAAAAGCGTGAAGTGTCGATTGGTTTGCCAGGTCCTATCGCGTTATCCCACCAACCTGGTTTTTTATCATCCATTGCATGATAGCCCGCCGCATGATGATCACCACTGAGTGCGTGGCAAATCAAGATAGCATTTGAGCGTTCGGCATTAAGTGAGCCGTATGTCTCATAGATTAGGTCATATTGGGCTAACTCAGTGCCGCAACTTAGGCTTAAAGCCTGATCGAAGTGCGCAACTTGAGGGACCACAATACCAACGGAATCGGCTGGGATATTGTCCGGCATACGAATAGATTTCCTGGTTTGAATGGGTGACTCGAAAAGCGAAATTAGCCAGTGTTTTAAGACCTTTAAGCTGTCTAATATTTGGCTATAATGGACACAGTCTATCCTGTGTGCATAAGGCCTTCAAGTGATCTAGTCCATTAAGCGTTTCATAAGATAGATAAGAAGTGAATAAGCCTTGATAAAGGAGCAAAACATACTGTTTTGCTCCTTATTAGTGCTTGTTTTCTAGGTTCTTTGGTTATTGATAAACACGCTTGATACTTGGCATAAAACGGACAAGTATCGCATCGATAATAATCAAGCTAACTAGACAAATAGCGGCTAGGGGGAAGAATAAAGATAAGAAAAGCATGAGTATGCTGGCATTTTTCCAACGTCCTAGATTTTGTGGTAAAGGTGGAGCGCTTAAACCACGGCTCTGGCTTGGACGACGTAACCACCAGATATAGAGTCCGCTGACACTTAGTAATATGATCATGGCGCAAGCCACAGTATTTAGAATGAGGTTCCAAAGGCTGTAGTTAGCTTGGTGAAGCGCAATGCCTACCGCCATCGATTTAGCCACCAAGTTGTAATCAGCATAGCCGATATCTGCTAATACCTTGCCGGTATACTGGTCCAAATGCAGGGTTCTATCTTGAGTCGCGTCTTGAATGTCACCACTCATAGTATTTGCTGAAATGGTATAAACCCCAGTATCGTTACTTGGCAAGCTAACAGTAAAGTGAGTGAATCCAACTTTGAGGGCGAAAGCTGATACGGAATCAAGGTCAACACCCACACCTTGTTCTATGCCCTTTGAACCTGAGTTAGTCCCAGATTCTGGTAAAGGGCTAAGCTCTAGATTCCATGGCATAGTTTCAATCACACCTGTATTTAAGCTTTTATGGTTAGCGTGAATATCGTCTGGGTCTGTGATTGGGTTAGAGTTGAAATTGGATGCTCTTTTGTCCGTTGGAAAGCTGCTCCAAGCTTGTACAAACTGCCCTCCCCAGATACCACTCCAAGCTAAACCAGAGAGAGAGAAAAAGACCAAAAAGACAAGTGATGCTAGGCCTGTGATGGAATGCAGGTCACGCCAGAACATCCTTTTACCATTTTGTTTTCTGATCTTCAGGGCTTGGATAAAACGATTGCTAGTCTGCTTTTTAGCGGGACTTCTTGGCCACCATAAATAACTTCCTGTGATTGCCAATAGTATGGTAAAACTCGCCGCTAGCTCCATTAATCTGTCACCAATATCGCCAATCAGTAAGCTACCGTGTATGTCATTACTTAATGCATAGAGGCCATTATCTAGGTTGATATCACCCAGTATTTGGCCTGTATAAGGGTTGGTAAAGACTTTGAGGTTAATGCCTTCAGACGTTTTAACGATAAATTGATTGCTCTGGTTAGGCGCTTTGCCCTGAATAAACTTTCTAATAGTGCCTGAATAGGCAAGATCTAGGGTTTCTTTTTGAGATTCAAACGTCATTTTTGAATCTCCAACCTCGACAAAATACTTGTCTTGATAAAGCTGTGGTTCTAGAACTGGTTGATACAGCATGATGAGGCCAGTGACAGATAGGATAATTAAAAAAGGCACAACAAATAGCCCTGCATAGAAATGCCAACGCCAAATGGAGTGATAAAACTGTCGTGAGGCGGGTTTAGATTTTTGTTTAGATTCTTGATTGGAAAGTGGAATAGACATGGGAAACCTTTATTTTTATGCCAATGGGGAATTGGCAAACTAAATAGATAAAAAAGGTGCGCACACACGCACTAAAGCACTGCTTAAAATTAAGCAGTGCTCAGCTAGTACTCTTACAAGTAGCAATCAGGTGTTCAGGCTGATTGCAGAAGGTAAAACTCGGTACGGCTTGGTGGTGCTCTGGGATGGGCAAGCGAATAAGGTCTCTTTAATGAGACTTGGCTTGCATAATGAACTAGGGGTGTTGAAGTTAAATTAGAAGGTGATAAAAACTCAGGAAAGCTTAGGGCGATGACATCCTGAACACAGGGGCATTGAGTGGTTTGATGCTGCTTTGAATCACTTGCGGATGATTCTATTTTAACGAGTTCAATCCCTGCTGTGGTACACAGAGAAACCCAATAACCACTGACTTGGCCTTGGGCATTTATTGCAGGCAGAGCAAAAAAACAGCACCAGCAAAGTAATTGCAGTACTAAGAGTTTTTTAGACGCTGTGTAAGTCGAGCTTAACGTGCGCATCCTGCTCCGTTTTGCCTAGGGTTAAAATGAAGAATCATAGTTTAATCTGATTCAGTTTTATCTGATAGGGGTCAAACTGTGATTAATCTTTATAGACTTGAAATAAACGATAGGTGAGTTGCCCTGCTGTCTTTTCTTTTAGTAAGTCCCAAGATTGAGTAATACTAGGTAAAGGTGTCTCTTTTTCCATTTCTAAATATACGAGAGCGCCTTCTGCTAACCAACCTTGCTCTAATAATGGCAAGATGTTTTCAACCCAGCCTTTACGAAAAGGTGGATCAATAAAGACTAAATCAAAAGGGGCTTTATCAGCTAAGTTTGGTTGAGCTTCTATCGGCAGCTTCAATAGACTTAGCGCATCTTGATTAAGGGTTAACGCGTCCTTACAGCCAAGGGTTGCTAAGTTTTGCTGCATTTGTTGGGTAACGACACGAGAGGCATCGACAAATACACAGCTCTTCGCTGAACGTGAAAGCGCTTCTAATCCTAAAGCACCCGAGCCACAAAATAAATCCGCACATTTAGCGCCAGGTACATAAGCGTTAATCCAATTGAAGAGGGTTTCTCTCACTCTATCCGGTGTTGGCCTAAGTCCTTCTAGCTCTGGGATAGGTAACATGCGTGAACGCCATTGGCCGCTGATAATTCTAAGTTTTGCTCTTTGCTGTTTAGACTTATTAGTCGCGTGATCAAGTTTTTTAGGGGCGCGTGAGCGGGCGTTCATGGCTAATCTTCCAACTGGTAGGGCTTTTAAGGTTGGCTATTTTAAAGGCTCAACCCTGATTAAGAAAGCCCTAATAACTACTGTCTTTGCTGAAGCTCTTGTAGACTCGATGTCATGATCAAGCGGCGAATATTGGCATTAAACTCTTTAAAACTGAGGTCTTTAACGGCTTCACCATAGGTTTCATTCCACTGCCCGACAGTTAGTCCCTCTTGCTCTTCTAAGGCTAGGGTTTCTTGACTTGCCATACGCGCCCACCAACTTGGAGACTGGGTATAATTAGCTAGCTTCTCTTGATAGCGGGTTAATGATTGTTCGAAAGCATCTTGGCTAAAGCTTGTGATTGACTCATCTAATACGCTTCGCGAAAAGTACTCATCTTGTCGATATTTAGCTTCTGGTTTAGAGGCATCCAAAAGTGGGCTTTGTTCATGTTGAATGCTCCACCAGGCCCATTTTTGCTGAGGTGAAGATTCAAAATGTAGTTGCACATAGCTGGGCGCACTGGCTTGTTTAAGCTGAGACAGATAATAAGGTAGCCACAATTGCAAACTGATCCATTCTTTAGCGTTGTTAACTTGGTTGAAGGCAAAAGCACCATGGCTTTGCAATAGCTGCGGACCAACTTGGGTCTGTAGCCCTATTCTTGACGCAATATTCATTGGCGCAGGCGTTTCTGAGTAGGCTGCGTTCTTTGTTAGTTGAGCGAGATAAGTCTGCATCTCCTGCACACCATTGATATTACCTGCCAAAGTAATTTTATCTATCTGCCCAAGTAGCGTTTGATAATGTTGCTGAATGTCTTGCAGAGTTAAGCTGTATTCGTCTAATACTCCATCTAAAGGCAAATTATTTGCTTGAGGGAAGAGCTTTTGCTCTAACTGAGCCTTATTAGAGAGATAATAGGGGATATGACCTTGTTGCCAATTATGAAAGGTACGATTTTTGAAGTCAGGATTGTTGAACCAAGGTATGAGTATTTCCATACTGGCAGATAAAAAGTTTGGTTCACTATTAAGTGTAATGGCGAGTTCACTTTCCTCATTACTAACATGGTAGGTGAGCTGCGTTGTTACATCTGATAAGCGCTGGTTGATAGAACTAGTGCTTAAAGGGAGAGTATCTAGCATTAATAATGAAAAAACAGCATCGGTTAAGCCAAGTTTACTATCGTCTTTACGCCCATGATTAAAGCGGATACGTAGTTCGAGTTTATTCGTACCTTGCCAGGTGTTTTGATAAACCCAAGTAATAGGAATCTGCTTATCTGTTTGCCAATACTCTATGTGTGCTTCAGGGTATTTGGAAGGCGGTGCAGTAAGATTAAGAACCAGAACCATAAGACTAATGAAGATCATTAATCCTGCTAAGACGGGTTTACTAAATAATGGCTTGTCGGATTTTTTCATAAGGCTAATGGTTAATTACCGAATACTTAATGATTTACTTAAAAAGGGAGATATTCCCCGAAAGAATTCAATTAGACACTAAATTTCATTCCAATGGGCCTGTTTGCTAACAGGAATAATGTTAAAATTGATTGTTTTCTGTGCCTTTTTACCACAGGTCATCAAATTATTTTATTCAATTCGCTGAAACATCGTGACTAAATTCGATTTTTAGCCCAGTAAGAGATCCACTGAATGGAATTTGTTAATAGCATTATTGCGTTTTTTACACCTTATTTTGGGGAATATGCCCAATATGCACCTATCGTTATTGGTGCTTTGCTCGCTATCTTGGCGTATGCAATTAAACCTCGTGTCATTAAAAAAATGGGTGCAGAGGCAAGTGAGCCAGATAAAAAAGATACAGAGCAATTAGATACGCTTGATTCAAAACAAGATTCGACGGTTTCTCAGGTAAAAGAACAAACGTCTCAAGTAGAAGCCCAAGCAGAAACCTTAGATGTCGAAGCTCAAGAGCCAAAAGCAGCTGAGACAACAACTAGTGAATTGGAATCAGCACCCGTTGCAGAGCCTCAAGTAGAGGAAGCTGACTCAGGCCTTACTTGGGCGCAAAGAGTTAAAGCCGGCTTAAGCCGTACTCGTAACGGTCTTGGTAATGGGCTTGCGAATCTGATTGTTGGTAGCAAGCAAATTGATGATGACTTGCTAGAAGAATTAGAAACTCAGTTATTGATGGCAGATGTAGGTGTTGAAGCCACGCAAAGTCTAATCGCAACTTTAACTGAAAAAATGAATCGTAAAGAGTTAAAAGATGCTGATGCTTTAATGGCATCTTTAAAACATGAATTAAGAGAAATGTTAGCTGGCTCTGCTGAACCTCTTGAGGTGACTGAGCCAGAGGTGGAAGGTAAAAAAGCGCCTTATGTTATCTTGATGGTAGGTGTAAATGGTGTGGGTAAAACCACAACCATAGGTAAATTGACGAAGAAGTTTCAAGCACAAGGCAAAAAAGTCATTTTGGCGGCTGGCGATACCTTTAGGGCGGCTGCGGTTGAGCAATTACAGGTATGGGGTGAACGCAATCAGGTTCCTGTGGTCGCACAACAGACAGGTTCTGATTCAGCTTCTGTTATTTTTGACGCCATTGATTCAGCAACAGCAAAAGGTTTTGATGTTGTCATAGCTGATACTGCGGGCCGTCTACAAAATAAAAGTAACCTAATGAACGAACTGTCAAAAGTGGTTCGTGTGATGAAGAAACTTGATCAGAATGCACCGCATGAAGTGATGTTAGTACTGGACGCAGGTACAGGGCAAAATGCCATTAGCCAAGCCAAGCTCTTTAGTGAAGCAGTAGGTGTATCTGGTATTACGCTAACTAAGCTAGATGGTACTGCCAAAGGCGGTATTATTTTTGCGATAGCGAAAGAATTTGAAATCCCAATCCGATTTATCGGTGTGGGTGAGCAAGTTGACGACTTAAGAGACTTTGATGCCGAAGTTTTTGTAGATGCCTTGTTCGAACAGGACTAGCAGCTACCGTTTTAGTAGATGATTAATTTAAGCTGTTAGCGTTTAAGCTTGCAGAGATAGACCAATAGGATTGGCTTGTGGAAATCGAATTTCAAAGAGTTGGAAAGAAGTATGACAGTGGTCAGGAAGCCCTGAGCCAAGTTAGCTTTCATTTACAGCAGGGTGAAATGGCATTTTTAACAGGCCATTCTGGTGCCGGTAAAAGTACCTTACTAAAACTTATGATGATGATTGAGCGTCAGAGCTCCGGCAATATTTTGGTTGATGGCGGGGACTTAAGAAACCTGTCAAAAAAAATGGTGCCTGAACATAGACGCCGAGTAGGGGTGGTGTTTCAAAACCACCAACTGCTGTTTGACCGCAGTGTTTTTCATAATGTTGCCTTACCCCTTCAAGTTTCTGGTGCAGATCATGCTCAAATTGGTAAGCGTGTGCGTGCGGCATTAGATAAGGTGGGTTTACTTGGTAAAGAAAAGTACAACCCTATGGCCTTGTCTGGTGGTGAGCAACAGCGCATTGGCATCGCAAGAGCCGTGGTTAATAAACCGCAACTACTTTTAGCAGATGAGCCTACTGGTAACCTTGATCCAAAGCTTTCTGCAGAAATCATGAATCTGTTTCAAGAGTTTAATCATGTTGGTGTTACTGTGCTGGTGGCCAGTCACGATTTAGCCTTAGTTGCACGCATGAGGCACAGAGTCTTGACGCTGAATCAGGGTCGCATGGTAAATGACGGAGGCTTTAGTTAATGAGCGCTCGTCCTAATACCAACAAAGCACCTCAAAGAGGGGCGACACGCCAAGCGAATCAGCCCGTTAATACTCAAAAGCCTAACCAAAAAGCGAAGCGTCAACCTTTCAATCTAAGTCAGCATTTACGTCAGCATCAGGCTGTCTTGATGGAAAGTGTGGTTCGTTTAATGAATTACCCTATGGCGAGCTTTATGACCCTTATGGTGATTGCGATAGCTTTGTCATTGCCAGGTGGTCTTTATGTGATGTTGAAAAACGTCCAGTCCGTGACTGATCAATGGGAGCAGCAGTCAGTCATCAGCCTTTATCTTTTTTCTGAGTTAGAAGATACCCAAGCACTGGCATTATCTCATCAGATTTCTGCTCGAGACGATGTGCGTTCTGTGTCTTACGTCTCGAAAGAAGAAGGCTTAAGGTATTTTGAGCAAGTCAGTGGTTACGAACAAATTCTATCTTCACTCCCTGAGAATCCTCTACCGATTGTTTTACAAGTGATTCCAATGGAAACAGTGCAGCTGGATACCTTAGATATTTTAGAATCTTTAAGGATTGAATTAGAAGAACAAGAGCAAGTTGAATATGCTGAATTGGATGCCCAATGGCTACAACGTCTTGCTAGCTTTCTAAGTTTTGGCGAAAGGTTTGTCTACGCGCTTTCTAGTCTTTTGGTAATCGCAGTACTACTGATAGTAGGTAATACAATTCGAATGGCAGTGGAAAGTCGCCGCGATGAAGTCTTGGTAATGAAACTTGTTGGCGCAACAGATGCTTATATACGCAGGCCTTTTTTATACATGGGATTCTGGTTTGGGGTGCTAGGTGGTTTATGTGCCTGCATCTGTATATTAGCGGTCAGTTTTTGGGTCAGTGGACCTGCTATGCAATTAATAGACTTGTACCATAGTGATTTTCAACTAACCTCATTTAGTGCCAGTGAAGTGGTCGTTTGTTTAACAATAAGTGCCATTATCGGCACACTTGGGGCCTGGATAGCGGTTAATAAGCACATTAGCGATATAGAATTGCAATAAAAGCTTGCAAGCTCGCGTATTTTTTAGTGTTATTGAATCGAATTTTTAAAGTTGCTATTTGTATACACTTTCTTTTCACATTTTTTTGGCAACTTTGTTGATAGTATCTAGTCATAGAGATAACGAAATTAATTTTAGAGGTAAAGATAGAGATGGGTAAAGCTCTGCAACCAGTTGACATGATGACACCGGGTCAAAACCTCGAGTCATACATTCAGGGAGTAAGCACGATTCCAATTTTGTCAGCAGAAGATGAAAATAAGCTGGCAGAACGTCTTTATTATGATGGTGACTTAGAAGCTGCGAGACAGCTTGTCATGTCCCATTTACGCTTTGTGGTTCATATTGCCAAAAGCTATTCAGGTTATGGATTGAACCAAGGTGACCTTATTCAAGAAGGTAACGTTGGTTTGATGAAAGCCGTAAAACGTTTTAACCCAGAAGTGGGTGTTCGCCTAGTCTCCTTTGCTGTGCACTGGATTAAAGCGGAGATTCATGAGTTCATTCTGAAAAACTGGCGTATCGTTAAAGTTGCGACAACAAAAGCGCAACGTAAAATGTTTTTTAACCTTCGCAGTGCTAAGAAAACGCTGTCTTGGTTTAGTAATGATGAAGTTGAATCTGTTGCAGGTGAGCTAGGTGTTAGCCCAGATGTAGTACGTCAGATGGAAGGCCGTATGAGCTCATCTGATACTACTTTTGATGCCTCTTCTGATGATGACGATGATAGCGCATACCAAGCACCAGCAAACTACCTTGAAGACCATAGATATGATCCAGCGTCTTTGATGGAAAATGGTAACTGGGAAGAAGATTCTAATCGCCGTTTACAAGAAGCTATGGCTGAACTAGATGGTCGTAGCCGTAATATCTTAGTACAACGTTGGTTGTCTGATACTAAGTCAACATTGCATGACTTGGCTGATGAATATGGCGTGTCGGCAGAGCGTATCCGACAATTGGAAAAGAATGCTATGGCGAAAATTAGACAGTCTATGGGTGAAGGTCAGTTTGCATAAAGCAAGCTGATTGAATTCGAAAAAAAGCCTCGTATGAGGCTTTTTTTATGTCTGTAGAATGTGTTTGATTGCTTCTAAATTATTGGCGGCTTTGTAATTTGTGCCCTGGAATGAATTGCCAAGTCCGAATAATTTCTAACTTATCCACTTCGGCAGCAAGCTCGCTTGGGAAGCTAGTAAAAGGCTCTGCTAAGCGTACGATGCGCATGGCAGCGTCATCTAGAATAAGAATACCTGAGCTTTGCAGTATTTCGATGTTTTCAACATAGCCGTTAGGTTGAATCATGACGGCTAAACGCAGTTGCCCATAAAGCTTGTCTCTTTTAGCTTCAGAAGGGTAGTGAATGTTACCAATCCTTTCGATACGTCGACGCCAATCATCTAAATATTGAGCATCAATAGCTGCTTTGGCCGATACGCTTGTCAGTCTGCGAATACGAGGTCGCTTAGCATAAGCTTGTCTTTGTTTATCTAATAACGCCTCAAGTGTTGCGATATCTGTTGTTAGGTGGCTTGGAATCTGGGTTTCACCTAAAAACTGTTCTGCTAAAGTCTTGGCTTCATTACTTGCTTCATCAATAACTTTAAATACGGCGTCAGAGTTTTTTGTACTGATTGTTCTGTTATCAACTTTAGGTTGGCTAGAGGCTAATTGGGGTTGTACTGGCGGTGTGATTTCATAAATGTCATCGGCAATAAAGCGAGCATCTTCTGTGGTTGTGAGCTTTTGTTTACGCAGCTCGGTACCACTGCCTAGTTGATTAGCTTGCGCAATAAAGTCAGCTTCTTCGGATTTTTCGGTTTTATGCTGAACTAGTGTTATTTCTAAGGTTTTCGCTTTGGGAGTAGGAAGTTCGAAATCAAAGCCGACAAACATCACCAAGAGTACATGTACGCTAATAGCGAAAAATAGTGCAATTGAGAATCTGTCGGCAATATTCATTCAAAACAATCTAGTTTAATTTCTTTTCAATGGCATCCATGAGATCCATGGCAATGTTTAAATCATAAGTATCGTTGAGTTCACGAATGCAGGTAGGGCTAGTGACGTTTATCTCTGTTAAATAGTCACCAATAACATCGAGTCCTACAAACATAAGTCCTTTTTCCTTCAGGGTTGGAATCACCTGCTGGCAAATCCATAAATCTCGCTCTGATAGTTCGCGTCCTTCACCACGGCCGCCGGCAGCTAGGTTACCGCGGGTTTCGCCATCAGCTGGAATGCGTGCCAAAGCATAAGGAACTGGCTCGCCATCCACTATCAAGATACGCTTATCACCTTGTTTGATTTCAGGGATAAACTTTTGCGCCATGATTTGCTCTGTGCCCATCTTGGTCAAAGTTTCGATAATTACGCTAACATTGGGATCATCTTGGCGTAAGCGGAAGATAGAGCTACCACCCATGCCGTCTAATGGTTTAAAAATAACATCCCCATGCTCTTTATGGAATTCTTTTAACAAATCAGCACGACGAGTGACTAATACAGCAGGACAGCATTGCGGAAACTGAGTCGCGAATAACTTTTCGTTACAATCCCTCAGGCTTGCGGGGTTATTTACAACCATAGCCCCATCACGCTCGGCTTGTTCTAAAATCATGGTGCTGTACACAAATTCGCTATCAAACGGAGGATCTTTACGCATCAAGATAACATCAAGGTCGCCTAGCGCAATTTTCTCACTTTCGCCTAAAGCATAGAAATTATCTGGATCTTTGAACACTTCTAAAGGCTTGGCAACAGCGCATGCCTTGCCAGAATCTAGGTAAAGGTCTTCTTGTTCCATATAAGTAAGCTGCCAGCCTTTTTCAGCGGCTGCCCATAACATGGCTAATGAACTGTCTTTTTTGAAATTAATGTTAGCAATGGGATCCATTACTATGCCTAGCTTAATGGTCATGAGCGACATCCTAGCGTAAAGGGTTAATAAACCGCTGACATTGATTCTATGAAAGAGGCTGACTAAACGAATAAATAAGTTTTGATGCTATAGAAATATAAGGGCGCAGAGAAGAATTAATAGGGCAAATAAAAAGAAAATTTAATTGCGTCTATCGACACTGTAGATGTTCCATTTGTTGATATCGACTGTGCTATGAGCAAAGACTTCAGCAACTACTCGTCGGTTCTGGCGCTTTCCTTGTTCTGTCTCGTTACTCGCGATCGGGCGTGACTCACCATATCCCACTGCTTTTACGCGGGACTTATCTATTTTGAAAGTATTAATCAGTATGGCAGCGATAGCTTCAGATCGATTCTTTGAAAGGGTTTGATTGAGTGTGTCATTGCCCACATTATCGGTATGGCCTTCAATGACAACACTACTACCTGGATTATCTTTCATAAAATCAGCAAGTTTTTTGACTTCGCCATAATATCTGGGTCTGACTTCATAGCGGTTAGAAACAAACAATATGTTAAGTTCAACAGATAGGAGTTTAGAGTTACTTTTGTGACAGCCATAATGATCAACGGCGGCTTCTCTTGGGGTGCCTGCACATTTATCACGAATGTTAATGACACCATCCTTGTCATCATCCTTTAGATGGTGCTGAGCCCTTTTATTACCATAAAGTGATTCAGCTAGAGAGAACCCAGAAAAAGAGCAAAGGCATACCAATAAGAGCGCAAAGATATGCCAGCGCATCTTTTACCATCCGCCTTCTAAGGTATCTGGATCAACATTAAAGATGTCTTCTGATACTTCAGTATCATTTGGCTGAGAGCCATCTAGTGTTCCATTTTCTGTCACTGGAATAGGTAATTCAGACTCAGCAGCTTCAAGTTCTTCAATGGCGCTTGGCCCAGTAGGGATATAAGAGTCATCTTCAAACTCATCATCAAAACCGAGTAAGGTAGGGCGATATATTCTGAAGGCGCGCATTAGTTCTCCTTTCGCATTAAATAAGCGAAATTCTGAAAAAAGCTCATCATAGTCAGCGTTGACATAATCTTGGCGCGATTGAAATAACTCATTTTCACTGTCTAATACGTCTAACAAAGTACGTCTGCCAAGACGGAACTGCTTTTCATAAGCAATTTGCGACTCTTTTGTCGCGATAACGTGGGTTCTGATATGCTCTTTCTGCTCTCTTGTTGCTATATAAGCAGCCCAAGCAAGTCGGACTGTTAGCTCTGTTCCACGTAAAGTATTACGTCTAATTTCTGTCGCTTGTAGATTCTGATAAACCGCGACGTTTTCTTCTTCTTTACTGGCCCCACCATTGTATAAATTATAGTCCAACCGAATCATGGCTAATAAATCTTCGGACGGGCCTTCTGAACCATCTAGGTTATTGTCCCAGGTGCGTTCAAGTACAAATTCAACCTTTGGATATTTATAGGACTTAGAAGCTTCCCGAAAACTTTCGGTCGCTTTAACATCCCAATTTGCACCCTCTATGGCTGGGTTTTTTGTCATTGCTTGATCTATCGCATCTTCCAGAGAGATTGGGAGTAAGTCTCTGTCTGGTACAGGATAAATCATCTCCTCAGGGGGCAATTCACCAACGACAAAGTTATATTGGCTGTTTGCGTCCTGTAAGTTGTTAACGGCCGCTAAACGGTTTGCATGAGCTTTTGCTAGTCGTGCTGTGATTTGGCTCAAGTCCGATTGGCGTCCTACACCCGCGTCACTTTTTAATTTAATCTGACTATAAATTCTGTCGTGTGTATCTAAGTTGATCTCAGCAAGCTGAACAAGTTCCCTTTGGCGCAAAACATTTGCGTAAGCTTCAGCCACTTCTAACGCGGTATTTTCAACCGCAATGAGCGCTTCCCAGCGGCCAGCTTCTGTTTCTGCTGTGTTTCGTTCAACTTCTAATTCAGTTTCATAACCATCAAATAAAGGTTGAGTGAAGGTGAGAGCGGTTTCTCTTCGGTTTAAGGAGGTGTCGGTATCGTATGTTATCTCACGGCCCAGGCCGACTTTTAAATCTAAGCTAGGGTAGTATTTATCATGGGCTAGTTCCGTTTTGGCCCCACGCTCACGATAGCTTGCAATCGTTCTATGAACTTCTGGGTTATTTTCAATTGCAATATAGGTCGCTTCTTCTAATGTGATGGCAAAAGCTGAATTGGCAAACAAAAAGCTTGTTGCCAGTAACATAGAAGGTTTGCGTAATAATCTAACCATAGCCGCGTCCAAGTTGATTTATTCTATTTAACAATAATAAGAGTTTATAGTTTTAGAATATGTAGTTGTTCTGTTAGGTATGTTTATTGATTATGAGTGCTTAAGTATATGAAATAATAGGCGAGTATATTATTTAATATCGCCCCAAATTAAATTAATGCAGGTTAAAATTACAATGGGTGCCGTTTCGGTTCTTAATACTCTAGGGCCAAGTGCGACAGGCTGAAAGCCTTGTTTTATAGAGGTTTCAACTTCGTCTTCTGTGAGTCCGCCTTCAGGGCCGATTAATACTGAAATACTTTTGCTTGTAGGCTCAGGCATATCTTTCATCGGCTTGGCACTATGGTGATGCATGGTGATTTTTAACATATCCTTACAATCGACGACCCAGTCGAGAAGATTTACAGGCTCTTTGATAAGGGGAACATGCCCTCGACCGCTTTGTTCTGCGGCACTTATTGCAATTTGTTGCCAATGTTGGCGCTTCTTATCAAGACGTTCAGAATTCAGTTTTACTTCACAGCGCTCACTAAATAATGGCTGGATTGCATAGACGCCGGCTTCCACTGCTTTTTGAATGGCATAATCCATGCGTTCACCACGAGAAAGCGTTTGACCCAGAGTTACTTTAATCGGTGACTCATTATCTAGTGTTTCAAAACTAAGCACTTCAACTTGAGCTGAGCGCTTTTCTACATTAATAAGCTTTGCCTGATACTGTCCGCCTTCACCATTAAATAGGATAAGGGAATAGTCATTTTTGAGCCTTAGCACCTTGCATACATGTTGAAATGAAGCCTGAGGTAAATCAAAAATGCTGTTTTCTTTTAACGGCAGGTCAACATAAATTCGAGGTATACGCATAAGGGTCTCTAAGTCTGTTTCTATAGTTGTAAGCTAACTAGCTTAAAAGTGGGCATAGTGACATAAAAAAGCCCCCTGTTAAAAGGGGGCTTGGCATTACAAAGTTGAAACTGACCGTTTAACGATAAGCTTAACTTTTTATCTGCTTATAGACCTGCTGCTTGGCGTAATGCTGCGGCTTTGTCTGTTTTTTCCCATGTGAAGTCATCGCCTTCACGACCAAAGTGGCCATAAGCCGCAGTTGGTAGGTAAATAGGGCGTTTCAGATCAAGCATTTTTACTAGGCCAGCTGGACGTAATTCGAAATGTTCGCGAACAAGTTGGCTGATTACTGCATCACTGATTTTACCTGTGCCAAAGGTGTTGATACTGATAGATGTTGGTTCTGCAACACCAATAGCGTAAGACACTTGGATTTCACATTTATCAGCAAGACCAGCAGCAACAATATTTTTCGCTACATAGCGACCTGCGTAAGCTGCTGAACGGTCAACTTTTGATGGGTCCTTACCAGAGAAAGCACCACCACCATGACGAGCCATGCCGCCATAAGTATCAACGATAATTTTACGACCTGTTAAACCACAGTCACCCACTGGGCCACCGATAATGAATTGACCGGTTGGGTTGATGAAGTATTTAGTGTCACTTGATAACCATTCTTCTGGTAATACAGGTTTAATGATTTCTTCAAGAACCGCTTCACGTAGGTCAGACTGAGTGACTTTTGCGTCGTGCTGAGTAGAAAGAACAACTGCATCAATCGCGCAAGGCTTGCCTTGTTCGTCATAACGGAAAGTAACTTGGCTTTTTGCGTCTGGGCGTAAGAAGTCTAAAGTACCATTTTTACGTACTTCAGCTTGACGCTGAACGAGGCGGTGAGCATACGTAATAGGGGCAGGCATAAGCACATCAGTTTCGTTGGTTGCAAAACCAAACATTAGACCTTGGTCGCCTGCACCTTGTTCGTGGCCTTCTGCTTCATCGACACCAACAGCGATATCGGCAGATTGTTTACCGATTGCATTCATGACAGCGCAAGATTCCCAGTCAAATCCCATTTCCGAGGAGTTATAACCTATGTCACGAACGACATTACGAGTGATTTCTTCAATGTCTACCCAAGAATTAGTACGAACTTCACCAGCAACGAGAACCATACCTGTTTTAACTAAGGTTTCGCAGGCTACACGTGCTTCTGGGTCTTCAGTTAGGATGGCATCAAGGATGGCATCGGATACCTGGTCTGCCACTTTGTCTGGGTGACCTTCTGAAACGGATTCCGATGTAAATAAAGAATATTCGGACATTTAAGTGCTCCTCTTTAGCTGAGTAATGGCTAAATGGGCACAAAAAAGCCCATTCAGCATTTATTAGGGTGCTAAACAGGCGACTGCTTCATCTGTTTAGCTGAATTTATATAGCGTCCGCAAGCCGAGACAAATCGACGCTTAGTAATCGGCCGAGATAATGTACTAATTTAGATCAAAAATCAAGCGCCTGCAGAGTATTTCATAAGGTGAAATACATGATAATTTTGTAGCAGATTCATCTTTTTTTTGCATTTTATGCGGTAAATATGGGCGTTTCCCCCTGAATGAGATTGCAAGCCGAGTCGAATGAGGTGAAAATGGGCGACCGTATTTTTAATGTAACCATTTATTGTTATCTGGAGCTGAATTAGATGCCTTCTCGTAAAGACCTCGCAAATGCTATCCGTGCTTTGAGTATGGATGCCGTGCAAAAGGCCAATTCTGGTCACCCTGGCGCCCCTATGGGTATGGCGGATATCGCTGAAGTACTTTGGAATGATTTTCTAAAGCATAACCCAAGCAACCCACAATGGGCTGACCGCGACCGTTTTATTTTATCCAATGGCCATGGATCTATGTTGATCTATTCACTGCTGCATTTGTCTGGTTATGCCTTGCCAATCGAAGAACTACAACAGTTCCGTCAATTGCATTCTAAAACACCAGGTCACCCTGAATATGGTTACACAGAAGGCGTTGAAACAACGACAGGTCCTTTAGGTGCAGGTATCAGTAATGCTGTTGGTATGGCAATTGCTGAACGTACATTGGCTGCTCAGTTTAACCGTGAAGGACACGATCTAGTTGATCACTTTACTTACTGCTTCCTAGGTGATGGCTGCCTAATGGAAGGTATCTCTCATGAAGCTTGTTCTCTAGCCGGTACTTTGGGTCTAGGTAAACTGGTTGCTTTCTGGGATGACAATGGTATTTCCATTGATGGTCACGTAGAAGGTTGGTTTACAGATAACACACCTAAGCGTTTTGAATCTTATGGTTGGCACGTTATTGCTGATGTTGATGGTCATGATCCAGTAGCAATCAAAGCGGCTATCGAAGAAGCTCAATCTGTGACAGATAAGCCATCTATGATTTGCTGTAAAACAGTGATCGGCTTTGGTTCGCCTAACAAATCTGGTAGCCATGACTGTCACGGTGCTCCATTAGGTGATGCTGAAATCGCAGCTGCACGTGAGTTCCTAAACTGGGAACACGCACCATTCGAAATTCCAGCTGATGTTTATCAAGGTTGGGATGCTAAAGAAGATGGTGCAGCGGCTGAATCTGCATGGAATGATAAATTTGCTGCTTACCAAGCGGCTCACCCTGAATTAGCAGCTGAATACGAGCGTCGTGTTATCAAGGGTGAATTGCCAGCAGATTTCGAAGCAAAAGCGAATGCATATATTCAAGAGTGCCAAGAAAAAGCAGAAAATATTGCGAGTCGTAAAGCGTCTCAAAATGCAATCGGTGCCTTCGGCGCAGCGCTACCAGAACTACTCGGTGGTTCTGCTGACCTTGCCGGCTCTAACTTGACTCTATGGTCTGGTTCTAAAGGTATTCAAGATGATGCTGCTGGTAACTACATCTACTACGGTGTACGTGAATTTGGCATGAGCGGCATCATGAACGGTGTCTCTCTACACGGCGGTTTCATTAATTACGGTGCGACTTTCATGATGTTCATGGAATACGCACGTAATGCTGTACGTATGTCTGCTTTGATGGGTATTCAGAACGTTTTTGTTTACACTCATGACTCTATCGGTCAAGGTGAAGACGGCCCAACTCACCAGCCAGTTGAGCAACTAGCTAACCTACGTATGACACCAAACATGTCTGTATGGCGTCCATGTGATGCTGCTGAAACAGCCGTTGCTTGGAAAGCCTCTATCGAACGTCGTGATGGTCCAACGTCATTAGTATTTTCTCGTCAAGGCCTGAAAGCACAAGCGCGTACAGCTGCTCAACTAGCTGATGTTGCTAAAGGTGCGTATGTACTATCTGACTGTGAAGGCACTGCAGATCTTATTTTGATCGCGACAGGTTCTGAAGTTCAATTAGCTTTAGACTCTGCTGCTGCGCTAACAGAACAAGGTAAGAAAGTACGTGTTGTTTCTATGCCTTCAACAACTACTTTTGATGCTCAAGATGCTGCTTATAAAGAGTCTGTATTGCCTCGCGCTATTACTAAGCGTGTTGCGATCGAAGCGTCTCATGTTGACTTCTGGTTCAAGTATGTTGGTTTTGATGGTGCGACTGTTGGTATGACTACTTTCGGTGAATCAGCACCTGGTGGCGTACTACTTAAACACTTTGGGTTTAGTGTTGAAAATGTTGTGGCGACGGCTGAAAAAGTCTTGTCTGCTTAAACAGCTCAAAAGGGGCTTCGGCCCCTTTTTTGTACAACCAATATAAAAGTTAACGAGAATATGCTTAGAGTTGCAATCAATGGTTATGGACGTATAGGGCGCTCAGTACTAAGGGCACTATATGAAGGTGGGTATCGAGATCAAATACAAGTTGTCGCTATTAATGAGCTGTCTGACTTGGAAACGATCAGCTATCTAACTCGCTACGATACTACCCATGGTCGCTTTCCAGAGACGGTAACGACTGAACAAGGAAGCTTGATTGTAGCAGATGATAATATTCAGGTTTTAGCCCATGAAAACCCTAACGATATTGACTGGCAAGCTTTAAATATTGATTTGCTGTTGGAGTGTTCAGGTAGCTTTTCTACAGTAGATAAGGCTCAAGCTTTTATTGATGCGGGTGTACCTAGACTCTTGTTATCGCAACCTGCTGACGCTGATGCCCAATCAACAATTGTTTATGGCTTTAACCATAAGCATATCGAACCTGAGCAGAAGATTATCTCCGCAGCTTCGTGTACGACTAATTGTCTCATCCCTGTATTAGATGCTTTGAGTTCTTTAGTTGGTGTGGAGCATGGCACCACACAGACTATTCACTCAGCAATGAATGACCAGCCCGTTATTGATGCTTATCATACTAAAGACTTGCGCTTAACTCGTGCGGCGTTAAGCTCCATCATTCCAGTCGATACAGGATTAGCGAAAGGAATTAGTCGTATGCTGCCGGAATTAGGCGGCAAGATTGCCTGTAATGCAGTGCGCGTACCGACTCTCAACGTTTCTGTGATTGATATGGTAGTGAGAACGCATAAGCCTGTCACAGTTGAACGCGTTAACGAGTATTTTAAATTACTTTCGCAAACCAAATATGCTGGCATATTAGGCTATTCGGAAGAAGCGCATGCATCGGTTGATTTTAACCACGATGCAAGATCCGTCATCATTGACGCAACTCAAACCAAGGTCGTTGATGGCCGATTAGTGAAGCTATTATGTTGGTTTGATAACGAGTGGGCATATGCCAACCGTATGTTAGATGTCGCCAGTTATTGGGCGCAGAAATTGCAAGAAAAGTAAGGCAGAAAGTCGCCTTGCTTATTGATCGTTATTTATCATGATAACGACAACGTAAAGATAACTTACTTTTTACTAGGAGCAACAATGACAGTCATAAAAATGTTAGATCTTGATTTAAGCGGAAAAAAAGTTCTAATACGTGAAGATTTAAATGTGCCAGTAAAAGATGGTGTTGTAACCAGTGATGCACGTATTCGTGCTGCGTTACCTACTATTAAGCATGCTTTAGAAGCTGGTGCTAAAGTGATTGTTATGTCTCATCTAGGTAGACCAACAGAAGGTGAGTACGAAGAAGCTTATTCTATGCAACCTGTTGCGAACCACTTATCTAAGTTACTAGGACAAGATGTTCCTCTGCAAAAAGACTGGTTAGACGGTGTTGAAGTGGAAGCAGGGCAAATTGTTTTGGTTGAAAACGTTCGCTTTAATTCAGGTGAAAAGAAAGACAATGATG
The DNA here is from genome assembly GCF_001624705.1 of Marinomonas sp. SBI8L. Taxonomy (GTDB): domain Bacteria; phylum Pseudomonadota; class Gammaproteobacteria; order Pseudomonadales; family Marinomonadaceae; genus Marinomonas. The sequence goes on from NZ_JSEO01000009.1 coordinate 204,997, forward strand.
CTTTAGCGCAAAAAATGGCAGCATTATGTGATGTCTTTGTGATGGATGCATTTGGTACTGCTCACAGAGCGCAAGCTTCTACTCATGGTGTTGCTAAATATGCTGCTGTTGCGTGTGCTGGCCCATTATTGGCGGCTGAATTGGATGCACTAGAAAAAGCTTTGGCTCAACCTCAGCGTCCTATGGCTGCTATTGTAGGGGGATCTAAGGTATCAACTAAACTGACTGTGCTTGAATCTTTATCTGATAAAGTTGATCAGCTTATTGTTGGTGGTGGTATTGCGAATACTTTCCTAGCGGCAGCAGGTTTCCCAGTGGGTAAATCTTTATATGAAAAAGATTTAATCCCACAAGCGAAAGCACTGATGGCAAAAACATCCATTCCGATCCCTGAAGATGTTGTGGTTGCAAAAGAGTTTTCTGCAAGTGCAGAAGCAACAGTTAAAAATGTTGCAGATGTTGCCGAAGATGACATGATTTTGGATATTGGTCCAAAAACTGCAGCAACATTGGCTGGGCTTTTAGGCGATGCTCAAACCATTATTTGGAATGGTCCTGTAGGTGTATTTGAAATTGACCAGTTTGGAGAAGGCACTAAAACCTTGTCCATGGCAATTGCGAATAGCACAGGTTTCTCTATCGCTGGCGGTGGTGATACTTTGGCTGCCGTTGATAAGTATGAAATTCAAGACCAGGTTTCATATATTTCTACTGGTGGTGGCGCTTTCTTAGAGTTTGTTGAAGGTAAGGTCTTACCGGCAGTTGCTATGCTTGAGTCTCGCGCTTAAGCTTGCTCTAATTACAGAAATTATGCTGCTATCTCATTGAACTGATGGTAGCAGCAAGAGTTACAATTATAAGGCGAAAGCCAACTTTATGTGGCAACGTATCATATAAAGCTAGAAACACTAGAGAGTCATAAAATTAAACTTAGCTCATTATTAATGTCTTACGGACGTATTGTCAGAGGAAACTTTTATGCCACTAATTAGTATGCGCCAGTTGTTGGACCATGCAGCAGAACACAGCTATGGTCTACCCGCGTTTAACGTGAACAACATGGAACAAGTTAAAGCAATCATGGAAGCCGCAGATGAAGTAAATTCACCTGTTATCATGCAAGCATCTGCTGGTGCTCGTAAATATGCTGGCTCTCACTTCTTACGTCACCTTATTGCTGCTGCAATTGAAGATTACCCACACATTCCTGTTGTTATGCACCAGGATCACGGTACTTCTCCTGCAATCTGCCAGCGTTCAATTCAGCTTGGCTTTTCATCTGTTATGATGGACGGCTCTCTATTAGCTAACGGTAAAACACCTTCTAGCTACGAGTACAATGTTGATGTAACACGTCGTACAGTTGAATTTGCTCATGCATGTGGTGTTTCTGTAGAAGGTGAACTAGGTTGCCTAGGTTCACTAGAAACAGGTCAAGCTGGTGAAGAAGATGGTGTCGGTGCTGAAGGTACTCTATCTCACTCTCAAATGCTGACAGACCCTGCTGAAGCGGTTGAATTTGTTAATGCAACAGGTATTGATGCTTTGGCTGTGGCAATCGGTACTAGCCATGGTGCTTATAAGTTCACACGTCCGCCTACAGGTGACATTCTTGATATCGAACGTATCAGTAAAATTGTTGAGCTATTACCAAATACGCATATCGTATTGCACGGTTCGTCTTCTGTGCCACAAGACTGGTTAGAAATCATCAATGAATACGGTGGTGATATTCCAGAAACCTATGGTGTGCCAGTTGAAGAAATTGTTAAAGCAATTCGCTACGGTGTACGTAAAGTCAATATTGATACTGATTTACGTCTAGCGGCAACAGGTGCGATTCGTCGTAGTCTTGCTGAGCACAAGGGTAACTTTGACCCGCGTAAATATTTAACGGAAAGTATTAAAGCGATGAAGACGGTTTGTATTGATCGTTATGAAGCTTTTGGTTGTGCAGGCCAAGCATCTCGTATTCGTACTATCGATCTTGAAGAGATGGCTGTTCGTTATGAGCGCGGTGAATACGCGAGTGCTCGTAAGTTCTAAATCTTGATGTATGGCGTTAGTATTCGCTAAGTAAGAACTTTTTTGAGTGTTTTTTCATTTAATTTGCAAAAAACAGTTGACGAAGAATCTGACTTGCATATAATGCTCGCCATTCCTTGCGGGAGTGGTGGAATTGGTAGACACGCTGGTTTTAGGTACCAGTGCTTTACGGCGTGAGAGTTCGAGTCTCTCCTTCCGCACCAAGAATTCGAAAAAACCGATACTTTATAAGTGTCGGTTTTTTTTCGTCTGTAGAAAATAGATTTGATTTGGGGGTTGGTTTTAAATATCAGTGCTTTACGGCGTGGCTTTTTATGGAAGAGAAGTCGAGCCTTCCTTACAATGCCAAGCCATTACCTTTTAAAGGGCAAAGAAACCGATACTTTTTAAGTGTCAGTTTTTCTTTAAAAGAGAGGGGAGGAGGTTACTGAATTATAAGGCTTTGAGTAGTTTGGAAAATAATTAAACTATTTTTCACAAAAGGCTTGACTGAAATTCAAACTAACCTATAATCTCGCCCACTCTTTGCGGGAGTGGTGGAATTGGTAGACACGCTGGTTTTAGGTACCAGTGCTTTACGGCGTGAGAGTTCGAGTCTCTCCTTCCGCACCAAGAATTCAAAAAAACCGATACTTTTTAAGTATCGGTTTTTTTTCGTCTGTAGAAAATGAATTCAGTAGATTTGGTGTCGTTGCTTTTAGATGTAAGTGGTTTTAGGTATCAGCACTTTACGGCGTGGCTTTTTAGGTATGACAAGTCGAGCCACTCCTTCCGCACCAAGTCATTACCTTTTAAAGAGCAAAGAAGCCGATACTTTTTAAGTGTCGGTTTTCTTGTCTAAAAGAAGAGGTTACTTTCTTATTTTAGAATCCTTTCTAATACCGATCTTTTCGCTTTATTCTGGTCTAATTTTGTTGGCTTTTAGTCAGTATGAGATTGATTATCCCTAGGTGTTAGCTTGCCCTGCTTACCAAGAGGGTATTCACTTGTTATTATGGTTCGCTCTAATGGAATTTATATTTAATCTAGGGTGCTCCAACAGGCAGGAGCTTTGATCTTGTGAGGATAAGATTATCTTTATATTGCGCTTATTAGTTGTCTTTTGTTTGTTTGCTCAGGCGGCTAAGGCTTTTCCTCAAAGTACCGATTCAGCTGTGTTGACTAATCAGGCTTTTTTTACTCAGTTTCCCTATCAGTGGCCTTTGATGGAACAGCTATCGCTTAAGGTAAAGGCGAGTCCAACCCCAAACTCTGTTGTTCAAGAAAGAAGTATTCGAGTTATGTGGGTTATTTCTAATGCTTTCCAGGCAAGAAAGGCCTTTCCTGCTATCGAATTATTCAAACAAAGAATGAAGGCTCTGAAGCTAGATTATCAATTGATGGTGATTCAGCATGATGAGGGTACAAGTTACCAAGAGTACATTCAACGCTTTAAGCAAGGCTTGGCATTTCAGCCTGATTATCTGATTTCCTCATTAACCTCATCAGTAAACCGTAAACTCATCGAGCAAGTACTGATAAAAGGGCAGACGAAAGTCATCGTATTTGATGCAGCGACACCTGTGATTTCTTGGCTAAATTCCCCTCCTTTAATGTATGTTGGCTTAGACGATAGGGCGATTGCGCGTCGATTTGCACAATACATCGATTCTATTTACCCCTTAGAAACTAAGATATCCGCTATTATGTTACCAGCAGGTTATGTTAACCAAACTCGCTGTGATGCTTTTATTGACGCCATGCATTCACGTGGTCGTAAGCTTTCTAAAATTTTCTACTCTGATGCAACCGAGTTAGATGCTTATCAGTATGTGGTTAAAACCTTTTCTAAGAGTGACAAAACTGAGTTTATTTTTAGCTGTTCATCAGCGATTGCTGCTGGTGTTATGAAGGCGGTTAAGGATGACGGTCTTAAACTTTCGACAAATAGTTGGCGCTATACTCCCCAAGAGCAAAAAGCGCTTGATAAAGGGACCTTGGTTGTCACCTTAGAGAAAGATGTAAAAGAGTTTAGTTTCGTGATAGCAGAAACGATTCAATCGGATTTAACTGGGCATGATTTGCCTAAACTTTATATTCCTTCATCCGCATTAATTTCTGCGGTATCGCCACTGACTCGTTAAAGGGATTATTAAATTATGGCAATGGATAAGGTTGCAGTAAGTCTAAGAAAGCGACATAGGATGCAAATTGCTCTTGTACTTATGTCTGTTTATATTTTAGTGGCTATTGTGCTTTTGTTTGTTACCAAGGATCAAATTGAGCGTGATAATCAAGCAGATCTTGCGGTTCGACATTTTACGGTTTCACAGGCTTTACATGGTTTTTTGTTAAGTGCTGAGTATGAGTTAAGCAGTACAGTACAAGTCTTGCTAAATACAAAAAAACAAATGGACCTAGATTTGGGGCGTTTATTTGATCGCCATGATGAGTTCTTGTTCGGCAGTTTAGACTTCTTTTATGTAGAGTGGGCTGAGCAAGGAAGCATATTAGACCCAAGAACCCATTTGTTTACTCAAGACTCAATAGATAGGCTTATTGCTAAGTCTAAATTGGGTCGCTGGACTTTGCAGCAAACCCAAGATGGTGCAAGCATTCTGATTAACAAGAAAAAAATTGTGAACCTAGATGGTGACTGGAAAGGTTATCTATATGGTTTTATATCGCTTAACAATAATGTCACCTTAGCAAATCGATTACTAAAGAGTGCTGAAATAGATGAGATAAAACTCTTATCTCCTGAACAAGATATCCTGTTGTCTGAGCGTCATTTATCTTTACCAGAAAACTTAGCATTAAACTTCTATCGCGCAGATTTACAGATAGTAAAAGAAGGCTTAGCTTTCGATCTACAAATAGCCAAACAGGTGGCTAGTTCCAGCACTGTCTGGCAAAGATACCTATATTGGATGGTTTTCTTTAGCATAGGTTTGTTCCTCTTGTACTTTGTGCTTGTGCAGTTATCTCAGCGTTTATTTAACCATGCGCTGCATATGTTTGAATTGGGGCTTGATTCTGATGATGAGTCAGAGTTTATCGAGCTAAGGCACTTACAGCGTAAAATGAATGATAAAAGTGCTCAGGTGAGTAATCAGTTAAGCCGATTCAATTTATTAATGGATGCTTCAAATGCAGCCATTATTTTTTGTGATGATGTGGCCTTGGTGCAAAACATTAATCATAAAGCCAGTACCTTATTCTCCGAAAGTAACCGTGGCCGAACTGTATTTGATTTCATGCCTGTTGCTTGTCATCAAGCATTACAAAAAGCCTTAAAGGGTGAAGTCGGAATAGAGTTTGAGCTGACGATTCCAAATGTAAATAGTATTTATCAGTGGCAGCTCATTCCTTATATGACAGATAGCCATTACCGAGGCGTGGCATTAATTGGGCATGATGTTACTCATATTCAACAGTTAGAATGGCAATTGAATGAGCTAAAAGTGGAAAGCTATGGACCATCAAGCTCGGTTGAAATAGATCTCATATTAAATGAGATTAATCATCAAATCGTTTTCTTTGATACCGAGTCTTTTGTTGAAGCTAGAAATTGGCAAAAGGCGATAGTCACCTGTTTAAGTGAGCTTCTTAATGAGCCCTCTAGCATGGATCAAATTACATTAGGTGATTTGTTGCAACAGCGCCTTTTACTGACGCCTTGTGACTTAGGTAGGTTTGGCTATCTTAAAATTGAGTGTGATCTAGCGTCTGCTTTGGTGCAAAGTCGCTGGAGTACGGATTTAGGTTTATTAATTAATGCCTTGGTTTTGTCTGTACATGCTAGTGAGTTAATTGAAGAAAAGCGGCTTTCAATTTGTGTAACAGAAAATCAATTACGTTTTGAAGTGGTTGGTATCAGTGATACTCGACCTATTTTTGCTTGGTTAAATAAAACTATTTGTGGACGTTTAGGGATAGAAGCAAAACGGGTTAAGACGAATCAGATCTCCATTGTATATCCTTTAGGAGAAACACCTCTCGGCCGTATTAACTTGCCTGATAATATTAAAGTTGCTTGGTTGGCAAATGATTATGCTATGGCCAATCAGGTTGAAGCTGTGCTGAAGAAACTAAACTGCTCTGTACATGCATTTTCTTCCGCTGAAAGCTTTTTTACAGAAGTGGGTAGTACGGACGAGATAGATATCCTATTAATCGCTTATGACGAATTACAGCCTGAGTGGCGAGAGCTGCCTGCTATTTTGCAAACTCGATTGGCACGCCAAAGAATTCCTGTCGCTTGGGTAGGTAATCAAGATAAGCATGAGATAGATGGCTACCCTAATTTCTCTGCTTGTGCACATGAGTACAGTCTCGCAAGATTTATTGAACCAATTTTAAGTTTGGATAGCATCGCCTTACAGGACTGTTTGGCAGATGATGATGCTTGGTTAGTTGTGGGTGGTTCAAGTATCAGTCGTGCGATATTGTATGAAGAGCTTACCCAGCTTAAAATATCCCCTTATTTGGTACCTTCATTAGAAGGTCATTTATCACTATTTAGCCATCAAAAAGTTAAAGCCGTACTCTTGTTAGATGATGTGGATAATGAGCATATTATTTGGCTAAGAAAAGAGCACGCTAATCTGATGATAGTGTCTTTGAGTTCAGCTCCCAGTTCTGGGGTTAATCAATATCAAATGAAAAAACCTTATCGTAAAGAGCAAGTGAAATCCCTAGTTGAATTTGTTCATAATAAAATCGCCCTGTTTGAGGAGTAATATATGAGTTTGGTCGCTATTATTGGCGCAATGGAAGAAGAAGTCGCCCTAATAAAAGGCTGGATGACAAACCTTGAGACCCAGTCAATTGCGGGTTGTGAGTTTTATCAAGGGCAGCTAGACGGGAAAGACGTGGTATTGCTGCAATCTGGTATTGGTAAAGTAAACGCCGCCGTTTCTACTACCTTGCTTTTATCAAAATTTGCGCCGTCTAAAGTGATTAATATTGGTTCTGCTGGTGGTTATGCTCAAAGCTTAAACGTAGGTGATGTGGTTATTTCTGATCAAGTTTGTCATCACGATGTTGATGTTACTGTGTTTGGTTACAGCATGGGTCAAGTGCCAGGTATGCCTGCAACTTATGCTGCGGATGACGCTTTAATTGCAGAGGCGAAAGCGGCTGTAGCAAGACTTGATCTAGTTAAGGCTGAAGTGGGTCTTATCGGAACAGGCGACAGCTTTATGCAAGACCCAGTAAGAGTTGAGAAGGTAAGAGCGGACTTTCCTGCTTTACTTGCTGTGGAAATGGAAGCGGCTGCAGTTGCGCAAGTATGTGTTAAGTTTGAAACGCCTTTTGTGGTTGTTCGTGCTTTATCTGATATTGCGGGTAAAGAGTCGTCACAAAGCTTTGAAGAGTTTCTAATTGTTGCTGCTAAAAACTCGTCAGCCATGGTACGTGAAATGCTAAGTGCACTTAATTAACCTTCCTTAATCTTTTCATAACGGGTTCCCTTAACTAGATTCGCATTGTCTTTAGGGAACTCGTATAATCCCGCGCCTAATCACATCATCTGACGAGTTGGAACACGCATGAGACCGGATCAAATTCAAATCGATCAATATCAGCCGCAATTGGCCGAAAAAATCAGTCACCTTGACGAACTTATGGCGACCTTGGATTTGCCGGCTGCTGAAGTTTTTGAAAGTGAAGCAAGTCATTATCGTATGCGTGCAGAGTTCCGTATCTGGCATGACGGTGATGATATGTATTACGCCATGTTTGATTCGAAAGATCCAAGAACACCCATTCGCGTTGATCAGTTTCCCGTTGCGTCATTAATGATAAATGAATTGATGCCTGCTTTGTTAGAGGCTGTTAAGACAGTTACCATATTGCGTCATAAACTGTTTCAGGTTGATTTCTTAACCACTCAGACGGGTGAAGCACTTATTAGTATGCTTTATCACAAACCAATTGATGACGAGTGGTTTGCTGCTGCGCAAACCTTGAATGAGGCCTTCCCTCATTGTCATTTTATTGGCCGTAGTCGTAAGAAAAAAATGATATTAACCCGTGACTTTGTTATGGAGACCTTGACCGTAAATGGCAAGAAGTATCATTACCAGCAGGTTGAAAATAGCTTCACACAACCGAATGCTGGCATTAACGAATCTATGTTGAGCTGGGCGCTGGATGTAACGCAAAATGAATCTGGCGATCTGTTAGAGATGTATTGTGGTAATGGTAACTTCTCGATTCCATTGGCGCGTCGCTTTGATCGTGTTGTCGCAACCGAAATTTCTAAAGTGTCAGTCAATTCAGCTCAGTTGAATATTGCAATTAATGGTATGTCGAATGTACAAGTCGTGAAGATGGCGAGTGAAGATGTGTCCGCTGCATTAAATGGCCAAACTGAATTACCAAAACAGCTGGTTCAAGCAGGAATGGAAAGCTTAGAGCCAAGCGTGGTTTTGGTTGACCCTCCAAGAGCCGGGTTAGATTCAGATACGGTTGAATTGATTCGTAAGGTCGATAAGATCCTTTATATTTCTTGTAACCCTGAAACACTTAAAGCAAATTTAGAAGCGCTAGCAGATACCCATGACGTTAAGCGATACGCTGTATTCGATCAATTTCCTTATACTCATCATATTGAAACAGGTGTGTATTTGGTGCGTCGATCTTAGGGTTAAGGTGATCAATAAAAAAGCGGCTATGGACCGCTTTTTTGTGTCTGTGATTCGAGTTAAGCTCGAGTACTAATTGACTGACCTAATGCTGATTCAGGGCTTATATTGTATTGAGTTACCACACTAGCACTACGGCTGGTGTTATTTGGACTCGATTGAATCGGTGGGGGAGAGCTTTCAGCAGTACGACTTTCACTTGGTTCAGGCTCTTCTCTTCTGGGCTCTTGTCTTGGTGTTTCTTCAGGTGCTTGGGCTCTTGCTTGTCCAGATTCAAGTCTTAACTCTTCTTGTGTACCTATATTTAAGGTTTGGTCATTATCAGTTTGTGAATCGCTAAACTCTGCATTACCTGCGTTAGCGTATCTTTCTTCGCTAATCTCAATGGTTCTAAAGCTTTGGGTTATACTTCTCTCAGTTTGTGAAATCTCTGCCCTAAATGCTTCACTTTGTTGGGTGCTCTGTACTGTTTCTCTCTCTAGTGTTTCTTGGGCTAGCTGTCTGCCGGCGGCAGAAAGGTCTACTCTAACATCTGGACTAGAGATTGCAGTTGAAGGAGAAGAGAGGTTGGTGCTGGAATTTGGCGTGCCGACATTAAGCGAGTCTAAGCTTTGCGGACTCGCAAGCGTCGATCTATCAGCTATAGGTAAGATGCCAGTTTCCATGGGAATGCCATTTTGTACAATTTATGATCAATAAGTTTACTCTAATTTGGCCATGTCTGCCAAATTAGTTTTGCTGAATAGTCAGTATTAATTATTTTCTTATCATAATGAAATACATTTGAGTATCTTGTCTGCGACATACATTGTTGTGTGTTAACATGTTTGTGATTTTTCCCCACACCACGAAGAGAAGTTAAACAAGTCATGAGTACCACCTCACTAGATAAAGCTAAGATTAAGATTTTACTGCTAGAAGGCGTGCATCAATCTGCATTGGATGCGCTTAATGAAGCAGGTTATACCAATATAGAATTTCATAAAACTGCGTTAGCTGAAGATGAGCTAATCGAAAAAATCGAAGAAGCGCACTTTATTGGTATTCGTTCCCGTACTCAGTTGAATGAGAAAGTGCTTTCCCACGCGAATAAGCTAATGGCTATTGGTTGTTTCTGCATAGGAACTAACCAAGTTAATTTGGAAGCAGCGAGCGCGAAAGGTATTGCAGTCTTTAATGCGCCTTTCTCAAATACTCGAAGTGTTGCTGAATTAGTCATAGGCCAACTGATTCTATTATTGCGCGGCATTCCTGAAAAAAGTGCGGTTTGTCACCGTGGTGGATGGATGAAATCAGCTGTAGGTTCCTACGAAGCTCGCGGTAAACGTCTGGGTATCATAGGCTACGGTAGCATAGGAACACAGTTGAGTGTTTTAGCTGAGTCACTGGGTATGGAAGTTTACTTCTATGACATTGTGACCAAACTACCTTTGGGTAATGCTCGCCAAATAAAAAGCCTGAACAAGCTTTTGTCCACCTGTGATGTAATTAGTTTGCATGTGCCAGAAACAGCATCAACCAAGCTTATGATTGGTGCTGAAGAGATTGCTCGTATGAAAGATGAAGCTATCTTTATGAACGCATCTCGCGGAACCGTTGTAGATCTTGATGCCTTGGCAGCAGCCATGAGAGAAGGGCGCTTAAACGGTGCCGCAATTGATGTATTCCCTGTTGAGCCTAAAGGTAATGCTGACGAGTTCGTTTCACCTCTTCGTGGTTTGGATAATGTTATCCTGACACCTCATGTAGGTGGTAGCACAATGGAAGCGCAAGAAAATATCGGTGTTGAAGTAGCTGAAAAGCTAATTAAGTACTCTGATGTAGGTACAACGATTGCGTCTGTTAACTTCCCTGAAGTTGCTCTACCAGCACAAGATGGCAACCACCGTCTATTGCACATCCATGAGAACCGTCCTGGTATCTTGACTAAGATTAACGGCATCTTCTCTGATAACAACATTAACATCACAGGCCAATACCTAAGAACCAGCGAAAACATTGGTTATATGGTGATGGATGTTGATGCTTCAAATAGCGACTTAGCTTTGGAAAAAGTGAAGGAAGTTGAAGGTACAGTACGCGCACGTATCTTATTCTAGCCGTCAGCGTTACCAATAAAAAAGGGCGATCTTATATCGCCCTTTTTTTGTATCTTTGAAAGTCTAAATACCTAGGCTGACAGAAATTTCATTGACGCGTTTGGTGATGGTCGCAGAAACCTTACCTAAAAACTGCTCTGACTCATGAGCCTTATCTTTCACCTGAGACATGGCGTGATTAAGGGACTGCATTTCGGTTTTTTGCTCTGCAGCATAGCGAGTTGCCTTTTGCGCTAATTCAGTGGATTGCTTAGATTTTTCACTGACTTCAAAAGCTGAATCACCAAGTTGTGCAGTTAGGCTTATCTGGGTGTCACTGGCCGACTCTATTTTGTCTAGAGACTGGCTTAAGTTCTGAGTTGAGGAAGTAAGACGGCTTAGAATTGAGGTGATTTCGCCCAAAGAGTCTTGGGTTTTGCTGGATAAAGTGCGTACTTCAGTAGCAACGACAGCGAAGCCTCTTCCGTGTTCGCCAGCTCGCGCTGCTTCAATTGCAGCATTTAAAGCCAGCAGGTTAGTTTGCTCAGATATGTCTCGAATAGAGGAGACAATAGAAGAAGCGTCATTGACTGAATCTTCTAAACCATTAAGTGATTGGCGGCTTTGAGTGAGCGTTTGCATCGCTATTTGATTTGCCTGTTTTAAGCTTTGCGCCTGTTCCACACTGCTTTGCATCGCAAGGCTAGTTTCGCTCGCATACCCTTCTACTTCTTGTGCTCTGACTTCTGCTTTGTTGGCAAGAATGTTGACTTGTTCAGTAATACTCGTGGTTTTGCTTAGTTCGTGGTTTGATTCTTGATTAAGCTTGTTGATGTCATCAAAAGCATTGAGGACTTTGTTTAAGGAGTCGGATATCTTGGCAAGCTCCTTATCCCGTTTTTGTTTTTGTGTCTCAACATAAGCTAGGTATTGATTAAAATAATGCGCAGTTTCTGATAGTTCGTTTTTCTGCTTGCCAACATTAATAGGCTCTGAGCTTTGCGTCTCAACAAGAGAGGTGACAGCAGATAAAAGGTTCTTAGCGCTTTTAACAACAATACGGGAAAGGAATAAGTGAGTAAGAGCGCTGACAATCACCATCAAGAGAATAAACAAAGTAAAAGCGAAAATGATTTTTTCTTGAGTTTGCTCTGATTGAGTCGAAATAGCTTGGGTGCCTAGTTCAAGCTTTGCTTGCAGCCCACTTACTTGAGCGCGTAAATCCGCTTGGGCATTTTGCATATGAGTAATACCGCTAAGGCTGTTATTCACATCTTTCATGTATCTATTAACCCAAGAGCTAAGCTCAGACTGCATTTCGGTGATCGGACTTTCGCTTTCCTCTTGCTCTTCTTCTGCCCAACCCATTAAGGCGCTTAAATCATCCGTTTCTTCTACTTCTTCTTGGCTTGAAAAGTTATTTGGTAACGCAGACATAGCGCTAACCGTTTTGTAAAAGGTGTCTGCTTCAGAAGCTAAAGCGGCTTTGTTCTTTACTGTATTGGCTTGTAGGAATTGCTCGGTATTATCGCTAAGACTAATAAAGTGCTTTTTAAGTTTTGCATCCATTTCTAAAAGCATGACTTTGTCCGACAAACTTAGGTTTGTATGGGGCTGATTAATAAAGTCAGAATAAGTATCGATAGCTTGTGACATTTGGCGCTGATTGTTGCGTATTAGTGCAAAGGTATCACCTGATAATTTGCCGGCCGCTCGGATATCACCATCTAGTTTTAAACTAATGCTTTCCAAAAGAGGGCTGATATCGGTTTGAATTTGGCTTGGTAACTCAGTTAATTGTTGTTTGATATCTGTATTAATGAGGTTGATCGACTCTTGTAACTTGGTGGCTTCACCAAAGCTTAAGTAACTTTCAATTTTATCTTTTAGGGACACACTCGCCAGAGTTAATAGTTGGTTATATTGATCTGTCGTTGCCATCGTCTGACGAAATTGCAGGATGCTCCAAGTGAGAGTTAAGGCAAGTAAACTAGTGATTAAAAGATAGGTGAAAGTCGTAATTTTAGTAACACGAGAAATTGTCAAAATTCTTACCCTTTGTTTACGTATGTTACAAAACATTAAGATATTGTGAAGTAATGTATAAAAACTAGATGTCAGTTTTGTTACATTGATCCGCAAAATAAGAAGAAGAGTAGAATTTTTTTAAAATAAAGATTAGTGAAGAGAAATGAACATAAGATCTTCAAAATAGAAGAAAAAATGTCGAATATCGCAAATTCATAAAGGGTTTTTATAACTTCAATTTATGCTTTTTTTCACTTTTATATCAAAATTGACTTCCAAATTCATCGCAGTGTCATTATCGTGTTGTAGTTTCTTTTATAATTAAATGAATGTTTAAAGATAAAGAAACGTTCAGTTAATGTTTAAAAGACCTAGATACACAGAATGATTTAAGTCTAATCCCATATTAATAATAAAGATTTAGCGGAGTAAGAACATGACCCTTTCACGTCGTAATTTTGTTAAAAGTGCGACCGCAGCAGGCGCGGTTGCAGCAACACCTTTTAGTATTAGTAAAGCGGTTGCAGCAAATAAGGAACTACGTATTTATGCGTGGGCCGGCTATATCACAGATGAAATGCTTGCAGACTTTAAAGCAAAAACAGGTATTAATGCTACTTTCACTCCTTATGGTACTAATGATGAGTTGATGAACTCATTACGTGCTACCGACGGTACTGGTTTCGACATCATTATGCCGACAGTGGACCGTGTACCTGGTTATGTTGATTTTGATCTAGTACAACCACTAGATACGTCTCGTGTTAACTGGGAAGGCTGCCTTGAGAGTGCTGTAAAAGGCTCTGAAGTAGGTGGTATTGTTGATGGTAAACGTTACTTTGCACCTTCTGATTGGGGTACAGAGGCGATTGCTTTTAACACAGATTACGCAAAAATTGATCGTAACAATTTAAGCTATGGTGACCTTTGGAAACCAGAGCATGCTGGTGGTGTTACCGTACGTGGACACTCAGCATTGGTAGGTATTGGTTTATGGCTTGAAAGCATGGGCAAACTACCTTACCCACTACTTGATTCTTATAAGAATGAAAAGGCAATGCGTGCTAACTTTGACGTCATCTTGAAAACGGCTACTGAGCACAAAGCAGCAATTGCTCAGTACTGGTCTACAGAAAACGAAGCACAAGGTGCATTCCGTACGAATGGCGCCATCATTGGTCAAACTTGGGACAGCACTGCATTCAAACTTAAGCAAGAAGGTGAGCCTATTGCTTATGCAGCACCAAAAGAAGGTGCTCTTGCTTGGATGGAAGGCTTTGTTATTCCTAAAAATGCTAACAATGTTGACTCTGCTTACGAATTTATCAACTGGTACTACACACCAGAAGCAGGTGCAATGTTCGTAGAATCGACAGGTTATAACTCTACTTCGAAAGGATCTGATGCGCTTCTACCAGAAGCAACTAAACAGTTCTTCCAAGAGTCTTACACTGAGAAAGAACTGAAAAATCTATGGTGGTGGCCTATCCAAGAACCTTGGTATGTGGCTTTGCGTAACGAATACCAAGATCGTTACCTATCTGCATAGAACCTCCTAAATAAAGCTCCTAGCCCAACATTTGGGGTGGGGGCTTTTTTTGTCCCTTATTATTTACCTGCAAAGCTTAATGTTTGTGGCAGGTTAGCGTATATGAAAGTAGAGAGAAAAAATGGATAGCAGTGTTCACCTAGATAATGTTGTTATGAATTTTGGCGATTTCACTGCCGTTCAGAAAACAGATTTAAAAATAGAATCAGGCGAATTTTTTAGTTTTCTTGGTCCATCTGGTTGCGGTAAAACAACCATACTTAACATGATTAGTGGCTTTCTAGATCCTAGTGAAGGGGATGTTAGAATTGGCGGAAAAGCCATGCGTGGCGTACCTGCTAACAAGCGCCCTACATCAATGATTTTCCAAAACCTTGCTTTGTTTCCGCTTATGACAGTGGCGGAGAATATCGAGTTTGGTCTTGAGGTGCGTGGCGTATCTAAAGCAGAGCGTAAAAAGACCTCAGATAGATTATTAGAATTAGTTGCATTAGATGGTAGTGGTACTAAACAAGTATCAGAGCTATCTGGTGGACAAAAGCAGCGTATCGCGATTGCACGTGCTTTAGCAGTAGAGCCTCAAGTTCTTTTGCTAGATGAGCCATTATCCGCTTTGGACTTAAAACTACGTCAACATATGCGTACTGAGTTAAAAGAAATTCAGCGTAAAACTGGCATTACCTTCATCTATATTACTCACGACCAAGGTGAAGCATTAACCATGTCGGATCGAGTGGGTGTTATGTCTGCGGGTAAACTTCAGCAAGTTGCCGACCCAATTACTCTATATCGTGAACCTAAAACAGAATTTGTTGCCTCCTTCGTGGGTGAGAACAATGCTATTGCAGGTTCAGTTGAAGGTGTTGAAGGTAATAATGTAACAGTTAATTGCGCTGGATTAGGTCTACTAACCGGTCGTGGTATTGGTGCAATTACAAAAGGTCAGCAGGCTAACTTATTTATACGCCCTGAGCTTATCCGTGTGGGTCAAGCGGCTGATGCTGGCTGTGATGTTAGATTTGAAGCCAATATTACAGAAATTAACTTCGAAGGGTCTTACCTAACACTCAATACACAAATTGGAGCGCAAAACATTGCCGTTCAAATTGGTGCTGAGCAATATACCGCAGACCTTGTTGCTGGAGCCAAAGTGAAACTGGGCTTTATTAGCCAAGATGCAGTGGTAA
This sequence comes from Marinomonas sp. SBI8L, assembly GCF_001624705.1. Lineage (GTDB taxonomy): Bacteria > Pseudomonadota > Gammaproteobacteria > Pseudomonadales > Marinomonadaceae > Marinomonas. The sequence continues at coordinate 220,514 of NZ_JSEO01000009.1, forward strand.
TTGCAAGGGGGGAGAATGTTTAGCCAATTAAAAGCAAGATTTGGTGGTGGCATGGCGCTGGGTATCCTCGCCATGATTGCCCTATGGTTACTTGTGCTTGTGATCCTACCTCAGTTCTTAATGGTAGATTACTCTTTTAGACCTAACCTACTTCCTAAAGAAGTGGGCGGACCTAAAGATACTTACTCTCTGATTAACTATGAGACCCTGTTTGGTAACCAGATTCACCTAGCCATCTTTGCCAAAACAATTTGGTCGAGTGTTTTGGTTACCTTACTAACCTTATTGGTTAGTTACCCTTTAGCGTTTTACCTCGCTAAAGTCGCAACACCAAGACAGGCGGCATTATGTATTCTTCTCTTAATTATTCCTTTTTGGATTAATGAGATCCTAAGAACCTTTTCTTGGTACATCATACTTGCATACAAGGGTCCACTAAATGCATTGCTATTAGCGTTAGGCTTTATCGATAGACCGATTCGATTCTTGTCTGGCGATACTGGTGTCATGATAGGTATGGTTTATGCCTATATTCTGTTCATGATCTTCCCTATCTATAATGCGATTGAAAGCTTGGATATGAACCAGATCAAAGCGGCTAGAAACCTTGGTGCTGGTTGGATAAGAACTCACTACAGAGTCATTATTCCTCACGCCAAGCCTGGTATTGCAACTGGTTGTATCATGACATTTATGTTGGCGGCGGGTAGTTATGCTGTGCCAGCATTACTTGGCTCACCTGGTAGTCGTTGGTTTACTCAGATAATTTATAACTGGTTCTTCGAAGGCGGTAACTGGAACCAAGGTGCAGCATATGCCTTCTTGCTATTAATTATCTGTATCGGTTTCATTGCATTAGTGATGCGTGTCTTTAAAGTTGGTCTAGGAGATATCGCACGATGAAATCCGAAACTATTTTACGCTGGGGAATTCGCTTCTATATAGGTGTGTTTTTCACTTACTTATTTATCCCTCTCATTATCATGGGGGCAGCTACTTTCAATGACAGTCGTTTTCCAACGGTTTCTCCTTGGAAGGGGGCTACGTTAAAGTGGTTTGAAGCCTTGGCTCAAGATGGTGCCATGTGGCAAGCCCTTTGGACGAGTATCATAGTTGCAGCGGGAGTTCTTGTTGTCGCTGTGCCGATTGGTATTTGCTGTGCTTTATTCTTGTCTACTTATCACGGAAAGGGAAAAACCTTTCTTTACTCCTTGATGATGTCTCCTCTTTTAACACCTGGTGTTATCGTAGGTATCTCAACACTTATTTTCTGGAAAGGAATGGGTGTGAGTGGTGGGGTGATGCTGACAGTCATTGCACAAACAACCTTTATCGCTGCCTATGTCATGTTAATGGTGCTTGCGAGGTTACAGCGTTTTGATAGAACGCTTGAGAATGCTGCTTTAAGTTTAGGTGCAAACCAATGGCAAACTTTCCGCCGTATTCTTTTGCCTTATTTAAAGCCAGCCATTATCTCTGCTGCCGCAATTGCTTTCTTACAGTCGTTTGAAAACTACAATACGACCTTGTTTGTGAAAGGCTATGATACAACCTTAACGGTTTATATCGCTTCTAAAGTAAGAACCGGTCTAACTCCTGCAGTTAATGCCTTGGGTCTTATCATGATTTTAACCACAATCGCGATTGCGGTAATTTACGAACTTAAGCGTCGTAAAGAAGCTGCACAAGCGGCTAAGTTGGTGTCGGCTGAAGACTAGTTAGCTAGGTATTTAGAAATAAACTTTAAAAAAGCGAGTTTTGCGAATAGATGGAAGCAAAACTCGCTTTTTTTGTATAAAAACTGGCCAAATCTGAAACCCCTGCTAGGCTATTCATCACTTTTGAGATTAATTGATAAATATTCGAGAAAGTACTTGCCATAAAAAATGAGATGCGTATTATACGCATCCACTGACACGGGGTAGCAAAAAAAGCTTACACCGACAGCTTACCAAGTAAGCGACTACAAACAGAACATTGTTTAGTAAGTCAGACGCTCTTTAAAATAGTTAATCAGATAATTTGTGTGGGCACTCGCTAGAGACTTCAGCAAGTTGTTCGAGTTGTTAATTGTTTATTCAATTGATGTTCGAATGACTA